>NZ_JASGBJ010000002.1 GCF_030053415.1 Marinobacter sp. CHS3-4
TTCAGGCAGGCTCTGAGCTAAACGTAACCATAAGGGGCAAAGTCTGCTTGGTTGGTGATGGAACGCTGCGACTTCCTAACCAATAGTTCCAGTGCGTTCCGGGCCTGAAGGCCCTCCACCGGACAGCCTTGTCGCCGCTTCGCTATGCCAAGGCTGCCGCTGAACAACGGCGTTAGGCAATAAATGAAAATCATTCTTTATATCGTGGTTTGTATATTTCTTTTGAGTCTTGTGCCTTCAATTGTAGGCACATATAGGCTTATTGAAGATGCGCATGGATTAGTTACGGTGGCTGGTTTAAATAGTGATGAAATAACAGTTAATCCTTATTCCAATAACAGCCTATTTTTCACTCCTCAAATGGCCGTATGGGTTTTGGAAAGCTTTGATTATCCATATGAAAATTGTAGCGATTCAAATCAAAGAATAGATATTTGTAGTGCACCTTTAATACAATGGGCTGGTAGAGGTATAGACCTTAATGGTAATGAATCTGATGAACGTCTCTATCATTTAATAAATGTATTTATATCCAGAGGGTTGCCGATTAATTCAATTCACGAAGGCAGTACATCAGTTCATGAAGCAATATTGTTCAATAATGCTCGATTGTTAAGTATGTTGTTAGCAAATGGCGGAGATGCTTCTATCAAGATGGTAAAACCTGGATCGAAATATCATGGTTTAAATGCTTACCAATTTCTTGAAGTGCTCAAACTAAAGAACAAAAGAGACACAACGGAAGTTGAAAAAGTACTATTAAGGTATAAAGAAAATGCCTAACCAGTGCAGCTTGCCGGACTTGGGTAAACTGTCACCTTTTTCGCGCTGTGCAGCAAAAAAGCCGCCAGTTCACCCAAGCCGCAACTGCAGGCGTTAACTCTAAATCTGAATGTTCGCTTTGCGACCAGACCAAGCTCCTCAACTCTCTGAAATAAAAGCAAGCGTCCGCAGCGATCAAAATTCCGGCTGAGCGCCGTCCGTGCCACCCAAGCTGGCGCGCCCTATACAATCTTTCTTCAAGAATTTGGGTGCGCTGTTCTGCTGGGAGGGTTCGATGGAGAGCTCATAGAACAGCTAGGGGTAGATTCGTGGCAGGCATTGCACCTGCATTGCGTTTGGTCGTCCAGTTACTCGACGACTTTACCCATTCAGGAGTAACGCCCTTGCCAATATCGGCTAATGAATTTAGTCAGTGGTAAGGTCGGCTAGAGCATCAATTGTGTTTCATTCGTCAGAAATTCAATCAATCGATGGCTCAGGCTTGTTCGAGTGGCGTTGCCCGGCCAAACCGCATAAACGCCGAGGCTTTCGATCTCCCAGTCAGGCAGGACCTCAATAAGCCGACCTTGCTGAAGATCATTCTCGATCATGAAGGTCGGCGGCGTCGAGAGTCCCACCCCTGCCAATGTCAGTCTGCGCACGGCATCGAGGCTGTCCACTGTAATCCGGGGCTGGAAATCCACTTTCACTTCCTCCCCGGTCGAGTGGATGAGTACCTTGTGATATGGACGCATTTGAACTCCGATCCAGTCCCAGTCCCTCAGTTGTTCTGGGTGTTTTGGCATTGGTTTTGAGTCGAAAACGGCCTGCGTGGCGACCAGCGTTCTGGGCATGTCGAATAGACGCCTGCATTTGAGCGCGCTGTCCTTAAGGCCGCCGATCCGTATCGCCAGGTCAATACCGTCCCGTATCAGTTCCTGGGCCGTGTCGCTGAAGATAATCGACAACCGGACCTTGCTGAAACGCAGGGCAAACAAGGCGATGGAATCCATTAACGTCGAGTTCGCAAACATCGCCGGAAGCGTCAAGATCAGGTTTCCAGAGGGCTCATCGGAGGCTTCGGTAATCTCACGGAGCCCCCTTTCTGCCGCTTCAAGCATTGATTGCGCGGCATTGAACAGCTTCTTTCCATCATCAGTGAGCGAGAGCCTGCGGGTAGAACGGTACAGCAGAGTTTTTCCCAGTTGTTGCTCCAACCTGGAAATATGATGGCTGATTACCGATGGACTCAGGCCGAGTTTGGCGGCAGCGGCCCGAAAAGAGCCGAGCTCTACCGTTTTCGCGAAAATGGCCAACGCCCGAAGATCATCGATCATTATTCGATTCCGTGAAACAGTGTCTATCAATAATACCATCTTATCGTTGTATGGCGATGCCTCTATTCTGAACAGGATCCGAAGTTCACCAACTGTTTCACTGACCCAACGTAAGAGAAGGCATCCGATGGAAAACCAGAAGTGCGTCATCATCATCAATCAGGATCTGCCTACTGGCATCATCGCCAATACCGCAGCCGTACTTTCCCTGAGTCTCGGGAAACTTCATCCCCAGCTCATTGGTGACGATTTGATCGACAGCAAGAACGAACGCCGGCATGGCATTACAACCCTGGCTGTTCCGGTGTTGAAGAGTAACGGGCCCCAGCTAAGCGAAGTGCGTGAAGCTCTCAGAGCACTTGAGAGTGAGATAACGGTTATTGATCTGACCACCGATACCCAGAGCACAAGAAGCTACCAGGAATACGCTGCGAAGCTCAGGGATACCCCGGTTGACCAGTTGCAGTACCAGGGCGTCGCGCTTTTGGGCAGCAAACAGCTGGTCAAATCAATTACCGGCAACATGGCCTTATTGCGCTGAAGGGGGGGGGCGGCTATGACCGTGTTTATCTCGATGTTCATTTTTGCCCTGATCGGTGCAATCTCTCCCGGTCCGGTCAATATCATTGCCAATGTGGCCGGCGCCAACTATGGCTTAAGGCGGGCGCTTCCCCACGTCCTGGGGGCGACTGTCGCCTACACCCTGATGGTGTTTCTGGTTGGCATTGGACTGAATGAAGTGCTCACGGCACATCCGGGGATTACCAGATTCTTGCAGTATATCGGGGGGGCTTTCCTGCTCTACATGGCCTACAAAATTGCGACGGCGAGACCGCTCGATGATACGTTGGGTGTCGCCATTAATCCGCCTACCTTTATTGAAGGGTCCCTGTCACAGCTTCTGAATCCGAAGGCGTGGTTGGTGTCAATGTCTGGGGTCAGCCTGTTTGTCGCTCCTCATGTGCCAGCCACACTGTATCTTTTGGTCTTCTGCCTCATCTCATTCTGGGTCTGCCTCGTGAGCGTTGGTAGCTGGGCCGCCCTTGGCCATCTCATTCGAAGAGTTTTGGCCAGCAAGCGACATCAGATTGTGTTTAATGTTACGACGGGACTGCTGCTCTGCGGCACTGTTGTGAGCATCTTCACGCTGGGTTGACCCGCCGTTCATGGATCAGTTGTCAACGGTGAAACAGGGAGTGCGGCGGAATGGTTCTGCCCAAGCAAGCGTTACACCCAAACTTGAATGTTCGCTTTGCGAACTTAGCGTTGAATACGCTTCGATGTCGGCCAAAACGGCTAAGTTATGCTTTCAACAACACTGCTCCCAGCCACGGATCATGTGGCCAATTGCCATACCGCCATCCCAAGCATGGCAAGCACCACTACACATCCCACCATGAAAAGCCGCATTCGCATCGGCACGTAGTTAGAGCCCACGTGCACCCAGGCGTGGGCGTACCGGCTTGCCGCGAAAACCCAGGCCAGAACAATGGCGGCCGTTCCTGCTGCGTTGATGCTGTAAAGCACAAAACAAAGAACGTAAAACAGAATCGGAAGCTCGAACTGGTTGGCAATGTTGTTGGAAACCTTCACGACATCTTCTGGCCATACACGGTTATCAAGAGCCGCCTGCTGACGATTAACCTTGCCTGCTTTTACGGCTGCTGCTTTTCTTGCGCCGAGCAGGATGAACATTGCCAAGGTAAGAAACACCTGGGCCAGAACAGGCCAGAAGATGTGAGTGGAATTCATCCGTGGTTCCTCATTTCGATGACCGAAAGCGTCATTGTGTTTTGCTTCTTTTGATTCATTAAAGCAGTTACCGGTATAAAAACTCCAAACGTGATTTTGTCACGATGATTTTCACCAAGTATCTCTGTGGTTCCGCAAGCGCCAGTCTCGCCCGCCAATTGGCCAAGGCCTCACTCTGTGCAATTGGTGTAAACATTGACTGCTGTCAAACCACATTTCCGACCTGCCTGCTACAATTCATTAAAGCGGTTTCACTTAAACTTCGAAGAAAAAAACAAGGAGAGGCAGGAAACAGGACGTGCTGTCTTTAAGGCCTAGGCCTGATGTCTCCTGCGCCTGTGCGCTCTCTGCTTAAAAGCGGAGGACATGATGTTTCAGCGTATTGTTGTGCCATTGGATGGTTCGTGCCTGGCTGAATGGGCACTTCCTCATGCCATAAACCTTGCCAAAGCACTGGATATACCATTGGTGCTGGTCAGAGTCATACAAAAGAACGGCGATGAGACCAGTCAGTATCCAGCAGATCCGGTTGAACTGGATGCCATTCAGGCGGAATCCAGCGCCTACCTCGATTCAATCGCATCACGCCTCAGCATATTCGATCTGAATCCTGAAACCGTGACGCTCGAGGGTGATGCCGGTGATCAGATAATTGACTTCGTAAGGTCGGACGGACGAACGCTTCTGGTCATGACCAGCCACGGGATCGGTGGCATCAGTCATTTCACCCTAGGAAGTGTCGCCCATAAATCCATTCTTCAGGCACATGTATCTTTCCTGCTGGTGCGTGCCTTCAGCGATCAATGCGGGATGCTGGAGGAGTTTCACTACAACAGGGTCGTGGTTCCGCTTGATGGTGGACGACGGTCCGAATGCGTTTTGCCGGTGATTGAAATGCTGGCCAGGCATAACGAATGCACCTTGAAGCTTGTCTCAATCGTTCCTTCCCTGGCCCATCAATACGAGGTCGCGCCCGATGATCCGAGGATGACGATGATTGCCTCATTGGAGGAAGAGCAACGAAAACGGCTGGAGGTCAATGTGGGCCGTATCAGTGACCGCCTCAAGAACGAGGGTTTAAGGGTTGAGACGCAAGTCGAAACTCGTGATTCCCCGATATCCGCTATCTGGCAATTGACTCGAAAAGGTCAGGCTGACCTGGTTGTTATGGCTGCTCACGGCCAGACCTGCGTCAATCATTGGCCTCTCGGAGCCTTACCGCTGAATGCCATGGTATATGGCGAGACGCCACTTCTGGTGCTTCAGGACCTTGAACCAGATGAGATCGAGCTTACGTTTGCCGAAAAGGTGTCACGTGAAATGCGGGGACACTGAACATAATGGAAGCTCCTAAAGCCGATACAACTGACTCTGGTAGGTCCGAAAAACGGTTGCGTAGTGCCGAATTGGTAGCGATTGGCCCTGGCTCAAAATCGGGTTATCTGACTATTCGCGACACGCTCACTCAGTTTTCCAATTCGTTGGATGATATTCACGAAGATCTGAAGAAGCTACGTGCTAACCCCTCTGCGGCAGGGCCGTGGATGGACTGGTACAGCGACAACGAGTACCTCGTCCGTCGGGTTTTGAAAATGTTGCGGCGGGATCTCACCGCCGATTTTGTTCAGCAACTTCCGATTCTTACGGCTGGAGATGCAGCAAGCCAGATCAGAGTACAGGAAGTGGCAGGCATTGCGATGGATCGCTGCGAACAAAGGTTCGACGACTGGATACTCGAAGCGCTGGTTCTTGAAAACAAGGAGTCGGCGCCTTTCAACACGGCCGAGCTCTGGGCGCTGCCGCTGTTCGTGCGGTATCAGGTTCTGGTTCAGATATTTAACGCAATTAACTCACGTATTGAAGGCCTTGCTTCTGCAGAGTCCCTGGAAGGGATGGTGGATATTGAGCGCCGTGATGTCGTTGCGGATGGTGTCTGGAGCCTGCATCAGTTGGAGCGAACGGATTGGAAAGGTTTTTTCGAACGGACGTCGCAAGTTGAAGCGTTTCTGCGAGAGGATCCAGCTGGAGTCTATCCGAGGATGGACTTTGAAACCCGCGACAGATACCGGCGGCAGATTGAGTCTTTAGCAAGACTTAGTCGGCACAATGAGCTGGATATTGCCCAGCTCGCTATCGAACTTTCCGAACAGGGCAGGAGTTCCCAGGCAGAGAATGTCTCGTCAAATACCCCTGCACATGTAGGTTATTATCTGATCGGTGATGGCAAGGAATTGCTTGAGCAACGAGCCGGCTATCAACCCGGCCCCGTGAGGCTCGCCGCACGCTGGTTCGCAAGGCGCGTGACGGGTATCTATTTCAGTGGCCTCGCCGCGTTCGCTTTGCTTCTTATCCTGATTCCGACGGTCTACGCCACGCTTCTTGGTCCCTGGTGGCAAGGGGTTTTGGTGGTTTTTTTGGCTCTGGTGCCGGGAATCGCCATCGCTTCCGTGCTGGTTAACTGGTTAGTAACGTTGGCTCTACCTCCACGGGTTTTGCCGAAACTCGATTTCACCCGCGGGATCGACCCGGACCATAAGGCCGTGGTCTGCATGGCCTTACTGATTTCCAAAGAAGAGGATGTTGATCAGGCTATCCGGCAGATTGAGCGGCACTACCTGGCCAATGTGGACCCAGCTCTGCGGTTTTGCCTGTTGACCGGCCTCTTCGATGCGGAAGAGGAGAAAACCGATCGGGACGCCTCTCTGACCGATCGCTTGAGGGCGGGCATTGAACGCCTGAATGATCGATATTCGGGGGCTGGTGAGCCGCCTTTTTTCTGGATGCATCGTGGAAGGACATGGAATCCGCAGGATGCTTGCTGGATGGAGTGGGAGCGTAAGCGTGGCAAGCTGAGAGAATTTAACGACTTCCTACTTACCGGGAATGAGGGCACCTTCATCGATGGCGCAGGGGATAGAGAAAGGCTTCGAGACGCCCGTTATGTGATTACGCTGGATGCCGATACCTTTTTACCCGTCGGGGCTGCCAAGCGCCTTGTGGGCACAATTGCACACCCGCTGAATCAGCCGGTATGGGATATCCAAACGGGCGAAATCAAAGCCGGATACAGCATTCTTCAGCCAAGAGTCGAGATAAATCCACTCACATCGACGCTGAACATTTTTACGCGGATCTTTTCAGGTGACCGGGGGCTGGATCTATACAGCCTGGCTGTGTCTGACGTTTATCAGGATCTGTTCGGCGAAGGCATTTTTACTGGCAAAGGGCTTTATCACGTCGCTGCCTTTGAGGCCAGCCTTGCTAACGCGATCCCGGAAGGGGCGATCCTCAGTCACGACCTGTTCGAAGGTATTCATGGGCGCACTGCGCTGCTGAGTGACGTTATCATGTATGAGGACTACCCACCTGAGTATCTGTCTTTCGTTCGTCGCCTTCACCGCTGGGTTCGCGGTGACTGGCAAATTTTGCCCTGGCTGTGGCCGAGCGTCCCGACCGAAGACGGTGGTCAACGCCCAAACAGGCTGGATCTTCTGCACCGTTGGCAGATTGCCCATAACCTGATTCGAAGTCTCCAGAGCCCCTGGCTGATCCTGCTTTTACTGATGGGCTGGTTGAGCCTCCCGGGATCACCCTTGCACTGGACCGCGTTGGCACTTCTTACCTTGTTGGTGCCAACCTTGACGGGGGTTGTCGGTTTGGCCCACGCGTCCGTAAAGCGGCGGCGCTCCGCCGAACACATCCGTAATCTGAGAGGCGATCTGAAGCGCTGGCTATTGGCAGTGGCTTTTTTGCCAGTAGAGTCAAGCGTCACGGTCGATGCCATTGTTCGTTCATTGTACCGTAACTATTTTAGCCACAAGCATCTGCTTGAATGGACGCCGGCCGCCATGGAAGCCGGGCGTAGTTCGGGCCTGAGCGTGCGGCGTTATTGGCGCGTCATGTGGGTCGGCCCCGCATTGGCATTCATTGTAGGCGCCGCCCTGGCGTTGACTAAGCCGGCAACGCTTCTGTTCGCGGCTCCGGTACTGGTGCTCTGGCTGGTGTCGCCTCAGCTGGCCTACCTGGCCCGGCGTGAACGCCGCCCCGCGGTAGAGAAGATAAGACCCGAAGACCGAACCCACCTGCGAAGGATTGCTCGCCGTACATGGTATTTCTTTGAGCGATTTGTTGGTCCGGAAGATCATTGGCTACCACCGGACCATTTTCAGGAGGACCCGAAAGGTGTCGTGGCTCATCGCACATCGCCGACTAATATAGGTTTGCTGCTGACCGGAAACCTGACCGCCTACGACATGGGCTACATCGATGCTCAGGAGTTGGTCATCCGCTCGCGCAACACACTGCGATCAATGGATAAGCTGCCGCGTTTCAGGGGACACATTTTAAATTGGTGCGATACCCACCATCTAAGTGTGCTGCCGCCGGCCTATGTATCGACCGTAGACAGCGGAAACCTGCTGGGTTGTCTGGTTGCTTTAAAACAGGGAATGATCTCCCTGGGAGCCGAAAAAGTATGGGGATTCAGCCATTTTGAGGGGCTACTCGACACCGTTGGTGTTCTGGAAGATACCCTGGGGGACTCTCCGCCCACGGGACCACGTCAGGGCCTGGCACAGGAACTCGTTCAGTTGCGCAAAATTGTTATGGATGCGCGCAATAATTCCGCTCAGTGGCCCTCGCTCATCGGTTTGATCAATCAGCGTTTGCTGGATGGCCTGGATCCAGCCCTTAAACAGGTACTTCGTGAGCCCCAGTCGACACCAGCCGATACCCTGGCAGACATGCGGCTCTGGCTTGAGCGGGCCCATCACCATTCGGATCGACTCGGGCAGAGCGCTGATCGTTTCTTGCCCTGGTGGAAGGCGCTGCCTGAGGTACCCGACGTTCAAAGCTCCGATTTGCTGGAGGGAAAGTTTGACCAGTGGTTAACGTTACGAGAGCAACTCTCTGGAGTGCCCACGTTTGAAGAACTGGCAGCCTTTCACCAGCATTTGTCGCCGTTGGTTGAGGGTCTTGTTGGAGGCGAGCAAGGTACCACCGGGCACGAAGCGCTGGATCGGTGGCTGAAGCCACTTGCCGAGCAGCTTGAGAAAGCTTCTTCTGCCGCTAAGGAGCTTCTTGTGTCCGCTCATGATCTTGCAAACAGCTGCGAGCGCTGGTTTACAGAAACGGACATGGCGTTTCTTTTTGACCCCGATAAACAGGTGTTCTGCATCGGCTATAACGTTGATCAGGGAAAGCTCGACGACAATGCCTATGATCTATTGGCGTCAGAGGCCCGGCTGGCCAGTTTCCTTGCGATCGCAAAGGGCGATGTGCCCGCCCGTCACTGGATTCATCTCGGGCGGCCGTTGACGAAAGAGGGCCGCTTTTCGGTGTTGTTGTCCTGGAGTGGCACCATGTTCGAGTATCTGATGCCTCAACTCCTTATGCGTGAGCCTACCAATACCTTGTTAGGTCAGAGCGCGCTGGGGGCCATCGCAAATCAGATTCGTTATGCATCAGACCGGGGCATTCCCTGGGGCATCTCCGAATGCGGGTATTATTTGCTTGATGGCGCTCAGAATTATGCCTATCACGCATTTGGCGCTCCGGAATTGGCACTTCGGGCCGAGAAGGGCGAAGAAGACTGCGTGGTTGCGCCCTATGCAACCTTTCTGGCCATGCTCTGCAGACCTCAGGCAGCGTTTGACAATCTCAAGCACCTGGAGGCTCTGGGCATGCTCGGACGTTACGGTTTTTTCGAAGCGATCGACTTCACCCAGCGCCGGATGGAGGTGGGTCAGGACCACAGCATCGTCAGAAGCTATATGGCACATCACCATGGTATGTCCCTGGTAGGCCTCGGTATTGCCCTGGAACGCAGGCACGCCGTCAGCCGCTTTACATCCGACCCACGGGTGCAGGCATGCGAACTGTTCTTGCAGGAGAAAGTAGCGTCTGAGGTTGAAATAGAATTCCCAACCAGCTTTGTGCAGGAAACATCCGCGCAGGCGGCTGAGGATGCCCCGATTATTGTTCCCTGGTCCGTTAATCTGGATAGTCCTACACCCCGCGCGCATCTGTTGTCGAACGGACGCCTGAGCGTTCTGGCCTCAAGCTGGGGTAGCGGTCAGACGACCTGGAACGACTCCGCAATTACGCGCTGGCACCAGGACAGCACGACTGAGCGTTGGGGAAACTGGATTTATCTGCAGGATGAGAGCAACAACGATTTGTGGTCTATCTCGCGTTCTCCGGTAAAAAGCCAGGGTCAAAATGAGCGGGTCAGATTTCACGGCCATTGCGTTGAGTACAGACGGCAGGATGGTGATCTTATACAGACTCTGGAGGTTTCGGTTTCGCCCTGGCATGACGTGGAATTGCGTCGGCTCACGCTGACAAATCACGGCGAAAGGACTCGAACACTCAGACTTACCAGTTATGCGGAAATCGTCCTTGCTGATCCGAAGGCCGACGCGCAGCATCCTGCCTTCAGCAATCTTTTTGTTCACAGTGAATGGCTTAAAGATAGATCTCTTTTACTTTTCGAGCGCCGGAGTCGGGAGGTAGATGGAGAGGCGCCCGTTGTTGGAGAGCTCCTGATGGACATGACCGGGGTGCTAAAGCCTGATGGGGTGGAAACGGATCGAGCCGCGTTTCTGGGGCGCGGCGGTTCGCTCAGTCGGCCGGAGTCGCTGACGAAAAATCGGTCAATGGAGGGAACGCCCGGTTATTCGCTCGACCCGGTGTCGGCACTTCAGAAGACGGTGGTTGTTAAACCGGGCGTGTCGACCCAACTGGCATTTTTGCGAATAGTCGGCGACAGTCGGGAAGACGTGCTGGCAACGGCGGAGCGTTTCACCTTCTGGCCACGAGTGCGGAGAACCTTTGAAGAGGGTCGTATTCAGGTCAGTCGTGATTTGTGGCGCGCACAAATCAGCGGTGAGGATCTCCAGGCCGTGGCGGCACTGACCTCCGCCGTTCTGTTCCCGCATCCGAGACTGCGTGCTGCTGTCTCGACATTATCAGCGAATCAGCTCAGGCAAGAAAACCTCTGGGGTGTTGGCATATCAGGCGACTTTCCCATCGTTCTCCTGACCATAGGCCGGGATAGCACATTAGAGACAGCCAGGTCGCTGCTAAAGGCGCATGAATTCTGGCGCAAGCGCAATTTTAAAGTCGATCTGATCCTGTTGAATGTTGGCGATACCGGCTATCAGGGTACCACACAGGATACGATTCGCAGGTTGCTGGCCAGCCAGAACGCCGAACCCTGGGTGGGCGGGCGCGGCGGTATATTCCCGCTGACAGCCGATGCCCTGGGTCAGGAGGAAGTCATACTGCTGAAAACCGCGGCCAGTGTTGTCCTCGATGCTTCTTCACCGTCGCTTACTTCGGCTTTACGTGCTCTCGATCTTTGGACGTCCACGCTGCCTCGGCTGCCGGTGAGGCCGTTAAACGCCTTTCCACCAGATTGCCGTGTTCCCATGACAAGGCCGGATGATCTTCTCTTTGATAACGGACATGGCGGATTCACCAGGGATGGCCGCGAATATGTGATCGACGTAACGGGTGAAAAGCCAACGCCAGCGCCCTGGAGCAACGTCATCGCCAATGAGCGATTTGGCTGCACGGTGTCGGAGTCTGGCGCCGGCTTTAGCTGGTTTCTGAACAGTGGAGAAAACCGCCTCACGCCCTGGCACAATGACCCTGTCCTGGATGAACCGGGCGAGTGTGTTTATGTCCGTGATGAAGAAACCGGAGCGCTCTGGTCTCCGACGCCAGGCCCCGTTCGCCACGACTCGAATTACATTGTCCGTCACGGCGCGGGATACAGCAGGTTCAAGCATCACCGTCACGGCATAGAAACCCAACTCACCGTGTTTGTTGCGCCGGACGACCCGATCAAACTGGTTCGGATAACAATACGCAATCACTCCAACCGTGTTCGACGGCTTACGTTTACCTACTATGCAGAGTGGGTGATGGGGACCCGCCGGGAAGCATCGCAGGCCTTTATCAAGCCGGCGTTCCTGCCAGAGAAAAGAGCGCTAATTGCCAGTAATCCATTCAATCCCGAGTGTCCGGAACAGATTGCGTTCCTAGGCACTTTGGAAACCGTGCACGGCTACACCACTGACAGAAACGAATTTCTGGGGCGCCGGGGTGGAATCAGCAATCCGGCAGCCCTGAAGCGGGTTGGCCTGGCCAATCGTGTTGAGCCTGGCGTGGACCCCTGTGCCGCTTTGCAGGTCCATGTGGATCTGGCCGTTGATGGTGAGCAAACCATCGTCTATCTGCTGGGTGCCGAGACAAGCTACGATCGGGCGTTAGAGCTGATCGGACAATATGACTCCTTGAATGCTGTCGAGGAATGCTGGCAGTCAGTTCAGGATTATTGGGACCGGATTCTGGGTGGGCTTGTACTCAGTTGCCCCGATGACTCCGTGTCTTTCATGTTTAATCGCTGGTTACTCTATCAGTCACTTTCCTGTCGTATGCATGGGCGTACGGCGTTGTATCAGTCCAGCGGCGCGTTCGGCTTCCGCGATCAGCTCCAGGATTCCACGGCGCTATTGCAGACCGCGCCGGAAGTGTGCAGAGCACAGATATTGAAAGCGGCTGCGCACCAGTTCCCCGAGGGCGACGTACTGCACTGGTGGCATCCCCCCAATGCCAGAGGGGTTCGCACCCGGATCTCGGATGACCTGGTGTGGCTACCTTACGTTTTATGCGACTACCTTGCTGCGACCGGAGACGCTTCGGTGCTGGATGAACAGGTTTCGTATCTGGAAGGCGAACCTTTGCGGCCGGACGAGGCAGAACGCTATGCACCTTTCGGTCTGTCTGAAACGGTCGGCTCGGTTTATGAACATTGTCTGAAGGTATTGGAAAGGGCGAATCGGCGAGGTGCACACGGTGTTCCGTTGATTGGCGGTGGCGACTGGAACGATGGAATGAATCGTGTCGGGGTGGAAGGCAAAGGAGAGAGCGTATGGATGGCGTGGTTCCTTTGCCTGACATTGAATCGGTTCGCGCCGATCTGTGAGCAAAAGGGGGATCATCGTCTCGCGGACTTGATTCGCAGCCGCTCAAGAGAGATAGCGCTGGCGGCGAACCAGCAGGCCTGGGATGGCGAATGGTTTCGGCGAGCTTACTATGATAATGGCCAGCCTCTGGGAAGTGCCGGCCAGAACGCCTGCGAAATCGACTCCATTGCCCAATCCTGGGCTGTTTTGTCAGGGTTAGCCGAAGGGAACCGCGCAAGACAGGCAATGGATTCGGTCTGGCGCAAACTGGTAAAACCGGACCCTGGCATTGTTTTGCTGTTTACACCCGCGTTCAGAGGAAGAGGTGCGAATCAAGCGGATCCCGGATACATTGCGGCCTACCCACCGGGGGTTCGCGAGAACGGCGGGCAGTACACTCATGCCGCCTGTTGGGCTGGGCTGGCTTTTGCAAAGCTTGGCGATGCGGAAAAGGCCGCAGCGGTACTCAATTGCCTGAACCCTGTAAGACACGGAGATACCCGTGAAGCGATTGAGAAATATAAAGTGGAACCCTATGTGATTGCTGCAGATATCTACGGTGAGGAACCACACACCGGACGCGGGGGATGGACCTGGTATACCGGATCCGGTGGTTGGCTGTACCGATTTATTCTTGAGGGTATTCTTGGTTTTGAGCGTGATGGCAACCAGCTGTCAATAACACCCTGCGTACCGCCGGAATGGCCGGGTTTCAAGCTAAGCTATCGCTACGGTGACGCGGTCTATCACATTGACGTCGAGCGAAGAGCGCCGTCTGATGTGCCGGAGGGCGTGATGGCGGCACCCTGCGAGTTTATGCTTGAAGATGATGGCGAAGAGCATGTGATCAGGATCGCGATCATCGAGAATTAGCGGGTGAACGGCCGTCAGGCCCGAAGCTTTCACTCCGGGCCCATTGTCTAGCCTGGCTGATTAGTCACTTCAGCCGCACTTGCTATCGCCACAAGACAGGCAGGTAGCACAGCCGTCCATCACGATCACGGCTTTGGTGTTGCACTTGCCGCACATGGTGGAGTTTGGCGGATAATCGCCGGCCTTGTCATCGTTGGTGGCGGTGGTGTGGCTGGCTTCGAATTCCGCACGCTTTTCCGCCAGGATGCGCTTGGTGGTCTCGCTCATTTCTTCGCTTTCCAGCAAGCCGATGGCCTTCAGGTGCTTTTCGATCACGGCGCCGATTTCAGCAACCAGTGATGGCATGAACACGCCGCCTTTCTTGAAGTAGCCGCCGTTGGGGTCGTACACGCTGCGCAGCTCTTCCACCAGGAAGGTCACGTCGCCGCCTTTGCGGAATACCGCAGAGATAACGCGGGTGAGAGCGATAACCCACTGGAAGTGCTCCATCGATTTGGAGTTGATGAACACTTCGTACGGCTGCCGGCTTTCGTGGTCGGTGTCTTCGTTCAGCAGGATGTCATTGATGGTGATGTACATCGCGTGCTCGGCCACCGGCGGCTTGATCTTGTAGGTGGTGCCCAGCAGGAAGTCCGGGCGCTCGATGGTTTCGTTCATCCGAACCGGCTGCATTTCCTGCGGCTGTGCAGGTGCTTCCTGGGTGGCTTCCGGGTCAGCCTTGGTGACCCGGTAACCGACGATTTTGTTGCTGATTTTAACGGTCATGGTGTTTGTCCTATGTCGGTTGTTCCGGTTCAGTATTTTCCGTAAGTGCCTTCTTTCAGGGCGTCGAAGAGGTTCGCGGCGGAATGCAACTCGCCGTCGTACTCAACTTCTTCGTTGCCTTTCAGAGTCACTTTACTGCCGTCGTCCAACGTAAATTCGTACAGGGTGTTTTCCAGGTCTTTCTCTTTAACCAGCACGCCCTGGAAGGCCTCCGGGTTAAAGCGGAAAGTGGTGCAACCCTTCAGGCCCTTGTCGTAGGCGTACATGTAGATGTCTTTGAAATCCGGGTACGCGAAGTCTGTAGGCACGTTAGCGGTTTTGGAAATCGAGGAATCTACCCATGCCTGCGCGGCCGCCTGGATGTCCACGTGCTGTGCCGGGCTGACGTCGTCGGACGTGGTGAAGTAATCCGGAAGCTGCTTTTCAGCGTCTTCGGAGAACGGCATGGCACCTGCGTTTACGAGGTGGCGGTAGGCCAGCAGCTCGAACGAGAACACGTCCACTTTCTCTTTGGTTTTGCGGCCTTCGCGGATCACGTTACGCGCATAGTGATGCGAGAAACTTGGCTCGATGCCGTTACTGGCGTTGTTGGCCAGCGACAGGCTGATGGTACCGGTCGGCGCGATGGACGTGTGGTGCGTGAAGCGGCCACCTTTCTCGGCCAGCTTCTCGATCAGCTCTGGCTCTACGCTGGCAATTTTCTGCATGTACTTGCTGTACTTGGCGTGCAGAACCTTTCCTTTCAGCTTGTCACCCAGCTTGTAGCCGTCTTCTGAAAGCTGCGGGCACTTGGTCAGCATCTTGGGTGTGACCTCGAACTCGTCGTCCATGATCGGTGCCACGCCTTTTTCTTCGGCCAGGGCCAGAGATTGCCTCCAGCCTTCAACGGCCATTTCACGTACGACGTCTTCGGTGAACTGTACGGATTCTTCAGAACCGTAAGGCATGCGCAGCATCGCAAGGGTGGAACCCAGGCCGAGAATGCCCATGCCGTGACGGCGCTTGTAGGTGATTTCGTGGCGCTGCTGTTCCAGTGGCAGGCCGTTTACTTCTACCACGTTGTCCAGCATGCGGGTGAAGATGCCAACTACTTTGCGGTATTTCTCATAGTTGAAGCTGGCCTTTTCGGTGAACGGATAGTCCACGAACATGGTCAGGTTCACAGAGCCCAGCAGGCAGCTGCCATACGGGGGCAGGGGCTGCTCGCCGCAGGGGTTGGTGGCCCGGATGTCTTCGCAGAACCAGTTGTTGTTCATCTGATTGACCTTGTCGATCAGGATGAAGCCTGGCTCGGCGTAGTCGTAGGTGCTGGTCATGATGGTGTCCCAGATGAACTGGGCTTTCAGGGTGCGGTAAATCTTGCACGCCACTTTGCCTTCATCGTTGACCACGTAGCCTTTCTGGATTGGGAAATCGCGATATACGAACTGGCTTGGGTCGTTCAGGTCCAGGCCTTCGTCTGCGGCTTCTTTTTCAGTGACCGGGAAAGACAGATGCCAGTCGTCGCCGTTGCGCACGGCTTCGATGAAGTCTTCGGTGATCAGCAGCGACAGGTTGAACTGGCGCAGGCGGCCGTCTTCACGCTTGGCCTGGATGAAGTCGATCACGTCCGGGTGATGCACGTCGAAGGTGGCCATCTGGGCACCGCGACGGCCACCGGCAGAGGACACCGTGAAACACATGCGGTCGAAGATGTCCATGAAGGACAACGGGCCAGAGGTCGTGGCGCCAGCGCCAGCCACGTAAGCACCTTTCGGGCGCAGGGTAGAGAACTCATACCCGATGCCGCAGCCGGCTTTGAGGGTCAGGCCGGCTTCGTGGTTCTTCTCCAGGATGTCGTTCATGGAATCCTGAACAGAACCAGACACGGTGCAGTTGATCGTGGAGGTAGCAGGCTTGTGCGCTTCGGCGCCGGCGTTGGAGGTAATACGGCCAGCCGGAATGGCACCGTGGCGCAGGGCCCACAGGAAGTCTTTAACGTGTTTCTCACGATCTTTCTTGTTTTCGACCTGGGCGAGGGCGGTGGCGACCCGGTGATAGGTTGCTTCGATGTCTTTATCAACCGGCTCACCGGTTTTGGTCTTCAGTTGGTATTTGCTGCTCCAGATATCCAGCGAAGCATCCTGCATTGGAATTGTTGTTATCACGGCCTGTGCTTTAGCGTTCATTGCCACCCTCTGTTTCATCAATTCAATCGTTCAGTTCTTTGTGGCCTGTTGGTTGGACCGGCAGGCCACGCCCCTTGTTTCAAAGATTCTTTAAATACGTAAGTCTGGTACGTCTTTCCAAACCACTAGATCTGGTGTTTGACCACCCCGGCATTACCCACGCTGCGGCGGGGCGCCAGGTGCGGCGGAATGCGCTTTTCGCGGCCATATACAGCGCCGGGTCCTGATGTTGATTGTTCTGATTGTGTTCAGGAAACCCTACATATGGGCGAATTAGCAACGAGTATAACAGGATATAGTGTTCTGTGAAGAAGGAGAGAAACTATGAACTGGCGGCCATCTACAAAGAAAATCAATCACTGATGGCTTGCATTTAGCATAAGCCCTGACAAATCCCCGCGTTGGGGCATTTTCAGAGAAACCACAAGATGTAGTGTTCAGAAATTGTGCAAAAAATGAGGCAGGGTGGTGCCGGGGCGACGATAAACTGGCAACTACGCGCCATTTTGTGAAACTGTCTTACAAATTGGCGGTTTAACGTCAGTATGCTTATGTATCAAATAACAATAATCGCGGGTAATGTGAGAAAGTGAATTAGTTAGATCGGGTACCGCTCGATGGTTTAGAATACTACCGCTTATTCGACTAAAGTCGTATATCGACGTTTGATACACATAAAAATAGATAACAGCAAGCAAGGAAGGTACATGGACACTACCAATAAATTACCTCTAGATATGGTCTACCACTGGGAAAAGACCATACCTGACTCCCTCTATATGACGCAGCCCATCGGTAATGGCCAGGTGGTTGAATACACCTGGAAGCGTGCTGTGGATGAAGCGCGCCGAATGGCATCCTATCTGAAATCGCTGAACCTGCCTGAAAAGAGCCGGGTCGGCATTATTTCCAAAAACTGCGCTCAGTGGATCATGTCCGACTGGGCAATCTGGATGGCCGGCCACATTTCCGTGCCGCTGTACCCAACCCTGAATGCTGACACCGTGAACTACATCCTGAACCACGCCGAAGTCGAGGTTCTGTTTGTTGGTAAGCTGGACGACTGGGACATGATGAAATCGGGCGTGCCTGAATCTGTGCGCTGCCTGTCATACCCGCTTAGCCCGCCCAACGATTTCGAGTCCTGGGACGACATTGTTGCCAAATATCCGCCGCTTGAAGAGAACGTTCAGCGCGATCCGGACGAGCTGGCCACCATTGTGTACACCTCTGGCAGCACGGGCCGCCCGAAGGGTGTCATGCTGAGTTTCAACAACATGGCGTTTGCCGCTGTCGGTGGCGCGGAAGTGCTGGGTGTTGGCCCGGAAGAGCGCATGCTGTCGTATTTGCCGCTGGCCCACGTGTTCGAGCGTACCTACGTCGAGCTGGGTTCGATTTATTCCGGCTTCCAGCTGTATTTCGCGGAATCCCTGGACACCTTTGTTCAGGACCTTCAGCGTGCCCGTCCCACCTTGTTCCTTTCGGTTCCCCGTCTGTGGGTGAAGTTCCAGCACGGCGTGCTGCAGAAACTGCCTAGGGAAAAGATGGAAAAGATGATGAAGATTCCGGTAGTTCGGGGTCTGATCAAGAAGAAGGTGCTCAAGAACCTGGGCCTGGACAAGGTCAAGCTGGCTGGCAGTGGTTCGGCACCTTTGTCCCACGACGTTCTGGACTGGTACCGCAACCTGGGTCTGGAGCTGCTTGAAGGCTACGGCATGTCCGAGAACTTTGCTTACTCGCACATGAACAAGCCAGGCCGTTCGCGTACCGGTTATGTAGGCGAAGCAGCGCCGGGCGTTGAGGTGAAGATCAGCGACGAAGGCGAAGTGCTTGTGAAGAGCCCGGCCACCATGATGGGCTATTACAAGGACGAAGAGAAAACCAAAGAAACCTTCACCGAAGACGGCTTCCTGAAGACCGGCGACAAGGGTGAAATCGACGAGATGGGCCGACTGAAGATTACCGGCCGCATCAAGGAGATCTTCAAGACCAGCAAGGGCAAATACATTGCGCCTGCGCCGATTGAGAATCGCCTGATGTCTCACGATGCCATCGAAATGGTCTGCGTATCTGGTGCCAACCAGACCCAGCCACACGCGCTGGTGATGCTGAGCGAGGAGATTCGTCCAAAGATGGCCGACGAAGAGTTCCGCAAGGAAATTGAGGAAAGCTTCAAAAAGTTGATCAGTGACGTGAACAAAACCGTTGATCCACACGAACAACTGGCGTTCATCACGGTAGTCAGCGACGAGTGGTCCATCGAGAACAGCTTCCTGACCCCAACGCTGAAACTGAAGCGTAATGTGGTAGAGGATGCTTATCAGGATCAGGTGGATAACTGGTACGCGAAACGCAAGCCTGTCATCTGGCAGTAAGTCCTGAATGCCGACATAAGTCGCATAGGGAAATGCTTTTGCAATGCCTAAACTGGGTCAGTTTCAGGAGGAAATATGACCCAGTTAGGTCGTTTTCAAAAACGCATTCATGAAATGATTCCGCTGTCTGAGGCTCTGGGCGTCCGTCTGGAGTCTTATGACGGCCATGCGCTGATGGTCAGCGCACCTCTCGAGCCAAATCACAATCATCAGGGTACCGGATTCGGTGGCAGCGTTTATTCCGTGGCGGTGATATCTGCCTGGGGGCTGGTAGAACTGGTTCTGTCCGACCTTGGCCTTGAGGGTAATGCGGTCATTCAGGTCGGGGAAATCGAACACATTGAGCCAGTAAACTCCCAGTTCTTTGCGCTTTGCCGTCTGCCCGGTGGCGAAGTGCCGGATCGTTTCCGGAAGAGCCTTGCACGACATGGGAAGGGAAGGATGTCGCTGATCGCTGAGGTCTACTGCGGAGAGCCGACGCTGGAACCTGTGAAGGAACCTGCTGCGGTGTTCCAGGGCCGATTTGTGGTGCAGGACGTCCGTTCTAAGCTGCCCATCTGAGGGCCTCAGCCGATCGAGCGGGTTTTTGAGATCGACCGGCTCATCAGGATGATCGGAATAATACCCGCCAATACAATCACCAGCGATGGCAGGGCACTGCGCGCAAGCTGCTCGTCAGACGCGTACTGATAGACATAGGTTGCCAGGGTATCGAAGTTAAAGGGCCGCAGTATTAACGTCGCCGGAAGCTCCTTCATGACGTCGACGAACACCACCAGCGCTGCCGTCAGCAACGTGCCTCTCAACATCGGCAGATGAACGCGGATCAGTGTCCCACCGGGCGTGTGCCCCAGAGAGCGTGACGCCATGTCCATACTGGGCGTGATTTTCTGCAGGGCGCTTTCCACACTGCCGGCGGATACCGCCAGAAAGCGTACCGTGTAGGCGAAAATCAGCGCGAACGCCGAGCCACTAAGTAGCAGGCCAGAGCTGAAACCAAAGGTTTCCCGCATGATGCTGTCCAGCCAGTTATCGAACCCGGCCAGCGGAATGATGACGCCAACCGCCAGAACGGCTCCCGGCATGGCGTACCCCAGACTGGATAGCCGCATCATGACCTGCATGCCTCGGGTGTCATGGAGGCGACGGCTGTAGGCAAGCGTGACACCAATAATCAACGTGGTCATGGCGGCAGCGCTGGACAGGAACAGGCTGTTCAGGGTATTGCGCACAAAGGTGTCGTTCCAGCTTTCATCAAAGTATTCCCAGGCAAACTGGCCCAGTGTGAACGCTGGGATCGCGAAACCAAAAATGACGGGTGCGGCGCAGACCAGTATGCACAGTGCCTGGCGAGGCCCAGACATTTTGAATCGGCGAATGGGGTCGCGGTTGTCTCTGGCGGCAAATTGTTGCTGTTTGCGCCGGGAGTAGCGTTCCAGAGTCACCAGAATCACTACGAACGCCAGCATGGTCGTCGCAATCTGTGCCGCTCCACCCAGGTTGCCGAGGTTCATCCAGGTGTCGAACAGACCGGCGGTGAGCGTCTGTACTGCAAAGAAATCCACTGTGCCGAAGTCATTGAGGGTTTCCATCAGAACCAGCGAGAGGCCGACCGCCACGGCTGGCCGTGCGATGGGCAATACCACCCTGAAAAAGGTGCTGATGGCAGAGTGCCCCAGACTCCGGCTGACGGCGAATAACGATGGTGACTGTTCCAGGAAGGCGGCTCGGGCCAACAGGTACACATAAGGGTAGAGCACCAGCCCGATCATCAGTGTGGCGCCTTCGACACTGCGGATTTCCGGGAACCAGTAGTCTGCCGCATTTCGCCATCCAAACCATTCCCGCATTGCCGTCTGCACCGGGCCGGCGTAATCAAGCAGGCTGGTGTACACATAGGCGATGACGTAAGCCGGTACCGCAAAGGGCAGCAGCATCGCCCATTCGAAAAAACGCCGCCCCGGGAATTCGCACATGGTGACGGCCCAGGCGGTGGACAGCCCAAGCACCAGGGTAATGATGGCGACGCCGAGCATTAACTGAAGCGTGGTAGCCAGGTAACGGGGCAGGGTTGTATCGATAAGGTGTGGCCAGATGTTCTCTTCCGGGAACAATGCCAGGAACAGTACCGAGATGACCGGCAGGGCAACAATCAGGGTTATTAGTGCAGCGGAGACAACCCAGCGTTTCGAGGTTCGCCTGGCCAGCAACGCCGGTGGGGCGCTCTGTTGGGTGGCGTTGATCACCTCGGACATGTCGTTCCTCTGGTTAGGAAATTACATCTTATGCAAATAAGAATGAGAAAGAGTAAGAAGGGGATTCTAGTGCGGGGAGGCAAAGCCCGCAATGATTTGCGGGCTTTTTACAACGTTGGATCAGTTGTCGTAATCGACCCGATCCACCATTTTCACGGCTTGATTACGGTGGTCAGCGATTTCCTGAAGTGAGAGTGAGTCCGGGTTGATATCGCCCCACTCGGCAACAATGCCCGCAGGCTCTACCGATGGGTTTGCCGGGTACTCGGTGTTTGCTTCGGCGTAGATACGCTGCGCTTCCGGTGTGCTCAGGAACTCCATTAGCTTGATGGCGTCTTCCCGGTTAGGAGCGCTCTTGGTCAGCGCAATGCCGCTGATGTTGATGTGAGTGCCACGGCCATCGTTGTTTGGGAAAATCAGGCGCACTGATTCTGCCGCTTCGCGCTGATTTTCGTCCATCAGCATGTTGCCGTAATAGTAGCTGTTACCGATGGAAAGGTCGCACTCGCCAGCATGGATTGCTTTGATCTGGTCGCGGTCGCCGCCTTGTGGCTTGCGAGCGAGGTTGTCTTTCAGGCCTTCCAGCCACTCTTCAGTGTACTCAGCACCGTGGTGCGCAATCATGGAAGAGAAGAGGGCGATGTTGTAGGGGTGCTTGCCACTGCGGGTGCAGATGCGGTCGTCCCATTTCTCGTCAGCCAGTTCTTCATAGGTGGTGATTTCACCTTCTTCGACGCGCTCTTTGGACGCGTAAATCAGACGGCCACGGGTGGTCAGGGCATACCATTTGCCTTCCGGATGACGCAGGTTTTCAGGAATGTTGCTTTCCAGCTCGTCGTTCTGCAGGCCTTGTACAAGGTCGCGGTCGACCAGTTCGCTCAGACGGGAAATATCCACCGTCATTACTACGTCTGCTGGGCTATTGCGGCCTTCGCGCTCGAGGCGTTCTGCAAGGCCTTTCTTGGCGAATACCACGTTGGTGTCAATGCCGGTTTCTTCTTTAAAGGCTTCAAGAAGCGGCTCGAGGAGGTAAGCCTGACGATAGGAATAGATGTTCACTTCGCCTTCGGCCTGGACAGCCATTGGGGCGAGAAGGGCTGCGGCTGAAATCGCCGTCGTCATTTTCTTGAGATTCATAGTCAACTTTCCGTCATGGTTGAAATAAAATATATTGATAACCGGAACCATTCTCATTTGTGTTAATCGCAGTGTCAACTGGTAGGGCGAACTTCTTTCAGAAATAGTGCTATGCTTCGGAAGACTATAAAAACTATGCGAAAAGTGGTGAGTGCCGGGACTATGGCTGGTAATGAAAGAAGGATACATTCTCGAACCGCGATGAGCGCCAAGGTAAAGGTTGTGCACGATTCGCAGGGTGAGTTTGTCTTTTCCACGAGAGATATATCCGACGGGGGTGTGTTCATCGTTGTGGATGCAGAACCCTTCGAGCCCGAGATTGGCGACAAGCTGACGGTCCAGGTGCAGGGCCTGCCCGTTCCGGCGCCAGTGCTGGATATGGTGGTCGTTCGCAAAACCAACGATGGGTTTGGTCTCCAGTTCGAAGATGAATGAGGTTTTTCAACACAATGAATCCTGGTCTCGCAAAAGGACTATTTGCTTCAATTCCGCTGCTTCTGTCAGGTTGCGCCTCTTACTACACGCATTACGCGGTGTTTCCTGCTGAAAATTCGACAGGCGAGCAGCGGCAGGTCAAGGTGACATGGCAAACGGCTGACTACCCGGATTGGTGGATCAGCGACGATCAGTCGACACCAATAACTCTGGAAACCCAGTGCAGCACCAGAACCTGGCGAATCGTGGATCGCACTCACACGGGCGCTGATGATCAGGATTGCGCCCCTGGCATTCGAGCCTGTGGTGCGTCGGGTCAGGACCATTTTGCGGATGATATGGGACGGGAATTCGATGAACGCGCCTGCATTCGAGTGAACCCCTCGGATCCGGATGCGCTGGTGACCGATATTTCCACGTCGCTGAAGTTATTGGTCAGCTGCCGCCCCGTCGAGACTAGCCGCCAGATAGGCGATGAAACGGAAAATACTGATTACCTGCGGGCGTCTCCGGTTCCTTATACCGTTCACAGTCGTAAAGGCGTCCGGGGACGACTCGATAGTAAACCCCCGGAGCTTGATGACTCGATTTGCGACGACGAATAGACGGCCTCCGTTCCATTAGAATTCGTCTATAATGAATAAAGCGGTGTGACCAGGGTCACGTCACTACATTTTGTTGCTCGGTGATAGTCTTGGTTACTGTTTGTGTTGTTCGGGTTACTCGACTCAACATAAATGTAATGGACTCTGTCGGTCTATCCTGCAAAATGGAATCATCTCGAAGTATAGATGCAGAGGTGCTCCATGGGCTTTCAGACAAAAAAAGTGTTTGTACACGATCTCGAAATCGGCATGTTTGTGTCTGATCTGGATCGTCCGTGGCACCAGACCCCTTTCCCCATCCAGGGTTTTCCTATCCGTTCACAGGATGACATCCGTGCGTTGACCTCTTATTGCAAGTGGGTTGCAGTGGATGTGGCCGAGGCACGCCAGGCGATTGAAGAGACCGGCTCAGGCGGCAAACTGGTGTTTGGCCGCCAGAAGAAAAGTAAGGACAGGGCGCGGCAGGAAGTAAAACTTCCACCTTTGAATATTCGCGAGCCGGTAGCCCATCAGAAGGTCACCTCGTTGAGAAAGGAACTGAAGGTTTCCCGCCGGTTGATGGCCGATGCAGACAGGTCATTGACCAAGGTGTTCGAGTCCATCAAAAGCAACCAACCGCCTGATCTGACGGAGATTGCCCGGGCAACTCAGAGTATGGTGTCCAGTGTGGTGCGTAACCCTGATGCCATGCTGTGGTTGAGCCGCACCCGTCAATACGATGATTTCACCTATCAGCATTCGGTCAACACGGCCGTGTGGGCTTTGGTCTGTGGTCGTGAACTGGGGCTGAACGAAGGGTTGCTTAATCACCTCGGTATGGGATGCCTGCTTTCTCAGGTCGGTAAACTCGCATTGCCTGAACGTCTGGTGCAAAACGAAGGTCGGTTGGAGTCAGACGACTTTGAACTGTATCGCACCTACGTTGAGAAAGGTGTCCAGCGTCTGTCGGATTCAGGTGTTTCCAGAGCGGTCCTGAGCGTGGTGCAGAATCACCGGGAGCGTCACAATGGTTCCGGTTTTCCTGAAGGCGTGCGCGGCGACCGCATTCCGCTACTGGGGAAAATTGCTGGCCTGGCTGAATACTTTGAATCGCTCGTTGGACCGCGGGAAATGTCTCAGGCAATGACTCCGGCCAGGGCGGTCAGCATGCTTTATGAGCTGCGCAACATTGAATTTCAGGAAGACCTGGTCGAGAAGTTCATCGCCGCTGTAGGGGTGTACCCCACGGGCAGTCTGGTTGAGCTGAATGATGGCCAGCGCGGTGTCGTGGTGTCCCATTCGTCAGAGCGTCGTTTGTGGCCGAAGGTCATGGTAATGGCAGATCGCACTCACAAGCCCCTTAAGACCGCCAAGATCATTGATCTGGCGAAGTACAATGAAGGCAAAGACGCGCACGACACGATGTCCATCGCTGAGTGTTTGCCCTCCGGCACTGAGGGCCTGCATCCTGAGCACTACGATGTTACCGGCGCCGAAAGCCGCTGGGCGCTTTCTCAGATGATCAGGGTGTAATCACAACCCTCAGAGACTTTTTGATCCAGCGATAGGTGTCGTCGGGTTTAAAATTAACCAGAATCTCTGCCTCACCGCCTGCCTCGCCGTCGAGGAAGTATTCCACCGAAGCCGTCTGCCAGCTGAATGAGTGCACGACGACGTCTTGATCCCGGGTACTGATTGCCTCCAGATTTGCCAGTGAGGGCTCGCCGCCTATCTTCTTGATGTCTATGCTCTTGATGGCGGTATCGGACTGTGGAAAGTCTGCGACGAATTCGTCCAGATAGTACTCGATCGCTAGATCGGTACTGATGATATCCAGTTCGCGAGTCAGAAAATTCTCTGCCGTAGTGATTTCAATATCAGCTATCGTTCTGATGGACTTCAGTATCCGATCCCTGAGGTTTTCCTTGTCTTCCTTGTATTCGACATCTTCGTCCCGATCTTCCGGATCTTCTGGGCGGGGCGGAGCATTATCGATGGCTTCCTGGGTGGGAGGTTCCTGGCAAAGCTCATTGTCCGGCGGGTAAAAACAAATCTCTGCCAAAAGTTGATTGGCAGGGGACAGGCGATCGTCATCGTCCAGGGCAAATTCTCCACGCGGCACGTTGAAGTCGATTGGGTCAGTCAGAGAGGGCAGAGTGGCATTCAGCTGTTCAATAACACGCTCCCGGATTTCAATACCCTGACCATCTGCGGTTCTCATCCGCCAGTTCAGCGTCAGCAGGAAACGCGTTAAATTAATGAGCGGGTCGGATGTTTGCACCAGCTGTTGCTCGGTAATCCGGTGGCTTTGCAGGCCTTCCTCGGTGGTGCCGGCGATCTTCAGGGCTTCCCGCTCGTCGGTAAAAAATTCGAGCGGCGTCACAACCGGCTCTACTGGCACACCGCTGATCAGCTGAAGATCTCCTACCCACAGGGTCAGCTCCTCGCCAGGGTAGTATTCGTATTCGCCCTTTTCGTTGGTTTTGCCGCGTTGACTGGCTGTTTGATAGGTCAGGCCGGAGATCCCCGTCGGGGTGATTTGACCCACCTCTGCTCCATTGCTGCCACCGTTTTTATCATCGTCGAGACAGCCCGCCAAAAGGAGAGCGGACATCAGTAATGGAGCGCCTGTCTTGAGGTGAACGGATCTCATGGTTGTGGGAACATCCTTGCTTCAGGTCAGCCTGTTGCCCCCGGTTTTAGCGGGCCGCAGCAATGTTTGTAAATTGTTGTAACCGGCATTATAGGGATCGTTGGCGCCCTATATCGGGAAACCTGTCGCAGTTTGGGGTTTTCGTCACTGCTATCTGTCCGGGACGACACCTTGAAATTTTCGGTCAGGGCCGCCATTGAATGAGCTTCCGCCCGATCCGCTTCAATATGGAATGGACATGACCAACGCTTTAGAAATAGAGAATCTTGTCAAAACTTACGGCGACGGCTTTGCTGCGCTGAAGGGCATTGATATGAACGTCAAAGAGGGTGACTTTTTTGCCCTTCTTGGGCCAAACGGCGCCGGAAAATCCACTACCCTGGGTATCGTTTGTTCCCTGGTTAACAAGACGTCGGGCAAGGTCAGGGTGTTTGGCTCAGATATTGATACCCACCTTTCTGACGCCAAGCTCAATTTGGGCGTGGTTCCCCAGGAGTTCAATTTCAATCAGTTTGAGAAGGTTTACGACATCGTCACCACTCAAGCTGGTTACTACGGAATACCACTTCGCAAAGCCGCAGTATCGGCTGAGAAATACCTCAAGCAGCTGGGCTTATGGGATAAGCGTAACACTCCCGCCCGCATGCTCTCAGGCGGCATGAAACGTCGGCTGATGATCGCCCGTGCGCTGGTTCATGAACCAAAACTGCTGATACTGGACGAGCCGACCGCCGGCGTGGACATCGAGCTGCGGCGCTCCATGTGGGCCTTTCTTGAGGAGATGAACCGCCAGGGCACCACCATTATCCTCACTACCCATTATCTGGAAGAGGCCGAGGCGCTTTGCAGAAACATTGCCATCATCGATCACGGCAAGATCCTGAAGCACACCAGCAAACGGGATCTGCTGCAGCAGCTGAGCGTTGAGACCTTTGTGCTGGACACTGACAAGCCACTGGAAGCGGTTCCAGAACTGAAGAATTTCGATTGTCGGCTGGACGATGAAGGTGCGTTGTTGGTCGAAGTACAGAAAGGGCACAGCCTGAACGGCATGTTCATTGAACTTGAAGCAAAAGGCATTCGCGTCGTCAGCATGAGAACCAAAGCGAACCGCCTGGAGGAGTTGTTTATCCGTATGGTCGAAGAGAACGCGGAACAAACCCGGGTAAGTCAGGAGGGCGCGGCATGAGAACCGATGCCATGATGACCGCGTTCAATACGATTGTGGTCCGCGAAGTGCGACGCTTCATGCGGATCTGGCCGCAGACACTGCTCCCACCGGCCGTCACCATGACGCTCTATTTCATTATCTTCGGCAATCTGATTGGGTCTCGTATTGGCAGTATGGGTGGCTTCGATTATATGGCCTTCATCGTGCCTGGATTGATCATGATGTCGGTGATTACCAGCTCATACGCCAACGTGGTGTCTTCGTTCTTTTCGATGAAATTCCAGCGAAGTATCGAAGAATTGCTGGTGTCCCCGGTGCCAAACTGGATTATTCTTTCCGGGTACGTGGCCGGCGGCATGGCGCGAGGTCTGGGGATCGGGCTGATCGTCACCCTGTTATCGCTGGCCTTCACCCGATTGTCGATTCACAACCTTCCGATGGTGATCCTGACGGTCTTTCTCACGTCGGCGCTGTTTGCCGTTGGTGGTTTCATCAATGCCATGTTGGCCACCAAATTTGACGACATTTCAATTGTGCCCACGTTTGTGCTGACGCCGCTGACCTATTTGGGGGGCGTGTTCTATTCAATCGATCTGTTGCCGGCCTTTTGGCAGGGCGTCTCAATGATCAATCCCATTCTTTATATGATCAATGCGTTCCGCTTTGGCATTCTTGGTGTATCGGATGTAAACCCCTTTATTGCTCTCGGGATGATTCTGGTGTTTATTACGCTCCTTTCGGCGGTGGCCTTGCGTATGCTGAACAGAGGCAAGGGCATTCGCAGCTAACGCTGTCTTTAAAAGGTTTGGCTATGTCACTTATCGATGCACCGCTGGGCAAGTCCAGTGAATACCCGGACAGCTACGATCCAACGCTACTATTTCCCGTTGCTCGTGACGTGAATCGGCGCCGTATCGGGCTCGAGGATGGCCGTTGGCCCTGGTTTGGTGAAGACCTGTGGCAAGGTTGGGAGATTTCGTGGCTGCGACCGAGTGGGGTGCCGGCAGTGGCCTGGGCGGAGATCTCGGTTCCCTGCGCCTCGCCTTCCATCGTCGAATCCAAGTCGATGAAGCTGTACCTCAATTCACTGAACCAGGCGGTGTTTTCTTCTCCTGACCGGGTCAGGGAGGTCATCGAGCAGGACCTGTCCAGTGTCAGTGGCGGGGCGGTGTCCGTCACTTTGCATTCCGTAGACGACAGCGGCCGTCTTGCCGGTAGGCCGGATGGCTTCGTGCTGATTGACGATGAGCCCGTCGAGGGCGTTGAGTACCACTATCAGCCCGAAGTGTTGCGTGCCGATGCCGATCGTCAGATCTCCGAGCGTCTCTGTTCCCACTTGTTGAAGAGCAACTGTCCCGTGACCGGGCAGCCCGATTGGGCGTCCGTTTTAATCGAATATACCGGAGCGGCAATTGATCGGGCGTCACTACTGAAATATGTGGTCGGGTTTCGGCAGACTCAGGATTTCCACGAGCACTGTGTGGAAACAATGTTTACCGATCTGATGGCACGTTGTGCGCCGGAGGCGCTGACAATCTGTGCGCGTTACACGCGTCGCGGTGGGCTGGATATCAATCCGTTGAGAAGCACGCAACCGGATGCCAGCCTGGGCCCCCGGCTAATACGGCAGTAGATTATTCTTCGCGCCTCAGCCGGTCTGCGGCGTCTTCAAGGGCGGAAAGAATGGACTCGCGTTCTTTCTCGGTGATCTTGTCGGAATCCAGGTACATGGCAAAGCCGCTGTGTTCATGCTCCATGAAGCTTCGGTGTGGCCCCATGTCCCGGCGGAAATCGACCACTTCGTAGATCGGTACCGGCCGTCCAAAGCCTTTCACGGTAATTTCACCTTTGTCCCGGCACATGATCCGGTCTTTGATCAACGAGAAGGTTTCGTAGGAAATCAGGATCTCGCCAGGCTCGGCCAGGGACTCAAGCCGGCTGGCCAGGTTCACCTCTTTACCGATGATGGTGTAATCCATGCGGTTCTCAGCGCCGAAGTTCCCCACGGTGGTGTAACCGGTGCTGATGCCCATGCGGATTTCCAGGGGCGTTTTGATGCCCTGGCTACGCCACTTCTGGCGCATGATCTTCATGTGCTTTCTCATGTCTATGGCCATCGATACACACGACAGGGCATCCTGCTTCTGGCCCTGACTGGTGGGATCACCGAAGAAAATCATGATGGAATCGCCAACGAACTTGTCGATGGTGCCGCCGTATTTCAGGGCCACTTCAGACATCTCATTGAAGTAATGGTTGAGCAGCTCTGTCAGGGCCTCGGGCTCCATTTCTTCAGACAGCTCGGTAAAGCCCTTTATATCGGAGAAGAAAACCGCGAGCTTTTTGCGCTGGGTTTCGAGACGTACGTCCCGTTCGCCGGTGAAGATCGACTGCCAGACCTGTGGCGACAAATATTTGGAAAGCTTGTGAGAGAGTGCAATGGATTGCTCACGCTGGTTCTGAATCTGGGTCTTCGCCATCATGAGGGCTCGCGCCTGCTGATGGGAATAGAAGGCGGTCACACAGATGTAGCAGCCGGTCGCCAGGATCGAGACCACACTGGTGGCGAGTGGCGAATAAGGAGACGGAGCCAGGCCAACAACGGAAATCGCTGCGCCGATGGATGCACCGGTAATCAGCGTGCCGAAAAACCACTGTCTGACACCGCCTATGATCAGGCAGCTGAACATCAGCATCAGCAAAACGGAAACTGAAGGAATAACGACCAGGCCAATCGTTCCGATAAACCCGCCTCCAATGGCGCAATCGACCAGCAGCATTTTCTGACGAACGCGCGGGGAATTACGGAGGAAGGTGCGACGAGTAAGCTGATGGGCAATGTGCGGCCAGAGAATGGCGGCCACGAGCGTCCAGGTCATCCAGGTGGGAAACAAATCCTGAGCAAGACCCGAGGCGATGACACTGCCTGTGGCGGTGTAGGCAAGAATACGCCCGCTATAATCCGGCATCGGCGGAATAGCCACCGGATTGTTCTGGGAGTCCAGAACAGCACTTTTGCTGGAGGCGCTCTTGTTAGGCGAGGCCGAGTTCCTTAAATCAACAGGTGCGTTCATCATTCAGAATCTGATGCGGACCGCAGCACGCTGCGACTGATTGCTTCGATAGGCTCGCCGGGAAAGCAGCCATTGACTCTGGTAGACTCCCGAAAGAGCTGTTGTCGGCTTATTGGCATCAGCGGTACACGTTTATTGTTGGTAATAATTACGACCAAAGACTAACAGCAAACCGTGTGTGTCACAATTCACACAATTGGTTTCAAGAACCGGTTGGCCTCTTTGGCTATTCAGGTTTCATTGGAAACAGTTATTGACCGATGAGGCAGTATGACAAACGTCATTGACGCACTTTTGAATCGTTCTTCGGAGCCGCGCCTGCAAGCGCCCGCACCGGATCCGGAGACACTGGACAAGGCCTTTGCCTGTGCAGCAAGAGCGCCAGACCATGCCTTGCTGAGGCCCTGGCGTTATCTGGTCATAGAAGGGGGCGGCCTCGAAAGACTGGGCGAGTTGTTTGTTTCATCTTGCAGTGACGCTGCCACAGAGCAGGAAGTAGAAAAGCTTCGTCGAGCGCCGCAAAGAGCGCCGATGGTCATTGTGGGCATTGCCTGCCACCAGTCTCACCCGAAAGTGCCAGAACTGGAGCAGACAATGTCTGCTGCGGTCGGCATGGGTTACTTGCTGATGGCACTCCAGTCTGCCGGTTATGGTGGTATGTGGCGAACAGGTGCCATGGCCCACAACGAGTCGGTTGCCAGGGGACTTGGCCTTCAAGACAACGAGTTGATCACCGGCTTTCTTTATGTCGGTTCCGTCGCCAGCGAGAAACCGGCAGTACCTCGCCCGGATAAAGATTCGTATGTGAGCAGGTGGCCCGTCTGATCGGTGCGATCTCATTGCCCCATGGCGGCAAGGGGAAATCTCTTGCCGCATCGCCATTGCCCCTGCTGGTCGCAAATCGGCCAAACCCGCTCCCCACGCCCATTTCAGCGTAACTTCTCCAAACTGGCATTCCGATTGCTTTGACCCTATCAAAGCGAAGAACCGGCAAAACAGACTGACCGGTAAGCCAAGATTCTGGAGGCGTTATGGCTCTATCCCTCGACAATGCATTGGGGATTCATCAACAGGCCCTCGAAGCCCGTGTAAAACGTGCAGAAGTGTTGGCCAATAATCTGGCGAATGCCGACACACCGGGATACAAAGCCCGAGACGTTGATTTCGGCGCGATGATGGAAAAAGCCAAGCAGGACATGACCGGTCTGGGCATGAACAGAACCCATGAGAACCACATGGACACCTCAGCGTCGGGACCAAACGGTGAACTGATGTATCGGGTTCCGCATCAGCCGTCGGTGGACGGCAACACGGTGGATGCCCAGCAGGAACAAACCAGATTTATGCGTAACGCGATGGATTATCAAGCCAGTTTTCAGTTTCTGAACGGCAAGATTACCGGCATCAAAAAGGCGCTTTCCGGTCAGTAACCGGGCCGCGATCTAACGAATAGGGGAGCAGGAATATGTCTCTGGGAAGCATTTTCGACATCGCAGGATCCGGTATGACAGCGCAGTCGCTGCGTCTGAATACCACGGCGTCAAACATCGCCAATGCGGAAACCGCCAGTTCCAGCATTGACCAGACCTACCGGGCGCGTAAGCCGGTTTTTGCGGCCATTCAGCAGTCCATGTTGAATCCCTCGCAGCAGGGCTTGGCATTGCCAAGTGATCAGGGGCCGGGCGCAGGTGTCAGAGTTGAAGGTGTGGTTGAAAGTGATGCGGAGCTTCAGATGCGCTACGAGCCTGACCATCCCGCTGCCAACGAAGACGGCTACGTGTTTTACCCGAACGTCAACGTTGTGGAAGAGATGGCAGACATGATGTCGTCCTCCAGAAGTTTTCAGATGAATGTCGACATTATGAACAGCGCCAAGTCCATGATGCAGCGCATCCTGACCCTGGGTCAGCAGTAATCGAGTGAGGGAATCCTTATGAGTGTTGTTAACCCGACAAACGTCCAGGATGTGCTGAGCCAGTATCGGTTGGAGCAGGAGAAGACCGGCAGTGGCGATGAGCTCGGCAAGAACGAGTTCATGGAGTTGATGCTGGCGCAGCTTAAAAACCAGAACCCGCTGGAACCTCAGGACAATGGGGAATTTATATCCCAGCTTGCGCAATTCAGCTCACTGGAAGAGATGCAGAGCCTTTCTGGCAGCGTTGATGACGTGGTCAGCCAGTTCCGCTCGACCCAGGCCTTGCAGGCTTCCGCCATGGTGGGTCGTACCGTTCTGGCACCCTCCAATTATGGCGTCCTGGGGGCTGACGGCGAAATCTCCGGCAACATTGAAGTACCGGCCACCACGTCAGGGCTGAGAGTGTCTATCGAAAACGAGTCCGGTGAGCGGGTCAGGCAAATGGACCTTGGGTCTCAGCAGCCGGGCGTAACCGGCTTTAACTGGGATGGCAAGGATGGAAACGGCAATTCTTTGCCACCGGGCCGATACAAGGTAGTCGCAGAGGCATCATACCCGGAAGGACAACAACAGCTGGGCACCATGGTCAGTGCAAACGTGGATAGCGTTTCCCTCGGCCAGGGCGGCAGCGTCACTCTGAACCTGGCTGGCATGGGCTCCATCGCATTGTCAGACGTTCAGCAGATCAATTAAGACCGGAACACAGCAAGGGGTAGAAGTATGGCTTTTAACACGGGTCTCAGTGGATTAAGGGCATCGCAGGTTGACCTGGACGTGACCGGTAACAACATTGCCAATGCCAGCACGGTGGGTTTCAAAGGCAGCAGGGCGGAGTTTGGGGACCTATATGCCAGCGGTTTTCTCAGCGGTGGCAGCAACACCGTCGGTGATGGCGTTCGGGTGCAGGACGTCAAGCAGTCGTTCGGCCAGGGTAATATCAGCTTTACCGACAACGGCCTGGACCTTGCCATCAATGGCGACGGTTTCTTCGTCCTGAATAACGGTGGTGAAATCCGTTATTCCCGCGCTGGTCAGTTCGGTGTCGATAAAGACGGCTTTATTACCAACAATCAGGGCATGCGCGTGCAGGGCTTTATCGCGGACGACGACGGCAACCTGTCGGGCATTCGTGGGGATTTGCAGATCGAATCCGGCAATCTGGCACCACGCCGCACCACCGAATTGCAGTCGGACCTGAACCTGGACTCGCGCGAGCCGGTGCTGGAACGGCGCGTTGCCGATATGGGAGATTTCTCAGTGGCTCCTCCGGCAACCGGATTCCCGCAGGAAACCTTCGAAATCACCTATGACGACGGTTCGGTGGTGACCACTACCATCAATCCCACCAACGTCGGGGACTATTCGGCGGCGGACGTGGTGGATGTACTGAACGGCCCGGACGGTCTGTCAGCGTCTGCCACCACGCAGTATGAAGGCATCAGTGAAGCGGATCTCGACGCCGCGATAGCGGCGGGCAACTTCTCCTTCGACCTGTCAGTGGGAAATGTTAATGTGCCGGTTGATACCGTCAGTGTGACGGACGCTGCGTCTCTGGTGACCGCGATCAACGCGGCTCAGGCGCCAACGGTGTCTGCGTCCCTGGTCGGTGGCAACCTAAGACTGATCGATAACCGGGGCAACAACCTTACCGCCGGTTTTTCCAGTGACGGTCCTTCCCAGGCACCGGAAACAACCGTAGGTACCGTGCGGCCCCAGGCTGACCGGGAAATCACCGATATTGCATCGACAGGCGGCGGCACGAACCTGACGGCGTCCTGGACCTCCCGTTCGATCAATATCACCAATCAGTTCACCCCGGACGATCAACGAACCTACAATCACGCAACCACCACGACCATATTTGACAGCCTGGGTAACTCCCATGAAATCACTCAGTTCTATGTCAAGCAGCCAGCTCCCGGTGACGGCGTCGGTGTGAGCGAGTGGTCTGTCTATCTGCAGATTGACGGCGAATTCGTGGGCGGTACCGGAACCAACCCATACCAGGCCCGGTTCGATCAGGACGGCAACCTTCAATCCATTAATGGTGACCCCAACGGGCAGATCCTTGTGGACGACTGGACGCCGAAGGCCGCCGACGGCACACCTAACGGCGCCGACGGCCCGCCTGCACCGGGAACAAATATCACCACGCCCATCCCGGAACCCCCGACCACTTCAGCATTCGTGCTGAATCTGGCGGAAACGACGCAGTACGGCAGTGATTTTGGTGTTACCGACCAACAGCAGAACGGTTTCACCACCGGGCGGCTGTCCGGTCTGGATGTATCAGACGAAGGGGTGTTGTTTGCCCGGTATACCAATGGCCAGTCCCAATCCTTAGGCCAGGTAGCTCTCGCATCGTTTAGTAACACGAACGGGCTGTCTCCCGTGGGTGAAACCACCTGGGTGGAAACCTTTGATTCGGGACAACCGATCATAGGCGCGCCGGACACCGGAACTTTGGGTGCGATCAAAGCGAGTTCGGTCGAGGAATCCAACGTGGACCTGTCTGCCGAGCTGGTGAACCTGATCATTGCCCAGCGGAACTATCAGGCCAACGCCAAAACTATCGAAACCTCTGATGCGGTCACCCAGACCATCATCAACCTTCGGTAATCCTTAAAGAAAGTCCGAAAATAGGCAACATGGCATAACTCCTGCAGCAATACGGAAAACCGACTGAAAACAGTCAAAATTCCGGCAGGAGTTTTCCCATGGACAAAGCCCTATTTATTGGAATGTCTGGCGCAAAGCAGAACATGCTCTCGCAGCGCGCCCACGCCAACAATCTGGCCAACGTCAGCACGACCGGTTTCAAGCGCGATTTCGCGCAGGCCCGCAGCATGCCGGTTTTTGGTGAGCACCATCCCACACGAGCCTATGCCATGGCCGAGCGACCCGGGACCGATCTGTCCGCCGGAGCGCTTATGGACACCGGCCGCAAACTCGACGTTGCTGTTGACGGTGACGGTTGGCTGGCGGTTCAGAATCAGCAGGGTGAAGAGGTCTTTACCCGTTCAGGAAGCTTGCAGATTGATGTCAACGGCCTGGTACGTCTGTCCAGTGGCGAAATGGTCATGGGCAACGGTGGCCCGGTGGCGCTTCCACCCTTCGATAACGTTCAGGTTGGTTCTGACGGAACCATTTCCGTTGTCCCTGTCGGTGGCCCGCCGGATCAGCTGGTGGAGGTCGATCGACTGAAACTGGTGAATCCGCCGCGAGACGCTCTGGAGAAAGGCGTAGACGGGTTTATCCGCCGCAAGGAAGATCAGGCTATCGACGGTCCAGAGCCTTTTGACGCGACTCAGCGAGTGGCGTCCGGTTTTCTTGAAAGCTCGAACGTGAACGCCGTGGAAGAAATGATTTCCAACCTTCAGCTCTCTCGTCAATACGAAATGCAGGTCAAAGTAATGACCACTGCGAACGAGAATGCTGAGGCATCGGCACGACTGTTGCAAAACCTCTAACAAAGTCCCTGAACATTGGCCTTGGGCGGGCTGAAGCGGCAAATTCTGGCCGCTATAAGAACGCCCCGGCAAGGAGAAAGCACCATGCATCCAGCATTATGGGTCAGTAAAACCGGGTTGGCCGCGCAGGACACCAACATGTCCACGATCTCGAACAACCTGGCCAACGTGAACACCACCGGCTTCAAGCGTGATCGCGCGGTGTTTCAGGATCTGTTGTATCAGATCGACCGTCAGCCGGGTGGTCTGAATACTCAGAACTCCGAGCTACCGTCGGGTCTGCAACTGGGCACGGGTGTGCGGGTTGTGGGAACGGCAAAGCAGTTTTCCCAGGGCAATCTGGAAGTAACAGAGCAACCGCTGGATATGGCGGTTAACGGACGCGGTTTCATGCAGATCCTGTTGCCTGATGGCCAGATTGCCTACACCCGTGATGGCGAATTCCAGCTGAATTCCAATGGCGACATTGTGAACCCCGATGGCTACACACTGGAGCCGAACATCAATGTTCCGGAAAACGCTACCAACATCACGATCGGGAAAGACGGCACGGTAACGGCCGTGACTGATGATCAGCAGGCGCCCCAGAATCTGGGCCAAATTACTCTGGTGGATTTCATCAATCCGCAGGGCTTGCAGGCCATCGGTAACAACCTGTTCAAGGCGACAAATGCCAGTGGTGACCCGACAGAAGGTGAGCCTGGCCTGGCCGGCCTGGGCTCGCTGGAGCAGGGCATGGTGGAGTCTTCCAACGTGGAGGTGGTTGAGGAACTGGTCAACATGATCACCACTCAGCGTGCCTACGAGATGAACTCCAAAGTGGTGTCTGCCACGGACCAGATGCTCCAGTTCATCACCAATAACATCGGCTAACTCTGATCGTTGATATAGAGAACGCCAGGAGAGGGTTATGTCACGCTCACATCAGCAAAACAGCAGGTTGTCACGTATCGGTACATCGGCGTTGGTTGCCGGTTTGGTGCTGCTACAGGGCTGCACGGCGCTGAACCGTGAACGTCCTGTTCCGGATGATCCGGCCTATGCGCCGGTTCGTCCTGACACCATGATGCAGCGTGATCCCAATTCCGGTGCCATTTTTCAGTCCTCACGCAATTACAGCCTGTATGGGGATACCGTCGCGTTGAACGTGGGTGATGTTCTGACCGTCACGCTTGAGGAATCCACCCAGGCGAGCAAGAACGCCGAGAGCAGCATTACCAAAGACAATGAAATCTCAATGCCGAGCCCTCAGATTCTGAACAAGAGCTTTGATCTGGCCACCAATGTGGACGCAGAGCGAGACTTCGAGGGCTCTGCCGAAGCGGACCAGAGCAACAGCCTGAATGGCAGCATTACAGTCACCGTAACGGAAGTCCTGCCTAACGGAGTGCTGCGGATTCGCGGGGAAAAATGGTTGTCCTTGACCAATGGCGACGAGTACATACGCCTGACCGGTCTGGTACGCCCCCAGGATATCTCCCCGGACAACGTGGTGGCCTCGAACCGAATCGCCGATGCCCGTATTGCTTATGGCGGCACCGGGGATTTCGATCAGGCTAATCAGATGGGCTGGCTGGCCCGATTCTTCAACAGTGAGTGGTTCCCGCTATGAAAACGCTTCGGCTAGTGATTGCGTTGCTGGTGTTGTCGGTTGTCGCCGCTCCTGTGCTGGCGGACCGCTTGAAGGACCTTGCTCGAATCAAGGGCGTACGTAACAACCAATTGGTGGGTTACGGCCTGGTGGTTGGCCTGGACGGTACCGGCGATTCCGCACCGTTCACCAATCAGACGTTCCGCAACATGATGAACCAGTTCGGCATTACCCTGCCGCCCGGCGTGAACCCCGGATTGGCCAATGTGGCCGCGGTGACGGTGACGGCCAATCTGCCGCCGTTCGCCAAACCGGGCCAGGAAATGGACATCACGGTGTCTTCCATCGGCAATGCGGATAGCTTGCGCGGTGGCACCCTGCTGATGACTCCGTTAAAAGGCGCGGACGATCAGGTGTATGCCATGGCCCAGGGGAACCTGGTGGTTGGCGGATTTGGTGCCGGGGGCTCGGATGGTTCGCGTATTACCGTTAATGTTCCCAGCGTCGGCCGTATACCCAACGGTGCAACCATCGAGCGTCAGGTGAACTCGCCTTTCTCTGAAGGGGACACCATTACGTTCAACCTGCTGCGCCCGGACTTCACCACGGCTCGCCGGGTAGTCGAAGCAATCAACAGCGCTCTCGGGCCAGACATGGCTTACGCCCATGACGCCACCTCGGTGTCTGTACGTGCGCCCCGGGATCCGTCTCAGCGAGTCAGCTTCCTGTCGATTCTGGAAAACATGACGGTGGATCCCGCCGAGGAGGCGGCCAAAGTGGTGATCAACAGCCGCACTGGCACCATCGTGGTGGGCAAAAATGTTCAGGTGAGTGCCGCGGCGGTCACCCACGGCAATTTGACGGTCACGATTCAGGAAAACCCGGACGTGGAACAGCCGAATCCCTTTACCGATGCGGAAGCAGCCGTTGAGCCCAACACCCAGATTGCCATCACCGAAGATCCTGCTCGCATGTTCCAGTTTGGTCCTGCGGTGACGCTGAACCAGATTGTCCAGGCAGTGAATCAGGTGGGCGCTGCCCCCGGTGATGTCATGGCGGTTCTCGAAGCATTGAAACAGGCCGGCGCGCTGCGCGCCGAGCTGATTGTTATCTAGGTGTCGCGATGCAGGATGTGAGTCTTCAGCAAGCACAGGTTTACACCGAATTTGAGGGCCTGAACGCCCTCAAGGCGCGCGCTCGCACCGATGAAAAAGGCGCTTTGCGGGAAGTGGCGAAGCAGTTTGAAGGCCTGTTTCTGCAGGAAATGGTCAAGTCCATGCGCAAGGCGGGTGATGTGTTCGCCGAGGGCAACATGCTCAACAGCAAGCAGTCTGAATTCTATCGGGAGATGTTTGATAAGCAGCTGTCGCTGACTCTGTCCCAGAAACAGGGAACAGGCCTGGCTGAAGCGCTGGTACGGCAGCTTAGCCGTCAGATTCCCGGCATGGATCCGGAAGGCGAGCCACTGGCCGCTCATAAGTCGGGATTGTCGGATTACGACCGCAGTTTGCCGGTCATTTCCAGGCGCCTGCCTGAGCAGGTTAAGCAGGTAGACGAAGTGATGAAATCGTCGAAGCCGGTAGAGCAGCCGAAGCCCCTTGAAAGCCTTCCGTCGCAGTTCCAGAGCCCGCAGGAATTCATCAGCCACCTTCTGCCGTTGGCGGAGAGGGCCTCCGAATCGAGCGGCATCGATCCAAAAGTGATGATTGCTCAGGCAGCTCTCGAAACGGGTTGGGGCAAGCACATGATCGAAGGCGAAGGCGGTAAGCCCAGCTTCAACCTGTTTGGTATCAAGGCTGATTATCGCTGGTCCGGCCATTCTGTGGACATCGCAACGACGGAATTCCGGGAAGGCGTGCCCATGAATGAGCGGGCAGCTTTCCGTGCCTACCCGGATTACGAGGCCAGCTTCCGCGACTACGCGGAATTCCTCGAATCCAACCCGCGGTACCGTGATGTGCTGGCGGCCGCAGATGAGCCGGACGTTTTCGCTGACCGATTGCAACAAGCCGGGTATGCCACCGATCCGAACTATGGCGAGAAAATCCGCCGCATCCTGAACAACGACGTTCTTGATATTGGCTCAATGACAACCTTGTCTGGCGGGGCTGAGGAGTAAGATATGGCAGGCTTAATCAATATTGGTCTGACCGGTATCCTTGGTCACCAATCGGCGTTGAATACCACGGGCAATAACATCACCAATGCCAACACGCCCGGCTACAGTCGCCAGGAAGTCCAGTTTGAAACCCAGCCGGGTCGTAACACCGGTGCCGGGTACATTGGATCTGGCGTTCAGGTGACGGATATCCGTCGTCTGGCCAATGAGTTCCTGACCCAGCAGGTGAGGGAAGATAGCTCATTGGTGGGCGAGCAGGATGCGTTGAATTCGGAACTGTCGAGGTTGGACAACCTCCTCGGTGGCAACGCCACAGGGTTGAGTAATGCCCTGAATAATTTCTTCTCAAGCCTTCAGAATGCGGCTGAAGATCCAACATCGCTGCCGCAGCGGCAACTGGTACTCAGCGAAGCCCAGCAAATCGTGAATCGGTTTCAGGGCCTCAACACCGAGTTTATCCAGCAGCGAGAGTCCATCAAGACTCAGATGCGGCAGGGTGTTGAGGATGCCAATGCGTTAATACAGAGCATTGCAGAACTGAATAAGGCAATTGCGGAGTCTCCGGGGTTGGCACAGGGCCGTGAGCCAAATGCCTTGCTGGATCAGAGGGATGAGAAACTGCGCCAGCTGTCTGAACTGGTCAGCATTCGTGTGGTACAGACCGAGGGCAGTCAGGTCAATGTCTCCCTTCAGAATGGCCAGTCTCTGGTGCTTGAATCGACGGCGGCAACGCTGGGCGTTCGTGACAATTCAGAAGATCCCAACTACCTGGAATTTACGCTGACCAGCGGTGGCCGGACACTTAATGTGGATGAGCAGATCGTGGGCGGCAAGCTCGGGGGTCTTCGTCGTTTTACGGAGCAGGGTCTTCGGCCGGCTGAGGCTGAACTGGGTCGTATTGCCCTGGCACTTGCGGATACCGTCAACCACCAACACGAAATCGGTATGGACCTGGAGGGTGATCTGGGTGGTGTGTTCTTCACAGACATCAATAGCCAGGCGGCTCAGAGCGGTCGGGTAATACCGAACGCCAACAACGCGGCGCCTCGAAATGCCCAGCTGGCCGTAGAAATCATCGATAGCTCCGAATTGCTGGGTGGGAGCTGGTCCCTCAGATTCGGTGGCGACGGGCGCGACTTCGAGCTGGTTGACCGTTCAACGGGCGAAATCGTGAACCAGGGACGCCTGCCGGACCCGGTTCAGTCAGAAATCTCCATGCCCGGATTCAATATTCGCGTCGAGGGCGGCACCTTCAATGCCGGCGATAGCTTCCTGATAGAACCGACCCGCCAGGCTGCTGCAAGTCTGGAGCTTGCGTTGAATCGGGAGGAAGACATTGCCTTTGCCAGCCCCGTCAGGGCGGAAGCCAATAGCGCCAACGGCGGAGACGGTGTGATCAGCCAGGGCACGATGCTGAACGTGAGAGACCCGTTCACCAATGCACTGTTACCGAATTTCAGGCAACAAGGCCAATTGTCTCCTCCGCTGGATATCCAGTTCCGGGATGATGGCGGGCAGCTGGTATTTGATGTGGTGAATGCCAGCAACGGCACGGTACTTCAGGCCGGTGATGCGGCGGCAGTTCCGCCGGTTAATGTGTTCCAACCCGGCGTGTCCAACAAGCTGTTTACAGAAGACCCCCGTTCGGCCAATTACTACGGATTCCAGTTTGAAGTGTCCGGAGCGCCCAGGCCGGGTGATTCGTTCAGTATCGGATACAACACCAATGGCATTTCAGATAACCGGAATGCGGAATTGATGGCAGCGCTTGGCACCAAGAACACTCTGGACGGTAGCAGTCAGAGCTTTTCGGAAGCTTATGCCAGTCTGGTGGGAGAAATTGGAGTGAAAACCCGTCAGAGCCAGCTCGATAAGGATTCGGGGCAGACGCTGCTCGAGCAGTCCACGAACCAGCGGGAGTCGGTGTCTGGCGTCAACCTTGATGAGGAAGCGGGGCGGTTGATTCAGTACCAGGCGGCTTACAACGCGTCCGCCCAAGTGATGAGTGTGGCGCAGGATCTGTTCAATACGTTGCTACAGACGTTCCGGTAACGCGCCGGGTATCAGGAGAGGTGATCTGACATGATCAGAATATCATCGCAGCAGATTTTTCAGGGCGGTATTAACCGCCTTCAGGATCTTAACAGCAATCTGAACAAGACCCAGGAGCAGATCTCCACGGGCCAACGGGTCAATCGTCCATCGGACGACCCGGTTGCTGCGGCTCGTATTCTGAAGCTGGATCAAGAGCTGCAGCGTATCGAGACCTATCAGCGCAACACGGACCTGGCGGAGAACAGGCTGGAGCAGGAAGAGAACGCCCTGGATCGTTCTATCGACGTTATTCAGAGAGTTCGCGAACTGACGGTTCAGGCTGGCAATGGTTCACTGTCTGCCAACGACCGAAGGTCGATCTCGGCCGAAATCAAGGAAAGGTTGGGCCAGCTGGCGGACATTGCCAATACCCGAGACGCATCGGGTGAATACATCTTCAGTGGTTTCCAGGGCGCGCAGCCGGCGTTTGTTCAGGATGCGAACGGCAGTTGGGTGTATCAGGGCGATGAAGGCCAGCGGTCGCTGGAAATCGATGATGGCGTCAGTGTGCCGATCAGTGACCACGGCAAAGGCATCTATTCCGACGTTCGCGCTTCAACCTTCGGAGAAAGTGATCCCGGCAATGCGCCGGGTGCGCGTATCAATAGTGTTGAGGTAATCGACGAGTCGGCCTTTTCGGCGGTTTCTCCGGATGATATCGAGATTACCGTGGACACGGGGGCAGGCACACTGACCGCGACCAATAGCCGTACTGGAGCGGTTCTGACCGCACCGCCCATCGCATACACCAGCGGCGAGCCTTTTGAGATTGCGGGTGTCAGGGCAACCATTACCGATGCTGGCAACGGTGATCAGTTTTCGATACGGGCCGGAGAGAAACAATCGGTCTTCAGCACTATCGAAAACCTGATCGACGGTCTGGATAACATCGACAAGGGCAACCCGGCAGGGATGGCCCAATACAACGACCTGATCGCCAATAGCCTGAATAACCTGGACAACGCCCAGGAAAGTATTGTGCTGACCCAGACTGAACTGGGTGGGCGCCTGAACGCAGTGGAGTCTACAAAGCAGTTTCTCGAGGATTCTTCAGTTTACAGCGAAGAAATCCGCTCCGAATTGCGAGACGTGGATTATTCTGAAGCGATCAGTAACCTGAGTTTCCAGAGTTTCGTGCTGCAGGCGGCCCAGCAATCGTTTGCGCAGGTATCGCGGCTTTCCCTGTTTGACCGGTTATAACGATTATTTGAGGGTATGTTGGTGGATGATCCCGTTGCTTTCGTACGCGACGTCAGTATAATCGCCACCACTTCTTGAACGGTGACTCGCTCATCGTTGAAGGCTCTTCAAAAGCTGAAGACGTTCCAAGTGGCGGTGTGGTGAAATTGGTAGACACGACGGATTCAAAATCCGTTGCCTTCACGGGCGTGGCGGTTCGAGTCCGCCCACCGCTACCATTTAAGGCGAGCGTCTTTCCGACGGCGTACCAGAAACCTGCCAATGAACGTCTCAGACTTCCATTTCGATCTTCCTGATGAACTCATCGCCAGATACCCACTCGAGCAACGCAGTGGTTCCCGCTTACTGACATTGGATGGCGCTACCGGCGCAATCGAGCATCGTCATTTCAGGGATGTGGTTGATCTTCTGAATCCCGGTGATCTTCTGGTTTTTAATGATACCCGGGTGATTCCAGCCAGACTGTTCGCAAAGAAAGAAACCGGTGGCCAGGTCGAAATATTGATGGAGAGGCTGTTGGGCGACCAGGACATGCTGGCACATGTGAAAGCGTCCAAAGCGCTGAAACCCGGCCAGCTTGTAATTCTGGAAGACGGCTCGCGCCTGACCATGGAAGGCCGCGAGGGTGCGTTGTTTCATCTTCGCTCTGATGGCGAGGAAACACTGCTGTCGCTTCTGGAACGTATTGGCCACATGCCTTTGCCGCCCTACGTGGATCGCCCCGATGAGTCCACCGATCGCGAGCGGTATCAGACCGTCTACGCAAGAGAAGCAGGCGCCGTGGCAGCCCCAACTGCCGGTTTGCATTTTGACGACGAAATTCTGAGACAGTTGGCGCAGCGTGGTGTTGAGCACACCTTTGTCACCCTTCACGTGGGCGCAGGTACCTTTCAGCCTGTGCGCGTTGATGCCATCGAAGACCACGTTATGCACAGTGAAGTCGTGCGAGTTCCAGAACAGGCGGTTGCAGCGGTTCGCTCTGCCCGTGAGCGTGGGGGAAGAGTGGTCGCCGTTGGAACCACCTCGGTACGCTCCCTCGAATCTGCAAGTCAGAACGGAGAGCTTCGACCTTTTGAGGATGAGACCGACATTTTCATCCACCCCGGCTATCGGTTTCAGACCGTTGATGCCATGGTCACCAACTTTCATTTGCCGGAATCTACGCTGATTATGCTAGTCAGCGCGTTCGCCGGGCATCAACACATCATGAATGCGTACCAGGCAGCGGTAGACCAACGATACCGGTTTTTCAGTTATGGCGACGCCATGTTTATCACCGGGCAACAGTCCAGTCTTGCGGCCGAATACGCCTCAAGTGACCAGGGAGTTTCTTCATGAGTGCATCCTGCTTTATGTCGTTCGAGAAGCTGGGCGAAGACGGCCGTGCTCGCCGTGGTCGGCTCAACTTCCCGCGCGGGACGGTCGAAACGCCGGCGTTTATGCCGGTCGGTACCTACGGTACGGTCAAGGGTATGTTGCCCAGAGACATCGAGGCCATTGGTGCACAGATCATCCTGGGTAATACCTTTCACCTGATGCTGCGGCCGGGGACAGAAGTGGTGAAAGCCCATGGTGACCTACACGACTTCACGCAATGGCAGGGGCCAATTCTGACGGATTCCGGCGGCTTTCAGGTGTTCAGCCTCGGGGAAATGCGAAAAATCACAGAGCAGGGCGTTACTTTCCGTTCGCCGGTTGATGGGTCGCCAGTGGAGCTGTCTCCGGAAATCGCCATGCAGGTCCAAAGAGATCTTGGTTCCGACATCGTCATGATTTTTGACGAATGTACCCCGTATCCTGCTACCGAAACTCAAGCACGAGAGTCGATGGAAATGTCTTTGCGCTGGGCTCAGCGCAGCAAAGATGCCCATGAAGGGAACCCGGCCGCATTGTTTGGCATCGTTCAGGGCGGGATGTACGAAAGCCTGCGAGACAGGTCGTTACAGGGGCTGACCGACATCGGGTTTGATGGATACGCCATTGGTGGGTTGTCCGTCGGTGAACCCAAGGAAGACATGATTCGGATTCTGGATCACCTGCCGCCCAGAATGCCGGAAGACAAACCCCGGTACCTGATGGGAGTGGGGCGCCCAGAGGACATCGTTGAAGCGGTGCGTCGTGGGGTTGATATGTTTGATTGTGTGATGCCAACCCGGAACGCGCGCAACGGATATCTGTTTACCTCTACCGGCATCGTGAAAATCCGGAATGCGCGTCATCGTCACGATACGCAGCCTCTGGACGATCAATGTGATTGCTACACATGCGAGAACTTTTCTAGAAGTTATCTGCATCATCTTGATAAGTGTGGCGAAATGCTGGGTGCACAATTAAACACTATTCACAACCTGCGCTACTACCAGAACATCATGGCTGGATTGCGTGGGGCCATTGAAGCAGGTACATTGTCGGACTTTATCAGCGACTTCTACGCGCGCCGGGGTGAAACCGTACCGCCACTTGCGGATTAACGAGTGTCGCCCGCTGGTGATCGTGCTAGCCGAACTTCTAACCGAATGACGACAGACGGAGTTTTGTACATGAAATCTATCAAGCTGCTTGTAGCCGCTATTCTTGCCACCATGCCGGCACTTGCATTGGCGCAGGCCCCTGCTGAACAGGGTATGGGCGCCATGGGCCAGATCATCTTCTTTGCTGGCTTTATCCTGATTTTCTATTTCCTGATCTGGCGTCCACAGTCAAAGCGCACCAAAGAGCACAAAGCGCTGATGGAAGGTCTCAATAAAGGTGATGAAGTGGTTACCTCTGGTGGCGTTGCTGGCAAGATCACCAAAGTGGCCGATGATTTCATCGTTCTGGAAATCTCCGACAACGTTGAAGTGAAGGTCCAGAAGGTCGCGGTTGCCGCTGCGCTGCCAAAAGGCACTCTCAAAGACATCTGATTCCGCACAGGCGGACAGACGCTTCTTCGCCAAGTTGAGAAAGACAGCCGGCCTCCCGGTCGGCTTTAAAGGAACCCCATGCTGAACAAGTATCCACTTTGGAAGAATCTGGTCATCGTGTTCGCACTGCTGATCGGATTTGTTTACGCCTTACCGAACCTTTTTCCTGATGATTTTGCTGTTCAGATCACCGGTGCCCGAAGCAGCACACAGGTAGATCAGCGCATACTTGACCGCGCACTCGGTGCCCTTGAGGCGCAGGGAATTGAGGTCAAGGATTCGGAGCTGCAAGAGCGTGACGCTCTGATTCGGCTTAACAGCGCTGAAGACCAGTTGAAGGCCCGCCCTGCGGTTCAGGAGGCATTGGGCCGTGACTATCTGGTGGCACTGAATATGGCAGCGTCGACCCCTGATTGGCTGCGCTCGGTAGGCGCCGGGCCGATGAAGCTGGGTCTTGATCTGCGTGGTGGCGTACATTTCCTGCTTGAAGTGGATATGGAAACGGCGGTTGATCAGCGGCTCGAAGCCATGTCGGGCCAGATCAAGCGCGAGCTCCGTGATGAGCGAATTCGCTACCGTGGTGGCGACGTTGCCGGTGACCGTTCGATTGCGCTGACCTTTCGCGATGAAGAGTCCCGGTCAGAAGCCGAAACCCTGATTCGCGGACAATACAACCAGTTTCAGATCCGTAACGAAGAGCCGGAAGAGGGCGTTTTCCAGCTGGTGCTGACCATGTCAGAACCGGAAATACAGTCCATTCAGGACTACGCGCTCCAACAGAATCTGACAACCATCCGTAACCGTGTGAACGAACTCGGCGTGGCCGAACCTTTGGTGCAGCGCCAGGGTGCCGATCGCATTATCGTAGAGCTTCCGGGTGTGCAGGACACAGCTGCCGCCAAGCGGGTTCTCGGTGCTACCGCGAATCTTGAGTTCCGTCTGGAGGCGCCACAGGATGCGGCTTCTGCGGACGTGGAAACCTTCCCGTTCCGGGACAATCCCAACCGGACGGCTCGTTTGCTTCGGGAAGTCATTGTGACGGGCGACAACGTCTCCAACGCCCAGCAGGCGTTTGATGAAAACGGCCAGCCTCAGGTCAATATCACCATGGATTCGGTGGGCGGTGACCTGATGAACCGGGCCACCCGCAATGCCATTGGCCGTCGTATGGCGGTTCTGTTCATCGAATACCGGACCGAGACTGAAGAGGTAATGGTCGATGGCGAGCCCAAGATCGTCGAAGAGCGCGTTGTGGAAAAAGGGATTATCAGCCTTGCAACCATCCAGTCAGCGTTGGGTGCAAGCTTCCGGATTACCGGGCTTGACTCGATTCCTGAGGCCTCGGAGCTTGCGCTGTTGCTGAGGGCAGGTTCGCTCGCAGCGCCCATGTATTTTGTGCAGGAACGTACCATCGGGCCTAGCCTGGGGCAGAAGAACATCGATGCCGGCATGATGTCGGTGATGCTCGGCTTTATTCTGGTGCTGGTGTACATGGTCTTCTACTATCGGGGCTTTGGTCTGATTGCCAATGCCACCCTGACCCTGAACCTGATGCTTCTGATCGCGTGCATGTCGATACTGTCGGCAACGCTTACGCTTCCGGGCATCGCCGGTATCGTATTGACGGTCGGTATGGCGGTAGACGCCAATGTATTGATATTCGAGCGTATAAAGGAAGAACTGAAGACGGGTGTGCCGCCACAATCTGCGATTAACGCCGGCTACTCACGCGCATTCGTATCCATTCTTGATGCCAACATCACAACCTTGCTGGTTGCCATCATCCTGTTTGCGATGGGATCCGGCCCGGTGAAAGGTTTTGCGGTTACCCTGTCCATCGGTATTTTGACATCGATGTTCTCCGGGTTGATGGTCAGCCGAGGTATTGTCAATCTCGTGTATGGCGGCCGTACCATCAAAAAGCTCTCGATCGGAGGGAAGCAAGCCAATGTCTGAAGTTGCCAAGAAACCCATTGATTTCATGGGCTTTCGGAAAATTGCTTCCGTTCTGTCCATTGCGTTGATCGTCATCTCCATCGGGCTTCTGGCTGTGCGCGGCCTGAATTTCGGTCTTGATTTCACCGGTGGCACCTCGGTAGAGCTGGAATACCAGCAGGCGCCGGAGCTGGACGAGATCCGAACCGCTCTCGCTGATGCCGGATACGATCAGTTTGTCGTTCAAAACTTTGGCGCCGACACCACGGTGCTTGTTCGAATGGCAGAATCCAGCAACGACGAGCTGGCACTGCAGATAACAGAGGTGCTGTCTGCGGGCGGCGACGAGCTGCAATTGGTCAGTTCTGAATTCGTTGGTTCCCAGGTTGGGGACGAGCTGAAAGAGGACAGCGGCCTGGGGCTACTGATCGCGCTGGCCGTGGTGCTGATCTACGTCGGCATGCGCTTCCAGTTCAAGTTTGGTATTGCCTCAGTGGTGCCATTGGCCCACGACGTCATTATTGTTCTGGGCGTCTTTGCGCTATTCCAATGGACCTTTGATCTCAGTGTACTGGCAGCGCTGCTGGCCGTTATTGGTTACTCGCTGAACGACACCATTGTTGTTGCGGATCGTATTCGGGAGAACTTTCGCAAGATGCGCGAGGGCGATTCGGAACACGTGATCAACGAGTCGATTCACCAGACCATCAGCCGAACTATCAATACGTCTGGCACCACGCTGGTAGTACTGGTGGCTTTGTTTCTGCTGGGTGGCGAGGCCATCAATAACTTCGCCATTGCATTGATCATTGGCGTGGTTGTTGGTACCTACTCATCCATCTACGTGTCAGCGAACCTGCTCGTTATTCTGGGTGTTGATCGGGAAGATCTGATCGTGCCGCCCAAAGAAGGGTTGGCCGGCAGCGAAGAGGAAACCGAAGAGCCCCCGGAATGGCTCAACCGGATGTAAATCCGGAGCAGACACGAAAAAGCCGCTATCCGATCAGATAGCGGCTTTTTTTATGCTGAATGAGAAAGCGCTCTAGCGAGGGAGGCGACCGCGAAACGGGTGGAGCGTTTTCAGTACTTCTTTAAATAATTTCGGGTTGGCAACCACCAGCTGCTTGGCTTTTTCGGTGGAGGGGTTGCCAGAGAAATCGCCGGTCAGTGCGCCGGACTCCAGTGCCAGGGTGACGCCGATGGCCAGATCAACAGGCTCTGGCTTGAAAATGACGGCCGCATCCAGGTGGCCAGATGCAACCCTGGCAATGTCCAGAGCAACGCATCCAGCGGTGCGGAACAGGCCGCTGTCCTTTGCCAGGTGTGATGCCATTTCACCCCACATCAAGGCATCGTCGCCATTGCGGGTCTGATCCAACAGATTGCTGACAATCGCCGCCTGTGAGCCATGTTTGACCTCACTGGTGCGCACACGACGGCTGTTCAGCGCAGCGCCGTGGCCTCGACTGGCCGAGTATTCCTCACCGGTAATCGGATTGATCAGCAACAGGTTTTCTGTGCGGTTATTGCGCTTTTGAAGCAGCGCCAGTGCGAAATCCGGTATGCCCCGGAGGAAATTTTCGCGACCCAGAACCGGAAAAATGTGCCAGCTTTTATCGCTGTCACCTGCCTCTGCCTGGTTCAGCTCGGCAATGGAATGGTCCTTGTAGGCTTTTTCCAGCTGTTCCTGGAAGTTGCCATAGATGGACTGCTCGACGCGCTCGAGTTGTTTTGCTCGATCTTCTTTGTCGCCATTCGGTTCCTGGCGTTCAAAATGCGCTTTGAGGTAATCGGAGCCCTGTCTTGCGACTCGCAGGGCCATTTTAATCGCTGGTTGCATCTGAGTGATCATTTCCCAGGTGTATGAAGGGCGCATAGCATAACAAAAACTGAAACGGCATGTGTGTTTTTAGCATGAGCGTTAACACCGATATCCCGCAGCTAGGGGTAATCCGCGGGACAGACCAGGTTTCAAATCTGGTATGATTTGTTTCTTTAACTGATTAACAGAGACTCGGGCGTCATGCATAAATCGGCAATGCCACAGGAAGAAGGTGGCGGATTCGGGGAGAACATTCGTATCGTTCTCGTGGAAACCTCCCATTCCGGTAATATTGGCGCGGTTGCTCGTGGCATGAAAAACATGGGGCTGGGTAATCTGTACCTGGTGAACCCGGTGTCTTTCCCGGACGAGGCTTCGTATGCCCGTTCTTCCGGCGCATCTGATGTGCTGGACAATGCGCACGTCGTTTCCAGCCTGGATGAGGCAATTTCAGATTGTGTGTGCGTTATGGGTACCAGTGCTCGCGGGCGAAAAGTGCCTTGGCCGGTCATCGCACCGCCGGATGCTGCGGCGAAAGCCGCCGAACACGCTCAGGCGGGGCCGGTAGCGTTGGTCTTTGGTCGCGAGAATCATGGTTTGAGCAATGAGGAACTTCAGCGCTGCCACTTTCATATCCATATCCCGTCGAACCCGGATTACAGCTCTTTGAATCTGGCCATGGCTGTGCAGGTTGTTTGTTACGAGTTGCGGATGCACTTCCTCAGAGGCATTGACGGTGTAGAAGCGAGCCCCTATCTGAAACCGATGGTGGCGCCAGGCGACCCTGGCTGGGACGTACCGCCTGCGCCCGTGCAGGATGTTGAAGGTTTTTTCAGTCATCTTGAAGACGTACTGGTGGATGTGGATTTTCACCGCAGGGATAACCCGCGCCAGTTGATGACACGATTGCGCCGGCTGTTTCAGCGGGCCCAGCTGGACCAGATGGAAATAAATATACTCAGGGGTATTCTGACGGCAGTGCAGAAATCAGCCGGCACGACGAATGCGACCAAGAAGGTCGATACAACTGAAAGTGAGCAGGACTGACATTATGTTTAAGCGTTTGAGGGAAGACATCGGGAGTGTGTTTCACCGTGATCCGGCGGCCAGGAATACGTTCGAGGTTTTGACCAACTATCCCGGCCTTCATGCGCTTCTTTGCCATCGATTTGCCCATTGGCTCTGGAATCTGGGGCTCAAGTGGCTGGCCCGTACTTTCTCGACCCTGGCTCGATGGGTGACTGGCATCGAAATCCATCCCGGAGCGACCATTGGCCGAAGGTTTTTTATTGACCATGGCATGGGTGTCGTCATTGGTGAGACGACGGTCATTGGTGACGATGTCACCCTTTATCAGGGCGTTACTCTTGGAGGTACCAGCTGGAATAAAGGCAAACGTCATCCCACATTGGGAAATGGGGTCGTTGTTGGCGCCGGTGCCAAAATTCTGGGGCCATTTGAAGTAGGTGCTGGTGCAAAAATTGGATCCAATTCAGTGGTCACCAAAGCGGTTCCCGAAGGGGCAACGGTCGTTGGTATCCCGGGCCGTGTCGTCGCCAAGCGCAAGGGTGAAGACGAACAGCGCAGGAAGGAAATGGAAGAGCGCATGGGCTTTGACGCCTATGGTGTCACCGAAGAAATGCCGGATCCCGTCGCCAGGGCCATGCGAAGCCTGCTGGATCACATGCATGTGGTCGATGATCGCATCGAGAACATGTGCAAGGCGCTCAGAAAGGTGAGCAGTGAGTATCAGAATGGCGCTTTACCACCGCTCAAGGAAGAGGATTTCGACTGCGTGCGGGAGGACGAGCCGCCGCAACGCTGAATACTTGACTGAAATACTTGGTCAATTCATACTCATCAAGTAATTCTGCGATAAAACCCTGATCGGTGCTGACTGTATGAGATTGACCACCAAAGGCCGCTATGCGGTGACTGCGATGCTTGATCTGGCGCTGCACGGCGATCAGGGCCCTGTTAGCCTGGCTGACATTTCCGAGCGCCAGGGAATATCCCTGTCTTACCTAGAGCAGTTGTTTTCAAGGCTCCGTAGAAAAACGCTGGTCTCAAGCATTCGTGGGCCCGGCGGAGGCTATCAGCTGGGTCGAGGTGCCGACGCTGTTTATATCGCCGAGATAGTGGATGCCGTCAGTGAGTCTTTGGATACAACCCGATGTGGCAACAAGGGCGACTGCCAAAATGGCGAGAAGTGCCTGACACACCACTTGTGGTCTGACCTGAGCGACCAGATACATCAGTTCCTGAGCGATATCAGCCTGGGCGATCTGATGAAAAAGCGTGAAATCCAGGTTGTTGCCGCTCGGCAGAATCATCGCCAGGCAGACGGCGACTCCGAGACGATCAACACTGAACGACTCACAGATCAGGCAACAGCCTGAAAGTCTTAAACAAGTCCTGACACCCCTATGAAGAAACCCGTTTATCTTGACTATGCGGCAACAACGCCCGTAGACCCAGTTGTTGCTGATGAAATGATCAAGTTCCTGACGCCGGATGGCGTGTTTGGAAACCCTGCATCACGAACCCATGGTTTTGGCTGGCAGGCTGAGGCTGCGGTCGAGAAAGCCAGACACCAGGTTGCCAGGCTGATACACGCAGACACTCGCGAGATCGTATGGACGTCTGGGGCAACAGAATCCGACAACCTGGCAATCAAGGGGGCAGTGGAGGGGCGTGACCGTCCGCATATTGTGACGTCTCTGATTGAACACAAGGCTGTGGTTGACACTTGCAAGTGGCTGGAAAGCCGGGGTGTTGAAGTGACTTGGCTTGAGCCGCAGAGCGACGGCCGGATAAACGTCGATCAGGTTTCCCAGGCTTTGCGTGAGAACACCGCGCTGGTCAGTCTGATGATGGTTAATAACGAGCTGGGGTGCGAAACCGACATTGCCAGCATTGGCAAGATGCTCCGCGAAAAAGGCGTGATGTTTCACGTTGATGCTGCCCAGGCGGCGGGCAAGGTAGAGGTCGATGTCGAGGCATTGAACGTCGACTTATTGTCGCTATCCGGACACAAAGTCTATGGGCCTAAAGGCGTTGGCGCTCTTTACGTTCGGCGCTCTGCAGACGTACGTGTTGCCTCCCAGATCCACGGAGGAGGGCATGAGCGCGGTATGCGATCAGGAACGCTGCCAACCCATCAGATCGTTGGCATGGGGCGGGCATTCGAGCTGGCCAGTCAACAGCTGGATGAAGAAAGGGCCAGCCTCGAAAAACTGAGAAAACAATTTCTTGAGAGTCTGTCAGATTTGGAGGGCGTGTCCCTTAATGGCAGTGAAACTCATCGAGTCCCCGGAATTTTGAACCTCGCCTTTGAAGGCGTGGACGCAGAGTCGTTGATGCTGGGTCTGAGAGATCTTGCGGTGTCGTCAGGCTCTGCCTGTTCCTCGGCGACGGTGGAGCCGTCTTACGTGCTTCGAGGGATCGGGCTTTCGGATAAGCAGGCTCATCAGGCGCTGCGCTTCTCTCTGGGGCGTTTCACCACCGCGGAAGAGGTTGAATTTGCAGGCTCCCGGATTGTGGATGCCGTGACACGTCTGCGTTCGGTGCGGTAGGCAGTTGCCCCCGGACTGCGTATAATCCCAACCCTGAAATTTTATTGGAAACCAACTGGAGAGAAATCATGGCAAACGAGCGCACGCTCTCGATTATCAAGCCTGACGCGGTGGCAAAAAACGTGATCGGTGAAATCTATACTCGTTTTGAGAAAGCCGGTCTGAATATCGTCGCTGCCAAAATGATGCATCTGACTCAAGAGCAGGCCGAAGGCTTCTATGCTGAGCACAAGGAACGCCCGTTCTTCAATGACCTCGTTGCCTTTATGACTTCTGGCCCGGTTGTTGTGCAAGTCCTGGAAGGCGAAGGTGCGATCCTGAAAAATCGCGATCTTATGGGTGCGACTAACCCGAAAGAAGCCGAAGCCGGCACTATCCGCGCGGATTTTGCCACGTCGATCGACGCTAACGCTGTCCATGGCTCGGACTCTGCCGCGTCAGCCGAACGCGAGATCGCTTATTTCTTTAACGACAACGAAATCTGCCCACGCGGTTGATCTTGTCGAACCGTGCCGGGCGTTTCCCGGCACGGATTGGTTATCTGATCGAGGTTATTGAATGACAGATGTTGCGGAAAAAACCAACCTGCTGGGGATGCCGAAAGCCAAGCTTGAAGCATTTTTTGATTCCCTGGGAGAGAAGCGTTTCCGCGCAACCCAGGTGTTGAAGTGGATTCACCAGTGGGGTGTGGATGACTTCGATCAAATGACCAATATGAGCAAGTCGCTCAGGGAAAAGCTTAAGGCCGTGGCAGAAATTCGTGGCCCTGAGGTCGTCTATGACGAGTCGTCCAAAGACGGTACCCGAAAGTGGGTAATGCGCATGGACAACGGCAATAGCGTGGAAACCGTGCTGATACCGGATGGTGAGCGCGGAACACTCTGTGTATCGTCACAGATTGGCTGCAGCCTGGATTGCACGTTTTGTTCGACGGGCAAGCGCGGATTTAATCGAAACCTTACGGCAGCGGAAATTATTGGCCAGGTTTGGGTGGCAAGAAAAGCGTTTATGCCGTTTGAACCTGGCCCGGATCGACCTATCACCAACGTCGTTATGATGGGCATGGGCGAGCCTTTGCTCAATTTTGACAACGTCGTAGATGCCATGAACCTGATGATGGAAGATCTGGCCTACGGGATTTCCAAGCGCCGTGTGACAGTAAGTACGTCAGGCGTGATTCCGGCAATCGATCGGTTGGGTGAAGTTACCGATGTTTCACTGGCAATCTCTCTTCACGCCCCGAATGATGAGTTGCGGAATCAGCTCGTGCCACTTAACAGGAAGTATCCGATAGCCGACCTACTCGCAGCGACTCGTCGATATCTTTCTGGGTTGCCGGACAAGCGCAAGGCAACCATTGAGTACACGGTGATCGAGGGCGTCAACGATCAGCCCGAACACGCCCGTGAATTGGCGGTGATCCTTAAAGGGCTGCCCTGCAAGATCAATCTGATTCCCTTCAACCCGTTCCCTGAAAGTGATTTCCGTCGGCCCAGCATGAATGCAACCCGGCGTTTTCAGGATGTCCTCAATAAGGCGGGCTATATTGCAACAATCAGGACCACTCGGGGCGACGACATAGACGCGGCCTGTGGCCAGCTCGTTGGGCGGGTAGAGGATCGCACCAAACGAAGCCAGCGCTACATCCAGGTACAGCAAGTTGCACCGTGAATGGATGGATGTGCCGAACGCGCGAGACACACAACTGGAGAGGTTTAGAACGGTGACTGACAACACAGTTCGCAAGGTTTACCTTTGGATGGCGGTGTTGCTGTCAGTGTTTGTCGTGTCCGGTTGTGTGACAACAACGGATAGCCGCTTCAAGCGCGAAGCGGACAAAGAACAGGCCGTAAAGAATTACGTCCAACTTGCCACGGCCTATATCGGTCAAGGCAACCTGGACCGTGCTCGAAATCACATCGACCGGGCAACGGAAATTGCGCCGGATGAAGCGTCAGTGCTTGCCGCGAAAGGGTTGCTGCTTCAGGCCGACAGCGAAATGGAACTGGCTGAGCAATCTTATCGCCGGGCGTTGGCCGACGATGAAGGTTACACCAGAGGCCGTGTGTATTACGGTGCTTTCCTTTATGGTCAGAAGCGGTTCGAGGAATCCCGCGATCAGTTCGCAGCTGCGTCCCGTGACACAGACTACAAAGACCGTGCATCGGTCTTTTTCAATCTGGGCCTGACCGAGGAGCGACTGGGAGATCTCGACGCGGCTGCCCGTGCTTACAAACGCTCGGTAGAGCTATCACGCGGCAGTGCTGAATCCCTGTTGGCGTTGTCTCGCGTGCTTGTGGCTAACAATAATTATTCTGCTGCCTCTCGCTATTACGGGCGGTTGACCGGGATGATGCAGAGGAACAGCAATCTTCGTCATTCCCCGGAAAGTTTGCTTACCGGTATTCGTATTGCCCACCATTTTGGTGATATCGATCGTGAGGCTAGCCTTGGGCTGCTTTTGAAAAGCGATTTCCCTGACTCCTTAGAATACCAACAATACAAGGCGTTGAAATCTGATGGATAGTGATGAGCCAATACAGCCAGAAGTGGGTGAACCTGCAGGGCAACAGCTCAAGAAAGCCCGTGAAAAGCACGGCCTTAGCCAGAAAGACGTGGCAGACGCTCAGCATTTGCGGGTGTCCATCATTCAGTCCATTGAAGATGGCAAATATGAAGATATTGCCAGCGAATTGTTTCTGAAAGGCTATGTGCGGGCGTATGCAATGCAGGTGGGTGCCGACGCGGACGCATTGATTGAAACGCTCGATGTGGAGCTGGAACCACTTCGCGAAGAGCGTAAAAAGCTTGAGCGTGAGAATCCGCTGATTGATATTGAACGCCGTCGCCGTCGTAAGCGCCAGGTTGCCAAGACTCTGGTTTGGATCCTGATTCTGGTTGGCGCCGCCTACGCAGGCTGGACCTTTTTCATCGAGCCTCGTGTTGCGACAGAAGTCGGAACCTCTGAGGTTGAGGCAGTGGAGGATCAGACTGATACCACCCTTACCAGTCAGCCTGAATCGGAAACGCTCCAAAGTGAGGTGGTTGAGCCTGCTGTTGATCAGCAGGAGGAGGCCGAGGCCACGGCTGATTCCGCTGGCTCTGGCGAATCCGCTGTGTCTGTGACCACGCCAGAGCAGACGTCGGAGCCAAATTCAGCCTTTGAATCGCAGGCAGTCGTCGAAGAGAACACCACATTGGAGCAAGAGCCGTCACCGGCAGTAGAGCCGGAAGAGGTCCCGGATACGGCATCCGAAGAACCGGTTGTGGCCGAAGCAGGTCCGGAGACGGAATCTTCCAACCTGGAAACGGTCAATGTAGAACCCGTCGTACAACCAGACCCGGTTTTCGAAGAAAGTGCTCAGCCTGAGGCGGTTGTTGAGCCCGCTAGGCTGGAAATGACATTTGTGGCAGATTGCTGGGTCCAGATCACCGATTCCTCCGGAGCCAGACTTGTTGCTTCCCTTCAAAGGGCTGGAGAGCAGGTGAGCGTGACAGGAAGGGCACCGCTCAAAGTCATCATTGGTGCCGTGGATGCTGTCGGGGACGTGAGTTTCAGCGGCGAGGCCGTCAATCTTTCAGACTACAGGGTGGTGAATAATCGAACCGAATTCACCCTGTCGCTCTGACCATTTTACTATTGCTCGGTTAGAAGGTTATGAATCAGGAATCTCCAATCGTCAGACGTAAATCCCGTCAAATCATGGTGGGCAACGTGCCTGTAGGAGGCGATGCGCCCATCGCTGTGCAGAGTATGACGAATACCAACACCTGCGACGTTGAGGCAACGGTGAATCAGATTGCCGCGATGCAAGAGGCCGGTGCCGACATTGTCCGGGTGTCTGTACCAAGTATGGATGCTGCAGAGGCGTTCGGCCGTATTCGGTCGCAGGTTTCGGTGCCCCTGGTTGCGGATATTCATTTTGATTACAAGATCGCTTTGCGCGTAGCCGAGCTGGGCGTTGACTGTTTGCGGATAAACCCCGGTAACATCGGGCGTGACGATCGGGTTAGCGCAGTGATCAGTGCAGCAAAAGATGGCAATATCCCGATTCGTATCGGTGTCAATGCAGGGTCGCTCGAAAAGGCGCTTCAGCGTAAATACGGCGAACCAAATGCCGATGCGCTGGTCGAGTCTGCCATGCGCCACATCGACATTCTGGACCGTCATAATTTTCAGGACTTCAAGGTCAGCCTGAAAGCGTCAGAAGTGTTCATGACGGTAGAGGCCTATCGCAAGATTGCCCAGCAGATTGAACAGCCTCTGCACCTTGGCATTACCGAAGCCGGCGGCTTCCGTTCCGGCACGGTAAAATCGTCTATCGGGCTCGGAATGCTGTTGATGGACGGAATTGGTGACACCATCCGGGTATCACTGGCCGCCGATCCGGTTCAGGAAATCAAAGTGGGCTTCGATATTCTCAAAAGCCTGCGGTTGCGCAGCCGAGGTATCAATTTTGTGGCCTGTCCGAGCTGCTCACGCCAAAACTTCGACGTCATCCAGACCATGAACGATCTTGAAGCCCGCCTTGAAGACGTCAACGAGTCCCTGGACGTGGCCATCATCGGGTGTATCGTAAACGGTCCCGGAGAGGCAAAAGTGGCGGATCTGGGCTTGACCGGAGGCAGCCCGAAAAACCTCTTCTATATGTCTGGCAAACCTAACCAGAAGCTGGATAACGCGAACCTGACAGACGATCTGGAACGGTTGATTCGTGAAGAAGTGGCGCGCCGGAAAGAGCAGGAAGAGTCCATCATCACGCGCTCAGTTGATTGATAACACGTCACGAACAAACAGACAGATAAGGTTTTACTTTGGGAAAGATCCAGGCAATTCGCGGGATGAACGATATCCTGCCCGATCAATCGCCGGTTTGGCAGTATGTTGAAAGTACCGTTCGGAAAGTGCTAGCCCAGTACGGCTATCAGGAAATCCGGATGCCAGTGGTCGAGCAGACTGACCTGTTCAAGCGATCCATTGGCGAGGTGACTGATATTGTCGAAAAGGAAATGTACACATTCGACGATCGTAACGGCGATAGCCTGACCCTCAGGCCCGAGGGCACTGCTGGGTGCGTTCGGGCTGCTGAACAGCACGGTCTGCTTTTCAACCAGACACGTCGTCTTTGGTACGCGGGCCCAATGTTTCGCCACGAACGCCCACAGAAGGGCCGTTATCGGCAGTTCCATCAGATCGGGGTGGAATGTTTCGGTATGGTTGGTCCGGATATTGATGCCGAGCTACTGATTCTGACGGCGCGCCTTTGGCAAGAACTGGGTCTATCCGAACATACCCGCCTGGAAATCAACTCCATTGGCAGTTCAGACGCTCGTCGCGAGTTTCGTGCAGCACTGGTCAGTTACCTTTCGGACTATACAGACCAGCTTGATGACGATAGCAAACGCAGGCTCGAGACAAACCCGTTGAGAATTCTGGACAGCAAAGATCCCAGGACCCAGGAAATCCTGCAGGGCGCACCAGTACTTGACCAGTACCTGGACGACGAATCCCGGGAACATTTCCAGGCTCTGCGAGAAATGCTGGACGCCGCCGGGGTGACCTATACAGTGAATACCGGGCTGGTTCGTGGCCTCGATTATTACGGCAAAACAGTCTTCGAATGGGTGACCGACAGTCTCGGGGCCCAGGGTACTGTCTGCGCCGGTGGCCGCTATGACGGACTGGTAGAACAGTTGGGTGGTAAACCAACGGTTGCGGTTGGTTTTGCGATGGGCCTGGAACGGCTGATTCTGTTGCTGGAGACCCTTGATTTGATACCGGCTTCGGTAAATAACGATGCGGATGTGTACGTGACGGCCATGGGCGATAGCGCCGTCGCACCAGCGCTTAAACTGGCCGAGTTGCTGAGAAATGAACTTCCAGCGGCGACGATCATCAGCCACTGCGGCGGCGGTAGCTTTAAAAGTCAGATGAAAAAAGCCGACAAGAGTGGGGCGAAATACGCCTTGGTGCTGGGTGAGAATGAAATTGCTTCAGGAACGGTCGGAGTCAAACCCCTGCGAACCAGTGATGATCAACAGGATGTTGAGCTGACCACAGTGGCGTCGGTGTTAAAGAATCTTTTGAGCTGAGTTTGCTCGGCTCGTAAAATCTTTTTATTAAAACAAGTTAGAGAACGGGAGTCATCATGGCGGAAATGCGCACTGAGGAAGAACAGGTCCAGGCAATCAAGGACTGGTGGAAGAAGAACGGCAGTTCCCTGTTAATTGGTGTCGGTGCAGCACTGGCCATCGTGTTTGGCTGGCAGGCATGGCAGCAACAACAGATGAACTATCGTACCGAGGCTGCTTCCCAGTTTGCCAATCTGATCAATGCCTACACCGATGAATCTCAGGAAGACAGGGCAGAGACTGTTAAATTTGTCGCCGAGACACTGCGTGAAGACTATTCCGACAGCGCTTATGCCGTATACGGCAGCATGATTCTGGCGAAACAGCAGTTGATGGACCAGTCAGACGCGGAGGCTGCCGTTGAGACCCTGAAGTGGGCGAATAGCCAGGTGGACGAGCAGGGGCCGCTTTCACTGATCATTCGTAGCCGGCTTGCACGCGCCCAGTTTGATGCAGAGCAATACGATGCCGCACTGGCGACCATTGACGGTGCCTCGGATGCAGACAGTTTTTCCGCCATTTTTTCTGAGCTGAAAGGCGATGTGCTGCTGGCCCAAGGCAACCCAGAAGCTGCGAAAGAGGCCTACCTTCAGGCTCGCGAGCAGAATATCGAGGGACGTGCCGGTGTGCTTGAGCTCAAACTTGCAGATCTGGGCGTCGGGGAGGGAGCCTGATGCCGGCACTGCTCTTTCGAGTGTCCTGGTTCGGCCGTTGCAGCCTCATTTTACTGAGTTCGTTGCTGGCCGCTTGTAGTTCTACTGATACCTTCGAAAAGCCTGCTCCGGTTCCCGAGATAGCTTCCTCTGTCTATCTCAAAGAGCTTTGGGACATCAGCGTTGGCGATGGTCACGATGAGAGTTTTCTTTATCTGGAACCTCTTTATACCGGTGACGTCATTTACGCAGCGTCGGCTGATGGAGAGATCTACGCTCTGAAGCCAGAGACCGGAAAGATTATCTGGGAGCGTGACACCGATCTGTCGATCATGGCTGGCGTGGGTGGCGACCCTGATCAGCTCTATGTGGTGACTCGCAACGCACAACTTATTGCGCTCTCTCGTGAAGACGGAAAGGAAGCCTGGCGCGCACCGCTGCCTAATGAAGCGCTTGCGGCGCCTCGTTCTAACGGCTCTATGGTGGTTGCGCAAAGTATTGACGGCAAGGTCCATGCGTTTGATGTCGCCAGCGGTGAAAAGCTCTGGCAGTACGACAGTGCCGTTCCGGCGCTATCGTTGCGTGCGGCCGCTTCACCGCTCGTTGGCGCTGATATGGTGTTGGCCTCTCTGGCAAACGGAAGGCTAATGGCGCTGAGCAATGATACCGGCCAGCCGGTGTGGCAGTACCAGGTTGGCGAACCTGCTGGCCGCACGGAGCTGGAACGTCTGGTTGATGTGACAAGCGTGCCTCTGATCCTTGAAAGCGCTGCGATGGTGGTCGGCTATCAGGGCAAGCTGGCGTTAGTGGACATTCAATCTGGCCGTGAAATATGGAGTCGTGGAGCCTCGAGTCTCCACTCTCCCATGATTGGCCAGGGCAATATCTTCCTGTCCAGTGCCAACGGTGACATTATCGGGCTCCAAGGTAATGATCGTCGGGAAATTTGGCGTCAGGACAAGCTTGCCTGGCGGCAGCCGACTCAGCCGATCGTGATAGGTGATTATCTGGTCGTCGGAGATTTCGAGGGCTACATCCACCTTCTTTCCCTCTCGGACGGCACACTCCAGGGGCAGCACTTGTTTGATGACGAAGGTTTGAGAGTGCCGTTCAAGTTGATGGATGACGAAAAGTTGCTGGTTTACGGCAACAGTGGCGAAATGAGTGTTTTTGAACTGACCGATAAAAAGCAGTCATTCTCCAGAAATCGGTCTTGCCCATACCCCAAGGGCCATTTTTGGTGTAGTGAGCCCCTATGACCCCCGTAATAGCACTGGTCGGCCGCCCCAACGTTGGAAAATCAACGCTGTTCAATCAGATGACCCGAACGAGGGACGCGTTGGTGGCCGATTTTCCGGGCCTCACTCGCGATCGCAAGTACGGTGAGGGCAACTACGAAGGCCAACGGTTTATCGTGATCGACACCGGCGGTTTGACCGGCGATGAGGAAGGCCTGGATGCCGAAATGGCCCGGCAGTCCATGCAGGCTGTGGAAGAGGCAGATATCGTCCTGTTTCTTGTTGACGGTAAGGCCGGGTTGAACGGTGGTGATGAATTGATCGCCAGCCACCTCAGGAAAACTGGTAAGCGGGCTCATCTTGTCGTCAATAAAACCGATGGCCAGGACCCCGATATTGCGGCGTCCGATTTCTATGGTCTTGGGTTCGAATCTACCTATCTTATTGCGGCTTCGCACAATCGCGGCATTCGTTCGATGCTGGAGGAACTGCTTCCATCCGCCGAAGAGGTAGAGGAACAGGACAGGGCGGATCGATACCCCGGAATCAGGATCGGAATCGTTGGTCGACCAAACGTTGGCAAATCTACCCTGGTTAATCGGATGCTGGGTGAAGACAGGGTCGTGGTCTACGATATGCCCGGCACTACCCGTGATAGCGTCTACATACCTTACGAACGGCATGATAAGCAGTACACGCTGATTGATACCGCGGGTGTAAGGCGGCGCAAGAATGTCAGTGAGGTTGTCGAGAAGTTTTCGATCATCAAAACGCTTCAGGCAATTGATGACGCCCATGTTGTGATTCTGGTGATTGATGCCAGGGAAGGGCTGGTCGATCAGGACCTCCACCTGATTGGTTTCGTGCTGGACGCCGGGCGCTCTCTGGTGATCGCCGTGAACAAATGGGACGGTATGGATCCGGAAGACCGGGCCAGGGTCAAAGAGCAGGTAGCAAGGCGTCTGGATTTTCTGGATTACGCCGACAAGCACTTTATTTCGGCGCTTCACGGCTCCGGTGTGGGTGTCATGTACGAGTCGGTTCAAGCCTGTTATGAATCAGCCATGGCGAAATGGCCAACCAATCGATTGACCGCCATCCTCCAGGACGCGACGGCTCAGCACCAGCCGCCACTGGTTCAAGGCAGGCGAATCAAGCTACGTTATGCTCACCAGGGTGGCTCGAACCCGCCTGTGATCGTTGTTCATGGAAACCAGACGGATTCATTGCAAGGGTCCTATAAGCGGTACCTGGAGAACACCTTCCGTTCCGTGCTGAACGTGACAGGGTCACCGATCCGCTTCGAATTTCGGTCCAGCGACAATCCCTATGCCAACAAGGTGAGTCGTCTGACGCCCCGCCAGAAGGTCAAGCAAGACAATGATCGAAAGAAAGGTCGACCGATTCGCAAAAAGGCGAGGATGAAAAGCAAGAAGCGTTGATATCAGGCCTTCACGCGGTGGTTCGTTCTTAACCATTCGCAGAACTGGTCTTCCGGCATCGGTTTGCTATAGAAGTAACCCTGTGAAAAATCACACCCTTCCTGTTTGAGGAAGTGCGTTTGCGCTTCCTCCTCGACGCCCTCTGCAATAACCCGAAGATCCAGGCTGTGTGCCATGTTGATAATAGCTTTAACAAGCGATGCGTCGTCGTGTTCTTTCATGACATCCTGAACAAAGGATTTATCAATTTTCAGTGTGTCGAATGGATAGCTCTTCAGGTAGCTCAGCGCAGAGAAACCGGTACCAAAATCGTCGACCGACAGGCGAATTCCGGACTCGTCGAGTTGCCGCAAAATATCTGCAGTTTCAATAGTGTTGTCGAGGATCAGCCTTTCGGTGATCTCAAGTTCAAGCTGGTCCGGTTCCAACCCACTGTCTTCCAGCGCACTCATCACCGTTTCGACGAAAGATGGATCGCGGAATTGGCGGGGCGATACGTTCACTGAAATGCCAATTCTGGTACCGGTCTGTTCCCGCCAACGCATGGCGGCAAGACAGCTTTCTCGCAAAACCCATTCACCAATCGGCGTGATCAGGCCAGTTTCCTCGGCAAGAGGAATGAATCGGTCTGGCATGACCATGCCAAGGCTCGGGTTGCGCCAGCGCAGAAGGGCTTCCGCAAAGGACAGTCGGCCAGTATCGGTGTATACGATGGGCTGGTAATACAGTTCGAATTCCTGCTGCTCCAGCGCTCTCCGCATCAGCGATTCCATCTGCAGGCGCTCGTGGGAAACTTCCGTCATCTCCGGAGTGAATACCGCAAAGGAGCTCTTCCCTTTATTTTTTGCCTGGTACATCGCTGCGTCAGCGTGCTGCAACAGCATCCCACTACTGTCGGCATCCTGCGGGAATATGGAAATGCCAATGCTAGTGGTCACAAATACTTCTTGGCTATTTAGAAGATAGGGGGGCTCGAAGGTGGCCAGAATCCTGTCTGCCACCTGAGTGGTTGCCTCGAGATCCGCCAATCCTGGAAGTATCACCAGGAATTCGTCGCCACCCAAGCGCGCGACGGTACTTGTGCCGCGAAGGCAGCTGGAAATTCGTCGGGCTGCTTCGATCAACAGGTTGTCGCCCGAATCGTGCCCGAGGGTATCGTTAATGTGCTTGAAATTATCCAGGTCGAGGAACATGACCCCCACAAGCGTGTTTTCACGCCTTGCCTGAGCCAGAGCGAGCTTGAGACGATCCAGCGCCAGCATCCGATTGGGCAACCCGGTCAGGATGTCGTAGTTCGCCTGCCTGAGCAGTTGCTGCTCGTAGCGTTTACGGATGCTGATATCTTCACCCAGAATCAGATACCCCGTCGGGTCTCCCTGCGGGCTCTTGATAGGCGTGACAACCAGCTGCTCCCAAAAGCGTTCACCGTTTTTACGGACGCTGTTCACTTCGCCTTGCCAAACACCAACGCGCTGAACCTGCAGACGAATTGACTGCCACAGCTGCTTGCTTTCGCGCTGGGCGTTACTGTCGTCGCTCAAGGTTCCCGGGTGCTTTCCCAATATCGATTCCGGATCGTATCCGGTGAGCTGGGTAAATTTCTGATTGGCATATTCAATCCGCCATTTTCGATCGCAGATCAAGACAGAAGATGGGCTCTGCTCGATGGCCTTCGAGAATTTCCGGATTTCTTCGGCATCCCGTTCCTGGCGTTCAACGTCATCAGACAATCTTTGCCGCATATGGTTGATGGCGTCGGTAACCTGAGCCAGCTCGTCTTTTCGGTTGAGCGTCGTGTCTGGGCGTTCAAGGGTCAGCGGTTCGTCCAGCTTATCGAGTGAGAACCCCTTGGCGTAGTTGGCCATCGTGGTGAGGTGGCGGGTCACAAAGTATTGGAAAATCCAGACTATGAGGATCGAGATAAAAAAAGTCTTGAGAAACTGGGTGGCCAGTATGATCAGAACCTTTTGTTCCAGATCGTTATAGACACGACGTAGATCAGCAGTCACCGTAAGCTCGCCAAGGGTGAACATATCATCACCCTGGTGAATCAGGTCGAATGTGTGGCTTGTCGTGGAAGCTTCACGCGGAATGGCTCCAAGCACCAGCTCTGAATCTGGCTCAATTTTCAGGCGCAAATGAACGATGTCGGGCAGGCTGAGAATGCCCTCTAACTGAGTCTGTAGCAGTTTCTGGTCCAGCGCCCAGAGACTGCGAGCGAGACTGGAAGCATAGCCGGTTTCAACAACCTGCATTCGTCTGTCGATCTGGGAAATATCTTTTCGGAAATCGGAATAAATCTGGATGGCAGAGCTGACAAGTGTGAAGGCGGAGCTGAACAGCAGGATGTACGCTAGCAACCTGAAGGACAGGGGCGAGCCGGTTTTAAAATGCTGGAGGCGAGTCAGAATTTTCTGCATGTTCCAGAGACAACACCAGATCGGTTAGTTAAGCAACCTCTGGACTATAGCAGTAGTAGTTAAGAATTTCCTCGCAAATGCCGGAAATTAGAGCAAATTGTCTCGAAAGTCTTGTTGGATAATGGGCAATGCAAGCGGAAAGGAGGGCGGGTGTTCGGTGCAGAAAACGTCGCTGAATATGACTTTTTCTGGAGAGGTCTCTTTACTGAACCGTAAAAAGAATTGGCGTCCCCTAGGGGGTTCGAACCCCTGTTGCCGCCGTGAAAGGGCGGAGTCCTAGGCCACTAGACGAAGGGGACGCATCACTGCTTGCTTTGCCTCGTCGAGGTGGCGCGTATATTAAGAAAGGCGGTCAGGTCTGTCAAACGTTTTTTTGAATATCAGGGAATGGATGCGAGGCAGTCTTTCAGGTCGTTTGCGAGGGTGTCGAACAAGCTGAGTTTGCCATTGGCTTGGAACTCACGGAACAGTGTTTTGGCTTTGGGTTTCAAGGAAGAATCCAGTTGGTCGATGACGTCGGATTCTCCCGCACCCATAACAGCCGCAATAGCGATTTCATAACCCACTTTGCTTTCTCCAGCACACCGGTAAAAGTGTGCCTCTCTTGAACCAGGCACCGGGAGACCGGTTTTGTCATACACACGTTTCGAGCACCTGGCGTATTCGGAGTAGATCGTCGAGTAGCTCTCTATCAGGCCGTCGCTTTCAGCCATTCGAGCCAAGGAGTCCAGACGCTGAGCGGCCTGTTCACTGATATCGGGAAGCGTTTGCTTGAGGGTATCGCGCGAAAAGCCCCTGGAAAGCAATTGCAGCACCGTTACGTACTCGCCTGTGATCAGGCTGCAACTTTCAAAACTTTGCCTGCCCGCGTCAGCTTTCACGCCGGCTGAGGCCGCAAGCAGGCTAATTGCTGTCACAAAAGTCTTGGCCATCCTTTGCATATGCCTTCCATCAATATCCGGTAATCAGGGATCTCTCAGTATCGTGTAGCGTCCTTCAAGGCCGCTTCCAGCTCTCGATAACGAAACTCAAAGCCCTCCTGTTCGAGTTTCTTTGGAATGGCATTCTGGCCGGTCAGAAGCAATCGTGCCATTTCACCAAGGGCCAGTTTCAGCACCGCAGCCGGAACCGGGAATAGGGTTGGTCGATTCAACACCTTTCCCAGCGTCCGTGTAAACTCACGGTTGGACACCGGATTAGGGCTCACCACGTTGTAAGCGCCGTCTGCCTGAGGCGTTTCGAGCATCCAGATCAGAGCGCCTACCACGTCCTCCCGATGGATCCAGGGCATGAAATGGTTACCATCTGCGATTCGTCCGCCAAGCCCAAGTTTGAAGGGCAGTAGCATGCGTCCGAGAAAACCTCCGCCTGGCCCCACTACCAGTCCAGTTCGCGACAGGCAAACACGGGTCTCTTCGGACCTCAGGGCTTCCGCTTCAGCTTCCCAATCCGCACACATTTTATGTGTGAACTCATCATTCGGCGACGTTTCTTCCGTTACCTGCTTTTCGCCTTGATCACCGTAATAGCCGACGGCAGAGCCGGAAATGATGACAGACGGGGCCTGTTGCCAACTTGCTATGACCTTTCCAAGCTTGCGGGTCAGACCGACCCGGCTGTCCAGCAAAGCCTGTTTCCGGCTGTCTGACCAGCGCTTATCGGCAATGCCTTCGCCCGCCAGATTGATGACGGCATCGAAACCTGTGTGTGCTTGCAGATTGCTCAGATCGTTGAGTACTTCCACGCGACCACACAAAGCCTGAACAGCGCCGACGGACTGACGACTATGCACCGTCAGTGCGTACCCTTTTTGGATCAGCAAAGGACACAGCGCCTGCCCTATAAAGCCTGTACCACCGGTCACAAGTACTTTATTTGCCATATCATCTGACTCCATCCAGTGTGCTTTCGCCGGCCTTTGATGAAAGGCGGGGTTGAATCAATCCTGTGGCGCGGCCTCTTTGCTCAGTTCCTGCTGAACCACTTCGCAGATGGCCTTTCCCAGTTCCGGATTTTCTCCGATAGGGGCCGCAAGTTCTATGGTGACGTTGTGGGCTGTTTCGAGTTCTTCAATCATGCCAGGTACATCTTTGCGCAGGTGGCGCCCGGCCGCCAGAAAAAGCGGAACGATTTTAAAGCTGGTCGTGCCTGCTTTGACGCCCTCGGCGACCACGGTATCGATGGACGGTTCTGCCAATTCCATGTAGGCAACGCGAGAACCTTCTACTGACTGCAGCGTGGGGGCAGCAAGCTTTTCAAAAGTCTCGCACCATCGTGCGTCACTGCTACCATGGGCAAGAAGAATTATTGCCGGGTCGGCTTTCATGTCTGCTCCTGGAATTGATGGGTATGTTGATCAGGGTAACCTATATGTTCGACTGGAAGGAGATTCTGGATTTCTGGTTTGGCAGCCTGGATGACAATGGGTTGCCGGACAGTTTCCACAGGAACCGCTGGTTTAAAGCCAGTCGGTCTTTTGATCAGGAGATTCGCCGGCGCTTTATGTCCATGGTTCTTTTTGCCTCGGAAGATGGTTTAAAGCACTGGCGGTCGAAACCGGGGGGCGCTCTTGCCGAGATCATTCTGCTGGATCAGTTTACCCGGCAGATACATCGGGGCGGCGCATTGGCGTTCGAAAACGATGCTCAGGCCATCAGGTTGTGCAAAGCTGCGTTGAGGGCAGGGCATGACATGGCACTTCCCCCGGTTCAGAGGGCGTTTCTGTACATGCCGTTGCAACATTCGGAAAAGATGGAAGATCAGTCTCTGTCGGTGGAGTGCTATGAACAGCTGGCAGCATCAACCGATGGAATTGCGGGTGACTTCATGCAAAGCTTTCTGCAATCAGCCCGAGACCATAAGGACATTATCGAGCGTTTCGGTCGGTTTCCTCATCGGAATGCCGCCCTGAAGCGGAAAAACAGCCCTGACGAAGAAGCTTACCTGAAGAATGGTAAACGTTTCGGCCAGTGAACCTTTGTAGGCCAAGTTTTTCGTGAAAAAACAGTTGACGCCCGATCCCGAATCCGTAGAATACGCCTCCGTTGATCAGGCGGGAATAGCTCAGTTGGTAGAGCACAACCTTGCCAAGGTTGGGGTCGCGAGTTCGAATCTCGTTTCCCGCTCCAGATTTTCGAAAGCCCGGCTCATGCCGGGCTTTTTTATGCCTGTTCTTCGCTCGCCACTTCCCGCCTTTACCGGTTCTGTGCCGCCAAGTCGTTTATAATGTTTCTCTCACGAATTCATCGCGAACGTTGCGCTGCGTTCGAACCCGTTTCAATTAAAGGAGGCGATGACAGGGATGAACATTGAGGCTTTGTATCTATACCCAGTGAAATCCCTTGCAGGTATCTCCGTTGATGCCTTTGAGATTGACGATTTCGGTCCCAGGGGGGATAGGCGCTGGATGATCGTGGATTCCGATCGCCAGTTTGTCACCCAGAGATCCAACCCGGAACTTTCACGGGTAAAAACGCGTCTGGAAGAAGGACAAGCGCTGATTACCATCCCTGGAGAAGGAAGCTTCAGGTTGGTTCCCGGAAAAGAACAGGTTCAAGTCAGGGTCTGGCAGGACTGGGTGCCCGCAGCATATGGCTCAGACGGCGCGTCGGCGGCATTATCCAGATTCTGCGGTGCAGAGCTCAGGCTCGTTTACATGACCGATGACAGCTTTCGGCGTGTTGATGAGCAAAGAGTGACTGAGTATCGTCGTGTGAGTTTTGCGGACGGCTTTCCTTTTCTGGTTGTGAATAGGGCGTCCCTTGACGAATTGAATCAGCGGCTGGAGTCTGCCGTGGATATGCTGCGCTTCCGGCCCAATGTGGTTGTGTCGGGCGCGGAGGCCTGGGCCGAGGATCATTGGGAAAGCCTCCAGATCGGAAGCATCACTCTCGATCTGGTCAAACCCTGCTCCCGATGTGTGATGACCACAGTTGACCCTGACACCGGCCGGAAAGCTCCGGATTTGCAGCCTCTGAGAACGCTCGGCTCGTATCGCCGCTCCGCAGAGGGTGTCATCTTCGGTATGAACGGTATTCACGAAAACACTGGAACGATCGCGCTTGGCGATGCCATTTCCCTGAAATAACGGAGAACCAAATCGGTGCCACTGTTAACGCTCGACGCTCTCTCTCTTGCTTACGGTATGCACCCGTTGCTCGACAAGGCCAGTATGACCATGGATGCGGGCGAGCGCGTGTGCCTCCTCGGACGCAACGGTGAAGGCAAGTCCACCTTGCTCAGAATTGTCAGTGGAGAGGTGGTTCCAGACGGTGGCGTCGTCCGTCTGGACGATGGCGCGGTGTTGTCGGTGCTGCCGCAAACCTTGCCGGTTCAGGACAGCCGCACTGCTTATGACGTGGTCTCAGGCGCATTCCCGGAAACCGGGGAGCTGTTGGCCGAATTCAATCGGCTCTCACAGATGGCCGACGAAAAGAGCATGAATGAACTGATGAAGGTTCAAGAGCGTTTGGAAGCACTGGACGGCTGGAGCCTGGATCAGAAAGTTCGCACCATATTGCAGAATTACAGTATTGAACCGGAGCAAACGTTGGACACCCTGTCCGGTGGTTGGCAAAGGCGTGTGTTACTGGCACGTGCGCTGGTAACCGACCCGGATGTGTTGCTGTTGGATGAACCCACGAACCATCTGGATGTTCCAGCAATCGCATGGCTGGAGGAGGCTTTGGTGCAGTTTCGGGGCGCCATTCTATTTGTCAGTCATGATCGAGCCTTTATTCGCCGAATGGCCACCCGAGTCATCGAGCTCGATCGTGGCCAGCTGGTTAGTTTTGCCGCCACTTACGACAAGTATCTGGAGCTCAAAGAAAAGGCCCTGGAGGAAGAGGAAAGGCAGAATGCGCTGTTCGACAAGCGGCTAAAGCAGGAAGAGGCCTGGATCCGGCAGGGTATCAAGGCGCGGCGCACGCGTAATATGGGACGGGTCAGGGCTCTGAAAGCCATGCGTGAGGAACGTCGCAAACGTATTGATCGCGGCGGAACCGCTTCGTTTTCTGTGGAAGATGCTGAGCGTTCTGGCAAGTTGGTCGTCGAGGCTAAAGGCGCAGGGTTTGCCTACAATCCTTCACAACCTATCGTGACCGGTATGGATATGACCGTACTGCGTGGCGACAAGATCGGCCTTGTAGGCGAGAACGGCACGGGCAAGACGACACTGGTAAGACTTTTGTTAGGCGCTCTGGAACCTACTGAAGGTAAAATCCGGTTAGGCACCAACCTGCAAGTTGCCTATTTTGACCAGCTTCGCGATGCGTTGGACCTTGAGCGAAATGCCTTGGACAATCTCTCGGAAGGACGTGAGTTCATCGAGATCAACGGGCAGAGTAAACATGTACTAGGCTATCTTCAGGAATTCCTGTTCACGCCGGAACGGGCAAGATCTCCTGTCAGCGTTTTTTCGGGGGGCGAAAGGGCTCGTCTTATGTTGGCAAAGCTGTTTAGTAAGCCTGCCAATGTGTTGGTCTTAGATGAACCGACCAACGATCTGGACGTAGAAACTCTCGAATTGTTGGAGGCGCGTCTGGTTGAGTTCGCTGGCACCGTGATTGTGATCAGTCACGACCGCGAATTTCTGGATAATGTCGTCACCGACACTGTCTTTCTTGATGGCTCTGGCAAAGTGCGCGAATTCGTGGGCGGCTACTCGGACTGGCGTCGGCAGGGCGGAACATTTCCATCGGAAAAGCTTGACCGATCACGGCGGACAGAAAAGGGGCCGACGCGTACCCAGGAGCCGGAAAACGCAAAAGGCAAAAAGAACAAATCCGCAAAGCTCAGTTACAAACATAAGCTTGAGTTGGAGCAACTGCCGAAGCAGATTGAATCTCTGGAAGGGCAGATTTCAACCCTGGAGAGCGCAATCGGAGATCCTGGCTTTTACTCGGGAGATCCTGATGAAATATCTGAGACGTTAGAGAAGTTGTCGGATACACAAAACCAGCTGGATTCCTTGATGGAACGCTGGATGGATCTGGAAGAACAGGCAAGCCAATGAACGTCAATTATCGATTCGAATTTGAGGGCAGAGAACCGGTCGAGTTTCGGGTGACAGACCAGCCGGCGTCGACCGATCAGGCAAACCTGCCAAGCTGGACCAAATTAGAGCATTGCCAATGCTCCAATTGTCCGTTGAAATCAGCGGAGTCCCCACGGTGCCCGGCAGCTGTGGAAATCCTTCCTGTTGTTAAAGAGTTTCAGGCCGAAAATGCCTACCAGAAAGTATCGGTAAACGTTCAGGATGACCGGCGTAGTTACTCGAAATCAACGACTCTCGAAGAGGCGCTCCGTTCGCTGCTCGGTCTCAAAATGGCGATGAGTGGGTGCCCGGTGTTGTCGGAACTGAAGCCCATGGCGGTTCATCATCTTCCGTTCGCCAGTAACGATGAATTCATCATGCGTAGTGTGTCCCATTACCTTTTGCAGCAATATTTGGCAAAACGCAATGACGAGGAGCCGGACTGGGATCTGAAAGGTTTGGTGGCGAGAAACCAGCGCCTTCAGCTGGTCAACCAGGCGCTGTGGCAACGGATCCACTCGGTGTGTGAAGGTGACAGTAACCTGAAGGCGTTGCTCAACTTTTTCTCAATGGCATCCAGTGTCAGCTTTTCGCTGGAAAGCCAGCTGAGAAAACTTGAAGCAAAAATGAAGGGTGATGGCGTCCTTTAGGACGCCCCCAAGCCAGTAGTCAGGTGTCGATTCTAACGGCAAGCACATCGCATTTTGCGCCGTGAAGCACGCCATTTGCCGTGGACCCCAGAAGCAATTGAAATCCCTTCCTGCCATGACTTCCGACAACGATCAGGTCAGTGTTTAGCTCCTCTGAGAGTCGGTGGATCTCTGACTCCGGACGGCCCACGACCACAATCTGGTTGTCGGACGTGATGCCGTGTTTTTCACCGTAGGCCTGTAACTGTTCACGAGCTGCCTTGTCCAGTTGGTCCTGTAGTTCGGTGAGGTCCATCGGAATATCTCCGCCGTAGGCATATCCGACCGGCTCTACAACGTGCACCAGTGCGACTTCTGCGGCATGGACCTTTGCAATAGCCATGGCTTTGTCAAGAACGAGAGGGGCTTCTTCGGTAAGATCGATTGCGACAAGCAATTTCTGGTATACGGCCATTTGGTCGCTCCTTGTGACCCGGATTCTTTTTGAAGTGTAATCCATTCCTGGAAAGGAGCAAAAAGATCCGGGTCAGTATTCGTCACGCGTTTCCGCGAAGAAGACCGATAGTGGTTTCCAGGCTTTGCAAAATGCGTTTGGAATAGCGGTCAATTACGAATGCAACGTTGTTGTCGTTGTAATTGATGTAGGAGCTGCGAATGAACTGCCACTTGGAACTGAGGCTTTGCAGTGTTGACTTGAGTTCTGCGCTTGTTTCGCCGCCTTTCTGTATCTCGGCCAGCAAGGAATCAAACTGGCGGGCCTGCTCATCCAGAGACACATCGTTTGATGCGCCCTGAAAGGTCTGGGCGACCTGAGAATTGGTGCGTGCTGAATACTTGGCCATCATCTGTGCGATGGTAACGGCTGCCGAGCGCGCGGCCTCGACACGCGGATCAATCTCTGTTTCCGCACTATCTTTAGACAGTTCATACAGTTCCGTGGCTGACTGGTTCATCGCCACGGCCTGGTTTGCCATGTCCGAGACCAGGCGCAGGTCCGGGTACCCGGATTCCCGCACAATGTTGATGTTGCTGCGCATCAGATTCTTAAAGGTGTCGAATTCCTTGTTGAGACCTTCAATCTGGTCGGCGGACAATATGCCTGAGTTGCTGTCGGCCACAGAGTTCATGGCATCGTTGGCCTTGTTGATGCTGGCAACGATTTCATTCAGGGTTTCGGTATCACCAACTGCACTGAAGCGGTAGTAAGCATCCAGAGAAATGTAGTTGCTGACACGAAACTCGTGCAGATCGGACAGAAAGTCCCCGTTGTCGCTTTCCTGAGCTCTGGTTGCGAAGGAGGTTATTAATAGCAGGATGAGAGCAGTTGCGAGAGAACGTACTCGCACGTGGGCGTTGGTCATCGGAAGAGTCTCCGTTAAAGGCCATGTTATTATTGTGGACTAAAGTCTTAGACCGAAGGTAAAGTAACTGTGCCAGCCAATCAAGCGGTTTCGACCTGCCTGCCAAAGGCAAATGTCAACGATTTTGAAATGGTTGACCCAGAGGTTCCTTCTTTTTCTGAATAGTGCGCGATAGCTGTTTGAAATACAACAATTCCATTCAGAATTCATAAAGGTTTTCGGCAATAGAAACGTCTTCGGAGTGTCGATTTGTCGAGAAACAAATTGACAAACGGGATGTTTTTTTTCATCGTGTCATCCCACGATTCAAACGACTGTATGAATTTTGGATCGCTTGATCGGGTAGTGACCGAAATCTCGCTGCATCAGCGGTCGCCCAGCGAAACGCTTGTGCGGCTGTTTCAGCAGTTCCAAACACAAACTGGAGATCAGTTGATGATTTACGAAGGTAAAGCCATCACGGTTAAAGAGATCGAAGGCGGGATCGCTCAGTTGAACTTTGACTTGCAGGGCGAGTCAGTGAACAAGTTCAACCGTCTGACGATTGAAGAGCTCCGCGCCGCGACTGACAAGCTGGAAGCGAAGAAAGGCCTGAAAGGTCTTGTTGTGACCAGCTCCAAAGACAGCTTTATTGTTGGTGCCGACATTACAGAATTCACCGACCTGTTTGCCGGGCCGGAAGAAGATCTGGTAGCCAATAACCTCAAGGCGAATGAAGTATTCAGCGCCATTGAAGACCTGCCGTTTCCCACTGTTACTGCTATCAATGGCATGGCGCTTGGCGGCGGCTTCGAGATGTGCCTGGCCACTGATTACCGTGTAATCGACAAGAGTGCCAAGGTTGGTCTGCCGGAAGTGAAGCTGGGTATTTTCCCGGGCTTTGGCGGTACCGTTCGTCTTTCGCGCCTGATTGGCGTTGATTACGCCGTTGAATGGATTTGTGGCGGCACCGAAAACCGCGCTGACAAAGCAATGAAGGTTGGTGCGGTTGACGCCGTTCTTGAGAACGACCAACTGGTTGAAGGTGCTCTGAAGATTATCAGCCAGTGCAACGAAGGCAAACTGGACTACCAGGCCCGTCGTGACGAGAAGAAAGGCAAGATCAAGCTGAACGCTATGGAAAGCATGATGGCGTTCGAGATCTCCAAAGCGTTTGTTGCCGGCCAGGCTGGCAAGAACTACCCGGCGCCGGTTGAGGCCATCAAGGTGATGCAGAAGCACGCCGGTCTTACGCGTGACAAGGCGATTGAAGTGGAAGCGAAGGGTTTTGCCAAAATGGCGAAGACCAACGTCGCTGCTTGCCTGGTCGGCCTGTTCCTGAACGATCAGGAGCTGAAGAAGAAAGCCAAGGCGTGGGAAAAGGAAGCCAACGAGGTGAATCTGGCAGCCGTTCTGGGTGCCGGTATCATGGGCGGTGGTGTTGCCTATCAGTCTGCGCTGAAGGGCACGCCGATCATCATGAAGGACATCGCCCAGGAGGGTATTGATCTTGGCCTGAAAGAAGCCAAGAAACAGCTCACCAAGCGTGTCGACAAGGGCAAGATGGACGCCGGCAAAATGGCCGACGTATTGAACAGCATCACTCCGACCCTGAATTACGGTGACTTCAAGAACGTTGACCTGGTCGTTGAGGCGGTTGTTGAAAACCCGAAGGTAAAAGACGCGGTTTTGCGTGAAGTCGAAGATAACGTTCGCGAAGACGCAATCCTGACGTCCAACACGTCTACCATTTCTATTGACCTGTTGGCCAAGAACCTGAAGCGTCCGGAAAACTTCTGTGGCATGCACTTCTTCAACCCGGTACACATGATGCCGCTGGTTGAGGTCATTCGTGGCAAGAAGACCAGCGATCGCGCCATCGCGACGACCGTCGCTTACGCCAAGGCCATGGGTAAGACCCCGATCGTGGTCAACGATTGCCCGGGCTTCCTGGTTAACCGCGTATTGTTCCCGTACTTCGGTGGTTTCTCTGCCCTGGTTCGTGACGGCGCTGACTTCCAGCACGTTGATAAGGTGATGGAGAAGTTTGGCTGGCCGATGGGTCCTGCGTACCTGCTGGACGTGGTTGGCATGGATACCGCCAAACACGCCAATGAGGTAATGGCAGAAGGCTTCCCGGAGCGCATGAAGGCCGACTACAAGTCTGCAGTAGAAGTGATGTTCGAGAACGATCGATACGGTCAGAAGAACGACAAGGGCTTCTACAAGTATGAAACCGACCGGAAAGGCAAGCAGAAGAAGGTTGTAGACGAAGAGAGCTACAAGCTGATTGAGCCGGTTGTTCAGGGTAAGAACGACTTCAGCGACGAAGACATCATTGCTCGCATGATGATCCCACTGTGCCTGGAGACCGTTCGCTGCCTGGAAGACGGCATCGTCGAAGATCCGGCGGATGCTGATATGGGTCTGATCTTCGGTATCGGCTTCCCGCCGTTCCGTGGTGGTGCCCTGCGCTACATCGACGACATGGGTGTTGATAAGTTCGTCGAGCTGGCAGACAAGTTTGCAGACCTTGGTCCTCTGTATCACCCGACCAAGAAGCTGCGTGAAATGGCCAAGAATGGCAAAAAGTTCTTTGCCTAACCCTGAACGAGATTTCCGAACGGAGAAAGATCTATGAGCCTTAATCCGAGAGACGTTGTCGTCGTCGATTGCGTGCGGACTCCGATGGGGCGTGCCAAAAACGGCTGTTTCCGCAATGTGCGCGCGGAGACCCTGTCGGCAGCGCTGATCGAAGCACTGTTTGAGCGCAATCCAAAGCTCGACGCTAAAGAAGTTGAAGACGTGATCTGGGGCTGTGTAAACCAGACCAAAGAGCAGGGCTTCAACGTAGCGCGTCAGATTTCATTGCTGACCCGCATCCCACATGAATCTGCAGCGCAAACCGTTAACCGTCTGTGTGGTTCCGCCATGAGCGCAATCCACACGGCGGCCCAGGCTATTCAGACTGGTAACGGCGACGTGTTCTTTGTGGGTGGCGTTGAGCACATGGGCCACATTCCCATGACTGACGGCTTTGATCACAACCCGGCCGCGTCCAAGTATTCTGCGAAAGCGTCCAACATGATGGGCCTGACTGCAGAAATGCTGGCGAAGATGCACGGTATCACCCGTGAACAGCAGGATGAGTTTGGCGCCCGTTCTCATCGTCTGGCGCACGAAGCAACTCAGGAAGGCCGCTTCAAGAACGAAATCGTTCCGATTGAAGGTCATGATGAGAACGGCTTTAAAGTTCTGATCGAAGAGGACGAGACCATTCGTCCGGAGACCACGGCGGAATCCCTGAGCCAGCTGAAGCCTGCGTTTGATCCGAAGAACGGAACGGTCACTGCCGGTACTTCCTCGCAGCTGACAGACGGTGCGGCTGCGATGGTGCTGATGTCCGCAGAACGTGCCGAGGCCCTTGGCCTGAAGCCGGTCGCGAAGATTCGCAGCATGGCCGTTGCCGGTTGCGATCCTGCTATCATGGGTTATGGGCCGGTGCCGGCTACCAAGAAGGCGCTTAAGCGTGCGGGCCTGAAAGTCGAAGATATCGACTTCTGGGAACTGAACGAAGCCTTTGCCGGTCAGTCACTGCCGGTGCTGAAAGACCTGAAACTGCTGGGTGTGATGGAAGAGAAAGTGAACCTGAACGGTGGCGCGATTGCCCTTGGGCATCCGCTGGGCTGCTCCGGTGCACGTATCTCCACAACCCTGTTGAACGTGATGCAGGACAAGGGCGGTAAGCTTGGTGTCTCTACCATGTGTATCGGTCTTGGCCAGGGCATTGCGACGGTCTGGGAGCGTCTTTGATTCTCTGAATTGAATCAATAAGACGCCCTGTGAAGGCCCGGCAAATGCCGGGCCTTCTTGTCTGTGTATGCACAAAAACCGTGCCGCAATTTCGTCGAATGGGTTGTCTTGCTTTTCTTGACCCTGTAAAACAATGCACCTATACCAAGGTTGCGGCTATGGAGTGTTTTCTAGCCGACTGATTTTACAGCGAGTTTACGGTTTGTTGATTTTTTAACCGATTATCGCCAAGGATACAGATCTCCGATATGGGAAAAAGCCTCGTTATTGTCGAGTCGCCAGCGAAAGCTAAGACTATCAACAAATACCTCGGCTCAGACTTCATTGTTAAGTCCAGCGTGGGGCACATTCGTGATCTTCCGGTAAGTGGGTCTGGTTCCACCTCTGACCCCAAAGAAAGGGCCCGTCAGGCCGCGATTACCCGCAAGATGAGCCCAGAAGAAAAGGCGGCTCACAAGAAAAGAAAGGCTAGGGATCAACTGGTAGCCCGTATGGGTGTTGACCCGGACCGCGACTGGGAGGCCCGTTACGAAATTCTGCCCGGCAAGGAAAAGGTAGTCAGCGAACTTAAGCGGCTGGCGAAATCGGCAGACCACGTCTATCTGGCGACGGATTTGGACCGCGAAGGGGAGGCCATCGCCTGGCACCTTCAGCAGACCATTGGCGGCGACGATGACAAATATCGCAGGGTTGTGTTCAACGAGATCACCAAGCGTGCGATTCAGGAAGCCTTCAAGGATCCTGGCAATCTGGACAGGAACCGGGTAGATGCGCAGCAGGCTCGCCGATTTCTTGATCGGGTGGTGGGCTACATGGTGTCGCCGCTACTTTGGGCTAAGATTGCCCGTGGGCTATCGGCAGGCCGTGTACAGTCAGTTGCTGTACGGCTGATTGTCGAGCGGGAACGGGAGATTCGTAAATTTGTTCCAGAAGAATTCTGGCAACTCCACGCAGACCTCGTTCCGGAAAAAAGCGATAAGTCGATTCGCTTCGAAACCACGCGCTATAAAGATCAGGCGTACCGACCGACGAACGAGAAGCAGAGCAACGAACATGTTGATCGCCTGAAGGCGGGCAGCTTCGAGGTCGCCAAGCGGGAAGATAAGCCCACCAAATCCCGTCCGTCTGCGCCGTTTATTACTTCTACTTTGCAGCAGGCTGCCAGTAACCGGATGGGCTTTAGCGTCAAGAAAACCATGATGCTCGCCCAGCGTTTGTACGAAGCGGGTTTTATTACCTACATGCGTACTGACTCAACGAATCTGAGTCAGGACGCTGTGTCTAGTTGTCGCGATTACGTCAAAAAACAGTTCGGGGAAAAATTCCTGCCGGAAAAACCACGTGTCTACGGCAGTAAAGAAGGCGCTCAGGAAGCCCACGAGGCCATCAGGCCAAGTGATGTGACACGGCGCCCCTCCGATATTCAGGGCCTGGAAAAAGACGCTGAGAAGCTCTATGAGCTGATCTGGCGTCAGTTTATCGCCTGTCAGATGGCGGATGCCGAATTTTTGAGCACATCCATTGTGGTGGCCAATGGCGAATACGAACTACGGACGCGTGGTCGTATCATCAAGTTTGAGGGCTTCCTGAAAGCCGCGCCGCAGACCTCCAAAAAGGACGAGGATGTTGCGCTGCCGGACATAAAGGAAGGGCAGTCGCTGAGTCTCGAAAAGCTGGATCCCAGCCAGCACTTTACCAAACCGTCGCCGCGTTACACCGAGGCCAGCCTGGTTAAAGAGCTCGAAAAACAGGGGATCGGGCGTCCATCCACCTACGCGTCAATTATTTCGACCATTCAGGACCGGGGATACGTTCGCCTGCAAAATCGTCGCTTCTACGCCGAGAAGATGGGCGAAATTGTGACTGAGCGATTGTCGGAATCCTTTCCGAATCTGATGGACTTTGATTTTACGGCTCGAATGGAAGACGAGTTGGACGAAATTGCCGCCGGCGATGTGGAATGGAAGAAGGTCCTTAACGATTTTTACGAGCGCTTCAGAAATCAGTTGGAAACCGCCGAAAGTTCGGAGGTAGGCGGTATGCGTGCTAACACGCCGACCGAAACCGACATCCCATGTCCTACCTGTGAGCGCCCGATGCAGATTCGTGTCGCCAGCACCGGGGTCTTTTTAGGCTGTTCCGGGTACTCACTGCCACCGAAAGAACGCTGCAAGACCACTATTAACCTTGTGTCTGGCGATGAAGTGGTCAGTGCCGATGAAGACGTGGAAGGCGAGGGCGAGTCCCGCTTGCTGCGTAAAAAACGCCGTTGCCCCAAATGCGGCACTGCGATGGACAGCTATCTTGTTGACGAAGGCCGTAAACTGCATGTGTGCGGTAATAATCCGGACTGTTCCGGTTTTGAGGTAGAGAAAGGTACCTTCCGCATCAAGGGTTACGAGGGGCCTACGCTGGAGTGTGACAAGTGCGGGTCAGAGATGCAGCTGAAAACGGGTCGTTTCGGTAAATACTTCGGCTGTACCAATGAAACGTGCAAAAACACCCGCAAGTTGCTGAAAAATGGCGAGCCTGCGCCGCCCAAGATGGACCCTGTGCCAATGCCGGAGCTGCAGTGTCAGAAAGTGGACGACACCTATGTGCTTCGTGACGGAGCTTCTGGCTTATTCCTGGCGGCGAGCAAGTTTCCCAAAAATCGGGAAACCAGGCCTCCTCTGGTGAAGGAGATTACTCCACACCGGAAGGAAATCGATCCCAAGTACGACTACTTGATGGACGCGCCTGCGGCGGATCCAGAGGGCAACCCCACTGTCATCCGTTATAGCCGTAAATCAAAAGAACAGTATGTGATGTCGGAAAAAGACGGAAAAGCAACGGGTTGGTCGGCCTGGTACGTCAATGGCAAGTGGCAACCAAAAGAAAAGTAGGGGCATCGTGCGTTGGCTGGTCAGCGGGCTTTCGGTACCGCTGACCAGCCAACAATAAACGCTAGGATGACTTCTTCCGTAAGCGCTGAATCAGGGATGATGTGTCCCAGCGACTACCGCCGATATCCTGAACCTCGCCATAAAACTGATCGACCAGAGCTGCTACAGGCAGTCTTGATCCATTCTTGCGGGCCTCTTCCAGGCAAATAGCCAGGTCTTTTCGCATCCAGTCAACGGCAAATCCATGGTTGAACTCGCCGGCAATCATCGTTGCCGAGCGATTGTCCATTTGCCATGACTGGGCTGCGCCTTTTGAAATGACATCCACCACTTTCTGGACATCCAGTTCTGCTTGTTCTGCAAAATGGAGGGCTTCCGAGAGCCCCTGAACCAGGCCGGCAATCGCGATCTGATTGACCATTTTCGTACGTTGGCCGCTCCCAACTGGCCCCATCAGGTTCAGTGCTTTGGAATAGCAATCCATGAGCGGTCGAGCCTGATCAAAAGCCTGATGTTCGCCGCCGCACATGACCGTAAGCTGGCCATTGTCGGCGCCTTGTTGACCGCCCGATACGGGCGCATCCACAAAACCCAAACCGCGATCACCGGCAAGCTTTGCGATGTGTTCCGCCACACCGGCCGAGGCCGTGGTGTGGTCGACCAGTACCGCCCCGGCTTTTGCGTTTTCTATGATACCGTCTGGTCCCTCAAACACTTCCAGCAGGTCCTTATCGGCACCCACGCAGGTAAAGACAAAATCGGCGTCACGAACCGCCTCTGCAATTGAGGGGCAGGCCGTTCCGTTGTAGGTCGAAGCCCATTGCTTGGATTTCGCAGCGGTCCGGTTCCAAACGGTGACAGTGTTTCCAGCGTTGGCCAGGTGGCCCGCCATGGGGTACCCCATAACGCCAAGACCCAGGAATGCGGCATTCAGGCTCATTGCTTGTTCTCCAGTTCGGTGTTGTTTTTCATCTGGACAATCATTGCAGAAGGAGCACCCACAAAAAAGGCCGCTTTAGTCGCGGCCTTTTCTGATTTCCACTTGTCAGAGTTACTTCGTCGGATACTCCCGGGTTGTAGGCCCGGTGTATAGCTGACGTGGACGGCCAATGCGGTAGTTGCCGCTGACCATTTCGTTCCAGTGGGAGAACCACCCAATCGTGCGCGACAGCGCAAAGATGACGGTAAACATGGATGTCGGGATGCCAATTGCTTTCAGGATCAGGCCAGAGTAAAAATCCACGTTGGGGTAAAGCTTGCGCTGTACGAAGTACTCGTCTTCCAGGGCAATCTTCTCGAGGCGTTGGGCGATCTTCAGCAGAGGATCGTTTTCCAGACCGAGTTCGGACAGTACTTCGTGAGCGGTCTCTGCCATCACTTTGGCGCGAGGGTCGAAGTTCTTGTAGACCCGGTGACCAAAGCCCATCAGGCGGAATGGGTCATCTTTGTCTTTTGCCTTGGCGATGTACTTCTCGATGTTCGATTCATCGCCAATTTCAGCCAGCATGTCCAGCACAGCTTCGTTAGCGCCACCGTGAGCAGGGCCCCAGAGTGCGGCAATACCGGAAGCGATGCAGGCGTATGGGTTGGCGCCAGTGGAGCCTGCAAGACGAACCGTTGAGGTAGAGGCGTTCTGCTCGTGGTCCGCGTGCAGGATAAATATCTTGTCCATGGCTTTCGCGAGAACAGGGTTGGGCTTGTACTCCTCGCAGGGCACGCCGAACATCATCTGCAGGAAATTCTCGGCGTAGGACAGATCATTGCGCGGATACATGAAAGGCTGGCCAATGCTGTATTTATAACACCAGGCCGCTATGGTCGGCATCTTGGCAACCAGACGATGGGCCGTGATTTCGCGCTCATGCTCGTCAGCCACGTCCATGGAGTCGTGATAGAACGCGGAAAGCGCGCCTACAACGCCACACATGATGGCCATTGGGTGCGCGTCACGACGGAAGCCCTGGAAGAAGTTACGCATCTGATCATGAAGCATGGTGTGATTCTTGATCGTTTGATGGAACTTCTGGTTTTCCTCAGCGGTGGGCAATTCGCCGTTCAGCAGCAGGTAACAGACTTCCAGATAGTCTGAATTCTCTGCCAGATCTTCAATCTTGTAGCCGCGATGAAGGAGAACACCGTTAGCTCCGTCGATGTACGTGATTTTGGACTCGCAGGCCGCCGTTGACACGAATCCAGGGTCATATGTAAACACACCTTCCTGAACAAGGCTGCGTACGTCGATGACATCAGGGCCCGCAGATCCAGAATACATCGGTAGCTCTATGGACTTGTCACCCACCGAAAGCGTGGCTTTCTCATCGGTCATGGTGCTCTCCTATTTATCTACATTTGAAAGCGTTGGAAGGCGCGTATTATCGCAAAACTGGCGGCAAAATATAGGGCGTTGGCTTTTTTTGTCAATGTAATAGTCGACAAATGTCACTTTCAAGCCGCTATTGCCGCGGCTTTACAACCATTGGCGAGAAAGTGTGAAGCCCTGATTTTACGGGGTTTTGGAACCTTTCGGGTTTGTAATTACCCTGGCTACTCCTTATAATCTCTAGCCCGTAATCGGGGACTCGTCCGGAGCAGCGACAGATTTAAAAGAGCGCAATCCGGTATCCCACCTGAGCCAATCGTGTGTCGGCACCGTAGTCACACACTGATCCTTACTTACCAACCCTCTGCGATCGGATTCGATCCGTTCTGCGGAATCAAAAAAGAGAGTGTGAGAGCGCTGTGAATAGCAAACGACCAGTAAATCTCGATCTCGGCAAGTTTCATTTCCCGCTGCCAGCCATCACGTCCATTTTGCATCGGATCAGCGGCATCATCATTTTTGTTGGTGTTGCGTTCATGCTTTATGGGCTGGACCTTTCCCTCAGTGGAGAGGCAGGCTTCAGTCAGGTCAGTGACTTGCTGGACGGTTTCCTTGCGAAACTGATCACCTGGGGCATTTTGTCTGCCTTGTTGTACCACCTGGTTGCCGGCATCAAGCACCTGTTAATGGATATGGGCATCGGCGAAGAGCTCGAAAGCGGCCGTCTTGCCGCGAAAGCAACGGTCGTTATCTCCGTTATTCTGATTATTCTGGCAGGAGTCTGGGTATGGTAAACAGCGTAACTAACCTCGGCAGGAGCGGTGTTTTTGACTGGCTGGTCCAGCGCGTCACTGCTTACGTACTTGCTCTGTATACGATTTTTTTGATTGGTTTCGCGTTGACGACTGACATTGATTACCAGACCTGGTCTGGTCTGTTCGGTCAAACCTGGTTCCGGATCTTCTCGCTGCTGGCGCTGCTTTCAATTGGCGCCCATGCCTGGGTTGGTTTGTGGACAGTGTCAACGGATTACATCAAAGCCGCTGCGCCGCGGTTCCTGTTTCAGGCAGCGTGCGGGCTGGCAATGTTCGTATACCTGGTTTGGGGTATTCAGATTCTGTGGGGGCTTTAATTAATGGCTAACATCAAGACCATGTCTTACGACGCAATTGTAATTGGCGGCGGCGGTTCTGGCATGCGTGCCGCGCTGCAACTGACCGAATCCGGCGTCAACACTGCGTGTATCACCAAGGTGTTTCCTACCCGCTCGCACACTGTTTCAGCTCAGGGTGGTATCACCTGTGCGATCGCAAGCGCGGATCCTAATGACGATTGGCGCTGGCACATGTATGACACCGTCAAGGGGTCCGATTACATCGCTGACCAGGACGCCGTCGAATACATGTGTTCCGTCGGCCCGCAGGCAGTCTTCGAGCTGGAGCACATGGGGCTTCCGTTCTCCAGAACCGAGCAGGGCCGCATTTATCAGCGTCCGTTTGGTGGTCAGTCAAAGGACTACGGCAAAGGCGGGCAGGCAGCCCGTACGTGTGCGGCTGCAGACCGCACCGGTCATGCGCTTTTGCACACTCTGTATCAGGCGAATATCAAGGGTGGCACGTCCTTCCTGAATGAGTGGTATGCGGTTGATCTGGTGAAGAACAGCAAGGACGAAGTCGTTGGTGTTGTAGCCATCGAGATTGAGACTGGCGAGGTTGCCTACATCAAGTCCAAGGCGACCGTTCTGGCGACTGGCGGCGCTGGCCGCATTTACTCTTCCACGACCAATGCTCTGATCAACACGGGTGATGGCATCGGCATGGCGCTGCGTGCCGGCTTCCCAATGCAGGACATGGAAATGTGGCAGTTCCACCCAACCGGCATCTACGGAGCGGGCACGCTCGTGACAGAGGGTTGCCGGGGTGAGGGCGGTTATCTGATTAATTCCGAGGGCGAGCGCTTCATGGAGCGTTACGCGCCTAACGCCAAAGACCTTGCGGGCCGCGATGTGGTGGCTCGAGCCATGGTTATCGAGATTCTCGAAGGCCGCGGTTGTGGTCCCGACAAGGATCACGTTCTGTTGAAGCTTGACCACCTTGGTGAGGAGACGCTGAATCTTCGTCTGCCAGGTATTTGTGAGCTGTCCCGTACCTTTGCCCATGTGGATCCGGTAAAAGAGCCGGTGCCTGTAGTGCCGACCTGTCACTATATGATGGGGGGTATTCCGACCACCGTCGGCGGTCAGGCTCTGACTCAGGACTCTGACGGCAAAGACAAGCCCATCCCGGGACTGTTTGCCTGTGGTGAGGCCGCATGCGTGTCGGTACACGGTGCGAACCGTCTGGGCGGTAACTCACTGCTGGACCTGGTTGTTTTCGGCCGGTCTGCAGGTCTGTACATTGAGGAACAGCTGCGCGGCGGCTTTGAGGCCGACGGTGCCAGTGAAGAAGACATCAAAAAGGCAATGGCGCGCCTCGACAGGCTGAATTCAGCGTCCGAGGGTGAGAGCGTTGCTGAGGTTCGCAAGGACCTCCAAAGCTGCATGCAGCTTTATTTCGGTGTGTTCCGTGACGGCGAAGCCATGGAAGAGGGCCTCAAGAAGCTTGAAGCCATTGGTGAGCGCGTCAGAAACACCAAGCTGACTGACACCAGCAATGCCTTTAACACGGCGCGAATTGAAGCGTTGGAGTTGGACAACCTGTACGAAGTTGCCTTGTCGACCGCCATTTCCGCCTATGAGCGCAAGGAAAGCCGCGGTGCCCACGCCCGTAACGACTATACAGAGCGTGATGACGACAACTGGCTGAAGCACTCCCTTTATTTCCCGCTTGAAAAGCGGTTGGGTAAGCGGGACGTGAACTTTACGCCTAAGACTGTACCGACCTTCGAACCGAAAGTTCGGACTTATTAAAGGGGGATGTAACAATGTTGGTAAGTGTCTATCGTTACAACCCGGAGGCAGACAACGCGCCCTACATGCAGGACGTGGAAGTTGAGATTCCGGAAGGTAAAGACCTGATGGTTCTGGATGTGCTGAACCTCATCAAGGAACGCGATGAGTCCATGTCCTATCGTCGTTCGTGTCGTGAAGGTGTTTGCGGATCCGACGGTATGAACATGAACGGCAAAAACGGTCTGGCCTGTATTACGCCGCTGTCTGACGTTGTTAAGAAGAACAAGCTGGTTCTACGCCCGCTGCCGGGCCTGCCGGTTATCCGCGATCTGGTCGTGGATATGAGCTTGTTCTATAAGCAGTATGAGAAGATTACGCCGTACCTGATCAACGACAACCCGGCGCCGGCGATCGAGCGTTATCAGTCTCCGGAAGATCGTGAGAAGCTGGATGGGCTCTACGAGTGTATCTTGTGTGCTTGCTGCTCCACGTCCTGCCCATCATTCTGGTGGAACCCGGATAAGTTCATTGGGCCGGCAGGGCTCTTGCAAGCTTATCGCTTCCTAGCGGACAGCCGGGATACAGCGCAAGCTGAACGCCTGGCGAATCTCGATGACCCGTTCAGTGTGTTCCGGTGCCGGGGCATCATGAACTGCGTAAGTGTTTGCCCGAAAGGCCTTAATCCGACACGGGCTATTGGCCACATCCGGGATTTGCTGCTGCAACGGGCAACTTAAGCAGATTTGCACAAAGGGACTATACTGTCCCGTTAAGACGTGTACCCCGAAGGTATGCAATGAAGCATACCTTCAACCAATGGCTTATAGTCTTAAGTCTCGGTGGGGTGCAGACTACGCAAGCCGTGGTCGGGGCCTTCCAGCCTTGCCACGGCTTTTGCTGAGTTAAACTACCGGGGAACGGAGAACATCCACGCTGGATGTGGTGGCCACAGTCGATCCCGTAAAAACCCGTATTGACTGAGATTTACCCCTGGCCGACCATTGTCAGCTCCCCCGCACCAGCCCAAGGTGAGCTATTCAAGATGCATGAAAGCATAATGGAGCAGTTGTGGCAGACTTCCCACTTACAAGGAGGGAATCTCGCCTACGTTGAGCAGCTTTTTGAAACCTACCTGACTGACCCCAACGCCGTTCCAGAAGAATGGCGAAGTTACTTTGACAGACTCCCTAGTGTTGACGGCTATAAAGGCCGGGACGTCAGTCACGAGTCCATCCGTCAGCAGTTCGAGCACATTTCCCGCAATCAGCGCTTTCTGGCCACTGGCGGTGTACCTGCCAGCGCTACTGTCGACGCAGACAAAAAGCAGATCCGGGTACTGCAGCTGATCAACGCCTTTCGTTTTCGTGGGCATCAGCAAGCCAAGCTTGATCCGCTGGGCGTTTGGGAGCGGACGGTAGTTGAAGATCTCAATCCTGAGTTTCATGAGCTCACCGAGGCCGATCAAGATCTTGAGTTTCAGACCGGTTCTCTGAACTTCGGCACTGAAACCATGAAGCTTCGCGACATTGTTGACGGGCTTCGTCAGACCTATTGCGAAAGCATTGGTGCTGAGTACATGCACATCGTTGATACTCGCATCAAGCGTTGGTTCCAGCAGAGAATGGAGCCGGTCAAATCCCGTCCCAAGTTCGAAGCCAAAACGCGAAAGCACCTTCTGGAGCGCCTGACGGCGGCAGAAGGTCTTGAGAAATACCTGGGTTCACGTTACCCCGGCGTCAAACGGTTCGGTCTCGAAGGGGGTGAAAGCCTCATCCCCTGTCTTGATGAACTGATTCAGCGGGCCGGCAGTTACGGCGCCAAAGAAGTTGTTCTGGGCATGGCGCACCGTGGCCGATTGAACGTTTTGGTTAACACCCTGGGCAAAAACCCCAAAGAGCTTTTTGACGAGTTTGAAGGCAAAAAGCTCGCGGATTCCGGTTCTGGCGATGTGAAATACCATCAGGGCTTTTCGTCCAACGTGATGACTGATGGCGGCGAAATTCATCTGGCACTGGCGTTTAATCCCTCTCACCTGGAAATTGTTTCACCCGTGGTCGAAGGATCCGTCAGGGCACGGCAAACACGCCGCGATGACAAAGACGGTGCTCAGTGTGTACCGATCATTATGCACGGTGATGCGGCTTTCGCTGGCCAGGGCGTTGTCATGGAAACCCTGCAGATGTCACAGACACGTGGCTATGGTGTTGGCGGCACGATTCACATCGTGATCAATAACCAGGTGGGCTTTACCACCAGCAAGCAGGAAGATGCGCGGTCAACCGAGTACTGCACAGACGTCGCCAAGATGATTCAGGCGCCGATAATCCACGTTAATGCCGACGATCCCGAGGCTGTATTCTTCGCCACTCAAATGGCAATGGATTATCGCCACGAATTTAAAGAAGACGTGGTGATCGACCTGGTCTGCTACCGTCGCCGCGGCCATAACGAGGCGGACGAGCCGGCGGCTACTCAGCCGCTGATGTATGAAAAAATCCGCAAGCTCAAAACGACTCGGGCGATCTACGTAGACAAGTTGGTCGAAGAGGGCGTGATCACTGAGGAAGAGGCCAAGCAGACCGAGCTTGATTACCGGGATGCCCTGGATAAGGGTGATCACGTGGTTAAATCACTGGTGAAAGAACCCAACAAAGATCTTTATGTAGATTGGACGCCTTATCTGGGTCACGAGTGGACGGCCAAGTGTAAATCCAGTGTCGCCTTGAAGACCATTCAGAAGCTTGGAAAGAAACTGACTTCGTTGCCGGAAGGCTTCAGTATTCAGCGCCAGGTTTCCAAGATCGTCAGCGACCGCGAAAAGATGACGGCCGGGGCGCTGCCGATCAACTGGGGTTACGGCGAAGTGATGGCCTACGCCACCTTGCTGGATGAAGGGCACCCCATCCGTATCACGGGACAGGACGTTGGTCGCGGTACCTTCTCTCACCGTCACGCGGTGCTGCACAACCAGAAGGACGGTTCCACGCACATTGCCCTGGAGCACATTGCTGAAGACCAGCCCAAGTTTGAAATCTACGACTCGCTTCTTTCAGAAGAAGCCGTCATGGCCTTTGAATATGGCTATTCGACAACCTCTCCGAGTGGTCTGGTTGTATGGGAAGCCCAGTTCGGTGACTTTGCCAATGGCGCACAGGTGGTGATTGATCAGTTTCTCACCAGCGGCGAGCACAAGTGGGGCCGTCTGTGCGGTCTGACGCTGCTACTGCCACATGGCTACGAAGGGCAGGGTCCAGAGCACAGTTCTGCCCGGCTCGAGCGCTTCCTGCAACTGTCGGCAGAGCACAACATTCAGGTATGTGTGCCGACCACGCCGTCGCAGGTATTCCATATGCTGCGTCGCCAGGTCAAGCGACCACTGCGTAAGCCTCTTGTTGCTATTACGCCTAAGAGTCTGTTGCGTCACAAAGAGGCGACTTCTGAACTGGACGATTTGACCACCGGCACATTCAAGACAATTCTGCCGGAGAAAGAGCCTTCAGATCCCAAGAACGTGACACGGTTAATTCTGTGTAGCGGGAAGGTGTATTTCGACTTGTTGGAACGCAAGAAGAATGACAACCGCGATGACGTTGTGATCGTGCGCATTGAGCAGCTTTATCCTTTCCCGGGCGACGATCTTGACGAGTTGCTGAGCAAGTACAAGAAGCTCAAGCATGCCGTGTGGTGTCAGGAAGAACCCATGAACCAGGGCGCCTGGTACAGCAGCCAACACCATATGCGCAATGCGTTGCACAGACTCGATCCCAAGCTGTATCTGCAGTATGCCGGTCGCGAAGCCTCTGCTGCGCCTGCTTGTGGTCATATGTCTGTTCACGTGGAAGAGCAGAAAAAACTCGTAAACGACGCTTTTGAAATCTGACGAGCTACCGAACTAAGGATCCGAGATGTCAACTGAAATTAAAGCCCCCGTTTTCCCAGAGTCGGTCGCCGAAGGCACAATCGCGACCTGGCACAAACAGCCAGGCGAGGCCTGTTCGAGAGACGAGCTGATCGTCGATATTGAAACAGACAAGGTTGTGCTGGAAGTTGTTGCCCCGGCTGATGGCGTCATCGAAGAAGTCGTTAAAGGCGAAGGGGATACCGTTGAAAGCGGTGAGGTAATCGGTAAATTCAAGGAAGGCGCTGCTGGCGAGTCGAAGCCTGCGGCCAAAGATGATGGTGGCGCTGAGAAAAAAGAGGCGGCCAGCCAACCAACTGAAAGCTCAAGCGATTCAGGGGCCAAGTCTGGCGAAGCCATTCTTAGCCCGGCTGCTCGAAAGCTCGCAGAAGAGAACGGTGTCGACCCTGAGAGCATCAAGGGCACGGGCAAAGACGGTCGCGTAACCAAAGAAGATGTTCAGAATCATGTAGATGCTGGCAAGTCTTCAAGTGCAGGCTCAGCAGCGCCGGCCTCTGCTGGCGCTATGCCGGAAGTGAACGTGCAGCAGGGCGAGCGCCCTGAGAAGCGTGTTCCCATGACGCGTCTACGCGCCAGCATCGCCAAGCGATTGGTGAACGCCCAGCAGACAGCTGCGATGTTGACCACCTTTAACGAGGTCAACATGGGGCCGGTCATGGAGCTGCGCAAGCAGTATAAAGACAGCTTCGAAAAGCGTCATGGCATCAAGCTCGGCTTCATGTCCTTCTTCGCTAAAGCTGCCACCGAGGCACTCAAGCGCTTCCCCGCTGTTAACGCCTCTATCGATGGCAACGATATGGTCTACCACGGATACCAGGACATCGGCGTGGCTGTTTCCACCGATCGCGGTCTGGTTGTGCCGGTGGTCAGAGATGTCGACGGGCTTGGTCTGGCCGATATCGAGAAGAAAATCGTCGAATACGGTGGGAAGGCGAAAGAAGGTAAACTGGGTATTGAAGAGATGACCGGTGGCACCTTTACCATCACCAATGGTGGCATCTTCGGTTCGCTGATCTCTACGCCAATTCTCAATCCGCCGCAGACGGCTATTCTGGGCATGCACAAGATCCAGGAGCGCCCGATGGCTGTGAACGGCCAGGTTGTGGTGCAGCCGATGATGTATCTCGCGCTGTCTTACGATCACCGCATGATTGACGGTAAAGAGGCAGTGCAGTTCCTGGTAGCGATCAAGGAGATGCTTGAGGATCCAGCGCGCATTCTGCTCGATGTTTAAGCGGTCACTTAACGATTCAGAAAACAGGGTTAACTATGTCTGATAAGTACGATGTCATTGTCATTGGTGCTGGCCCCGGTGGCTATGTGGCTGCAATCAAAGCGGCACAGTTGGGGCTGAAAACTGCTTGTGTGGAATCCTGGACCTCAGAAGACGGGAAAAGCCAGGTACTGGGCGGCACCTGCCTGAACGTGGGCTGTATTCCCTCCAAGGCCTTGCTGGAAATTTCCCATAAATTTGAGGAAGCCAGCCACGATTACGACATGCAGGGCATCATCGCAAAGGATGTGAAGATTGATATCGCCAAGATGATGGAGCGCAAGAGCGGCATCGTTAAGCAGTTGACAGGCGGTATTGGCGGGCTGTTCAAATCCAATGGCGTCACCTCGATTCACGGTCATGGTAAATTGCTCGCCAACCGAAAAGTTGAAGTGACTGACAAGGATGGCAAGGCAACGACTTACGAGGCCGACAACGTCATTCTGGCCAGCGGCTCGAAGCCCATTCAGATTCCGCCTGCGCCGTTTGACGGCGAGTACATTGTGGATTCCGAGGGTGCACTGGAATTCGATGAAGTGCCCAAGCGTCTCGGCATCATCGGTGCCGGTGTGATCGGGCTTGAGCTTGGCAGTGTCTGGGCGCGTCTTGGCAGCGAAGTGACCATGCTGGAGGCTCAGGAGAGCTTTTTGCCGGCGGTGGATCAGCAAGTGGCCAAAGACACTTTGAAGCAGTTCCAGAAGAAAGGGCTGAACATTGTGCTGGGCGCCAGAATGACCGGTGCCGAGGTCAAGCGCAAACTGGTCAATGTCACTTACGAAGACTCCAAGGGCAAGCAGGAGCAGAAGTTCGACAAGCTCATCGTATGTGTTGGCCGCCGCCCGTACACAGACAATTTGCTGGCTGAAGATTCCGGTGTGCAGATGGACGAGCGTGGTTTCATCTACGTAGACGACACCTGCAAGACCGAAGCTCCCGGTGTCTGGGCGATTGGTGATGTGGTTCGCGGGCCGATGCTGGCACACAAAGCCTCTGAAGAGGGCGTGATGGTCGCTGAGCGAATCGCGGGCCACAAGCCTCAGGTCAACTATGATTGCATTCCCAATGTGATCTATACCTTCCCGGAAGTTGCCTGGGTAGGTAAGACCGAAGAAGAGCTGAAATCCGAAGGCGAAGCTTACAAAACGGGTGTATTTCCGTTTGCGGCGAATGGCCGGGCCATGGCAGCCAATGCGGCATCCGGCATGGTCAAGATCATAGCTGACGAAAAGACAGATCGGATTCTGGGTTTCCATGTGGTAGGGCCCCAGGCTTCTGAGATCGTTGCTCAGGGCGTGATTGCCATGGAATTCGGTTCCAGTGCCGAAGATCTTGCATTGACCTGTTTTGCGCACCCGACTCTGTCAGAGTCCGTGCACGAAGCAGCATTGGCGGTCGACAACGGTGCGATTCACGTTGCCAACCGTCGCAAAAAGAAGTAACGCGAGCCAGGAAACAGGGGCGCCAAAGAAGGCGCCCCGATGCGTTGATAACGCCGGGTTTCCGGTTGCGTCCAGAGCGGGCTGAGGTGATCCCCGGTCCGACAACGAGAATTCGCATGACGCGGGTTCATTTCCGTATGTGGTTATCCTCCATCAGAAAGCGGGACGAAAACTATGAATTTGCATGAATATCAGGGCAAGCAGCTGTTCGCTGAATACGGCCTGCCAGTATCGCAGGGCATTGCCTGTGATACGCCAAAGGAAGCAGTAGCAGCTGCTGATGAAATTGGCGGTGACGCCTGGGTTGTGAAGGCACAGGTCCACGCCGGTGGCCGTGGTAAGGCCGGCGGTGTAAAGCTGGTCAAGGATAAAGAAGAAATCCGCGCCTTTGCTGAGCATTGGCTGGGTAAGAACCTCGTTACCTACCAGACGGACGAGCACGGACAGCCAGTCAGCAAGATTCTTGTTGAGTCCCTAACCGACATTGACCAGGAACTGTACCTGGGTGCCGTTGTAGACCGTGGAACCCGTCGCATCGTGTTCATGGCATCTACCGAAGGCGGTGTCGAAATTGAGCAGGTGGCAGAAGAGACACCTGAGAAAATCCTGAAAGCGGAAATTGATCCGCTTGTGGGCGCCCAGCCATACCAGGGCCGTGAACTGGCGTTCAAGCTCGGTCTGGAAGGTAAGCAGATCGGTCAGTTCACCAAGATTTTCCTTGGCCTGGCGAAGCTTTTTGAAGAGCGTGATCTGGCTCTGCTGGAAATCAACCCGCTGGTTATTACGCCTGCCGGTGATTTGCATTGCCTCGACGCCAAGATCGGTGTGGACGGCAACGCGTTGTATCGCCAGAAGAAAATTCAGGAGATGCACGATCCTTCACAGGAAGATTCCCGCGAAGCCGAAGCTGCCAAGTGGGAGCTGAACTATGTAGCGCTGGAAGGCAACATCGGTTGCATGGTTAATGGCGCTGGCCTGGCCATGGGTACCATGGACATCATCAAGCTGTCCGGCGGGCAGCCTGCCAACTTCCTGGATGTTGGTGGCGGTGCGACCAAAGAGCGAGTGTCTGAAGCGTTCAAGATCATCCTGTCCGATGACAACGTTAAGGCGGTTCTGGTTAATATCTTCGGCGGCATCGTTCGCTGCGACATGATTGCTGAAGGCATCATCGGCGCAGTGAAGGAAGTCGGTGTGAAGGTGCCTGTGGTTGTTCGCCTGGAAGGCAACAACGCAGAGAAGGGCACCCAGGTGCTGGCAGACAGCGGCCTGAACATCATTGCAGCGACCAGTCTGGCCAACGCCGCTGAGCAAGTCGTTAAAGCCGCGGAGGGTAAATAATGAGCATCCTGCTGACAAAAGACACCAAGGTTATCTGCCAGGGGTTCACTGGCGCTCAAGGTACCTTCCACTCTGAACAGGCCATTGAGTACGGTACCAAGATGGTTGGCGGCGTCAGCCCCGGCAAGGGCGGCACCGAGCACCTGGGCCTGCCGGTGTTTAATACGGTACGTGAAGCCGTTGAGAAAACTGGCGCCGAAGCCACTGTAATCTACGTTCCGGCACCGTTCTGTAAAGACGCCATCATCGAGGCGGCAGACGCGGGTATTGAGCTGATCGTGTGCATTACCGAAGGCATCCCGACCATCGATATGCTTTATGCCAAAGAGTACGTCGATGCCAAGGGCGTGCGAATGATTGGCCCGAACTGTCCAGGTGTGATCACGCCGGGCGAAAGCAAAATCGGCATTATGCCGGGCCACATTCACAAGCCTGGCAAAGTCGGGATCGTATCCCGTTCAGGTACACTGACCTACGAAGCGGTCAAGCAAACCACTGACTTCGGTTATGGGCAGTCAACCTGTGTGGGCATTGGTGGTGACCCGATTCCGGGCTCCAACTTCATCGACATTCTGCAACTGCTGCAGGAAGACCCTCAGACCGAGGCGATTGTCATGATCGGTGAAATCGGCGGTACGGCAGAAGAGGAGGCCGCAGCCTTCATCAAAGCCAACGTCACCAAGCCCGTGGTGGCTTACATTGCCGGCGTTACGGCGCCTCCGGGCAAGCGTATGGGCCATGCGGGTGCCATCATCTCCGGCGGCAAGGGCACTGCGGATGAAAAGTTCGCGGCCCTGAATGATGCGGGCGTCAAAACCGTTCGCAGCCTTGCCGAGATCGGCGAAGCGCTGAAGAACGCAACTGGCTGGTAACGCAGCTCGTTGACAGTAAGCCCCCGGGTCCGTTTGCCGGACTTCCGGGGGCTTTTTGTTTGCGCGCTTAACGCCGGACCCACATAAGACTATAATGCCCGGTCAGCTTTCATAACGGCTGCTGATCAAATTCTAGAAAGGAGTTCGTGCTTTGAGTTCTGTAGATTCCCAGCAACGGATACTGTCCGGTATGCGCCCCACCGGTAAGCTGCATCTTGGCCATTATCACGGTGTCCTCAAAAACTGGGTGAAGCTTCAGCATGAGTTCGAATGTTTCTTCTTCGTGGCCGACTGGCACGCCCTGACGACTAACTATGACGACCCCAGCGGGATCGAGCAGAGCGTTTGGGATATGGTCATCGACTGGTTGGCCGCCGGTGTCAATCCCGGCTCGTCCACCATGTTTATTCAGTCGAAGGTGCCAGAGCACGCTGAATTACATCTTCTGTTGTCCATGATCACGCCACTGGGTTGGCTGGAGCGGATTCCCACCTACAAGGACCAACAGGAAAAGCTGCGCGAGAAAGACCTGGCCACCTATGGCTTTCTGGGGTACCCGTTGCTGCAAAGCGCGGACATTCTGATGTATCGCGCCGGCCGGGTTCCCGTTGGCGCGGATCAGGTTTCCCACGTTGAGATTACCCGAGAGATCGCCCGCCGGTTTAACCACATCTATGGCCGTGAACCAGGGTTTGAAGAGCAGGCCGAAGGCGCCATCGTCAAGATGGGCAAGAAAAACGCCAAGCTGTATCGCAACTTGAAAAAGCGTTATCAGGAAGAGGGCGATATGGATGCCCTTGAGACCGCTCGGGCACTGCTTAAAGAGCAACAGAACATTTCCCTGGGAGACCGGGAACGTTTGTACGGTTACATTGAGGGTGGCGGCAAGGTCATCCTTCCGGAACCGCAGCCTTTGCTCGCGCCTGATTCAAAAATGCCCGGATTGGATGGGCAAAAAATGTCCAAATCCTACAACAACACCATAGGTTTGCGCGAAGATCCGGATTCGGTATCCCAGAAAGTACGAACCATGCAAACAGACCCTCAACGGGTCCGCCGCACCGATCCGGGCGAGCCTGAAAAATGCCCGGTGTGGGGGCTGCATCAGGTTTACTCTGATAGTGATACTCAGAAATGGGTTCAAACCGGCTGTCGCAGTGCCGGAATTGGCTGCATCGAATGCAAAACTCCGCTGATTGAAGCGATTGTGGAAGAGCAGAAGCCCCTGCATGAGCGGGCTGAAGAGTACGAAAACAATCCGGATCTGGTCAGAGCCATCATTGAAGAGGGCAACGAGCACGCACGGGATGCGGCGCGGGATACCCTTGAGGAAGTCAGGGCCGCGATGGGGTTGAGCTACCGCTAGGCGGTCTAAGGGCTCTGGAGGCGTTATGACCGAAGACACCACAGGACAACCGGCTGCTGAGGACGTCGCGACGGACACTGCTGATGGGCAGTCGCCTTTGGCACTGGTGTCCGGTAAGCCGGTGGTGGACTTGCCTCATGACCTCTACATTCCACCGGACGCATTGGCGGTGTTTCTCGAGGCCTTTGAGGGGCCGCTTGACCTACTGCTGTACCTTATTCGTCGCCATAACATGGACATCCTTGACATTGATGTGAGCGAAATTACGCGTCAATACATGGATTACATCGGCGCTGTTGAGGCGATGAGGTTTGAATTGGCGGCAGAGTACCTCGTCATGGCTGCAACACTTGCTGAGATCAAGTCCCGCATGTTGCTGCCACGGCAGGAAAGTGAGGACGAAGAGGAGATTGACCCCAGGGCCGAACTGATTCGGCGCCTCCAGCAATACGAGAGATTCAAAAAGGCGGCAGAAGACATTGATCAGTTGCCAAGGCAGGAGCGTGACTCGTTTGCCGTTTCCGCGGCTCTGCCCAGTCTCCCTTCCAGTCAATCGCACCCGGATGTCGATCTAAAGGAAATGCTGCTTGCGTTGCGGGGAGTGTTGGCCAGGGCAGACCTTTTTACCAGTCACCATGTGGAAAGGGAGCGGCTCTCAACGCGTGAGCGGATGTCGGCGATTCTGGCCAAATTGAATGATGACCAGTTTGTGAATTTTGAGAGTCTGTTTACGCCCGAAGAGGGAAAGCTGGGAGTTGTGGTCAGTTTTCTCGCGACTCTTGAACTGGTGAAAGAACAACTGATCGAAGTGGTACAGGCCGAGGTATTGGGGCCAATACACGTACGCGCCCGGGCCGTCAGTTAAGCGTGATCAAGGCAATGACATCAGGCTGATTCTTAGTTATGAACGAAGAAAACCTTCTGAAAATTCAGGCGATCACCGAAGCCGCGTTACTCGCAGCTGGCAAACCCATGTCACTGGAACAGCTTCGAGATCTGTTTGATGAAGAGGAGCGCCCAGCCAGGCAGGTGATGGAGCACGTGATGGTCATGCTGGAGTCGGCCTGTGAGGGTCGGGGCTTCGAATTGAAAAAGGTGGCCAGCGGATATCGGCTTCAGGTGCGAGAGGCTTATGCGCATTGGGTAAGCCGTTTGTTCGAGGAAAAACCCCAGCGCTATTCTCGAGCATTGCTGGAAACACTGGCTCTGATTGCCTACCGCCAGCCTATTACACGAAGCGAGATAGAAGACATTCGTGGCGTTACTGTCAGCAGCAATATCATTCGAACGCTCCAGGAGAGAGAATGGGTGAGGATTGTGGGGCACAAAGATGTGCCGGGTCGACCTGCCATGTATGCAACCACCAAACAATTCCTGGATTACTTCAATCTGCAAGGGCTGGATCAGCTGCCACCGCTGTCCGAAATTCGCGATCTGGAAGAAATTGGTCGCGAAATTGAAAAAAACATGCAGGCGGAGATTGAGTTTGAGGCTGAATCTTCACCCGCAGACCCGGATCCAGAGCAGACACTTCACTGACGTTTACGTCAGCCTACTTAAGGATTAAATCATGGCGGCTGATCGCCCCCAGAAACCACGTTCCGCTAAGAAACCGGACGACCAGATGTCGGAATCCAGTGGACCTGAGCGAATTCAAAAATTGCTCGCGCGTGCCGGAGCCGGCTCGCGGCGCGAAGTAGAAGGCTGGATTGAGGCAGGTCGCCTACAGATTAACGGTGAGGTCGTTCAACCTGGCCAGAAGGCTACCGTGAATGATCGAATAGAGCTGGATGGAAAGCGGCTCGAGATTGCCTCGGCTGCTCAGGTTCTGCGCCGTGTGCTGATTTACAACAAGCCAGAAGGTGAAGTGACAACCCGGCGGGACCCCGAGGGGCGCCCCACGGTATTCGATCGTTTGCCGCGACTCCCGGATCATCGTTGGATCGCCATTGGCCGACTGGACATAAACACAACGGGACTGGTGCTGTTCACCACAGATGGCGAGCTAGCCAACCGACTGATGCATCCGTCCCGCCAGATCGATCGTGAATACGCGGTTCGGGTGTTTGGCGAGGTTGATGACGCCATGATTCAGCGCCTGTCTGATGGGGTTTTGCTGGATGACGGCACGGCAAAGTTTACCGACATATCCCAGGCCGGCGGCAAGGGCATCAACCAGTGGTTTCATGTCACCCTGATGGAAGGGCGTAACCGGGAAGTCAGGCGCCTTTGGGAATCCCAGGGCGTAAAGGTCAGTCGGTTGAAGCGGGTTCGATACGGATCTGTGTTTTTACCCAGTCGGCTGACCATGGGCAAGTGGGAAGAGCTGGATCAAAAGGCCGTGGATGCTTTGAGTCGATCTGTGGGACTGGAGCCGGTCGCTATCCCTGCCAAAACGCCGTCCGAACTGAAGGCTCACGACCGCCAACGCAACAAGCAGGCTGCACCTTCCAGACGCAAGCCGGGGACGCCAAAATGGCAGGTGGACAGCCGGGGTAGCGAAGGCAAAAAGCCCGCGGCTAAATCACGCAAGAGAACCGGGCGTTAGGCCCGGAAAATCAGGCGTTTTCCGGCTTCTGAGAGCTTTGTGAAATAGTGGCAAAGATTCGGGTGCAGTTACGTCCCTCTGCTTTTGCCTGATACAGCGCATCGTCTGCTCTGGTTAACCACTGGTCAGCGCTTTCGTCCTTCGCTCTCATGGCGATGCCACAGCTGATGGTCACCCCAATGGTGGTTTCGCCACAGTTCACCTGAATTGTGGACACGAAATCTCGAATCCGGTCAGCGACGCCTCTGGCTTCGGTCTCATTGGTGTGAGGCAGAAGAATCGCAAACTCTTCGCCGCCGAAGCGGTAGACCTCGTCTGAATTCCGAATGGCTTTCTGTATTTCCTGTGCCGCTAATTGGAGTACATGATCGCCGATCACATGACCATGCTGATCGTTGATCGTTTTGAAATAATCCAGATCACATAGTATCAACGAGTGATTCTGACCATGCCGATCGCCAAGCGAGGTTGTGCGGTTCATGCTGTCATCCATGGCACGCTTGTTCGGAATACCGGTCAGTGGATCGGTTAGTGCGGCTTGCTCAACCGCAATGAACCGACAGGCATTCCGGATAGGACAGATGGCTGCGCCAAGCATCAGCTCAATGCCCTCCAGTTCCTTTTCAGAGAATTTTTTCCGGCGGCTAAAGGTAAGCATTCCGTAAAACTGACCTTCCAGGTTCAGTCGATACTCGCAACGGTGGGGCCCGCCCATGCCTGTTGCGTAAACAAAATCTCTGGCGGCGATTTTGTGTCGGTACGTCATGCAATCGATGGGTACAACGGAACCCAGCTCTTCAGCCAGAATGCCCATCTGAGTTTCCAGGCTTAACGTGGTTGAAAGCCTGCGCGTGATCAGAGTCAGAACGTCCGGCGACTCTTTCCAGGCCTCGTGGGATTGCATCAGCATCGCCAGCTTGTGAGAGGTCGTTGTCGGTGTCGGAATAGTAGGAATCTGTTTCACGGGATTCAGCCTTTTCGGTATTTGGAGGCTGTTTAAGCATGTATCTTGCCAATATTCATAAAATCAATTAAAACATATATATAAATACGTAACCTCAAGCTAACTATTATAAATAAATGGGGTGTGCCGCCCCCAGCGCCAAAAATCTGGCAAGACATTTCCGCCCGGTGAAATGGACCGAAAATCAGCTTAAAAGGATTGGGCTGACCTTCGCCTGTGATAAACTTCGGAGCTTTACTCTCAGACGTCGATTGAAAGGGATCATTCAGAAATATGAGGTTTCAGGCCCCGGAAAGTTTGTCCGAGCAAATTGCCCAGCATCTGGGGCAGCGCATTGTTACAGGGGATCTGGCTCCCGGCGCGCGCATCCAGGAGCTGAAGGTATCTGGGGAGCTGAACGTCAGTCGTGGTTCCGTTCGCGAGGCATTACTGATACTTCAAAGGCGTCACCTCGTTGAGATTTTCCCGCGCCGAGGGGCCGTGGTCTCTCGCCTTAGCCCAGAATTGGTCAACAGTCTGTATGACATCTACATCGATCTGCTCTGCATGCTGGGCCGAAAGGTGCTGGAACGCTGGTCCGGGCCTGAGCTGACCGGCGTGATGGGTCAGGTTCGCGAATTACAGACGGTGATTGATGCCCTCAATTCCACCGGCGGGGATGCGGCAGAGCAGGTCATCGACGCTGGCTTCGGTGTTATGAGATACGCCTATGATCTGGTGGAGAACCCGTTCCTCGAAGAAACGCTGGAGAATTTCAAGCCAGCGATCAGCCGCACCTATTTCGTGGCACTCGAAAACTTCAGGGGCGAAATGGAGGCTACCGCGAATTTTTTCCGTCAACTGGCAGAAGCGGCTACATCGGACGACGCTGCAAGACTCGAGCAGGTTATCCGGGAATTTGGCGAACATCAGCGGCACCAGGTGCTGAGCATTCTTGAGACAGGAGTAGAAGCCTGATATGCGCCTCAAGTCCATCAAGCTGGCAGGGTTCAAGTCCTTCGTAGACCCGACCACCGTTCCTTTCCCCAGCAACATGACGTCGGTTGTTGGGCCCAACGGCTGCGGGAAATCGAACATCATTGACGCGGTTCGCTGGGTGATGGGCGAAAGCTCTGCGAAGTATCTGCGCGGCGAATCCATGACGGACGTCATCTTCAATGGATCCAGCGCCCGCAAGCCGGTAGGTCAGGCCTCTATAGAACTCGTCTTTGACAACAGCGATGGCTCCGCTCCGGGCGAGTTCGCCCGTTTTACCGAAATTTCGGTGCGTCGGAGGGTCTCGAGAGAGGGTCAGTCGGAATATTTCCTGAATGGGTCAAAATGTCGTCGCCGTGACATCACCGATCTCTTTCTGGGTACCGGCCTTGGCCCGCGCAGCTACGCCATCATCGAGCAGGGGATGATTTCGCGCCTGATTGAAGCGAAACCCGAAGAATTGCGCGTATACATCGAAGAAGCTGCCGGCATCTCCAAGTACAAAGAGCGTCGCAAGGAAACGGAGAACCGTATCCGCCGTACCCAGGAAAACCTCGAACGCCTGACCGATCTGCGCGACGAGCTTGGGCGCCAGCTCCAACACCTGGAACGCCAGGCCGAAGCGGCCGAGAAATACAAAGCCTACAAACAGGAAGAGCGTCAAAAGAAGGCAGAACTGACGGTTTTGCGCTGGCAGTCTTTGGATAAAGAGCTTCAGGCATCCAAAAATCTCATCCGAGATACGGAACTCGAGCTGGAAAAGCATCTGACGGAGCGCGTAAACCTGGAAACGTCGCTCGAAGCTCTGCGAGAGCAGCATCAGGACCGAAACGAGCATTTCAATCGTGCCCAGGCAAATTATTACGAAGCCGGTGCAGACATCGCTCGAGTTGAACAAAGTGTTGAGCACCAGAAAGAGCGGAGTCGGCAAACCGCCGCGGAGCTCGATCAGGCGCTGGCCAACCAGCGTGAATTGGCGCAGGAACTTGAGCAGGATCAGCGGAAACTTTCCTCAATTCAGGAGGAACTGGATCAGCTGGAGCCGGAACAGGAAACATTGACGTTAAGGTCTGAAGAATCGGGCGAACAGCTTCAGCAGGCTGAGGACGCCATGAGCGAATGGCAGCACCAGTGGGAAGAGTTCAGTGCCAGGGCTTCCGATGCGCGGCGTCAGGCGGAGCTTTCGCAATCCCGAATCCAGTCACTGGACACCGCCATTGAACAACTGCGAAACCGTCAACAGCGCATGTCTGATGAAAAGTCGTTGCTGGAAGAGCAGCTGGATCGCGCCGAGCTGGATGCGATGCTGGAACAGCAGGCTGAACTGGAGTTGAAGCGAGAAGAGGCCGCCGAGCGAATCAGCACACTGCAGGAAGAGTTTCAGGAAGCCAGACAACAGCAACGTGAGGCTGAGAGCGTTGCTGGGGAGGCACGTCAGGACGTCCAGAGCCTTAAGGCGTCGCTAGAATCCCAGCAGGCGTTGCTGGATGAACAAATGGGCAGTGACAATGAATCCCTGAGTGAGTGGTTATCAGACCATAGCCTGGGCGAGAAGGACCGTCTTGCAAAAACGCTGGACATCGAGGATGGCTGGGAGTTCGCCGCGGAACAGGTGATTGGACGATTCACTCAGGGCCTGTCTGTTCCCGGTTTCGACAGCCTGAAAGACTCATTGGTGGCCGCTCCTCGAGGTCTTGCGATCGTGGGGAGTGGAAACGATGCTGAAGCTCAGGCTGGCACCCAGGCATCCGGTACTCTGGCGTCAAAAGTAAGCGGCGCAGGTGGTTTAGCGCTATCACTGGCACAGGTAACCACCGCAAACAGTTTGCAAGAGGCCCTTGAAAAGCAGGCAGGCCTCGGCGCCGGGCAGAGTGTGATCACCCGGGAAGGTGCCTGGCTTGCCAGGGACTGGATTTTGATGCCGGAGTCTGAATCGTCACACGTTGGCGTGATTGAGCGTCAGAAAAAGGTCAATGAATTGGCCAGTGACCTGGACGCCGCTGAATCCAGGCTGCAATCGGCGGAGGCTCGGCTCGAGCAGGCGCTCGAAACAGCCGAGAAAGCAGACCATGCCAGAGAAAACGCACAGGCACAGCTTTCTGAAGTGGATCGCGAGGCCTCCGATCTCTCTTCCCGTGTGAGTGGATTAAAAGCGCGCGCTGAGCAAATAGAAGACCGCTTGCATCGCATCAGTGAAGACATGAGCGACGTTAGCCTGCAACTGGAGGAGCAGCAGGAGCAGCTGCTGGAAGCGCGAGAGGAATGGCAGGAAGCGCTGGCCTCGACAGAGACCAGCGATGAGGAAAAAGAAACGTTGCTGGAGCGTAGGGATACCCTGCGGGAAAACCTTGATAACCTTCGTCAGGCGGCCAGACACGACCGCGACAGGGCGCACCAGTTACAGCTTCAGTTGCAATCGCTGCACAGCCAGAGAGATGGGCTGAAACAAACCCTTGACCGGATGGAGCTGCAGCGGGAGCGGCTTGAGGAACGTCTGGAGTTTCTCCGGGAGAGCCGTGAAACCGCTGAAGAGCCCATCGAGGACCTCAAGATGCAGTTGGAGGGTCTTTTGGAACGCCGCTTGGCTGAGGAACAAAAGCTGTCCGAAGCGCGCGATTCACTTGAGGACATCGATCGCCAGGTTCGTGAAAAGGAGCAGGGGCGCAGTCGCATCGAGCAGCAGATCCAGGAAGTCAGGGCCAGGCTTGAGAAATCAAAAATGGAGTCCCAGGCTACAGAAATCCGCGCAGCCCAGCATCTGGAACAGCTTGAAGAGCTGGATGTGCAGTTGAGCGAGGTTGTCGAATCCTTGCCTGATGGCGCGACAGAGAAAGCCTGGTCGGACGATATGGAAAAGATTGCTGGTCGAATTCAACGGCTAGGGGCGATCAACCTGGCAGCGATCGAGGAGTTTCAGGTTCAGAGTGAGCGTAAGCAGTATCTGGATAGCCAGAACGAAGATCTGCTTGAGGCACTGGAAACTCTGGATAATGCCATCCGCAAGATTGACCGCGAGACACGACAACGGTTCAAAGAAACCTTTGACAAGGTGAATGGAGGACTCCAGGCGCTGTTCCCGAAAGTGTTTGGCGGTGGCAACGCCTATCTGGAACTGACGGGTGAAGACCTGCTGGAGACCGGTGTGGCCATCATGGCCAGGCCTCCGGGCAAGAAGAACAGCACCATTCACCTGTTATCGGGCGGTGAAAAGGCTCTGACGGCTATCGCGCTGGTGTTCTCGATTTTCCAGCTGAACCCGGCGCCTTTCTGTATGCTCGACGAAGTGGATGCCCCGCTGGACGATGCCAACGTTGGTCGTTACGCCAACATGGTGAAGGAAATGTCCAAGCAGGTTCAGTTCATTTACATCACGCACAACAAAATTGCGATGGAAATGGCCGACCAGTTGATGGGTGTCACCATGCATGAACCGGGGTGCTCCCGATTGGTGTCGGTGGATGTAGATGAAGCCGCTGCATTGGCGGACGCCTGATCAGGCGCGTCTCAGAGGTAGATGACAAAACGGCCATCCTGGCCCCAAAGCGTTGTATTCAAACCAGCGTTTTCATAGAGTAACAGCGTTGTAGATATCGCAAACAGGACAGCAGAACTATGTCTCTTCGGGAATGGTTAATTGCCATTGGCACCATCGTGATTATCGGCGTGGTGATTGATGGCATCCGGCGTATGCGCCGGGCTCGGAAGGAATCGGTGGCCATTTCGTCCGGAATGGGGGCCGATGATCTGGATGGGTCCCCGCTGGACGACGAATATAACCCCGAACTGCCGAATGGCGGTGCCAGAACGATCTCCCGTGACACCCTTGAAGACCGGGGTTACGTGAAACCGGAAAGATCCAGATTCGGCAAACCTTCTCAAAAGCCGACTCGTCCCGTGGTTGACTCCTCGTCGACGCAGGAATCCGTGGATGAGCCGGAAGAATCGCCGTCTGAACATTTTTCTGCCTCTCGTGACGACGGCGATGTGTCGATAGAAACGGGATGGGGTGCCGGTGATGACTCGTCGTTGGATGGCGATGACGGCGTTCTTGGCAAAGCTCGCGTTGTAGGTGCAGCCGGTGAGCGCAGTCATCCGGATTCAGAGCCTGCCGAGATGCCGCAGACTGGCGTGCCGCCGGTTGTCACCACTGAAGTGGAAGAGGACACAGCATCTCGCAAACCAGTAGAAAGCAAATCTGACCAGCCTCTTGCCGGCGCGAATCGGCCAGACGCCAGAGAAGTGGTGGTCATCAACGTACTGTCGAAGAACGGTGAGCCATTTAACGGCGAAAAACTGAAGGCGCTGTTTGAAGCCTGTGGCCTGGAACACGGTGACCTGGACATCTACCACAGGCACGAAGACGCCGACACATACAGCCCGGTTCAGTTCAGTGTGGCTAGCGCGGTCGAGCCGGGAACGTTCAAACCACATGATATGGCGACCCTGTCTACCCCGGGCATCAGCTTTTTTATGAGTATGCCGGGGCCGTCGAACTCACTGCAGGCCTTCGAGTTCATGCTCGAAACTGCCCAGTGCGTTGTGCGCAATCTTGGTGGCGAATTGAAAGATGAACGGCGCAGCGTCATGACGGCGCAGACAATCGAGCATTGTCGTCAGCGTATCCGCGAGTTTGAACGAAAGCAGCGCTCCCCTGGAAAATGACAGACCAACCTACCACCTCTACGGTACATCGGGCTGAAGAGCTTCGTCGTTTGCTGGCGGATTACAACTACCAGTACTACGTCCTTGATGAGCCGACCGTTCCTGATTCCGAGTACGACCGGCTGTTCAGAGAGCTGCAGCAGCTGGAAAACGATTATCCTGATTTGCGGACTGCAGACTCGCCGACACGAAGGGTAGGCGGGGCGGCGGAGACCTCATTCGCGCCGGTAACCCACCGGATTCCGATGCTGTCTCTGGATAATGCCTTCTCTGACGATGAGCTCAGAGATTTTGATCGTCGGGTTCGTGACAGGCTGGTTTATGAGCAGGATGTCGAGTACGTTTGCGAGCCCAAGCTCGATGGTCTGGCTGTTAGTCTGCATTACGAGAATGGAATCCTGGAACGTGCCGCCACTCGCGGCGATGGACAGACTGGGGAGGATATAACAGAAAATATCCGGACCATTCCGTCGGTTCCCCTGAGGCTCAGAGGTAAGTCGGTGCCAGAACGGGTCGAAGTCAGGGGAGAGGTATACATGCCCAAAGCTGGATTCGAACGTCTTAACAAGACTCTGTCAGCCAAGGGCGAAAAGACCTTTGTTAATCCCCGCAATGCGGCTGCAGGTAGCCTGCGCCAGAAGAAACCGTCGGTTACTGCAAAACGCCCTCTCGAAATGTGCGCCTACAGCATGGCTCTTGAGGATGAAGCAGACCTTCCGTCGACACACTGGGAAGGACTTCAGCGCGTTAAAAACTGGGGCTTCAGAACGAATCCTGAAATGCGGCGGGTTACCGGCGTCGAAGCCTGTCTTGATGCGTACCATGATTTGCTGGAGAAACGGAACGATCTGCCTTACGAGATAGACGGCATCGTTTTCAAGGTAAACAGCATGGAGCTCCAGGAAACGCTCGGTTTTGTTTCCCGGGCGCCGAGATGGGCGATTGCCCAGAAATTTCCGGCTCAGGAAGAGCTGACCGTGGTGGAAGGGGTCGAGTTTCAGGTAGGCCGAACAGGCGCCATTACCCCCGTCGCGCGCCTCAAGCCCGTTTTTGTAGGCGGCGTTACGGTCAGCAACGCTACGTTGCACAACATGGATGAGATCGCCCGCCTGGACGTCAGGATTGGCGACACCGTATTTGTGCGCCGCGCAGGCGATGTCATTCCCCAGGTTGTAAAGGTGTTGATTGAACGCCGCCCTGACACGGCTGAAGTGGTAACTCTTCCCCCTGACTGCCCGGTATGCCATTCAGACATCGTTCAAATCGACGGGGAGGCAGTTGCACGCTGCTCTGGCGGGCTGTTCTGTCCTGCCCAGCGAAAAGAAGCGATCCGCCACTACGCCTCTCGTAAAGCGCTGGATATAGAGGGGCTGGGAGACAAGTGGATTGATATCCTGGTAGACCGGGAACTGGTATCAACCGTTGCCGATCTTTACCTGCTCAAGAAATCGGATCTGACAGGTCTGGAGCGGATGGGCGACAAATCCGCCGACAATCTGATCAAGGCGATCGACAGCGCACGAAAGCCTGTGCTGTGGAAATTTCTCTACGCACTCGGCATTCGTGAAGTGGGCGAGGCGACGGCCAAAGCGATCGCCAGTCATTTTGGAACGCTGGAAGCCATCAGTGAAGCCTCTGAAGAGTCTTTGCAGTCTGTACCTGATGTCGGTCCCATCGTTGCCGGACACATTCGTAGCTTCTTCGAACAGCCGCACAATAACGAGACCCTAGAGGCTCTGAAAAACGCGGGGGTAGAGTGGCAGAGTGAAGACGTTCTGCCTGCGCAGGAACAACCGCTGAAGGGCGAAACCTGGGTGCTTACTGGATCGTTGTCGACCATGACTCGCGATCAGGCCAAAGCCCATCTTGAAAGTCTGGGGGCAAAAGTGGCTGGTAGTGTGTCAGCAAAGACGTCTTGTGTCGTGGCTGGTGAATCGGCCGGCTCCAAATTGGCAAAGGCAGAGAAGCTCAATGTGCCAGTGCTGGATGAGCAGGAATTTACCGATCTGTTGTCTGAACATGGGATAGCCTAGTCATCCCGCCTCCGGTCGTGATCAGAATCTGAGAACTCGCGCAGATCCCCCTTTCTGTAAATTGATTACCATAAGTCTGTTCTGTAACGGTGTGTAAAGCACCCATAAAAACAAAGCTCTGAAACGGACTTTATATGCGCGCCGATTCGTTTTTCTCCCATTTTGGTATTTCCGGACGCCTGGCACTGTTCTCTCTGATCCTTCTGATTTTTCAGGGATGCAAGACGGAAAGGGCGTCTGAGGACCCGGCCATTATTGGTATCCCTCCGGAAGACGCCTATCTGGGTGTGGAATATTTCTACAATTTTGGTGCGGTGGATAACGACGATATTCTCAAGTATTCGTTAACAAACGCTCCCTCCTGGTTGGCTATGGAAGACACAACCAATAAAGCCCGCCAGGGGATCATTATACGAGGAGTGCCGGGAATTACTGGTGGCGAACGTGGCCTGGCCGACCTTGGCAAGACCACCCGCATCAACCTGGTAGGTAATGATGGTGCAACACTGGGTGCGCAACCGTTCAGTATCGAGGTTCAGGAAAATCAGTTGACGGTTGTCAGCCAGGACTATTCAGAGGCCAGGCCTGAAGAAGAGGAAAACGGCGAGGAAGGGCAAGAGATACCAAATTTCCAGTGTGAAAAGCCCTTCGTCAGCGACAGAGGTGAAAATACGTATCCGACAAACGTGTACGACGACGCAGGCAATGTGATCGATACAGTGGATACCACCTCCGAGACACAGCCGATTCTGGTCCGTGTGAATCTTGATCAGCCTTCCGTAACCACGGTGCGCGTTGCTTTTGAGCTTTCCTCTGGCTTTGATCCAGCGCGCTGTGATCCGGGTTTTAGTCCGGAGCATCAACGATGCGATGCCGGAACAGCGAATGCCGATGATGCCGCCATTGGTCGGGATATTGTCGCGCTTGGCACGGGTAGTGGTCCCAAACTACCTGTCCCGGAATACCTGGAGTATCAACAAGATGAGAATGGCCGTTATACGAAGGGTGTCTTAACGCTTCAGCCGGGTATCACCGAATGCTTTGTACGGCTTGAGGTGGTTGATGATCAGGAACCAGAGCCAGAAGAGTTCTTTAACTTTGGGTTGACTGAAGTGCGTTCCGGCCTTGCTGGGCTCGGGTCCCGAGTCGGCGGAGTCAGGGAGGTCATGTCAATCGAAGACAACGAACCCACGGTTAGCTTTCAAACCCTTGCGCGGGGGAAGCGGGACGTAATGAACCTGAGTCCCGATTTTAACTTTAGCGCTCCATCGAACGACCCGGCCACATGGGCGGATGCATGGATTTCCCAATGGTCTGATGAGGCATTAATCAATGTCAGGACTTACCAGGCTGTTATGGAAGGTGACCGGGATCAGACGTACTCTGTAAAAATTGGCTCCCAGAAGGGTGCGGACGCAATTTTTGATCCTTACGACCTCGCCAACTCCGATTACTTTGTTCAGGTAAAGAATCCTGACTATCCCGCACCAGAAAATGAGCCTGAAGTTCCGGAATGGATATTGGGCGATGAACTGGCGTTCCCCGTTGGAACCGATACAGTGCAATTCCGTATCGTCACCAAGCCTGCCGACGAATATGAAAACAATTCCGGGGACGATCGCGTTATTCTGCTGGGGCCGGACAGTAATTATCAGGCAGGTCGAACGGGATATGCCCGGTCTGACTCGGCCCCCCCACTTAGAATCGGTATTAACGAACTGAATATGCCCATCCAGATTGGGGCTGTCGGTGGATTCGTGCCCTCTGACATGGCGTTCATGGACGACGGGCGACTCATTATTGCGGGTTACGATAGCGCTGCGAATAATATCCCGCAGATCCGCGTATTTGATAAAGCGGGGGAGCAACAACTGTCGCAGGATCTTTCCGCCACAGGCGTAAGCCCAGAAGCACCGCCGGTCATTGATTTTGCCTCTCGGGAAGTTGAGGTCGGTGGCGTAGATGTAGCAAAGCTTGAGCTTGCTGTTGTCTTCGGTATTGAAGAGGATGCCGCAGGCAACCCGACACCAGGCGACATTAACCTGGCGACTCAGCGACGATTTTACGACACTGCAGCAGTGCCACCGGGTTTTACTCGGGAATGGGAGTTGATAAACGGAACAGATCAAGACGACTTCCCGCGCTGGATTGGTCTCAGTACGACCGACGGCTCGATCGCTGTTGCCGGTGAAACAAGTGGCACGATCGAAACAGACGACACCTTTAATGGACGCCTCGGAAGCTTTGTTCAGCGAGTAGACACAGAGCAGGACGGTTCAGACCTGAAGCCTGGTCTCGCGTGGCAGAGAAAAGCGGAGTCTGTCAGCCACGATGAGCGTGTAGTAGGTGGCGGAGCGCCTGGTGCATCACCAATCGTGATCGGTGATTCGACCGGGGCGGTAGAGAGCCAATCTCAGTTTGGAGGAAAGGACGCGTTTTTCTACGAGGGCCAGCCCAAGGATGAGGACATCGAAGTGAATCAGATTGGCACGGGCGGCGATGAAAACCTGGCAGACGGTTTTTTCGGTAATAATGTCGTCTGGATGATTGGCAGCAGCGTCGGTGAATACCGGGTTGAGACGAACGGCGGCGTAAAAGTACTGCGGCGTTCTCAGACCAATAGCGGCGCAGGGTTTCTTCTGGGGTACTCCAATACAGGCGCTCCGTTGGAAGTCTTCTCCGTCAACGACGATGAAGACCTGTCTGACGAGACACTCCAGGTCGCCATGCTGTTTGACAACGATTTGATAGCGGCTGGCAGCACGACAGGCGTTTTGACAGACGATCCAGAGGTCGAAACCAATACTCTTCAAGATCCTGCCCTGTTCCGTCGCAATCGTCAGTTGCGGTTCGAAGAAGATGAGGACGATAATCCGGACAATGACGACGACGAGAATAAAACGGTCATCGTTGAGCCGTCCCAGGAGTGGAATCAACAATTACCGGTAGCGGATCCGAATACGGGCAGCATCGATTACCTGGCCAATTATCGCGATGACGAGATTAACGCGCTTGTTCGGGCCAATGATGTTTGGGTTCTGCGCTTGTTCACCGCAGAGGGACGTCTGCTGAATCCGGATTCGAATTGAGAAACGTCAGAGGAAAGACCCTAAACATTGCCCTCGTGCCGACCGGCATCTGCGTATAACCGAAGGTAATCGGTGCTGGTTACAATGCCCACCGGTTGCCCGTCCGGATTTATGATCAGGGCGGCGTTGAGCTGGTGAGCGAGCATCAGGCGAGCAAGCTGGTGGGCGTCTGATTCAGGTGAAGCGGTCAGGAAAGCGGGCAACTCAATGGTTGCAAGGTGAATGGCGGACCCTGAATCGCGGTTAGCATGAAGCCACTCCAACAACCAGCGCAGCTCCACAAGGCCGGCGACATTGCCTTCGGCAGAAATAACCAGGTGGCTGACGCCACGCTCGTCCATCGTGTCGAGCGCTTCCTCAATCGTGCTTTCCGCTGTGAGTGAGACAACGACGGGCGTGCAAATCCTGGAAACGGGGAGGTACGGTCTATCCTCCTTTCGTTCGCCTGAAGCGGCTGCTCCGTATTCTTCCAGTGCGCGATGGCGTCCCGAGTTGGCCGCTTGCTGAAATTCACCATCCGTTGTATCGCTGTGGCTGACATTGATCGCCTCAGAAGGCTCGAGTTCGCTTACGTCGCCAACTCGTCTGCCGCGAAACACTTCAGGCAACCGGGTGCCAATGGGTCGTCCCGGCTCACTGACATGAATAGACATGGAAATTTACTCCGCGGTCGACGTTATACAATGTGTTTCGGCAATTGTGGCTGATTCTGGAGCGGTACCTGCTTACAGTCACGTAACTTTAGGCCGATGACAGCGCTGGCTGTCCACACGCCTGATCAAGTTCCGCGGTAAGCAGAGTGGCTGAGACGTGATTATATCCGCCAGGTATTCGGCCATCAGGGCAGAGTAGGTAAGGCCCTTGCTGCCCAGGCCAGTGCACAGGTACAACCCTTCCAGCGGCGCCCCGTCAGCTGTTTTCAATCGGCCTGCGATGGGCTGGTAATCATGGGTGGTACAGCGAAAGGCAACCCGGCCTTTTATCGCCTCTCCAGGAGTCACATCGGCGGAATTATTGAATGCAGCGGGCAAAAAATCCCGGAGCATTTGCAGATTCTCCTGATCGCTTGAGTCCGAGACTTCCGACGATTGACTGTGCAAGTCAAAGGTTGCACCGATGAGAGCACTGCCGCCATCGGCAGGATTCACATACCCCGGACCGCAAAGCACCAGCGATGGGTTCTGGATCGATTCTTCGGCTACTTCGGTGATCTGTCCCCGAATAGCTTTGATTCTGAATTGGCCGTCAAGGGGAATCAGTGCCGGTGTGTCCGCGCCGCCGCAGAGTATGACCTGCTCGGACGACAAAAACTCATTGTTCATTGAATTCAGTTGCCAGCCACCTTCAATGGGTTTGATGGAATCCACCTCAAAGCCGAACTTCGTTTTGATTCCGGGATGCTTCAGTAGTTGATCGCATACGCTGGCGGGCTTGAGCCAACCACTTGCAGGAAACCATAAGCCGGAATAGGGCACGTCGAGGCCTGACAGTGCTGTTGCCGCAGTCGGGTCGACTGGCTGAAGTACCGACTCAGGGTACTGGTTTTTCTCGAGAAAGCGCCGCTGTCGGTCCGCTTCAGCGTCGCTGTGTGCTAATTGGATGAGACCGGTAGGGTGCCATCCACAATGTTCATATTGGCTGTAAAAACGTTGGGCGAAAAGAAGCGAGCTTAGTGCCAGTTGCGTCTGATCGCTAAAGTCGACGCCCAGTTTGACGTAAAGAGCGCCCTGGCTATTGCCCGAGGCCCCACGGGCCGCCGAGTCGGCCTTATCCACAACCGTGACCCGGATTCCCCTGCCGGCGAGGTTCGCAGCGAGCATCGAACCGGCAATGCCGGCACCGACAATAGTAACTGACTCTGGTACTGGCGATCGCTGAGTCGAATCTACGGATTCTCCGCAGAAAGTCCCTGTGAGCATGTCTCGCTTGCGCCCAAAACCCGGTACCTTGACCATCTCAAAGCCAGATTGGGCAGATTGCCGACGAAAGAAACCAGCCGCAGTGAAAGTTGCCAGTGTTGTACCCGCCTGACTGTGGCGAGCGACTTCTTTACTCAGTTTTTCCTGCCACATGTCCGGGTTGCATGACGGCGCAAAACCGTCGAGAAACCAGGCATCGGCAGTGAATTCGAGCGCGTCGAGTGCGGCGAGAACATCGCCGAAAAATAGCGTCAGGCGAACAGATCCGCCGGCCAGAACTAACCGATGCGCCCCGTGGGTCGGAGGTGGGTACTGTTGCATCAGTTCCGCAGCAAATTCGTCGAGTTCTGGCCACAACGCCAGGGCCTTCGACAAATCGCTTCTGGTCAGCGGAAAGCGCTCGACAGAAATATAATGCAGACAGCGACCGGAAACAGGGTTTGTCTCGTTCCAGAGCTTCCAGGTGGCAAGGAAATTCAGGCCGGTGCCAAATCCTGTTTCTGCGATGACAAAGTGCTCCCCTGCGCCAACGCTGGCAAAACGGTTGTACAGATCGTTCTGCTTGATAAAGACATGGCGAGTTTCCTCCATGCCATTATCACGGTTGAAATAGACATCTCCGAAGCGTTTGCAGACAGGCAGACCGTCCTGCCAATCAATCGCGGCGGTTTCAACGCTTGGAGGAAGAGCTGCGCCTGTCACTGCTTCAGAATAATGTCTTGAATCACAACAGGTTCGACAGGGACATCCGCCATACCATTCTGACGCGCCGTCGGTTTCGACGCGATGGCATCAACAACCCCCATGCCGCCCGACACCTTGCCGAATACGGAATATCCCGCACCTCGAACCCCGGCGTCCAGGAACCCATTATCGGTAAGATTGATAAAAAACTGGGAAGTGGCGGAATCCGGTGCCCGGGTTCTGGCCATGGCAATGGTGCCGCGTAGGTTTTTAGCGGTCTCGCTGGCTTCATTCACGATGGGGCCACGGGTTGGCTGTTTATTGAGCTGAGCGTCAAAGCCGCCGCCCTGGACCATAAAGCCCGGAATGACCCGATGAAAAATGGTGCCATCGTAGAAATCATCCGCAACATACTGTTTGAAATTGTTAACGGTTTCAGGAGCAAGATCGGGCCTGAGTGTGACTTCAATATTGCCCAAATTGGTCTGTATCAGTGCTTTCGGCAGCGATTCGTCTGAGTAGACTGGGCTCGTCGCCAGCAGTGAAGTTACAGTTAGCAAGACAGGGATCACACAACGAAACGGTTTTACGATATTTGGCATTCTATACTCGCTATCAATATGGGTACGGTCTTCATACCTGCGATACTGCAGGAGGTCCGGCATCAACGGAGGATGCTAACAGAAAGTTGCCGAGTTGGCCTTTTCTGAAACGCACCCAGGAGAATTCCTGAACTAGTCTTGCAACAAGGTTCATTGAGTTTGCCGGGCCCGGATGTACGGCGAGAAACACAAACAGTTTGAGGGGATCTGCCGTGAAAAATCGTCAGGGGTATGAAGAAAAGTCACGCTTAGGTCGTTTGCTTGTCAATCGGGGCTACCTGTCCGAGAGCCAACTTGACGATGGTCTGCGGCTACAGCGGGAAACCGGCCAGCGACTCGGTGAAGTATTTGTCCAGTCCGGGTGGATCACCGAAAGGGAACTGCACCGGGTGCTAAAGCACCAGAGCCGTTACCGTCACGCTGCGGCGCTTGTCACCATGGTGGTTCTGCCTCTGCAACCGATGGTCAGTTTTGCCTCCACCAGCCAGTCCAGCGAGCCGGCTGCCGATGAGGCGGGCCAAATGATCAACGAGGGAAAATTCACGCCCATGACGGATGCGGAAATGGCAGGGGTGTCCGGTCAGCAAGACTCAAAGCTGTTCAGCCAGTTTGCAGATGTTAGGGCGATGCCCGGAGCCGCCATAGGTGAGGGTGGTTCGGATGCCACTGATCCGGATGCCATTGAAGCCCTGAAGTTTGCGACCAACATCTTTGTTCCGGTGCTGAATTATCTGGACTCGGAACTGACCATTTCAGGCGTTCACTATCGACAGGACGTGCCAAGGTTCTCGATTCAGAACGATGGCGGTCTTCAACTGGCGATGCCGGAAAGAATTGAACAGATTAGAATGGAAAATATCCGAGTGGGCACCAGCCCCTCCATGGGCAGCATTACCATCAGTGATGTTCGGTTCAGCGCTGACACCAGCATGACCATTTACGCCCGCTAGCCCAAACCGATCGTTGTCCGGGGTCAGGCGCTTGCGAGGATGTTGCTTTGCGAAACCGCCTGCTCCTGACCTTTCGCGCCATAGAGTTTTTCCTGTCCGGTCGCGCCCCGAAATATCTCTGTCAGCCTGGACAGACGCTTCTGCAAATGCGCAATGACGCGGCCGTTGTTCTGATTGAGCGACTGACACGCTGTCAGACGGCGTGAGGCGTCTTCCCAGAGTTCCACAGCGTCCTTCAGGCCTGCACTGCGAAGAAAATGGGAGGGGTCTCCCTGGTCAGGCCTGAATCCCATGGCGACAAGCAGTCGGATCTTGGACTTCGCGCGCTCGCGGATATCGCCGAGGTGGCGATTCTTTTCCTGGGTCACCGCTTCGAGGGATTTTACATCAGAGGAAGATAGAAGAGCTTTTTCCTGGATAAGGACATCGTTCAACTGGTCAAGTTGGCGGATGTCCTGATTCAGAAGGTCTTTCAAGTCATCGATGTTCGACATGGTTCACTCACCCAAAAATGCTTTCATCCATCTCAAGCATTTTCTGGGCCAGCTTCTCTGCGTCTACCTTATAGGAGCCATTTTCTAGCGCGGAACGAATCTGTTCGATTCGGTCATCGTCCATTTCTGGATAATCGCCGAGTTGTTGTTCGAGCTGCTTCAGGTTTTTCGCCTGGCTGCTCAAATTAACATTCTCGCCGCGGGCATTGGTCGCTTGCGACTTGGCCTGCTGCTCTGCGCCGGTCTGATTAGGGGCCTGAGAGCCGGACGCCTTGTCCGCTGATGGCCTCTGATTGTTGACCTGGCCGGGGCCAATTCCATTAAAGTCAACTGACATAGTGATACCTGCTTAGCTGTATGGCCGCCGAAGGCAGCCTCTTAAATTTATATCTGTTTAACGGCAATTTCCCACAGACCTTTAGTAAGTGTTTCAAAAATGTAACCTGTTCGTCTACCGACTGGGTTCGAACGGCAACATCTTGCCGACAGTGGTGGAATCTTGCCGGAGATTTCCGGAATTTTACATCGGAATTTCTACTTGGCCCGGGGCTGTAATGCGCGCGCGCACTGTTCGCGCGCTGGACAGATTTTCCACCAAAACCTGTTCGCCGATACCCCCACTGCCAAGCGCCTTACCTCTGGATCTGACGGAGAACCCACCGGTTTCTGCCGTGATCACAACGTGATCTCCCCGAGTGATGGCGTCAGGCGCGGTCAACAGATCCGCGGTGAAAACGGTTCCGGCGTTAACGCCCCGACGCATTTCCATGCCAATTAATTGATTCTTTTGGCGGATCGGGCTTCGCCTTGTGGCGTTCATTTCTACCGGTTCCGTTTTCAGCATTGCTTCCGTAATGCGCTGACCTCTGGCCAGAGGACGCGCAGCCACCAGAGCCTGGCCACGAATCTCAAGAGTTACCGGCAAGAACATGCGCCAGGGCCGCTCTCCCTCGCAGGACACCAGTAGAGAAGGTTGGGTAGATTCCCACGGCTCACCGCTGAAAGTCACCTCAGGGGTTGAATCGCAGATTGCCAGAGACAAGCGGGAATCCAGCTGCCCAATGCTATGAAAGACCTTGAATCCCTTTTCGGACTGGTTGGCCGCAAACGTATTGAGGAACGCGTCAGCAGCTTGGCGAATTTGCTCTGATGATGTTGGGGCAGCGACGCAATTCAGGGCTGCTAACAGAGCGGTTACTAAAATCAGGATGCGCATACGCTTCAGTTTGTCCTATGCTGTTTATACAAAGGCAAGGTATTGGATTCCGGCCAATTCTCAACTTTTTTGAGGGACAGCCGTTATCACACCCTGAATCTGTTAAAAGCAAAACGTATGCCGTTGCCGGCTGGCAAGCGAAGGAGAACAATAATGGCAGGGGTTTTAGACAGTGTTAATCAACGCACCCAACTGGTGGGGCAGAACCGACTGGAGCTCTTATTGTTTCGACTGAAGGGGCGGCAGGTCTACGGCATTAACGTGTTTAAAGTCAAAGAAGTGCTGCAGTGCCCTAAGCTGTCGTCTATACCGAACAGTCGGCCTATGGTGAGAGGGGTCGCCCATATTCGCGGAGAAACCATCCCGATAATCGATTTGGCAATGTCCATTCGGCTTCCGGGCGTAACCAATGAGGACATGGCTACCAGCTTCGTGATCATTACCGAGTACAACCGGAAAACTCAGGGTTTTCTCGTTGCGGGCGTCGACCGCATCGTTAATATGAACTGGGAAGACATCTTGCCTCCCCCGAAAGGAGCAGGCAAAGACGTCTATCTGACCGCTGTAACTCGAATTGATGAAAAACTGGTTGAGATTATTGACGTAGAAAAGATTTTGTCTGAAGTTGCACCACTGGAAGACGATGTCACCGATGAGCTCCGCTCGAAGAGCGAAAGTAGGGAGCCCGGTTTGCTACCAGTGCTCGTCGTTGATGACTCAGCCGTTGCACGCAGGCAGATAGAACGATGTCTTACCACTATTGGAATGGAGGTCGTTCTGAAGAATGATGGCAAACAGGCGTTTGATTACCTGAAAGAAATTACGGCAGACGGTTCCAAAGCCCGTGATCACCTCTGCCTGGTCATCTCGGATGTCGAAATGCCGGAGATGGATGGGTACACTCTTGTGACACGGGTGAAAGAGGACGAAGCTCTCAGGGACATTTTCATCATGCTGCACACGTCTTTGAGTGGCGTGTTCAACAAGGCTATGGTTAAAAAGGTTGGGGCAGATGACTTCATGGCAAAATTCAGCCCGGATGAATTGGCAGAACGGGTGATGGAAATCGTTGATGATCAGCAATAGGCTGGCCTCTTATTATTGATTCACCCGTAACCAGGATTCAATGAAAGCTGACATTACGCCACAGGAATACGAATCGTTTAAGTCGTTTCTGCAGGACGCGTGCGGAATTCTGCTGGGCGATAACAAGCAATACCTGGTCAAAAGCCGGCTGCGACGGATTATGGAGGAACATAATCTGTCAACACTGACTGAGCTGATGGAGGGTATCAAACGATCCGGCAGGCGAAGCTTGCGGGAAGTTGTCATTGACGCGATGACGACCAATGAAACTCTCTGGTTCAGGGATAACCATCCTTTTCGGATTCTCCAGGAGCGTCTCCTGCCCGAATTTGCCGACCGTAAATCCTCCCAGTCGCTACGGATATGGTCCGCAGCCTCTTCAACCGGCCAAGAACCCTATTCAGTGGCCATGATCATTGAGGAATACCGGCGCCAGCGGCCGGGCAAGCTTCGCGACGTGAAGATCACCGCCACTGACATCTCCAAAAGCGTGCTCGAAGTCGCCCGTCGCGGCGAATATGAAATGATCGCAATTGGCCGCGGCTTGTCCCCTGAGCGGCAAAAGCAGTTCTTTGCGCCAACCATGAACGGGAGTTGGCAAATCAAACCCAACATCAAAAACATGGTGGAGTTCCGCGAGCTGAACCTTCTAGAGCGCTACATGCTGGGTAAGTTCGACATTGTGCTGTGCCGAAATGTTCTGATCTATTTCTCCGCTGAATTGAAGAAAGATATCCTCACCCGCATTCACGCGACGCTGAACCCGGGGGGTTACCTGATACTGGGAGCCTCAGAATCCTTGAGCGGGTTGCCTCATCTCTACGAGATGGTGCATTGCAGCCCCGGCATCATTTACCGCAAGAAGTAGTCCATGCTCTATCGTTTGATTTTTTCGGTTGTCTGGGTGGCATTGGTCACCGGATGTACCAGTCTTCCGGAGGACATTGAGCCAGTATCAGAGCTCGATCTGAAGGAGTATCAGGGCACCTGGTATGAAATTGCGCGCCTGGACCATTCATTCGAGCGCGGGCTGACACACGTCACTGCGGAATACTCAATCAATGACGACGGCAGTTTCACGGTCATTAACCGGGGCTATTCCCGGGAAGAAGGCAGCTGGCAGGAAGCGGAAGGCCATGCGGTTCCAGTAGAAGGCGGCCCGGCGGGGCATTTAAAAGTGTCTTTCTTCGGGCCTTTTTACGCCTCTTATGTGGTTTTCCGGTTGGATGACAGTTATCAAACCGCCTACGTCACCGGCTACAACCGCGAGTATCTGTGGCTGCTATCTCGAACACCGGAGGTGAGCGAGGAAACCCTGGCAGAGTTTCGGGCCGTCGCTCGAGAAAAAGGGTTTGATCTCCAGGAGCTCGTCATTGTGGATCAGGGTACGAAACCCGTTAGAAGGGCAGATGACCCGTCTTGACCCAAATAACGGTCTCTTCGTCAACAAAGGGCGTGTGCTGGCTGAGATGAGGGCTCCTGATCCAGGTTCCGGCAGGGTATCGACCATGTTCGTCGCAAAACTCGCCTGACAGCACCAGTATTTCTTCGCCGCCGAAGTGCCTGTGAGGCTGGAAGACCTCTCCGGCTGGCCACTTCACCAGAGCGACGTGTTCCTGCTCAAATTCGTGTAAGGGCATGACCTCTAAACCGCCTCTACCCGGCAGCCAGGCAGTGTCCGTGGTATCGGTCTTTACCGTCGTAAAATCGTTCTGATCGAATTGATGCAGCTTCACAAACAGGACGCAGCCTTCCTTGCTGAAAGGCGCGTGACTGCTGCCCGGCGGGTTTCTCAGGTAGGTGCCGGGGCCGTAGTCACCGGTTTCATCGGAAAATACCCCCTCAAGCACGAGGATTTCCTCGCCCAGCGGGTGTTCGTGGCGGGAAAAACTCGCGCCGGGCTCGTACCGAACGATACTGGTGGCATGCCCTTGTTCGGCTTCCTCGCGGGCCAGTGGTTTTCTCGAAACGCCTTTTGCCGGGCTGGGTGTCCAGTCCATCTCACGGCTGCGAATCGTAACCTTCTGTGTGAAATCCATGTTGAGCAAGGTGTTGTCCCTCTGGTTCGTGAATGGCTTGATTCACCCATTGTAGTACGAACCGGAGGCACAGATGGAGTGTCGGCGGTTGAGTGGATTGTAAATTGAGAGTTGCCAAATGCCCCGAAAACCATTAGAGTTTGCGCCCTCAAATGAGCGAGAAAGCCGCTGATTTGAAACAGTTTAAAGGAGAGGTGGCCGAGTGGCTGAAGGCGCACGCCTGGAAAGTGTGTAAACGTTAACCCGTTTCGAGGGTTCGAATCCCTCCCTCTCCGCCAATACAAGACCCCAGCATTGCTGGGGTTTTTTATTGCCTGCTCGAAAGGGTATGTTTGACGACATCCCAAGAAATTTGAAGTGAATTAACCATGGCTGTAGTGCTTAAACGATTCATCGGTGCTGACATCAATGACTATGTCAGTGACCTTGCCCGACTGAGAATGGACGTTTTCCGTAGCTTTCCCTATCTCTACGATGGGGACATGGGTTATGAGGCTGAATACATCCAAACCTACTCACAGTCACCCAGAAGTCTTTTCGTGCTGGCGATCGATGCCGGCAGGGTGGTTGGCGCCGCCACAGGCATTCCCATGGCCGATGAAACCGAGGCGTTCAGAAAGCCGTTTGTCGAGCGGGGTTACGACCCGGATTCGATCTTTTACTTTGGTGAATCGGTACTCTTGCCCGAATACCGTGGTCAGGGAATCGGTGTTGCCTTTTTCGAGCAGCGTGAAGGTTATGCCGACGAGCTTGGTGGGTTCACTCACTGTTGTTTCTGCGCGGTAGAGCGCCCGCTCAATCACCCCCTTCGGCCAGCTGACTATCAGGCTCTGGACGATTTCTGGCGTCATCGCGGTTACGAAAAAAAGCCGGAGCTTACTACCGAATATCGCTGGAAGGATGTTGGTCAATCGTCAGAAACAGCCAAAACCATGACGTTCTGGATGAAAAAACTGAACACCTAGATCAGTCCTGCCGTCGTTAGCAAAAACACGCCCAGCGTGATGGTCAGACTCGCAGCGAGCGTTGTCATAGCCACGATATTGGCCGCCAGCCGTTCGTTGCCACCGAGCGCTTTTACCATCACAAAGCTGGCAGCAGCAGTCGGGCTTGCGAAGTAAAGGAACATCAACCCCAGTTCGCGCCCTTCAAAGCCGATTAGCCAGCCAGCGAACGTGCAGAGGAAGGGAAGCGCGATCATTTTTAGCACGGAGGCGTTAAGCGCCAGAGCACGGTCGTCTCGCATTGCCTTCAGGGACAGGGTGCCTCCAATACACAACAAAGCCAGAGGCAAGGTCAGAGACGCAAAATAATCGCCACTGGTCATCACCCATTCAGGAAGCTCAAGACCGGACCAAGCCACGGGTATGGATATAAGCACGGCAACGATCAATGGGTTGCGCGCAATGTCGGCAAGCACCTTTTTCAGGCTTGTTTTTTCATCGGGTTGGTAAGCGGTCAAAGCGACGACTGACAGGGTATTGTATGCAATGATCACCACCCCCAGTAAAAGACCGCCGGCGGACAGGCCATAGTCACCGTAAAGGTTGGCCGCCAGCGCCAGCCCAACGATGCCGCAGTTGCCCCGAAAAGCGCCTTGAATAAATACCCCACGGTCGTTCACAGGCACCGTTTTCAGCGCCCAGAGCCAGCAGAGTAAAAAGCCAACCAGGGTCGCCGCTACAAAGAACAGTATCAGTGGCAGGTTGAGCGTCTGGTTCAAGTCCGCCCGAACGATGCTGAGAAATACCAGCGTCGGCAGGGTTGCCTTAAACACCAGAGTGGACGCGGTATTGATAAATCCGGCATCAATCCATCCCAGACGCCTGAGGCCCAGGCCGATGAACACCATCGCAAACACCGGCAAGGTGGTTTCAAGCGTATTTAGAAAGGTTTCGACGAGCGACATTGGCTATCTGACGTCAAAGCTGTGAAACTCACCGGTCGCTGACGCCTTTTCTGATTCGACAGAAATGACCTGGGCTGCCGGCGGTCCCTGTCGGCACCATTGCTCCAGCGCGACAAGGGCTTCGCCAGCTCCCTCAGCCACGACTTCTACACGGCCATCTGACAGATTTCGGGCATAACCGTTGAGGTCAAGTCTTTGAGCCGCTTCAGCCGTTGACGCCCTGTAGCTGACTCCCTGAACTTTGCCACTTACCAGAAGGGTGATTCGTTCTTCAGACATGCGGATCTCCCGGATTGTTGCTCTAACGTATTCAGTTTACGTCAAATTTGCCAATCCTTGGGGCCTTCTACCTCATTCGTAAAGGCTTTATCATGAAAGCAAGTGAGGAGAATCAGATGACCGACGAGGCCGGAAACCTGGGCCAACCGGACCCCAGACAGGAAAAATTCACGATAGACACCGAGCTGCTCACCGAGGATCAGATTGACGGGCTGATTGACGAGTATTGTACGCGTTACCATGGCCTGAACGACACGGAAAATCCGATGGATGAGAAGAAGCAGGTGAGAGCAGCGGTAGACCGCGGGGATCTGGTGGTCTGGTTTGATCCGGTAGAAAATACGGCAGGATTGAGTCAACCGAAATAGCCATTGAAGTCGGTAATGTATGCATTTTGCAGCTATCGAAGGCAGGGTTTAACCGGTACAATCCACATCGCTTTTGCATATGTCGATTATGAGGTGAAGTTTGATCAGGGTATTGGTTGTAGATGACCATGAATTGGTCCGATCCGGTATTACCCGGATGCTTGCCGACAACCCGGACATTGAAGTCATTGGCCAGGCATCTTCAGGTGAAGACGCGGTTGATTTTGTACGCAAGGATGCGCCCGACATTGTGCTCATGGATATCCGTATGCCGGGTATTGGAGGACTTGAAGCAACTCGCCGCATTCTTCGTATTGATGACTCTATCCGGGTGATCGTTGTGACGGCCTGCGCGGACGATCCCTATCCCACACGGGTCATGCAGGCCGGCGCAACGGCTTATATCACCAAGGGCGCGGACATCAAAGAGATGGTGCGCGCGATTCGCATGGCCCATTCGGGACAGCGATACATTAGCCCGGAAATCGCCCAGAAAATGGCGCTCAAGCAGTTGGGCGGGGGTGATGTTCGGGAGGAAGACGGTCAATTGCAGTTATTCGATCGGTTATCTGAACGCGAAATGCAGATCGCCATGATGGTTGTTGACTGCCAGAAAGTGCAGGATATTTCAGACAAGCTCTGCCTCAGCCCGAAAACCGTAAACAGCTATCGCTACCGGATTTTTGAAAAGCTGGAAATCTCCAGTGACGTTGAACTGGCGTTGATGGCAGTCAGGCTCGGGTTGCTCGATGCCGACCAGGTCTGAAGCCGGCGAACAGGCAGGCGAGCAAGAGACTGGCCGTACCTTTGATATCAAGCATTTTCTGAAACGCCTGACCGAAAGACCGGGGGTTTACCGGATGTACGACGCATCCGGAAATGTTCTGTATGTAGGCAAGGCCCGCAACCTGAAAAAACGGGTCAGCAGTTACTTCCGAAAATCCGGTCTCGCGCCAAAAACCGAAGCACTTGTCGCCAGAATCGAGTCGATTGAAGTCACGATAACCGGCAGCGAAACCGAAGCTTTGCTGCTCGAACAAAATCTGATCAAGTCGTTGCGACCGCCTTACAATATCCTTCTCCGCGACGATAAGTCCTATCCCTACATCTATCGGTCCGCCCATGATGACTATCCATCACTGACTTTCAGGCGTGGTCGCACCAAAAAAGGTGGGGGTACCTGGTATGGGCCATTTCCCAGCTCTGGCGCGGTCAAGGAAAGTCTTAATATTCTACAGAAGATATTCCGCATAAGATCCTGTAGTGAAAGCTATTTCAGAAATAGAACACGCCCTTGTCTCCAGTATCAGATCAATCGTTGTACCGCACCCTGTGTCGGGTTTATTTCGCCAGAGGACTACCTGGCAGACGTTCGTCGAGCAACCATGTTTCTGGAAGGGAAGAACCCGGCAATCCTGCAAGATCTCATGAATGAAATGGAGACTGCGTCCAAAGAGCTGCAGTTCGAGAAAGCGGCAGCCTATCGTGATCAGATTAACCATCTTCGTCATGTTCAGGAGCAGCAGAGCGTTGACGGTGAGGGAGGCGATGCCGACGTCGTCGCCATTGCCCAGGACGCTGGCGTTGTCTGTATTGTCGTGATTATTGTTCGCGGCGGTCGGGTATTGGGCACCAAGGATTACTTTCCCCGATTCAGTATCGAACAGTCGGAGGAAGACCTTTTGGGAGCCTTCCTGGGACAGTATTACTTCGGTGGCAGTACGCGGCGGGAAATACCGGCAGACATTCTGGTTCCGATTGATGTTGAAGGCCAGGAGCTGCTCGCTCAGGCCCTGACGGAAACCGCTGGCCGCGAAACCCGAATACGCAAAAACGTAAGAGGCGAGCGCAGGCGCTGGATTGAGCTGGCGATGACCAATGCCCGGCAAACCCTGTTGACGCATATCGCCAGCAAGGAAACGGTCTATAGACGGCTTCTGGCCCTGAAAGACCTGCTGGAGCTTCCGGAAACACCCACCCGGATGGAGTGTTTTGATATCAGCCATAGCCAGGGCGAAAACACGGTCGCATCCTGCGTGGTTTTCGACGAGAATGGGCCGGTAAAAAGCGACTATCGCCTGTACAACATTGATGGTGTGAAAGCCGGTGATGATTACGCCGCCATGCGTCAGGTACTGACCCGCCGCTACAAACGCATGGTGTCCGGCGAAGGAAAGCGGCCGGACCTGGTGTTTATTGATGGCGGTAAAGGGCAGCTCGGCATCGCAAGGGAAGTGTTTGATGAGCTGGAGATTACCGATATTCCGCTCATCGGCGTGGCGAAGGGCGTTACCCGTCGAGCCGGTATGGAGCAGCTGATCGATGCCATGACCGGCGATGTGTTCCGGGTTCCTGCCGACTCACCGGCCCTGCACCTGATTCAACACATCCGTGATGAATCGCATCGCTTTGCCATCACCGGGCATCGAGCCAGGCGGGATAAAAAGCGACGCAGTTCAACGCTCGAGGGCATTGAGGGTGTCGGTCCAAAGCGACGCCGTGATCTTATTCGCTATTTCGGTGGCATCCAGGATCTGAAAAAAGCCAGCGTTGACGAAATGAGCAAGGTACAGGGTATCAGCCGCCAACTGGCAGAAACCATATACGCAGCACTGCACGACGAGTAAGGACGCCATGAATTTACCCAATATTCTCACGCTTTCCCGGATCCTTATGATCCCGGTGTTCGTGATCATTTTTTATCTGCCCGTGCAGTGGAGTTATCTGGTCAGCGCGATGATATTCGCGTTTGCTGCTGCCACCGACTGGCTCGATGGCTATCTCGCTCGCAAACTGGATCAAAGCACGCCGTTTGGCGCGTTTCTTGATCCGGTTGCTGATAAGCTGATGGTCGCCGTGGCGCTGACCGTGCTGATTGAAGAACATTCCAGTTTCATTCTGACGATTCCTGCGACCGTCATCATTGGGCGGGAAATCGTGATTTCTGCGCTGCGAGAGTGGATGGCGGAAATCGGGAGCAGGGCGAGTGTTGCGGTTTCCTACATCGGTAAGGTAAAGACGACCGCTCAAATGTTCTCTATTACGCTCTTGCTGGCTTATCCTGCAGGCCAGTCGTGGACGTACGTAGGGCTCGGCCTGCTGTACATGGCGGCCGTACTGACGCTCTGGTCAATGATTCTCTACCTTAAAGCGGCTTGGCCTGATCTGTTTCCTGAAAAGCATCGCGACTGACTGCTTCTGCCCATTGCACCAGCTCGTCAGCCAATGCCCGGTTGGCCGCAGAAAAGCGAACGACCAGATCCTCAACGGGTTTCGCCTGAGCGCGCTCCTGAACATTGAAGCGTCTGGCGGCCAATACGTCGCCGGATTTACTTTCGGTAAGTTGGGCGTCTACCGTGATAACAACGGTTGGTCCGGGCTCCTGGCCATCATGATATTCCAGCTGGAAGGCCGTCAGGTCGCTGATCAGTGAGAGATGACTGTTTGCATCGCTGGTGTCATGAATGACGGCCTGAAAAGCCCCCGCCTGTCTGAGCGCCCCAAGCCAGTAATCCCGAATAAGCAGTGGCATGGCCTTTGCCCACCTGGCACCTCTGTATGATTGAATCGTGTGATTATCTCGGCGAACCAGAATGCTAGTGCCATTGAGTGGGGCTTCTGTATCCGGCGTGAGAACCCTCAAGGTGAATGGAAGTGGGTCGGGACTGGCTTCAAAATCTGGCGATGCCAGTAAAAACGTCTGTTTGGCGGTCCGTTCCGGGAGCACTGTGCAGCCGCTAACACTCAGAACCAGTATCAACAGCACTGCGGAAAACACGCCGTTATAAAACGTCATGGTTGAAACTCCTGCAAAGGTTCTTTGCCAAGTAAAAGGCCAGCAGGGTCTTCCTCAAGACGATCAATCAGGCCGTTCAGGTTAGTCAGTGTTGCTCGCATATCTCTGAGGGCAGGGGCGAGCTCGCCGACACCCTGCATCCCTCGACCGAGTGCCTCCTGGTTATCTGCCAACAGCCTGTCGATTCTGGCGGTCACGAGAGTCAGGGTCTGGGTGGCATCCTGAGCAGAAGCCACAAAGTTCTGAACCTCGTTATCCAACAGGGAACCTGCCTTGTTGCCCACCTTTTGGTAGATGTCCAGCGTTGTTCTGGTTTGCCGGGTGATGTCTTTTAAACGATCAAACACGGCATTCACTTCCTCTCGCTTGGCCATGAGTCCAGAAGACAGTGTCTGAAGGTTTGACAGGCTTTCGGTCAGGTTCTCAATGTTCTGTTCTGACATAACGCGATTCGAATTGGTCAGCAACTGGTCCAGCTTACCCAGCAGATTCTCGCCTGTTTTCATAAGGGAGTTCAGCGCTGACGGCTCCGCATAAATGACCGGTGGGTTGTCGCGAGAGCCTTCAAGAATCGGGCGATCAGGGGTGCCTCCCTCCAATTCGATGCTCATACTGCCTGTGATGTTCGTAATTGCCAGTCCGGCCCGGGTATTCTCGCGGATGGGAACCTCGCTGTAGACACGGACAAGCGCGCGCACGTTTCTCGGATCTTTTGGGTCCAGCCTCAATTGAGCGACATCGCCCACACGAATACCGCTGTATTTGACCGGATTGCCTTCAGTCAGGCCGCTGACTCCTTGCTTAAAGACAATCTCGTAGTGGGTGTAGTCCTGATTGTTGTCCGAGCTGTTTAGCCAAAGGGCAAAAAACAGCCCGCTGGCAAGGGCTACCAGCGCGAACAGCCCTATCAATACGTGATGTGCCCTTGGCTCCATGTTCAGACTTCCCTTTCATTCGGTGTGGCGGCCAGTCGGCTGCTTCGTCCCCGTGGGCCGTGAAAATAGGCCTTAATCCAGTCGTTATCTGTCGATTCAACCACGGATATCTTATCCGAGATCAACACTTTTTTATCTGCCAGAACCGCCACCCGATCGCAACTGGTATATAGCGTATCCAGGTCGTGTGTCACCAGGAACACAGTGAACCCCAGGGCGTTGCGCAGGGTAACGATCAAGCGGTCAAAAGCGGCGGCCCCGATCGGATCGAGGCCTGCCGTGGGTTCGTCCAGAAATAGAATTTCGGGATCCAGCACCAGAGCGCGCGCTAATGCGGCACGCTTCACCATGCCCCCGGACAGCATGGCCGGGTACTTGTCCAGTGCGTCTGAAGACAACCCCACCAGACCCAGTTTTGTTTTGGCAAGATGCTCGGCGTCCTTCCGACTCAAATTGAAATGCTCTATCAGCGGCAGCGCGACGTTCTCCTGAACGGTCAATGACGTGAAAAGAGCGCCGCCCTGAAACAACACGCCCAGGCGCCTTTCCAGTCTCGATTTCTGGTCGGGCGACAGATCACTCAGCGCCTGACCAAACAGCCGAATATCCCCCTGATCCGGTTTGTGGAGTCCAACAATGGACCTCAACAGCACAGACTTACCGGTACCAGAACCACCCACAACGCCAAGGATTTCGCGCCTCTGAACGTCCAGGTTCAGGCTCTCATGAACGACCTGGGTGCCAAATCGGTTATGAAGCCCGCTCACTCTTATGACCTCTGAGCTGTTCTGCGCGGTCTGGTTTACCATCCCATCTCCATGAAAAAGATTGCCGCAATGGAGTCCAGCAGGATTACCATAAAAATGGACTGTACCACGGCGGACGTTGTGTGCTCACCGACAGACTGTGCGCTACCGCGGGTTTTAAAGCCTTCAAGGCAACCGATCATTGCGATCACAAACGCAAACACCGGCGCCTTACTGATGCCCACATAGAAATGAATAACGCCAATTCGCTCCTGCAGAATGTGCAAAATTTGTGGCAGGGCAATATCCAGCGACACTATGCAAACCAGCGAACCACCAACGATGCCGCTGACCATGCCGGTCAACGCCAGAATGGGAAGCGCCACAACCATCGCCATGACACGGGGTACAACCAGCAACTCCATGGGGCTGAGCCCCAGCGTGCGAATGGCGTCGACTTCTTCATTGGCTTTCATGGAGCCAATCTGAGCCGTGTAAGCACTGGCGGTGCGACCGGCAACCAGGATGGCCGCCAGCATAACGCCGAATTCTCGCAGGAAAGAGAAAGCGACCAGGTTCACCGTGTAGATTGTCGCGCCGAAATCCTCGAGAACCGTTGCGCCCAGAAAGGCGACAACGGCCCCCACCAGAAATGAAAGCAGGGCGACTATCGGTAGGGCATTCAATCCGGTTTGATGAAGGTGGGCAACAAAAGATGTGACGCGCCAGCGACGGGGCTGCCAGAAAATGGCCAGACATATTTCGATCAGCTGCCCACCGAAGCCAATCAGCAACATGAGCTGATTAACCGCATGAACAATGCGACGACCCATCCGGGCCAGAGATACCCTGACATCAAAGCCCGCCTGAGACTCTGGCGTAGCGTCATTATCGAGCGACTGGATGACAATGTTGATCATGTCTCGCCGTTCACGACTCATAGCAGCATCGGTGGATATCAGCTGTTTAATACCGCGAACCCCGAAAAGCTCTACCAGTAACGAGGCGCCGGCAGTATCCAGCTGGTCGATCTCTTCCAGGTTGGTTTTGTCGAAAACAGAGGATGTATCAATGTGGACAGCGCTAATTCGCGACCTCAGGTCCGCATAGTGGGGCAGGGTCCAGTTGCCGCTGAGAACCAGTCGGTTACCCTCTACTTTAAGTTCGCCGGCTGACGACATGTCGTTAACACCTGAAGTAAAACAAAATTTTTAAAAAGTGGTTGACGGAAACGGTCGAATCCGTAGAATACGCCCACGTTGATCAAGCGGGAATAGCTCAGTTGGTAGAGCACAACCTTGCCAAGGTTGGGGTCGCGAGTTCGAATCTCGTTTCCCGCTCCAATTCAAGCCTTATCCGATGTCTTTCGGACAGTATCCCGGCGCGGTGGCAGAGTGGTTATGCAGCGGACTGCAACTCCGTTAACGCCGGTTCGATTCCGACCCGCGCCTCCATTTTTCTCCAGATTCCGTTAACCACCGGATTTCACGACACGAGCGATCGTTGACCTGGAAACCCCTGTTTCACGGCAGATCTCGGACCAGCTTTTCCCATCCTGCAAAAGCTCCATAATGCGTTCGTGTTTGTGGTGATCGACGGGCCGCCCTTTGTATTTTCCCTGTTCTTTTGCCCTGGCAATTCCTTGCAATTGTCGACGTCGATGGGTTTGGTAGCCTTGTGAGCTCGAGATTTCCAGCATATCCAGCATGACGCCGGTGAGTTGCTCGGCGACCATCGCCATTCCACTGTCACCGGTGACCATTGCCCAGGACGACTCGACGTCCAGCGATACCAGCCTGAGTTTCCGTTCCCTGATTTTCTGACGAAAGTGGTCCCAGTCATCTTCCAGAAGGTTGGGAAGCGAATGTGCCTGGTTCACTAAAAGCACATCGCCAGGTCTCGCTTCTCTCAACAGCCGGTGCAGTTCCTGTTTCGAATAATTCGTGGCTTTGCGGGTCGAGCGTCCCTGCGTCGCTATTGCCAGCCCTTTATCACGCAGAAGTCGAAAAAGCCCTGAGCGGTGTTCGGCAGGGCGTTGTTCGTTGTAATAAACACCAACTCGGTGCCCCTTTTTACGGGCAAATTCCTCGAACGGCGCTTTGCCAGTGGCAGCGCTCGTCCCAGCATCGGAGGAATTCAGGAAGGCACGTATCAGCAAGTCAGCGCTCTTGGTTCGACATGGTTGGTTTTATATTAGTTGAGACTCGCCAAGTGGCAAATGAACACGGCATCGGATGAAAAAACGTCTTTTGGTTCGATTAATGCCATCCAAATCGTACCACCTTTCATGGGAAAGGCTTCCGGTGGGTCTCAAGCTCTGCCCGTGGCGAGCGCCAAAATATCTTCCCTTATTTCGTCCACGCTCTGCTCGGGTCTGACCAGCAAGCGGGCTCGACCCTGGCGATCAAATACATAAACCGCGCCACTGTGTGATACCGCGTAATTGCCCTTTTCATCAGGGTCTTCGTAGCCAAAGGTTGTCCGGTAACGCTTGCTGAGTTGCCGCAGATTTTTCTCAGGACCTGTCAGGCCGGTTATGCGATCACCGAAGAACTCGACGTAATTTTTGATTCGCTCTGGCGTGTCCCGTTTGGGGTCCACGCTGACAAACAGTATCTCAACGTTCTTTTTAGCCTCGTCTGGAAGCTCTTTGACGACCCGAGACAGCTTCTGAAGGGTTGTGGGGCAGATGTCCGGGCAGGAGGTAAAGCCGAAAAACATCAATCTAACCGCGCCCGCATTGGCTTCGGCGGTTACCGGCTCACCGGAGGCGTTGATCAGTTCATATTCAAGCTCCGGCATCAGGCCGCTGATGTCTTTGGCATTCCAATTCCGGTCGCTGTTCGAGCAACCTGCGATCAGAATCATTAGGCTGAGAACCCAGATGAACCTGTTTTGAACGGTTGCCGGAATGTTCATTGAGTGACCTCCTTTGCCCGGGCGTGGGTAGGCCGATTGACATCGTCCCTCATCGCCCTGCGTAAAATTATCAGTATGCCGAGAATGCTCATCATTGCCGGCGGTATCCATGTCAGCAGGCCGCCTAGTAACTGATCGGTCTCCGGAGGCATTGGCCAGGCACGTCCGCATACTTCGTATACGTCATAAACCATACCTCTAGAGAACACGATGATTGCGCCAAGAATCATCTGGGGAATAGCTACCACGGCCAAACACAGCATTCGCTTGCCGTAGCCGAGGGCGTTCGTGGTGATGGGAGACCTGGGATCAAAGATAAGCCACCAGAACAGCAAACCGTCCAGCAGCATGCTCCAGTTCATGACCCAGTAGAGGTCCCGGCTGAGCATGGCATCAAAGTGTATCGGTGGCCAAAGCCATAAATAGATGAGGCCGAAAAACAGAAAAGAGGCCAGCGCCGGTTGTTGCAGCACTCGGTAAATCCACCCGACTGGCGCCAGATACGGTCTTAGTGCCTTTGGAATCTGGCGATAAAGGTGTTGCATGACCGGCAATGGGTTGGACAAGGCAATCAGTATTGGTCCCAGGTGGTGAAGAATCAGATGCTGGCCGCGGTGAACGAAGAACATGTACTGGGAATAGTAATCGAAGCGTGTCTGCATCACCGCATAGCACAGCAGAACGCCTAGACAGAACACAAAAATCCGACCACCGCCCGGGCGTTCCGATTCCGGCATGCCAAACAGGCCATAGGCGTAAAAACCAAGCACCAGTACATAGGCGAGTATGGTCAGAGGCGAGAAATCGTAGGGAAGCAGGTACTCTGCGGCGGACATCATCGTTGCCTTGGTCGAGTGGGCCTTGCCCAATAAGGGTCAAAAAAACCAGCAAGAGTGTTGCCGGATTACTGCCGATATTCAAGTCCCAGCGTGTCGATCCTTGCGTTATCTGAGACTTTCGATAATCCGGCTGTTCAGATCCTGCCAGCGGCTGAGCTTTTTGGCCTCGCCGATCCGTTTGTCGCCGCCTCTGCTGCGATTGAGCCACAGGCCATCGCCGTTAAAGCTGTAGACCGGCACGAGGTCCTTACGTTCCGAGGCCGGCTTGATGTCGCCCGTCAGATTGTCCAGTATCAGCGGGTCCGCCAGGGGTGTTGGATACCAGGCCAGTACCATATGAGCCTGATTCAGTTCGAGTGCTTTCACGTAAACAATACGTAACTGCTCGTCAGGAACGCCCATCGCTTTGAGGGTGAGGTACTTGGCTATGGAGAAATCTTCGCAATCGCCGCCGTTCGTGGCCAAAAGCTCCACAGGTGTCGCCCAATAGTCTTCCTCTCCCCAGTGACGAATGTCATTAACAAACCGGACCTGGTTGAAAAATGCATTGACTCTCTCGAGCTTGAGGGGGAACGCCCAATCTTTGCCTTCATCGTTGAGAGTTTGCCAGTCGATAAGTCGCTGACCGGCCTGTTCACCGAATTCGGTCTGAACGTAGCGCAGCAGTTCTTCGCTGATCCTGACGCTGGCCAGCGCAATGCCGGTGCAAAGCAGGGTGATTAGCAGGTAGCGTGTAATAGGGGGTAACCGCCTGACCCGTTCTCCCATAGCCGCCTCAGTTGTTATTTCTCAGGCGGTTGCGAAGTTGCTCGAGGCGTTTCCGGATCTCTTCCCGGCGGCTGTCGCTGGCGCTGTTACTTTCCGGCCCGCCAAAGCTGGCAGGTCGAGCTGGTTGCTCGACGTAGCCAGCCTGAGCCGCATTGACGTTTTCCGAGCCTGTGTCATTAACCGCCACATCCATTCCCGAGCGGTCTTCGTCTTCTGGGAAATACAGGCTTTCCAGTGCGCCTGATCGTTCGATCACAATGCGATCGGGGCGCACGGTTTTTAACGTGGCGTTGCCCGGCAGTTCTTCCCCAACGATGTAGGCCTCTGTATTTCTCTTGGCGTCTTCCACAAGAGCGCTTCCGGGAAAATCGCCTGAAGCAGACATGACGCCACGCAGGACCAGTTGCAGGTTGGTCTCCGGAAGGTTGTCGATATCAGGTTCTTCAACGACTTCAGCCTGATCCTCGTCCCCAAACAGTGATACCTCGCCAAGATTGATATCAGGCGCCTGAGTCGAGACCGTTCTGGGTTCAGCAGACGTTGTAGCCAAGCCCGCAGCCTGGTTCTGTTCAGCCTGCCAGAATTGATAACCCTGCCAGGAAGTGGACGCCACCATGGCCAGTAGGGCGGCGACCGCAAGTAAAAGTGGGAGTCTGGAACTGATCAAGGGCATTAAGTGTCTCGGTCTTACGGGCTAACCCGTTAAAAAGTCCACAGGTTATCAGACTGTAAAGTTTAATTGGCAGTATAGTGTACCGGGTTATTCAGCGGTTCCAATTCCTGTGGTAGCCTTCAAAATTATTTTAAAAATAAGGACTCAGGCAACAGTGGAGACAGACACCGAAGTACAATCGCAGGATGCGCCGGTCGGCCGCCTTCCTTTCCTGTTTGCGAAGCGCAACGGTGTCATTCTCACTCGGGACGACGATGGTGAGGCCATTGTCCTGGTCAAGCCTGGGGCTGGTCACGCTGCTATGGCGGAGGCGAACCGTATTAGTGGAGGCCAGGCCAAATTTGCCACCATTGATCCTGATCAGTTTGATTCTGCCCTCAACGCTGCCTATCAGAACGATTCTGCCGAAGCCATGCAAATGGTGGAAGGCATTGGCGACGACATGGACCTGGCATCGTTGGCGGAATCGGTGCCCGAGACGGAAGACCTGCTAGAGCAGGAAGACGATGCCCCCATCATTCGGCTGATAAATGCCATTCTGACAGAAGCCGTAAAAACCAGTGCGTCGGACGTCCACATTGAGACCTACGAAACCCGCCTTGTAGTCCGGTTCCGGGTAGACGGGGTGCTGCGAGAAGTCGTTCAGCCAAAACGGGCGCTGGCGCCCCTGCTGGTATCCCGGATAAAAGTCATGGCGAAACTGGACATTGCAGAAAAGCGGGTCCCTCAGGACGGCCGTATTGCATTGCGGGTCGGCGGCCGCGAAATTGATCTTCGGGTGTCCACCATGCCGTCCTCCAGTGGTGAAAGGGTCGTGCTGCGACTGCTCGACAAGCAGGCAGGAGCGATTCGCCTGGAATCTCTGGGGATGGCGCCAGGCGACCTGAAAACTTTGCGTCGTTTGATTCAGCGCCCTTATGGCATATTGCTGGTGACCGGCCCAACCGGTTCGGGTAAATCGACCTCTCTGTATGCGGCTCTTCAGGAGATAAACGATCGCACTCGTAACATTCTGACCGTTGAAGACCCGATTGAATATAACCTGCCCGGTATTGGTCAGACCCAGGTCAACACCAAAGTCGACATGACGTTTGCGAGGGGGTTGCGGGCCATTCTGCGGCAGGATCCGGATGTGGTCATGATTGGTGAGATCCGCGATATAGAAACTGCAGAGATCGCTGTTCAGGCCAGTTTGACCGGCCACCTGGTGTTTTCCACTCTGCATACGAATACCGCCGTGGGCGCCATTACCCGCCTGATGGACATGGGCATCGAACCGTTTCTGATTTCTTCAAGCCTGGTTGGGCTGGTTGCCCAGCGACTGGTCAGGGTGCTCTGCCCGGAATGTCGTGAGCCTTATACGCCCACCGAAGAACACTGCGAATTCATCCAGAAGGATCCAGCCAACCCGCCGACTCTGTATCGCGCCACCGGCTGTGAGGCCTGCAATCAGTTGGGATACCGGGGCCGGATCGGTATTTACGAAGTCGTCGAGGTCAACGAAGAGATCAGCGGACTGATCCACAAACGGGCAGGGGAACTGGAGCTCGAGCATGAGGCGCGACGCCATGGGCCGAGCATCCATGCCGATGGCGTTCAGAAAATACTGGATGGGGTTACGACGGTTGAAGAAGTGCTCCGTGTAACCCATCGGAGCCGCTGAACTCATGCCTGCATTCGAGTACAAAGCGCTTGACCCGAAGGGCAAGCAGAAGAAAGGCGTGATGGAAGCAGACGCGCCAAGAGCGGTTCGCCAGTTACTGCGTGAGCGGGGCATGACGCCCCTGGAAGTGGAACACGCCACCGAAAAACAGAAGCAAAGCGGTAGCCCTCTTGTCAGCCGGGGCGCCATCAGTGTTGCTGATCTGGCGTTGATTACTCGACAGCTCGCCACTCTTATCCAGTCGGGTATTCCTATTGAGCAGGCGTTGTCTGCGACTTCCCGCCAGTCCGACAAGCCTCGAATCCGAAGCATGTTGATCGCCATCCGGGCGAAGGTCATGGAAGGTTATAGCCTGGCCGACAGTCTTGGAGAGTTCCCTCGCGCTTTTCCCCGGCTTTATCGGTCGACAGTCGCCGCTGGGGAGCATGCGGGGCATCTGGACCTGGTGCTGAATCGTCTGGCGGATTACACCCAGACACGTCAGGAATCCCGCCAGAAAATCCAGTTGGCTGCCATTTATCCGATCATCCTCAGCATCGTTGCGATCGCCATTGTGGTGTTTTTGCTGACCTACGTGGTACCAGACATCATCGATGTGTTCGTTAACCAGGGGCAGGATTTACCCGCACTAACCTCGGCACTGCTGTCTGTGTCAGACTTTATTGTCGATTACGGCATCTACGTGGCGCTGGCGATAATACTTGGCATCGTTGGCTTTCGCATGGCAATGAAAAAGCCGGGCTTTCGTATTCGGGTCCATAAAAGGCTCCTTGATACTCCGCTGTTTGCCAACATGATTCGTGGTGTCAGCACGGCCCAGTACGCCAGCACACTCAGTATTCTGACGACCAGTGGCGTTCCCCTTGTAGAAGCTATGAGAATCGCCGGTGAAGTACTTGGCAACGACCATTTGCGGGCAGTGCTGAGGGACGCAGCGCGAAAAGTCAGCGAGGGTGGCTCATTGCATAAGGCGTTGGATCAGACCGGGTACTTTCCACCCATGATGTTGCACATGATTGCCAGCGGCGAGGCCAGCGGTGAACTGGACAGCATGCTCGAGCGGACAGCGGCCATGCAGGAAAATGCCTTGCAGGCGAAGATTGCCACCATGGTAGGTCTGTTCGAACCGTTGATGTTGCTGTTCATGGGCGGCGTGGTTCTGGTCATTGTGCTGGGCATCATGTTGCCGATTCTGAACATGAGCAATCTGATCGCCTGATTGACTCGGCGACACACAATTTATAGAGAGGCAGTAAGCGATGAGGAGCAAACTCTTGAAGCAAACATCCAAACAACGGGGCTTTACCCTGATTGAAATCATGGTGGTGCTGGTCATTCTGGGCCTTCTGATCGCCATCGTCGCGCCCAATATTATTGGTCGTGGTGACGAGGCCAGGGTAACGGCAGCGGAAGCCCAAATGAGGAACATTGCTAATGCGCTGGATCTTTACCGTTTGGACAACAGCCATTACCCCTCAACCCAACAGGGGTTGGAGGCACTGGTTTCCAAGCCCAGTGGAAGCCCCGAGCCCCGGAACTGGAACCCGGACGGTTATATGAAATCCGTTCCCGTGGACCCCTGGGGTGCCGAATATCAGTACATCAGCCCAGGCACGGAAGGCCCATATGATCTTTATTCCTTCGGCGCCGACGGACAGGAAGGTGGTGAAGGCGACAACGCGGACATCAGTGTGTGGCAGGTGCAGAAGTAAGTGGGTTTTAGATCACCGCAACGGTCTGCAGGCTTTACGCTGATAGAAATACTGGTCGTTTTGGTGGTGGTCGGAATGCTGGTTGCGCTGGCCACATTCACGCTCGGCGGAAACTCCTTGCGCCGGGACCTGGACAACGAAGCCCAAAAACTCTTCCTGCTTATGCAAACAGTGTCCGAGCAGGCCATTATCAACAACACAGAACTGGGGCTGGTTCTGGAAGAAGATGCCTATCGTTTTGTTGCGTACGATGAGCAGAGGGGCTCCTGGAAGCCTTCCGGGGAGCGCCTGTATCGCCAGAGAAAAATGCCTGAATGGCTGGTGGTGACGGAGTATATCGAGAACGATGCGCCCAGGCTTGCCAGCTCAGAGGACGATGAAATTCGGCCAGATATTGTGCTTTTTTCCAGTGGAGAGGCCACACCGTTTGAGCTGGAACTGACTCTCGACTCTCCCAGTGCTGTTAACGACGACTATGTTCACCGAATTGTCTCTGACGGAGTATCTCCCATTGAGTGGCAACATCCTGGCAGAGAGGCAAGCGAGGAGCCATGAGAAAGGCGCAGGGCTTTACCCTGATTGAGGTGCTGGTCGCTTTGTTGGTTTTCAGCATCATCGCGACGGTGGCTGCCCAAATGAGCAGCCAGTACATATCTACTTACGAACGGGTTCGTGACAAGACACTCGCGGGCTGGCTCGCCGACAACCAAATCAACGAACTTCGTCTTCAGGAAGCTGCGCCTTCAGTGTCCCAGACCACAGAAGATCTGGATTATGGCCCGTCACGCTGGCGGGTAGAAACGACCGTTCTGAACACCCAGGATCCGGCAATCAGACGGGTAGAGGTGTCCGTCAGCAAGTTTCGCGGTGATGGCTCGGAACCGGCCCAGCTGCATTCGCTGTCTGCCTTCGTGGGGACTCAATGATGCGTAGGGAACGGGGTTTTACGTTACTGGAGGTGCTGATCGCCATTGGCATTACCGCCGTTGTCGGGCTCGGCGTGTGGCAGGTGCTGTCTGGCATTGTTCAGGCCCGGGATCGCGTGGATGAGTTGGCCGTTCAGTTCGAAGCCCTGCAGCGCACCATGTTGTTTCTCGAACGCGATATTACCCAGGCGGTTAACCGCCCGGCACGAGACATCTATGGCGATTTTGATTACGCCATGACGAACCGTGAAGCAGACTACGCATTGATGCTGACTCGACAGGGATGGCGGAACCCGCTCGGAATCCGTCGAAGCACTCTCCAGCGTGTGGGCTGGGAATACACCGGCGACACGATCAGGCGTCGTTACTGGGTGTCGCTCGATCAGGGACAGGAAGACGAAAGCCGCGATGTGCTGATGCTTCAGAACGTTACAGATTTCCAGGTACGCTTTCTGGATGACGAACAGACCTGGCAGGAAAACTGGCCTGGCGATGAGAGCATGGCAGCGCAAACGCTGGGGTCTCGACCCGATATGGGGCTGCCTTCAGGGTTGGAAGTGATTATCGAGCACGAGCGTTTTGGCTTGCTGACCCGGACGTTCATCCTGCCGAACTTTGATGCGGAGAAAGCCCAAAACGAAATCAACGCCAGCTCTGGCGGAGTTGGTGAGGGCGAAGATAACGCCGAAGAATCCGCCGGGGGTAACAGTGGCTAAACCCCAACGAAGCTTGACCAATTCTGGGCAGCGGGGAGTGGCGTTGATCATGGTGTTGCTTGCCATGGCATTGGTGACCCTGATTGCGGCTGGTATGGCGCCCAAGCAGGAGCTGCGCATTTTCAGTGCCGGCCACTATCTTGCACAGCAGCAAGGTTACAGTATTGCGCTGGGCGCGGAAGCGTTCGCGAACCGGATTCTTGTCAGAGATTTCGAAGACGACAAGGAAGACAATGGCCTGGTCGATAGCCTGGACGAACTCTGGGCCTCCAATTCTGCCGTGTTACCGGTTGAGACCACGGAAGAGGGGGATGCCAGGGTCATTGCCGTTGCCGAGGTGCAAATCGACGGCCTTGGAGGACGGCTAAACCTGAATGATCTGGTTCCCGGAGGCGACAGCGTGGATCCAGTGTCCAAAGACCGATTCAGTGCCTTGCTGGAGGTGCTGGAGATTACCGAATTTCGAGTGGATGCGCTGATTGACTGGATAGACACCAATGATCAGACCATTACGGCCTATGGCGCAGAAGACGGGCGATATCTGGTTGCAGACCCTGCCTACCGCGCAGCCAACCAACCGTTCACCAGCGTGACCGAGCTTCGGCTGATTGAAGGCATGACAGAAGAGGCCTACCGGGCTCTGCTTCCACATGTGGCCGCCTTGCCAGTATCAGGTGCGGGTATTAATGTGAACACGGCAACGGCAGAAGTGATCGCGGCATTGCATACTGAGCTGAGTCTGGCACAAGGGAAGGCCGTTGTTGAAAAGCGCGCTGAAGAGCCCTTTGAAACGGTTCAGGAGTTCTTGAAACTGGATGAGTTCGCCGGGTTAGGACTAAAAACAGCAGGGCTGAAAGTAAACACGCATTTTTTTGAGGTCGTGTCCCGGATTACCTACGATAACAGGGTGGCAAACCTGATCAGCACCGTCTATCGAAGCCCGGAAGGCGAGATGCAGACCGTCAGACGAGACACAGGCCAGAAAAATCGAATCACGAAGGAACCGGTCTCCGTTCCTGAATAACCATAAAGGACTCATACTCAGCATGTCTTACCGCCTCTACGTTAGGCCAACGGCTCCTTTCCAGGGCCCCGACGCTGACCTGGCAGAACAGCGCTTCAACTGGGCACTGCTGGATGCCAGTGGTGATAGTCAGGCCCATGGAAGCGGGGACAGCCGTGAGACCATTGAGCAGACTCTCGCCCAGAATGACCTGAAAGGGGTACGCCTGATCGGTCTGATTCCAGGCGAAGAAGCCCTGTTCTGTCTGGCCGACATACCAGCCAAGCAGAGTCGCTTTATCCAACAGGCGTTGCCGTTTGCCGTCGAAGAGCAGATCGCCCAGGACATCGAGTCGGTGCATCTGGCGCTTGGCCCTCATACCGAAAATGGTTATCAGGTGGCGGCGATCGATCATCGCCAGATGGGTCACTGGATTGAGCTGTTCAGCGGTTGGTCCCACGCAGTTCTGGAAGCGATTTATCCAGATGCTTCTCTGTTGCCAATTACCGACAATGGCTGGTCCATTTGCCTGGATGGCGATACGGCCATGATGGCCAATGATCAGGGCGAATGGTTATCCGTGCAGTCCCGGAATCTTGGAATGTTTGTCCAAACCCTGTCGGCACCGCCGTCGGAAGAAGTGGTCGCGGAAGTTCCGGTGACTCTGTTTGCCACCGAGAATGAGTTTGACCATTCGCAGGCAGACATTGGGTTGCTCAAGGGTGCCGCGAGGCTTGCCGTAAAAGAGCAGGTTCTGGAGCTGATGCCGTTGGAATTGCTGGCACACGCCCACCACCATCATTTATGCGCACCGATCAATCTTTGCCAGGGCGGTTACAGCATTCGACGTAAAAAAACCGGTGTTTTTGGGGTCTGGAAACCACTGGTCGCCGTCGCGAGTGTCTGGTTTATCCTGCAGGTTGCTGTTGAGATCGGGTTTGGGTATTACCACTCGGAAAGAGCGGAGCAGGTTCAGGAACAGGCGATGGGCATCTATCGGGAGTTTTTTCCTAACGATCGCCGAACCACCGCTGGTAACGTCAGGCGTGTTGTGCAGGGGCAGTTAAACCAGCTTCAGGAACGTGGTACCGATGCGGGTTTTATTGCGCTGATGAAATACACCGGCAGCGAATACACCAAGCTGGCGGGGGCGGACTCCGTCGTCTTCAACTCGGTTAACTACAGTCAGAACCGGGGTGAACTGGTGGTGGATGTCAGGGCTGATTCCTACGGAAAACTCAGCGCGTTGCGAAACGGCCTGTCCGATAAGGGGCTTGAAGCCCAGATTGGTTCGGTGGTTAATGAAGCAGACGGCGCTCGTGGCCGGTTAACGGTTTCAGGGGGTTGATATGTTAGAGCGAATCAAGGAACAACCTCTGGTTGGCAAGTTGACCGCACAGTACGATCAGTTGCCGCGCCGTGATCAGCAGGCGCTGATGGTACTGGCGATTGCCGTATTTTTGGGCATACTCTATTTTGCAATCTGGCAGCCGGCGGCGTCCTTTCACGATCAGGCGATCAGTGATCGGGAGAGCGCAGAACAACTGCTGGCCTGGATGGATACCAACAAACCGGCGCTGCAGCGTTTGGCCGGCGGTGCTTCTGGCCAGTCGGGCAGCAGCGTCAACAAACCGGAGGACGCACGTGCGTTGATGGCGTTGGTGACACGCACAGCGGGAGATTCCGGACTGGCTTTGCAGCGTTTTGAGCCGAGCGGCGACGATGCCATCCGTGTCTGGCTGGATCAGGTTCCCTTCAGTCAGGTTGCCGGTTGGCTTGAACAGCTGAATATCGACAATGGTGTCGAGATTGAACAGGCATCCATGGATCGCCAAGATGAACCGGGCATGGTGTCTGTTCGTCTGACTTTGACCATTTAACAGGATAGTTAAGCGATGACCGCTGGCAAAAGCGAACACAAGAACACTTCCGAGCCAACCATCGTGCGCCTCGATGCCAGTGCGCGCAACGAAGCCATTTCCATTCTCGTCCATGCTTATAAAGACGAAGCCACCTTTCAATATTTGTTCAACCATCGAAAACCGGGGTATCAACAGAGAGTCAGGGCAACCGTTCGTGAGCTGATTGATCTGTACTTCGAGCTGAATCAGGAGGCCATCGGAATACTGGTCAACGACACTCTGGTGGCTGTGGCCTTCATCGGGGATCCCGATTTGCGCCTGAATCTTGGTGGGCAAATAAGCTGGCGCATACGCATGGTGTTGACCGCCGGCTTTGCGAGCACCAGGCGGTACATTGACTATCATGAGCGTATTAAAGCCCTGTTGCCGCAGCCCCAGGCCCATCAACTTCCGTTGATGGGCGTGAAACCAGACTATCAGAATCGCGGGTATGGAAGGCTGTTGTTAAAAACCGTGGAAACACTGTGCGCAGAAAACCCTCGCGGTAGCGGACTGGTCCTGGATACGGGCAATAGCCGCTATCTCCCGTTCTACGAGTCTGAAGGTTTTCGAAGCATTGGCACGGTGCAGCTGGGTGACTTCGAAGACCACGTGCTATTTCGCGAAGTTCGTGGAACCGAAAAAAACGCAGGTTCCCAGTAAACCCCATTTCGTCATAATCAGGAGATTCCGTGTCTGAGCAGCAGAGTTTTGATCTGATCGTAATCGGGGCCGGCTCGGGAGGAGTTCGGTTGGCAAGAATGTCCGCTGCCAAAGGAGCAAAGGTAGCCGTCGTGGAATCACGATACCTTGGCGGTACCTGTGTCAACGTTGGATGTGTGCCCAAAAAACTGTTCGTGTACGGCGCCCATGCCGGCGAAGACATCGAAGACGCAGCCGGCTACGGCTGGCACGTCCCAGAAGACCAGGTTCGATTCGATTGGGCGCGCCTGGTGGCGAATAAAAATGCGGAAATTGACCGATTGAACGGAATATACGCTCGCATGCTGGACAATGCCGGGGTAACCGTTATCAATGGCACGGCAACACTGTCGGATGCCAACACCGTCATGGTCAATGACCAGGCTTACACGGCCAAACACATCACCGTTGCGACCGGTAGCTGGCCATCAATTCCGGACATTCCCGGAAAGGAATGCGTGCTTTCCTCCAATGAGATGTTTTACCTGCCTCAGCTGCCAAGACAGGCCGTCATCTGGGGCGGTGGCTACATTGCCGTAGAGTTTGCCGGTATTCTTGCCGGGCTGGGTGTGGAGACCACATTGTTGTATCGCGGTGAGCTTTTCCTTCGAGGGTTTGACGGCGATGTCCGTCGGTTCATGGCTACGGAAATGGAAAAGAAAGGGGTAAACCTAAAGTTTGGGGTCAATATTGAATCCGTTGAGAACATCGACACCCACTACCACGTCCGTCTGACCGACGGTACCCGGCTTACCACCGGGCTGGTAATGGCAGCGACCGGCCGAAAGGCTCTCGTGGAAGGGCTGGGACTCGAAGCGCTGGGTGTTGAAATGACTCAATCCGGACACATCGCGGTGGATGATCATTTCCAGACTTCTGTGCCTTCCATTACGGCCCTAGGCGATGTAATCGGTACTCCTCAGCTTACGCCAGTAGCATTGGGGCAGGGCATGGTGCTGTCGCGTCGTCTGTTCGGAGATGGACAGGGAGACATGGATTATTCAAGCATCCCAACCGCGGTGTTTTGCCAGCCCAACATAGGCACGGTCGGCCTGACAGAAGAGGAAGCTCGCGAGGCCGGGCACAGCCTTCGAATCTACCGCTCCGAATTCAAGCCCATGAAGCACACACTTAGCGGTCGCGACGAGAGAGCACTTATGAAACTCGTGGTGGACGACAAATCCGATCAGGTTTTAGGCGCGCATATGGTTGGACCAGAGGCAGGCGAGATCACTCAGGGATTGGCCGTCGCCATCAAAGCGGGCGCAACAAAAGCCCAGTTCGATAGCACCCTTGGCATTCATCCAACGTCCGCTGAAGAGTTTGTGACCATGCGCGAGCCAGTAGGGTGATCAAAGGCTGATCCATCGACTGAGCACCTGCCGCAGGCTTTCTTTCCTGACGGGTTTGGCCATATAGTCGTTCATTCCCGCTTCCCGGCATTGGGTTTCAGTGCCGGGAAGCGCGTCTGCAGTCAGAGCAATGATCGGGGTACCGCCCTGACCGTTACTTTTCTCCCACTCGCGGATGGTTCGAGTGGTTTCGTAGCCATCCATAATCGGCATTTGGCAGTCCATCAGGATCACGTCGTAACCGGCATGATTTGATTGAACAAGATCAATTGCTTCCTGGCCGTTAACGGCGGTGTCGGTTTCAAAGCCCAGGCGTTTCAGAAGTGCCTTCGCCACGCGCTGGTTCACAAGATTGTCCTCGACTACCAGAGCTTTGGAACGTCCATCTGCGTACCCGCCCTGGAAGGTTTTCGCCGGCTCATCGGACGGCTGGTAGGTTGTTAGCTCAAACGGAAGCTCAAACCGGAACACGGACCCAACCCCGAGATCCGTTTCCACCTTCACATGGCCGCCCATCAATTCCACCAAGCGCTGAACCAGAGACAGTCCCATTCCGGTTCCGCCATACTGTCGACTGTCGGTGGTATCGATTTGTTCAAAAGAATTAAACACGTCCTGAAGACGATCATCTGGAATACCGCGTCCGGAATCCTTGACGGAACAATTAAGCAGGGCGCAGTTATCTTCAAGATTGATCCAGGTGGCATTGACCTTGATTGAGCCGTCGTTGGTAAATTTGATGGCGTTGTCGATCAGGCCGGAGAGAATCTGCCGCAGTCTTGCAGCATCGCCCATCACCATAGCCGGTTCAGGCCAATCACCCTGGAACTCGGTCTCCAGAACCAGACCCTGCTTTTCAGCAATGTGGCGGTAGCTGGCAGAGCAATTGGAAATGACCTGCTTGAGATCGAAACGACGGTTCTCCAGTTGCAGGGTTCCACGGTCAATGAGGGAATAATCCAGAATGTCACTGATGACCATCAGCAAGTCTTCGGTGGATTGTTTGGCCGTCAGCAGATAGTCCTTCTGCCGCTCGGTCAACGGGTCCTCCGACACCAGATCAATCATGCCGAGCACTCCGTTGAGGGGGGTCCTCAGTTCATGGCTCATGGTGGCGAGAAATTCCGTTTTGGTGCGATTGGCTTGAACCGCCCGCTCCCGGGCTCGCTCGGTGGAGGCCAGTGTTTCGTCCCTGTCTGCCTTTAGGTTGCTGAGGTGCGCGGCAAGGTCGTTAAAGCGCTCTTCAAGCTCCATGATCTCTCTGGCGGACCCCTTTTCGCTCACCGAAACCTGATCGTATTCGCGGTTCGTCAGCCTCTCTACGCGCCTGGTAAGTGCACGAATCGGCGCAATGATGCCACCAAGAATGTAATTCACGATCACCATGGTGAACATGAGCAGGAATAAGCCGACCGCCAGTGACGTCCAGATAATGTCCGCTCGTCGTTCAGCCAACCGATCTTTATGAACCCCGACCTCTACCGACCCGACTCGCATTGCACCAGAGTCAAAGCCGTATTGTGGCTGGAACCATTCGGATTCCCGATTGCCACCAAGCTCAAGAGGCTGCTGCAGTATTTCGGATTCAAACACGATGTAGTCGTCCGGAGCGCTGATCGACTGGTCGCCATTAACCGTCGCGAAACCAACTTCCTGGCCGACCACATTGGATACCCGTATCCAGTCTGCACGGCTTTGTTGAAGCGACTGATCCAGAGTCTGATGAAGTGCTTCTTCGTTACCCGAAACGACGGCATATTCAACCGCCGGAGCCAGACTGTCTGCCATCATCTGGCTGCTGGCAGCAATTTCCCGACGAGCATCCTCCAGGCGTGCGGAAGTAAAGAACAGCATGAGCACAACGAACATGACGATCGCAGGGGCGGCGCCCAGTAGCAGCAACTTCCGGGTAAGTGATGCGTGCTGAACCGGGGACTTATTCATTGGATTGCGCCCCACGGTTTTGGAGGCGCTGAATGACAGAATCAATCAATGCTTGCCTCTCTGGAATAGGAATATTCAAAGACCGACCAACCTGGCGGTTTATTTCGATGCCAAAAGCCTCAGGCCTCTTTGCTGGCGGGAATTCGCCAGTCTGCCAGTAGTGTTGCAGATATTCAGTGGCTGACTCCGCAATTTCACTCAGGGGGGTGAACGAAGAAGCCAGCGCGCCTGCTTTTACATAAGGTTGGCTCGGCCCGATGACAATAATATTGCGGCGATAGGCTGTCAGGAGGATATGCTTGATGGTGCGCGGGTTATACACGCCATCGCCCGTTGCGGCCAACAGAAAATCGCCATAGTCCAGGGCGCGAATCAGAGTAGGAATCAGGCGCTCGGTGGATGGAACCACGAAAATTCGGCCCTCCATACCCAATGATTGCAACTGTTCAAGCACCGGAACGTAAAGATCTTCTGTTTCAGGTCGGGCGAGCATGGCGACACGCGTGGCATAAGGCAGTATGGATTTTCCGATGGCCGCCTGTCTTATCAGGGGCGTGTCAGACAGTATTGCAGACACATTCTGGCCTGGCCCCTGTTCGATATCGCTCTCCAGGAAGGCTTTGTCCGCGAATAGTCCAAGTACTGGTACGCGGGCGTTCTCGCGCCTGACCTGATTGAACGCGTCGGGCCCAAGGGCAATCACCGGCGAGGTATTATCCTGAGAGGTCTGCCCGGGCGTAAAGGAACGAAGTGCCACGGACTCGGGAAACGCCTCAATCAGCAATTCCGTGATTCGTCGGTTAAGATTGTCATTCTGTGATTCAGCCACATAGACAATCGAGGAAGGGATAGGGGGATCGCTCCCCGCAAGAGACAGCCCGGCTTGAAACAACGCAAACACAGCCAACAATATCGGGCCAGTGACCTTGGTCAGATTGGCCAGCAACTGTTGGCGAATTGTGTTTGAGTGATTTATGTTCATGCCGTCCGGGGTGTTACATCGTCCTTGATCTGGATTCAGAACCGGATGCCAGCTTCAGCATAAAACTGATTCTGGTCGTTGATTATATTGTGGGGGCTCAGGGACGGATCTTCCTCCAGATAGTGTTGCATGGTTAAAGCCAATTCATAGCTGTAGCCTTTGGCGTATATATTTCTCGCGATCCTGAAGTCAGCTCGCTCAAAATTATCGAAGCGAAATTCGTCCGCCCAGTAATAAGCTGTCGAAGCGGTAAGATCGAGCGGCAACTCCTTGATCAAAGCAACACTGCCGGAGTGACGCACTGATAGCCTGCCAAGCAGTGTAACCGCATATTCTTTCTGGTCATTGCTGCGAGATTCCACGCCAGTATATCGCCCGTCTTGATCTAGGTAAGCGTAGCCTATTCTGAGCTTGGTGCCGGGGACCTCGAATGCGGCTTCAAGCTCAAATCCTTGTTGATCAAGAGCAACGTTGTTATCAATGGTCCAGTCATCGACGCTTATAACGCCACTGATCATATCTCTCATCTCGTCATTGAAGTATCTGGCTTCGAGAGAGAGTGTACCGGACCGCAGATAGAATTGTCCGAAATAGCTTATTTCACGGGAAGTTATGCGCTCTTCTTCAAGTGTTTTCCCATAAGTGGAAGTCGTTGGATCAACCAAGTCCTCCACCTTGAAACGCGCGCCCTCCAGGAATTCGAACGGCGCAGCGACGTTTCTGGGGCGATAAGACCAATCGGGTTCTTGTTCAAATGCATCGGGCGTGCGCACTGCTTTTGAGAACACCAGGCGAAGGGTGTGATTCTTTTTCAATATAAAGTTGGCAGCCAATCGGGGCGAAAAATAACTCTCGTCGGTTGTGGTGGTTTTTTCCCAGTTTCCGCCCGCGTTCAGCGTGAGCCATTGAAACGGGGAATACTCTACATTACCGAACGCTCGCGTCTGGTAGTTTTGTCCCCGGCCGTTAAATAAGGTTTCCGAACGATAGGTGTCCTCACGGTACCCAATGCCGGATACAATTTTGAAATCGTCAGACACCAGAAGAGTATCTTCAATTTCTAATTCCAGCCTGGACTCCTCAATATTCTCGTTCAGGCTGGCTCGGAACGGCTGTCCCGTAGGAGGCTCTTGGCATGGGATTAATTCAAACGGGCCGTCATTCGGGCCGGGAACATAGCCTGGCAGCAGCTTCACAAACTCTGCTTCAGGAATACAGGCTTCCCATTCTTGACGTCGTTTGTAGTTTTGGAAAGCGACCTGGATATGAAAGAAGTGGCTGTCAGAGGTGTTGATGTTAAGGCGAGTCTGAAGATAGTAATCTTTCACCAGTATATTGGGGTCATCGTCTGATCCAACCTTTCCCTCCTTGATCAAATCTTCCTCATCGATTCCGTCGACTACACCCCCACGAAAATCCAGAGAGTAGGCGGGGTTAATCGATAACGTGCTGTCGTAATTGAATACATTGAAGTCATAGCCATCGTTGAAGGGGAATAATTCGCCCCCCTCAGACTGCTGATCAAAACCGTTAGATTTACGCTTTTCGTACGCTAAACGCCAGTCGTAATCGCCATCTTCGTCTGCAACGGAACCAAAAACTCTTTTATATCCGCGGGTACCGGCGACAGCGCGCAGTTCTGCACCGGCAGAATCTTCCGGCGCGCGAGTTATGATATTGATGGTGCCGAGAAAGGCGTTGATTCCGTACGCAGCGCTGTTAGGCCCACGACTTACTTCGATACGTTCAATCAGTTCAAGCGGAACTGGCATGGTGTTCCAGTCCATGTCAGACAAGTTGGCGCGATACGCAGTTCGTCCATCTACCTGCACCTGCATTCTGCGCTGCTCATAGTGAACGGTACCGTGGTAGCTGGTAACCGGCTGATTACTGCCAACGTAGTTAACCGTCATGCCGGGAACCAGACGGAACACGTCCACCAGGTTCATGATGCCCAGTTGCCGGATCATATCTCCAGTAATGATCGAGGTGGTGCCGGGTACGCGGGATTTTGGCTGCCGCAACCTCGTGGTGGTGAGCACTTCGGGAATGGGTGTGTGTGTGTTAAAGCTGTCTGCGGAGGCAGACAGGCCATAGCCAAACTGATCTACATCAGAATCTGAGGCTTCCGAGGCGAAGACGTCACTGGATGCGGCCATAAAACAGGCAACCGACATCGTCACCACACAGGTTGAGCGCCAAGGAGTATCAAAAAGATTAACGCGCCAATTCGTAACGGACATGGGAGTCGATTTATAATCTGCCGAGTGATAAATGTTTTTTTTAACTACTGGCATCCATCCTAAGGGAGTCTGCTTCATTTGTCTCTCGGAAATCGAGACGGAATTTTGTAACTGGATAGAATTGTTATGAATTGTTGGGAAATACTTGGCATCGAACCCACTCGGGATCGAGACGCCATTGATCAGGCTTACGAACAACAACGAAAGTTTGCGACAGGTGAGGAGCTGGTACTGCTTCAAAAAGCGTATCAGGAAGCCAGTGGTCAGCCTGTGGCAACAGCACCCATTTCAGAAAAAGCCTCTGAAGAGACCGACGTAGATGAAGCTGACCTGACTACGGAGGAACAACAGATCGTTCGCGAGGTTTGCATTCAGATCAAAGCACTCCTGAACGACTCCCGCCGGTCGGCAGACGAGGGTATTTGGAAAGCCATTCTTACTGAACCCCCGGCGGATAAGTCTGCCTTGCGCAGCGCCATAGCAGCAAATCTGGAGGCTCAAATACGGCCGATGGCCGACAATGGAAGCTTTCCACCTTCGGTAGTGGCGTTCCTGGGCGACTGGTTTGGCTGGAACGAACTTCTGGAGAAGGGCGAGCTGGCGCTGTCCGAGGCAGAATATCAGCAAGCCGCTCAGCAGGGCAGTAAGCTGTCTGCAGAAGAAGACGCTGAGCCACCCATGACGAGTTTCTGGCCGGCGGTTATCGGTTGGATTGTTGCGCTCGCTGTTTTAGCGGCTTTTTTCGAGGGCATCTTCGGCGGCTGAATTCGCCGCCTCTATTTTCTTCCGATATCGCTGCGCCAGCATGGCGCCGATGACAACCTGGATTTGGTTGTAGCACATGATTGGAAGCACGATCATGCCGAAACCGGGGTGACCTGAAAATAACACCTTTGCCATGGGAAGGCCTGACGCAAGGCTTTTTTTGGAGCCGCAAAAAACCACAGCGGCCTCATCTTCCAGTGGCAGCCCCAGTTTTCGCACAACGGCTGTGGCTGCCGCCATAAAAAAAACAAGCAAAAATACGCACAATCCAATGGTGAGAAGCACCGCCAGAACGGGCAGCTTCTCCCATAGGCCACTGGCCACTGAATGGGAAAAAGCCGAATAAACCACCAGCCAGATCACGCATTGGTCGTAACGGGTAGAGAGTTTTTCGTGCCTTGCCATGAATCCGCCCAGCCAGGGCCGCAACGCATGCCCCAGGGCAAACGGCAGCAATAACTGAAGCACGATGTCTTTCAATGCATCTGCCACAGACAGGCTGCCCGCACCGGAGCTGCTCACCAGCATCAACAACAAAAACGGCGTAAGCATCATGCCAAACACGTTGGACGCCGCGGCACTGCAAATCGCTGCAGGCACATTCCCCCGCGCCATCGCTGTGTATGCAATGGAAGAGGAGACTGCCGACGGTAGAACGCCCAGATAGAGAAAGCCTAGCCCGAGATCTTGCGGCATCCATTGGGGAAGTATCTGGCTGAACTGATAGATAGGGATAGCAACCAGGGGAAAGAACACGAAAGTGAATGCCGTGATGATGATGTGCAGGCGCCAATGCGTGGCACCGGCAATGATTTGTGCACGGGATAAGGCGACCCCGTGGAGAAAAAACAACAACGCGACGGCAAGCGTGGCAAGCCCCGCCAGAAGATCTGCCGCTGTGCCGGTTACCGGCGCATACGTCGCCAGTACAATCGCGCCCAACAAGAGAAGGGTAAAAGGATCAACCCGAAATTTCACAGGTCCGGTTTCTCACGATGATCTTGCGGGGCTGATAAAGTCATAGTCATCGGGATCAAATTCGGTGGTGCTTCTTCGGTACGTGAAGGTGAAACCTGGCCAGTTTATCGTGTTCTTGCCGTTGCTATCGAGGTACCAGGAACTGCATCCGGATTCCCAGACGCTTTTCGCCAACCGACGTTGTATCTGCGACGAATACCGCTTCAAACGCTCTTCTTTAATATCCATGGCCAAGTCAGGCGCCTGACCTAATTGACGTATACAGCTAAGGACATACCGCACCTGAGACTCAAGCATGAACACGATGCTATTGTGAGCCAAGTTGGTGTTGGGCCCATACAACATAAAGAAATTGGGAAACCCGGAAATACTGATGCCTTTGAATGCCTCTGCGCCGTGAGACCAGGCTTCGTTCAGAGATAGACCATTACGGCCTTCTACCGTGATCGGTGACAGAAACTCTGAAGCCGCAAAGCCTGTGCCCAGTATAATCGCATCGACGCGATGGATGGCCCCGTCGCTGGTAACGATACCATCGGGAACAATCCGTTCAATATCCGCGGTAATCAGGTCTACGTGTTCCTGGTCGACCGCTTTGTACCAATCATTGGAGATCAGGATCCGTTTGCAACCAATCTGGTAGTCGGGAATCAGGTCGCGGCGTTTCTGAGGATTGCTGACCTCGCTTCGCGCAAACCGTTTTGCCTGCCAGGCGAAGAGATTTAAAAGGCCTTTGAAGCGTGTGAACGCAAGAGCTCGACTCTCATTTTTCCAGTAAATCAGGGAACGGTAAATGCGATCCCAAATGGGCAGGCGTTGAAACAATGCATGTTCCCAGGCTTTGAATGGCCGATCGGGTTTTGGTAACACCCAGGCAGCTGAACGCTGAAACAGGCTGAGCGAGGCAACCTTGGGCACAATTTCCGGAACAAACTGTATCGCGCTGGCGCCGGTGCCAATAACCGCAACCTGTTTTCCTTTCAGCGAATAGTTGTGATCCCAGCGTGCAGAATGAAACAGCTTGCCCTGAAAGCTATCGATGCCGGGGATCTTTGGCCAGGCGGGCTGATTCAGCTGACCAGTCGCGGTGACCAGGACGGTCGCCCTGAAAACATCTCCCGAACGCGTTTCGACAATCCATTCGTTCGTGGAATCGTCGAACGCGGCTTTGCTGACTTCCTGATTACACTGTATGTGGGGTGCTAACTGGTACTTGTCCACGCAGTGGCGCATGTAATCCAGAATTTCAGGTTGCAGGCCGAATTTGCGCGTCCAATCGTGTTTGGGCTCGAAGGAAAATGAGTATAAATGCGATTGAACATCGCACGCCGCACCGGGGTAGGTATTGTCACGCCAGGTACCACCGACGGATGGCGCTTTTTCCAGGAGTGTGAACTGATCAAATCCGGCATTTTTCAGCTGTATGGCCATGCACAGGCCACCGAAACCGGTACCGATAATGATGACAGAAGGTGTTTGGCGGCTCGATTGAGTCGTCATTCCGTATCCCTTTGAGTGTTATTGTCTGGAACTTGGCACACAAAGAGTATACGACGCACACACCAATGCACAGTTGGCTTAAATCGCCATTGCGAGTGGTCAGATCGATCAGAACCGGATGAGGGCAGAGCCCCAGGTGAACCCTCCGCCGAAGGCCTCCAGAAGCAGCACTTCGTTACGTTTAATGCGCCCATCCCGAACAGCAACGTCTAACGCCAGCGGAATAGAAGCGGCCGATGTATTGCCATGCTGGTCTACCGTAACCACCACATTATCCATCGACATATTCAGCTTTCGGGCGGTTGCGGTAATGATTCTCAAGTTAGCCTGGTGTGGCACCAACCAATCGATATCGGATTTCTGCATTTGATTCGCGTCCAGCGTTTCGTCGACTATCTTGCCCAACGTGTTCACCGCAATGCGAAACACCTCATTGCCTTTCATGTGCACATGGCCTTTGCCAGCCCGGACCTGATCAAATCCGTCGCCGATTCCGTAAGGAACGTGCAGAAGGTTTTCGTACTGCCCATCGGCGTGGATGTGTGTCGACAGGATGCCTGTTTCTTCGCTTGCCTCCAGCACGACAGCGCCCGCGCCATCGCCAAACAACACGCAAGTGCCACGATCTTCCCAATCCAGAATCCGGGAAAAGAGCTCTGCACCAACCACCAATGCTTTCTTGCTGCTGTGGGTTTTTACAAACTTGTCGGCCACGGATAGCGCATACACAAAACCACTGCAGACTGCCTGGATATCAAACGCAGGGCAGCCGTGAATGCCAAGACGAGCCTGGAGAATGCAGGCCGAGCTGGGAAAAATCTTGTCCGGGGTGGAGGTGGCAAAAACAATCAGATCAATGTCTTGCGCATTGACGCCAGCCGCCTCAATTGCGCGAAGGGAGGCCTGTTCTGCAAGGTCGACCGTTGTCTGGCCTTCAATGGCAATGTGGCGCTGTGCAATGCCGGTTCTCTCGCGGATCCATTCATCCGTGGTATCCACGAGCTTTTCAAGCTCCCGGTTGGTCAAAACATTGTCGGGAAGATAGGAACCTGTGCCGGCAATTCGCGCAAAGGTCATACGCTTTATCCTTCAGATCGATGGGGCGTTTTATGTCGACTGCATCGCCATCGTAACCCTTAGGATCGTGCGTCAGCTATTAGCGGTTTGTCATAGGTGAATGGCTGGGGGACAGCGAATATTTCAGGGGGTGAGGGCACTCCGTATATCTCCGTAAGTGTTTCCAAGTATGGGGAATGCTGGCCAATTTCCATACAATAGCAAGCTATTAAAAACACGTTCTGGCGACGCCAGAGACAGAGACTTGACGGAGAATAGACTGATGAGAAAAGCTGTTTACGCTTACAGAGGCTGGCGCAAAAAAAGAGACTTCATCCAGTTGGTGCTGACCAAAGACAGCCGGCTGCTGACTGACGTTGGATACCCGCCTGAAATTGTTCAGCAGCGCCTCAGCACGCCCTTCTGGAAGTTCGCCTGATCAAACGGGTCGGACAAGGTCAGACCATCCAGCCGAACAGGAAGTCGAAGACCCTTGTCAGCACATTGCCGCTGCTTTCAGGTTCCTCTGAAGCAGCGGCCGACTCTGCATTGGAAGCCACACCAGCTGCTGTCGGTTCCTGAGGCAAAGCGTCCTCTATCTCGGCAGAATTGCCCGCAAGCGTTGCGTCCACGTCAGCCTGGGGCGCCTCAGATTCCACTTCCACCTCTGCAATGCCAGTCTCGCTGTTATCACTAAAACCAAAACTTGAAGTGATTTTGACCGGTTCAGAATCGGGCTCGGCTTCCGCAGATACGTCAGGCTGTTGCTCCGGCACAGGGCTGGGGTCAACGCTGGCCACTTTGGCTTTCGACTGCACTGGCTCGGGCTCAGGTTTTGTCTTAGTGACTGGTTCAGCGGCTACCACTTTCGGCTCCGGCTGAGAGGTCTGCTCGTCACTCGCTATAATTTCCACGGGCTGCGAATCGGGCTCGGGGGCCTTTTCTATCTCTGGCTCGGGTGCGCTCACGACTGCAGGTTCAGGTGCCGGTTTCGGTTTCGGCTCTGGTGGTTTTTCGGCAACTTTCGTCCAAGATTGCTGATATCGGTCTTCGGAAAGCCCAAGTTCGGAAAGGGCGGCTGCACGGCTTGCAACTGCGTTACCGCCAACAACCTGTGACGACCTGGCAGAGATTCCCAGTGCTTCCAGGGTCTTTGCATCCAGCTCACCCGTAGACGTCAGCCCTGAATGGTCGGCCTGGTACTGTTTGACCGCATTGCGAAGCTGCTCGTCAATCCAACCGTCGGCCTGACCAATGGTATATCCGGCACCGTACAGTGCATTTTCCGCGGCAAACACGGCCTGCACGGAAACGGCATGGGCGGCCGGGCTAATCAACAGCGCGGCGGCGATGGGTGCACTTTTCAAAAGATGTCCAACAATCAGTCGGCGGCTCATGAGACGATACTCCATGGAATGCTTGCGATGCGTTATTGTTGAGTTTTCAAAGTATCAGCAATTCCAGGGTCAACCCATGACGCAGTTAACAATTGCAGAAAAGTAATGTTCTGTTTCAAAAGGTAGCTGCGGCAGATAATTTAGATCAGATGGTGTATCTCTGTGCCAACACAGAGTAAGTTTATGCTCCGAAAAGATGCCACCCAGAGGTTGTTTGTGCTGTCTAAGGCTTCGATTGCAGTTCTTTTGTTGAGTATTCTTTCGTACCCGCTGTCTCTAAACGCCGAACAGGCTGCCCCCGTCGATGTTGTTTTTCTATCCCCGGACGATTCCCGTTTCTGGCAGATGACCGGCGGCTTCATGCAGGCCGTGGCCGAAGATCTGGACGTAAACCTGACGATTTACACTGACATCAGCGAAAATCGCTTCAGCTATCGGGATCTGTTGAAAAAGGTTTTGCAGTCAGGCGAGCTTCCAGATTACGTGTTATTGATGTGCAAGGAAAAAGTTACCTATGACATGCTGGAAATGATCGGAGAAGCCGGTGTAAAGGCGTTCACCTTCAATACCGACGTTCCAGATGACGAGTTGCGTCTGACGGGAATGCCCCGGGAAAAAATGGCGCATTGGATCGGGCATCTTTCACCTGACAATCATTCGGCGGGCCTCAATCTTGCTGATCGGCTGTATGAGCGCTTCAAGGACGAGCACGGAACTTCCCCATCAAAGATGGTGGGGCTTTCCGGATCACGTGACTCTTCAGCATCCATTGATCGGAACCGGGGCTTCAACGCAATGCTCGCGGTTCACCCATCGTTGGAAGGGCAACTACTCTTCGCGAACTGGAGCGAAACCGAGGCGGTTGCAAAAACCATCAGATTGTTTGAGCGATACCCTGAGTTGGACCTCATATGGAGTGCCAGTGACGGTATGGCATTGGGAGCGATAACCGCTGCTGAGCAAAAAGGCAGGGTTCCCGGGGAAGATGTTTTGATTGGCGGCGTTGACTGGGAAACGCGTGCTCTGGACGAAATCGAAAACGGTCGCCTTGAGCTAAGCCTGGGCCGCCATTTCATGGGTGGCGGTCTGGCCTTGTTGCTCATCAGGGATTACCACTCTGGATATGATTTTAATCGAGAGCCGCCCGCCACGCTCAGCTATCAGTTTGTTGAAGCCAATCGAGACAACCTGGAATCGATTCGCAATATCCTGGATCGGGCGCAATGGGCACAGACGGACTTCCGGAAATTCAGCCGACAGTTCAACGAAGCCCTGAGAGGCAGCCCTGTATCGGCCTCCGGCATTCTGGATGACTTCATGTCTGCCATGTCGCCAGGAATACGTTGAGATGACTGGCGGCTAGCTCAATTGAACGGAATTGATTAACAGATGGTGAGGAAACCAGGCTGAAAAAAGTTGTACATTTATAGCCAGTGAATCTCACCCTGGTATTGATGGAGACTGTATGAAAGGAACCCTTGCGCTGCTGGTTATCTGCCTTCCACTCTCGGCCCAGGCAAAGGTGACGTCTGCAACTGTTTATCCTTCCCATGCGCAGCTGGTCTGGGAAGAGCAGGCCCAGTTGAAGGCCGGCAGCGGAAAACTGACGCTCGCCGGACTACCTCTTGCTATGCAGGAACACACACTGACTGCTGAAATCCGCGGTGTGCAGGGTGCGAGTATCCAGCGAGTGCAGGTTCAACAGGTGGAGCAGGCCGAGGTTGTTGCAGAAAAAACACGGGAGTTACAGCAACAGCTTCGCGACGTTGAGAACAGCATTGGCAGGCAGGAAGACCAGATTCGAGCCTGGAATCAGCAAGTCAACCTGATGACAGGTGCAGCGGAAACCCCGGGTGAGCTTAAAGCATCCGAATTGGAACAGCTTGCTCAAACCGTTCAGAGAACCACGCTTGACGCTCTAAGCCAGGTGAGGGCCATTCGGCAGGGCATGATCGATGATATCGCCGAAAGGGACCGCCTGAAGCGAGAGTTGGCAGCAACCCAGCAAAATGCCCGGGCGACGAAAACGGTGACGATCACCTATCAGGCGGCTCAAACTGGCCAGGCGACAGCAAGGCTCACCTATCAGACGAATGGAGCGAATTGGCGGAGCCAATACAACGCCCGGTTAAGCACGGATGACAACGGCGAAACGGGCACACTGACATTGGAGCACCTGGCCGTTATTCGTCAGAACACGGGATCAGACTGGAACAATGTCGAACTGACGCTTTCAACCGCTAATGCCCGACAAGGTACCGATATTCCACCTCTGGTGCCCTGGATCGTATCGCCAGAAACACCATCACTTTACCGCGCGAAAGGCGCTCTCCAGACAACCATGGACAGCCCTCAATTTGAGGAGAGCCGAGTTGCGGAACCAAACGCAGCGAGCGTTCATAACGCCGGCGCCTACACTCAAAGCTTTGTCGTAACATCGCCCGTCACGATTGAAAGCGACAATTCTGGACAATTCGTGAACGTGGCCAGCCATGATGTTCCGGTTAAGGTGGAAACCCGAGTATTTCCAGCGATGGATCTGACGGGCTTCGTTCACGCAACCGGCACATTTGAAGCCGAAATAACCCTGCCTGCGGGTTCGGTAAGCCTTTATCGTGATGGCCAGTCTGTGGGCAGTTCGCACATGCAAACGCTGGCTTCTGGTGAGGAACTTGCTATTGGTTTTGGGGTTAATGACCGAATAACTGCCGAAAAGGTCAGCGAAGAGGACCAGAAAGGAGAGCAAGGCGTGTTTAAAGGCGAAAAGTACATCCGACAGGTCAATCGTTACGACATCACCAATCACCATAGTCAGCCTGTGACCGTGCGTGTTTTTGACCGTTTACCGGTTTCACGTCAGGACGATCTGACCGTCGAGGCCCTGGAGATCACTTCGCCGGTTACCCGGAACTATCAGGAAAACAAAGGGATATTGTCGTGGGAGAGAGTCATCAAGCCCGGCAACACCATAAGCCTGAAGGCAGGGTTTGAGCTGCGCGTCCCCGAGGATTCTGAGCTTCCCTTTGAGTTCCAGTAATCCAATTACCCTCGCCGTCAGTAAGGGTGATCTAACGGTTGAAACTAATTCTTCAACTCGCCAAAACTTCATCTGGAGGGTTGATACCGCTCAAGAAGTCGCGGGACCAGCCCGCGAAACCCTCTACAGTGGGCGTTGCACCCCGAAGCATGATAGTTTTACACCACGGAAAGTGGCTGACTTACATCAGAAAATTCAGAATTGCAGGAATCCATTATGAAAGTGGTCATCATCGGTGCCGGCATTATGGGCACCACTCTGGCTGTTCTTGCCAAGGAAATGTTGCCAGACCTTGAGGTCACCATCCTGGAGCGCCTCAGTGCACCGGGTGCAGGCAACTCATGGGCCTTCAATAATGCAGGCACAGGGCACGAGGCCAATTGTGAGCTCAACTACACGCCGGTGGATGAAGAGGTCATTTCGGTTGAAAAGGCCCTGAAAATCCATGCTCAATTTAACGTCGCCAAGCAGTTCTGGGCGCACCTGGTTGAGAACGGCGCTATCAAGGATCCGACGACTTTCATCAATCAAACCAAGCATTGCACGATTGTTTCTGAATCTTCGATTGAAGAATTGAGACTTCGCTACAACGAAATGTCGGCCCATCATTTCTTCGAAAACATGCAGTTTTCAGAAGATTTTGACCAAATCAAAAGCTGGATTCCCTACACGATGGAAGGGCGCCCGCGTAGCGAAAAGATGGCGGCGACGGTGATTGAAACCGGCACCGACGTGAATTTCGGCGCCTTGACCGAACAGATGGCCCGGCATGCTGTCGACGATCTGGGTGTGCATATCGAGTACGGGACCCATGTAAGGCGTGTGCACAAGAGCCCAGCAGGAAGCTGGCTGCTTGAAACCGACAGCAATGGCTCGCAGGTGCAGTACAAAGCCGACGTGCTGTTTGTCGGCGCGGGTGGTGGTGCATTTCCGCTGCTAAAGAAAAGCCACCAGCCCTTTCGCAGTCGCTATGCAGGTTTCCCTGTTGGGGGGCGTTTCCTTCAGGCGGCCATCACCGAAGAGCAGGCTGGCCACTACAAAGCTAAGACCTATGGCAAAGCGAAAGTGGGTGCTCCGCCGATGTCCGTTCCACATCTGGACTTACGCGTGGTCGATGGTCAGCATTATCTGTTGTTCGGTCCATTCGCGTCTTTCAAACCTGTCCTTGAAAAGGGCCGCGGTTTCTTTGACTACCTCTGCTCTATGCGCTTGCATGACCTTCCGGGCCTACTCAACGTAGCACTGGAGCACTTCCCACTGGTGAAATACCTGGTGTCTGAAACCTTCAAAGGGCCCAAGAGCATGTTCGAGGAGTTGGACAGCTTTGCGCCGGGCCTCAGCAAAAAGTTTAACTGGAAGCCAATAGAAGCAGGTCAGCGGGTTCAGATCATCAAAGACGGTGACTTGCAGATGGGCACCGAGATTATCGTTTCACAGGATAAAACGTACGGTACGCTTCTGGGTGCCTCGCCCGGTGCCTCAGTGTCACCTGAGGTCATGCTACGGTGCCTGGAGCAGCTATTCCCGTCTGCTATGGAGAAGGAAGAAGTCCAGAAGAAGAAGAAGGCTATTTTCCCCGAAGATAATCTGGAAACACTGGCTGAAAAAGCCGATCGTTATCGAGAAGTCCGGGACGCAGCCAATTCCAAGCTTGGCATCAAGTCGTCAATGTCCTAAGCGAGATATCGTTACGCGGGGCCCAAGAGCCCCGTTTTTCATTCCCAATAAGTCGCCTATTTGAGCTTCAGCGGCGATTAGAGTGGTTACCGGTTCGCAAAACGGAAGGCGCTGGACTTGGACGCCATTTGCGAATGGGCGCTTGGTAAGTAATCAGTTATGCTGAAAAAAGTCAGTTAGAGGAAAGTAACCATGAAGCGAAGTCAGTTTCTCCAGGATTTGATAAAAAACCTCTCTCCCAATCTGGACTCGACACTCTACGTCTACTGCACAGTGGCTCGAGCCAAGTATGGCGAGTTGGAAAAACTGAAACCCATTGTCAGCATCGCTGAACTGGAAGGGCTGACCCTGGTCATTCCTTTAGAACAGGCCAAAGCAGAGGGCCTTGATTATTACAGGGTTTTCCGTCGCATCACGCTCAAGGGACATTCCAGCCTTGAGGCGCTTGGCCTGACGTCTGTAGTAACCAGCTTACTCGCAGAGCGGGGCATAACGACCAACGTCATCGCCGGGTTCTATCACGACCACGTGTTTGTGCCCAGTGATCGCATTGATGAGGCGATGGAAGCACTCTTGGAGTTGGCCAGCCAGCCCGAGGGTTAAATCCGGGCCTGTATCCCGTCCGGTTCAGTCGTTCGCACGGTAAAATGCACGGCTTTTTTCGTAGACGGTTGTCATATCGACTACCGCGAATCCCAGCCCTGATTCATGCACAAAGAACGTATGCTGCTCATCCTGGGGTAGGCTCTGCCAATATTCCGGAATGCTGCTGTCTCGTTGGTCGATGGCAGGGTAATTGGGGTGCTGAAAGTAGCCGGTTTCAGTGTGGTCGTAGTAAACGGGACGTGCGTCAGTCGAGGCCATCAGGGTGTAGCGCTGTAAACCAGGATAGGTGGCTGCCAAGGCGATGACGCAGAGAAGGGCAGCCAGGCCGAGGCGCTCTGTGCGTGGCGCCCCGCTCCCCAGCTGGATGCCCAACACACCTGCCAGCAATCCCGCAGATACAAAGGGCCACAATGGCATGTCACCAATGACCAGGTAGTTGGTAAGCAGCAAATAGTCGACGAGGGCATAGCTGCTGAGCACCGCCAGAAGCGTTAATTGCACGACCATGCCTTTGTGTTTCAATAGGTTGAAGTGGTTGGCCAGTGGGCCCGTTCGATCGGCAGGGCTGGACGTAAGTTCCACATTGCCTGTGGTGCTGGAAAGCGCTTCGACAAGAGGCGCCTGGTTAACGAGGGCTTCAACTCTCGTCTTGGGTTTTCCAAACGCACTGCCAATGCCAATGCGGTGATCGGGGTGGCCCACTTTCAAAAAATTATAGGGCTGCAGCTGATAAGTCCGAGTATCCGTAACGAGGCTGAGTCTTGACTGCTGAAGCGCCTGAGCCATATTCCGGAATCCCGTAACGGGAGTCAGTTCAATACTGCGGATCGAGTGCAACGGCACCCGGTGCTTGCCGGTGGTAAAGCCCATCAGCCCGAGACCGGTAAACCTCGGGATATGAATATTGAGATTCTCGCTGTCCAGCTCCAACCAAACCTGACGATTGGCAAACGCCACGATGCTGCCAAGCAACAGGCATAAGCCGATTAGATGCACTTCGAAAATGACATCGCCATCCTCGTCCAGGAAAAGCTTGCTTAAGCTGAACTCTCCGTCGTCAGCCACGTTGAGTAGCAGAATACTTCCGAGCATAAACGCGAGCAGGCCGCCGATGCCTCCATACAGGTGGCTGGTTTTGAGAATACTGGCAGAGTAACGAAATCGTTGTTTTCCCATGGCTTACTGTCATCCCTGAATCTGTATCCGTGAAGCGGGTATCTATGATAAACGGGAAGGGTAGAATGATCTAACATCCGGCATTGTTTATTAAAGGAGCCTCTATGACACAGCGACGTCACCGGGAAACGCCCTCCACGGTCGTGGCCCTCGACGATCTCGCACCGCTGGCAGACTATTCATTCATGGACACGCTCAATGCCGATCCTGAAGGGAGACCGAATGGCGCCGACCATGCGCCACGGCAAGTGTTCTCTGGCCACTATGTTCCGGTCGAGCCAACGCCGATCGAACATCCGGAATACGTAGCGCACGGAAAAGGTCTGTTCCAGGAGTTGGGTTTTGCCGACGCCCTGGCGCAGTCCGATGACTTTGTTCGCATGTTCTCTGGGGACTTGTCAGATGTGCCTGAACCTCTGCGCAGCGTCGGTTGGGCGTGCGGTTATGCCCTTTCTATCTACGGCAACGAATTCTACCAACAGTGCCCCTTCCAGACTGGCAATGGCTACGGCGACGGCCGAGCAATTTCGGTGCTTGAAGCCGTCATTAATGGGCAACGCTGGGAAATGCAGCTCAAAGGCGCAGGGCGCACTCCTTATTGCCGGGGAGCGGACGGTCGCGCCGTTCTCAGATCCAGTATCCGGGAGTTTCTGGCGCAGGAGCATATGCATGCGCTTGGTGTGCCAACGTCTCGGTCTCTGAGCCTGTACGTGTCAAAGACCGAGCACGTTAGGCGCCCCTGGTATTCAGAGGGTTCACGCTCAATCGACCCGGATATCCTCATTTCCGAGCCGGTCGCGATTTCGACGCGTGTTGCACCGTCGTTCATTCGGGTAGGGCAGCTTGAGCTTTTCGGTCGTCGTGCCCGGAAACAGGAGCATCCGAAGGCAATGGAGGAGCTGGAGCAGCTCGTCTTGCATCTGATCGACCGTGAATACGGTGATGTGATCGATCAATCACTGACCACTGCTGAAAAAGTCGTCTTGCTTGCACGCAAATTTCGAAGCCGACTGACCTCGCTTGTGGCGAACTGGATACGTGTCGGCTATTGCCAGGGTAACTTCAACAGCGACAACTGCGCTGCAGGCGGCTTTACGCTCGACTATGGCCCCTTCGGGTTCATTGATGTCTTCGATCCGCAATACCAGCCGTGGACGGGGGGTGGGCAGCATTTTGCCTTTCTGAACCAGCCAGCGGCGGCCGAACGCAACTTTCACTCCTTTTGCTCTGCAGTGCGGCCCTTACTGGCAGGACATCCAGACGGCTTGCAGCAGCTGGACGAGATTCAAAGTGGTTTCCCGAACGTGATGCAAGCGCAGATGGAGGAAATGTGGGCGACCAAACTTGGAATCGACACCTTTGACGTCGACCTATTCAGGGAACTTGCAGCCTTGATGATGCAGACACCTGTCGATTATACGATCTTCTTCCGGGAGCTATCGTCCTTGCCAGATGACATCGAGCCACTAAGAAAGAGTTTCTATAAAGACCCGGCCTATTCTGAAGACACAGAAACGAGAGACAAGCGCTGGTCGGCCTGGCTTAAAAAATGGCATTCGCTCAGGCGTCAAGGTGGTCCTGAGGAAGTATCGAGCGAGATGAAGCGCGTTAACCCGAAGTACAGTTTGAGAGACTGGCTGGTTGTGCCCGCTTACCAGCAAGCGGCAAACGGAGACTACACGTTGCTGAGGGAACTGCAGGATGTGATGACGCAGCCCTACGCCGAGCAATCAGAAAACACAGAGCGAAAATACTACCGACTGAAGCCGCTAGAGCTCTTTGAGATTGGTGGGTCGTCGCACTACAGTTGTTCGTCGTGAGGGGGCACCGCTCCCTCCCCGCTGAAGCTCGCTGTTTCCAGAAATTTGCGGATCAATTGGAAAACCTCTTCAGAGTGTCGGATGCTGACATGGTTGGCGTCAACTGCCCTGAAATCCCGCATTTCTGGTAAAAAAGTCGATTCCACAGAAACTGTTCCGTCGTGGGGCTGTGGAAGGTCGGTGTGCGGTACCCAGGCCGTCCAGGGGCTGTTGCTTGTACCGGCAATCACGCCCACGTCGACAGTCAATGGTTCAAGATTTCTCAGCGGGCTATCAGAGGCCTGGCTCAACTCCAATCCGGCTGGTCCCAGTATGTGTCTCGCCAACGGCCAGTCCTCGAAACGGCTGACCAGGACAGAGCCCTGGTTCGGAGGACTCAGCATTACCAACCGTCCTCCGCGAGGCAAAGTGCGCCCCTGCAAGTAGGTTCTTGCGATGATACCGCCCATCGAGTGGGTCACCAGATGAACGGGACCGTCCACCATGCTCTCACAGCGCGCAATGGCTGGCCTGAGGTCTTCTTCTGCAAGCCTGGACAGGGATTTGCTCGTTGAATCGTAGTCGACGTTCACGACACCATAGCCCGCGTCCGTCAGCGACCACTCAAGTGGCAACATCGCGAGATTGGAGCGCCACAACCCATGCGCCAGCACGACGCACTCGTCCTGCTGGCTCACCGCATCCTCATCCGGCATTGAAACGCGGGTACTGCAGCCGCTGAACGCCACCAGGCTGATAAGAACAAATAAACCCAGGTTAGGGCGAAGATACTCCAACTTTAATGAAAGGCTATTTCAGCCAACCGCCGGCGCGAAGGAGCTTGGCTCTTTGCTCGGTAGTTAAAACCTCTCGGATATCCTGTTGAGCTTCAACCTGCAACTCGGTGATCTCCTTGATAACGTCGAAAACCCTTTGCTGCTGATCATTGATATCATCTGCATCCAGCTCATCGAGGGTATACAGCTCCTGTAACTTAAGCGATTCCTCGTACCTTTCGACCTTCAGTTCCTGAAGCTCTGAGCGCAGTTCTTTTTGAATCCCGGCAATCTCTGTAAGCTGTTCATCGTCAAGACCGAGCTCCACTAATGGCCCACCAACCATCGCCCCGGAGCCGTGCGCGCCATGATGCATGCCGTTCTGGCCCTGCATACCATGATGCATTCCGTCCTGGCCATGCATGCCATGGTGTCCCTGATAGCCATTTCCATGGTGGTACTGGTGTTGCATTCCTGGTGTTTTCCCGTCAGCAGACTGACTTGTGTCAGATCCAGAAGAAGACGGAACTTCGTGTGCGTGGGCCATAAAAGCAGCAGTGGTAAGACCCAAGCAGAAAGCCATGGGTAACCGGTTTCGGAAGTACTTCTGAAGTTTCATTTTCTGCCCTCGTTGTCTAGTGGGTGAGACAGCCAGATATATTTTCTTGAGTTTAGTACATACGAGTTGATTTCAAGATTGGCTGAGCGGTCGAGAGGACATGAAAGTGCTTCACAAATACTTCCGCATTCTGCTTGCTATTCCGAAACTATGTGCAATCCTCAAGTAACTACGTGAACGGACGTATCAACGGAGCGTGCTTAGCGCGGCCCTTCTTCAGCTGAAGTTTGCTGAGACTTCTGCGCCCATACGGGCGACCCCGGTTCCTTTGAGGGAAGCCCTAAAACAAATCATGCATATGATCAGGGCCACAATAATGAAAAGGATATCTATCGGCGCCATGGGCGCTCTCGCATTCTGTTCAGCGTTCTCTGTCCTCGCAGATACCGAGAAAGTCGACAGCGCGCTCTATTGGGTACAAATCGCCCCGGGGCAGACTGTTGATATGCCAAGTGGAGCAAAAGGGAAAACGGTCATCAGAAACCATGCCACCGTGGTTCAGGCGAACGGCAACGTCGCTAGCCAGTGGTGTACTGGACACCAGGGAGTGGATGGCTCCGGAGCAGCGGGAGGGGCCGGTTACTGCACAAGTATCTATGACAATGGGGACATGGTGTATTTTTCCTATTTGCTTGGTGCGGAAGATGAGCCGGCGACCTGGACCGTGATGGGCGGTACGGGCGCCTATGAGGGCGCAACCGGTAGCGGAACGTCGACCATTACGTCACAGCGAGCTGATGGCCGGGCATGGACCAGCCAGGCTCGGGGAAGCATCACGACCAAATAAATGGTTTGAACGGGGCGGGGCTTACGAGCGCCCGCTCACCAGCGACCTTTAGGAGAAATGAATGATGCGTTTACTAGTTGCTCTCGTTATCACAGTCGTTGCTTTGTCTGCTCATGCTGGCAAGCACACTATGAAGGCTAATGCCGATCTCATTGGTAATTCAGGAGATGTAATCGGCGAGGCTCATCTGATGCAAGGACCACATGGCGTTTTGATTCATGTTCGGGTCACTGGATTGGAACCTGGCAAGCATGGACTCCATCTTCATAGCCACGGCGACTGTCTGCCGGAAACTGGCTTTAAATCTGCGCAGGGGCATGTAGGAAAAGTAAAAGATGCTCACGGGCTGATGAATCCAAAAGGGCCGGAACCGGGTGATCTGCCCAATATCTTCGTAGGCGCAGACGGTGTTGGCGAAATGGAGGCGTTTACGTCGCTCGTATCGTTGAAAGGCGGTAAGCATGGGCTGCTGGATGAAGATGGTTCGACGTTTATCATTCATCAGAACGCCGATGACCACATCACACAACCGATCGGTGGCGCTGGCCCACGAGTTGCGTGCGGTACGATTCGTGCGAATTGACCAGCGCGGGTAGTTCATCGAACTGGTAGCGGCTGCTGCCATTCGTGTCGAGGCCCTCAGGTCAGTCCTTGCTGTTTAGGGGGCCGAACACCTCGATTCTGGCGTGCTCTAGTTTTTTCGTCATTTCCTCTACATCACCGGTCGTGATGAATTCTGCCATCAACGGAGTGGCCAGTTTGTCAAAAGCAGGCAGCGTATCTCTATCGAAGAACTGCGCAACTCCCTCCGCCCGCCTCAACAATCTGGCACCTTCTTGAATGAATCGGTCGTCTCCAACACGGCCGTCCTTATTGGGGGGAAGGTAGCCCAACCCCTCATTAAGAGAGGATTGAACATCGGCGCGCGCGATGAAGCGAAGGAACGCTTTTGCTTCTTCTACTTTTGGGGTGCTTTTGGGAATCATGAATACGTCTGTAGGCGCATTCTCATAGTAGGGCATGTCTTCGTTTATTTTGGGGAAGGGCATAAAACCGATGTCCTCAACCAGCGGGTCGCCAGTCGGCCACCTGCTGGCAACAAAATTACCGAGCAAAAGAAATCCGATTTTATTCCTGTAAAAAAGAGGGAGTTCGCCATCCCAGTTGTGAAGTTTGTGGTCCTGATTATAGAAGTCGCGATCTATTAACTTCTTCCACTCATTCAGGACCCTTTGTACCCTTTCATCATGAAAGGACACTTTTCCATTCAGCAGGTTAAGATGAAATTCCAGGCCATTTATGCGCAGGTCAATGTAATCGAACCAGGCAGCAGCGGGCCAATTCTGTTTCGATCCGATACCAATGGGAGTAATGCCAGCTTCCTTCATTCTGGCTAGAACGTTCAGAAAGGATTCCCAGTCGTCAGGCACTCCACCAAATCGTTCAACCATTGTTTTCCGATAGAAAATGCCCCAGTGATAATAGGCAAACGGAATTGCATAGACGTCTCCGTCGAGCGTTACACCTGGCTTTACGTGTAAAAACTGATCGTCATAATTCTGTGCTTCCCAAACCTCGGTAATTGGCAAAATCAAACCTCTTCCTGCATAGCCATACAGGCGTTGCGAGGCACTCCAAAACATCACATCAGGCGTATCCTTGCCCTCTATCAACCAGACAGGGACTTTCCGCTTATAAGCGAGATCTGACTCGACGACCGATGTCACCCTGATACCGGTTTCAACGTAAAACTGGTCAAAAATCTGCTCGAATCTGTCTCTCTGATTGGGCTGGAGTTGAAGGCTGACACGAATACCCTCGGCATACAGTAGCGTCGGCGCGCAGCAAAGGAGAAATACGATATAGAGTAGGGCCCTGAATTCCATCGTCTCGTACCTGAGTCTGCCCGGAACACATCGTCTCAAAAGTATAGACGCAATAAAGAATCTCACCGTGCAATTCAACTGGACTGAAACTCGTCCCGCAGCTTTAAATAACGATGCAGCGTCCGGCTGCTATTCTTGTAAATGCGCAAGTGAACAATCTCGATTCCTCATTCAAGGCCGTGGAGAAACTGCATGACGCTTGCAATCGCTTCGAGGGTGGCTGGGCACGCAAAACCGGGGAAGATCAGGTTGCTGCTGCTCAGTCTGTTTGTGGGTAGTCTGATTCTGGCTTTGATCATGACCTGGGTCGCACACGCTCTTGATAGGGAAGAAGCCGAGATGCATCGACTGACCGAGACCATCTTGGCGACCGAAGGTGACGTGAGGCAGTTGCGCGCAATGTTAGGAGAACCTGACTATGAGTCCACCAGCCTATTCTGGGGCATGTACTCAAAATCTCTGCTGATGGCCGGGAAAAGTGACCACCTTATACAGCGCGCAATTGCACAAGGGTTGAACCACACCCAGGGATGGGAGTTCATCCGCCTGGTTGAGAACGTTGAGCCCTACGTTATGGGATATACCTCTCAGCAAATCAGCGCATACCAGCGACTGATCGCAGGCTTCAAGGATCCTGCACTAGAGTTCGATAGTGACTTTGTCGTTTTGTGGAAAACCTGTATCGACAGCTTTGCCAACAGGTATGACGGATACACCGGCAGGATTCTGTATTACCAGGATGTGCTGCGGTGGGAAGACAAAACACTCTGTCCGGGATTGAAAGATCGGGCGCATCGTATGCTCCAGCATGCACAACTGTAATTGGACGACCACATCAAAATACCGCACCGCCTCAGGTCCTCAATGAACAACCTCACTGTTGTCGAAGCAGGGGCGTTTCGAGTTCACAGGGTTTTCTGCAACTTCTGACTGTACCGCCTGAGCTTCCGAGTGGTTTCAGCCCAGTCGTCTTCTCCCACAAGATCCGTAAACTCCTTGTGAGCCTCTTCCCATTTAATCAAAGCCTCAGAATAGATTTCTTCACCCTCAGCCGTAAGTGACAGCCCAAGCGACCGTTTGTTGCCGGTGGGCTTGGTCTGCAGCAAGCCTTTCGATATCAGTTTTTCGACCGTACGCTGGAGCGATGTACGCTCCATGCCAAGCAGCTCCGCCAGCTCGTTGATCGAGTTTGGCGGGTAGAGTTTGATCGCATTCAGAATCGAAAATTGAGTAATGCGAAGCCCGGTTTCTGCCAGCTTGTTGTTGTAATGGCGGGTGACCAGCCTGGAAAAAACCCGCGAGTAAAGCGCCGCACATGTTTTCCCGATATCCAGAGGGGAGATCAGATCTGCATTCAGTGCATCCGACATAAAATTCATGGCCTCTTTAGGTGTATATACACTTAGCGTAATCCAAAATCCTTGGGCATGTCCATGGCGCTCAAAAATTCCTCTATAAAATCCATCAAAAAAGGGTTGCCTTTTTACTTGAAGTGTATATACACTTTAATCAGCGGCCCTATCAACGGCAATGCACCCGAATCTAAAAACGGAGGTATAAGGTGATGACATTCTCAATGAAGCTGTTCAGATTCTCGTTCGGCACATACAGTCGGGCGCTGCCCGCCAAAGCTGCCCAAAAAGCGGTTGGTTTGATGACAAGCCCCCGCATCAGTGAAGAAAAGCGGAACGCTGTCAGGGCGCAGTTTAACTACAGCACGGCGCTGAAGCGGGGCGGGACGCTGTCTGTTTACGGGCAGGGGTCGAAAAGCATCTTGCTGCTGCACGGCTGGTCAGGTTGGGTTGGGCAGTTTTCGGATCTGCTGAACCAGCTCGACCCTGCTGAGTACACCATCCTTGCGGTCAACCCGATGGGGCACGGCGATTCCTACGCTAATGAGTCTCACCCAGGGCGTTTTATTGAGGCTGTTCTCGATACCTATGAGTTCATTGGAAAAAACATTGATGTAGCCATCGGTCACTCCCTCGGATCAGCCGCGCTGGTATACGTACAGGCGGTCAAGCAATGCTTTAATCGCCTTGCCCTGGTTTCCGGGCCTGCCTCCATCGAAGGAGTTCTCAACCGCTTCGCTTCGTTTTTGGATCTGGGCGAAAGCAGTAGGGACATCTTCATCCGAAAGATGGAGGGCAAGGTCGGTCTGACCATCGACCAACTAGACCTGGTTAAGCTTGCCCCTTCGATCAAGCAACCGGTTCTGCTGTTTCACGATCGCGATGACAGAGAGATTCCAGCAAGCGATTCTCACGAGCTGGATAAAGCGTTTCCAAGAAGCCGTCTCGTCGAAACTCGGGAAAACGGTCATAACCGGATCCTGAAAGATGACATTGTCATCACCGAAATTCTGGAATTCCTCGGCCCCGTTCAAGAGGTGCGGAAAGCGTCCTGAATTTTGATTAGGTAATCGGTGTGGCGTATCGACGCCATTTTTTTAAAGCTTTATAGTGTATATACACTTAGGGAGGAGCAATGGCTCAGGAAATTTCCACGCATGGGGAACGGCACACGCGTGCTTATGGCTTCTTCTTGCGCGTAATCCAGTTGCGCTGGCTAACACTTATTACGGCGCTGTTTATGGTGGTCGGCCTCGGAAGTCAGCTCGGAACGCTGAAAAAGAATACCCAGGCGGATGCATTTATCGATGAAAACGAGCCTGCACTGGTGTACCGGAAAGCTGTCGAGCGCATTTTTAACCTTAAGGACCCCCTTGTGCTTGCTGTCGCCAACAGCGGCGAGAAGGGCATCTACAACCGGGAAAGCCTTGAACTGGTGCGCTGGCTGACCAATGCCCTGGCCTCTGTTGAAAATATTGATCCTCAGGGGATTACGAGCCTCGCCACGGAAAGCAATATTGAGGGCGATACGTTTGGCATGGAGGTTCGAGAATTCCTTGATGGCCCCCTGAGCGACGCGCACATCGCCTGGATAAAAAACGGCATCAGACATTTCCCCCTCTATGAGGGCAGTCTGGTTGCTGCAGACGGCTCAATGACGCTTGTTATCGCCGAACTGTTGGACCAAGAGCAGGCAGAAGCTACCTATCAGGCCGTCACTACCTTAATAGAACAGGCACCCACTGGGTCGAACGACGTTCATGTAGCAGGAGAGGGTGCCGTAGTCGGGTTTTTATCAGAGTACATCGACCGAGACGCCAAGAGACTGAATCCTCTTGCGGCACTCATCATCACTGCTGTTCTGGTCGTTGCGTTTTTTTCCTTACGAGCTGCTTTGATCCCCAACTTGATTGTGCTGGGGACCGTTGCTGTGACACTTGGCGCGATGGCCTCCAGCGGCACTGAGTTTTTCGTCATCACCAATGGACTCATTGTTTGCATGATTGGCATTGCCGTGGCGGACTCCATTCATATTTTTTCCGAGTATTACGAAACGCAGGCAGCCGATCCTTCCTTGCAGCGCGCCGATGCGATTGCGATTTCGATGGCCAGAATCTGGCGTCCCGTCACGCTGACGACGCTAACCACGGCAGCGGGTTTCCTTGCGCTTTACCCCACAAACGACATGCCGCCCATGCAATTCTTTGGAGTGTTTGGCGCATTTGCCGTGTTTGTCGCCGGAATTCTCAGTTTGTTCGTCACGCCCTCACTGCTTTCCTTCGTCAAACTGAAGCCCAGTCGTGCTTTCAAGCATCAGAGTAATCAGCGTCAGAGCCGTGGAATCTTGAAGGTCCTGTCCCATGTCGCGCTGGAGCATCCCAGGAAGGTTCTGGGTGGCGGAATGTTGGTAGCCGCAATTTCCTTGGTTGGCGCGACAAAGGTCATTGTGAATGAGGAACGGATTGAAAATTTCCAGCCATATGAAGCGATTTACGTGGCTGACAAGGCCATCAATCGGGCTATGGACGGTACTTATTTCCTGGATGTGGTGATTGAAACGCCTGAAGCTGAAGGAATATATGACCCTGGCGTTCTTTCAAAAATCAATGAGCTACAAACATTCCTCGAACAACAAACTGAAGTACATGGCACGACGTCCATCGTTGATTACATCAAGCAGATGCACAAAGCCGTCAATGAAGACGACGCCCGGTTCTATTCCTTGCCGGACGACAAGAACCTGATTGCCCAATTGTTTCTTCTTTATACTGCTTCTGGTGATCCAACCGATTTCGAGGAGCGGGTGGATTCTCAGCGCCAGACTGCTCTTGTTAGGGCCAGCCTGAAAGAAGGTTCTTATCTGCTGTCTCAATCCCTGGTTCCGAAACTTGAGCGCTATCTGCAATCCCAGTTTAACGGTGAAGTCACGGCGCAGATCAGTGGTCGAATCAACGTAGACTATCACTGGATTGGCGGTATTGCCGAAACCCATCTGAACAGCGTGATCGTCTCTTTTGTGGCCGTATTTTTGATGGCGGCACTGCTTTTCCGATCCATCGTCGGCGCCTTGATGGCTGGCATACCCGTCGGTCTTTCAATCCTGGTGATTTACGGTGTAATGGGACTGAAGGGAATCTGGCTGGGCGTCGGCACATCCATGTTCGCCGCTATCGCCATCGGCCTGAGTGTCGATTTCGCCATCCACACCATTGAGCGCCTCAAACAACTCTCGCCCCAGAGTACTGACGCGTCGATGAAACAGCAGATCGCCGGTCTGTTTATGTCCACTGGCAGGGCTCTCTGGTTCAATCTTCTGGCGGTTGCTTTGGGCTTTGGCGTGTTGATGACCAGCAAGGTCCCGCCACTGATCAATTTTGGAGCTCTGGTGGCACTGGCCGTATCGATCGCATTCCTCGCCAGTTTGCTGGTGCTTCCTGCAATCGTTTACATCTTCAAACCGCGATTTATATTCAATCCAAATGGCAGTTTCTGGAAAACCAGCCTCATCCTTGTAGCAATCCTTCTCGTAGGGACGCTCGCCAAAACGGCCGTTGCGTCAGAGGAAGCGCCTGAGGTTGGACAGATCATCGAGCAAATGAATACTCGGCCGGAGGGGACTTCGGTTCAGCGAGATATGAAGATCACGCTCACGGATAGTCGCGGGAGCGTTCGCGAAGAGCAAACTCGCGCCTTTCGTCGCTACTTTGGCGAGACCAAGAAAACCGTCATCTTTTACACAAAGCCGGGCACGGTCGCGGGCACCGCATTTTTGACCTGGGATTATGCAGAGTCACAGAGGGACGATGACCAGTGGCTCTACCTCCCCGCACTACGGAAAGTACGCCGCATCTCGGCTTCCGACCGTGGGGATTACTTCCTCGGCACGGACTTTACGTATGAGGAGATCAAAAAGGAGAGCAAGATCGCTGCGGAGGACTATCGCTTCTCCCTTCTGGGTGAAGCGCAGGTCGACGGCCATCACACCTGGAAAGTGGAGGCCACACCGGTTTCCGCGGAAGTCAGCAATGCTCTGGGTTATGGAAAGGTGGTGCTGTGGATCGATTCGACAGTTTGGATCCCCAGAAAGAACGAGTACTGGGACGTCAACGGGAATTTCCTGAAGACCGTCTACGCCCGAAACATCGAAAACATTGATGGCATCTGGGCGGTAAGCGAACTTGAAGCGGTGAACCAGAAAACGGGTCACAGCACCCGCATCCAATTCGAGAACACGGATTACGGAGCTGAAGTACCTGCTCGCTTGTTCGAACAACATGCGTTGAAGCGGGGGTATTGAAATGAAACGCTTCACTCAAGTTATCGCCCTCGTAAATTTGATTGGTATCGGTCCGTTCGCTAGCGCGATGGATCTGGAGCATGCGTCTCTTGTGAGCTTCGAGAGTGCCTATACTCATGAATCTGGCACCTGGCAGAAACAGGAACTGATCTGGCGGCCAGAGTGGACTGCCCGGTTTAACTCGGGTGCCCGTCTCACACTGTTGGGAGAAGCACGCATGGATGCAGAGGATAATCTTGATCCAGGCCAGCCACGGCAGCCCTTTAGGGCAGGGCTCACTCGTAAGAACTTCCCCGATGACCGTATCGACCTGGAGCTCAGAGAACTCTATCTGGATCATTACCTGGCGGACACCTATCTCCGAGTGGGTAAACAGCAGATTGTCTGGGGCCAGGCAGATGGCTTGAGAGTGCTGGATGTGATCAACCCATTGAGCTACCGCGAGTTCATCTTGCCCGACATCGAGCATCGCAGAATCCCTCTGTGGTCTGCGCTGGCGGAAATTCCAGTCGAGGAATGGACGGCGCAAATTGTCTGGATTCCCGACGCCACGGTCACCGAAAGCCCGCTGCCGGGAGCATCCTATTCCGTCATTCCAGACCCTTTTGGCAAGGGCAGGTTAACGGTGGATCGCCCGGAATCACTTGAGCAGAGCGATGTTGGTTTCAGGCTATCGAGCTTTCAGAAGGGATGGGATCTGACGCTGAATTATCTGTACCACACCATTGATGATCCGCTGATCCGTTTCGATTCCGCAGAGCGAAGGGTCCTCGCAAGCTACAACCGTTCACACCTCATTGGAGCCACTGCCTCAAAACCCTTCGGCAGTATGACGTTGCGCTCTGAAATCGGGGTCGAGACCGAAAAACGATTTTTCGATACCGCCTCAGGGAATGTCATTGAGTCTGAGGTTGCATCTTATGTCCTTGGCCTGGATTTCAGTGGCTTCGCCGACTGGTTTATCAGCGGCCAGCTGTTTCAAACCCACCGTTTCAACCACCTGAGCGGCACCGAACGCTCCAGTGAAATGGTGACATTGCTGTTACGTCGGGATGCTTTTAACAACGCGCTTCAGCTGGAGGCGTTGAGCATCTATGACGTAGACGTTAAGGATTCATTGATACAGCTGGAAGCGGAATACACCGCTGCAACCAACGTGGTCATCCGGGCGGGCTCTGACCTCTTCTTTGGAGAGCGAAGCGGCACTTTTGGCCAGTTCCGGGATGAAAGCCGGATTACAGCCGGCTTCACCCTGAGTTTTTAACGAATAACATTCTTAACACAGGAGATTAATAATGTTAGATAAAGCACTGATCACATTTGGGATAGTTCTTTACGCGGTTGTCGTTCCTTACCTGGAAATAAACGATACCCACGTCTTCAATTCTGCCTGGGTCGCTCATGCAAAATTGCATGAGGTGTGGCAGTTGATCACGAACTCATCGCTTGGAGCCGTTGCTCTGTGGTTGACCTGGTTTACTGCCGACGGAAGAGGCAAGGCAAGCCTTATCGCCTTACTGGTAACCGGGGGCTTCCTCGCCGCGTTTGCCATGCAGGATCTTTATGGAGGATCCATGGTTCACCCAGATGGCACCGAAAAAACAGCCTTTGGCATCAACGTTGGTGTTCTGGGTTTTGGCTGGGTATTTCTTAGCTCCCTGTTTACGTTGGCGAGGGCAGCAAAAGACGCTTCCGCAAAGGCACAATCAGGAGTCTACCAATGAGCAACCAGCTGATTCTTTACCCGGTGCTGGCCCATATGTTTCTGGTATTTGGTCTGTATATCCTTCTGGGCAAACGAAAGTCTGCCGCTCGACGCAGCAAAACCGTCGACTTGAAGAAAGCAGCTCTGGATACGAATGCATGGCCTGGCGACGTTATTCAAGTGTCCAACTGCATCACTAACCAGTTTCAAACACCGGTCATTTTCTATGTGCTTGCGATGATTCTTTTAACTCAGGAGTTCACCAACGTTTATACCCTTGGGCTTGCCTGGGTATTCGTCCTTGCGCGTTACACTCACGCCTATGTGCACGTAGGCAGTAATTATGTGCCGATGCGATTACGATTCTTCTTGATCGCAACGCTCTCACTCTTAATCCTGACCGGGATGGTGATGGTGCTTCTTCTGATGCAATGAACTTTTCATCAATCCAAACGCAAACGAAGAACCCAAATTTATCGAGATGCCATCACAGTGATAGGCGCGACAGAAAAGACCGGAGATACGGAATATGCAAATGAATGTGATTGCGCTTGTAGTCGGCACCATCATTGCTGCGATAGTTATCGGGAAGCTGGGACGCGCTCGCTCTGCTAACAGCATCAAACTTTACGCAGTTTTCCTGGCAACATTTCCTGTCTATTACTTCGTTTTCGCAGTTTGGGCAGGGGATTTTGATGCACTCTTTAAAGAAATACTGGTGAGTCTCGGATTTTTATCCCTTGCCATCATTGCCCACAAGTCAAAAAGCCTTGCCAGTCTTATTGTGCTCGCCGTCGGATACATAGGGCATGCCATCTATGATGTGGCTCATGATGAACTATTCATTAACTCCGGTACGCCCAACTGGTGGCCGGAGTTCTGCGGCGCTGTCGACGTCATTATTGGGGCGTACTTGCTGTACATCGTGCACGTGACACTGCATGGGCGGGGAAAATCGCGAGAGGGATAAGGGAACGGTTTCCAACAATAAGCAGTTCTTCTTTCTGGATTCCACGACTAACCAATCGTGGTTGTGCTCAGTTTCTTCCATTCTCTGGGAGTCAGGCCGGTATTTTTTTTGAACGCACGAGCAAATGCCGATGGATCCTCATAGCCAACTTCGAGGCCTATGAGGGACATTGGCAGATCTTTCTTGATCCGTTTTTTTGCCGCTGCAATCCTTGCATTTTGCACATATTCACCGGGGCTCATTCCCAGTAGATTCTTAAAATTCTGGATAAAACTGGAACGGGACATGGCCACCACTTCCGCCAATTTATCGACCGTTAGATCCTGACTAAGATTAGCGTCGATAAAATTGATGACCTTACTCATCTGGCGATCTGCCAGCGCTGCCAGCATTCCTTTGTTCGAATTGCCGCCGGAGACAATATGCCTTAATACATTCACAAAAATGAGCTCCACGAGTCGATTCATGACCGCATCTCGACCTTCGTGGTTCGTTTCCGCTTCAGTAAAGAGAACCTCTACAAAAGCGCCCAATCCCGGCACGGAGTCTAAGGGTAGGGTAACGGTGGCCGGCAGGGCCTCTAAAACTGGGTGTCGTTCCCCGATCTGAAATTTAATTGAAGCACAGACCATCTCAGCGCCACTGCGATCTGCACCAAAGAGCCGGTGGGGCTGGGGCTTTACCGAAAAAATCAGAGTTGGTTCACTAAGCGTGCTTTTTTCGCCATTTGCACCAGTGATTTCCAGCACCCCCGACCGGAGCACATGAATGTAGCCGGTTCCTTCATCTTCAAACGACGCAAGTCCGCAGAGCTGCCCTCGGAAAAACACCCCTGCGTTCACATTCAATTGTTCGAGTATGAAAGATAGCCTGTCCATAATAAGTATCAGATTCCCAAGTCACTTAGACCAGGATGATCATCCGGTCTTCTGCCAAGAGACCAACGAAACAGCCTGTCTGATTCCTTGATCGGACTGTCATTGATAGACGCAAACCGGTTTTTCATCAGACCGTTCGCGTCAAATTCCCAGTTTTCGTTGCCATAGGATCGAAACCAGTTCCCGCTGTCATCGTGCCATTCGTAAGCATACCTTACAGCGATCCGGTCGTCTGAAAATGCCCATAACTCTTTGATCAGGCGGTAATCCAGCTCACGATTCCACTTTCGGGTTAAAAATTCCTCTACCTCTGTACGGCCATTTGCGAATTCTGCTCGATTTCTCCAGCGCGTGTCCTCAGTGTAAGCAAGCTTAACTTTGGCTGGATCTCTGCTGTTCCATCCATCCTCCGCAAGACGAACTTTTTTTATAGCAGCCTCGCGGTCAAAGGGCGGAATTGGCGGGCGTTCGTTGCTCATCATTGATCTCCATTGAAAGCAAAATAAAAACTAGACCGGTTGGTCTATTTTGATTATAGACAGATCTGTCTATATCTAGCAACATAGGCCAGTCAAAGATGGGGGGAAGAAATGGGACGACGGCAGCATTTGATCGACACGGCATTGAAACTGTTTTACGAGCAGGGGATTCATGCCACCGGTATCAATCAGGTCCTGGATGTAGCTCAGGTCGCAAAGCAGACGCTTTATAATCACTTTGAGAGCAAAGACAGCCTTGTTGAAGCGGCAGTTGTGCATCGCGACTTTGTTTTCTATGGCTGGCTGGCTGATCGATTGAGCCAGTGCGCAGCCGGCAAGGAAGCCCTACTGGAGGTATTCGATGCCATTCACGACTGGTTTAACAATAAAGTTCCCATGCTAAACCGCTTTTGCGGATGCTTCTTCATTAACACTTGTGGCGAGTTCAGTGACCCGGAACATGAGGTACACAAGCGTTGCGCTGAGCACAAAGCACGGGTGTTTGAGCTCTTGCTCGGCCACGCCAGGAAAGTGACCCGCTCCGAGGCCGAGGCCAAAAATCTGGCCTATGCACTCTCGTTATTGAAGGAAGGGGCCACGATCAAAGCACATGTTGAGGGCGATCTCGAAGCCGCTCTGTCAGCAAAGCAGATCGCCGCCAGAATGATCTCATCACACTGATTCAGGCTGCGTTGAGACCAACGGATCTTAGCGATACCGTGTAAGAGAAACGTTTATTCCTGAGCGTTTTTGCGAGGCCCCCCGGCCGACCACTTACCTAGCAAGAAAACGAAAAATGGCACGCAGTAGGTCAGTACAGCTGGTAACCAACGAATTTCATCGTGTCCCAACAGGGCATCCAGTTGATTAATGACCAATAGAACGGTACCAACCAGCAGAGCTACTTTTATTGCTTGCCGGGTGTGACGTTTAAACAATACGAGCAGTGGCATAAACATCCTCCTCATTCTGCGCTGTATCCAGCTGCGCGGCCGCATCTCTGAAGGCTGTGCGCACGCCCTCTTCAACCACCGGGTGGTAAAACGGCATCGCTAGAATTTCACCCACTGTGAGAGACTGTTGGACCGCCCAGGACAAAAGATGACCTATGTGCTCGGCTGCAGGGCCGAACATTTCGGCACCCAAAAAGATACCAGTGCGTTTCTCCACATAGACCTTAAGCATGCCTTGATTTTTTGCCATGACGCGGCTGCGACCCTGATTATGAAAGCCCACCTTGCCCGTAACAAAACTCTGCTCTTTCAGTTGCTGGGCTCGTTTTCCTACGCTAGAAATTTGTGGGTCGGAGAAGACTACACCCAGACCGGCGCGGCGATGGCCGACCTCAACCAAGGGAAAAACGCCCGCGTTACGACCCGCTATGCGCCCCTCATCTGAAGCTTCATGCAGGAGGGGGATTTCATTGTTAACATCACCCGCAATGAAAACATGGGGCAGGCTGGTCTGAAGGGTGTGCCGGTCAAATACAGGCACGCCACGACCATCTAGAACCAATCCCGTTTTCTCTAAATCGAGCTTGTCGGTATTCGGAACTCGTCCGGTCGCCGCAAGCACGTAGTCCACATCTTCCTTTCGCTGGACGCCAGTTGCATCGCGGTAGGCGAGCCTGACCCCGGAAGGGGTCAACTCCGTTCCGAGGACCTCAGCATTCAATCTCAGGTCAAATTCGGACTGGAATGTGGCGGCCGCGATACCGCGGATCTCTGGATCGCCTATACCGCCTATCGAATCACCGCGCGCCAGCATCGTAACGTTTACACCCAGGCGGCTCAGGGCCTGTCCCAGTTCAAGCCCAATCACGCCGGCACCAACAACGAGCACGGATTTCGGGAGTTGCTCCAGCTCGAAAATATCATCATTAATGACAACTCGATTGCCAGCACCCTCGAGTACTTGGGGAATAGAAGGCCTCGACCCGGTTGCGATGACAATCCGTTTGGCAATGATTTCGAGACCGTTATCGATCAATAGCCTGTGAGCGTCCAAAAACCGCGCGTACCCACGAACTTTGTGCTTATCATCGAACCCATCGACGTCGTTTTCGACGAATCCAACGAACCGATCACGCTCAGCCTTTACCCGCGCCATAACAGCTGCGCCATTGACCTCCACGGAAGGCACATTCACTCCAAAAATTTCTGCATGGCCGGCAGCATGGGCTGCTTCAGCTGCCGCTATAAGGAGTTTGCTCGGCATGCAGCCCACACGCGCACAGGTTGTGCCGTAGGGACCGCCTTCGATAAGCGCAATACTGTCGGTATGTTTTCGAGCCTCTCGATAGGCGCTCATCCCCGCCGTACCGGCACCAATAATCGCAACATCAACGTTCCGCTTGAGCATTTCTTTCTCCAATCTTTTCCGTTGCACCATTCGCACTGTTATTGAGCTTCTCAAGCTGCTCGGCGTCTTAGGTATTGAATGATTGCTTGAGACTCATAGAGCCAATGCGACTGACCATTAGAGTCAATTCTGAGGCAGGGGACCTGGGCTTTACCTCCGCCTTTGACCAGCTCTTCTCGATACGCCGAGTTACCTGCGATATTGCGCAGCTCTACTTCGGTGTCGATAGAGTTCAGCGCGCCCAAGGTGACCTGGCAGAAAGGGCAACCGGGCTGATGGTAGAGAGTCAAAGAAGTGATCTTAGGATTGAATGACATTAGCAATTTCCTCCGCTGTGTTTGTTAACGGTATTGTCATTGCAAATGTCAGGGATAAGGCGGCAGAAAGTTCATAAAAATGGGCTAAGTGTTCAGTAGAAGCACCAGGGAAGGTTTGAGAAACGATTGAATGCCTGACAATGCGTCTCTTCGGAACGCTGAAACTCTTGCAATCAAGTCAGGCTTAATTCATTAGAGAGCCGTTGTGCCATCAGGTCGATAAAACTTCGCACCTTTGAAGAGGACAGTCGACTTTCTCTGTGCACGATGTGAATCGGAATCCTTGGCAATTCATAATTCTCCAGGACGACCTTGAGCCGCCCCGCCTTCAGCTCATCGGCTACCTGGTAGGAGATCACCCTTGTAATACCGAAGCTTTCCAAGGCGGCATTAATCGCTGCTTGGTTCGTGGAGACCATTAATCTTGGATGAATATGAAACGCCGTCTTCCTACCTTTCAGGTCAAATTTCCAGTCGTGCGACATACTTCCGGACTGAGACGAAATCAAGGTGTGATTTTTTAGATCGTCCAGGTTTTGAGGTATGCCGCGTTGTGACAAATAGTCTGGCGAGGCGACCAGCAATACCCGAACATGCCCGACTTTTTTCGCTCTCATGCTGGAATCCGGCAACACGCCTATCCGTATTCCTACATCGAAACCCTCCTCGAGTAAATTCACCACCCGATCAAGGAAAATGGCTTCAACCTGGGTTTGTGGATAGCGATTGAGGTATTCAACCAGGCCAGGAACGATATAGCGCTGACCAAAAAGAACCGGAGCTGTCACGCTCAGAAGCCCCTTGGGCTCCGAGTTGATCCCTATTACGGCTTCATTGGCCAGTTCGATATCCTGGATAATTCGGCGTGCGTCCTCCAGATAACGTGAGCCTGCGTCGGTTGTTTTGACGATGCGCGTGGTCCTGGTGAAAAGCATGACCCCTAGCTCGCTTTCGAGCGCTGCGACGGCTCGAGTAACGGCTGGGGGCGACATGTTTAATCGTCGGCTGGCTGGTGCAAACCCTCCTTCCTCCGCCACCGCGACAAACACTTTCATGAGATGAAGTTGATCCATAGACATTCCCGGTCATTCCAGTGATTGGCGCCCTGATTATTCCGCTATTAGGAATAATGTATTGTGAATTTCGGGTATTCTTTAATCAAGGGTTTTTGGCCAAACTTGCTCTCGTCGGCGAATGAAAGCTTTCGCTAGATCGCCTAAACCACCATTAATTATTAAGGAGCAGACCATGAGCAGAATTAACCTAGTCACCAATGAGCATGCCAGCGATGAACAAAAAGAGCTTTATTCGGCCATTCACGGCCAGTTGGGCATGGTGCCGAATTTCCTGAAAATATTTGCGAACTCGCCTGCAGCACTTCGTGCTTTCCTGGGTCTGCACGGAATCGCAAGCGAAGGAACTCTTGATCCAAAAACCCGTGAACGAATCGCGTTAGGCCTGGCTGAGCAGAATGAATGTCAATATTGCGTGTCTGCACATACTGCAATCGGCCGTAAAGCAGGGCTGTCAAACGATGAAATCGAAGCGAACAGGGCCGGAGGAAGCCAGGATGCAAAAGCAGCGGTCGCAGTAAAATTTGCCAGATCTCTCGCTGAGCATAACGGCGCCGTTTCTACCGCTGAACTCCTGGAAGTTCGGGCTGCGGGCTACGACGATGCCGACATCGTCGAAATAATTACGCATGTCGGGATGAACGTACTCACCAATATCCTGGGAAAAGCCAGCCGGGTGGAAATCGATTTTCCCAAGATAGAGCTAAATACAGCGGCATAGTAGTAATCATTTGATCAAATTGTTGTTAACGCCGCGCTTTGGTTTTCAAAATATTAAGCGCGGTTCTTCAGCTCAGCGAGGCCAACGTCATGCCACATAAATATGCGCAAATAGCTTTTACGGACAGCGTTAGGCAAGTCCAAATTGAGCAAAACAGCCGGTCTGGCTACGCCAAAATGGACCAGGGCGAAGACTATAACCATTTATTGAGCCAGCACGAAGCTGACTTTATCCAGGAGAGAGATAGCTTCTACATGGCCAGTGTCAGCGAGACCAACTGGCCCTATCTGCAACATCGTGGTGGGCCGAAAGGTTTTATGCGGGTACTGGATGCGTCAACGCTGGGGTTCGCAGATTTTAGCGGCAATAGACAATATGTAAGTACCGGAAACTTTCAGACGAACGATCGAATCGCTCTGTTTTTTATGGATTACCCCAATAAACGGCGCCTGAAACTCATGGGCCGGGTGGAGCTGGTACCTAATCAGGACTGGGAAACCCTCGCGAAACTGGAGGTAGACCATTACCGAGCAAATGTAGAGAGAGCTTTTCTGATTCATGTAGAGGCATTTGACTGGAATTGCCCGCAGCATATTACGCCAAGGTTTACCGAGCAGGAGTTAGAGCGCCTGATTGCGCCGTTGGCGTCTGAAAATGAAAGGTTGAAGCAGCAAGTAAAGCGCGCTCAAACGCCCATACAACATCTGGATGAAAATGGCTTGGATGACCGAAAGGCGATGGGAGACGGAGAGCTGCCGCTGGTCATTAGTGGCATTCGGCAGTTGACGCCAAGGGTCCGGGCCTACGAGTTAAGAGATCCGGGTGGTAAAGCGTTGCCTGCCGTAAATGCGGGCTCTCACTTGCGAGTTCCCGTCCGTTTAAAAAGCGGGGAGCTGGTAGAGCGTCATTATTCTATTTGTTCCAATCCGAGACGAAGGGATATTTATGAGATCGCGGTCTTAAAGGACGAAAATGGGCAGGGCGGGTCAGTAGCACTGCATGAAACGTATCATTTGGGAATGCAGTTGAATTGCCATCCGGCGGAAAACCATTTCTCGTTACACCAAGATAGACGACCTGCGGTTTTATTGGCAGGAGGTATTGGTATTACTCCCATCAAAGCGATGGCACAAGCTTTAGAAGCTCGCGGCTCACGTTTTAATTTGCATTATGCCGGCCGCGGAAAAATGGAAATGGCGTTTAGAGATCGCCTGGAAAGAGCTTTTCCAAGCGAGATATCTCTTTATGACAGTCAGACACGGAAGTTAGATGTCAGGCATGTCATGGCGAGCGCTGACCCAGACAGTGTCTTTTACGTGTGTGGACCACAAAGCTTGATTGATACAGTGCTGGACGAAGGCAGGCAGCTTTCTATCGATGCTGATCGAATTCGCTACGAGCGTTTCAGTGCTGCGAAGATTGATAATTCAAACGCATTTACAGTTCACTTGGCGAATTCCGGTAAACAGATCCACGTGGACAAACAGACCAGTCTTCTTGACGCGCTGCTTGAGAACGGCATTGATCATCCCTTCAGCTGTAAAACCGGAGACTGTAAAACCTGTGCGGTCAAAGTCCTGGATGGTGAAGTTGATCATGCCGATAACTGTTTGAGTGAAACTGAAAGAACAGTTGAGCGGGTAATGTGTCCTTGTGTCTCAAGAGCCAAGGGATCGAGTCTGAAACTAAACTTGTAGTTTTTTAGGTGCTACATCGTGCACGTCAAATTAATGGAGCGCCGGCATGCGTGATAGAGCGATACACGCTCGTCGAGCGCTGACCTTTTAGCCTTGATATTTGCGATTCTTGTCTTCTAGTTTTCTTGCAGTGTCGTCGAAAGCTAAAAACTCGACGCACGACGGCAATTTCCAGAATCACCTTCCCTGATAGTTTCTATTTAACTAAAACAAACAGCCTTGATAGGCACCAAATAGGAGCTATCCAGATGTTCAAGCCTGCTTTAGGTTTTGCTGCCCTTGCTGCTTTGAGTCCGCTAGTAGCGACCGCAGCCCCCACCCAGGTCTTCTGGGGCGATACACACCTGCACACTTCCTTGTCTGGCGATGCGTTCGCCATGGGGAACGAAACCGCAGATCCCGACACCGCTTACCGTTTCGCCAAGGGTCAGCCGGTAGTGCATCCCTATAACCGTGTCCGGGTTCAGCTGGACCGTCCTTTGGACTTCCTGGTGGTTGCCGATCACGCCGCTTACATGGGCCTGATGCAGCAAGTCCGTGATGAAAGTGACCTGCTTGAGGGCAGTGAAAATGGGCAGCGTCTGATCGACCTGTGGAAGAACAAAGGTTCAAAGGCCGTTTACTACGATGCGGCCGGCTCCATCGTTCGCGACAAACCCTATCAGGATTTGCTGAAAGACAGCATGCGTGAACCCGTCTGGAATCGGATTGTCGAAGCTGCCGAGGACAACAACGAGCCCGGTAAATTTACCGCGTTCATTGGCTGGGAGTGGACGTCTTTTCCAAACGGCGCAAACCTGCACCGTGTTGTCTTTACAGATACCGGTGGAGAAGTTGCCAAGCAGTTTCTGCCTTATTCAACAACTGATAGCAGCAAGCCTGAAGATCTGTGGAACTGGCTTGACCAGACTTCCGGGTCAACCGGCGCGGACTTCGTGGCAATTCCGCATAACTCCAATATCAGTAAAGGCATGATGTTTAACGACGTGGACAGCAATGGTCATCCCATCACGGCCAGCTATGCCCGCACTCGTATGCGCTGGGAACCCATCGTAGAAGTAACCCAGGTAAAGGGTGATTCAGAGGCTCATCCCGATCTCTCGCCGAATGACCCCTTTGCTGATTTCGAAACCTTCGAGCACGTGATGTCGTTTGGTGCGAAGGAAGAAAAAGAATTTGACCAGGTAGGCAACTACGCCCGCAGTGCGCTCAAGCGCGGTCTCCAGATTGAAGACCGTACCGGCGTTAACCCCTACAAGTTTGGCATGATTGGTTCCACCGACTCTCATACTGGCCTGGCTTCGGCGGATGAGCCCAATTTCTGGGGCAAGTTCGGTGTTGATTCCATTCCGGAAAACAAAGACCGAGAAACGACACCGGGAGCCAGCGGCTGGGCAATGTCTGCTGCAGGCCTGGTGGGAGCCTGGGCGGAAGAAAACTCTCGCGAGTCCCTTTTCGCCGCGTTCAAGCGCAAGGAAGTGTATGCCACTACCGGTCCGCGAATGCAGGTTCGCATGTTCGGTGGCTTTGATTTCAACGAGAGCGATCTCCAAAAGAATAACCTGGCAGAAGTCGGCTATGACAAGGGCGTACCCATGGGCGGCGACTTGCTGGACGCTCCCGAAGGTGAAGCACCGCGTTTCCTGATTCAGGCGGTGAAAGATCCTGTTGGCGCCAATCTGGACCGGGTCCAGGTGGTTAAAGGCTGGCTGGACGAGGAGGGCAACAGCCATGAACAGGTGTTCAACGTTGCATTGTCTGACGGACGTGAAGATCGCGGTAACGACACCAAGCCCGTTGGTAGCACAGTTGATCTGAAAACCGGCCGTTACACCAATACCATCGGCGCAGAGGAGTTGGTGACAGTCTGGACCGATCCTGAGTTTGATGCCGATCAGCGAGCGTTCTATTACGTGCGTGTTCTGCAGATCCCGACTGCGCGTCACACGACTCTGGACGCCCTGGCATTGGGCAAGCCAAGAAATACGATTGCCTACCGGACGGTGATTCAGGAAAGAGCCTATTCCTCACCCATCTGGTACACCCCGGGTAAAGGAAACTAGGCCATGCTGGGTAAACTGTTAAAAGATCCGTTGGTGCATTTCACCCTGGCCGGCATGGCCCTGTTCGCAGGCTACTATGCGGTCGGTGGTCAGGAAGATCAGCTAGATGAAACCACCATTGTGGTAGATCGCAGCGCTCTATTGACGTTTATCCAGTATCGATCAAAAGCGTTCGACGCCGAGCAGGCAAATGAGAAATTGGCCTCTATGAACGAGCAGAAGCGGAAGGAGCTGATTCGCGACTACGTTCGCGAGGAGGCACTGTTCCGAGAAGCCAAGTTGCTGGGAATGATGGAGAACGACTATATCGTTCGTCGTCGCTCGGTGCAGAAGCTCGAGTTCATTGCTCAGGGTGTCGCCGAGAGACTGGGTGAAGTGAATGACCAAGAGCTGACGGCTTATTTTGAGAAATTCCGTGACGATTATTACGTGTCTCCTTCTTACAGCTTCACTCACGTTTTCATCAAAGATGGCGTGGATAATCCTGAGCTGAGGGCAAAGGCTCTACTGGAGAAGTTGAACGCAGAAAGGGTGGGCAATGCAGATGCGACGCCTTTTGGTGATCGTTTCCTTTACCACCGCAACTACGTGGAAAGAACACCCGACTTTATTGCCAGCCATTTCGGCAACCGGTTCAAAGACGGCCTTTCCCAGTTAGAAGCAAGCGTAGAGCGCTGGCAGGGGCCTATCGTGTCCAAATATGGTCTGCACCTGATCAAATTGAACGCCTATCGTCCCGGACGCGCGCCGGAGCTGGCTGAAGTTCGTCATCAGGTCGAAAGTGATTTCCTTCGCTGGCAGAAGATTCAGCAGCAGGAAGTGGCCATTCAGGGAATAGTGGAGCGGTACGATGTGGAAACTCGCCTTTAAACGGCTGCTGATTGCTGCCCTGATTCTGACGCCGTGCCTTACCCTCGCACACGATGCGCGGCCACTGTTCGTCCAGATCAATGAATCAGGCGGCACAGGCGCTGGCATTCACCAGTACACGGTGAAGCTTCAGGTGCCACCTACCGTTGTAACGGGTAATAGGCCATATCTTTCGCTGCCGGAAATCTGCACGGCAGAGCGGATGGGCGTTATCACTCAGCTGAAATGCAGTGCGCCTTTAACCGGTCAGGCCCTTACTATTGGATGGCCAGAACACAACCCGTCTATCAGCACTTTAATCCGGGTGAGCCTGGCATCGGGCGAGAGCTATCAGCAGCTACTGGGCCCTGATGAGAATAACTGGCAGGTTCCCGCAGAGAGAGATTCCCTTGCGGTCGTTAGCGAGTACAGCGTGCTGGGCATCGAGCATATTCTCATGGGTTGGGATCATTTGCTGTTCCTGCTATGCCTGATCTTTATAGCCGGTAATTTCAGGCGCATCCTGATCACGATATCTGGTTTTACCGTGGCCCACTCGTTGACGCTGGTGCTCACCACCCTGGGCCTGATCCGGCTGCCGATTGCCCCGGTCGAGGCCGTGATTGCACTGAGCATTCTGTTTCTGGCGACCGAGATCATCCGCGACCGGCGCGATACACTGGCCTGGAGATACCCGGTTGCCGTCTCGACCTTGTTCGGGTTGATTCACGGTTTCGGTTTTGCGTCTGTATTGCAGGAAATTGGGTTGCCCCAGAATGACCTTGGGCTGGCATTATTGTTCTTCAATATCGGCGTGGAGCTCGGTCAGATTCTTTTTGTGGCCGCAATTATGGCCGCTTTTGCGGTTCTCCGGCGGATCGAAACGTTTCCGCTGGCCCGAGCGCAAGGCGTCCTCGTGTATGGTGCTGGCAGCTTGGCGGCATTCTGGACCCTGGAGCGAGTTTCTGGATTTTAATACTTTGAGCTAGGAAGTATCTGACAGAGCTTCTCTCATTTTCAGAGTCACCAGTACCGTATTGAGGTGCGGCACCTCAATGTTGTAGCGCTTGGCAATTTCAACCACGTTGCCCAGAATGGCATCCCTTTCGATCGGTCGGTTATTCAGATAATCGAGCGCCATGCTGTTTTTGTAGGGCGGCATCTTGCGGGTGCCTTCTATCAGCTTATCAACCGCGTCTTTGGACATCTGGTAGCCATCGGCCGCCGCCACATCCATCACTTCACTGATCATCGCCCTGATCAAATATTCGCCGCCCTTGGCGTCAAGCATGGTTTTTGTGTCGGCGCCGTTTGCTATCACTGACAATGGATTAAAGGCGGTATTCCATAAGCACTTCCTCCAGCGTTCTCGCACGACGGCTTCGGTTAACTTTACTTTTATGCCAGCGCCGGTGAACAGGCTGGACAGGCGTTCACAGTGATCGTCCACCCCTTGGGGATAACGCCCCATCACCAACTGTCCGTACGAGGTATGCTCAACCACACCCGGATCGGTCCGGCTGACAGCGATGAATGCCAGGCAACTAATCAAAGGATTGTCCGGGAACGCTTCAGCCAGTTCGCGTTCAATGTCGATGCCGTTTTCAATAAGGACGAGGGCTGTCTCTTTGCCCATCCAGGGACGTACCAGGGCAGCCCGATCGGTTTGCGGGAGTACCTTTACGCACAGGAACAGGTAGTCCGGAGTTTCCCTGGGGGTGTCACCGTCCCGGTACACATTATCCGGTTGGAAGGACAGGTCGCCCATCGTGCTGTTGACTCGGATGCCGTGATCTTTCACAACCTCGTATTCGGAGCGCAGTACCAGGCTCACCCGGCATCCGGCTCTCTTTAAGAGGGCACCGTAAAAGCTGCCGATGGCCCCGGCGCCTACGACAAGAACCTCAGGTTTATCCGTCATTGAACCGAACTCCTTTCTTTTTGTTTCGGGGGTTCAGGGGGCAGTTGCAGTTTGAAGACTGTTTGCCTCAGATGCCAGTTGACCTTGCTATAGCCGGGAAGTCGCACATAAAAAAGCCACTGCGGTGCAGTGGCTTTGAGCGTGCTGTTGATGAGCCGCTATTGGCCAGGCTTGACCAGTATCTTCACGTCGTACTCAGGCTTAGCGAGGCGCTCGAACGCGTCGGCCATGCCGTCGAGGGAGACGGTATCGGAAATCAGGGCAGATGCCTCAAGATTTCCTTCGGCCAGGTTATGCAACGTTGCGCCAAACTCTTCCGGGCTGTAGAAGCTGGCAAAGCGAATATCCAGTTCTTTCAGAATCGGGAATGCCGGGACCATGGTGTCTTTCTCCATGCACAAGCCGACAACGACAACACGGGCACCAAATGGCGCACCAGCACAAATGTTCTGGATCAGCCCGGGTACACCCACGCATTCGAAGATCAATGAGGGCTTGAGGCCGTCGCCGCCAAACAGGGGAGAGACAGGTCCGTTCTCGTCGCCATTTGAGGTTGCCGCAGCTTCTGCCCAACTCTGATAAGGCGAGTTCTCTGCCGGGTTTACCACCACATCCGCACCCACCTTTTTGGCCAGTTCACGACGCGCCTTTGAAAAGTCAGACGCCACGATGGGTCCGATTTTCATCATTTTCAGGATGGCGATAATGGCAAGCCCGATAGGGCCACAACCGATAACCAGGGGCACATGGTTCTGGTTCGGCTCACCACGGTTAACTGCATGCTGGGCCACAGCCATAGGCTCGGTCAGTGATGCAATATCCGGGTCGAGACCGTTTGGCACTTTCATGGTCAAGCGTCCATCAACCAGCAGGTGCTCGGAAAACCCGCCCGGGATACCAGGCGTGCCGAAGCCCACCATGCGCAGGCCATCTTCTCGAAGGAGGAAGGGCAGGGAAACGACCTTATCACCCTCTTTAAAAGGCGATTCGGGCATGCGGCTCTCAAGCACTTCACCCACAAATTCATGACCCATCAGAATAGGTTGGTCTGTGTCGACGATGGAGGTTCCGACGATCTGGCGGGAACTTTCTGCCAGCTCGTGGGAGTGATGCAGGCAGTGAAGATCAGAGCCACAGATGCCGCAAACAAGCGATTTGACCAGCAGCTCGTTTTCACGGGGTTTGGGGTCTGGAAGGTCAACAATTTTCAGGGCGTCCTGCTGGACGATAGCGCTTCTCATAAAATGTCCTCTTAGTCTTGTTTTTCAACGCTGCTTAGTAGCCAGCGATACGGTCTCGAGGGTGCCGGGTGGATGATTCCACTCCAGGGTGGCGATAACGGAGAACTGTGAGAAGCGAGTAACATCGCTTTAAAAAGATACGACCACAGTGTCGCGCAAGCCAACCAGTGAGACCGCTTCGGAGCCGGCAATAGCCGGCTCTTGCTACCCATTGTTAAAGTGAAACCATGTCAGCGTAGTCAGGGAAGGGCGCCTTGATGTATACGGAAGGCTTCAGGCCTCGATCTGCAATTGCCCCTTCGATCATGGCGATAATTGAACTTGCATCCATGGTGCTGTGGTAGTTGCCCTCGTCATCAAAATTCACGTTGGCACCCTGAACAACCATGACCATTTCTGTGACTTCAGAGTTGTCGGCTGGTACTTCAAGGGTATGAACGCTTCCGCCCGGCTCGAACAGGTAGGAACCAGCGATCTGAGGCTGATCTTTATGCTCTACGTAGTTCCAGCGGCCTGACAATGTCCACAAGTGAACGGTACCGGTGTGGTAATGGGTGGGCAGCTTTACGCCCGGTGCCATGTAGGCGCGAACAACCCAGGTGCCATTGCATGGGTCCAGCATTAGAGGCTGGACATCCAGGCCTGGCACGAGAATGTCTTTGTATATGGGCGAGTCTTTGACGTTAAGCGTCAGTAGTTCTGTGTTGCTTTGTACGGTGACGGGTAGCATGAGCTTCTCCTTCTGGTTTTGTTGTAACTGTCAGAAGTATCTTGTGCTTTGGGAGAAGCTCATGGTTTCTCTTTTCACGACAAAGATTTGATAATTAAACCTCGGTTTTTGCCGTTAAAGAGCCTAAGGTTTCGTTTATTTAGACAGGGCCAGTTCCTCTCTGATGGCCTTTGGAGACTTGCCGAACCAGCGAATGCAGGCACGGTTAAAAGAGCTCTGCTGACCGTAGCCAACGAGGCCAGCGACCTGACTGATTGGCATGTCGCCTTCTTTTAAATAATCCTCGGCCAACTCGCGTCGGATCTCTTCAACCATTTCCTCGAAAACAACGTCTTCTTTCTTGAGAGCCCTTTGCAGTGTTCTTTCACTGACGGCCATATGGCGGGCAATCAGAGAAATCGTGCATCTTCTTTCGGCGGGTAAGAGAGAAATGAGCAAAGAGCGCACGTTGTTCTTCAGCGAGTTCACCGTGCTGTCCATCTTGCTGGCCACGTATTCTTCCATGGTGTTCAAGATCACCGGGTCATGTGTTGGTATCGCCCGGTTAAGATCTTCGGCATCAATCAGAACGGCATTGGAGCGTGAATTGAAGGTAACCCGGTTATTAAAAACCGTTCTGTAACGAGCCGCCGGGCTGATGCGCGCATGCCGGAATTGCACCGGGAACGTTTTGTCATTTTGGCCAATAAGTACCCTCATCAGGCTAACCCCCACGAGTATCGACATCTCCACCGTTTGCGCCCTGACATGGCCCTGCGTAATCGAGATATCGAATGTCAATGCCCATTGACGGGCATCGTTGGTGGGCTCCAGGCTCAGCTGGATACTCGGGCTGTGGTACCAGATGTATTTCAAGACACCTGTCAGTGCCTCTCTCACTGTCGCTGAGTTTTGCGCAATGAGAGCAATGGGCCCCAGCACCGCCATTCCCTGCCTGACGCCGACCCTCAGGCCAAAATCAGGGCAGTCAAATTCCTCTGCCGCTTTCTCCATCAACTGGATCAGCGTGGGGTAGGGCATCATGTGTTTGGGATCGTCGATCATCTCCCTACGGAGATTGAAGTCGGCAAGGAATCTGTCCGGGTTTCCACCCAGCTCTTCAATGATTTCGGGAACGCCAAGCAGTGCTCGCGTTCGAAGAAGTGAGTTCTGGATCATCTGACTGCTCTTTTATTGTGATTCGACGGCGTCGATAGATGATTTTTTTAAGTCCAGCCTGCTGTTCCAGCGCAAAAACCGAACGCTTATCAGTCATTATTTTTTTTAATTTCCAGTGTTTTACCGGCCTGATTTTAGAGTAGATCAAATCCTGTTTTTTCTCTCATTTTTATTTTTCCCCATCTTTCCGACTGTCGTCAAAGGCTAAAAACCTGTCATTACAAACCAAACATCCCGTCGCGCCTCTTTTTAATACTAGTCACCGTCGAAATCGATAAAAACAAACAATCGTTCAGGCAACGCTAGTTGTCGACGGGAGATTCTCAAATGAACCGATATGCTTCTTTCAAGCTGAGCAGGCTTACCGCCAGCATCATTCTGGCTACGACAGTCACTGGCCTCTCTACGACTGCAAACGCGGTCCGTTTCGATGCAGGTGAGTGGGACGGCACACTTAACACAACCATTTCATTCGGCACCAGTTGGCGGATGCAGGAACCGGATCCTGGTCTCTATTCGGCGGCCAATGCCGCGGAAATCGGCGTTGAGCCCGGCACCGGTGGCAAGTCCGATGGCGGCAACCTGAACTATGCCAAGGGCGACCGCTTCTCCACCGTGGGCAAGTTCCTAACCGAGCTTTCTTTGCAAAAGGATTACATGGGTGCCCTGGTGCGGGTGAAAGGCTGGTACGACCAGGCGCTGGAAGACGAGGGTGTCCGTTTCGGCAACCAGGCAAATGGCTACGAGCAGGGTGAGCCGCTTTCGGATCGCGGTTACGACAATCTGCTGAAGTACTCCGGTGTCCAGCTGATGGACGCCTTCGTATACAACACCTGGGACATCAACTACATGCCCCTGCAGGTGCGTCTGGGCCGTCAGGTGGTGAACTGGGGCGAGAGCCTGTTCATCCAGGGCGTCAACCAGGGCATCAACCCCATTGACGTTCCTGCCTTCCGTCGTCCCGGCACCGAGCTTCGTGAAGTGCTGCTGCCCAGCAACATGTTGTACGCCAACTTCGGTTTTGGCGGCGGTGCATCGCTGGAAGCCTACTATCAGTTTGAGTGGCAAAACTCTCCGGTCGAGGGCTGCGGCCACTACTGGGCGGTGACCGAGGCTGCAATTTCCCCAGATGTGCCCGGCTGTGTCATGAATCCGGGTGTTGGTCCCGGCTCCAGTGCCGACGATCTGGCCAACGGTATCTACTATCCACAGGGCGAGCGCAACGACACTGACGACATGGGTCAGTTCGGTGTGGCACTGCGCTTCCCGGTGGATGCCATTGACGCCGAGGTTGGCCTCTACGGTATCAACTGGCACGCGAAGTTTCCGGTTCTCCTAATTAACACCGGTAGCGGCTTTGGCTCCACCACCGACATCACTGGTGGATCATTCAATGGCGTTCCCACGAAGAATTTTGAGGCGGCCGGTCTGACCCCCGGCGATGTGTCCTGGTATTACCCGGAAGATATCCAAACCTATGGCATCAGCGTGGCCGCCAATATAGCCAGCTGGTCGGTGGGAGCGGAGTTGACGCATACCGTCGATCTGCCAGTGGTTCTCAACGGTGGTGACCTGGTTGCAGGTGCGGCTGCGGGCGTTGGCCCAATGGGCCAAGTTTTTACCAACGCTGGCGCCAACGCCAACGTCAAGGGTTATGACCTTTTCGACAAGACCCAGTTCCAGATCAACGGCCTGAATCTGTGGTCGAACGTGCTGGGCGCCCAGACCGCGTTGCTGATCGCCGAGGTTGGCTTCCAGTACGGCGGTGATATTCCAGATTCGTTCACCGGCCGGCGCTATGGCCGGGGCTTCACGTTCGGGCTGGGTCAGCATGCTGACGTTGCTGGCGGAGCCAACACCTGTTTGGCTCCAAATGCCTCCCCCGAAGGCTGCAAGAACGATGGTTACGTCACCGATTTCTCGTGGGGTTATCGGGTCCGTGGCTCCCTGGACTATCAGAACCCGTTCGGCTTAGGAATGCTGGTTCAACCCTCCCTTTTCGTTGGTCATGACGTGAAAGGTAATGCGCTTGACGGACAGTTCAGAGAAGGCCGGATTTCTGTCGCTGCGGGCACCGACTTCACCTACCTGAAGAAGCACAAGTTCGGCTTTAACTACGCCTACTTTGCCGATGTTGATTACAACGATCTGCGCGACCGCGACTTTGCATCTGTTAACTACAGCTACACGTTCTAAAACAAAAAACTGAGGTATTGATCATGCGAATTTTCAACACAACCGTATCGAAGGCAGTCACTCTGTCTGCCGCCTTTGCAATCGCAGGCCCGGCCTTTGCCGACCTCACTGCGGAGCAGGTTGCCAAACTGGGCAGCGAGCTGACCCCGATTGGCGCTAACCCGAATGCCAACGAAGACGGCACCATCCCGGCCTGGACGGGCGGTCTGAAAACGCCTCCCGAGGGTTGGGACCCAGAGCAGGGCTATATTGATCCGTTCCCCGGTGACCAGGTGAAGTTCACCATCACCCGCGAGAACATGGACCAGTACCGTGACAAGCTGAGTGCTGGCCAGATCGCGCTGCTCGAGAAGTATGACAACTTCAAGATGCCGGTCTACCAGACCCGTCGTACCGCAACGCTTCCCCAGGAAGTGTTTGAAGAGGTCAAGGAAAAGGCGCCAAGTGTTGAGCTGAACGGTTTTGGTATCAAAAACCTGAATGGCGTAAACGTGCCTTTCCCGATTCCGGAAAATGGCCTTGAAGCCATCTGGAACCACAACGTGCGCTACCTTGGCGGCGGCGTAAAGCGGAACTACCACTGGTTCCCGGTTCGCGGCAATGGCGATTACTACAAAGTCGGTTTCAACGAGAAGCGAATCTTTGATGAAAACATGGACCGTCAGTCCGAAAATCGCCTGTTGAACTACATTGCCGAGTTCACTGCGCCGCCCACTCTGGAAGGGACTATTCAGCTGGTTCACGAGCCGATCGATCAGGTTGAAGAGACCCGTTCAGCTTGGATTTACAACGTCGGTCAGCGTCGTGTGCGTCGCGCCCCGGATCTTGCCTACGACAACGCCAACGACGGTACTGAAGGTCTGCGTACGACGGACCAGTTTGACGCCTACAACGGTGCGCCTGACCGCTACAACTGGGAGCTGGTGGGCAAAAAGGAAATCTATGTTCCTTACAACACCTATAAGCTGAGCGACAAGTCCATCAATTACGAGGAAATCCTGCAGGAGAACACCATCAACGCGGACCTCGTGCGCTATGAGCTGCACCGGGTATGGGTCGTTGAGGCAAAGCTGCGTGACGACAGCAGCCACATCTATGGTAGCCGTACCTTCTACCTGGATGAGGACTCTTGGACCGTACTGCTTGAAGACGCCTATGACACTCGTGGCGACCTGTGGCGCGTTGGTGTGCATGGCCTTGTTCAGTTCTACGATGCACAGGTCCCCTGGTATCGCTTTAACCTGTGGCATGACCTGAACAACGGCGCCTACATGGTTTCAAACCTTTCAAACGAGGTTGAGGAGCCCTGGGAGTTCGGCGCGACAGGACGCTACATCGAATTTCAGCCGGATGCGCTCCGCCGTCGCGGACGCTAAGTGACAGAGGCGGGGACTGCGGTTCTCGCCCCCTGTAACTCTCTGAATTCTCTGAACAGGTATTCCTCTCATGTTTACTTCAATATTTCGTGCGGGCACTGCCGCACTCATGCTTGGCTCGGCGTCTTTCGCCGCCTGGGGGGAAAAGCCACCCCTTGAGTACGATATTTCTCCTAAGCATGTGGCGATCTTCGATGTGGCCACAGATGGAGAGCAGAGTTTTGCTGCTGGTGAGAGGGGTGTTCTCCTTACTAGCAGTATCAGCAATCCCGGTTTCTGGAGCAGCATGCGTCTGCCAGTGACTCAGTCCATCATGGGGATTGCACTAGGTGAGGGCGACAACGCGGTTGTCGTTGGTCACGGCGGAACCATTCTTTTCACCGAAGACTCGGGTTTCACCTGGGAATCGGTGGATGTGTCTGAACATTCCCGCGGCGACCCCTTCATGGATGTTGCTTATCTTGGGAATGATCGTTATCTGGCCGTGGGAGCGTTCGGGCTGGTAATGAGCTCCGAAGATGGTGGCCATAACTGGTCCGCTACTACGATTTCTGAAGATTATTTTGATCGTCACCTTTATTCCGTCGCAAATGCCGGCACCGACTGGTTGCTGATCGGTGAGAGCGGATCACTTTTCGTCAGTGCTGATCAGGGTGATAGCTGGACGAAACTTGAGTCGCCCTATGAGGGTTCGTTTTTCGGTGGCATGGGCACACCTGATGGCGCGTGGTTGCTGTATGGCATGCGCGGACAGGTTTGGCGGTCGGAAGACCGTGGCCAGAGTTGGCAACAGAGCCAGACCGATACAAAGGTCGCCTTTAATGCCCACGAGACCAACAGCAACGGAGACATTTTGGTGTTTGGCAATGGTGGCCAGGTTCTGGTCAGTGAAGACGACGGCAAGACATTTGCTCCGGCAACCCGCACAGGGGTACCTGGCGATATTACTGCGGTTGCCCGCGTGAACGGTGAGCTGCTGGTGGGCAGCACTGCCGGCATCCGTTTGTGGCAGGAGCAGGGAGAATAAAACAATGACTACGACAACCAATCAACAAGGCGGTATTACCCGCAAGATGGCCCAGGTGATCCTGCGTCATCGCAAGATTCTGCTGGTGTTCATGGCGCTACTGACACTGGGCCTGGGTTATTCCGCCAGTAAGCTTCGCATTGAAGCCGGTTTCATGAAGATGATTCCGTTAAGCCACGAATACATGTCAGCGTTCCTGGACTACCAGGGCGAATTCGTTGGCGCCAACCGGATCATGGTGTCTTTGCGCAACGAAGAGGGCTCGGTCTTTGAGAAGGAATTTCTCGCGTCGCTGAAAAAGGCCACCGAGTCTGTCTTCTACCTTGACGGCGTCGAGCGTAGTTCGGTCACCTCGATGTTTACACCGAATGCCCGATACTCGGAAGTCGTTGAAGAGGGCTTTACGGGTGGCAACCTGATTGAAGCGGATTACTCGGGAACCGAGGAAGAGCTCAAGGAAATCCGTGAGCGCACGCTCAAATCAAACTGGGTAGGGCAGATTGTTTCCAACGATCTCCGGTCCGCCATGGTGGTCGCCACTCTGCAAGAGGTAGATCCCACAACCGGCGAGAAGATTGATCTACAGGAAGTCGCTAACAAGCTGGAAAACATCCGCTCAGAGCTTGAAACCGAAAACGTCACGGTAAACATCATCGGTTTCTCCAAAGCGATTGGCGATATTGCCAACGGTGCCCAGGGAGTTCTGGTGTTCTTTGCGGTGGCTTTTGTGATTATCGCGCTGCTGCTGTACTGGTACACCCGTTCAAAGCGCCTGACCGCGCTTACGCTGGTTACCGCTGCCGTTCCGGTGGTCTGGCTGCTGGGCTTGCTGCCATTGATTGGCATGAGCCTGGACCCGATGTCGATCCTGGTGCCTTTCCTGATCTTTGCGATCGCGGTTTCCCACGCGGTTCAGATGTGCAATGCCTGGAAGCTGGATGTAGTTCAGGGTGCTGACATTCGCACTGCCGCTGAAGACAGCCTGGCGCAGCTGATGATCCCGAGCGTGGTAGCCCTTGCGGCCAACGTTCTTGGCTTCCTCGTTATCGCCTTCGTGGATATTCAGATGGTGCACGAACTGGCCATTACCGCAACTCTGGGTGTTGGCGTGATGATTCTGACCAACTCCTTGTTGCTGCCTCCGATGCTTTCGATGACGAAGATGGACGAGCATGCTCTGGACCGTCTTACCAGCAAAGGTTCTCACTACTGGTTCTGGGAAAAGCTCAGTGTGCTGGCTACGACTCCAAAGGCCTATATCCCGGTCTTTTGCGCTCTGGCCCTGACCGGCTACGGCATCTATCAGGCTGACAAGATGCACGTGGGTGACCTCGGTGACGGTGTGCCCGAATTGCGCGACGATGCGCGCTACAACCAGGACGTTCGTGCGGTAACTTCCCAGTATTCGGTCGGCGTTGATGTCTTGCAGGTTATTGTTGAAGCCAAGGGCGACAACATGCCGTGCGTGCAGCCAAACATCATGCAGCAGGTTGAAGAATTTGAGCTTTTCCTGCGCCAGCAGCCGGGTGTGGCATCCATCGGCGCGCTGCCCGGTTTCGTGAAGGGAGTGACTCAGAATTACGCAGAAACCAGCCCGAAGTGGCATGTGGTGCCGGGTAACAAAGCCCAGGTGGCGCAGGGTGTCGCGTTCGCGACACGTAATGGCAGCACCATGATGAATGCCGATTGCGACGCCATGGCCATCTCGGTCTTCCTGACCGATCACAAGGCCGAGACCATCTCGACGATCGTTGCCGCAGTGAAATCTTTCAAGTCTGTGTATGACAACGATGAGCTGACCTACCGCCTGGCATCGGGCAACGTGGGTGTTATGGCGGCCACCAACGAGGCCGTGACAGCTGCAAACCCGTGGGTTAACGGCGCGCTGTTCATGGCCGTAACGTTGCTGTGTCTGGCCATGTTCCGCAGCTTGAAAATCAGTCTGTGCATCATTCTGCCACTGGCGCTGGTTACCCTGTTGTGTAACGCCTTCATGTCACTGCTGGGCATTGGCCTAAAGGTAAACACTCTGCCGGTCATTGCACTGGGCGTGGGTAGTGGTATCGACTACGGCATCTATCTGTTCGAGCGCATGAAGTCCGAGCTCGACCGTGGTGCGAGCGTCCAGCAGTCATTTTACGAGGCACTCAAGCAACGCGGCACAGCCTCTGCGTTCACCGCTCTCACCATGACAGTGTCTGTAGCGACCTGGTACGTCTCAGCGCTCAAGTTCCAGGCAGACATGGGCATCTTGCTGGCGTTTATGTTCCTGGTGAATCTGTTCGGAGCAATCCTATTGTTGCCGGCGATCGCAGCGTTGTTGTTCCGTGACCGAAAAGCGCCAAAAGCAGTTGCGGACGCAACCACCAACGAGGAAAAGCAATATTCAGGCAACGCTCCGAGCTTTCAGGAAGCGAATGCCACGCACTGATTAAGACCCCAGGTCTTCCTCTGGAAACGATTTGGCCTCTCAGCCTAGAGAGAGTTTCCAGACCTTTCGCCACCCTCTCCCCGGGGGTGGCCTTTTTATTTCTGGCTGTTCGACATGTCGATGTCATGAAATGGCAAGAAGCTGACACATGATGAGAATCCGGGTTGTTGTGAATTTCGGCATGATCGTGTGATGGAAATTCATGACACGGGACACACCGAATGGACAGCAGCAACCTCTCAACACGATTTTCAAAAAGCTATTTAAGGCTCTCATTGAAATCAAGGTGGGCGGTTATTCTTGTCCGCTTGATCTTGCGACCCTTGCTGGCGTTCATCATGGCAGGTAAAGAAAAGCGTATAGCTTGGGGTCAGACACTGTTTGCAGGCCGATTCCCGAAAGAGGGCATTGCCGACTGCGAATACGATTTCTGGGGTGAAAACGGCGCTCGCATTCCTGGCCATGTCCTCGGAAAACCATTTTCGGGAGGGGAGGCGCCGGTCGTTCTCTGGCTCCATGGCGGAGCTTTCTTCTTGCCAGCCATGCCAGAAGGTCACCTCAAGTTTGCGCGCAGGCTTTGTGATGACCTATCAGCAAGCGCGTTTGTTCCAGATTATCGCCTTGCGCCTGCACATCCTTATCCGGCAGGGCTTGATGACTGTGAAGCCGCTTACCGATTACTGCTTGAGAGCGGGGTACCAGCCTCTTCGATTGTCATCGGCGGTGAGTCTGCCGGTGGCAACCTGACGGTGAGCCTGCTTTATCGAATTCGTCGCAAGGGATTGCCCATGCCTTCCTGCGCGGTTGCCGTTTCTCCCGCGCTGGACCTCAGTCGGCAGCATGGCTTCCCTGCGAGATCCCTGAATGCGAGGCGGGAGGCGATGCTGCCAGTCGCCTCTCTCTCTGTCGCGTTGAGCTGGTATCTCGGGGGTGCTGATGCCACGGATCCGGAGGTGTCTCCGCTGTACGGAGACTGCAAGGGGCTTATTCCGATGCTGGTATTTGCGAGTGAAGACGAAATTTTAAGGGACGACAGCATTGCCTTTGGAAATCGGTTAAGTGCTGCTGGCGTCAGAACCGAACTGGCCATCTGGCCACACTTACCCCACGCGTTCCCGCTGCTGGAAGACTGGTTTGCTGAAGCCTCTGAGGCCAGACAGCAGATATGCACTTTCATCGGGGAGCACCTCGGTAATAACAATCAAAAGCGCGGTACAGAATCATGAGCTTTGCAAAAAAAATGCTGCCTATGGATGCAGCTTTCGTTCAGATGGAAACGCCGAACACCCCGATGCATGTGGCGGGTTTAATGGTGTTCGAATTGCCTGAAAAGGCTGGTCGCAACTTTATTGCGAAACTGGTTGAGGATTGGCGAAACGAGACTCGGATCCAGGCACCCTGGAACCAGAAGCTGGTGTCGCCTTCACGCTGGCAATTAGCCCCAAGCGTGAAAACAAGCCATGACCCTGATCTTGAATACCACGTTCGCCATTTGTATTTGCCCAAGCCCGGTGGGCAGCGCGAGCTGGGGCAGCTGGTTGCCCGTTTGCACAGCCAGCCGATGGATTTCCGCAAGCTGCTGTGGGAATGCTTCATTATTGAAGGTTTGGCAGACAACCAGTTTGCGATATACATGAAAATCCACCATTCGATCGTGGATGGCGTCAGCGCCAGTTCTTTGCTGATGAATGGTCTCTCAGACAAGGCGTCGGACAAAAAGACACCTCCTTTCTGGATTCATCAAGCCCCGCCCAAGCCTTTCAGTAAGGTGCCGCTTGGCATCCCGACTCCAGAGGCGGCATTTAAGACGGTTAGAAATGTTGTGCGTCTGTTTACCAGAAGAGACGATCTGACAACCTTCCGTTCAACACCAAACACACCGCTGAATGGCTTGATTGGCGCACAGCGTCGGTTTGCTACGCAGAGCTTTGAGTTGGATCGAATCAAAGCGGTTGCAAAGAAAGGCGGCGTAACCATCAATGATGTAGTTCTATGCCTGGTGGGCGGCACCCTGCGAAAGTACTTGCACAGCATTACTGCGCTGCCTTCCGAGAGCCTGACGGCTGCCATTCCCATTTCTCTGCGTGCGGAAGAGGATAAGAGTGCCGGTAATGCGATTGGCATGATTTTCAGCATTATGGGCACCAATATTGCCGATCCGGTGGTTCGTCTGGAAAAGATCAGCGAATCCACTGAGTCCGCAAAGGAACAGGTCTTGGGTCTGTCACCGGAAATGCGTGTTCCCTACTCAATGGCCAGCATGGGCACCCATATTATCCGGATGATGACAGGCCAATCGGGTAAGAGATCTCCTCTCTTCAATACCGTCGTTTCCAACGTGCCCGGTGGTAAGAGTGATAAGTATCTGCGTGGCGCACGCCTGGTTAATGTTTACCCGGCCAATATTGTGTTCCCCGGTATGGCCGTTAGCTTCACCTTCTACAGCCATGCAGGAACTCTGAATCTGGGAATCACTGCCTGCCGCGATACCGTACCGCACATGCAAAAGTTGGCGGTTGGTATGGAGGATGCCCTGTGCGAGCTAGAGGAACGACTTGCCGACATTGAACCAAAAAACAAACCTTCAGAAGCAAGAAAGGAGGCTGCAAAATGACGCTCAGAAAAATGCCACTGTTAGACGCCGCCTCGCTTCAGCTGGATGGTAAGAACATGCCCATGCACATTGCGGCTTTGATGACCTTCGAGTACCCGGAATCACTGGACAAGGATGACCGCAAAACATTTATCAATGAGCTCATCGAACGTTGGCGAGAAGAGCCGAGGGTAGAGTATCCCTGGAATCAGGTACTGACCAGGCCAACCCGATGGCAGCTCAGGCCGGTAACCCGTGAAATCTATTCGTTGGATCTTGAGTACCACCTGCGTCACTGGTCATTGCCATCGCCCGGTGGCGAGCGGGAACTCGGGCAGATGATCGCATGGCTGCATGAGCAAAAAATGGACCTGGAAAAGCCGTTATGGGAAGTCCATATGATCGATGGACTTTGCGAAAGCCGGTTTGCTGTTTATGTGAAGATTCACCATTCGTTGGTGGATGGTGTAAGCGGCAGCAGCCTGGTTGTTAATAGTCTATCCAGCGATATTGAATCACTGACAACGCCGATTTGGGCAAAGAAGCAGCACGATGGTGGAGAGAAGAAAGTTGCCCCTAAATCCATCATGGACGCGGAAATGCCAACGATGGATGACGTTAAGAAAGTCGTTAATGAGGTCAAGGAAGGATTTTCAGCTTCCCAAAAGCTACGGAGTCATTCGTCTTCTGGCCTGACCACCTTCAAAGCGACACCGGATTGCATACTGAACGGTCGAATTGGTCCGCACCGTCGAGTTGCTACTCAGAGTATTGAGTTGGACCGCCTGAAGAAGTTGGCAAAAAAGGCGGAAGCTACTGTCAACGATGTGGTCCTGGCTATTGTGGGTGGTGCTTTGCGTGAATATTTGATTGATGCCAATGCGCTGCCCGAAGACTCGCTGACGGCTGCCTTGCCAGTGTCGACTCGCAAACCGGGTGATACGTCGATTGGCAACCAGGTAACCATTATGTACGGAAGTCTGGGTACCAATGTGGCGGACCCGGCTATGCGTCTTCAATACGTTAAGCAATCGACGAAGGCGGGCAAGTCCATGTTGAGTGAGCTATCACCCAATGCAGTGAATGCCTACTCCTTATTCTCAACCGGGCCCTTCCTATCGACGGTAATGCTTGGGTTGAACAAGTCGCCGAAGCATCTGTTCAATACGACCATATCAAACGTACCGGGATTGAGAGAGCCGAAATACCTGGATGGCGCGAAGCTTCTCCACGTTTTCCCGGTCAGCCTGATCATGCCTGGGCTGCCCCTGAACTTCACGTGTGTGAGTCACGAGGATCACCTGAACTTCGGCATCGTTGCGTGTCGGGACCGGGTGCCTCATGTGCAACGTCTGGCGGTGGCTTTGATGTGCTCAATGGAGGAGCTCGAAAAGCACATCCTTTGACTCATAGAAAGAAAGTAATTGGCTACACTGGAGAAGTGGGGTTTCCCGCTTCTCTAGCCATTGATTCTTTCTATTCATCACGCTTGGACAAGCCATGCCTTTTAAATTCGAAGACCTGAAAGCCAGCTGCCCTGATGATTGGCGAGCCTATATTCAACAAGAGTGGGGCATTTCGGAAGGGGAGCTTGCCAACCTCGATGAGTCCCGAGCCTCCATGGCGTATACTCGCTACGTGTTGGACGCGGGCAGTCGCGGTGATCTGCTGAATCTTCATGTTGCTCTCTCGCCCTGTATGGTGGGTTATGGAGAGGTAGCGAACTGGCTTAATAGTCGGTCTGAAACCGTTCGCGGCGAAAAGAATCCCTACAATGCCTGGATTGCGATGTATGAGAGCGATGAATTTCAGGAAGCCATGCGCGCAGAGCTGAACTGGCTCGATAAACACCTTGCTGACGTTTCGGAATCCGGCTTTCAACAGCTGACAAAGATATTTCGGGATGCAACCCGGTTGGAAATTGATTTCTGGGCAATGGGGTTGCAACTGAGTGATTGACAAGACGTTGGACTCAAGCCTGCTCGTTAATGCGCTTTTCGTGCTGATGTTCACGGCTGTCCTGTCATTTCTCATCATCAGTCGCAAAATCAGATCAGACGAATTTGATGCGGAATCGTCGAGATTCTACTGGATATATTTCCTATGCGCGCTCGTGGGGTGGGGTGTTCTCTGGATCAAAGAGACTCTGGGTGTTGTCTCTGACTTTCGTCTTTCCGTTTTCCTGTACGTCGGTGTCACTGGCATTCTGGTGATGGCGGTTCTTTCGCAACGAGAACGGCTGTGTTGCAGGGTGGTAGCGATCGTTGTGCACCTTGCAGTTGGCCTGTTGGCTTTCTTTATCAGCAGTAATCTGGACCTGTTGCTGCTTGCCTCCGGAGCAAGCATGGTTTCCTACAGCATAATTTCTGTGATTTCGTTTAAACGAGCCGCCGTCGAGAACAATCTCGGTCACTCGATCATTGGCTTTGCCGCACTGCTGGTGGGGATCGCAGCTCCTTTTCAGATCTACCAGGTGGTCTTCAGGGATAACTTCGAGCAGGGATTTGCCATCCTCTTTATGGCAACGACTTCGGGTTTTGTTCTGGTTGGGATTGGCTATTTGAGTTCTGTACTGGTTCGTGATCGGCAAAAGCTGACTGAATTCGCCCTGATGGACCCTCTCACTGGGCTCCATAATCGACGTGGCTTGACGCTGTCAATGGATGTGACACTGAATCAGGCCAGTCGCCACGACAGAAAGGTGAGTGTCATCGTTGCCGATATCGACCACTTCAAAAAAATCAACGACCGGCACGGGCATGATGCGGGTGATTCAGTGCTCAGGGCCTTCAGTGAGTCGTTAAAGAGGGAGTCTCGAGAGGGGGATGTTTGCGCGCGACTGGGCGGAGAAGAGTTTGCGCTGGTTCTGCCCGAGACCGATGCTGCAAGCGCCAGCGCTGTTGCCGAGAGAATCCGATCGACGGTGGCAAGCTCGCAAGTCACTTTCAAAAACCAATCGATTTCGATTACGTCCAGTTTTGGGGTGGCGACACATGCCGGTCAGATCAACCTTGAGTCCTTGTTTGCGGACGCAGACATGGCGCTGTACAAGGCAAAAAGCACAGGCAGAAACCAGGTCTGTGTTAATTCGTGATTGAAACTGGTCATAGTCCAAAGTTCTAGAATTGCTTAAACATTGTCGTATTGAAGGAAGCAACAATCCCTCTAAACGGCAGAGGGGGAGCTAACGCTCCCCCTCAATTCCTCACTCTTCTTTCTCTTATCCGATTTCGCCGATTTCTTTAAGCCATTCTTCTGAACGCTCAAGACCGTCTTTGAGCCTGACCTTCGGCTCCCACCCAAGCTGTTTACGGGCATTCTCGATCGAATAACCGCCTTTGCGGGCCCACATGCGCATGACGTCCGACGTGGTTTCATTCGGCCTGTTGAGTTTGCGATTCACCCACCAGATTCCATCTGTTAGCTTGAACGCGGCACTCAAAGGCATGCTTGGCGGGTTTCCTTTCTTACCGGCCCAGCGCCAGTGGTTAGAGAAAAACTCGCGACAGGTGACTTCTTCATCTCCCCAGAGAATGAAAATGCGGCCACTCCCGCTCTCCAATCCTGCGGCCAGAACAGTGCCATCGACCAGGTCATCAATATAGACCGGTGTGAAGATGCCTTTACCGCCATTCGGCAGGATCAATTTTCCAGCACGAGCCATTTCCAACGGCACGATCAGCCAGGGCCGTGACCCGGGTCCGTACACATCGCCGGGTCGTATGATCGTGCAGTCGATTTCACCAGCGGCATGAGCGGCAAGGACGGCGTGCTCGGATGCGCCTTTGGCGACGCCATATCGGTATTCTTCACCGATGGCTACGGGTGCCCTTTCATCTGCGCCCGGCTCGTAGTCCCAGCCCATTGCAGCGATGGAAGAGTAGTGAACAAAACGCTTTGCACCGCCGGCAATGGCAACGTCCAGAGAATTTCGGACACCTGCAAGTGACACGTCCTTATAGGCTTGCCAGTCACCGGCAAGGGAAACCAGAGAGGCAATGTTCAGAAACAGATCGCATCCCTTGGCGTGATCCCTCCAGGCTTCTGGCTTGGTTAAATCGCCGGCGATGACGTTGCGGGATTCATCCGCGACCAGGTCCATACCGCGAACTTCGCAGCCCAGGTCCTGGTACCGTTCATAGAGCTTCCGACCAATAAAGCCGGAAGCACCGGTGATAAACACTTTCTTTGGAAGCTCAGGCGTTTGCCCTTTGCTGCCCTTGGGAAGAGTTGACGTACTCATGATCAAATCCTTAACTTATCTGTTAGCGCAATTCGCGGCGCAGTATTTTGCCGACGTTGGACTTTGGTAACTCGTCCAGAACGATGACTTCTTTGGGCACCTTGTAAGCCGCCAGGTTCGCTCGGCAGTACTCGGTAACAGCGTCAACATCAAGGTCACCTTTGCCGGAAGGCGCAACGTACAGTTTTACCCGCTCGCCCGTTTTCTCGTCTGGGGCGCCGACACAGGCGGCCTCGGCAATAGCCTCCAATTCACAAGCTACGCTTTCGACTTCATTCGGATAAACGTTGAAGCCTGAAACAATCAACATATCCTTCTTGCGGTCAACGATTTCGAACTGACCGTTTTCGTGCATTACGGCAACATCGCCTGTGCGGAAGTACCCGTCGCTGGTGAAAGACTCAGCGTTGGCATCCGGCCGGTTCCAGTATCCCTTCATCACCTGCGGGCCCTTGGCGCAAATTTCGCCCGGCTCGCCGGCGGGTTGAATTTCTCCGTTTTCACCAAGAATCTTCACGTCAGTTGAAGGGACGGGGTAGCCAACCGTGCCACTGAAACTCTTTTCGCCCATCAGATTAAGGGTCAGGATTGGCGCGGTTTCAGACAGACCAAACCCTTCAAGAATGTCGTTGCCTGCGAATTTCTTCCAACGTTCTGAGGTGCTGGCAAAGATCTTTGAACCGCCGCCAAATGCAACCTTGTAAGCCGAGAAATCTACGTTCTCGAATTCAGGATGCATGGTCATACCGGCGAATAAGGTGTTCACGCCGCCCATAATCGAGAACTTGGCGTTTTTGATGGTATTGATAAAGCTATCCATGTCTCGAGGGTTCGGGATCAGAATGGCCTTTGAGCCAATCGCCGCATATGCGACGTAAATCATCAGGCCAAAGATGTGATACATCGGCAGTGCGAGAATCAAAATCTCTTTGCCTGGCTCGTTTGCGTCGGGTACGAAGGCCTTGAACTGCTCGGTGTTGGCAATCAGATTGCGGTGAGTCAGCGTTGCGCCTTTTGAAGGACCCGTAGTGCCGCCGGTGTATTGAAGAAAGAGAACATCTTCGCCATGAATCTCAACGGCTTCAGGCGAAGCCCCTTCATATTTGCTCAATACATCGGCGAGTTTCAGGGTGTCTCCCAGGTTGTCCGCCAAGGGCGGGGCAGGGATGTCTGGGTTAACGCCATCCCCTGGACCAACCGTGATGACATTCTGGATCTCTGTTTTTTCGCGCACAGCTGCGAGGGCAGCGGTGGAACCGGTATAGATAAAGATGTGTTGGGACCCAGAGTCGTTCAGCTGGTGTTCCAGTTCTCTGGGCGTGTACAGCGGGTTAACATTGACCTGAATTGCGCCGGTTTTCAGGATGCCCAGCATCGCAATCGGATAAGCAAAGAGGTTTGGTAACATGATTGCGACACGGTCACCTTTTTTCACGCCACACTCTTTCTGCAAAAACGCGGCGACCGCGTTGCCGGCGTCATCAAGCTGCTTGTAAGTCATAGTCGCGCCGAAACATTCGAGAGCGACATGGTCTGGATACTGCTCAACCGATGACTCGAACAGCTGAGTTACCGATTCATACTTATCAGCGTCGATAGTGTGGGGGACGTTTTCAGGGTAATTATTTAGCCAGGGCTGAATTGTCATATAATCGCTCTCCCGGAATCCTTTAAAAAGGGGCCGACTAACTCGGCCCCTATGAAAAAGTTGTAATAAAGGTTATTGGGCTCGGAAATCGCTAGTTAGAGCTTATTCGCGTGACCCACCTGAGGCGCACGAATGTACACAGCTGGCTCAAGTCCGCGCTCTTTGATGGCTTCTTCAATCATGGCAATAATTGAGCTTGCATCCATCGTGCTGTGGTACTCGCCGTTCTCATCAAAGTTGATGTTGGCGCCCTGAACAATCATCAGAGTCTCGGTGGGTTCTTTGTTATCTGCAGGAACTGAGAAAGTGTGTACGCTTCCGCCCGGCTCGAACAGATAGCTTCCGGCAGTTTGGGGCTGGTCAGGATGCTCAACGTAATTCCAACGTCCAGACAGGGTCCAGAGGTGAACCGTGCCAGTGTGATAGTGCGTTGGCAGAATAACGCCAGGCGCAAACCAAACGCGCAGTGTCCATACTCCGTTTGTTGGGTCCAGGAATAGGGGCTGTACATCAACGCCCGGAACCAGAATATCTTTGTAAATGGGGGAATCTTTGACGTTCAGAGTCAGAAGGTTCTCGTTGTCTTGAATAGTAATTGGCAACATGATGCTCCACCTTTTTTTTTGTCGTTAGTGACCATGAATATGGTGACTGACAATGGAAACAACATTTTTCGCCTTTCACGCCAAAGAATTTACAGATTGCACCTCGAACTCAGCCACTGAGCCTTTTTATCTTCATTGGCCCCCAATCATTAGCACAACTTTGCCTTTAGCCTGGCCACTGTCCAGAAGCTCATGAGCCTTCAAACCCTCTTCCAGCTTCATTCTATGGCTGACTTCAGGGCTGATCTTTCCCTCGGAAAGCCATTGGAAAAGGGTCAATAGATCTTCTTTAAACCAGTCGTGGTGCTTCCTATGCCAGGCGCCAATGGAATAAAACGCAGTGGAGGGCAGCCATGGCAACAAGTCCCACAAACTGACTCGTAAGAAGTCTTTTATTAAATCGGCCGACGAGGTTGAATTGTATGAGCCGTAGGCAACAAGCGTCCCATGGTTTGCGATCACTTTAAGGGAGCGCTTGAAGTGGTCTGTGCCCATGGCGTCGAATACCGCGTTGACACCCTTTGGGGCGTAAGACTTCATCCGGAGAACAAAGTCCTCCTTCTTATAGTCGATTGGCTCGCAACCCAGGTCCCGCAGGCGATCGTGATGCGAACCTGAGGCTGTCCCGTACATCTTCAGCTTCATTGCCGCTCCAAGTCGCACCAGTGCGTTTCCGACAGCACCTCCGGCACCGTGGATGAGGACACTGTCGCCCGCCTGGACTTTGGCCAACCGGGTCAGCATTTGAAAGGCGGTTACGTAGCTTAGGATCAGAGACAGGGCGTCAACGTCGTCAAGGCCGTCTGGAACCCGAACCAGTTGTTTGGCGTCGAGAATCATGTACTCCGAATAAGCGCCCAGGATAGTCAGTTCGGCAACCTTATCGCCTTCGGCAAGATTGTCTACGCCGCCACCCACTTTATCGACAACCCCAATCATGTCGTAGCCCAGCGTAATAGGGGGCTTTTGCTTCACGTCCGGATAGATGCCGCGTCTTATCAACGTGTCTGTATAAGCGGCGCTGCATGCCAGAACTTTTACGCGGGCCTCGCCAGACCCCGGCTCTGGAATCTCCGCAATGTTTTCAACCTTTAGAACATCCGGCCCCCCAAACTCATACAAGGTCACCTTTTTGTAGGGCATATCTTGTTAATCCCAGCTGGCCAAAAAATAGTCGTCATTTTACCCAGGAGGTAATCGCCGCAGGGATTGCCTGATGCGAGCATAGAAAAAGAGTCAGGTTGTGGAAAGCCCCGCCATCAGTCATTCAAGGCGGTGAGGAGGTTCAGTAAGTGTTCTGAGAGTTGATCGACTCCGTCTGACCCCAGTCTTTGGTCGATCAATTCGTTAATGGCGGCAAACGGGCGCTCCATTTTGCTCAGAGCAGCCTTGCCTTCTTCGGTGATGGTGAGATCCCAGGCCCTTCCATCGGTTGCGGATCGTCGTTTTGCGACATAGTCAGCTTTTTGAAGGCGAGTTGTCATTGTCATGACGGCACTTTCGCGTTGAGAAAGCTCGTTGGCTATGAATCGTTGAGAGACCGGTTCGTGCCTGGCGACTACCGATAGGGCAGCCGCCTGCGCGGTTGTCAGCTCTGCAGCCTCAGTTAGGGCAGCATCCGCATGCTTTTTAAGCCGATGCGCTGTGAGCTGGATGAGAAAATACAATCGCTTTTCTGACGCTGTCATATTTTCCTTTGCCGAATCTGCCAAGGGTGAGTCATTTAACTACATATGTGTAGGGCATAGAAGGCCCTTATGTCACAGCACGATGCAAAATATCCGTTCTCAACCATGATCCGGGAGGTCATCTATGAATTCTTTGGTGCTTCGAACGGCGCTTGGCGCCAACGCGTTTTTCTCCGGAATTTCGGGCATAGCTCTATTGGCCTATCCGAGCACATTCGCACAGCTTTTGGGAGGAATTGGTTCGGGCTGGTTGGTTGCGCTGGGAGGCGGTCTAGTTATTTTCGCTCTCGATTTGCTCCATCAGGTGTCGAGAACAAAAATGATGGGCTGGCGGGCTCTGATGGCATCGATTGCGGACTTTATATGGGTGATTGCATCCGTGGTCATTCTCATCGCTTTTCGAGATGTTCTTCCGGCAACAGGCGCGACAATTATCGGTGCTGTGGCGTGTGCCGTTACGCTCTTCGGAGTGACACAACTTTTGGGGCTTCATCTGCTGTACAAAGTGACGGGGAAACAGGTTTACCGTTACTGCCTGACGGTATCGTCGCCGCTAGCGGCTAGCAGAATGTGGGACGTAATTTGGGATTTGAAAAGCATTGACCGGTTTAGCGCTATGGTGAAATCGTCGAGCGTTGTAAACGATGAAGATCCAGCCATTGGTGTGGTCAGGCGTTGCGAGGACCAAAAAGGCAATTCATGGACCGAGGAGGTGATTGACGTTGACGAGGGAAAATCGTTCATGCTGCTATTCAATGCCGATGATCCGGACTTCCCGATGCCAGTCTCTGAGATGAGGGGAGGTTGGTTTCTTAATCCTGAGGACGGCGGCTGTGATGTCTCTGTTTGGTGGGAATTCAAGCTGAAGGCGCGATTCATGGGGCCTGTCCTCGTGCCTTTGTTTGCCCTGGGAATGGATCGTGACTTTGTTGATGTTGTCACCAACATGGCAGCCGAAGTGACGGGAAATCGTGCATCATCGATCGAGGGCATTCGTTTATTGCCTCGAATTTGTTGAGGAGGGTAAGTTATTGATCTTTATGGCATCGCTGATGCTCTGTCGCGAACTGAATGAGCCTGCTCTAGGCGCATTGGAAATTTATAGAACGAAGACTCTCATGGCATTGTTTCCCAGAAAGTTGCTTCTCTGTTCTTCCGACAAGCCAAGACTTTCAAGATGCTTCAAGCATTGGGCGGGTGAGAGCATCGGCCAATTTGTTCCGAACATCACCCGTTTTGACCCCATCCCTTTGAGGAAATCGACAAAACTCGTTGGCAAGCGATGTAAAGCGTAAGCGGACGTATCCACGTAGAAATTTGGGAACTTGATGGTGAGCGAAATTAATTCGTCGATCCATGGAAAGCCAACGTGCCCACCGACAACCTTAAGTTCAGGGAAATCGAGCAGGACATCTTCAAGATAGGGAATGGGCCTTCCTGTTTCGGAACGAAGTAGGGGGCCTGTATGCCCAATTTGCGTGCAGAAAGGCACGCCAAGATCAACGCAGGCGGTGTAAATCGGGTAGTACTTTCGGTCATTGGGTGGCAGATCCCATAGCCAAGGTACGACTCGAACCCCCACAAATCGGTCGTTATCCACCCAGCGACGTATTTCCCGAACGGCTTCCATCGGGCGATTGAGGTCAACTGACACGAGGCCGCGGAATCTCTCAGGTGCCTGATCAATCTGAGTGGCCACTTCCTGGTTGCTGATTAAAGATCCGCCGGGGCCGTGCCAGGCCGATAGGATCGAAATGTCGACCCCAGCCTCGTTCATTGCCTCAAGAGTAGAGTCAACGGAAGGTATGACCAGCGAGTCCGTCTGACCTGTCCACTTCAGAAGCGGTTCTAGCCAAGGCTCTTTGGCCATTCGCTCTGTCTGTATTTGAGACCATACGTCTATAACTTTCATCGTTGCCTCTCAATCTACTACATATGTGTAGTATAAGCTTAGTGCAAAAATGGCACGCGTTCACGAGCACAATCAGGCTCGTGACGTTGATTGTTGCCTTGAGGGCTCAATGGCCGCCATTACCCAAGAGGTAAATTGGTTCCAGGCGTCTGCAAACTATCGCTCGAAGGGGCTTCGCGCCATCAGGTTTTTTTGCAGCTCATTTGTTCCACCGGCCCAGAGAGCGAGCAAGCCTTCCCGCAGCCAGCGCTCAACTGGGTATGACAACAGATAGGCCCTGCCGCCCATAATCTTCATTGCGCTCATACTGACTTCTTGTTGCATAGTGGCGGCGAACGATTTTGCAGCCGCAATTGCGTTTGTAGGATTGCCGCCACTCAAGAAGGACTTAATCGCCTCGTTCACTAAGGCATCCGCAGCCCGAACCTGAATAGCGATGTCGACGATTTGATGGCTAATGTTTGTCATGTTGTACATGGCATGGCCAGCGATTTGACGTTCTTTGGCATAGCCGTGCAGGTACTCGCCAATAGTCCGGCTTAAACCAACACAACACGCTGCGACTAAAAGACGTTCGATTGCGCCGCCAAGCGCAAGGGCATCCCAGGCTACGTTTGCGCCTCCGACTGCGGCGTCGATTGGGACTCTTACATTTTTGAGCGTAATGTGACAGCTGGCGTATCCATTAACCGCCATCTTCGGGATAGGTTTGATATCAAGCCCTGGTGCATCCTTTGGAATGGCTATTAGAGAGGTGCCTCGATTCATTGGCACTTCCGGGTCCGAGCGTGTCACGATTAGCAAAACATCGGCGACCTCAGCTCCTGTCGTCAGGTACTTCTCACCATTTACTTGCCAGTGATCACCATCCCGATAGGCTGAAGCGCACAGACCTTGAACATCTGTCCCGGCCTGCGGCTCTGTTAAAGCAAACGCGGAGAGTTTCTGACCAGTCAGAAGCGAAGATGCAAGCTTTTTGTGATCACCTGCTCCATACCTTCCCAACATCATGGCGCATGCCGCATTTACGCAGATCATGTTACCCAGGACGCCGGAATAGCTGTTCACAATTTTGCACACCTCAGCCAAGCGAAAAAGGTTATCCGGGGCTTCGGTAATATCGGCAAACGTTAGCCAGCCACATTCGGCTAATTGTTTGTAAAGGGATATCGGGCATTCGCCGGCATCGAGCTGAGCTGCTTTTTCCAACGAAACATTTTCATCACACCAAGCGATGACGTCTTCTCGAAGTTCTCTAAGCATTACCTTCTCCAAACAGAAGTAAGTGTGGGATTGCCAGAAACTTCTCAGATCGGCGTCTCCGGATCGTCTCAGTCGGAGTCAGTTTTAGGAATTCATGTAGTCGCGGACTTCACCGAGACTGTATAGGCTTAGAGATAACCGGTTTGCAGAAGAAATCGAATGCGACTTACACCATGAGTATTCCAGTCATTCAATTGCTTGGCTCGCCCGAAATTGGCTTCGGCCAGAACGACGCCCTGCATTTGCGGAAGAAAAGTATCGAGCTACTTGCCTTTTTGGTTACGAATCCTCGCAGCCATCCCAGAGATCGGCTGGCAATGCTGCTATGGCCTGATGCTGTGGATTCTCGAAAATTATTGCGCAACGCGATTTATGAACTCAGGCAACGGTTAGGTCGGAACGCTTTGGTTGCCCATGCCGATGTAATAAAAATTGATGATTCAATAGCATCAGCCTGTGACATTGGTCACTTGAAGAGTCTCTCCGCCAGCAGTGCAAAGCACGCTCCCATTCTTTCTTTTGAAGAGATCGAAAGGCTGTGTTCCGGGGATTTTCTCGAGGGTTTTCAATTCGCAGATTGTGACGGAATGGCGGATTGGTGTTACGCGATGCGTGAGTCAGTGATGCGGTGGAGGTGCAAGCTTTTAGAGCAACAAACGGATATTCACCGCAGCCTTGGCAAGATAGACGTGACCTTGCAGTTACTGAGACTGTGGTACAGCCTGGATGAATACAACGAGTGCGTCGTACGCCAGATTATCGAAGCACTGATAGAGAAAAACCAGCTCTATGAGGCGGAGCGTCTTTACGAAGCATTCAAACGAAGGCTCCACGAACAGCTTGGCATTGCGCCATCAAATGACTTAGCCCGGTTAATCTTGAAATTGGGTCAGGCGCCGCGTGCCAGCAATAAAGACAATTTCGCAGCTGCCGTTCCAGAGACCCACTACCTGCAATCAAATGGTGTGTTCTTGGCCTACCAAACGTTAGGTACTGAGAGCCGCACTCTGATTGTCATCAACGGATTTATGTCCCACCTGGAGCAAATATGGGAAAACCCAGAGCTGGCTCGTTTTTACCGGCAATTAGCAAACCAGTTCCGGCTGGTTCTTTTTGATAAACGTGGCTGTGGAATGTCCGATCGCGTAGCAAGTGCGCCATCACCCGACGACATCGCACTTGATGTGCATGCAATCATGTCGAAACTGCACCTCAAACAAGCCGTCATTCTCGGATTCTCGGAAGGAGGAGCGGCAGCGATCACGTTTGCAGCCCGGTTTCCGAAACTCGTCGAACGACTCATTTTATACGGCTCTTCCGCCAAGTGGATGCGGACGCCAGATTACAAACCCGCTTTAACACCGCAACAATTTGACGTCTGGCAGGAGCAACTGGTCTCGCAATGGGGGAGCGGGAAAAGCATAGAAGAGTTTGCGCCCTCACAACGCTCAAGCATCCAATCCATCAACTGGTGGGCGAAAACAATGCGTCTCTCGTCCTCGCCCGGCGAGATTTCCAAAATCATGCTTTCGATTCGTGAGATAGATGTGCGAGCTCAATTGGAGAAGGTTAAACATCCAACGTTGATCTTACATAAAATCGATGACCGAATTGTTCGCTTTGATGCAGCAAAAGATCTTGCAAAACGGCTACCAAATGCTGTGCTGAAGCCTCTTGACGGGATAGATCACTGGTTTTGGACAGAGTGTGCCGACGAAATTCTCGACCTCATCAATGACCAATGCCGAGGCGCTGGTCCTGCCAATTGTGCTTCTCATTTAACACGGATCTGAACCTCCTTTCGTCATCAAACCTCGTCTAGTGTGTTTCGATCGCTGAAATAGAGGGAGTGTTTGAGTGAAATGGCTATCTAGAATCGTGTATGCCTATGATCGCCACCGATATCGTCAATGGATTCGATCACAAATAGCTTATAGTGGAGGACCTGAATACTTAAGGCGACTGGAGTGCGACCTTGGCCTTTGCACAGGCTACTTTGAAACAGAAGCGAAAAAGTCATTTTGGTCCACATGACAATTTCTCTTGTTGGTCACAGTTAACGGATCAGAGATTGGCCGCCATAAGCACTCTGCTGACTACGTGGGTTCGGTCTAAGATGCTTAAATTGTTCTGGTAAGAGCCGAAATGAATGAACAAAAAATATGAGGTAATTGCTGAGAAAATAACCCTCTGGATTAGTAATTCAAGCTACGGTCCCGGGGATCGATTGCCCAGCATTCGCGTTCTCTCGGCAAGAATGGATGCAAGTATCACCACCGTTGTGACCGCGTTGCGTTTGCTGGAAAGTCGCGGGCTCGTCCACGGCAGAGATCGAGCGGGATATTTCGTCACTCAATCGGGTGCCGAAACTGGCCTTGATCCTGCTGACACGTCGTCTGATTCGCCCGGCCTGAGAAAGCAGCGAGAGAGTAGGGACCACCTGAAACTCACCCTTAGGCACGATCAAGCGATACTGCTGAGCAGCACAACCCCGGTCGAGTCATACCTTCCTACCCGACAGATTCAGAAGTCGCTTCTGCGAGCATCAAGACGCGCCCTGGATTCGCTCAGCTATTCTTTTCCCGGTGATGCGCTGTACCTCCGCGCTATTGAGCAGCGAATGACGAAGCTAGGTATCAAAAGTGCTTCTTCAGAGATCATTGCAACTGGGGGCGCACAAGAGGCACTAGCATTGGCACTAAGAGCGGTGACTCGAGAAGGAGACACTGTCGCTGTGTTTGTCCCGTCCTCTCCAGGCATTCTCCAATCGATCAGTGCTCTTAACTTGAACATCGAAGAAATACCTTGTGATTCGGATGGTCGGCCGAACCTGAATATTATGGAGAGAGCTTTAGCCAACCCAGCAATCAAAGCGCTCTGTCTTTCCGCCAATGTCAGCAACCCAACGGGTTACACAATGACGGATCAAGACAAAATCCAGATGCTACGGATAGCAAACGGAAAGGGCATTCCGGTCATAGAAGATGATGTGTTCGGCGATTTGCATTGGGACGCAAACCGTCCGCTCCCCCTCAAGGCATTTGACGAGATGAACTCTGTGATTTATTGCAGCTCATTCTCCAAAACCATTTCTCCGGGCTTACGATCTGGCTGGATCTTGCCCGGTAAGTTTTACGCTCAGGTATCTGACGAAAAATACTCGTTTAATTTTTCGTCGCCGGCAGTGACTCAAATGGCCGTGGCCGACTATCTTCAGAGCCGCGCTCACGACCTGTATTTAAGAAAAGTCCGAAGTATCTACCAAAACAATCTCTCACGGCTGCGCGAGTTCGTAATGTCCGAATTTCCAGAAGGTACAACGTGCTCCGACCCCAATGGTGGATTCACGTTGTGGGTTCGCCTGCCGGGCAACATTGATACAACAAAACTATATCCTGTCGCTCAGGAGGCGGGCTTTTGTTACGCCCCAGGTCAGCTCTTTTCAATGCGAGGAGAGTTTTCGAATTGCTTGCGCATTTCGGGAGTACGACCGATTGATGATGAGTTTGAGCGTGGAATGGCCTTTCTCGCCAGTACATTTGCAAGAACGATGTAAGGAGCATCCTTTTTCTTTGGCAGAGCAGCTTCAGCAGCACTGCCAGAAGTGTTTGACGCCCCTGGGCAGTTGATCGAGCAATTCGTCGAAAGCCTTTTCATCGACATGCTTTCGTAGAGAGTCCGCTACTGACCGAATAGCAGAGTCGGGGGAGAAATTATGGGCTGCTCGTAGTTCCCGGACTTCGCGTCGCATCGCTTCACAGTCACCAAAGCACCGTATCTCTTCCTCGACGTCCCAATCTGCAGTAAAAAGGGCCCGCAATCCTACCGGCAGAACGGCCGCAAATTGGATGGCTTGGGCCAAACACAACCTCCTGCGGAACACTTGGAAAACTCCTTGAGTCATGGTGTAGGCGGCATGAGTGCTCCATAGACCTGACGCATCCCGCGCATCGACGAGAAATTCAACAAATTTACGAGATGCTAATTCGTACTCAAGGGGGACCGTCATATACTGGCTCTCTCTGATTCCAGATGGCGACACTTGGGAAATTCTTTTCCGGCGGCCATCGTTGGAATAATGACAAGCTTTTCGAGGCGAAAACATTCACAGAACCCGTCAAAAATACAGGCACAGATACTCGTCATCTGTGCTGCATTTTTTCGCAAGCTTTGTATCTGATAACGCAAGGGCGTCACCGTTACCTTATCCGGAGACTCATCTGGATGAACGACGTATGATTCAAAAAATCTTGAGGTCATGTATTCGAATCAGCCTTGCAATCACAGCCTGCTCGGCTCACGGGCACGATCAGATACAACATATCCGAAACGCTACCGTTAAAATCGACTACGCAGGCGTCACTTTTCTCGTGGATCCATTGCTGGCAAGAAAAGAGGCCTATCCTGGTTTGCCTGGTACTTTTAATGCTGAGACGAGATACCCAACCGTTGAGCTTCCTCTCCCAACTTCGCAAATAGTTGAGGGCGTGGATGCGGTTATTGTCACCCACACTCATCCCGACCATTGGGACCAAGCTGCACAGACGTTACTTCCGAAGGACACCAGGCTTTTCGTTCAGAATAATGCGGATGCGAACATAATCCGATCCCAAGAATTTCGAAACGTCGAAGTCTTGAACGAAAGCACCATCTTCAAAGGCGTAGAGTTATATAAGACGGGTGGCTGCCATGCCCCGGAATTTTTATATTCTGTTGAAACAATTGCCGCGATCCTGGGAGAGGTGATGGGCGTCGTTATGAAGGCGCCGAATCGTAAAACGATTTATTTGGCAGGCGATACCGTCTGGTGTGAGGAGGTGGAAGTTGCACTTAAAACCTATCGTCCTGATATAACCGTGTTAAATGCGGGCAAAGCCATGCTGGATGGTTTAGAGGAGTTTCCGATTCTCATGGGAGAGCTAGACGTACTTCGAGTGGTAAACGCGGCATCCGATACGCAGATCATAGCGGTTCATTTGGAGGCACTAAACCACAGCACTTTGTCTCGGTCTCAGCTTAGAACGTTTGTAAATGCGAATGGACTAGAAGGCCGAGTTCTCGTCCCCGAGGACGGTGAGGTTACCAGGTTCTGACCGTTTCGGTGCCAATAGAGCCACAAAAACTATGAAAAATGGGGTGATGGGAGTGAAAGTATACGGGGATCTGCAATCTGGCAATTGTTATAAGATAAAGCTGATGTGTGCGTTGTTGGGCATTCAGCACGACTGGGTGCATATGGACATATTGGCAGGCGATACGAGAAATGAAGCTTTCGGCGAGAAGAACCCAAATCAAAAGATCCCGGTTATTGAGCTTGCGGATGGCCGACTGCTTTGGGAATCGAATGCGATTATCAACTTTCTGGCGCAGGGCTCGTCATTGCTGCCTGAAGCCCCCTTCGATCTAGCCAAGGTTCAACAATGGCAGTTTTTCGAGCAGTATAGCCACGAACCCTACATTGCCGTTGCGCGATTCATTAACAAATATCTCGGTCTTCCTGAAGACCGAAAAGCTGAGTTTGAAACCAAGCAAGCCGGTGGCCGTAAAGCGCTGTCCGTCATGGAAAATCAATTAGCCCAGACGCAATACCTGGTCGGAGATTGTCTAACAACAGCCGACATTTCTCTTTACGCCTACACACATGTGGCAAACGAGGGAGGTTTTAGTCTGGACGCGTATCCTTGTGTGACGGCATGGCTTGAACGTATTCGATCGCAGCCTCAATTCGTGCCGCTCGGTTAAATCAGCGCAATCTACCGCTCCTCCATCCTGGAACTGGACGTCGTTAACGACCAGCTACAGAAGTCTATTTTGTCCGCCAGCAAATTACCGTTTGCTTGTAAAGACCTCTAGTGCTGCCTATTCTCTATTAGTTGGAGATAGCAAATCGTACAGGAAGTCGGCGTTACGTCACCCACATGATACGAAGAGGCACACTATGAGAACTCTAGCTTTTATCTCCCTGTTGATTATGTCGAGTTTTACATTCGGCGAAAATTTGGAAGACATCAGGTGGATTAGCGAACAGTATCCGCCCTATAACTATGTCGACCCTGATGATGGAAAACCCAAAGGTGTCACTTTCGACATATTGATGGTGATGTTCGACCGGCTCTCGGTCGATGTGGCTCCCGAGGACATTGAGTTTTTGCCCTGGGCCCGGTCATATCGAGATCTACAAAATGAGCCTCAAACAGCACTCTTTTCAATGACCTACACGCCAGAGCGTGAAAAACTGTTTGAGTTCGTTGGCCCCATCATTCCTTCGAAAATCACTCTTATGGCTCCGAAAAGCGCCGGGGTGAGTGTGGATTCAGTGGAAGAAATGAATCAGCTACAGATTGGCGCAATTCGGGACGATATTGGCGAGCAGCTTTTGCTATCGAAAGGTGTCGACCCCGGTCAAATCCAGCTATCCAGCAAGACCGATGCCCTGATCAGGAAACTACAGGCTGGTCGAATCGACGCCATTGCCTATGGTCAGGACATCGCGCTATGGACGATGAAAAGCATGGGCATGAATCCCAACGAATACGAGTCGGTATTCACACTGGCAGACGGCCAGATGGGTTATGCCTTCCATAAAGACACGGATCCGGCACTGCTGTCTAAGTTGCAAAAGACACTGGATGAGTTGATTGCCGACGGGACAGTTCAGTCCATCTCCGATGAGTATCTGAAATAACCGGACCGAAACGACATCCAAACCAGGGTTGAAAGGGGCGTGTTGGCGCCCCTTTCATGGGTTAAGGCCCCCAGCGCTTAGCCTGATACACCACCTCTTCAAGCTTCAGCCATACACCAGAAATTACCCTACCTCAAAAGCTCAGAATCTTTTTTGCATTTAGTGTGATCATTCTAATTATTGAGCCTACTGTGCATGTGTCGATTGAAAGAGCGGCCACACAAAAGTGAGCCGGCCGATGCAGATTTCAATTTCGAAAACATGCATTAAAACCTTTAAGGAAAGATCATGGGTAAGCTTAAAACATATCAGGAACAGCTTCAGGAAATCGTAGAGAAGGGTATCAACGCAGCTGAAGAGCAGCAGAAGAAGCTGGCTTCCAAGCCGTTCGAATACGCTGAGAAGTTTGAAAATGATGTTCGTGAGTACAGCGTTGCAACTCTTCGCACCCGTTACTACGGCTACAGCGAGAGCCTGTTCGAGCAACTGCGCGAACTGAACACCCGTTTCGGTAGCTTCGCTGCTGATCTGGTTGCCAAGCTTGAGAAAGAAGTTGTTGAAAGCGCTGACGAAGTTGCGGAAGCTGCCGACGCTGTTAAAGAGTCTTTCGAAGAGCCGAAGCCGGCTGCCGAAGAGACTACAACTGCCTCTGCCTGATAAGGCCGGGTACAGTTGTCGAGAGGCCGCCTTTGGGCGGCCTTTTTTTATGCATGTTTTGTGATTCCTAAGAGCGCTGGCGAACCGACTGACCAACTCCCCTCGAGTAAGTTAGACCCTCATCCTGGGTTTGAGATGCAGTAGTACGTCATTCTTCTTACCTGCTATTGCGTCGGAAAAGGAAAAGAACTATGAACATTTCCAAAACCCTATTGGCCCTCCTGTTTGTGGGTGGCCTCACAATCACACTGTCTGCTTGTGAAGATCAGGGGCCACTCGAGGAAGCTGGCGAAAACATTGATGAGTCAGTTGAAGAGACGGGCGATGCCATCGAAGACAAAACAGATGGCTAGTGAGTTAACGTTTGAACGATAAAGACTCAAGCCGGTCTGTTTCACGTTTAACAACGGCGTAGCACTCGCAGCACTGCGTCTCAAGCTCGGCGCGATCAACCACAGAGATGTGGCCGCGCCGATACTGGATAATGCCCGATTTCTGCAGTCTGCCTGCGGCTTCAGTCACGCCCTCACGCCGGACGCCAAGCATATTGGCGATCAATTCCTGAGTCATATCAAGCTCGTTGCCATGCAAACGGTCGAGTGACAACAACAGCCACCGGCAGGCGATAGGCAAACCCTTTGCTTTGAACGACTGCACGGTTCGTTGTGCTATCTCCACCCATTACGACCGTCACCCCGAGCATACCCTCGTTTCCGATGACCGCTATTTCAGCCGACTGTCCGCTAATCATCACGTTAAGCAGAGAGATGATGCAGTTTGTTGGAAAATAAACAAATTCAATGGGCTGGCCGGACTCGTAGATAGCGTCACCCAGCATCAGTTCCACCAGGGCCAGCTTTGAAAAACATCCTGGGTTCGAATTTTTCAGGATTGCTGCCAGCAACTGGTTCTGTTTCGGGTCAGCGGCGATCAACATCTGACTACTTTTTGCGACACGTTCATCGACAACAATCATGACGATCTCCTTGTCAGCAACATTCTGGTGCATCAATGCGGTTTCTGATCTAGAAGCCGATGTAAACATGTTTGTGGGAGGAAACATATGTATTTTTTCTATGCCTCAAGCTGTCGTTCTCAATGTCAAAAATTCGCCCCGACTGTGTTCGGTAGCGTACAGAACTCGTCTCCGTATCAGTCAATAATGTGGAAGCGGCGATGCGGAGGAGCAGTTGCAATTTCTCTCCCGTACCGCCTGTAACACAAGACTATTTCGAGGCATTGCTAAACCGCGGTGCACCTTATTAAGGGCAAGAAAGATATCGTGACTCTCTACGGCTTAAATCCCGATACCCGCGCTTCTGTGGCAGCGTTTGACACCGCCCTGGAACAGCTTGCGCTGACCCACCAAAGCAACCCTCTGGCGCCGAATACCGAGGTACTGGACGCGGCGCTTCAGGTCATGGCCGATCCCGGCGGACTTGATGCCTTGTACGATAGGGTGCCGGCAATGGAGGCCAAGGGCGTATTCGCCAACAGTGACTGGAACCAGCCTGGCATTTTGCGGCCAGCACTGGCCGTTCGAACGTTACGCCAGGGAGCGACTGCCTATACGGTCATCGAAGCCCTGAGTGAGCTTCGCCTACTGGCCGTGGCCATGGGTGATTATCGGCATCCTGGCATCTCGTCCGAACAGGCCAGAAACTTCCTGACTCAGGTGACAGCCCTGAACCTGGACCTGTTGTCAGGTCAGATGAGCGAAGCGGATCGGGAGCGGCCGCAAGGGCTAGGGCACATCGTCAATTCGCTTTATCAGTTTCTGCTTAACAGGCTGGGCTATGAGAGTATTCTCGACAGCCTGGTGGATGAAGTACGGCGTCTTCTGGCTCAACGCCCGATTCAGACAGACAGCATCAAACAGATGGTCAGCCAGATTGCCAAATGCCTGTTCGATCCGGCCATCGAGACGACGGGCATGTTCAAAGCGGCGCGTCTGGTCAGCGCTTTATTCGGGCCAACTCCGGGCAGCCGTGACGATCCGGGCCTTGCGGTCTACGGCGAACGCCTGGATGCCATGGACGATGCGGCACTGTTTGAAGAGGCGAAAGGCTTTGCCAGTGGGATGCAGGAGACCGGCATGGTTTCCCCCTATCATCCGATGCTGTTACGGCGGCTGCGGGAGCACCGGGATGACCTGTTACCCCTGGCATTGGGCCTGAGTATCACCGGCAACGATGGGCTCCAATGCTACCGCCAGATCGTTCATGAACTGATTGATCAGGTTATTCACCCGGAAACCTGCCAGGCGGTTTACGGCCTGGCCATGTTTCTTGAACGCGGGTCCCTGTTTACCCCGCCCGTGGCTGCGGGTTTATGGCGGCAACTGGAACTGAAGCTGTGTAAAACCGCTGAGGACAAACTGAGCACGGTTTTCGGTGATGCGCACCCGCCGCGGGTGTATCTGCTGGCCGGTGTGCTGAGCCTGCTGGGACAGCCGTTAGGCGTTGGCCAGGGTAACAACCCGACCTGCCAGTCAGTCATTGGCCTGTCCATGTGGGCCTTCAACGATGCTGACTTCCTGTTGCAACTGGTCGCCTGGGCTGCCCGTGATGACGATGTGGTTATGCGGTTCGAAGGCCAGACCATTAACTCTCAGCACCTGGAAGCTGGCCTCGCGAAGGAACCCCCAACCGATGTCGATCCGATTTCATTGATTTTGATCCCCCACCTTGACCGCTTATACGGCGAGATGGGGCGACTGTGCGGCGTGCGCGACGACGATTTGCATCGCTGGATCAATCCGGAAATGTATGGCTGGTGGGTAGGACACGGCTTTCTCAGTGTTATCAGCCGGGAGACAGGGAAAATCCATGATTATGAGGGTTTTGTTCGCCACTTTTATGCCTGCTATCACCCTTATTACAACGGCAATATACCCGTCATACACCCACAGCCAGCGGGTATAGCGGTAACCGATAGTGGAGGGCGCCTCGTTGGACGTCATGCCATAACCATTATTCGCGTCAATCTTGATCGCGATGGCTTGATGCGGCTCTATTTTTTCAATCCCAACAACGACAGCGGCCAGGATTGGGGCCAGGGCATTAACTGCTCAACACAGAGTAATGGTGAGCGCTATGGCGAAGCGTCGCTCCCATTCGCTGAGTTTGCTTCCCGTTTGTGTGTGTTCCATTACGACACGAGGGAAGTGGGGGACGTGTCGCTGGTTCCCGATACAGGCATTGCACGGGCCACAGAACTCGGCCGCACCAGCTGGGCTGCGGATTATGATCGGTAGTGATCTGTAAATGATCCGCGAGCTGGAAATTCCTTGCCTCAAGATTTAATTTTAAGGCAGGGAGGGGCTGCGCAATGCGTCAGAACTATAGCCACAAAATGAACAGCAGTTTGCCCGAACACAGCGCTGATATCCGGGTAGGCCAAGAGCTGCTTCAAGCCACCAAACCTTACGTTGAAGAGTCTTATGTCCAAAGTTGGTGGCAAGTCGGCCCGACTTTCGGGTTACTGATTGCGGCCCTAATAGCCGCAGGAGCGCTTCCGTGGTGGCCGCTTCAGCTTGTGTTTTCCCTGCTGGGCGCACTCTTGATGGTGCGGGCCTTTATCACCTTCCATGATTACCTTCACGGGGCCATACTCAAAGACTCACGCGCTGCTTACTGGCTTTTCCATACCTATAGCGCTTTTGTCCTGACGCCAAGTCGCTCGTGGAGAGCAAGCCACAACTATCATCATGGCCATGTGGGGCAGATCTCAGACGCCAGTGTGGGAGCGTTTCCGCTTTTGACCACCCGGATCTGGCGGGCTTCAACACGGTGGCAGCGCTTTGCTTATCGCGTTCAGCGCCACCCCTTGGTGGTGGTACTGAGTTATCCGATCGTTTTCGGCCTCAACATCACACTCATACCGTTAATTCGATCCCCAGCCCAACACCTAGACTCCCTCATTGCACTGATCGCTCACTTCGGGCTGATTGGATTGCTTTGGTGGCTGGGAGGCTTCAGCCTGGCATTTTTTGTCATTCTGCTGCCCATGTTCGTTGCCTCCGCGTTAGGGTGCTACCTGTTTTTTGCCCAGCACAGTTTCCGGCGTATGCAGATTGCTTCGCCCGAAGCCTGGACTTATTACCGGGGTGCCATGGAGTCTTCAAGCTTCATGCGGATGAATCGGGTCATGCAGTGGTTTACCGGAAACATTGGCTTTCACCATATCCACCATCTCAACGTCCGAATTCCTTTTTATCGCCTTCCAGAGGTGATGGCTGCGATTCCGGAGCTACAATCGCCGTTGACCACGACCCTGGCCCCGAGGGATATAGCAGACTGCTTTCGTTATGCACTTTGGGACGAAGACAAACAACGCATGGTTTCTTATCAGGAGGCTCTTCAATAGCTACTAGCTTCCTGATTCTCGATTTAGAGCGTTTTTTACCTTCCTTTTGTCCTGCGAAATGAGAAGCCTATGAAGGACGAGATAGCACTGGCTGGCGACACCATAATTGCCGAGTTTGCCAGCATCAATGACCTTGCCGAAATGGTTATTGTCCTGATCAGGCTTTTACTGGCCGGCTTCTTGGCGGCCTCCTGGGTTTAGAACGGGAACAACGCGGAAAGGCCGCCGGGCTGCGCACTCATATGCTGGTTTGTATGGGAGCCGCCTTGTTCATCCTGATTCCACAGACAGCCGGAATATCCGACTCGGAAATGAGCCGCGTTATCCAGGGTGTGATTACCGGGATCGGTTTTCTGTGCGCCGGCACCATCATTAACGGTAACGACGAACAACGTGCCAGCGGGTTGACCACGGCAGCAGGCATCTGGTTTACGGCAGGGATAGGGGTTGCGGTGGGGCTGGGTCGAGAACTGACAGCAATCGTATGCACCTTGCTGGCTTGGATCGTACTCTACGTGGTGCCGATGGTCGCGGGCTCAAGACGCCCAGGTGTAAAGGAAAACGGAAAGTATAGTGAGAGCTAGTTATCCCGAAGTGGCAGGAGGCCAAACCTTGCAGGGCCGAGTTTGGCTACGTCCTTGATCTGAAGCAGTGCGTGAACCAAAACTCTAACCAATACTGCGTATAATGTATATTATGTTAAACGCGAGATGGAATGAAAGCACATCTCACGGCAGGCTTTGGCCGACCAAGCGAACTGCTAAAGATTCGCCACCTAAAGAGCTAAATTTGCTCACAAAGTGCTGAAGTCGTCGTCCACCACCCTAACTTAATGATCCGAGCACATTTTATGGTTTTCGCTAAAGGCAGCTGATTGGACGTCGCATTTTGTTGTAATGTCAGAGAGACTAGATCCTTAAGGCTGATCCCTTTATGGACCGGCTGCAGGACGAACGACACCTTAGTGAAATTGGGTTAACGTTTCTGGGGTTTCATGATTACAGCGCGGCTCAATCGTCAACAAGCGATCATCGACACCGGGAAACGAAATAACACTTTTTTCGAGTCGGATGTTTTTACTGAAATGCTCGGCGTCAAAGCTGACGATAGTGAGCAGTTTCTGAATGTTCGGCGCGATCAGAACATGGTTTTTTGTGTTTCTTATGATTCGCGCGCCTTTTATCCAACTTTTCAGCTCGAAGGGATCGATCCTGGCAAATTTGAGTTGCTTCCTGAGATGCCAATGCTTCTTTAAGCCCTATTTGGTGCTGGCTTGAACGATTGGAACATCATGTTTTGGCTGGATTCTCCGAATAGATTTCTAGATGGCGATAAGCCCATAGACCTACTGACGATACCCCGTGATCGAACGAAAATCTTGAACGCTGCAGAGAAGCTTACCCAAGACGGAACGTATTGACACACATTATAAGCCGGTGCGTCGTAAACCTCGGTCGATTATGGAGTGTGTTTGAGCGCTTTGATTAAGTGCTTTGAGTGGAAAACTTTATAGTTGTCTCCCACCGGTCAATAATCCGTTAAAATAACATGTTGCAGTGGCAGCAAGGTCGCAAAACGAACATTCAGGTTCATCGCGAGAGCGAGCATACAGGCAAAGGGCAAATCAGCTCATAACCCCGATAGCCTGGGACGAAAAGCGCGGCTCCGCAAACAACCCGAGGAGCCAGCAGCTGGCGCCGAATTATTCAATAAACCAACCTCAGAAAATAAAATCTACCTTTTTACTGGTCGTGGCGGATGACAACGTCACTGAAATTCATCAGCAACGGGTCAAACCTTTACATCTTTCTCAATCAGTAAAGGTAAACAGAGCCTGCATTCGACGCAGAATTGTCAGATTGATCACCGTTAATTCCTGTGGCATTGCTATCTTCCCGGTTTGCAGAAACAGCGAGCACCCCGCCATTAGCAGACAGAACGACATCAGACTCGGCCGTGCCGAAAAAATCCCCTTCCTCGGTATTACTTGCTTTTACGTAAACATTCTGTGACCAGGCGCCATCTGTTAGTCTGAACAAATAAACAGCACCGGAACCGGAGGCAGAGCTATCGAGTTGATCTCCGTTAAGTCCAATCGAACTGCTATTGTCGCGGGCACCGACGGCCAGCGATTTTCCGTCGGCGGACAAGGCAACATTTAATCCAAACTGTCGGGAATTTGTGGTGCTGGCTTTGATATAAGCTTGATCAGACCAGATTCCACCCACTCGATTGAACATATAAACTGCACCGCTGCCGTATAGATCATTGTTGAATTGGTCACCATTCACTCCAGTGGAACTGCTTTTTTCAAAGGCAGCTCCAACAGCTAAGGTCTTGCCATCACCAGAAAGCGAGAGATCGACACCAAAGCGATCAGAAGGGTCGGTATTGCTTGCTTTGATGTACGCTTCTTGTGTCCATGTTTCTCCATCGCGACTGAATACGTAAACAGCGCCAGAGTCGGGTGCATCAATGTTGTTTTGATCACCATTTACGAGCACTGCACCGCTATCTTCTCCACTTGCGGCAACCGCCAATATATTGCCATCCGCGGACAACGACAGCTCCCGGCCAAAGAAATCCTGAGAGTCGGTATTGCTGGCCTTTACATAGGCTTGTTGGGACCAGACACTATTTTCTAAGGTAAAGACCCAGACGGCGCCAGAGTCCGGAGCCAGGTTATTGGTATCGTCGCCATTGACTCCAGTAGATCCGCTTTCCTCTTCCGACCCGCCAATAGCCAAGGTTGTCCCATCGGACGACAACGCCACGCTTTCACCGAAGAATAAAGGGCGCCCCGAACTAGCTTTGACATAGGCTTGCTGACTCCAAATCCCTCCAATTCGGTTGAAGATATAAACCGCACCTAACGCCTCTGATCCACTAGCGTTAATCGACTCATCACCGTTGACGCCAGTCGCAGTACTCAGTTCCCTGGGCGCTCCAACTGCAAGTGTGTCCCCGTCCGCCGACAACGTTACGCTGTAACCAAATTGGTCCAGAGCATCGGTATTACTTGCTTTGATATAAGCCGGTGCTAGCCACTCGCCGGCATCATCACGGGTGAAAACATAGACAGCTCCCGAATTTGAAGCACTGTTGTCGGCTGGGTTACCGTAAGCGCCCGTCGCACTACTGTCTTCGCGGCTTGCGCCAACCGCCAGCGTCGTACCATCAGCAGAAATCGCCAAACTGCTGCCAAATGTATCGTTTGCATCGGTAGCGCTGGGTTTTAAATACTCTGGGATTCGGTTTATTCCAAAGTCATACTCGAAAGTCATGGATGCGCTGAGACCAGTAACCGTATCCAATACTTCAACGGTAGCTTGATTGAAGTCCGCAGGAATCGTCAGACTCTGTGTGTCCGCGTCAATAGCAGTTAGCGTGGGCGTGCCACCTACAACATCGACGAGCTGGAACTCAAAGTTTGGGGTCACATTGATCCAGCGAAGACGAGCATTGATCGTCAGAACGGTGTCTGCAACTACAGGTTGAAGCAGGTCTGCCGGTTGGGCGGCCTCGGGCACTCGTAGCAATACTTCCGGGACAATATCCGTAAACCCGGTGGCATCGAAGGTACCGGATATGGAGTCAACACAGCCTTCCACGCTTGAGAGGCAACCCCGATCATCCGCCAAAGAAATGCTTACCGTGTGCGTACCCGAACGTTTAGGCGTCGCATAATAGACGCGATAGAGCCCCTGGGTCTGCGCCAGCGCATCAGCCTGAACCTGGGCCAGCTGAGCTGACAGCTCGGAGGTGTCGGCCGCACTGGCAATCCGGTCGCTGCTGCCGGTAAGCGCTGCCAAGGTTCGAACGTCTACCAGCTCACCAATTGAAATAGCAAACAGATCTTTGCCGGCCACGGCTGCTTGAGCTTGGCCTTCAGTGGCAAGGCCGGATGTGTCTTCCCCGTCAGAAATCAGTATGCCATAGCCAAACTGGGCGTTGTCCAAGCGGAAGAAGTTGTTGACTCTATCCATTGCAGTGACGACAGCACCATAAAGGTTGGTGGAATTACCGCGTTCCAAAAGGCTCTCAGGGATGGTATCTATGGCAGCATTGAGTACGCTGTTATTGGAGCTGAAGGTCTGCACCTGAGTCACCGCACTATCAAAAGTAAAGATCGCAATTTCCTGGTTGTCCGGTTTGGCTGCGACGACCGCTTTGGCGGCATCCTTGAGAGCGACGATGTCGGCTGGCAGCAATGAGGTTGAAATATCCAGAATTAATACTGATTGCAGGGCCAGATTAGCATCGCCCACCTGCTCTGCATCCACAAAGGATTCCAGTGGATTCACAGCTGTGCCATTTTCCAGCACGATGAAGTCTCCACCGGCCAGGTCGGAAAGGGGCAAACCGCTACCTAAATCCGTCACACGCAGGCTTCCCACCACTACTGATGGGGCTTCCTGGGAAATACCGTAGTCGGTAAGGGTAAAGCCGTCGCTGCCCAAGCATGTTAGTTGCACATTGGCCACATCAGCGTTTGAAACTGTCCCTGTAGCGTTGCTCAATGAGCAGGTGTCCGTAGAGGACTGGGAGTCGATGCTGACGACGTAGCCGTCACCATCCAGAAGTGTCTCGGTAAAGTTGAAGCTGGTGTCTCCGGCGTTAATGGTGACCATAGCACTGCCGTTCAGGGCAAGGGTATAGCTGCCATTGGTCAAATCGCTGACCGATCCGCTGACAGAAAAATTGGACAGTGTCGAACAACTCACGCTTACGTCGGTGACATCTGCGCTAGAAACACTCCCACTCTCGTTGGCTAGAATACAGATTTGATCTGAGGGCTGGCTCGCAATACTCACGGAGTAACCGGCACCATCATTCAGTTCGGCAGAAAATGTAAAGTTGCCATCTGCGCTTACTATCAAGTCGTCAGCGCCGTTATTCTGGAGGATCAAAGTTCCTGACAGTCCGGAAACACTTCCCCCAACGCTGACTTTCGGTGAAGAGTTCGTCTCACAGTTAATCAGAATATTGCTGACGTCTGCGCCCGATATGGAACCTGAACCGTTGGTGACTGTGCAGGTTTGCCCGGTTGGTTCCGTCAAAACAGTGATGTTGTAACTTGTGCCATCTGCGACGCTGGCCATGATGGTAAACTCAGAATTATCGCTAACTGTGAGATTCTCCGACCCATCGTACTGCAACGTCACCATGCCAGTTGCACCGGCGAGCGTTCCCGTGATCGAAAAAGTCTGCGCGGAAGGGCTTCCGCCATCATCGCCACCGCCACAGGCGATCAAAGAAAGAGAAAATAAACTAGTTAATAGAAACTTCAAAGCGGTGGTCAAATGCACGGAGAGTCCCTTCAGTGTGAATTTCCAATCAAAATATGGCCAACCAAAGAAAGCAATTGGCGGGCCAACTAGAAAAAACGACTACGTTATCAGGCTGGGACTGAAGAAATCTGGGTATTAGTCAGTGAATAAGGTGTAAAAAGAACTGACGGCAAGTATCCGATGTGGGCAAAAGCTTAAACCAGCTCTCAAAGCGCCCCATCACTGATCACGCGCATGTTTGCGGAAAACTACACGATAACGATTCGCTCGCGCTCAGGCTTTATGCGCGATTTCAATTACTGAAAGTTCGCTTTTTTTAGAAAGCGGTTCAAAAGAGGCTAATCTCTGTGAGCCCAAAAAATAGGGAACGTGAAATCTGAGCCCATCCAACAATGACGTGATTCGTTCGGCCAGTTTATTGTTGATTGACTAAAAGCCTTGGGTAGAAGAATTTTTAAGCTTCAACATTTGGAAAATGTTATCGGTAGAACCACACCACCATTCATGTCATTTGTGACGAGTGTGAATTGATCGCTAGTTTCCAGAAAAAATAATTATCTCCTAAGTTCCCTTCTCCCATCCTGCTTGTATCTTTTTTCGTTTTGTAGTTTTCTTGACCAACGTTAGATCGCTATCGAGAACGTGAATCTCATCGGATCGAGATTTTGGGTCCACATAGGGACAGGAACGCTCATACTTGTGTCGCATAATGCACGCTTTCTGGGCTAACCCTCTCCACGAGTACGAACCTCTCGCTCTTCAGATTTGAATCATCATTCTTCTCCGCGGTTTGTTAACGTGTAAAAGCAGAATGCGCTGATTTTTTTTAAACTGTGTATCTAAACTGGAGAGCTACTGTGAAAGAGTCGATTCGTGCTTTAATCTTGGGAATTCTTGTGTTCGTTTTTCCCTTTTTTGCAAATGCATCAAATGCTTATCTCGATGCGCCAGCAACCGATCCTACATCCGAACAATATAGCGAAGTGACCTCCCCAGCATCGCTGGATCTCGAAGAACTTCAGGCATTGGAAGCTGCGGAAATGGCAACCGGATCCGAGGCAGAACAGATCGTGGCAGGAGACGAAAGAACCGGCATTATGGTCGCTGGTGTGCTACTTTTCGTTGGCTTGATGACCCTTCTCTGGGCTTGATACAGCCTGTCAGGCGGGCAGACTGACAGCCTCAGCCAAGCTTTAAACTTGCAAAGCGATTAAATGTGAAATTCGAATCCAGGCTCTCAGCCTTTTGTTGCTCCCTACTCCTAACGGCGCTGTCTGGCTGTTCAATCCTGAGCACTCAGCAGATTGAACAGTCGGATCCAGCAAATTTTTCGGTTCGGAACAGACTGCAGGCAACGGAGCAATTAGAAAGCTACAGTTGTGGCTCGGCAGCTCTGTCTTCAGTCGTCAATTACTGGTCGTCTCCAGATGGCAAACAGCTCACTGAAGAGGAAATCCTTTCAAACTTTCCCCCACGCGATACCGATGCTGGTTACAGTCTGGGTGAGTTAAAAGCCATTGCCAAATCACAAGGATTTCGGGCATTCAGCTTTCAGTCTGATCTTAAATTTCTCAAAGGCCAGCTTGAGAAAAAAAGGCCAATCATCGTAGTCCTACGACTAAAACAGAAAATACCTGTTTTTAAATTTCTCCATTATTTACCCATCACTGGGAGCCTTGCCGAATGGCTTCTCGATGACTACGAACATATGGTTGTCGTGGTGGGGCTAGACGAAAAAGGGGTGCAAGTAATGGACCCCGCTGACGGAGAGTTTGTCGCTTTTAGAATTGAGGAATTCAATCAAAGCTGGGAGGCGCTAGGCAATCCCATTCTTCTCGTATCGCGTTAAGGCCCCAACTACAAAAGCACGCTTTCTATTCAAACGAATTGAGCTTTTCCGCTATCTCGAAATAATCGTTCACTGTCGATGATGATTAATAATTTGATTAGCCGCGGCATATCACCCGGCTCGAAACATCATTGATAGACTCAAGACCCAGACTCTATCTTGACATTGAGCCCCTCCAATTGCTCCTTGGCTAACGGGATTATGCTCTCAAGCTCAGATGAGAGTATTCCCTCTCTTTTCATCTTCTGCAGAATTTCGAGCACCTTCTCTAGAGGCAACTTTGCCTGCGCCCAATCCTCTTCAGCCTTATTTAGTTGAGAAAGCTTAAAATGAGAGAACATAAGAGCCCGCTGAAACTGAATGTTATGTGGCTCGAGCTCGACCAGTTTGCGAGCAATGGCCGTCCCCCTCGCGAAAGCGCTTTTTGCAGACTCAATTTCGTCTTTCATTAGCCCTAATTCGCCAACACTGTTGTAAATAAGAGATTGGTCGTTCAGAAACTCGAGGTTTTGAGGCTCGCGCTCAACTAACTTCTGGCTTATAGAGATACCCTCATCAAAAGCGCGTTGAGCCATCTGGATATCGCCAAATTGCAGATGCAGGCGCCCGAGGCGAAAATGCGAAACCCATACGATGCGCTGAAAAATGTTATTTTCGGGCTCGAGCGAGACCAATTTCTCTCCAATAAGTAAAGAATCTTTGTAGGCGTTTTTTGCCGCTGCGAAGTCTTCCCGGTCTTCCGCAAGGGACCCAGAATCTTGATGAGATACCGCAAGATTGTGCAAGTAATTGACCTTAATAGGATTGAGGCTAACCAGTTTCTTAAAAATGGCCATAGCTTCCTGATGGGCGCGCTGGGCCGCCTCGATATCACCTTGATGAGAAGCAAGATCGGAAAGCCTTCCGAGAGCTGAAGAAAGATTGTTCATCCATTCAACATTAGTTGGGTCAAGGTCGACCAGTTTCTTAAAAATGGCCACGCCCTCCGCGTAGGATCGTTGAGCCTCATCATTGGCGCCGCGACGCAAGGCTAAGTCTCCCACTTTGAGGTAACTTGAAGAGAGACTGCTCAGAAATTCGGTGTTCTGGGGATCGAACGCGACCTGTTTCTGGTCAATAGATAGGCTCTCCGCAAATGCACGTTCCGCGCCGTCGAGGTCACCGCGACGGCGCGCCAGGTCTCCGAGCCTGTCATGAGAGTTGGCGAGGTCCCTCATGTACTGGGTGTTCTGGGGATCGAGCATGACCAGTTTCTGGACAATAGATAGGCTCTCCGCAAATGCACGTTCCGCGCCGTCGAGGTCACCGCGACGGAGCGCCAGGTCTCCGAGCCTGTCATGAGAGTTGGAGAGGTCCCTCATGTACTGGGTGTTCTGGGGATCGAGCGCAGCCACTTTCTGGTGAATAGATAGGTTCTCCGCGAAAGCACGTTTCGCAGCCTCAATATCGCCCTCACTAATAGCGAGGTTGCCAAGCCTGTTCAAGGTGACCGCAAGGAAGCTCATGTCTCGGGTATTTTGTGGATTGAGCTCTACCAGCTTCTGTCGCAAAACCAAGGTTTCTTCGAAGGCCTTTCGGGCAGAATCGCGATCACCCTGGCGGACGGCGAGGTCGCCCAGTTCACGCTTGATGACGGCGATATTCCTCTTAAAGCTTGTGTTTTTGGGAAAGCGAGCGGCCAAACTTTCGTAAATAGCGAGAGATTCCTCCAACATCAATTTCGCACTGCCCAGATCGGACTCGCCACTGCTTAATATAGCAGCGGCTTTTTTACCCAATGCATATGCCTGCTCTATACGGTCCTCACCATGCGAGCCGTGGTTTTGACCCTGCTCTCTCAACACAGATAGCAAAGAGTCGATTTCACGGATTAACATCAGGCGCTGCTTTGAAGGCACATATGTGTCTAGTGCACTGCGTAGATCTACGTTCATGAAACTGAGATTTTGCCGTACAGTGGCAAGAAGATCTTCCGCACGCTCTCGCTGAATCTCAGCCTCGCGCCTCTGTTGTTCAGCCACAAATCCTGCACTAACAGCCAAAACCGCCAGGCACGCGACCCCCGCCAACCACTGGCGCAGGCGTTTGGCCCGTCGCTTTTCTTTGTTAAGTTGATGCACTTTATCCCGCTGGGTCAGTTCGCCCAGGGGCACACCAATAATGCCGGCGATGATTTTCAGCAGCATCAGGTTTAGTTGCTGCTCGTAGGCGTCGACTTTCTTTTTGATGTCACTGGAGGGTAGACCAGAGAGTTTGAGTGCCTGGCGGTAGGCCTCAGGTGTGGTCCATCCTTGTTGGAGCATGTCGTTATCGGCCACACGAAAATCCGCCGCAATCGGCTCGGCCAGCTTTTCAGTGGGTTTCCCATCCACATACTCGCGCTGTAGGGGTAGGGGGAAGCATTCGTCGGCGGCGGAGAAACCGCTGGATTGCTTGCCTAGGTCATGACCGGCGTTGGGTTCACCATCGATGATGGCAGCCAAAATTCTGTCGGAGCGTCCCAGCCTTTTGAAATAATCGATCTCATCGGCCACGTATGTGGACTCAACTGCGCGAGGCGTGCACAGCACGATCAGGCACTGAGAATCATCGAGTGCCCGTGTGATGGCACCTTCAAGATTGGCATCCGCAGGCAGCTCCTCTTCGTCCCTAAACATCGGGAAAATTCGCTGGGGAACCGTACCGCCGCCCGGCAGCGGCTGCCCTACAAGATCCTCTGGGATTTCATAAGTTTCAATAGCCTGGTGCAGCCAAGTTGCCCACTGACGCCCTTCCTCGCGGTTATCTGCGTGACGATATGAGATAAAAGCCAGATAACGGAGCCCAATATTTTGTTTTATCATCCCAAAGGCCCTCTAATGTAGTCTCCTTGAATTACTGACTACCGACCTCGAAGGTGCGAGACAAATCGAAAATCAACGATTGAGCTCTGCCCGAATATCTTCTGCAATTGAAGAGACAATTTTAAAAGCGAGTTCATTGATTGCCCTGCCGCTCGATTTTATGATCTTTTCGGTTTCTACCTTCTTGTCTGCGTCGACTATATGTTCGCGAAACAGGATCTCCCCGCCGGATATTTCCTTATTTTCCGTAGAATCAATAAGCGAATATTCTGCAATTGCAAAGAATTCAAGCGTGTTCTTCTTTTCACTTTCCTTTACCAGCTCAAACTTCCTAAGGCTGGTTTTGAGTTGCATTGAACCGACAGCCCCTGAGGCCCCCCTCACAACTGATGTGGCAAGACCTGACTGCTGAAGTCCAAAAAATAGGGCTTCTTCAAGTGTATTTTGTGGCGGACTCTCGAATCTGGCGTTTTGCAAAACGCGCACTTCGACAACATCACCTTTTGTGACGCTGACAATTTCGACGGATCCGGCGAGCCGTCCTTCTGCCTGAACATGTCGAACCGAAAGTGAATCGAAAACGGGTTGGTTAAAAAAAACATTTTCCTCGATGTTGACCTCGAGCCGGTAAACTTTCTCGGGGGCCTTTGCCTTGAATGCGCAACCAGAAACCAGAATAATTATAAAAAAGACCGCGGCCCGTCGGTAAATAGTTCGAAAATAATTGGAGTGCCTACCGTTCATAATCGTCTCCCTTACCTGATACAAAACCATATGGATCACGCTTAAGCCGTCTCGATATTTCAGAAAGGTTTCGAGTCGTCGCCAGCAGATTCTCAATGACTACGATTGACTGATTCGAGCTGGTAGAAACGAGGTCCTGGAAGTCAATTATGGATTTCTTCATGCTTTCGATTGTTTGAGGATCAAGAAGTAGGTCAAGCCTGTTGTTCAAATCCTGCCTGAGCGCCTTCACCTCCGGAGAAAGCGCCTCTATTGACTCATTACTGGTTAAAACCATTCTGTCGATATTAGAGAGAGAGCCCTCGACGGCCGTTGGTAGCTGATTCAGGCGCGAAATGAGAACTTCGAGTTCAGGCCCTATTCTTGAAATAGAGCCATCAACCGTCGAAGTTGTGCCTGCCAACGTGTCCATTATGTTATTGGCTTTAAATATTGTTGACCTCGCCAGACAAAGAATCTCGTCCATCTGATCAACCAGGCCGCCTATATCACCCTTATCTGCCTCGACCTTCCACGCTTCCCTGATACAAGCGCTTGAGATATTAGCGCCCCCAACGTTCTGCTCATTCGCTACCGGACACTCTAACGGAGGCTTTATATCTTCTGCCCGAGCGCGTGTGGAGCAGCTTTGAATTTCCGGGCTCATTTCCTTTTTGCTGTCTTCTGTTTTTTGCTGCACCAATTCTAGTCGTGCCAGAGTAATCGGCGAAGGCCTGAAGACGCGCACCCTGGCGTTTTCCTCGTCAAGCGATACTGGCGAACTCAAGTTAAAGTCCACCCTGAACATAGGATTTGATGCATCTAAATATCGCTCGCCATCGTCCGTAGTTTCATTGCGTGGATTGAAGATTGATACTTTGTTTACCGCTCCAACCTCCCGACCGGCAAGCATTATGATGCTACCTGGCTGGATGCCATCGACAGATCTTAGATAGGTGTGCAGCGACGGCCCCTCATAATTCTCACCATCGAGCCAATAAGAGAACGCTGTCGCAACTGCAAGAATCACCAGCGATACCGCAACTCCTGCGACTCGATTCTGGGCTTTTAGCCGATCTTCCCACCTACTCATAGTGAGGCTCCGAGAAATATTCAGGTTTTGATGGCGTATTTGAAGCCCTGCATTTTGCCAAGCTCCAACACGTTTGCACCGCTAACAAGGCGAGTGTCCGTTTCATTGCCGCTGGCAACAACCGTTGCCATTCTCTCATTCACTGGACAAAGCATTCTCAACAAAAGGTCTTTGGCGTATGCATCGACACCTGAAAGAATGTCATCCAGGATAAGGATGGCCGGTTGCATGACGTAGGCCCTCGCGACCAGCGCCAATCGAGATTGCCCCCGAGAAATCTCCGAGGGGCTTTTGTGCATTTCATCCACCAGACCCAGTTGAGAAATCATTGCCTCGGTTCTCAAAAAGATTGATCGGCGATCAGAAGACCCTTGGACCGCCAGCGGTAAAGCAATATTTTCAAAGACAGTAAACTGTTCCAGTAAACTATCGTTTTCAAATACGGCCCCTATCCCACCCGTCTTCACCAACCCAAAAGGCGAATACTTGCCGATTCGAATTGAACCACGTTGGGCTTCTTTTAAACCTGCTATTGCTTCCAACAAAGTAGACTTGCCACAACCACTATCGCCTGTCACCCATACCAGTTCACCCGCTTCCGCCTGTAGGTCTAAACCGGTGATAACGGAATTATGACCAAAACTCAAAACCAGTCCTGAAATGTTTAGAGGCAAGGCATGATGAGCCTGGTTCTGCTTTCTCTTTATCATCTTCATCTGAGAATTAAATCAGGTATCTGGTCAATTTTTGGCAGTACTACAACGACCTGCATCACCAGTACAACCAGATATGATTGAGTCATTGTTCTCATTCCAATAATCGAAACCCTGTTTTTATTCTTTGGTTGGCTGTAGCCATTCACCGCGCCAACGGAAATTACAAGCAATGCGGAAATTAAGACATGCACAAGCACAGATAAAATAGGCAAGCTTGAAACCTTCTCAAAAAAGCCGGAAACGAGAAAATATAAATCTAAATCCAGGCTTACGTACAAGTACAAAGTCGCAGCAGATATTGACATCAACATCGACAGAAAAGAATGAAATAGCGATGCGGTAGTAACCGCAATTGTTCTTGGAGCGGTGATCAACTGCCTCGTATCTATGCCCAGAATTTCAAGGGAGTGCGTTTGCTTTTTGTCGGCCATCGTACCGAGCTCAATGGACAGCGGTAACGCTCCTCTGGCGGCCAGCATGCCAGACGAGAGTGCCGGCGCCACCTGCTGTACCAATATGATTGAAACCAGCAGGATAACATCCTGATTTGTCAGCAAGCTTCCTGATGCATGACTAATAGCAAAGCTTACGGCAAACCCGAAAATGATGGACATGATGATAACACCCGATACAGGGGCACCGAACATCTCCATCACATCGCGCCCAAGCATTTTCTTATAGATTCCAACCCGGTCGTTGCCGGAGAGAACGAAAGCTGCAAGTTTGATGCTATCCGAGAACAGCCTGGCCCCCATGCCAACAATCTCAAAGGGAAACGCAACCACCTTCCCCAAACTGGAAAGCAAACTCGAACCCAAACCCCTAGCCATTCTCTGCCTCAATGCCGGAACCTTCGAATTGGGAGGCCGTAACTTTGATTTTCGCACTCGAAACAATTTCTAAATGGATAACATCGGGCGCCTGTGGACCGGGGAGTGACAGGTTCTGGTGGCTCAATAAAACGAAAAGGGCATCACCATAGCCAGCGTCGGAGTGATTACCAGCGCTAATGCCCGAATTGCCGACACACACATTGAAACCAGCATCCAACAGCCGATTGCCCCACAAAACATCATTTTCGCTAGATGCATTAACCTCAAAATATAGGACATTGGACTCGAATTCCGAGAGCACCATAGCCCCTACTGTGCGAGCAAATTTCTGCGAGGCAAGGCGAGGGTCGTAAACAGAGACAATTCGGGCGTTGATAACTGGTGCACAGCGCTTGCCGTCGAAGCTCAGTAACAGAGGAATGGAGCCTACAGCGCTTCTGTCTTTATCGATGACGGCCTCTGACAACTTTTCAAAGGGGATGAGATCAGGATGCAGCTTACGACTATCATCTCTTTGCTCGCCGAACTTCCACCCTTTCATAATCCTATTGACAGACCACCTGTCATGTTCAATGAACGCTAACTTTTCAGAAACGGATTGAATGTTGAAGGCCTTAGAATTTGATTGAAGGCTCGTATTCTGATCAATTCCCAAGCCGATGATTTCTGTTTTGAGCAGGATGCTGTCGGCCTGGCTTCGGTTCGCGTCTTTGTATCCATCATCCAGCTCCTCCCAGGGTCTCAGCGCTGGCGTACTGCCAAGTTTCTCCCCTCGTGACCAGGCTGACTCAAGATAATATTCATGGATGATGCGTGGCAGCCTGTCCTCATCGATTTCTGCACCTTGCAGTTTTTTGTCCAATGATTCCTGAATGTTGATGTTGACTGGTACCAAACCATTTCGAACAGCGTCACACAACAAGCTTTTTAATGAATCATCGATGGCGCATTGATGAAGCAAATAAGTGGCTTTAAGAGGCTTTAAATGCAATATCTCTTTTATCAGCTGTCTTGATTCATGCTCATCCGGAGCAAATATCAACGTTATTTCAGAATCTGCCTCGTGCAACTCGCCGATTGAAATAGTCTTGAAATTGAAAAGGCGGGAAAACTCCGGATGGGTGTCGACCAGGGAACCGAGCGCGTACTGGTCACAACCCATCAGATGAATCGTATATTTGTCGCGAAATGGTCGAACCAGCATTGGGCTGATTTGCGATAAAATTTCGATGGAAGTTGCAGAAAGTCCGATCAGGATAACGCGAATATCGTTCTCGCCATTGGCAACGAAATTATTCGCTAAAACGGGGAGAGACCGTCTGACGGCCGCACGAGCCCACAAACTGCCAGTTTCACAATTCTTGAAACCCCCAAAGTTTTCCGCCTTCTGCTTGTCTTGGTTTTCGATAAGTAAAAATCCTTTTCAACTGTGCTTTTCTCCAATTGCAGCCTTGGCAAAGAGCCACAATTCCATATCATGGCATGAAAGCCCGATAGGTAGGCTAGTTTTTTTTGTTGGACAGATCCATATTGCGAAACGGATTTCAGCATTTGGTGACCTACCTATTTCACACTGAGGAAACGGTCCTGCTGACATTGAATAATTAATCAGCAATACTGGCATTGGCCCAGTTCATGGGTCATACGATGGCTCTTAAATGCCGGATAATCGGGTGCGACACACGTCAGAACCGGGAGCAGGGTTTCCTCTAGTCCCCTCTGAGGATGAAGAAAGCCCTCAATCAGCCAAGGAAAAGCTTTTAGTAGCTGCGGTTTAAATAAAGATGTCAGACAAGCCCGAAAATCTCCGTTATCTCGCCTTCATTTCGTATCGCCACGCGGACAACAACGAGCCAGGCCGACAATGGGCCAACTGGCTTCATCAAGCGATTGAAACCTACCAGGTTCCTGAGGACCTCGTTGGCCAACCAATGCCTGGCGGTGGCGAAATCCCGCAACGCATCTTCCCCATTTTTCGGGATGAAGAAGAACTGCCAACCGATGCGAATCTTGAAGGCGCAATAACCCGGGCACTGGACGACTCCCAATGCTTGATCGTGTTATGCACACCCAGAGCCGTAGCTTCGACCTACGTGGCCGATGAAATCGACTACTTCAAAAAGATTGGTCGATCTGATCGCATCATGGCAGCGATCATTGATGGTGAGCCCAATACCCAGAATGATACTGCCAAACAAAACGCCGGATTTTCAGCAGAGGACGAATGCTTCCCATTGCCTCTGCGACGGGAATATGTGGACCGGAAACCCACCGACAAGTTGGCCGAACCCATCGCCGCTGACTTTCGCACTGTTGACGAAGGCAAACCCCGACAAGGCTGGACAACACCCGAAGCTTACCGCCTGGCGTTGAAAAAGTCGGGGCTGACTTCAAGCGACATCAAAGAACGAGTCGAAGCCTACGAACAGCAACTGAACCTGATGCTGCTCAAGATCATTGCCGGCATCATCGGTGTGCCGCTGGGCGACCTGACGCAGCGGGACAAGGCTTATCAATTGCAGCAGGAAAAGCAGCGAGCCAAAAGGCTGCGCCGATGGCTGGCTGGCGTGGTGTGCCTTGCGGTAATCGCGGTGGGGGCAGGTTTGGTTGCTTATGACCAAAGACAAACTGCGCTGGAAAACGAGCGGCAGGCAAAAGCACAACGTGACGAGGCATTGCTGATCCAGAGCAACTTTCTAATGGATCAGGCAAAGCAAGAGAATGACAAGGGGAATTACGATACAGCTCTGTTACTCGGTCTGAACGCCATCCCGGGCATCCATGGTGGCGAGCGGCCGATGCCGACTTATCTGGAGCCCTTGAATACAGCGATAAACAAAACGACGAAGATTGCGACTTTTGATAACCGGTTTGGTTTCATGCCAGTTTTCAGCCCCGACGGAATTCACCTCCTCACTGATCAGCCAAACCAGTCTGCGGTTCTCTGGGACATCCATACAGGTGAGCAAAAACACACGTTCCAATACGATAACGGTTTTCTCAATACAGTTTCTTTTAGCCCCGATGGGCGACGCCTTTTGACTGTTGATAATGCCCGAGGCGTAATAGTTTGGGACGTTTTCACTGGCAGGAGGCATCAATCTCTTCCGCGGGAAAAGGGCATATGGCGAGGGACTTTTGGTCCAGATGCTCAAACGATCCTTACCTCAAACCGCACGGAAATGGACGCCACTCTCTGGAACGCCGAAAATGGCGAAGAAATCCAACATTTTCCGCATGACGCAGACATTTATCATGTCGCATTCAGCTCGGATGGCCTGACCGTCTTAACGGCCTCTGACGACAACACTGCCGCCCTTTGGGACGCTCGCACTGGTAAGAAAATAACGACTTTCAGGCACAACGCTGGCGTTCTGCACGCTTCGCTTAGCCCGAACGGCCAGAAGCTGCTGACCGCCTCTTCTGACGGTACCGCAGTTCTCTGGGACGCCAGAACCGGCGAAAAACAACAAACCTTCCCTCACAAATGGATTAGTAAGGCGGAGTTCAGCCCCGACGGCCAATATATCCTTACTGCTTCGGAAGGCGATGCCATTCTTTGGAAAACTGCAAATGGCGAACAACACGAGCTGTTTTCAAGTGAGGAAGAGTTATCAAATGCCAGTTTTAGTCCCGATGGAAAATTTTTGGTCGTCGCAAAAAAAAGCAATGAGACAGTATTGTGGGATCTAAAAACCAAGGCAAAGATACAAGAATTTCAGCACACTGACTCCCCAAATCTCGTCAAGTTTGGCCCCAGTGGAAAACTCATCCTAACGTCCCACGGCTCTTCAGCCGCTCTTTGGAACATCATCGAGAGCGAAAGACGGAGTGGCATTTCGCACGACCTCGACGTCACTCAAATCGCCTTTAGCACCGATGGACAAAAGTTAATCACCGGATCCTACGATAAAACGGCCGTGCTTTGGGACGCCATTACAGGCAAAAAGCTTAAAACGTTCCAACATAGGGCAACCGTAAGCCATGCCGTAATTAGTCCCGATGACCAGATGGTCCTTACCTCATCACACGACAATACCGCGTCCTTATGGGAGGCTCGAACAGGCAAAAAACTGCTAAGCCTCTCCCATGAAAGTTTCGTTGTTCAGGCCGAATTTGATAACGACGCAAGCCTCATACTTACCGCCTCCTATGACAACACGGCAGCGCTATGGGACATCAAAACGGGCGAAAAAAAATACACTTATCACCACGACGATCCTGTCGAACACGCGGTTTTCAGTCCCGATGGAACGCTAATTCTTACAGTTTCCTGGGACGCAACCGCTGCACTTTGGGATGTTCAAACTGGCGAGAAAATCAGGGTCTTTCCGAGCTTTGCTGCTCAGCATAAAGCTTACGCATCATTTAGCAGCGACAGTAAATCTATTCTGATACCAGCTAATGAAAACGCCGCAACCCTCTGGAACATAGAATCCAGAGAAAAACAACAGACCTTCAAACACAACGGCGCTCTGCTTCATGCGGACATCAGCCCGAATGGCGACCTTGTTGTTACATCAGCTCAGGACAACATTTTCCATGTTTGGGATGCGAGGAACGGTAAGCTCCTGCATACCTTTCGAGATGGTGATTCTGCGGGTCACCCCTTTGATTTCTCTTCAGATGGTCACCTCCTACTGACTACATCCTCGGACAATTCGGCAAATCTGAGAAACTTGAAGACCGGCGAAACCCATGCATCCTTTCAAGAAGCAGGTCGCATTTCATTTGTCGCTGCCGGCCCTAACAATAAAGCCGCACTTGCCTCTGCTAGAAATAGCGATCTCGGTTTCAACATCCATTTACGATCATTTGCGAGGTCGCTATCTCAATTCCAATCGGCGGCTTGGCAAAGACTGCCATTAAGGAAGACCTGCCTCAGCCCAGAGCAAAGGGAGGCTTTCCGACTCAAGAAGCTGGACAGAAACGAATGGATCGCGAGGGGCTGCGGTCACTACGCCGACCCACCCGAAGACACTCACGGATTATTACCGGGTATTTACGCAATTCTTCGGGGCGATTTGGAATCACTCAGTAAGTCAGAGACTACACGACAAACACGTCTTGCCTTTGAGCTATCGCCTGTGACACCACTCATTGCATTCAAAAAAAGTGAGCATCCATCACCAGAATTAGCTGCCGCTATTCTAGGCTTGCTGGATGATGATTTCGTCGACGCAGAGAGACTGACCTTACAAGACTACCTTTCAGATGATGTTTTTTTTGAAGCTGCCCAAAAAGCCCGCAGTGATATTTCGGCCTCAGACTAAAACAAAGCCCGAAACCCGTTACTTTTTGAAAGAATCTAGGGAAGATGATTGAGTTTCAGGAAATACTCTAAGCAGCATTGAAGATGCGCGAACAAATACGAGGGGGTTCCAGCGTTTGCATTCACAAATCAGTCCATCTAAAGCCCGCAAGGGCCGGTACCCTGCCTTGCTCACACTTATGGCGGTAGTCTTTTTTACGGGCTCTGCAGTAGCATCCGAATCCGAAGACCTAGCCTGGCAGTATGATGGTCCGCTGAATCACATCTCGTTAGAGCAGATTCGCCAACTGCCAGCCGGTGTTTCTCTGGACGAGTTGGTGGAACGCTTTGGAGATCCCATCAAGTCCAGCATAAGAGCGGGCACCTGGCCGCGAGAAGAAGGCAGAGGCGTTGATAATGGGATTAATCAGTGGCGAATGGGGTACTGGTTTTTCTTCGAGCGTGGTGATAGAGGGCGGCTCAAAAAGCCGCTTACGCTGCAATACGTTGCCTCGCTCAAGCAGACGCCTGAGTCCCCGGTGCCGGCCATGTACGAGCTTATGCATCTCATGACGATCGACTGGCCGGAAGCGGATATAGGAAAAAACTTCCTCGAGCTTTACCAGTAAAGCGCCCTATTCCTGAGCTTCCCGCCTCCATCCGAGGAATGTCGCCCGCACCCAAGGCTTTAAAACCTTAACTCCAGGCCCGGGTAGTCTAGGGCAAAACAATCTCGTAGTTTGATGTCATACTTTGGCTCATAAACGGCTGCAAAGTACGCGAGATATTGCGTCGAGCGTCGCCTATGTTTTCGTCAACAAAAACAAGGAGATGAGTCTCCGTCCACTGAATGTTCGCAAAAGTCTCACTGATACCATTCATGCTCGCGCTTAGAATTCTCTCGTCGATTGCCAAAGCGAAGAATTTGGGATTCCCCTCATACAATTCCCTTGTTGAGTATTTGGCGTGATCGGCCGCCGAATATACGGTTAACACTCCCGGAGTTTGTTCTAAAGACAATTGCATTGAATCCACCAGCTCGACGTTTTGTTGATTCAATGCCTGGTCACGCTGGGTTTTGACGGTAACAATCAGGAGACGTTCCTTAAAACGTTTTTTCATAGCTGCGACTTCTGCGTCGAGCGATAGAACGTCGACATTATCCGTTTTCATGATGTCTGACGCTGACACCCTGACGACACCATGCTCGCCTGCCACCAGCGCAAAATTTTCATCAAGTGAGAGAATATCCGTCGTCCCTCGCACCCCCGGCAGTCGAATTGAGCTCCAGCCATCGTTTTGATTTTTTGTTACTCCAAATTCGGAGTTAGCCATCAACACGAGCTTTCCACCCAGATAAGCACCGGAAAACAGGTTATCCAGGACGCCGTTAACTTCGACCTTGTCCCAGACTTGGCCTTGACGTTCCGACGCGTAAAAGTAAGAACCACGAGGTAGAAGCAAAAGTAACTCAGGATTGACTTCAACTAGATTCAGAAAGGTCGTCTCTCCGTCATCCACGTTCACCGTCTTCCATGAGCGGGTTAGATCCTCTGATCGGAAAAAAACTCCATTCTCGCCGGCAACCAGAAATGCCTCATCCTTTGTTACCAGAACAGCATTCAAATTCCAGCCATTACGGTTATCTATCGCTCCACTTTTGTCCTCCCAACTTTTGCCACCATCTACGGTGCACAACAAAAGCCCAGACGGCCCTACTGCACAACCGACCTTCTCGTCAACGAAGGCCACGTCCGAAAATGCATAGTTACCGATTTTGGCAGCCACTTCCGCATCTTCTAAAGCGAACTTCACATCCTCTAATTCCCACTCCAGGTCGTCTAGCTTCTGCCCTGACGACCGCTTCATCTCCTGCTCGTATTCGGCCACCTGATTATCAAGCCTTCGAACCTTCATGGCACCGATGTCAAAACCATCGAGTTGCTTGCTCCAGGTCTTGCCGCCATTGGAGGTATTCAAAACAACACCGGCATGTCCTACCGCCCATCCCATTTTAGCGGACGGGAAATCAGCCGCCGTTAAAAGCACAGATACCGGAGACTCAGCCTGCTCCCAGGAATTGCCTCCATCTCTAGAGCTGATGATGATGCCCTGACGTCCAACGGCAACATAGGAGGCGCCGGCTTTTGCAACGTCCGTCATAAAAACCCGCTGAGGAGTATCAACCATAGGCGCTGGCCGATCAGGACCTGTAAAAACACCCCCAATGACGGTCCCCGGCAGCAGCAAAAACTGGATGACAAAGCAGAGTAACGTTCTCATTTTTATTCCTTTTAAGTCAGGGCCTTCACCCAAATTTAGGTTTGACAAGGAGTCTGAACCATCCGCCACTTCTAGCCGCCTATGCCGTATAAAATGAGCGCTCCACACAGAACCACGTAAAGGGCTATCAACCCAGAGTCATCACGACCTGCAGTTATTTCGCTAACCTGAGTGGATGAATCTTTTTCCATCAGAGCTAACTGCCCGCTTTCCTCTTCTGAGACGGTGACTGGATCAGAAATTTCTGACGGCAGTATAAGTTGGGAATCGAGAGATTTCTCAGGCTGACCTGAGGGTTGGCCATCCGAAGCACTGACATATACCGGGGATAGACCAAGAACAATCAAACTCAAAAGAACTGTGTAGACCCTGACTAGCATCGCAACTTCCCTATCAAGATTTTGAACACTATGCTTCAAAGGCAGCTTTCACTGCTCTTTTTTAATTTAATCGCACAATTTTCTATCCAAGGCAACTGTTCTCTTTACATGCTGCAAAGCTCCGCAGAGACAAGACAGATGCACAATCTTAATTCGTTTACTTTTTTATATACGAATCACCTTCCGCTTTCAGCTCACATTAGTCGGCAGTTACAAATTCTACCCGCTCATCCATTTGTTCAGAGCACCCTTAATCGAACAGTAAAGAGACCGATTAAACTCGTTGAGTCCAAATAACGATCTTTCAATGCCCATACTTTCTATTTTGAGCTTTACCAGTAAATTTCCCGACTCTGTCCGCGAATGTCGGCTTTTGTTTAATAGCTTAGGAAGTTCGGCCTGGTCGCAAAGCGGACATCGAGATGACAGGCATCAAAGTCACTGGATAAAAACTCTCTTGGCCGAGATGAACTCTGAGCAATATTGGTCTCTATAAAGAGTTTAAATTATTTGATTTCCAATACACTGTACGAATTATCTCGAGTACATCTACTTCCTGTCGCATTTCACGGGTAAAAGGGCAAAACGGAAAAATGTTGGTTTTTAAGGAGTCTAGGACAACCTGTCCAAACTCCCCGTTGCCAAAGGGGTCGACAATACGAAGATCTCTTAGAGATCCGTCGTAATTGATTCCGATTAATATTCTTCCCACATCTATTTTGACTTCTAGCGAACGGGCAACCTTCGCCAAAGTGCTTTGGGTTAAAGGATTTTTCTCCATCTGGTACAGAACAAATTCAACATAATCGGAAGTTTTTTTTACATCCTCACAAGTCTTAACGGGTATAGGCTCTGACTGTGTAAGAAATTCTGTTATCTGTATGTCGCCTGACTCATCGTAAGGAAGGGGCTTCACTGCAATAACACATACTGGAAATGCTAAAAGGCATATCATGCAGAGTCTAACCAATAGAAATTGAACTTTTCCCAAAACCTCATCCTTCAGTTTTTTTATTTTAACGCCGGCAATAAACGGCGTGATCTTGCAACACTTTGGTGGACACGTTAAAGCACTGAGCTTGTCATAGCTGTATTGATGAAGGCAATTGTTTGCCTCAGTTGTAGAATTCGGGTAGCTCGACTGGTGCGGCAAGAATGTCCGCTTTTGTTTAAATGCGTCTTCTTCAAACAGGGCTCGTTGCTTGCCTCCAGTCTTTCCGTTTCAGCGAGACCATTCCGAACTCCAAGTCGGACGCCAAATTTAGCACTTTGTGTGGAAACCGGAATGAGCGCCCTGTTCTGGAATCTGCTTTAAGTTTGTTTAGCACTTTGTATGGATTTTGGAGACTAACTTATTGATATACGGTGGCGGGAATTCAGTACTTTGTGTGGTCGTCCAGGACTCTATCCACTCCCACCTTTCCCCAGTGCTTCGGGTAAAAACGAACCATCGCGGTTTCGGCTCCTCGCCCCGCATTTTCAATATCAATTGCGCAGTTTTTTTAGAAATGGCCCAAAACCGTGAGATCCCATCCAATAGCGAAGGCTGTTTTCTACGCCCCGGCTGGTATAGGTGGCTCCGCTCAGTTGATCGACATGGTGAAGCGCGCTGGTTTCGCCCTGGCTCGAGTCCGGCCGTCCAACTGCTATGCGGATGTCTCCCGCCTCGTTTCTGATTTTTTTTCCTTCCCATTGCGCGAGCCATCTGGAGTTATCAACACGCCCTCCCATACCTGGCGTTTCTTCATGCTGATAGAAACTTATTGCGGCGATGGTGTTGCCATCCGGTTTTAATCCGACAAAGCCATGCAGAGTTGAAGCATAACCCTTGCCGTATATTGGCAAGATAATGAGTTGGAGACGCCCATCTTCTCGAATCTCGTAGACCCGCGCATACTTTGAACGGCGCTTGATGCCGGCCAGATCCAGCTCTGTCGGGATGTCGATGCTTTGGTCAGGATCGCGCGAGGATGCCACTGGGTCGAAGCTTGTGGCATCCATTGAAGGCACTGGTGCGCCGGTCTTCAACTCAATCAACTGTGCTCTGATACTGTCCGCACCAATCTGTTCGAACAGCTTTTCGATACCCGGCTGCTGCCGCGCAATGGTTAGCAGGTTTGCGCGTTGCTCGGCCACCTGGTTGGCAAGATAGCGCGGCTCAAGCAGTACCGTTGTTGTGGAGACCAGAAGTCCGCTGACAAGCGCTACGGCAAACGCAAGCGCGAGTGCGTGCGGGACACTGTTTTTGTTGTCCCTGGTCATGCGGTAGACGCGTTCCCACACGCCTTTGGATTCCGCATGCCGGGTCATCGGTCGCCTCAGTGGACCCTGGCTGCTGCTTCCCTCGCCCACTCGATGCTTTTATCGGTGTGGCAGGACATACAGACATAATCCAGCGTCAGATAGGCGCGCTTCTGCGAGTCAACCCGGACGAATTTACCGTCGTCGGTGAACATCCTCCAGTCCGGATCAAGTGTAATCCGGTGGATGTGTGCACGGATATCGCCCATTCGTACTTCGCCTCCATCATAGGCGATGGTTTTGGACAGCGCAGACGTGACAGCATTCGGCATGTGGCAGCTCTGGCAGTCGGCATCTTTTTTGTCGGGAAGCTTGATGGCCACATCCGCATGGCAGGTCTCACAGGTTTTGTCGGTACCCTTGAATCCGCCCTGCTGGTATTTCGTGCTCTGATGGGGGTCGTGGCAGGTGCCGCATGCAAGCGTCTGATGCGGCGAAGCCAGCAATGCCTCGTATTGCTCGTGGTGGCGTATTAACCCATTTTTCGCGTCAATCTGTGTGACGTCACCCCGCGAGTGGCAGCCACCGCAATTTTCCGCGGTCGTTGGCAATACCTGGCTAGGTGCGGCTGCATGGTCAGCGCTTGGACCGTGACAGGCCTCGCAGGTTACGCCGGGCTCCTGCCAGGTTCCGTGAATGCCGGGCAGCCCGTTCTGGTGAGGTCCGTCGGCACCGGTCTGTTGCCAGCCGGTGGTATGGCAGCTGCCGCAGACGTATGGTTTGCGGGAATGCTCCTTGCCGTCATAGGCAACCCAGTGGGGTTTGGAGCTAAGTTCGGGGTTGGCCAGGTTATATTGCCGCCCTTCGCCGGTGAGGATGTAACCTTCCTCGTCTATGAAACGAGCTTTCCAGCCGTAGCCGCCAATCACATAACTGATCTGTGCCCAGTCAAAACCCTGGGGCGGCTCTGGAACCCCCGGAGAGGTACCTTCGGGGTATATCGGAGGGCCGTCAGTCACGGCGATTAGTTTGTGGGGATGACCACTCCGCTGGACTTGTTTATGAATTTCAGTGTGACAACCTTTGCAGCTTTCCGAACCTGCAAAGCCATCAGCAAAAGTAGCTGAACTAAGAACTACTAGCGCAGCGATGAAAAAGCCTGACTGGAAAGAAAACTGATTCATTCGCCACCCTCCGTGAAAAGGCGAATATGAATGCGTGGGTTCTTCCTGAGGGAACGTAACCCTAAACAACGTATAGTAGGAAGATTGAGATTTGGCCAGAGTGAAGCGTTACTGATCGAATTTAAAACGCACCCGTCGAAGCAAGATCTCTGATGATCTGAACGGTATCGATGTCCGTCATTACGTAGGCTTGCTTTAGGTATTCATCATAGGGCATTGAATCCCCAGCGCTTTCTATGCTTCCTGCGTGGTAACTAAAGCGCACAAAAAGCGCTCCCGGTTCGGGCTCTTCGATGTCCATAACAAGGCTGCTTGCCGGCACAGTTTCCGAAGGGAGAATGCTGTAGTCCACCTGGTATTCTGCAAAGAATCGAACTTCGTCAATCACCTCGACCCCTGGCAATTGAACGCAGCGCTTCAAATAGCCGGGTGTTTGCTCAAGGATCTCGTAGTCTTCAACACCAACCAGGAATTTGTCCGGCCGCCTCGCCCGCAGAACCAAACCCTCCCAGACTTGGGATCGGGTCAAAGGTGGAATCTCCGGTTTTGTCAGATCGTTAATCTGGACAATGTGTTCGAACTTCATGCGCACTACCTTTTCGTACTACGAGTGTATGCTTCCAGCCAGCCTCTCACTTTCTGGACAGAACACGCAATGTAGCCGCCCTCTGACACAATCTGGCACTTAAATCTTGCGACATGGCGGCTATACTTTAAGACCAGCCTAAACAACTTTTGAGGTTTTAGCGTCAATGACCGTGCGAACAATCACCGCTTTCTGGATGTTGATGCTTTGCCTTTGCGCGCCGGTAGCTGCCGATAACAAGATCGTCCTCGCCAGCGGCGACTGGCCTCCCTATCTTGGTGAGCAGTATCCAGATGGCGGCTTCGCAGCGAGGATTATCACTGAGGCTTTTGAGCTGGAAGGCATTGAAGTTGAATACATTTACCTTCCCTGGTCACGAGCCCTTGCCTCTGTAAGAACGCCCGAAGTGCAGGCTTCCGCCGTTTGGTCTTGCACAGAATCCAGGGCTGTCGACTACCTCTACTCTGCGCCATTGCTGCCCTACCAGTATGTGTTTTATCACCGAGCGGATATGGCCTTTGATTGGGATTCACTTTCAGACCTTCAAGGGCTAAGCGTCGGCCTGACTCAGGATTACAGCTACGGTGAAATCCTGTCTGCTGCTATTGAAGATGGCGTGATTTTTGGGGACGTAACAACCTCTGATTCCGCAAATTTCAAAAAGCTGCTGCTTGGAAGAATTGATCTTTTTCCGATGGATCCGGTCGTGGGCGAGGCCATGATCAATGAGGAATTCCGCCCCCAGGCTGACAAGCTGACCTTTCATCCCAAGCCTTTGCGAAGGGCGTTCTACCATCTGGTGTTTGACAGGGAATCGGAGACCGCGCCCCAGCTGATCGAACGCTTTAACCGGGGGCTGCAGACACTGCGTCAAAACGGCAGATATGAAGAGATCATTGGCAATGCACTATCGAAAAGCAGCCAACCTGAAGCTGCGCTGATTCTGCGCCAGTCGTTAGTCGATTGGGATAGCGGAACAGAAAGCGGTATTTGTAACGACAGTTAGTATCCGTTGAAGTCGGCGAACGCCTCTCTGACATAAGAAGCCAGCGCGTCAGTGATCGGATTACTTTGTCCTCTGACCAACGAGATCTGGTAATCGCCAAGGTCGGGCAGGCTGCTGTCAGTAATTTTTCGCAGTGGTGAGCGCACCAGGCCCAATGGAAAGGCGGCAATTGCCAGATCCGCAATCATTGCTGCTTCCTGGCCTGTTGAATGCTCGCAAGTGTAAGCAATGCGATACGAAATGTTCTCCTGATCCAGCGCCTTCGTCGCCATACGGCGCCAGACACAACCGGTCGGCGCCAGTGCAATTGGCAGAGGCGACTGATGAGCTGCTATACCCCCTTCCCTGCCTACCCATACCAGGGGCTCCGAATGAACCACTTCGCCACGGGCATTCTGTCCTTCGTTGCCATTCACAATAAGAGCCATATCAAGCTCACCGGAGTCCACTCTTTTCAGGTTCGTTCGACTGCTGTCCACCATCACGTCGATCTGGACCGCCGGATAGGTGCGGGAGAACTGAGCAAGCAAGCTGGGTAATATGCGGGTGCCAACATCGTCTGACGTACCGAATCCAACCCTGCCTTCGAGCGTGGGACTCAAAAACTGCTCCATGGCTTCTTCGTTAAGCTTCAGCAACCGCCGCCCGTAGCTCAGTAATACCTCACCCTCTGATGTCAGTTGTACGTGGCGGGCATCTCGAATGAATAACGCCTTGCCCACTGTGTCTTCCAGACGCTTTATCTGCATGCTGATCGCAGATGGCGTTCGATGAACCTGTTTGGCTGCACGCGTGAAACTGCCACTTTCAGCAATGGCCACGAAGGTTCTCAAAACATCATTATCCAGTAGCTGCATGTCGCGGGTTCCGCTAATAGTCAGGCCTTAATGAAACTGGTCCAATGGCAAGCCAATCAAGGTTCAATTTATCTTAACTAAGGTATCAGGTCTTTTCGTTTGATTGAACCTTGAGCGTGAGCAATGATGATCGTGAACAAAGACATCCACCAACGTGTACCGGGAGGTAGACTATGAACACCGCCGAACTACAGTCCGCAGGACTTCACCATAAAGGTACTGTTGGTGGGCTGATGAGCGCCGCAGAAACCTGGACAAAGCGCATCTCCCGCCGGCAGCAGTTTCGCCAGACCTTTCTTCCGTTGCTGGAAGAGCGCGATCAGATTCTGTCGGACATCGGATATAGCCGCTTTGATATCCATCGCGCACTCAGATTGCCGCTTCGGCAAGACGCCATGGAGTACATGGAAGCCAAACGGCAATTCCATCAGAAGCAAGCGTCTTAAATCTTGCTCACGCGATGAATGCCGCTGATGGCCTCGCCATTCCAGACAAATTCGAAATGCGTGCTTTGAACCACGCTTTTCACATGTCTTGGAGTGAACAGGCCCCAACAAAGAGCGCCGGGGTTGCGTACGGAAAAGTATTGCAATCCCGAGGCGCCCTCTTTCTTTAGCGCCTTGCCCAAGGTTCTGGACGCGGTATAGCTGACCGGATCATAGATGGCGTTATTCGCACTCCATTCAGTGGCATCGTGCCAATCTGCCTCCCCCACTTTTACTCTCAAACCTCGGAAAACGAACCGGTCATAATCAAGGCCATGCACGCCTGCCCAATAGCGGCCCTGGTGGTATGCCACTTCCTTTACGGCTGTTGCCACCGAGTCCGCAATGTAAAGCACACCAAATTGGCCATCACTGAAACGACTACCGTCTGGATTCACATGCGTGAATGCGCTGATCGCGTATGAGCAACCGGTGATTCCGAACGGAATCTCTGACGGATTGATCAGGTTAAGATTGCCAATCTCTGTCTGTATCCGCGGGTTGGTGAGTGCTTGGAGTTGATACAGCAGTTGGAACTCACTCTCGTCAGCGACATCATCAAACAGGCTGATCGGCGGGAATTTGGAGTTGATCAGGCGGAAACCGGTAAATGGCTCCAGAGTGCGAACGGGCGGCAGAGAACTGTTTGCCGAGTCTGTCACCACAGCCCTCCGCGCAGGGCGTCGATCCGTTTAAAGGTTTCATAGAGCGCCGCAAACTGCCCGGTACTGATGATGTCCAACGGGCTTTTGCCGTTGAAGAACGGGTTATCGTTTTTCAACGCCATAAATCCATAGACGTTTTTGGGGTTTTCGAACAGTGTACGTAGCGCACTGTGAATGTTCAGCAGGTAGCTGATTCGCTCAAGCTGATCCTGGCTCAGGCTGGTTTGTGCCGGGTTCTTTCGGTATTTGTAATAGGCGGGCCGGGAAACCTGCAGAATCTTCTGAACCTGGTCTGCACTGCACCCCCAACGGTCCAGGATGGCAAACACTGCTTTCAGGCCAGCAGCGGACATTTGATCACTGTCATTTCTTGGAAGTGCAGACGCCTGGCTCATACCGGAAATCTCAACAGACCATGATTTAGTAGTCTCAGAATAGACAATGTAAATACAGGTGTCTATCGAAAGACTGAATCAGCATGGCCCTGAAGATCCGGAAAAAACGCAAGAAAGTGCTCTTCTAGCGCGGATTCGTGGTCGCAAATCTCTTCGATAATTCCATGAAACGAATGGGTAAAGCGAACACGATTGGCAACGCGATCAATCGCAAAGCCAATGTTGTCCAGCCTCCGGTAAGAGCGAAACCAGTCATACCGAACAATTCGGCCAGTCACCTTTTGCATTGGCTCTGGCATATGCTTGCGGTGACGTCGAAGCTCCCGATAGACCTGGCCGATAAATTCTTCCTGACTTACATCACTGAATCTGTCCCAGTGACGCAACAGAAAATGGTCATAAAGGATGTCCAGCGCAACGCCCGCGAATCGTCTGCGTTGCTTTGAGAAAAGCTGTTTGCTGGCAATCACTTCCGGATGCTGATCCGTAAAGGTGTCGACCGCCAGGTGATGTAAAAGGCCTTCCCGCACATCAGATGGCAATTCATCTCTGTCCACCCATTTCGCAAAATCCCCCATCAGACTGCCGACCCGGTGCAGTTCGCTGTCTGGTGCAAGAAACAAATGCGCGAGATGATTCAAGAGGATCTCCAGAGTCAGAAACGAATCGTAGCCCCCAGCCCCATTCCATCTATGATCGTGGTGCCATTGTCATAGTACTGCAAGTATTCGATGTTTCCAGACAGGCCGGGCGCAATCTCAATGTCCAGACCAGCACCGAATGAAAAATCGGAATCTTCTTCGGTGGTTGTACCGGCGGACGAGGTTGCAATGATCTCCACGTGGGAAGCGCCAAACAGAAAATAGGGCGTCACCGGCGATTGATTCGCCAAATGAAGCACTGCGTATGCACCCAAGGTATTATCCAGGGAATAGTCCACTCCTCGGAGATGATGGTCGTCAGTGCTGAAGCCAATTCTACCCTCAATACCAAAATACGGGTGTGGTTGGGCGCCGATTTTCGCAGACATCGTTTCCACACTTAGCCGATCAAAACCGTCGTCAATCGATGCAAAGTTATAATATACCCCCGCATAAATGTCCGGGCCGGACTTATAAGGATCCGCGAAAGCCGGGGAGCTGATAATGATCAGCGGAAAGATTGCCGCCGCTGCAGTAAGTAGGTTCATTCGATTGCTTGTATTCATCAGACGGTCTCCGGTTTGGCTGAACTGCGTTCCCTAGCAACTACTTCCTGAAGCCTGCCCTTACCTGACCAGCAAAACCAGCTCCCGAACCCCGCTTTACCTTAAATTTACCTGCCTTGAAACTGCCTGTAACACCCTGACACAACGGGGGTTCCACCTTGCGAATGGGGCATGCCGGATGTATTCTGACGCTCTCTCTGTTCAGCCGGCTTGAGCGTCCTTTGAGAAATCTGAGTCCTGTCGTTTTCATTGTCAGCATCATGTTCATACTTTTGAGTATTTTCATGGTCTTACCGGTGCTTCTTTTAGTTAATTCTGAAGCACCGAATGCTATGGCATTTGCGGAATCGTCTGCCATCTGTCTGGGCACGGGACTTATCGGGATATTGATGACCCGTCGCAGTGCTCAGGACCTGAAGCCACGCTTCATGTTTGTACTGACCGTTTCCAGCTGGTTCATTCTTTCCCTGCTGTCTGGCCTTCCCCTGTATCTGAGCGATCTTGATCTGACGCTTGGCGAAGCTTTTTTCGAAAGTACTTCCGGTATTACAACGACGGGCGCCACCGTACTGTCCGGACTGGACACCATGGATGCAGACCTGCTTCTGTGGCGCTCGATTCTTCAGTGGATCGGCGGCATCGGTATCATAGGCATGTTCGTTGCGGTACTGCCGTTCCTTCGGGTGGGCGGCATGCGGCTGTTTGCCACCGAGTCCTCAGAGTGGACAGACAAAGCCCTGCCCCGGATGAAAACACTCAGCCGCGGATTGCTGGTGGTTTACGTGGCTTTTTCCATAATCGCAGTGGTGGTGTACTGGCTATCGGGAATGAGCCTGTTCGATGCCTTCAACCACGGCCTGACCAGCATTGCCACAGGTGGCTTTTCAACCTCTGATTCGTCCATGGCTAAATTCGACTCGAATCTGATCTTGTTGGAAGCCACCTTCTTCATGATGATTGGTAGCCTGCCCTTCTTCCTGTTCGTCCGAGAAATGCATGGCCAACACGGCGTGCTGTTCCGCGATCAACAGGTCCGGCTGTTTGTCACCATTCTATTGGTGGTACCGGCACTGTTGACCTCCTATCGCTGGACGGTCTCCGGCGGTGAACTGGACCTGATCGACGGCTATGTGTCGACTCTGTTCAACGTTACCTCGGTGGTAACAACCACGGGATATGCGTCTGACGATTATTCGTCGTGGGGGCCGCTGGCCTTCGTTGTGTTTTTCTTCCTGATGTTCGTGGGCGGGTGTTCGGGCTCTACAGCGGGCGGCATGAAAATTTTCAGGTTCCAGCTATCGCTGCTGGTGCTGAGAGAACAATTGATGCGGCTTCTCCATCCTCGGGCGGTACTGACACGCAATTACAACGGGCGAGCCGTCAGTGACGAAATCATTGCGTCGATGATTGCCTACACGTTTATCTTCCTGCTTTGCCTTCTGCTGATTACAACCGCGATGGCGGCGTTGCAGCTGGATTTCATCACCAGCCTGACCAGTGCGCTGACAGTTTTGACGAATGTTGGCCCAGGTCTCGGGGAAATCGTGGGTCCGGCTGGCAACTTTGAGCCCATTCCAGAGATCGGCAAGTGGATTCTCTCGGTGGGAATGCTGATGGGCCGGCTCGAGATTCTCAGCGTTGTGATCGTGCTCTCGCCGGCCTTCTGGCGCAGTTAAATCACAGAACGTGTGCTTTCAGAAACTCACCGATATCGACGATCTCTTCCAGGCACACACTGTGTTCCATCGGATAGGTCTGGTAAGACGGGCTGAACCCTAACTCTTTTAGCTGCTCCACACTTTTGCGCCCCAGAGACTCTGGCACCATCGGGTCAAACGAACCGTGGTAGACCTTGATGGGAATGTCACGGTTACTATCAGAGATCTTTACGGTTTTAGCTGTCGCAAAATAGGTTGATAACGCGATGATTCCGGCCAGTCGCTTGGGATAACTCAGCCCCAACTCGTAAGCGACAGCCCCACCCTGGGAAAATCCGGCAATCACAATGTTATCGCTGCTGACACCACGTTCGATCTCTTGATCGACCAGCTTTGCCACAGCATCCGAAGAAGCCATCAATTGCTCGGTGTCCACCACCCGGTCAATGTCCATCGCCCGAATGTCATACCAGGCAGGCATTCTCATGCCACCGTTGATGGTCACTGGCAGGTTCGGTGCGTGTGGGAAAATAAAGCGCACGGCCGCGTCTGAAGGCAAGCCAAGTTCTGGAACAACGGGCTCAAAATCATGGCCACTTGCGCCCAGCCCATGAAGCCAGATCACAGAGGCTGTCGGGTTGGAATTGGTTTCTATCTCAATGGTTTTCAAAGCTTCCACAAATACCTCAGAAATCAGTTCGAAGATTCGTTTGGAGACGGATTTCGGCCATTCGCTTCCAGAGCGCTCACCACCGGGTTTGCGTACATATCCAGAAGATACGGCTGCGCGGCCGGAGCACAGGCGTCCAGCCGCCGCTTCATTTCCGCTTCGGCCGCGTCAATATCGGCAGGCGACCAGGTTTCTGCCGTTACCACAGAATCACTGACAAAGTCTTCCGTGCTACGGGCATCTGGATGAATGGATCGCTGCTGATAGGCCACCAGATTGGATAAGTGCAGATGGTAATTGGCGTGCATTTCGTGGTCGATTCTGGCGGCAAATTCTTTGGGGTTGTCTTCTGCATCGGCAATTGGCTTTCCGAAATGCACGTGCACGTGACCCTTGTAGCCGGTCAGGCCTTTCATGATGGATTCGGTGTCTTCGTCTTTGGTTTTCGCGTATTGGCCGGTTCTGGCGCGGGTCTCCAGCTCACGGGCCTTGTCCAGATCACAGGGGTCATACTCGTAAGCGATCGACACCGGAACAATGTGCAAACGGTTCATGGCTTCGGCAAAACTCAGGCCGGTCTTCTTCCGGCTCATATAAAACATCTTGATGATCGCCGGGTCTGTACAGTCCAGCCCGTCCTTTGCCCGCCCTTCCCGCTGAGCAATCCATATGCTCTCGTTGTTATCGATGCTGTGGTTGATAAACCCGGAAAGCGTCAGGTAGGCGTCACGCATCTCACGCGGGCTGGTCATGTTCCGACGAACCACAAAGCTCTTGTTTAGCCGCATCATTTCCGCAAATACACGATTCGACAGCAGGTTATCGCCGATCGCAATTCGCGTGGTATTAAAGCCGTTGGCGAACAGAAGGTAGTTCACCACCATGGGATCAAACACGATGTCCCGGTGATTGGAAATGAACAGATAAGCGCCGGTTTTATTAAGGTTCTCCAGACCGCTCTGGGTGACCCGACTGGTGGTGTCCCCCACCAGATCCCCCACATACCCGGACAACTTTGCCTGCAGATCGTTGATCCTGGTTACCTGGCCAAACTGGCGTATCAACCAGCGTCGAATCCAGCCCCGTAACAGGGCTGGCGCCCACCGCGAAACAACTGGCGCTTTGAAACGGCCAATCATGTCCAGAAACTCAGTGTCCCGGACCAATTGATTGATTGCCGTTTGGGTTTCGTCATCGCCGTATGGGCGGATGGCATCAAAGTCCTGCATGAATTTCCTGTCCGTTGATTGCAGAAAAAGCGGTATTGTAGCCTCCAAAGCCCCCGCCTGTCTTTTGCGTTTCTGGTACCATAGCGCGTTCGCAATGAACCCCCTACTAAACGCACGCTCTTGGCACCCGACCGGTTCGAATACACTATGGATTTTGAGCAGTTAAGCACCGTTCGCCCCGAAACGACCGGAGAAAGCCCCGAAGACGTTCTTCACCGGGTGTTCGGGTACGAATCTTTCCGGCTGTTGCAGGGCGACATCATACGGGAAGTCGTCGCTGGTGGTGATGCCCTGGTACTGATGCCGACTGGCGGGGGCAAATCTCTCTGTTACCAGGTGCCGGCGCTCGTTCGAACCGGCACCGCCGTGGTGATTTCGCCCCTGATTGCTCTGATGCAGGATCAGGTCGCAGCGTTGAAAGAACTGGGGGTAAAAGCCGCTTTCCTGAACTCGACCATGGACGTTGATCAAGCCATGGACACCGAAAACGCACTGATGACCGGTGAGCTTGACCTGCTCTACTGCGCACCAGAGCGGTTGATTCAGCCGCGCACCCTGAATCTTCTCAAGGAAGCTTCGCTGTCACTGTTTGCTATCGACGAGGCGCACTGCGTTTCCCAGTGGGGACATGATTTCAGATCCGACTACCTGGAACTCACCCGTTTGGCCACGGAGTTTCCAGGCATACCCAGAATCGCACTGACGGCAACCGCCGATGAACGCACCCGCAAGGAAATCGCTGAACGGCTGTCACTGACCCGGGCTCGTCATTTTGTCAGCAGTTTTGATCGGCCGAATATCCAGTACCGTATCGCCGCAAAAACCAACGCCAACCGGCAACTCCTGGATTTTATATCAGCAGAGCACAGCGGTGACTGTGGCATTGTCTATTGCCTGTCCCGAAACAAAGTGGACGCAACCGCCAAGTTGCTTCAGAAGCAGGGCTATGCGGCGCTTCCCTACCACGCCGGGCTGGACGCCCGCACGCGGGCTAGCCACCAGGAGCGCTTCCTGAGGGAAGACGGCATTATTATCGTTGCCACCATCGCCTTTGGCATGGGTATCGACAAACCCGATGTTCGATTTGTCGCTCACATGGACCTGCCCAAAAGCCTGGAAGCCTATTACCAGGAAACCGGGCGTGCGGGCCGCGACGGAAAACCCTCCACTGCCTGGATGGTGTATGGCCTTCAGGATGTCATCAAACTGAGGCAAATGCTGGAAGCGTCACAGGGGAACGACCAATTCAAGCGAGTAGAACGGCAGAAGCTGGATGCAATGCTGGGGCTTTGTGAAGTCACCCAATGTCGGCGTCAGGTGCTACTTCGCTACTTTGGTGACACGCTGGACACCCCCTGCGGAAACTGCGATACCTGCCTGAACCCACCAGAAACCTGGGACGGGAAAGTGGCTGTGCAGAAGGCTCTATCCTGCGTTTTCCGTACCGGCCAACGATTTGGCGTCACTTACCTGATCGATGTTCTGCGGGGTTCTGAAAACGAACGGATTATTCAGTCCGGCCATCAGGCTGTATCCACCTACGGTATTGGTCAGGAACTGTCAGCGAACGAATGGAAATCTGTGTTTCGCCAACTTGTCGCAAACGGTTACCTTCGGGCTGATCCGGATGGGTTTGGTGCACTGCAATTGACCGAAGAGTGTCGGCCTCTTTTGAAAGGCGAAGTGGATATCGAGCTTAGAAAGGACCCCGTTCAAAAACCGGGCAAAACCAGAGCGTCTGGCGGAAGTTCAAGCCGCAACCGTAAATACGTCGATGAAGTCGAAGACAAGGAAGCCTGGGAGGCACTGCGGGCTTGCAGAAAGGCGCTGGCCGAGGAAAAAGGCGTTCCGCCTTACGTTATTTTTCACGACGCCACATTGTTCGAAATCCTTGAAAAACAGCCCGCGACTTTGGCCGATATGGCCGACATCACGGGCGTTGGCGCTGCCAAATTGGAGAAGTACGGCGCTCAGTTCCTATCCGCGCTGAAGCCTTTCTTGCGAACCCGATAATGAGCGACGGAAGTAGCCACGTGGTTTCCCTCCTGATCGTACATCAGGCCCTCCAGCTCGAAGGCGGCCCGGCCGGTTGAATCCGCTTCGGCTTTTATCGCTTCTACAGCTTCCTCATCCAGTGAAAATTCAACAACCACATCGGAATTGGCCGCTTGCAGAAACTTCAACGTCATTTCTTTCAGAATCGGAGTGTAGGCCGGACCAAGATCAAACAGGGTCAACACCCCGCCCGGTATTTCAGCCACCAGGAAATAGGCCCCGGCATATAGGCTGCCAAAGTGATTTTTATTGCCCTTTAGCGGAATGTGCGCCTTGACGTAACCCGGCCGCAATTCGACGACGCGAAAACCGTTGCGGGGCGCAAAAGGAATGGAAAGTCCGATAATCCGATTCACAGCGGCATAACCGCTGGTTTTGCGCAACCACTTCAGAGGTGAGCCCAGGCCCGCCTCTGGGTCAGAACCGGCCACCCACTGCCCTGTCGCACCAATTACATTGTCGATCCACGCCATTCGTTTACCCCAAAACAATGATTAACAATTCAACGCTGTTGCCCGGCGGATTCTGATCTAGAATAAGACCGTATTGATATCAACCAGCCGAAACTATTCGCTTAGTGTAAAGCAAAGGAAGCATGAGTTGTGAACGGATGAAGTGTCTTCGGCGAGGGAATCTCGCCCTTTCTATCGCTGTAGTTTTGCATCTGGCAACTCCTGTGCAGGCTCTCGAAGTAAAGGCAGATCAGATTCAGGACCCGGATCGGTTCCTGCTCTGGTACCGCAACTACGACAGCCCCCCTGTTCGGGCGTTGGTCAAACTCGCCTTTGAGAAAACCCCGGAATACGGCCCCTATACCCTTGCCAGAAGCACTGAAATGTCCCAGGGGCGTGCCATCAGGGAATTGAAGAACCCGGAATCGGATCTTCTGGACATCATTAACGTTGCCAGCGACAGCCGGCGGGAAAAAGAGCTGAGCGCCATTCCCATTCCAATAGACGGCGGCTTGCTGGGCCTTCGCGTGTGCGTGGTCAGAAAAGACGACCTGAAGAAATTCGAAGGCATTAAGACCATCCAGGATCTTTCCCGGCGGGACATTCGCATTGGGCAGGGTACCCATTGGCCCGACACCAGCATATTGAAGGTCAATGGTGTGCAGGTAGTAACCCACTCGCGATATGAAATCCTGTTCCGGATGCTGGACAACGATCGTTTCGACTGTTTTGCCAGGGGCGTCAGTGAAGTGCTCTACGATCTTCGTCTGGAGAACAATCCGGAATATGTGGTAGAACCCGGCGTTCTGATTGCCTATCCCATGCCCTCATTCTTTTTCGTCAGCAGAGATGATTTCGATGCAGCTCATCGACTGCAACTGGGCATGGAGCGAGCTATCCTGGACGGCAGCTTTGCCAATTATCTCGACCGATACTACGGCCAGGCCATTGAGGAGCTGAACCTGGGTGAGCGGAATGTGCTCGTGCTTGACAACCCTTTTCTGGGTCAAGAGTCCTGGGACATTGGCCAGAGAACGCTCCAGGAGCTTCGAGAGCGCATCGAGCAGATGCGCGAATAGCCTCCTTACACTTTGAAGCGGGAAACGTTGTCGCTCAGCGATGTACCAATAGACTCGATCTGACCACTGTATACGTCGTTTTCGCTGGCAGCGGTTGCGGCCTCCTGCCCCTGATCCGCAATCCGGGTGATGGATGAATTCAGCTCTTCGGTAACCGAAGTCTGTTCCTCAGATGCGGTGGCAATCTGGGTCGTCATTTCACTGATTGAGGTAATCGCGTCTGCGATTCGCTTCAATGAATCCATCGCGTCCTGCGCTTTTTCCATACTCACGTTTGATACCGCGGTGGATGCCTGCATCACTTCTACCGCATTCTTCGCGCCGTTCTGAAGTTTCTCAATCATACTATTGATCTCTTCAGTACTGTCCTGCGTTCGACGGGCAAGATTGCGAACTTCGTCAGCAACCACTGCGAAACCTCGCCCTGCTTCGCCAGCCCGGGCAGCCTCGATAGCAGCATTCAACGCCAGCAGGTTGGTTTGCTCCGCAATGCCCTGAATGACTTCCAGAACCGATGTAATGTCTGTGACGTCTTTGCCGAGCTTATCGATAACTTCCGTCGCCGCGCCGATCTCTTTAGACAGCTTCTGGACCGCATCGCGGGAGGCCGACACGGTCTCTAGTGACTCGCGGCTGTCGGAATCGGCATTCTGGGACGCATCGGCCGTTTGCTGGGCGTTCTGGGCAATCTCGGCAGCCGCCGCCGACATCTCGTTGATTGCTGTTGCTACCTGATCAATTTCCGCCTGCTGCATCTCTACACTGTGACGGCTGGTACTGGCCGTTTGACGCAACGATGTCACGTTTTCCTTGAGCTCAGCGGTACCCCGCTGAACATCATTAACCACGGTTTGTATGTTCGCAACGAACTGATTGAAACCAGACGCCAATTCTCCGAATTCGTCTTTGGCACTGTCATCCAGACGGTTTGTCAGATCAGCGTCACCGCTGGCAATGTCAGCCATTGCAACATTCAAGCGGCGAACTGGTGCCATAAGCGCGCGGATACCGAACCGGAGAATCACGAGAGAGATAATCAAACCCACGGCCGCAATAATCAGACCAGTGATGCGGGCCTGCTGAACCGGTGCGTTGAGCTTATCCAGGTTGACGAATGTGCCCAGATACCAGTCTACGCCACGGGCGTTCTTGATCTGGTGGAACCGGGCAGACCAGTCAGCCTCCTCAGTTTCGTAGTTGTGTGGCTCTCCATCCAGGTTGGGCGCCTCATTCAACAAGGCTTTGATCTTCTTGCCCACCAACTTTTTGTCCGGATGGAACAGAACCGTCCCAGCTTTATTGATCAGCGTGGCGTAGCCAGTATCGGCAAGCGTGACGGTCGACAGCAGCTCTTCAATCGTCTTCAGAGCAATATCGCCGCCCACAACACCCTGGAAGTCACCGCGTGATACAGGGGCAAGAGTGGAAATAATCGTTCCGCCCGTACCCGCATCCAGATAGGGTTCTGTAAAGGATGCCTTACCTGTTGCCTTGGCCTTTTTGAACCAGGGCCGGACTCTAGGGTCATAATCATCCGGAAGAGTGGCTTCGGATTTGTCATCTTTCATCAACATATAGCCATCGTCACGACCGACGTACACATCGATAAAACCACCGCCGGAGGTCGCCTGGGCCAGAACGACTCGAGCTTCTTCGTCTGAGGTCGATGATTCCAGTGCCTTGGCTGTGGCGGTGGTCATTTCAAGTCGCGTATTCAGCCAATCCGCGATGCTCTGGGTACTCTGAGCCACCGTGTCGTCGATGAGGGCTTCGACATAGGTGTCGGTTGTATTCTGAAGCCTGAGATTTCCGCTGAAGGTAAACGCTCCCATGACCAGCACCAACAGTACGCTAAAAGCAATCAACAGCTTTTGCCCGAAACTCAGATTCATCGCAATGACCCTTTTATAAGTTCTTAATGCTTATTGTTCGGCACATCATGAAAAGTCTTTAACGGTATTCCGTGAAAGTCTTTAACCGTAATGAATATTAAGTGTGCAACCGACTCTGATAAAATATAGCCTCAAATCAGACATTTTTGGGATATTCACCAAAATCACCCGACCGGAGCTGTTTCTATGGCCCACGAAGAACTTCATCTGAATCTTCGTAATCTTGAAACCCAGGACTACCCACAACTTCAGGTACTGATGGACAGGATCTATGACGACATAGGCGGCTCCTGGCCTGAGGACACCATTAAAGGTCTTGTGGATCAGTTTCCCGATGGGCAAATGTGCATTGAGGAATCTGGCGAGCTGGTAGCTGTGGCGTTAACGGTGTGCGTTCAATATGAAAGGTTCAGCAATCCTCACACCTACGACGACCTGATTCTGCGCAACGAAAAGATCTGGCATAACCCCAAAGGTGACTCTCTTTACGGGCTGGACGTGTTGGTACACCCCGATTATCGCGGCTATCGCCTGGGTCGACGGCTGTATGAAGCGCGCAAGGAGCTCTGCCGCTCAATGAACCTGAGGGCCATCCTGGCCGGTGGTCGTATTCCTGGCTATTTCAAGTACTCGGATCAGTGTTCGCCGGAAGAATATATCCAGAGGGTCGACCGGAAAGACATTTACGACCCCATTCTGACCTTCCAGCTGTCGAACGATTTCCAGGTCACACGCCTGATGCACAAGTATTTGCCTGAAGACGAGAAGTCTCAGGGCTACGCAACGTTGCTGGAATGGCGAAACATTCTCTATACGCCGCCTTCGTCGCTTTTGAATGCCAAGAAGACTCAGGTCCGGCTCGGCGCTGTTCAGTGGCAAATGCGGGAATTTACGTCGGTGGATGAGGTTCTGGAACAGGTTGAATACTTTGTCGACGCTCTGTCTGATTACAAAAGTGACTTTGCACTGTTCCCGGAGTTTTTCAACGCACCCCTGATGGGCCTGACAGACCAGATGGACCAAACCCGTGCCATACGGTTCCTGGCTGGCTTTACGGAGCAGTTCCGTAGCGAGATGTCTGAGATGGCAGTTAGCTACAACATCAACATCATTACCGGCTCGATGCCATTGCTGGAAAATGATCGTGTCTACAACGTGTCGTATCTTTGCCACCGGGACGGGCGAGTCGACGAGCAGCGGAAAGTTCATATCACCCCACACGAGCGTCGGGACTGGGTCATTGAAGGTGGTGACCGCTTCCAGGTGTTCGACACCGACGCGGGCCGCGTGGCCATCATGATCTGCTACGACATCGAATTCCCGGAACTGGGTCGCCTCGCCGCCGCTGAGGATGTCGACATCATCTGCGTCCCCTTCTGGACAGACACCAAAAATGGCTACTTGCGCGTGCGGAATTGTGCACAGGCTCGGGCTATTGAGAACGAATGTTATGTGGTGATCACCGGCAGCGTTGGAAACCTTCCGAAGGTTGAAAATCTGGACGTTCAATACGCCCAGTCAACGGTGTTCTCACCGTCAGATTTCGCCTTCCCCCATGACGCAGTGATGGCCGAAACAACGCCGAATACCGAGATGATCATGTTCTCTGACATGGACCTGGAGAAGCTGAAACTGGTCAGGAACGAAGGGTCGGTCACGAACAGGAAAGATCGGCGCACGGATATTTACGAGGTCAATACCCTGAAAAATTCTGACTGATTGGCCGTTATTGACTTCAAATGACAGTGAGACATGGAACGTATGAGCCTGAATAAATTGCCAAACATTTCCAGTATGGCTATTGTTTAACCAGTGTTTGGCTTTTTTTACATTTGTAGGCCGTTAATTGACTTGAAACAGACAGTCTGTAGATAACACTTATGCTGACAATGAACGAAGCGCTTCCAGATCTATTTGCGCATTTCAACGTAAAACAGGGTCTGTTCCGCCGTAGGGAACGGGTTCAGGCTGCCCTGTTTGAGCTGGACGACTATGGTTGCGTGATGAAGACCGACAAGCTGTTCGAGCCAGGCGACACGCTGGTACTCGATCTAGTTATGGAAATGCCTTTTGACGACATTCGGGCAGACGGCATTAACGGACTGGTTACTGAGCGCAGAAAACATTGCAGCAACTTCTTTTATTCCATTGATTTTTCAGAACTTAACTCGGACGATCAAGCGGGTTTGCCAGGCAAACTCCGGCGCATAAGGGATGTGCTTAGCAAGAAGCAGTCACTCAGATCAAGGCGTGCAACAGGACCTGCGTCCAGCATTCGCCAATCGGCCTGAACCACTTCACTAAAGTCGCTACTGAACCATCAGGAGAAAGTGCTCATGGGCAAGAAAGCCAGCAAACCAAACGTCGACAAAGTCGTCGAGCGAGTCAACAAGGAATTTGAAAAGAGCTCCGAGCGCATCGAGAAGCTGATCAACGATGCTCTCAAGCAGTTCGATGGGCTTCAGAACCAGATTCAGGAGCCGGTCAAAAAACTGTTGAAAGAAGTTGATGAGTTGCGGGACCGTGAAGTAAAACGGTTCACCGATGAATTTGATCGTCGCATGGACGAATTCCATGAACTGCAGAACAGCGTCATGGAACGTCTCGGTATTTCCGGCTCTGGTTCAAAAGGTAAATCCAAGGCGTCTGCAGGCAAGAAAAAATCGACTGCATCCAAGACCAAGAAAGCGAGCACTAAAAAACCTGCGGCCAAGAAAACAGCTGCGAAGAAACCTGCGGCCAAGAAAACCGCCGCTAAAAAGCCCGCTGCGAAGAAGGCTCCAGCAAAGGCCGCTGACAACGGCGACCTGACACGCGTTAAGGGTATTGGGCCCGCCACTGCCAAGAAAATGAAAGAGGCAGGCATCAGCAGCATCGAACAGATTGCCAATCCATCCGCCGCTGACCAGGAGAAGCTAGCTGCGTTCAGCAACGTAAAAGGTTTTAGCACCTTCAGCGCAGAGGCCAAGAAACTTCTTTAATGCAACAAACTGACCAGCCTGTATTACGGGACATTGTCCTGATAGGCGGTGGACACAGCCATGTCGGGGTCCTTAAGCGTTTTGCGATGGACCCCGTGCCTGGCGTCCGCCTTACCCTCATCTGTCGTGACACCCATACACCCTATTCCGGAATGCTGCCCGGTTACGTTGCCGGACACTACAGCTACGACGAAGTCCATATCGACCTCAGTCGCCTTGCTGAATATGCCGGAGCGCGTTTTTACCGTGATGAAGCTATTGGCATTGATCGCCGGTCCAAAAAGGTACTGTGTCGCTCTCGCCCGAACGTTCCCTATGATCTGTTGTCGATCAACATTGGTTCCTCGCCGCGGGTAAGCGAAGTCGATGGTGCCAGTGAGCACGCTGTGCCGGTCAAACCAATTAACGGATTCAACCAGCGTTGGCTGTCTTTGCTGTCTCAGCTTGAAAATCACGACGGCCCTTTGAGTGTTGCCGTCGTAGGTGCCGGTGCCGGGGGTGTTGAACTTACACTGGCAATGCAGTTCAGGCTGCAGAACGAATTGAAAAAACGTGGCCACGATACCGATCAACTTCAGTTCCATTTATTCGATGCCCAGCCCCGGATCCTGCCCACCCACAATGACAAGGTTCGAAGCCTGTTTGAGGAAACCCTGAAACAGCGTGGCGTCAAGGTACACCTAGGCGCCGCTGTGTCCGGACTTGACGGGCAAACGCTGAAAACAGACAGCGGGGAGACTGTACGGGCAGACCATGTTCTATGGGTAACGCGCGCTGGCGGACCTGCCTGGCTTGAGGACACCGGCCTGGCTCTGGATGAAGGTGGATTTATCCGGACCCGGGATACCCTTCAGACCGAATCCGACGAAAATATCTTCGCCGCCGGCGACATCGCCAATGTGGTGAATCATCCTCGCGAGAAAGCGGGGGTATTTGCGGTTCGCCAGGGGCGTCCGCTGGCGGACAACCTGAAGCGTCTGGCGCTTGGTCAAAGCCCCAAGCCGTTCAAACCGCAAAAGAAATGGCTTGCGCTGATCAGTACCGGTGATAAATACGCCATTGCCTCCCGCGGAGACCGGTCTTTCTCCGGGGCCTGGGTATGGCAATGGAAAAACTGGATCGACCACCGGTTCATGGCGAAATTTAACGACCTTCCCGCCATGGAGCAGGAAGCTGCCCTGCCCGACACGGGCGCCGCTCAAAACCCGGAAGAAGCGTCGCAGGCTATTTCCGCCGTTGCGATGCGCTGTGGCGGATGTGGTGCCAAGGTTGGCAGCACGGTGCTCTCCCGGGCCCTGGGGGAACTTAAACCCATTGAACGGGATGACATCATCATAGGCCTGCATTCGCCGGATGATGCAGCCGTACTCAAGGTGCCTGAGGGAAAAGCCGTTGTTCACACCGTGGACTTTTTCCGGGCGTTCATAGACGACCCTTACATTTTCGGACGAGTCGCAGCCAATCATGCACTGGGCGATGTCTTTGCCATGGGTGCAGAAGCTCAGAGTGCCACGGCGGTTGCCACCGTGCCCTACGGCATTGAATCCAAGGTCGAAGATGTGGTTTACCAGATGATGTCGGGTGCCGTTGAGGTACTGAACGAAGCCGGTTGTGCGCTGGTGGGTGGCCATACCGGTGAGGGAAAGGAACTGGCGCTGGGCTTTGCGGTGAATGGCTTTATCGACCCTGAAGAGGTCATGAGCAAAGGCGGATTGCGGGCAGGCGATGCCCTGATTCTGACCAAACCCATTGGCACCGGCACCCTGTTTGCGGCTCATGCAAAACTTGAAGCAAAGGGTCGATGGATCGACAGCGCGCTGGCCTCCATGATTCATTCCAACAAGTCCGCTGCTGAATGCCTGCGTCGCTATGGTTCCAGGGCTTGCACGGATGTGACCGGTTTTGGGCTTCTGGGTCACCTGGTGGAAATGACCCGGCCGTCTGGGGTCGATGCAGAGTTGAACCTGAGCGCTATTCCGGTTCTGCCGGGTGCAGAAGAAACCGCTGCAGCCGGCATTCTCAGTTCACTTCAACCGGCTAACATCCGCCTGCGCCGTGGCATTCGGGATCAGGAAAAATGGGTCAAGCATCCAAGGTACCCGCTGATATTCGATCCACAAACCGCGGGCGGTCTCATGGCGAGTGTGCCTGCGGATAAAGTGGATGCCTGTGTGGCTGAGCTGAAATCGCTGGGTTATCCCCATACGGCTATCATCGGGCGAATTCTGCCTCAGGACGAGAGCGGTCCCATAGAGCCAATCACCCTGACCGAGTGAGTTCTGATCGCTGAGTTGTCGCCATTGTCACGGCGGCAGCGAGCGACGCTTTCTCGTTCTCCGGGCTGAAGTCGGAGGCCAGCTTGGCAACGGCGGCCTCCAGCTCCCTGACGAATTGCGGATTCTGTTCAGCTTTCAGCATCAGTGCCGCTAGGTCTTTTTCGTCACCAGTACGAAAATAGCCAGGGTACGCAGGCCCCAGCAAACCGGTATTGCCCGGAATGTCCGAGGCCAGAATCGGCAGCCCCATACGGCACGCTTCGGAAACAACGTTTGCGCCACCCTCCATGATCGAGCTGATCACCATCACGTCGGAATCCTGCATCAGCCGCCGGGTTTCATCGCGCCCTATTTCACCCATCCAACGGAAACGTGGATTCGTCTCCTGCTCTGTTCTAGCCCGGTTTTCCCACTCGGCTGTGTGAGCCTTCCCAGCATTAAGCACACGGATACCCGAATTCGCTGGCAGCAAACGGGCGGCCAGCGCAGCGCGCAACGAATCCTTTTCATCACGAAGATGCCCGATTACGCAAATCTGGAAACCTTCCCCACGAGAGCCAGTCTCTCTGCTGGATAACGCGGCCGATTGCAGAACGGTGATCAGTTTTTGCCTGAATTGGTCGGGGATATCCTGGTCAACCTGTCGATGGAGGCAAATCAGGCAGTCGGCCTGCTCCATCGAATAAGCCGTTTCTTGTGGAAACCGGTATTGGTGGTCGTAAATATCGGTGCCGGTGAGTGCAATAACCAGTGGCTTGGTGGGATAATCCATCCGGAATTGCTGCACCGCATCGTGGCTGCGCCAGGCGTGAAGTGCAATCAGCAAATCACAGGGCAAGTCAGGGTTGTATTCCGTTACAATGCAGACCTGATGCCCGTCTTGCTCGAGCAGCTCGGCCCAGCGCTCCGCTGTGGCCCGGTTGCCGGCCCGAGACCCCGCAGGCGCAGGCGTAATAAGAACAATCTGCATGTTTGGCCCAATTCTGTGCGTTGAGAAAATCAGTCATTTTTTTGTTCAAACTAAGCCGTTTGGCCTATCAAATCGTATACATGTTCCGACTCGCCGTAAATCACGGTATGCTGTTTGGGCCTGTATTTTCGGTACCTTACAAGACACAAGTCGACTTTGATAAGAATCATTCATCCCTTACAAAAAGGACATTCAAATGGCCCTGAATCTGATACGGAAGTTTGCCGCAGCAAGTGGTTTGTTGTTCGCGTTCTCCGCAGCTGTTTCGGCCCAGACGCTGGTTTTCACTGCTATCCCCGACGAAGACGAAACCAAGTTGGTCGAAAGGTTTCGTGGTATCGCAGATTATTTGTCAGAGAATCTTGAGGTAGACGTTCGCTATATTCCGGTTAAGTCCTACGCTGCTGCCGTTTCTGCGTTTCGCAACAATCAGGTTCAGCTAGCCTGGTTTGGCGGTCTGTCTGGAGTGCAGGCACGCTCTCTGGTCCCTGGTTCTCAGGCGATCGCGCAAGGCGTCGAAGACAAAGCGTTTTACAGCCACATCATTGCGCACGAAAGCACCGGCCTGAACGAAATGGACGAGTTAAGCGACGAACTGCGCGGCAAGACCTTCACCTTCGGTTCAAAGGGATCGACGTCTGGCCGTTTGATTCCTGAATACTACATCCGCGAAGCATTCAGCGAAGCGCCAGAAGACGTTTTCTCCCGCGTTGGTTTTAGTGGTAACCATACCCGCACTCTCCGTTTGGTAGAAGCAGGCACCTATGATGTTGGCGCCATCAATTTTTCAGTCTGGGACAAGGAAACCAAAGCGGGAAATGTCGATCAGGACGCCGTAAAGGTCATCTGGACAACACCCAGCTATCCCAACTATCAGTGGAGTATCCGCGGTGACGCCGACGAACGCTTTGGTGAAGGCTTTACGGATCGCGTTCAAAAGGCGCTGCTGAACATGAAAGACAAGGAGCTTTTGAACAGCTTCCCTCGTTCCGGCTTTATCCCGGTGTCCAATGACGCCTACAAGCCCATCGAAGTGGTTGGAAAACAGATCGGAATCATTGATTAATGTCAGGATTTGATCTGACTGGCCTTACGGCCTCATTCGGGGGAGAGAGGGTGATTGGCCCGCTCTCCCTTAGTGTTAAAAAGGGCGAAAAGGTGGCCCTTGTCGGGCGCAGCGGTGCGGGTAAATCCACACTCATCAGCCTTATACATCAGCAGGTCGGTCGTGCGTCGTCGCTGGTACCCCAGGACCTGGGCCTGGTGAACGCCTTGCCAGTGTTCCATAACGTATTTATGGGACAGTTGGACGCCCATTCGGCCTGGTACAACACCCTTACGTTGATACGGCCTTTCGCGAAAGATTCAAACGCAGTTCGTGGCCTGCTGAAAGATTTGTCCATGCCCGAAAAAATATGGATGCCAACGGCGTCTCTTTCCGGAGGACAGCGACAGCGGGTGGCGATTGCCCGCGCCCTTTTCCGACATTCGAATCTATTGTTGGCGGACGAGCCAGTGTCGGCACTGGATGGCCCTATGGCTCATCTGGTTATGAAAACCTTAAGCGGGCGCTTTGACACCAGCGTGATTGCGATGCACGACGTGGAGCTGGCCCTGAAATACTGCACACGGATTGTCGGCATTCAGGATGGGCAGATTGCCCTGGATGAAGCCAGCGAGCGCCTGACGCCTGCCGACATTTCGCCTTTGTACTGACGCGCCCCATGTTTTCCTCCCCCACGGTACGAGTCAGCTTTCTTTTCCTTGGCATTGCTCTGGTCGCACTCTTGTTTGCCGACATTGCAATCACCGCAGCAAACCCCTGGAAAGACCTGGGACGATTCTTTCTGGGTGTTGTCACACCGGATTTTTTCAGTTCTGAAGGCGTGGCCGTTGCCCTTCTGCGAACCGTAGCCTTCGCCTTCGTTGGGGTGGCCCTGGGCAGCCTCTGTGGTTTTGCGTTGTCCCTGGTCTATCGAAACCCCATCGTAAGAACCTTCTGTGCCTTTATCCGCGCCATTCACGAACTCTTCTGGGCGCTTATCTTCCTGCAATTCTTTGGCTTTCATCCGCTGACGGGCGTGCTGGCTATCGCCATTCCCTACTCTGGCATTTTCGCCAAAGTCTACTCCGAAATTCTTGAAGAAGCTGATCCGGTGCCCGGCCGTCTGCTGCCCCCGGGCACAAGCACCATTTCGCGATTCCTGTACACCCGTATTCCGGATTGCTGGGTTCAGCTTCGCACTTACACCGCGTATCGCCTGGAATGTGGTCTGCGTTCAAGCGCCATTCTCGGGTTTGTTGGCCTGCCTACTCTTGGCTTCTTTCTGGAGTCCGCTTTCTCTCAGGGGCACTACTCTGAGGCAGGCGCCATGCTGATTCTGTTCTACGTCGTGATAGCCACCATGCCGCTCTGGGTTAGGCCCAGGCTACTGCCCATTTACGTGTTGGGCGCACCCTTTTTTCTGGGCGAAGGCCTGCCTATCGTCTGGGGAAACGTTGAGCGTTTTTTCACGCAGGATATCGTGCCCTCGCCCATTCGGAATGGAGAGGGCTTCTCAGGACTGCTCACATGGCTGAACGACGTGATGGTCACGGAAGCCTTACCGGGCATCTGGAATACGCTGGTGTTGACCCAGATTGCGCTCGTGGCAACCGGCATTATTGCGTTACTGGCGTTTCCGCTGATTTCAGCTCATTTCGGTGGGCCGGTTCGCCGAACCGGCGGCCACATCTTTCTGGTCGTCGTCCGCTCAACGCCAGAATACATTCTCGCTTATATTCTGTTGCAGCTCTGGGGGCCGTCCATGCTGCCTGCCGTGATCGCGCTGGCGTTGCACAATGGCGGCATCATCGGCCACTTGATTGGCCGGCAGACAAGCGCGATCCGGCTCCGCCCGGATGCCCCGATTGGTTTTAATCGCTATACCTACGAGTTGGTGCCACGGGTGTACCGTTCGTTCCTGGCGTTCCTGTTCTATCGCTGGGAAATCATCATGCGGGAAACCGCCATTCTTGGCATCCTCGGCATCTACACCCTGGGCTTCTATGTCGACAGCGCCATTCAGAACATTCAGTTCGACCGCGCCATGATCCTTATCGTTATAACCGCCCTTCTCAACATTGGCATCGACGTTCTTGGACGATTTATCCGCCGAAAATTGGCCTTACAAACCATGCCAACCTGCTGATCCTGCCTACCCCATCACAGTTCCGAAGATTACCGGCGTCATTCAGGCCAATAGTGTTTAGAGGCGTGGGTAACAATTGGTTACACTCTGTATCCAGTACTTACATGGAATCTGAAGTGGTAAGGAATCGCTGAAAAATGAGTAGTCTGATTATTCTTCTGGAGCTGGGGCTGTTTGCGCTGTTGCTGCTATTGGCCTTCCGCGTGCTGAGTCTCACCCGAAACGAACCTCTGATACCCGCAACACCGACAGAGGTGTCAGACGCTCACCACTCTTATATCGAAAGCCGAATGGCGCAACCAGCCTCAAAAAGCTCGTTTCTCTCATCGCCCTTTGACAGACAACAGGCCATGAGCCGAAGCCATGATAAGTGCGAACTGATTTCCCGGCTGCATATTTTGACAAGCCTGCAGATTCGGGACTGTAAGGAACAGGATCTGGAGATTGAAACCGCGCACCTGGCTGTGAGGGAATACGCCGTTTGCTGGCTATACGGTGCCGCCTGTGCCTTAAGCGGCCCCACGGAGCGGAATTCTGAAGAGCTTGCCAGGCTCGTGAGTCAGTTTGCCAGCCGCAAAGCCGGCATTCGTCAATCCGAAGCCATGACCGTGATCGCGACCATCACCCGCCAGTCTTCGTTTCTATCCTGTTTCAGGGGTGGCATTGAAGGTGCAGAATTCTGGAAATCCCACCATTTTGTGCCCAGAGAAAAGAGCCTGTTTGAGGCAGTTACCTCAAACACATTCGTGTGACTGAATGGGGGCCTTTAGTGCCCCGCACCGACGGGCGAATCCACGGCCGTCAATTCCCAATCCTTGCCAAGCGACGTAACCTTGCCCGTTCCTTCCGACCCGTCTACCACGCCGGAAACCTCTGGCTTTCCAAAGCTACCGTCCTCGTTGCGCGTCATTGAATCCACTTCAACGGATCGAACCTGGTAAGTCACGCCATTGCTGACAACCTTTGAGCGATGGTTGAGCCCGAAAATAAACCGACAGTAGTCAAGTTTGAGCTGCATCAGGTCTTGTTCGGCCTTCTGAATCTTTCGCAACAGAACTTTTTGGACGCTATCGCCGTAATCCATGAGGTCGGAATCCCTTTCAGTACAATTTCTGGAATTCTACACAATTTAACAACGGTCTTGCGGGACTTTTTTCACCGATTGTTGAACTGATGACAGCGCTTCCTAAACGAATAGCCGTCATGAGAAACTAGCGTGCCCTGGAAACCAGCCACAGGACGACAAAGTGCAACCGGATATCTCCGTTAAACACCTGAACAAGACCTACGGTGATGGCTTTCGAGCCCTGAAAGACATCAATCTGGACATCGAACATGGCGAGATCTTCGCCCTACTCGGCCCCAACGGCGCCGGCAAAACCACGCTGATCAGTATCATCTGCGGCATTGTGAACCTCACTTCTGGTCAAGTCACAGCAGGTGGTTTTGATATCGTGAAAGACTATCGCCAGGCGCGAAAAACCATTGGTCTGGTGCCCCAGGAGCTGAACACCGATTCCTTTGAGACGGTTTGGGACACGGTCTCTTTCAGCCGTGGTCTGTTCGGTAAACCGGCTAATCCGGCGCACATCGAACAAGTGCTCAGAGACCTGTCGTTATGGGACAAGCGGGATAACCGGATCATGTCGCTGTCCGGCGGCATGAAACGGCGTGTCATGATTGCCAAAGCGCTGTCTCACGAACCTCAGATACTGTTTCTGGATGAACCCACGGCCGGTGTCGATGTGGAGTTGCGCCGTGATATGTGGAATATGGTGCGCAAATTGCGGGAGAGCGGCGTCACCATCATCCTGACGACGCACTACATCGAAGAAGCCGAGGAAATGGCCGATCGCATCGGCGTGATCCGACAGGGTGAAATCATCCTTGTGGAAGAAAAGACCAGCCTGATGAGCAAGCTTGGCAAGAAAGAGCTCAGGCTCCAGCTTCAGGCACCTCTCGAAAAAATACCGGGCGAGTTAACCCTCGAGCCTGTCGAGCTGTCCAGTGACGGCTACGAGCTGATTTACTCCTTCGATTCTCAGGAAGAGCAGGCTGGCGTGGCGCGGCTCCTGCGCATGCTGGGTGACATCGGTATCGAATACCGAGACCTGCGAACCCGTGAGAGCTCTCTCGAAGACATTTTTGTTGGCCTGGTCCACGAATAACCCAAACCTTTCAGGAGCCCTACCGTCATGAACCTTCATGGTGTGAGCGCAATCTATCGATTCGAAATGGCGCGTATGCGCCGAACGCTGATGCAGAGCGTGGCGTCGCCCGTTATCTCGACCTGCCTGTATTTCGTGGTGTTCGGTTCGGCGATCGGCAGCCGTATGGGCGATATCGACAACATCAGCTACGGTGCCTACATCATTCCCGGCCTGGTGATGCTGTCGCTGCTGATGCAGAGCATTTCCAACGCATCGTTTGGCATTTATATGCCCAAATTTTCCGGCACCATCTACGAAGTTCTCTCGGCGCCCGTCTCCTATGTGGAAGTTGTCCTGGGCTACGTCGGCGCTGCGGCCACCAAGTCGGTGATTCTCGGCATTATCATACTGCTGACTGCCAAGCTGTTTGTTAACTATGACGTGCTGCATCCCTTCTGGATGTTTGGTTTTCTGGTGCTCACCGCCATAACGTTCAGCCTGTTTGGATTCATCATCGGAATCTGGGCAGACGGCTTTGAAAAACTTCAGATTGTCCCGCTGATGATTGTGACGCCGCTGGTGTTTCTGGGTGGAACTTTCTACTCCATCAACATGCTGCCCGAGATCTGGCAGACCATCAGTCTGTTCAACCCGGTGGTGTATCTGATCAGCGGATTTCGCTGGGCATTTTACGGCGTCTCGGATGTGCACGTGGGCATCAGTGTGGCCATGACGTTCTTCTTCCTGACCGCCTGCATGGTGGGTGTATGGTGGATTTTCAAGACGGGTTACAGGCTGCGCTCATGAGGCTGGCTAAAGCAGCTTTGAGCCTAATCGCAGCGATGTCATTCAGCGTTGCTGCGCAGCCAGTACCTGCCTGCTTCCTGTCACTGACAGGTGACCGTCATGCGGTGAGCCTGGAAATTGCCCGAACACCCGCGGAGCGTCGGCAAGGCCTCATGGGGCGCGAGAGCCTGAAAACCGGCCATGGGATGCTTTTCATCTATCCCTCAGTGAACAAATCCAGTAGAGGCTTCTGGATGCGCAATACCCTGATCCCATTGGATATTGCTTACCTGGGTTCAAACAAGCGAGTGGCATCCATCCGTCACATGGAACCCTGCATTGCTGAATCGGACGCTGATTGCCCCATTTATTCCGCTGGCGTGCCTTATCAGTATGCTGTGGAGATGAATGCTGGCTTTTTCGACAAGCTCAACATCAAACCTGGCTACCAACTGTTGTGGGGGTCAGAGGCGCAGGTGTGCCATCAAGCTGAGCAAAGTCAGTGAACAGATCTTCAAGCGGCATGGGTCGACCAATTCCGTAGCCCTGTCCGTAATCGACGCCCAACTCCGTCAGAACCGCTAGAATACGGTCATTCTCGACATACTCGGCAACCGTCGTCAGGTTCATTTCAGAGGCCACATCACAGATCGCTTTTACCATGTGGCGATCCGTGTCATTGGTGTCTATCTGCCGCACAAACACGCCGTCAATCTTCAAGGTATCGAACTGAAAAGACCTGAGATAATCAAAGGTGGCCAACCCGGTTCCGAAGTCGTCAAGCGACACTGCGCAACCAAAACTACGCAATTTATCAATGAGGGATCTGGCACAGTCACGGCTCAGAATTTGTTGGGTTTCAGTCACTTCAAACCCGATTTTCTCCGGTGGAACGCCCGTCTGTTCGAACACCTCGGCGATATAGTCGATGACGTCGTCGGAGGACAAAGTCGCACCTGCCAGATTGATCGAACATTTCTCGGTTGCAGCCATCCACTTGGGGTTAGCGGCCAGAAATTCGAGTGTTTTGCGAATAACCCAGTAATCAATCTGTCGCATCAAGCCATGGGATTCGGCGATGGGCATAAAGCTGGCCGGGCTTAGAATTTGCCCATCAGGATCTCGCAGGCGAACCAGAATCTCGTAATGCAAGGCGGAGCTTTTGTCGCCAAGCCCACAGATAGGCTGCGCGAATAGCACCAGTTGATCCCCGGAGAATGCTTCTTTGAGCATTTCCAGGCGTTGGGTTCGGCTACGGCGTTCCTGAATCAGGCTTTGTAGATCCTCTACTACCTGAATGCGTGGCAGCTTGTCACGAGCCTGCCTTGCCGCCATCGTGGCTGCACTCAGATATCGATCAGGATTTCCGAGCGAGCCATCGATCTCAACCGCACCGATAGCGACCCTGACCCTCGTCTGCTGGTGCTCTGTGAAAAAGACCTGGTTATCAAACGCCTGGTAAATGTGGTCAAGATCCTGTTGAAGCCTCGCTGGTGTCGATGAAGGCAAGATCAGACCAAACACGCCCTTGCCCAATCTAGCCGGGCTGGCGTCTGCCCCCATTGTGCTCATTAGGCGGGCTACCAGGGCGCTTTCAAGTTGTCGGGCTGCTCGATAACCCATCAGGTCTTCGACCGGGTCGAAATCCAGGAACCGCAAATTAACGAGCCAGGCGCAGGTCTGTTGCTCAATCTCCGTCTGAACCAGGCGTGAAAATGCCCGGTCATTGTTCAGCCCGCTTACAAAATCTGTGTAAGCCTGCTCGCGGAACTTTGCAATCATCTGGCGGCGTCCGTAAGTCATAGTACCGATCACCTGAACCAGTACCGTCAGGCCGGCAAGCGAAAGCAGTGTTCTGACGGTTTCACCAATCGAAGTGATTTGAGGAAGACCACCGAGCCCGTTCAGGCTGAATACCACGAAGATCGACGCAAAAACCGGCAGCACAACCAGCACAGAGGGGCTTCGGGCCACCAGAACAAACCAGCAAAGCGCGGGAAAGAAACAAAAGCCAAGAGCCGCAGCGTAGGTGCGATCCAACAGGACCTGGGGCGCCACCAGCACCATGATAAACAGAATTGCGACAGTGCCGTACCATAGGGAAATTCGGCGGGTACGGGCGTCGCTTACCCATTCGGAAACAAATTGTGCGGGTTGTTTCAGAAAGAAGTAGGCCAGAGGCGCAAACAGCAAAAGCCCCATTGCTTCAAGCAACCAATACACAAGGAACAGATCGTAGAAAGCGAAGTCATCCTGGCCGAGATCTCCAAAGTAAAAGCCGGCGGCGCCCATGAGTGCGCTGATCGTGGCCGACAGTATGCCAGCACGGATGTAAAGATTGCGGCGCCAGTGATCACCCCGCTCACCCACACCAGACTGCATTTCCGACCTGATGATTAACCACAGAGCCCCATAGATCCCCACACCCTGGGCGATGGGAAGGTAAAGCGCGGTGGCAAGCGACGCTTCTTGCAGGACGAACAGCCAGGCCGCCAAAGCCAAACAAGAGACAACCAGTGCCGGCAATCCGAGAATCAACGTTGCCCCGAATATCACACCGCCCGGAGGCCAGATAAGGGAAATAGGCAGGCTTTCTACGGTGAGGTATCGCGACAGATCGGCCAGCACTACCACCGTGATTGCGAGGATTAGATAATCCCTTGCCTGGATCAGCCTGAATGTGGCTCTGCTCGAAATCAACGTCGCTTCCTGTTCGTCTTCCTAACATGGGTACAATACGAAGCGATCGTGATACGGTTTGCCCGCCTACCGGGATTGCGTCTGAGTTCTGCGAACCAGTGCCACTTTAACCCTCAATATGCCCTACACTAGCGAGGCAATACTTGCTCCGGAGACCAATTGGAACAAACACACCTTAAAGGACTGGGCATCGCCGCCCTCGGCGTGCTGTTTATCCTGCCAGACGCCCTGCTGGTAAAAATCACCTCTGTGGAGCCGGTGATTTTCCTGTTCTGGCGTGGTCTTATGCTGGCCAGCAGCTTCCTGTTAATTAGCGCCGTCCGTTATCGTGGACGTCTGGTGGGCGAAATCCGCAAATGCGGCCTCAAAGGGCTGTACTGCGCAGTGGCCTTTTCACTCAGTACGCTTGGCTTTGTGATGGGCATGAAGAATACCGCAGCCGGTAACGTGCTGGTTATCCTGAACATGGCCCCCATGATTGCCGCGTTGATTGCCTGGGCCATATGGAAAGAGACCCTGCCCTGGCGCACCTGGGTGGTCATTATCGTGTGCGTCGCGGGCGCCACCCTCATGGCCATCAGTGAATGGGGCCGCGGCGACCCTATCGGCTTGATCATGGCCGGCGTGGCCGCCACAGCACTGGCCACGAATCTCAATGTCGCCCGTTCAAAACCTGAAGCGGATATGAGCGTCATGCTTATATTTGGCGCGGCCCTGGTCGCAGTCGTGGCCGCCATGTTGGGAGGCGCCGTCATCCCCTCAACGCGGGACCTGCTATTCATCGCCCTGCTCTGCCTGGTATTCCTGCCGGTATCAAGCATCCTCATACAGACTGCTCCACGATACATACCGGCTGCCGAAGTCAGCCTGATGTTGTTGATGGAAACCGTCTTCGGGTCGCTGCTGGTGTGGATTTTCCTGGGTGAAGTGCCGCCCGAAATGAGCTTTGTGGGAGGGACTATTGTCTTTACTGCGTTGGCAGTACACGGGTGGCTGGAAGTAAGGCGGTATCGCAAATCCAGGAAGGTCAGCTTCTACTAACGAGGTTCGATGAACGGACACTTACAAATGGTCTGCGAATCAGGTCATTGTTTTGTAGAAACTACCCCTATTTCGAGTTAAATTAACAGAGAGCCCAATAGAGACATGGCATATGCGCAGGATTTCAAAGCGTGTGTCCTATGCAGCTGGCAGCGGGTCAACAGTACAGCACCTGCATAAGGGAACCAATGCTCATGCTGCATTCCTCCACGTTCGTGTGGATGGATGTTGGCTTAGTTCGTCTTCCGATTCTGGCTCTGCGCAATCATCGAAACCAAGGCCTGTTGCAGGCGCCTTGCGTCGTAGCTCGGTGTTGGCAGACTTTATCCATCATAAGCGGGCTCTGCGTTGCCGGGTATTACCTCGTCTGTCTCGAGATTACCTCACGCCTCTTTTGCTGCCTGACGGCAGTTATATTTCTGCAGAATCCTTCAGAGTGGGCGTCCACGAGGACGTTATCCGTCTTTTCACGGGAAAAGCGGAATCCAAGGCAAAGAGCGCCATTCCGGAAAGCAACCGAGTGCAGCTTGGTGCTCTTTCCCATGTGGCGCCCATGGGCCTGTTGCAGATTGATTTAACATGGAATTCGGTTTACGTAAACGAGAATTTCTGCAAATTGGCAGGGCTAAGCGCCGATGAAATGTCGGGACGCCAGTGGGTGCGAGCTATCCACCCGGAAGATGCGGAAAGAACTCTGACCGACATGCACGAAGCGTTTCTTTCGCTTACCACGTTTAAGGGGGAATTTCGGATTCGTACCCCCCTTGGTGAGTCGCTTTGGGTATTCTGCACAGCAACACCCGTGCGTACGCAACCCAGCGGAGTCACTTACCTTCTGGTAGTTCAGGACATTTCCCTATTGCACGAGGCCCAGCAAAAACTGCGCAGCCTCGCCCATTTTGATCCGTTAACCAAACTTGCCAACCGCGCGTTGCTGGATGAACGTCTTGCTAATGCCTGCGCCCGTGCCAAACGAGGCGCAAAACTGGCGGTTTTGTTTGTGGATCTGGACGGTTTTAAAATCGTCAATGACAGTTACGGACACCGTGTGGGCGACGAACTCCTCAAAACCGTGGCTCACCGGCTGCAGTTATGCGTTCGCGAAGAAGACACTATTGCCCGCACCGGCGGGGATGAATTCATCATCATTCTGGAAGATATGCGGTTCCCAAGCGATGCCATGAAAGTGGCAGAGCACATCCTGGACAGCCTGAGCCGCCCGACCCATATTGATGGCGAACCACAGATTGTCACTGCGAGTATCGGTATTTCGCTACCTGATGCCAACAACGCCAATCCGGATGAAATTATCCGGCAGGCAGACAGTGCGATGTACCATGCCAAGCGCGCTGGCAAGTCCACATACCGCCACTACACTGAGGATGTGTCGAAATCCGCCGAGCGTCATCTTTCGCTGGTGCGGGAGTTACGTGCGGCGTCGGTTGAAACCGATTTCTGCCTGTATTTTCAGCCGCAATACGATACAGCCAAGGGCAATCTGATAGGGCATGAAGCACTTTTGCGTTGGCAGCGCGACAACGGCGAATGGGTATCTCCGTCAGAATTCGTCCCCATACTTGAGCAGACTCACCTCATCCATGACATCAGTGAATGGGTATTTGAACAGGCTTTCAGCGCCCACTATCAGTGGTTGCGTGAGGGTCGTATAGGGCGTGATGTTCATATATCGATCAATCTCTCGCCCCAGTTGTTCCTGCGCAGCAGCGTGGCCTCCCAGCTTAGCCGCTACTTGCGCCGTTACAGACTAGAACCCAGCATGCTTGTGGCAGAAATTACGGAATCGGTTTTGCTGGATGAGCGACTCACGAACGTTTATGGCGACCTGAAACAGCTTTCGAAATTGGGTATCAGGCTATCATTGGACGATTTCGGCACCGGCTTCTCCTCGCTTCATTATCTCAAACGGTTTCCAATCAACCAGGTGAAGATCGACAAAACCTTCGTCAAGGATATTTTTGAGGATACGAATGACGCGGGCATTATCGCTGCCATTCTTCATCTCGCAAGCGCTCTCGATCTGGAAGTCGTGGCGGAAGGTGTTGAAAATGCTGAAACCTCGGACTACCTGTTGGCTCAGGGATGTACGCTTCAGCAGGGCTTCTTTCTTGGGCGGCCAGATCCTCACCCTGCCTCAATAATTCTTCCCGAATTCGAACGAAAGTGCCAGAACTAGTATGTAGGATGATACGTCATGAATGACGAACAGAAGCCAGAGGTCTCACCGCCACCGTTTGAAGAACTGGGAGACAAAGCTGATTATCCTCGCGTCGTGGGAATAGGGGCGTCTGCGGGCGGGCTCGAGGCGCTGCAGACTCTGCTGGAACAATTGCCGGACGATACCGGCGCAGCGTTTGTCATTACGCAGCACCTGTCAGCAGAATACAAAAGCTATATGGACGAAATACTGGCCAGGCGCACGACGATGCCGGTACGGATTGTTCAGGAACGGGAATCGATTCAGCCGAATACGGTGTACCTGAACGCGCCAAAATATGCCCTGAGTATCGTCGACGGCCATATAGAACCTGTTGTTCTGGATCAGGCAGACCTTCACAACCCCATTGATTTGCTGTTCTCGTCACTCGCCGAAGCCAGAGCCAGGGCAGACAGCGCCATTGTTGTGGTTTTATCCGGTACCGGTAGCGACGGCACCAGAGGGGCACGAATAGCCAAGGACGCGGGGGGGCTAGTGATTGTCCAGGACCCGATGGACGCCAAGTTTGATGGCATGCCCAACAGCGTCATACAGGCAGGACTCGCTGATATCACCATGGATGCGGGTTCAATTGGAGAGTTGCTGGGGCAGCTTCTGCGACATCCGTTAATGACAAATGATAATTCCATTAAGCAGCAGATTGCGACTCAAGACGATCTCGTACTGCGGATCTTCTGGCTACTGAAGCGGCGGTGGGACGTCGACTTTACGGCTTACAAACCTTCCACCATTGCCCGTCGGCTAGAGCGCCGAATTGCGCTGTCCAATATGGACTCGTTGCAGGAATATTTTGAATTTTTGCAAAGTAACACTCCGGAGGTGGACCGGCTGCGAAATGATTTGCTGATTGGTACGACCCAGTTTTTTCGCGACGTCGATGGGTTTGATTACTTAAGACACAAACTGCTCCCAGAAATGATTGCCCGAAAACACCGTGAACAATCAGAGCCACTTCGAATCTGGTCTGTCGGTTGCTCTACGGGTGAAGAAGCCTACGCACTGACAATCATTGCTCTCGAGGCCATGGAAGAAGCCGAAGTTGCCCTACCGCTCAAGGTGTTTGCCACTGATATTGATCCTGCAGCCATCCGCCGCGCCGCAGCGGCAGCGTACTCCCCGTCAATCCTTGCCGATGTCAGCGAGGAAAGACTGCAACGCTATTTCCATCAGACGGACGGGAATTACACCGTACGAAAAGACGTTCGACAAAATGTGGTCTTTTCAACTCACAATGTCCTGGCAGATCCGCCCTTCTCTAACATCGACCTGTGTGTCTGTCGCAATGTTCTGATCTATCTGACGACACCAACCCAACGTCGGGCTCTTTCGCTGATGCATTTTGCCCTACGGGATAACGGTATTCTGTTTCTCGGTAGCTCTGAATCCCTGGGCGAGCTTACGGGATATTTCTCGGTGGAGAACGAAAGCGAGAAACTCTTCCGTAAGCGGGGAGCTCAGCGCATACCGGTGGAAATGGGGCAGACCCGTCCTAATGACAGGTATAGCAACCAGGCCGGCACTCTTGCTCCACTGGTGCGCCATCGGCAGCCAGGGATCTCTACCCACTCCAACATGTCTTCAGTGCTGAATTATCTGGCAAATACCTATGCGCCGCCGACGATTGCGATCGATGAGAGTTATCAGGCGTTTCACAGCTTCGGAGATACAACTCCCTACACCTGCAAACCCAAGCCTGGGGTTGTGGACTTCAAGATCGATAGTTTGCTGATCGATGAACTTAGAATCCCTGTACTCAACGCCCTGAGCAGTTTCGAAAATGACTCAAAAGACATCAAAGTGGAAAACGTGCCCCTCTCTACCAATGGGAAAACCCGACCAGTAACGGTTCACATTCACCAGATTGGCGCCGAACGGGCGTACAGCCGGAACGCCCTTTTGGTTTCCTTTCTCGAACCCGAAGACACCGACGCATCAGCACTGGCCAGTGTCGACGCTAAGCCTTTTGACCACGAAGCGCAGTCGCTAGCCAGGATCAGACAGCTGGAGACCGAACTTCGTGACAATAAAGAGGAGTTGGAATCCTCAACTCACGATTTGGAAACAACGAACGAGGAACTTCAGAGCACCAACGAAGAGCTGATGACTGCGAACGAAGAACTGCAAAGCACCAACGAGGAGCTGCAGTCGGTCAATGAAGAGCTACACACGATAAACAGCGAATACCAGAACAAAATCATTGACCTGGTCGAGGCACAGAACGACATTGATAAGCTTCTCGAAATGACCCACCAGGCGGTTATCTTTCTCAATTCCGATCTACAAATACGGCGCTTCAGTAGTATCGTGAAGACTATGATCAATCTATTGGATCAGGACATCGGTCGTTCAATTTATGATGTCACCCACCAATTCGTTGATATGGACCTTTATAGCGTTGTTAAACAAGTCCACGCCTCGGGTGAGCCTCATCTGGAGACCACGAAAACCACGGACAACCGTCTGATTAAAGTGCATGTGCGTCCCTATATCACTATTGAGGGTCAAAGCGAAGGATTGATTCTGTCGTTGATTCAGTTAGATGCACCGTGAAAAAGATCGCGGGGCCTACCACGGCTTGCCCGTGCTCGAATTCAAGTGATTATCTATATCGGATGCTTCCAAAATTCGGAAGATCAAAGCCCCTCGGCGAACAATGCCTTTGCTTGCTGCAAGAAAGTATTTCAAGAATTTTATTTTAAATTAGTGCCTTGCAGGCATTTTTGACGGGAATGATGGTGCCCGGGGCCGGACTTGAACCGGCACGACCTAACGGTCAACAGATTTTAAGTCTGTAGTGTCTACCAATTTCACCACCCGGGCATCGGAGGGAACTGACAGCAGATTGCGGGGCGGAATTGTATAAGGCCGCGCCACGTAACGCAATTGGCAAACCGGCACTCTTCTCTTTTATAGCCTCTGTCGAAGCTTTCGGACCGGGACTGTCGCCATGTTTCATAGAGTGGGCGTATTCCAATATCTCCTTCATGCCGATGCATAAAAGCCAGCATCAGAAGAGTGGATAACAGGCACTAGTTACGAAAGCTGCCCTAGCTTTCTTTAGTCGCACGCCCCTTGTACACATAACCTGCAATTCTCGGCGCTTTTGGAATATACAGGTTCTCCAGTTCAACAATCGTAAAACCAGCATCGCGGATCAAATCGGCAATCCGTCGGTTCAGGTGACAGCCACCGGCTAGCTTTTTCCAACCCGGAGTGATCCGGTGTTGCCATTTACAAACACCCTCGTCTGGGGACTCCCCATGCTCCAGGAACAGCAGTTCGCCGCCTGGCTTGAGGACCCTGCGCATTTCAAGCAACGCTTGATGGGCGTCAGGAATGGTGCAAAGGGTGAACGTCAGCAACACCGTGTCAACTGAGCTATCCGCCAATGGAATTTTCTCACCGGGCAGATCCAGCCATTCCACCTTGATCGGCGACTTGGCCAGATTGGCTGCGGCCTTTCGGCGCATTCCGTGAGATGGCTCCAGGCCATACACAAGGTCTACTTGATCTGGTCTATAGAACTCCAGGTTGATCGCAGAACCGATGCCTACTTCCAGTACCCGGCCTTTTGCTCGTGGAACCACTTGGCTGCGCAGCTTCATGACTTGGCCCATAGAGCAGGCACAGTCAATGATATGAGGCAGTACGCTGTTTTCGTAAAAGCTCATAAGTGAGCCCTGTCCGCATTGCGGTGGAAGGAAGAGGTTGGTCAGCCCGGCTCACGGGCCGGATGCCCTACCGGGCTCCGACCGCGTGATTCACCCGGCAGGTTATCCGAAGGGTTAGCTGGTTTCGAGAACCTCGAATGTCAGCCCGGCCTTGCTGGTCAGGCGATCAAACAGCTTGCCATCCATCAATGAAGACGGTGTCCAGAATCCGCCCGGTTTATCTGCCATATCGAACGCCAGGCAAGCGCCTGCCTCGCCCAACATTTTGGACGTGGAACCGTAGCCCGGATCCCGGTCGCCAACCACCTTGGTTTTGATCGTCTTGCCATCTTCAGTTTTACCCACGAACCGCAGGTCATAGTATCCTGCTTCCTGTACTTCCGGGCTGGGGCCTTCGCCGGGCTTGGGAACGAACTTCTCTACTACCCAGCGGGATGGCTTGAACGCCGATGCGGTGACAAAACCACCCAATGCAGCGGTGACACCGTAAGCCGTCAGGCGACCCTGCAGGCCACGGCCAACGATCATGGCTTCGTCGTAGGTGAATTCCTTGCCATAGCGGGCATCCTGCAGCGCATTAGAGCGGTGAACGATACGGTTGTTGATCGCACTCATCACAAACGGAGCCAACCAGACATCAAGCTCTTTGTCGTGTTGAGCCCCTTTGATATTGGGCTGACGGACTTCAGAGCGATGGCCCTCGGGGCAAATGGAGAACGGATTGGCCATTTCCTTGCGCAACGCAGGATCGGCGGCCGCTTCTTTCACGGCGTTGACCAGACTGGCTACCGTACCGCCGGAGAACTCGCCTTTTGCCGCTTTCACACGCATGCGGACATCCCGGCAAGGCTTGCCAAAGGTCTGCTCCGCCTGCTGCTGAAGGAACCACACGCCCATATCAGAGGGGATAGAGTCGAAGCCACAGCTATGGACAATACGCGCACCGGAGGATTTGGCCGTGTCCTCGTATTTATCGACCATTTTGCGAATCCACTGCACTTCACCGGTCAGATCGCAGTAATCGGTGCCTGTTTCCGCGCAGACTTTCACCAGCGGCTCCCCATAGAGGGCATAGGGCCCAACGGTGGATATGACCACACGGGTCTGGTCACACAGGGCTTTCAGCGCAGATTCGTCAGAAGCGTCAGCGACGATCACCGGCAACTCAGAGCCGTCTTTTCCGAGATCCGATTTCAGCGTCTGCAGTTTGGATTCGGAACGGCCGCCAATGGCCCACTTCAGATCCTTGCCAGTGCCGTAGGTCTTTAACAAGTATTTGGTCAGTATCTGGCCCACGAAACTGGTGGCGCCAAACACGACGATATCGTAGGTTGTGTCCGTTTTATCGCTCATTCGTCATCCTTTAGATTCAGTGCATTACTTTGAGTTAGCTTTCTGCGCCGCTCTGGCGCCCATCAATACCAGGAACAAGGCGACACCCAGTCCCCAAAAGCCATTCAGAACCAGACCGCCGGTCCAGGTTTTGGCTGTTACTTCCAGCCCTTTCATCGGAAATACGACGAGCATAGCAACTGCCGTGGGGCCAATGGCACCCACAATCACGTTACCCAGCCAGAAAAACAGCCCGCTCAACCGGCCCAGAATCAGCCACAGCACCATGCCCCATAGTCCGCCAAAAAAGGCCAGCGACAATACGGCGGGAACGCCCAGAGGGGGAACCGGCGCGAGATTGTAAGGCGCAGACGGCACCATACCTGCCAGATAAAAAACCGCAAACAGCCCCTGATGAAATATCAGCGTCGCCAGCAAACCACTGATAAATGCCTTGAACCAGATCATTCGATTTTCCTTATTGGTATTTCCCTGTAAGTTGAGTTCCCGCGTCGCAACGGCCAATCGCTTCAGCCGCAGTTTCACGCACACTGTTTAAAATAACACTTATGTTGATGGAGGTTGTGTTTTGACCATCCTTTTGATCGTAGTAAGCACGATACTCGCATTGATCAGCGCCTGGCTGTTCTGGCAGGTACGCGCTCAAAAAGCCCTTATTGAAGATATCCGACAAGAAAGTCATGGGCCAGATTACAGCCGGGATCCAGAGATGCTACTTACGCTGAAAGTTCTGGATCCGATTGCCGTAGCACGGCGCGAATCGCGTTCCGCCCGGCTTCTGGCAGACCGGATGCCGATTATGGTGACTAAACTTGTATATCAGGAAGTTATGAAGGAATTACAGAAAGAACTTGAAGACAGAGAGATTGCAGTTGTGATGCAACTGGATTATCGATAGGAGACCTATGAACGCTCTACTTGTGTCCAGTTCTATTCTGACCCTCACCTCCGCTGGCCTTCTGGGCCTGGCGATTCCTGCGCATATTTCAAATTACAGGGCGCTGTTACGGTTGCGGGCTGCTCAGCGCCATGCCAACAGCCATGTCCAGAAAAGTCGCCTTGAGCTGATGGAAACACGAAATCGGGCTCGCCTGCTCGAGGATACCGTAAAACAGGGAACCAGTGCCGTTGAAAAGATGCACCAGGCCATCGCCACCACGACCTTCAGTCTTATAGACCACTTTGCGCGGGATGAAGAGTTTCGGGAAAGCGCACGGCGGGCCCGCGACACTCACCATGATACAAGCCGCAAGGTTTATCAGGCGGCACGCACCACCAACAAAGCCATTCACCTGCTTGCAGATTCACTGATTATCAGCCGTAAGGAAAAGAAACTGACAACGCAGGGGCTCCGTAAAGTCAAGAAGCAATAGCCTCACCCGGGTACCCACCCAGGCTGAAAAACGCCCAACAAAAAAGGCACCCGAAGGTGCCTTTTTTCTGATCACTGGACGTTACAGAACTTTCTTGAGTTCCGCTTCCAGCTCAGGTACTGCTTCGAACAGGTCTGCAACCAGGCCGTAGTCCGCTACCTGGAAGATCGGGGCTTCTTCATCCTTGTTGATCGCAGCGATCACCTTGGAGTCACCCATACCCGCTAGGTGCTGGATAGCACCGGAGATCCCTACCGCGATGTACAGCTGCGGCGCGACAATCTTACCAGTCTGGCCTACCTGCATATCGTTCGGGACGAAGCCAGCGTCAACTGCAGCACGGGATGCGCCGATAGCGGCACCCAGCTGGTCAGCAACGCTTTCCAGCATCTTGAAGTTGTCGCCATTCTGCATGCCGCGACCACCGGAAATAACGATGTCAGCGGAGGACAGATCAGGACGGTCAGACTTCGCCAGCTCTTCGCTCACGAATTCTGAAAGGCCAGAGTCCTTGACGATATCCAGAGCTTCGACAGACGCCGCACCACCTTCTGCGGCAACCGGATCAAAGGCAGTCGGACGAACCGTCACGACCTTGATGCTATCGCTCGCCTTCACAGTAGCGATGGCGTTACCTGCGTAAATCGGACGTACAAACGTGTCTTCAGATTCAACACGCATGATGTCTGATACCTGCGCAACGTCGAGCAAGGCAGCGACACGCGGCATGAAATCCTTACCGGTGGTGCCAGCAGACGCCAGGATGTGGCCGTAGCCCTTACCTACTTCGGCGACCAGCTCGGACAGGTTCTCAGCCAGTGTATGGCCATACGCAGCGTTATCTGCAACCAGAACCTTGTTAACACCTTCGGCCTTGGCCGCTGCTTCACCGACAGAACCACAGTTTTCACCGGCGACCAGAATGTCGATATCGCCACCGATGGCTTTAGCCGCAGCAACCACATTCAGCGTGGACTGCTTCAGGCTGCTGTTATCATGATCAGCAATTACAAGGATGCTCATTTAGATCACCTTCGCTTCGTTCTTCAGTTTGTCGACCAGCTCAGCTACGTCACCTACCTTGATACCTGCCTGGCGGGAAGCCGGGGCTTCAACCTTCAGGGTGGTCAGACGAGGTGACACCTCAACGCCCAGATCGGCCGGAGACATGGTGTCCAGTGGCTTCTTCTTAGCCTTCATGATGTTCGGCAGCGAAGCATAACGGGGCTCGTTCAAGCGAAGGTCAGTCGTAACAACCGCTGGCAGCTTCAGGCCAACAGTCATCAGGCCGCCGTCGATTTCACGGGTTACCTGAACCTTTTCGCCGTCAACAACCACTTCCGAAGCGAAAGTGCCCTGACCCATTCCGGTCAGTGCAGCCAGCATCTGGCCAGTCTGGTTGTTGTCAGAATCGATGGACTGCTTGCCAAGAATAACCAGCTTAGGCTCTTCTTTCTCAACAACAGCTTTCAGAAGCTTGGCCGCCTCAAGAGACTGAACTTCTTCATCGGATTCAATGTGGATACCACGGTCAGCGCCGAGTGCGAGAGCGGTACGAATCTGCTCTTGTGCAGCCTTCGGGCCAATGGTTACCACGACGATTTCACTGGCAACGCCCTTTTCTTTCAGGCGAACCGCTTCTTCTACAGCGATTTCACAGAAAGGGTTCATTGCCATTTTCACGTTGGCGAGGTCGACACCGGTGTTGTCCGGCTTAACGCGCACCTTTACGTTGTAGTCAATAACTCGTTTAACAGCGACCAGAACCTTCATAGATTCCTCGTTCTTCATACAATGAGTTTACAATTGAGGACAGCATCAACGTGCAGAGCTGCTGTCTGTCAGGGCGACATAATACTGCCGACAATGGTCAGTGGGGTCAATAGAACAACCGTACTCGCCCTGCTGAGTGAAACAATGCCAAAGCCCGACCCAAATTTCAAACAAACGTTTGTTTGATTTTCGATTTACGGTATCCTCTCATTGACACAAGCTGAGCACTTTCGGGTGGAAGCGGTCGTTTATAAAGCAATTTATCGTTATCATACGGCGTCAAAGATTGCTTCGAGCGCTTCTGAGTAGGCTATCTGGGAAGTGCCCATTGGCACCCAATAAATAGAGATGTTTGAGGAGACCAACGTGGAACGCGAATCGATGGAATTTGATGTTCTGATCGTCGGCGGTGGGCCAGCTGGCCTTTCGGCAGCCTGTCGCATCATGCAGATGGCACAGGAATCTGAACAGGAACTGACTGTCTGTGTGGTGGAAAAAGGCTCGGAAATCGGTGCGCATATTCTGGCCGGCACCGTATTCGAGCCTACGGCACTGAACGAACTGTTCCCTGACTGGAAAGATAAGGGTGCGCCGCTGAATACGCCGGTAACCCGTGACGATATCTTCCTGCTCAAGGGTCAGGACAACGCCAGCAAGATTCCGAACGCGTTCGTCCCCAAGAACATGCACAACCACGGCAACTACATCATCAGCCTGGGCAATCTGTGCCGCTGGCTGGCCGAACAGGCAGAGCAGCTTGGCGTCGAGGTATACCCGGGCTTTGCGGCAGCAGAAACCATCGTTGAAGATGGCCAGGTGAAAGGCATCATCACCGGTGACATGGGCGTGTCCCGCGACGGCTCCGAAAAAGACGGCTACATGCCAGGTATGGAACTGCGCGCCAAGTACACGCTGTTCACCGAAGGCTGCCGCGGTCACCTGGGCAAGCGCCTGATCAACGATTTCAAGTTGGACGAAGGCAAAGACCCGCAGCATTATGGCATTGGCATCAAAGAGCTGTGGGATATCGACCCGTCCAAGCACGAACCCGGCCTGGTCGTACACACCACTGGCTGGCCGCTGAATGAAAGCGGTACCACGGGCGGTTCCTTCCTGTACCACCTGGAAAATGGTCAGGTGTATGTAGGCCTGATTACAGACCTGTCCTACAGCAACCCTCATTTGTCCCCATTTGAGGAATTCCAGCGCCTGAAGACTCATCCCGAGATCAAAAAGCACCTGGAGGGCGGCAAGCGTGTGGCCTACGGTGCGCGAGCTATTACCAAGGGCGGCTTTAACTCATTGCCGAAGATGAGCTTCCCCGGTGGCCTGCTGCTCGGTTGCGATGCTGGTACTCTGAACAGCTCCAAGATCAAAGGCTCTCATACGGCGATGAAGTCCGGTATGCTGGGCGCTGAAGCGGTGTTTGAGGCTCTGAAAGAAGGCAAAGCCGGCGAGGAAATTACCAGCTTTGAAGATCGATTCAAGGACAGCTGGCTGTACAAAGAGCTCTACAACGAGCGTAACTTCAGCCCGGGCATGCACAAGTTCGGTAACTTTGTCGGTGGTGCTATCGCTTACATCGAGCAGAACATCCTGCGCAGCAGTCTGCCGATTACTTTCCACGACACCGTGCCGGACCATGCGACTCTGAAGCCTGCAGATCAGGCCAAAAAGATCGAATACCCGCGCCCGGACAACAAGCTCACGTTTGACCGACTGTCTTCAGTGTTCATTTCGAACACCAACCATGAAGAAGACCAGCCGGTTCATCTGAAGCTTACGAATCCGACTATCCCGTTGGAAGAAAATCTACCCAAGTACAACGAACCGGCACAGAGATACTGCCCTGCGGGCGTGTACGAAGTGGTCGAAAAGGACGACGGCAGTGGTCTGAAATTCCAGATCAACGCGCAGAACTGCGTTCACTGCAAGACCTGCGACATCAAGGACCCGGCTCAGAACATTACCTGGGTAACGCCGGAAGGCGGCGGTGGTCCGAACTACCCGAACATGTAACGCCCGGCCCATTAAAAAGCCCCTCAATCGAGGGGCTTTTTTTGTTCTAACGGATAGGCGAAAGGTCCATTTAAGTCTAGCGAATTTCAAAATAATCAATCGCACCGGAACTATACTTACGGTATCGCAAAACCGGTTGGTTTTTGCTGTATCCAACCTCCTGTTTCAGCTCAGAAGCGAAAGATGGAGGTCTTATGAACATCTCAAGCAAACTGCTTCTCTCCTGTGCCTTATCATTGTCGGCGTCACTGGTATCGGCTGAAAACCATCAGGCGTTGATCGATCAAGCCCGTTCTGCCGCTCCATCAATGGTGAGTTCCAAGGCAACCATCATGTATCAGGGAAAGGTTCTGTCTGAGGGCACCAATGGATGGGTCTGCATGCCAGAGACTATGCCCGGCGACAACTCCCCGATCTGTAACGATGCCACCTGGATGGAAATGCTCCACGCGGTTGGCACCAAAGGACCGTTTGAGGCCAGGGAAATGGGTCTTTCCTACATGTTGGGTGGTGATGGCGGGGTTAGCAACTCCGATCCCTATCACGCTGATCATGCAAACTCAGGCGATTTCATCAAAGAAGGGCCCCACCTGATGCTTATCGTTCCGAAAGCAATGCTTAAAGGGATCACCGACAATCCCCACGCGGGCGGGCCTTATGTGATGTGGAAGGATACACCCTACGCTCACATCATGATTCCGGTTGGTGAACGGGATTAGGAAATGCCCAGCAAGTCCGATGTTCGTTAACAGGCAGCGCCTGGAGGTTAATCATGAATAACGAAAAGATCTACCAAGGCAGTTGCTTCTGTGGGGCGGTTGAGCTGAGCGTTCGCGGGGATCCGACCGGAATGGGCTACTGCCATTGTGAATCATGCAGGCATTGGTCGGCATCTCCGGTCAACGGGTTCACCCTCTGGCAACCAGAGCAAGTCAAAATCAGCAAGGGTGAGGAATACATCGGGACCTATCACAAAACGCCTAACAGTTACCGGAAGTGGTGTATGCAGTGCGGTGGTCACCTTTTAACCGACCATCCCGGAATGGGGCTGGTTGATGTCTACGCCGCACTGATTCCGGACTTCCCTTTTGAGCCAGGCGTCCATGTCCACTATCAGGAGCATCGCCTGGCAATCAGAGACGGAGTGACAAAAATGAGGGACGTTCCTGCCGAGATGGGCGGAACTGGGGAAGTCATAGAAGAATAAACTCAATTCAATAGAGGCTAGGGTCATGATAAAAGTGGCTATTTCTCAGAAGCCGCCTGCGATCTTGGATCTAAAAGGGTCTGTTGCCCTGGCTGTGAAACTTATCCAAGAGGCTGCCAACAACGGCGCAAAGCTCATTGTTTTTCCCGAAGCCTACCTTCCGGGTTATCCGACCTGGATCTGGAGATTAAGACCAGGTGGCGATATTGGCCTCGCAAACGAGATCCACACCAGACTTCGTGAAAACTCGGTCGACGTAAACAAGGGCAACCTCGACCCTATCGCGCAGGCCGCTGCAGATAACAGGATAGTTGTCGTTATAGGAGCACACGAACTGGAATCTGAGTTCAGTGGCTCTACTTTGTTTAATTCCGTTTTCGTCTTCGATGCTGACGGTTCCTTACTGAATCGACATAGGAAACTTATGCCGACCAACCCGGAAAGAATGGTTTGGGGTTGTGGTGACGCATCCGGATTAAAAGTCGTGGAAACAGCGATCGGTCGTATCGGTTGCCTCATATGCTGGGAAAGCTACATGCCGCTGGCAAGATTCGCACTCTACAGCCAGAACATCGATATTTATATCGCACCAACCTGGGACAATGGGGATACCTGGATAGCATCAATGAATCACATCGCCAGAGAAGGTGGCTGCTGGGTATTGAGTACGGCTACGGCTATGACTGGGGCGGATATCCCGGCAGACTTCCCGGGTCGTTCAACACTGTTTGAAAACGATGAGTGGATCAATACAGGGGGCGCTGTGGTTGTGAAACCCTTTGGAGGAATCCTTGACGGTCCGCTGCATCGTGAAAAGGCGATACTCTATTCCGACATTGATATCGACGCTGCCAGGAACGCGAGGAAATCACTTGATGTGGCCGGGCATTACAACCGCCCGGATATATTCCAACTCCATGTAAATCGGAATGCATGTCCACCCGTGGAGTTCATAGAATGCAAGTGATACCCGGATTTCTGAGTTATTCAGGTAAATAGAAGCAAAAAAAAGCGGCCACTGGCCGCTTTTATCGTTTACGCCTGACGAATAGGCTGTTTAGTGAGCGTGACCGTGCTCTTGCTCTTCGTCAGTCGCCTCGCGGGCTTCTACCACTTCCACGTCGAAGTGCAGGGTCTGGCCGGCCAGAGGATGGTTTGCGTCAATCTTGACTTCCTCATCGCCAACTTCCACTACACGAACAACCTGAGGGCCGCCCGGAGTCTGAGCCTGGAACTGCATGCCTGGCTCGATGGTGTCTACGCCTTCAAAGGCAGAGCGAGGAACCGGCTGAATCAGTTCTTCGTTGACTTCGCCGTAGCCTTCGCTCGGCTCGACAGATACTTTGACTTGATCGCCAGCAGCTTTCTCGTTCAGGGCGTTTTCAAGTCCACCGATGATGTTCTGTGCACCTTCCAGATAAGACAGAGGCTCGCGACCTTCTACACGGGAGGAGTCCAGCTCTTCTCCCTGATCGTTGGTAAGCGTGTAATGGATGGTGACAACACGAGGTTGGGCCATGTGATCTCCTTGCGTGTCGCAATGACTGTTTAATGAATGTATGGGCAATCGAAAGTGATCGTGAACAGCCAGACTGCACAGAGGAACTTACGACCACCGGGCCTCGTTAGAGAGCCAGGCTCGGTAACAAGTTTGAAAACCCAGTTTAACAAGTGTCATCCTGCGTTTTCTACCGTCATTTGGTGGGGCCGCTACCGGTTTTTTCAACCGTCTCAGGCAATTTTATAGAAATTTCCGTGACTCCAGACACCTATCGGTGCTTCCGCATCCGGATTCTCGGCGGCAACAAGCTCGGCAAGATCGTAATACGCTGAGGTGACCAAGCGAGCTTCGAGACCGTGAGGCAATTTGATCACCGGGCGCGGCTCTCCGGTATCCGGATAGGTACCGACAGACAACGGGTGACTCTCATCAATATCGAGGACCTCACCCACATTGGTCGTCACCGAGAGGTTTCGAGCCTTGCCCTCGCCTTCGGAAACCAATGTATGGGCCAGCAACGGCGTGTCCTCAACCTGAATACGCCACTTCTCAACGGGCGTGACCAGGTAGAATTCGCCGTCCTCCTCGCGTCTCAAGATGGTGGAGAACAACCGAACAATGGCTTCCCTCGGAATGGGTTTTCCCTGGTATACCCACTCCCCTTTCCGGTTCACCACAATATCGATGTCGCCAGACAGTTCCGGATGCCAATTCTCGATCGGCGGCTTGGACAGGTTGCCAGTGCCTGACTTGATCTGTTCGGCGATCGCTTCGGGTTTCTGACTCATCAATAGCTTCCTTAGTGGCGTTACAGGCCACGCATCCACTCTTCCCGCAACGGCACAGCGCCCGGATTGGTGATGGCAAGGTTCACCTGATCCAACAGGCGCTGTTTGTCTCGACCAAGAGTGCCTTTAAGAACCAGATAGTTAGACGCGTGATCACTTCGGAAAATTGTTCTGTCGAGCTCCAGATGCTCCAGGAACAGTCGGATCTCTTCAAACAGGCTATTCTGCTCCAGCGGGACAAAATCTGACCCAAAACCTTCCCGAAAACGTTCTTCGCCCTGCGGAAAGCTCACCACCAGTGTCGACAGAAAATCCGGCTGGGTTTCATTGCACAGAGTGGCGGTATTGATAGCATGCTGCCTGGAGAGGGTTTCTCCACCCAGGCCGTTCAGGACCATCACTGAACTGGTCAGACCGGCTTCTTTGATCTTTAGCAACGCCGATCGGGTGGATTCCCAGGTTTCACCCTTGTTGACCCGGCGAAGAATCTCGTCATCACCGGATTCCATGCCGACGTAGAGAATGTCGAGCCCGGCTTCTTTGAGTTGCATCAGTTCATCAACCGATTTTTTGGCGAGGTTTCGGGGTAAACAATAGCTGGAAACCCTTTCAAGCTCTGGAAAGGCCTCCCTCAACTGGCCCAACACCTCCAGAAGACGACGGGTTGGCAGCACCATGGCGTCTCCGTCGGCGAGGAATACCCGCCGAACGCCGCCCAGGGTCTGCGACGCACGTCGAATGTCGGCCAGAACCTCGTCGGGTTTGCGGGCGCGAAACTTTTTTTGCGGCTGGGTGTACATCTCACAGAAAGTACACTTGTTCCAGGAACACCCGTTGGTGACCGGTAAAATCAGTGACTTCGCCTCACTGGGCGGCCGAAAAACCGGTTCTGTGTATTCAATAGGAAAGCTGTACATAGACTAAAAATCCAAGGAGCATCGACTCGTCTGGTCGGAGTGTTTACGGCATGAACTGCGCTTTCAGATCTGCGCAACCGGGGCCGGCAACCGGCATATCGAGTACGATAGCCTGGGCGGTCATCAGGGGAATGCCATGGCGATGACCATCTACAAACAGTGTGGCCAGGCTACCCACCAGCGGCATGTGCGACACGATCATCAGCGGAGACTCGGGTATTTCCAGTACCGCGTCGAGGCACTCGCCGGGGTCATCATCCGGCGTGATGAACGACTTCTCTTCCACCGGGCAGTTGAGTATTTCTGACGCGATGGCCGCCGTCTGGCGGGCCCTCACCAGCGGGCTGCACCAGATGGCACGCGGCCGCCAAGGCGATTCGGCGATCTGTGCAGCAACATCCGCCACCGACTGCCGCCCGAATTCCGTCAGTTCCCGCTGGCGGTCCAGAGAGTGATAACCCGCTTCTCCGTGGCGCATGATGATCAGTTGCATGAGGGCCTCCTCATTGGGTTCATGCCTACTGAGAAATGGTGCGTGGCAGAATGAATTCAACATCCGAGTTCTGGACGGACATCATCAGGCTATTGATCACAGCGTTGATAGACGCGCCGTCATACAGAATTTCGTAAAGGCCGCGTACCAGGGGCATGTATATGCCGATGGATTCGGATTTCTCTTTAACCAGCTTGAGGGTGTAGATGCCTTCAGCCACCTGGCCAAGCTCTGTTACGGCGTCATCCAGGTCTTTGCCCTGGCCAACGGCATAACCCACCCGGTAATTCCGGCTTTTTGAGGACGTACAGGTCACGATCAGGTCACCAACGCCTGCGAGGCCCATGAAGGTCATGGGGTTGGCGCCAAGGCTTACCGCAAACCGGCTCATTTCAGCAAGGCCACGGGTAATCAGCATCGCTTTCGCGTTCTCGCCCAGATTTTTTGCCGCGGCCATGCCGGCAATGATGGCGTAAATATTCTTCAGAGCGCCCGCCAGCTCAACGCCGTAAACATCCACATTGGCGTAAACACGAAAATACTCGCACCCCAACAACTCCTGAACGATGTTCCTAACATTCGGATCCTTGGCTGCGATGGTGGTGGCGGTAAGATCACGGCTGACAATTTCGCCAGCCAGGTTTGGGCCACCCAATACACCGATGCGGCACCGGGGAATTTCTTCAAGCAAAATCTCACTCATTAACTTGAAGCCGTGTTCCTCAATGCCTTTGGTCAGGCTGACAACCACTTGTCCGTCGTGAAACGCATCGCTGTTTTCGCGGATAACGGCGCGAAATGCCTTACTGGGGATGGCCACCAACACTGTGTCGGCTTTGCCAACCGCCTCTTTCAGGTCTGTCGTGGTCTGAATATCACCGTCCAGTTTCACGTCTGGCATATAACGGGAGTTGCAGCCGGTATCTCGTATCTCATCGGCCTGAGCCTGATCCCGCATCCAGAAATGCACTGTGTGGCCATTTTCCGCCAGCACTTTGGCCATGGCGGTACCGAAACTGCCTCCGCCAAGCACAGCTACATGCTTGCCACTGGCCGTTATAGGGGCCTGGTTTCCCTCTTCGTTCTCAGACATATCGGTTCCCTTAAGTCGGGTTCCCTTTCATGGTTGTAAATGGGGGTCAGCTGGGCTTAGCCCGGCTCTTCACATTCCAGGGCGCGAACAAGGTTCTTGAACTCTTCGCGGTTACGGGTATTCATCCCCATGAGTACTCGATGGGCTTCAAGCACTTTGTCACGAACTTCCTGTTCACTGGCCTTCAGCACCGGTATTTCTTCGAGTTCTTCAATGCGGGATGCCGGCTCGCGAACAATGATGAAAATCTTGTCGAAGCCCATGGAGGTCGCGATGCGGGTGATGTCTGGATTGGTCGAGATCAGGGTTGGAAGGAAATGACTGCGTTTATGAGCGGCCATGGCGATTTTGGCCAGCAAACCAAGCGTGGTGCTGTCAATGATCTCGGTTTCGGTGAGATCGATCACCACCGTTTTGAAATTCGGATCCTGCGTGATGGACTCAACAAGGTTGTCCAGCGTCGAACAGAGGTTTAGCCGGATTTCTCCGATAAACTTGAGGACATAAATGCCCTGTTGTTCCGCCTGCAGGATTTTATAGCCAGCCATTGAGTTCACTGCCACTTTGTCACGTATTCACGCTATCAAATAATTACGTTGGCCCGTTAATGACGGACCTTGTATCCGTCACTGATACAATAGCAATATCGTCCGGTAACTCTGTGATCTCGTCCAGATTCAGAGCATCGCTTAACGATGCGATAGTGTGACTACCTCCAGATACGACTTCAAGTAGCCTGCGTTCCTTTTCATCCAGAGACTTTTCCCGGATAACTTCCAGAATTCCATCGGAAAAGAGAATGAGATTAAACGGTTCGTACAAAGGCACTTCATAAACCTCCCATTCCGGCTCCTCGAACAGGCCTACCGGAAGTCCACTGCCTTCCAGAAATCGTTTCTCGCCACCCTCGAACGACAGTATCGGAAGCGGGAAGTGGGCACCGACGGAATATCGTAATGTACGCTCCGACATGGAGATGATCCCGACAAACACCGTTACGTGCTTACCCAACCCGGTATCAAGCAACTCTGTATTGATTCGCTCAAGGAACTGATCCGGATAAAGGATATCGCTACTGGAACCACGGCGGAGATTGCGCTGCAACCGGTTGGTCAGATTCTTCAGCAGCACTGTCACGAACGCTGAACTGGCGCCATGGCCGGATACATCGGCGATGTATACCAGTATTTTGTCGTCTGACAAAGGGAAATAATCGAGGAAATCGCCGCTCAAATACAGCGACGGCTTAATCAGATAGTCAATCGTCAAGCCGGTCATGACCTGTTCACGATCCGGCAACATCTTCAACTGAACCTTCCGACCCGCATTCTGATCTGCCCTGAGCTCTGCAATACCATCCCGTAAATCCCGGTTGGCCTCTTCCAGCTCCTGTCGGTAAAGGTGGTTCAGTCGGTTCAGTCGCACCCGGTCAAACAGTTTGCCGATAACATCGTCCAACGCCCCTTTATCGTCGGCACAGGGTTTCAGAACCACGTCGTCAGCGCCCGCCCGCATGGCTTCAATCACATCTCTCGCCTGAGTGGTGTGATAAATCGCCACGATCGGTGCAAATACTTGCGCGTCCTCCAGGCGCCCAGACAGTTCCTGAATGGCGCTGGGAGGTAGGTCCGCGAAAATGATGTCAGGCGAATCATCATTGAACAGCGAGCGAGCATAGCTCAGGTCAGGATAACCGGTGACATAGAATCCCCTGGCAACCAGATAACGGCCAAGCTCGGAACGGGCGTGTTCGTCAGAATCGATGATCAGTATGCGCTCGGTGCGCGAAGCCATGTTTGTGCCCTAAACTGCCAGCGTTAAAAGGAAAATCGCCCATCTGTTACCTATTCTGGCATGCCCTTGTGATATAACAAGGCATCTTGACCGGAATTTGGAGGAACGAAGCAATGCGAAGTGCTGTCAACGACCTGCTTGGTGCCTACGATAAGCTCATTATGGACCCCGTCCACGGTGGTATCCCTCTGTATCGGCACGAAATTCAGGTTATTGACCACCCATTGTTCCAGCGCCTCAGGAATATCTGTCAAAACGACATCCTTAGCCTGGTATTCCCCGGCGCCACACACTCCCGATTCCTCCATAGCATTGGCGTGATGCACGTCGGGACCCGCATGTTCCGCTCGATGATCGACGCCTATCTGAGAGAGCGCAAGCTCAGCGACCAATCGGATTTGAGCCTGAGCCAGCTGGATGCCATCGACTACCTCGCAAAAATCATCCGCCTGGGCTGCCTGCTGCACGACAGCGGACATTCCAGTTTTTCCCACCAGTTCACCCAGGCGCGACGAATACATGAACTGATGGCACGGCCGGGGCGGTTTGAAGATTTGTGGAAAGATGCCGACTACACCCTGTATCACACGTCAGACCCGGGCGAACTGGAACATGAACATTATTCAGTTCGAGTGGCCCATGACGTTCTGTCGGCCGTTGATATGAAAGACGCGGGCCTGGACGCCCGAGACGTCATCGGCATCATGGAGACGACCGACGTCCGGCCCAGCGACACTTTTTGCCAGCACGCCCGCACCTTCTGGCACTTCATTGCCGGACAGGACGCCGGTTCCGGCGTACTCAGCGAGTCAGACACCCCAAAACTGGTCATGGACCTTCTGTCTTCCATCGTCTCGGGTGAAATTGACGCTGACCGCGCCGACTATATGCTCCGGGACGGCTTTCACTCGTCGGTCACCATCGGCGGATTCAACCTTGACCACTTGCTGAGTAACCTGCGCTTTGGCTGGAACGTCAAAGAACCCTGGCTGGGGCTGGCGATCACCCAGAAAGGGCTGGGAGCCCTGGAGGATTTCGTCTACAGCCGCCACCAGATGTACCGGAAGGTCTATGCCCACAAAACCGCGCTTGGTTTTGACTGGCTATTGCGGGAGGCCATCAACGAAGTGCTGGATGACCCGGAGCAGTTCGAATGGGTCGATACCTGCCTGAGCGATATGCGGCTCTTTGCAGAGCTTACTGACAGCTTCTTCTGGGAGGCTTTTCGCAAAGTGTCACGGAACAACCCGGCCAGCTATTCCCGGTGCATCGTTGATCGAGTAAAACTGAACCACCTGGATACCCGGGAAGATCTGTCTCCCGACGGTATCAGCAGCCACAGCCATTGGCTGGCGAGTGAATTGGGACTGGATCCGGATCGGGTGGTCACCTGCTCAATGAAAGCGCGGTTCTCGAATATCCAGGACAATTTCAACGGCATCAAAGTGTTGGTGCGCGACCCGATAGACCGGTCCCGAACACTGAAAAAAATTACCGAAGTCAGCGCCTTTTTCAGCAAGTTTCAGGACGGCACTATCACTCACTTTTACACGCCGCCCGATTCGACCACAAAGAATTGAACCGTCAGGCTTAACGACTCAGCGCTTCAATCAGCGAGCTGGCACTGTTGAAGGCACCCTCTACACGCCCGCCATCCAGCCAGTCCCCTGCAAGTCCGATACGCTCATCGTCGAACCAGCGGTATCCGGGTGTTTCAGTGGCCGAGGACTTGGCGTACAGCCACCGGTGAGGCACCAGGCCATCGGGCTCAAGCTCTGTACCGGTGATCGCCCGGAATTCACTCACCATCTGTCGGGCTACCTCGTCCGCCGGAGTTTGTTCATTGGCGTGGGACCATTCGGGGGCGCCATGCAGTACCCACCACTGACCCACATCGTCCCGGCCAGGTTTGCTGGAATTGTTGGCGACCCAGCTCAGAATCTCGCTCATAGGCCTCATGCCGTCGTAATGGGCAAACGGTGATTCGGCAAAGTGAGCGGCCACCGCCCAGCAAGGCTGAACGTGTTGCACAGGTTTTTCCATTTCGGCCGCCAGCGCCGGAAGATTGCTGTTAGCAAGCAGCTCCATCGTCTGGGCGGGCGGTGCCGTTACGATCACTGCATCGTATGGGCCGTGGTTCTCGCCCTCAGTTGTAACCAATGACCAACGATTGGAATCCGTTGAACGGTTGAAACTATGAATTCGCGTTTGTGCTAACACATCTACATGTGCGGACAGCGCTCGGCTTATCGCTGTCATGCGCGGCACCCCTACGTAGCGGTCTTCTTCCGGGAAAGCTTCCCAGTGATTCTCGCCTTTCTGGTAGCCAAATCTTCCCTGCCAAGGCTGGTAAGTGTCGGTCCCTGCGTAGCGCTCCAGGAACTGACTGAATCCGGGGCTTCGTACCGTAAAGTACTGAGCACCAATGTCCGCCGAGCCCCCTTCCACCCTTTTCGACGCGAGACGGCCTCCTGGCCCCCGACTCTTTTCAAAGACAGTAACCTCACACCCTTTTTCTTTAAGCAATATGCCTGCGCAAAGCCCTGCCATGCCTGAACCAATAACGGCGACTGAACGTACATCTGACGGTAATTGCGTTTGGTTAATCATTGTTAAGAATGCATCCAACAAAGGTTGATTGAACGTAAGAGGTGTGAGCGTTTGGTTAAGTATCAAACAAGCGCACAACGAAGTTTAAACCATGAAACACAAGGCAAGCAGGGTATGACCCGAGTTCAAAACTGGCTCACAAACATTCTGAGATGGTTCGACTCCTCCGCAGGTTCGGATCACCTCAACGTGAGTTCCCGGTCGTTCAACATGATCAGGGTGCTTCCGTTTATTGCACTTCACCTCGCCTGTTTGTTGGTCATTGTGACCGGAACCAGCCCCTTTGCAGTTGGGTTTGCAATCGCGTTTTTTGCCGTTCGAATGTTTGCTATTACGGGCTTCTATCACCGGTATTTCGCCCACAAAACCTTTAAAACGAGTCGGGTTGCTCAGTTTTTGTTTGGAGTGCTTGGCGCCAGCGCCGCTCAACGCGGGCCGCTGTGGTGGGCTGCCCACCACCGCCATCATCACCAGCACTCTGATGATGAGAAAGACCTCCACTCACCACATCAGGGCGGTTTCTGGTGGGCACATGTTGGCTGGTTCACCTGCGACGCAGGCTTCGCAATGGACGAACGCAGGGTAAAAGACTGGCTGAAGTACCCGGAACTGAAGTTCCTCAATCGGTTTGACTCGCTTGTCCCTGCCCTGGCGGCTGTGGCGATTTATGGCCTGGGCGAGTTGCTGGCAGCCACCGCTCCTCAGCTTGGCACCAACGGTCTGCAGATGCTGGTCTGGGGCTTTTTCATCTCCACGGTTGTTCTGTTTCACGCCACGGTGTCGATCAACTCGCTGTCCCATGTGTGGGGCAAGCGACGCTTCGAAACCTCGGATGACAGCCGTAACAATTTCTGGCTGGCGCTCATTACGCTGGGTGAAGGCTGGCACAACAATCATCATCGCTGGCCGCAATCGGTTCGCCAGGGCTTCCGCTGGTACGAGATCGACGTAACCTGGTATGGGTTATGGCTACTGTCCAAGCTCGGCATCATCTGGGATATGAACCCGATTCCCAAGCACATACAGGAAGAAACCCAACAACTCGATAAAATGAGGAGGAAGTGACCATGAGTACTGCCTCGGTCATTGATATGGGTAAAGGGGGCGCGACTGTCACGCAGACGCTCAAGCAGTTCACCCAGCTGTTTAACAACCTGTCTTCTGGCAACGTCAAGGACATCAGGAACGTATACAGTGACGATGTTAAATTTCAGGATCCGTTCTCATCTGTTAACGGCATTGAAGATCTGACAGCCTACTTTTCTGGCGCCTACGCCAACGTTATTTCCTGTCATTTCGACTTTGGCGAACCCGTGATCAACGGCCGGGATGTTTGCATCCCCTGGATCATGCGGCTTCGTCACAAGCGCATCCGGAGCGGGAAGCAGGTTAATGTTGACGGCATCAGCCAGCTGGCGATCCATAACGGAAAGGTCACCCACCACCGTGACTATTTCGACGTCGGCCAATTGTTGTATGAAAATCTGCCAGTTCTGGGCAAGGCCATTCGCTGGATAAGGAGCAAGGCAGGATGAGCCAGCGTCTGCAATCCCCTTCCAACATCTGGATTACCGGTGCCAGTTCGGGCATTGGAGAGGCCGTGACAAAGGTCTTGGTAGAACACGGACATCACGTGATCGTTACCGGCCGTCGCCAGGAAGCGCTGGACGAATTGAAGCGTTCCGGTGATGACAAAATCACCACGGCACGCGCAGATACCACCAATCGTGAGGATCTGTCAGCGATTGAAGGTTCGCTGGAGAGCCATGGCAGCCTGAACATGGCAATCCTGAATGCAGGAACCTGCGAATATCTGGACGTAAGCCAGTACGACAGCTCTGTTATCGAGAATAACGTCGTGACAAACGTCGTGGGAACGGCCCGAAGCCTGGACATTGCCTTGCCCGCGCTTCGTCGGTCAGTTCAGAAAGGCGAGCCCGCCACATTGGTCATCGTAAGCTCATCAGCCTGGTGGTTCCCGTTTGGTAGAGCTGAAGGCTACGGTGCCTCAAAAGCGGCATTAACCTATTTCGCCCATGCATTGCGTGCGGATCTCGCCGCCGAGGGCATCGACGTGGTTGTGGTGTCGCCCGGATTCGTAAAAACGCCATTGACTGACAAAAACGACTTTCCCATGCCGTTTCTGGTGAGCGCAGAAGACGCCGCCAACCGCATTGTGAAAGGCCTTTCAAAGGGCAAACGGGAGATCGCATTCCCTAAAAGATTCACCTGGAGCCTCAAACTCCTGGGCGCGCTGCCCCAGACCCTGATAGACCGGATGTCTGCCAGCATGAGCCGGCAGCAAGCCTGAGCACTTAACATTGGAATATGAAAGGAAGAAGGAATGAGCCAACCCAGCCAGCGAATCGCAGTAATTGGTGCGGGCGTATCCGGATTAACGACTGCCTGGTTGTTGGCCGAAAAGCACGATGTCCAGCTTTACGAAGCGAGTGACTACGCAGGAGGCCACACCAACACAGAAAGGGTTCCCCTTGGCGGGAAGACCTGGCCGGTGAATACCGGGTTTATCGTTTTTAACGATTGGACTTACCCGAACTTCATCAAATTGATGGATCGGTTGGGGGTGGCGTCGGAAGTCAGTGATATGAGTTTCAGCGTGGATTGCCATGCCACTGGCCTGCAGTACAACGGTACCAGTCTCAATACGCTGTTTGCCCAGCGCTCAAACCTTCTCAACCTGCCGTTTCTGAAAATGATTCGGGAGATTCTTCGATTTAACAAGGAATCCCGGGAAGACCTCGCCTCTGGCGCCATAAACGATGAGGAAACCCTTGGCGAATACCTCAATCGTAATGGCTATTCCCGTTATTTCCGTAACTACTACATCGTGCCGATGGGGGCCGCGATATGGTCTGCACCGGAAATTGTGCTGGAACAGTTCCCTATTCGCTTCTTCCTTCAGTTTTTTAACAATCACGGCATGTTATCCGTGGACGACAGGCCCACGTGGCGAGTGATTTCAGGTGGCTCGGCCACCTACGTGGAAGCCATGATGAACCGCCTGGGTGACCGAACTCATCTGAACAGCCCGGTGCAGTCGGTCACCAGGGATGCGGACGGAGTGACTGTGGAGGTAAACGGAAAACGCGAACGTTTCGATCAGGTAGTGTTCGCCTGCCACAGCGATCAGGCCCTGCAAATGATCCAGAACCCAACGGATCAGGAACGGGAGGTACTGGGCGCCATCCCCTTCCAGAACAATGACGTAGTGCTGCACACAGACAGCTCGGTCCTGCCTTCTAACCGTCGGGCGTGGGCCGCCTGGAATTACTTTATCCCCAGCCACAGTACCGAGCCGGTATCGGTCACCTACAACATGAACATTCTGCAGAATTTTCATGACGCGGAAGAGACTTTCTGTGTGACGCTGAATCGCACTCGCGATATCGATCCGGAAAAGATCATCAAGCGCTTTGAGTATTCACACCCTGTTTTCAGTCTTGAAGGCGTCGCCGCCCAGAATCGCTATGACGATATCGGCAACCAGAACCGCAGTCACTTCTGTGGTGCCTACTGGTTTAACGGGTTTCATGAAGACGGGGTATGCAGCGCTTTGCGAGTCGCCAGCGCCTTCGGAGTGGAGTTGTAGCCATGACCGCCGCCTGGTCTCGCCACATCCTGGCAACCGGTCTGCAAAGCCAGTGGCTTGAGGGAACAATTCGCCACCGCCGGATAGCCCCGGTAAAACACGAGTTTTTCTACCACACCGGTATGCTGGCGCTGGACTTAAGGGAATGGGACTCGGTTACCGACATCAGCCGTCTGTTTTCTCTGGAGCGGTTCAACTGGCTGTCCCTCCGCAGAGCCGACTATTTCAATCCAGACGAGCCGGATATATTGAATGCGGTATCTGATCAGGTCGAAAAGGCCACTGGCTGGCGACCGGACGGCGCAATACAGCTGATCACCCACCCTCGCTACTTCGGTTACGTATTCAACCCGGTGAGCTTCTACTTTTGCTATGAAGCGGGAGCTCGGCCGTCCGAAGGCGCCGTGCCAAAAGTGATTCTGGCCCAGATTACCAACACGCCCTGGAAGGAACGCCACACCTACTGCCTGGAAACCCAGCGGACAGGACCTGCCGAAAGTGGCTGGTCGAGCGAGCGGTTCGAATTCAGCAAACGCTTCCACGTATCGCCATTTAACCCAATGGATCAGCATTACCGGTGGACCTTCAGTTTCCGGGGCCCAGAATTGCGTATTCACATGAACATCCTGCAAGACGACACCAAGCAGTTTGACGCAACTCTGGTGGTCTATCGCACCCCACTTGATCGTAAAACATTGCACAAGAGCCTGCGGGAATTTCCGCTGGAAGCTTTCAAGGTAACCGCCGGCATTTATTGGCATGCGCTGAAGTTGAAGCTCAAGGGAGTGCCGTTTTTTACACACCCCGACAAGCTCCCAGAGCAGGATCCAACGTACCGCCGGGGAACAGAAGACACCGGCCAAACGGTTTCACCAACCGACGATCGGGCAACAACAACCGGAAAGGTAAGCTCATGGAGAACCTGAATACACAGTATCCGACAACAGACGTTATTGATCGGGGAAGCCTGACCAGCCGGGTTGCCCGCTCACTGGTGTGCAAGCAGTTGTCGCAGCTAAGGTTTGGCACACTGAAAATTGCCGAAGGCAATGGTTCTACCCTGACCTTTGGTGACGGCGACACCAGGTTTCCTGCCGCCGAGATGAACATAAACCATCATAGCGCCTGGAAAGACCTCCTTACCGGGGGAAGTATTGGCGCTGCCGAGGCGTTTGTCGCCAAAGACTGGACCACGCCGGACCTGGTTGCCCTGTTGCGATTATTTACCCGCAATCTGGACGACATGAACCAGTTTGAAGACCGTTTCAGCTGGGTGACCAAACCCGCGCTGAAGGGTCTTCACTGGCTAAATCGAAACACCAGAGACGGTTCAAGGAAAAACATCAGCGCCCACTACGACCTGGGCAATGATCTGTTCGAGACGTTTCTGGATCCGACCATGATGTACTCGTCGGCCATTTACCCATCGGAAGACGCAACCCTGGACGAAGCAGCCGTTTACAAACTGGACACCATTTGCCGGAAACTGAACCTCCAGCCGGAAGACCGCGTCATTGAAATAGGCACGGGATGGGGCGGTTTTGCGGTACACGCAGCGAAGTACTACGGCTGCCACGTCACTACCACCACGATTTCACAGGAACAGCTGGATTTCGCCCGTGAAAAGGTCAAATCGGAAGGGCTGGAAGATCGCATCACTCTGCTGTTTGACGATTATCGGGATCTCGAAGGCCAGTTCGACAAGCTGGTGTCCATCGAAATGATTGAAGCGGTAGGTCCGCAATTTCTGGACAGTTACTTCTCTCAGATCAGTCGCTTGTTGAAACCAGACGGTCTGGCTCTGGTGCAGGCGATCAACATGCCGGAGCAACGGTACGAGCGCGCCCTGAAAAACGTCGATTTTATTCAGCGCTTTATTTTCCCGGGCAGCTTCATACCTTCGTTCGGCGCCATTCTGGGGTCTGTTCGTAAAGGATCGGATCTTGTGATGACTCACGCCGAAGACATTGGCTTCCACTATGCCCGAACCTTGCGGGATTGGTGCCAGCGTTTTATGGCGAACAGTGCTCAATTGACCCGGGCCGGCTATGACGATGAATTCCAACGACTCTGGGAGTTCTATTTCGCCTATTGCGAAGCGGGATTCACCGAAAGAGCCATTGGCGTCTCCCAACTGGTTTTCGCCAAACCCCAGAACAAACGCAGCAATATCCTGAGCCCATGATTCAGTCTGATACCGTCCGAAACGTCATCAACTTTGTTCTCTTTCAGGCTGGTTGGTTTGCGTGTGTGCTGTATCCGGGGCTGGCGGCTGTTGGTGGAGTGGCGGTGCTGTTGGCCTTTCACCTCACGTTTATCAGCCAGGCGCGCTCCAGCGAACTGCAATTTATCGGTTTTGGTGTGGTGCTTGGCGGTCTGCTCGATGGTCTATGGTTTAACCTGGGCGTGCTGGATAACGGCGTCAGCGACTTTCAGCTTACCCCTATCTGGATCATCGGCCTGTGGGCAGCCTTTATGACCACCCTTTCACACTCGCTGTCCTGGATTGGCAGTAAGCCCTGGCTGCCTTTCGTCTGTGCGCCTGTTGCCGGGCCTCTGGCCTATTGGTCCGCCAGTAAAATGGGGGCGGTTGATATGCCGGACCTGGCGTTTTCCCTGACTGCCCTCGCACTTGGTTGGCTCGTGATTTTCCCTCTACTGCTGTACGTCCGAAAAACGTTGTACCCGGAGCTGGCTCAATGAAAACACTGACCACTGTCGTCGCGCTCGCTTTGCCCGTCGCGGGGCTGGCCGCTGAAGCGCGCTTCACCGGAACAGCCAAACCTGTCGGCGGCGGTGACGTGATCTACAAGGAAACCCACACCATCACCGGTGAATGCCAGAGCGGCATTTTCCGGCCCAGAGAACACACTGTTGTCTATCGCCGTGGTGACACGGAACCGTTTGCCACCAAAGATCTGGATTACAGCCAGTCCGCACTCCGCCCGACCGTGGATTTTCAGCAACCGGACTTTTCCGAACGCATGGAGATTGCCAATCCAAATGACGAGTTAATCAGCATTGACTGGCAGACGCCGACCGGCAAGACGAAAAGCTTCACGGTTGACGTACATGAGGATCTGGTCGCCGATTCGGGTTTCGACAATTTTGTTCGTCAAAACTGGGCAGAAGTGGTTGAACGCGGCAATTCTGTGGATTTCGACATCCTGGCACCAACGCGCGGCGACTATTATGGATTCACTCTGGAGCCCAATGATGATGAGCGTATCGATGCCCCCTACCAGGTCAAGATTTTACCATCAGGCACACTGATGGGCTTTCTGGTTGACCCGATTCTACTTGGGTACAACTCCGACGGCATGCTGACAGATTATCTGGGGTTGTCGAACATCCGCAAGAACGAAGACACCAACTACATAACCCACATTCGCTATAGCATTGAAGCCGCCCCGGAGTGCGCCCTGACCCAATAACACTGGCCTTGTTACCAGAGCGTCAGAAGGCTTCAATGTGGTACGCTTCGGGTTTTCTGCTTTGAACTAGGAGCCCGATGCCCCATGATGTTCGTGTCTTTTAACGTCAACAGTATACGCACCCGTCTTCACCAGCTCGAAGCCGTCATCGAGGCGTTAAACCCGGACTTCATCGGCCTGCAGGAAACCAAAGTCACTGATGCGGAATTTCCGGAAGCAGCGATCCGCGAACTTGGCTATCACGTCCATTACCACGGTCAGAAAACCCATTACGGCGTCGCCCTGCTCTCACGGGCCGAACCTGTCTCTGTACAGAAAGGCTATCCCTGGGATGAAGAGGATGCTCAACGTCGCCTGATTACGGGTCGATTTGACGTCAACGGCCGAACTCTAACAGTGATCAACGGTTATTTTCCCCAAGGTGAAAGCCGGGATCATCCGGTCAAGTTCCCTGCCAAAGAGCGGTTTTACGCCGATTTGATGCGATACCTCGATGAGATCAAAGACACAACCGATGATCTTGTCGTGATGGGTGATATCAATATCTCACCGACAGATCTGGACGTCGGTATCGGTGCAGATAACGCCAAGCGCTGGCTCAGAACCGGTAAATGCAGCTTCCTGCCGGAAGAGCGAGAGTGGCTCGAACAGGTGCAAAGCCGCGGTCTGACCGACGTATTCCGCCAGCTTCACCCGAATGAGGCAGACACCTTCAGCTGGTTTGACTACCGTAGCCGAGGCTTTGAACGCGAACCCAAACGGGGCCTTCGAATTGATCTGATCATGGCCAGTAATGAGCTGTCTGCACGGGCCAAGTCCGCTGGAGTCAGCTATGATGTTCGGGCCATGGAGCGGCCATCAGACCATTGTCCGGTTTGGGCCAGCTTCGATCTCTAACCGCCAGATCCGGCAGGCGACATGAAAAAAGTCAAAACCCGCGATCGTATTCTAAATGCCAGCCTGGCGCTGTTTAACAGCATCGGCGAGCCTAATGTGACGACCTTGCTGATTTCAGACGAACTGGATATCAGCCCTGGTAACCTGTACTACCACTTCAAAAGCAAGGGCGACATTGTTGAGGAATTGTTCGACAGCTACGAGCACGAGATGGCGGACCTGCTGGCGGTTCCGGAAGATGCCGATATTTCCCTCGACCAGCAAAGCTTTTTCCTGCACTTGATGTTTGAGACAGTCGCCCGCTATCGCTTTCTTTATCAAGACCTGGTCAACGTCCTGTCGCGCTACGACCAATTGCAAACGCGTTTTCGCCGAATCCTTAAAAAGAAGACCGACGGTTTTCGCACCTTGTGCGAAAGCTTCCGGCGTCAGAAGCTGATGACAATCAGCGACAGCGAACTTCACGCTCTTTGTGAACAGCTCACTTTAACTGCTTGTTATTGGAGTAGTTTTGATAGCCTGTCTCATCTGGGAGATCGAGATGCGGTAGACCCGGGGCGTGGGGTGTATCAGATGATGTACCTGATGCTGCCGTATTTTGGTGAGGACGAGCAGACAGAAATTGCCATGATGAGCCAGGACTACATCAACTGACGATGACAGCCCTGGCCCAACGTGGCCAGGTGCTCACTCTTCTTCTGACCTGTCCTCATATTTGTCACGGAGGCCTTCGAGCTCCGCTTCCAGCGCCTGAATGCGGCGCTCCATCGCTTCTATTTCTTCCCGGCGATGAATCCCGAGGCGACGCAGTGCCCCGGAAACCCGTTCATCGAACATGTGCTCAAGTCGATCCCAGGTGCCCGTCGCTCTCTGGCGAACGTCACCAACCCGCTCTTCAACGGTTTTGATCTGCTTTTCCACCACGCCACGGGTTTTCGTTTCCAGCTGCTCGCCCTCCTGGACCAGCCGCTCGAAAAATTTACCGGCGTCATCCTCCGCTTTGGTATAAGCGCCCAGACCCGCCAGCCAGATTTGCCGTGCAGAACCTTTTATCTTGCCGGCGAGCTGGTCGTCGGTTTCCGGCTTTTGATCGTTTTCGTCAGACATGCAAAACCTCTGGAGCGTTGACTGGTTACAGAGCCTGATTGTATTACACCAGGGCGCCAAATAGCCATTTCATGCGCCTTAGTATAAGCGCTGCCTGAATATGCAAAAATGTGATCAATCAACCCATCAGCTACGCTTGATTTGCACAGATTTTGTACAATACTGGATAGACCGGTGTCCCTGCTGACATCGGTTGTCTGGAAGTCTTTCATGGATACTACTCGCACGCCTCTGCCCGGCCATCAGCGCCGGGCTTTTTTGTTCCCGCGTTTTAGTTATATACTTAGGTCATTAGGTTATAACTTGCTTAAATGAGGACATCATGATGGACATTGCCTGGGCACAATTCACCCCCTGGACCGCTTTGGCCGGCGGCGCCTTGATTGGTGCCGCTGCGGCTATCCTGCTTTTGTTTAACGGACGAATTGCCGGTATTAGCGGCATTCTCGGTAGCCTGCTGACAACGAGAGGCTCCGACCTGCCCTGGCGAATTGCGTTCATCAGCGGGTTACTGCTCGCGCCCCTGCTCTGGTTGCTGGCTGCCGAGCGGCCGGCAATTGAAATCAATGCTGGCTACCCGGCATTGATCAGCGCCGGACTGCTTGTTGGCATTGGTACACGATACGGCTCGGGTTGTACCAGCGGCCATGGCGTTTGCGGGCTCTCGCGATTTTCGATGCGCTCACTGGTTGCCACGCTGAGCTTTATGGGCGCCGGTTTCGTCACTGTTTACATCATCCGACACCTGATTGGAGGAGCCTGAATCATGGCCTACAGCATTGCATCGCTCATCGCAGGCCTGGTCTTCGGTTTCGGGCTTATTCTCAGTGGTATGGCCAATCCCGAAAAGGTTCTAGGTTTCCTGGACCTGGCGGGCCAGTGGGATCCCTCTCTGGCACTGGTGATGGCCGGTGCCATTGTCATTGGCGTTTTCGCGTTTCAGTGGGCAGGAAAACGTCCGATGACGTTCTTCGGACGTGAGTTTTCCATCCCGAACAAAACCTCTATCGACAAACGCCTGGTGGTCGGTAGCCTGATGTTCGGTGCCGGCTGGGGGATTGCCGGCTTCTGTCCAGGGCCCGCCATGGTCGCTCTGGGTGCGGGTGAGCAGAAAGCCTTCGTGTTTGTCCTGGCGATGGTCGCCGGCATGATGATTTTTGAAGTTGCCGAAAAACTTCGGGCTCCGGCCTAAACCAACCTCAAAGGCCTCTGACAGTCAATGCCGCCTGTGGCATGATGGCTGTCGCTTTTTTTGTTTCCGATCAGGAGATTCTATGGACATCAGACCGATTGATGACCGCATTGCGGTTTCCCCGCAGCTGGCAGTCAACGATATCGCAGAGTTGGCAAAACAAGGGTTCAAAACCATCGTTGCAAACCGACCCGACCGCGAAGAGCCGGGCCAGCCACCCATGAGTGACCTGGAAGCGGCCGCGGAAGCAAACGGTCTGAAATGGATCTATCAACCCGTAGAGTCCGGTAATATTCTTGACAGTGATGTTGATCGGTTTGACCAGATGATCCGTGAAGCAGACACCCCCGTACTAGCTTTCTGTCGCAGTGGCACCCGCTGTACCGTGCTCTGGGCCCTCAGCTCAGCCAGACGAGAGCCTGCAGATGAAATCATCAATAAAGCTCGCGGCGCCGGTTACGACATCAGTGGCCTGACTCCTCGCATGGCACAGCAGGCCGGACAATAAACCCGATTCGCACCAGCAGCAGGATCCACCATCATGCAGTACACGGGTACCGCGAACTTCAGTCACGACCACCCAGAAAAAATAGGCGTATTGGTTACCAATCTAGGCACTCCGGATGCGCCCACCACCTCTGCCCTTCGTCGTTATCTGGCCGAGTTCCTGTGGGACCCGAGGGTGGTTGAAGTACCCAGACCCATTTGGTGGATGATCCTGCACGGAATCATCCTGAGGATTCGGCCCAGCCGCTCGGCGAAAGCTTATTCTGGAGTCTGGCAACCAGAGGGTTCGCCGCTGCTCATACACACTGCCAACCAGGCAGAGGGCATCAGAAAGGAACTGCAGGGCAAATACGGCAACAATCTGTTGGTGGCTTTTGCTATGCGCTACGGCAATCCTGGCATTGGTCAGGTGCTGGACGAGCTGCAATCGCAGGGTGTCCGCAAGTTACTGGTTCTTCCGCTGTATCCTCAGTATTCAGCATCTACCTCCGCGAGCACCTTTGACGCTATTGCAAAGGATTTTACCAAGCGACGCTGGTTACCGGATCTGCGATTTATTTCCCATTACCCGGACTACCCGCCTTACATCGAGGCCATGGCCGAGCATATTCAGGCCCACTGGAAGGCTCATGGCCGTAATCAGAAACTGATTCTGTCCTATCACGGCGTGCCCCTGAAATACCTCACCAAAGGCGATCCGTACCACTGCGAGTGCCATAAAACCTCTCGCCTGTTGGCCGAGCGGCTGGGTTTATCGAGTGACGATTACATGACCACCTTCCAATCTCGATTCGGGCGCGAGGAGTGGTTGCAGCCCTACACCGACGAAACGCTGAAGTCCCTGCCGGAAAAGGGTGTAAAATCGATAGATGTCTTCTGTCCTGGTTTCTCATCGGATTGTCTGGAAACCGTCGAAGAGATTGATGAGGAAAACCGGGAGTACTTTGAGGAAGCGGGCGGAGAAAGCTTTAGCTACATTCCGGCACTGAACGCAACCAGCGGCCACATCCGTGCGCTGAGCCAGCTGATTGAAGAAAATCTTCAAGGCTGGCAGATTCCCAAGAACAGCCCGGAGGAGCTCTCCGCGAGAGTTGAGCGTGCACAGGCGCAGAAGAACGCACAGTATGCCGGCCGGGACTTGTGATTCCAGAGTCAGGTAATCCAAGAGACCAACGATGAAACTGAATTGCGATCTGGGGGAAAGCTACGGCGCCTGGCAAATGGGCCAGGACGAACAGGTCATGCCGCTGATCGACATGGCGAACGTCGCCTGCGGTTTCCATGCGGGGGACACCAGCGTCATGCGCCAGACAGTAGCCCTGGCTGCCAGACATGGCGTTGCCATCGGCGCTCATCCCTCCTATCACGATATTGCCGGTTTTGGCCGGCGCTCGATTCCCCATTCGCCAGATGAAATTGAAGCCCTGATGCTCTACCAGCTGGGGGCACTAGATGGCATCTGCCGCGCAGAGGGATTAAAGCTCTCGTACGTGAAACCCCACGGCGCCCTGAACAACGACATGATGCGGGACATGTCGACCCTTGAAGCCGTCATGGCGGCCATTCACAAGTACGACAGTTCACTTCCCCTGATGCTGCCCGTAACGGTGAACCACGACCGTCATAAAAAGCTGGCTGCCTATGTAGGCATTCCGGTGCTTCTGGAAGCATTTGCAGACCGCGCCTATGACGATGAAGGCCAACTGGTCTCCCGGCGCCTGCCAGGCGCAGTGCATCAGTCTGTCGATAAGATCGTCGATCAGGCAATATCCTTCGCCAACAAGGGCGGCGTTCAAAGCACTTCGGGCCAGTGGCTGGACCTGCCGGCGGACAGCCTGTGCGTTCACGGTGATACAGAAGGGGCTCTGGCCGCTATTCGCCACATCAGAGACGCGCTTCAGAATCCAAAGGCATGATCAGGCCGGTTTCTGAAAATGCCCTGCTTGTCACCCTGGCTGACGAAATCCGCCAAGAGCTTCCTGCCCAACTCCGCTCGCTGTGCGAGCAACTTGAGGCACAGAAATGGCCGTGGCTGGAAGACCTGATTCCGTCCTACACAACCCTTTTAATCATTTACGACCCCGACCAGCTGGATTTCCGGCAGGCGATCGCAGCAATCAGACCGATACTGGCTGCCGAGGGCTCAGGTTCGGCGAATAAGCCCGAAAGCAGGACGATCGAACTTCCGGTCTACTACTCCCCGGAATCCGGTCCAGATCTTGAAGCGCTGGCCGCTGCCTGTTCACTTTCCGTCCCCGACGTTATCGAAATGCACACAGCACAAACCTATCAGGTGTTCGCCATGGGCTTTGCGCCCGGTTTCGGGTTCCTGGCAGAGGTAGACCCTGCAATCGCCCATCCAAGAAAAACCACGCCAAGAAAATCCGTGCCCGCAGGCAGTGTTGGGATTGCCAATCGCCAGACCGCTGTCTATCCGGTGAGTTCGCCCGGCGGGTGGCAGCTGATTGGTCGTTGCCCAACAAGGCTATTTGATCGAGATTCCCTGTCCCTGCTTGCCACTGGCGATCAGGTACGTTTCCGCAGCATCAGCCGCGAAGACTATCTGGCACAGGGAGGTGAATTGTGAGCTTCGGACATAAAGGCCTTTTGATTAGCAAGCCCGGCGCCAGTGCTACCGTTCAGGATGTTGGACGCACGGGATTTCGACATCACGGATTGGCAAAAGGCGGCGCAATGGATCTGCACGCTTTTTACTGGGCCAACAAACTGCTGGGCAACGCATTGGACGCGGCCTGCCTTGAAATCCTGCTGGGGGGATTCGAAGCCCGGGCTGAAACCGACATCACCATAGCCGTCACCGGTGCCTGTGCAGATGTTGCTGTAAACGGTCAGGCGTCGGACCTCTGGCAGACCATTGAACTTAAAGCTGGCGACACCCTCAACATTGGTCATGCTAAATCCGGCCGAATCCTGTATTTGGCCCTGCCCGGCGGTATAAAAAGCCCTGAATGGTTCGCCAGCCAGTCCGTTGTGCCGCGAGAAAAGATAAAAGGACTGGAGCCTCTTAAAGTGGGTGGTCACCTGGCCGCCGCAAGACCTCAACAGAACATTGGTCGTCGCTGGCTTCCTCTCGCTGACAGGCCCGACTATTCGAGAGATCTTCGTCTAACACTCATTCCCGGCTATCAGCACCACCAGTTCAGCAAACAAGATTTGCTGCGTTTAACCACCCACGACTATCAGGTTACCCAGCAATCCGACCGAATGGGCTATCGCCTGCAGGGGCCAGCCCTTCAGGACGTGCCCTCCGGAATTATTTCGGAAGGCATCGCCGACGGCGCTCTGCAAGTTCCAGGCGATGGTCAACCCATTGCGCTTATGAACGATTGCCAAACCATTGGCGGCTACCCGAAACCCGGCGTTATCGCAGCCGTCGGGCGCTATCGGCTCTCACAACGTTTACCGGGACAATCGATTCGGTTCGAATTTGGTGATTTGGCAGATGCGCAGAACGAATTGCGGTTGTTCAATCGCTTCTTTGCGAAGAGCCAATGGCGTTCAGAAAAGGAATGCTGGACTTGGGAATAAAAAGAGAGGAAAAGTGGCGGTGGGCCAGGGATTCGAACCCCGGGAAGGCTACTAACCTTCGGCGGTTTTCAAGACCGCTGCATTCAGCCACTCTGCCAGCCCACCGTTTTTCCACAGCCGTCGTTGCGACAGCGGGGTGAATGATACCGGAATTGCCTGTGCTGTCAACGCCCTGCAACCAAACTGATGATTGTTGAAAGGAAGAATCGATTCATTCAGGTCTGAGGGCTTGGATTACACGTATTTAACGGAATCTTTCCCAACGTTTGGGGTCAGAAACGATTGAAAGTTGGGAATTCGCCATTATTATGGACTTAACACATTTTGGAATGGGCGAATGGTCGCCCAGACCTACAGGCTGTACAAACCGGAGATGACTGAGAATGGATAACAGACAGTATAGCGTTCAGAGTCAGAGAACCACGGTTCACCGCGGTTCGGCTTCTACGCCAATCGGCGCGGAAGCGAAAAAGGTACTGCGCAATACCTACACTTTACTGGCCATGACTCTGCTGTTCAGCGCAGGCACGGCGGGCGTTTCCATGGCCATGGGCCTGAGCCACATGGTGGGTCTGATGTGCAGCATCGGTGCCCTTCTGCTGATCTGGCTGGTTCTGCCAAGAACCGCTAACAGCTCTGCTGGCATTGGTGTTGTCTTTGCCTTCACAGGCCTGCTTGGCCTCTCGCTTGGCCCAATCCTTTCCTATTACCTGGCCATGTCCAATGGCGGCCAGATTGTAATGCAGGCGCTGGGCGGCACTGGCGTTGTGTTCTTTGGTCTTTCCGGCTACGTGCTGACAACCAAGAAAGACTTCAGCTTCATGCGCGGCATGCTGGTCGCCGGCCTGATGGTTGTGATCGTCGGTATGCTGGGTTCGCTGGTTGCCAGCATGTTTGGCGTTGACGTGACTGTCTTCAGCCTTGCGCTGAGCGCTGCGATCGTGTTCCTGATGTCTGGTTTCATCCTGTATGACACCAGCCGCATCGTGAACGGCGGTGAGACCAACTACATCCTGGCGACAACAGGTCTGTACCTGAATATCTACAACCTGTTCGTAAGCCTTCTGCACATCATCGGCGCGTTCTCCAACGAATGACCGACGCGCAGTCTGAGCTGACAGGAACCCCGGCACATGCCGGGGTTTTTACGTTAGTGATCACCGGAGCGCCTTATTCTTCCCAGGCTCCGCAGACAGCCCTGGACTTTGCCCGTGCCGCATTGAAGGCAGGCAAGCAGATTGACCGGGTGTTTCTGTATGGTGACGGTGTCCATCTTGCGTCCGCGTTACTGGCTCCGCCATCAGACGAAGCAAATCTTGCCCGGGCCTGGGCTGATCTGCTGACAGAACACCAGATCCCCGGCGTCGCCTGTATCGCATCGGCACTGCGTCGAGGCCTGGTGGACGAATCAGAGCAGAAGCGATACCAATTGCCCGCCTCCAACCTGGTTGCTCCGTTTGAAATTGCGGGGCTGGGTGAATGGGTAGCGAGCACCGCTTCCGACTCTCGCGTCCTGTATTTCCACAAAGGCGCCTGACCATGAGTACCCCGAAACGCACACTGATCATTATTGACCAGGCGCCCTATGGGTCCTTCGAAGGGCGCGAAGCACTGGATATGGCTTTCTCTCTGGCTGCCTTTGACCAAACCGTGTCGATACTATTCAGTGGGCCCGGCGTAAACTGGCTGCGCAAAGGCCAATTGGCTGCAGATATTCATCAAAAGTCCGTTGAAAAGAACCTGGCAGCGGCACCGATCTTCGGCGTCCAGGCGTTACTTGCGAATGCGGCGGACTGCGAGTTGTTTAATCTCACCCAGGACAATCTGCTTGAACAGGTCGAACTGGTGAAGCTCACACCAGAATTGACTGGCCAGTTTAACCACATCACCTTTGCGGGTTAGGAGCTGACGTCGTGGCACCGATTCATACGCTTCATATCCTGAACAAAACGCCAGGCCACCAGAGGCATGAGGCGTGCCTCGCTGCGCTGGGGCCACAGGATGCTCTTGTGCTGATCGAGAACGGGGTGCTCGCCCTGGCCAAAGGCCTGGATACAGACGTTGCCTGTTATGCCCTCATGCCGGACGCATCGGCCCGAGGCATTGAGGATCCAGCCTCCGAAGTGACAATGGTTTCCTTTGACGATATGGTGGCGCTTACCTCTGCGGCCGAGAACGTGATTAGCTGGTGAACCATGTCAGATTTGACGATGCCCGAACGTAACAACGAAGGCTTTCTGGAAAACGCGTGGGACTGGAACGACCGGGTCGCGGAAACGATTGCCGAAGACGATGGCTTGGAGCTGACCGAAAAACACTGGGAAATCATAAGGTTTCTGCGAACTTTTTATGCTGAATATGAAGTTTCGCCGCCTTCAAACCGGCTCTTCGTCAAAGCTGTGAAAGAAGCACTGGGCGAGGAAAAGGGAAACAGCATTTACCTGATGCAACTGTTTCCCGGCACGCCGGCGAAAACTGCGTGCCGAATTGCCGGTCTGCCGCGTCCGACCAACTGCCTCTAGGCTCATCGGTCTCCAGAATTCCTACGCCCCCCATCGGGGGGATCACCCAGCAGACTGCTCAGTCCGTTCTCGAATAAGCCGGAGCCAAACCGGCGAAACTGACGCGAGGACTCTTTCAGGGTTGCCTCTGGTAAGTCCTTGAAGGTCTCTTCCACGCCTTCCCGAACACCGCGTTTAACGCCGGGTTCGATCTGACGCGCCGCTTCAATGACCTCGCCTACTTTCTTATCGAGATATGGCCGCACGACGGCGATCCAGAAACCCGCAAGTACCAGCAACACGGTCAGGCCCGTGGCAACCACCACGGCAAGCAATGTCCATCCAAATGCCATATCGGTTCTCCTTGTCGTGGTGTGATCTAACCCACGAATCCAGTAAGTGCAAAGAACTGAACTGCGCCTGCCAACAACCCCAGCAAACCGCCAACAGCCATCAGTTCCCACTCTTCCTCACGAAACGCAGGGCGAAGGATGTCCTGGAATTCCGCAGGGCCCAGAGCTTTCATTTGTTCAGACAATACACTGGCCACAACCGGTGCCCGTTCGCGATTGAAAGCGGGATCAGAAAATACATCATGCGTCGCCAGAACCGCTTTCTGATTCATGGCCTTTTTCAGGTCCGTGTATCCGGTCATACCAACCGTCACCTGTGCCGTCAGTTTCATCACGACGGAGTTGTCCAGCAAAGGCCGCAGGTGTTTCTGGATAATAGCGCGGGTTCGGTCCCCGTGACGGCCGTTAATCATGGCATCTGCCACTTTCTCCACCGTTATCAACTCCTCCGCCACGAGCTTTGCCCAGACATCGCTGATTTCAGGCTGACGCTTCAGAAACAAGCCCTGCACCTTCCAGAACAGAAACCTGCGAGGCTCCAGAGGCCGAAAAATAAGATTGATGGCTATCCAGTTGGTGAGAAACCCCACTGCAAAACCTCCGACCGGTAACAGCCAGGGTTCCGGAAATCTCAACCACAGCGGCACCAGAATCGCACCCAACAGGCCGCCGATGATGGCACCACGACTGATCACCGAGCGCAGCTCCGCAGAGCCTGCCTGTTGGAAAATACGGTTCATCAGGTCCGGGTGCTCCGCAAGTTCGCGGCTTAGCAGTGCTTTGAGATCCACAAGGTCATTCAAATCGTCGCCGAAATCTTCAACCAGAGACTCAATGCGGTTGGGCAACTGCTCTCTTCCCCAGCGGTATATCCGGTTTCTGACAAACAGCGGCAAGTTATCCCAGAGCACCGGCTGAAGGTCGTACATGACCTCGTCAATGTATTCGTCCATTCGAGGGCCGACCTGGGAGATCACCTGCTCAACGATCTTCTCTGGCTCCAGTTTTCGGTAAACTGCGTTCAGGTCTCCAAACTGCTGAAGTGTCCGGTCAATGCAGATGTGAGCCATCTTTTCAGCTTTTCGGGGGATAACGCCCTGCCAGCCAATGGAGCCGACCCCCAGAAACTGCACCGGATAAAACGACATCTGAATCGCGAGCCAATTGGTAAACCAGCCCACAGCTGCTGCCACTAAAGGCACTGAAATAAGCGCTACATCAAGCAAGTGGTGCCCCAACCAGATAAATAAAAGCGCATGATAGCCATCCTTTGATCGTCATTATGTGATGATCATGCGGAAATGGGACTTCAAGGACATTGGCCGAGTCGACCTGGAATCCGCGGTTAAATGGCAGCAACCCCCAATCCTCGGCAAACAGGAACGAAAAAGCCGGCAAATGCCGGCTTTTAATGACGCGAGCGTAGTAAATCGTCGTCTTGGCTTACTGGTAGTAGGCGTTTTCTGTGTAAGAGTGGTCAGTCACGTCGCGAACCGCCGTAATCTCTGGCACACGCTCTCTGAGCGTGGTTTCAACGCCTTGCTTGAGCGTCAGACTTACAGCACTGCAACCCTGGCATCCGCCGCCAAAACGAAGGACGGCAATGGATTCGTCAGCCACTTCAACCAGCGACACCTCACCACCATGAGCCGCCAGGCTGGGATTGATTTCAGAAGCCAGCACGTACTGAATCCGGTCTGGAAGCGGCGCGTCATCGTCCACTTTGGGCACCTTGGCATTGGGCGCCTTGATGGTCAGCTGACCGCCCATCTGATCCTTGGAGTAGTCCACATACGCTTCTTCAAGGAAAGGCACCGAATTATGGTCCAGGTACAGGGTGAACTTCTCCAGATCAACCTGCTCGTCAGTCGGCACGACCTCATTTGGCGGGCAATAGGCCAGACAGGTCTCAGCATTCTTGGTGCCGGGCTGAGTTACGAAAATGCGGACACCCATGCCTTCTACATCCTGCTTTTCGATCAATTGTGCAAGATAGTCCCGAGCGGGATCAGTCACTGTCACCAAAGCCATAGTTACAACCCATTGGAAAGTTTCCCCCGTATTTTAAGTGAGATCGCGCCAACATGAAAGACCAAGTAAATTACTCAGGCTTTAGTTGCAGATCCGTGTCTGGAAGTTGACATGGCAACGGGACGACCTGACCCAATTTTGCTATGATCCCGCGCCTTGGAACCAATCATGAAATCCGGAAGTTATTATGACCGATCGCGAAACCCGTCTGAAACAGCTTCATAAAGCCCTGCAAGAGCGCATCGTGGTGCTCGATGGTGGTATGGGCACGATGATTCAGAACCTGAAGCTGGACGAAACAGCGTTCCGCGGCGATCGGTTTGCTGACTACGACCGGGAAGTTCAGGGCAACAACGATCTGCTGAACCTGACACAACCTGCCCTGCTGCGAAATATCCACGCCGATTACCTGGAAGCCGGCGCCGATATCATTGAGACCAATACCTTCAACTCAACGCAGCTTTCGCAAGCCGATTACGGCCTCGAATCCATTGCCAGAGAGCTGAATGTGGCCGCAGCAGAATTGGCAAGGGAGATTGCAGACGATTTCACGGCCCGCAATCCTGACAAGCCCCGGTTTGTGGCGGGTGCCGTTGGACCAACCTCCAGAACCGCGTCGATTTCTCCGGATGTGAATAATCCCGGCTATCGCAACGTGGATTTTCAGACCCTGGTCGACAACTACTACGAAGCGGTGGATGGGCTTGTCGCGGGTGGTTGCGACCTGATCCTGATTGAAACCATTTTTGACACCCTGAATGCCAAGGCGGCCATTTACGCCACGCAGCAGTTCTTCGAAGACAGCGGCGTTGCTCTGCCGATCATGATCTCCGGCACCATTACAGATGCGTCTGGCCGCACGTTGTCTGGCCAGACGACCGAAGCTTTCTGGAATTCAATTGCGCACGCCAAACCCATCTCTGTGGGCCTGAACTGCGCCCTGGGTGCCGACGCATTGCGGCCTTACATCGAAGAGCTGTCGACCAAGGCCGACACCTATGTCAGCGCCCATCCCAATGCGGGCCTGCCCAACGAGTTTGGTGAATACGACCAGACCCCAGAGGAAATGGCCGACATCATCGAGGGCTTTGCCCGGGATGGATTCCTTAACATCATTGGAGGCTGCTGTGGGTCCAGGCCGGACCACATCGAAGCCGTAGCCAACGCGGTCGCCAAATACCCGCCCCGCAAAATCCCCACACCCAAGCCGGCGTTACGCCTGTCAGGGCTGGAACCCTACACTGGCGACGAAAACACTTTGTTTATCAACGTCGGTGAGCGCACCAACGTCACCGGTTCCAAGCGTTTCCTGCGCCTGATCAAGGAAGAGCAGTACGAGGAAGCCCTGAGCGTTGCCCGTGATCAGGTTGAAAACGGTGCCCAGATCATCGATATCAACATGGACGAGGGCATGCTGGACTCAAAGGAAGTCATGGTGACTTTCCTGAATCTGGTTGCCTCGGAGCCAGATATCTCCAAAGTTCCATTGATGATCGACTCCTCCAAATGGGATGTGATCGAAGCTGGCCTGCGCTGCATCCAGGGCAAAGCGGTGGTGAATTCCATCAGTCTGAAAGAAGGCGAAGACGAATTCCTGAAGCGGGCCAAAGACTGCATGCGTTACGGCGCTGCGGTGGTTGTTATGGCGTTCGATGAAGACGGTCAGGCCGATACTTTCCAGCGCAAGACCGAAATCTGTAAACGGTCCTACGACCTGCTGGTTGACGCGGGCTTTAACCCGGCAGACATCATCTTCGACCCCAACATTTTTGCCATTGCCACCGGCATCGAAGAACACAACAACTACGCTGTGGATTTCATCAATGCAGCGCAGTGGATTCGCGACAACCTGCCCCACGCGTCGATTTCCGGCGGTGTCAGCAACGTGTCCTTTTCTTTCCGGGGCAACGACGCAGTGCGGGAGGCTATCCACTCGGTATTCCTGTACCACGCCATCAAAGCTGGCATGAACATGGGCATTGTGAACCCGGGCCAGCTGGTAATCTACGACGAGATCGATCCGGAACTGAAAGAACTCGTGGAAGACGTGGTGCTGAATCGCCGGGAAGACGGCACTGATCGTCTGCTTGAGATTGCCGAACGCTACCGCGGCAAGGGCGGCAAAACCCAGGAAGAAGACCTGGCGTGGCGGGAGTGGCCCGTCGAGAAGCGCCTTGAGCATGCCCTGGTCAAAGGCATCACCAGTTATATCATTGACGACACGGAGGCCTGTCGCCAGCGAGCAGAGCACCCCATTGAGGTGATCGAAGGCCCGCTTATGGACGGCATGAACGTGGTGGGCGACCTGTTCGGCGACGGCAAGATGTTCCTTCCACAGGTCGTCAAAAGTGCCCGGGTAATGAAACAGGCTGTTGCACACCTGATCCCTTACATCGAAGCGGAAAAATCCGAGGGACAACAGGCCAAAGGCAAGATTCTGATGGCCACGGTAAAGGGCGATGTTCACGATATCGGCAAGAACATTGTCGGCGTCGTCCTGCAATGCAACAACTACGAAGTGATTGATATGGGCGTCATGGTGCCCTGCGACAAGATTCTTGAGAAAGCCCGAGAAGAAAACGTCGACATCATCGGCCTGAGCGGGCTGATCACCCCGTCGCTGGACGAGATGGTTCATGTCGCCCGCGAGATGCAACGACTGGACTTCCACGTCCCATTGATGATCGGTGGCGCTACCACCTCAAAGGCTCACACGGCGGTCAAAATTGAGCCTCACTACGAGAACGACCTGTCGCTGTACGTTTCCGATGCGTCACGCTGCGTCAACGTGGCCTCGCAGCTGCTGAGCAAGACTGCGAAGGGCAAGCTGGTTGAGGATACACGCAAAGAATACGACGAGATTCGCGAGCGCCGGAAAAACCGCGGCGAACGAACCAAGCTGGTATCACTGAAAGAAGCCCGCGACAGAGCTCCGGAAATACCCTTCGAGGGTTATCAGCCACCCAAGCCGGCTTTTACCGGTATTCGCACCTTTGAAACCTGGGATCTTGAAGAGCTGGTTGACTACATTGACTGGTCTCCGTTCTTTATTTCCTGGGACATGTCCGGCAAATACCCGGCCATATTCGATGACCCCAAGCGTGGAGACGCTGCCAGAACGCTCTTTAACGACGCCCAGGAAATCCTCCGACAGATGATCGAGGACAAGCGGGTGTCAGCCAAAGCCGTCATTGGTTTCTGGCCGGCCAATCGTCGCGGCGACGACATCGTGTTATACACCGATGAAACCCGATCAGAAGAGCTGACCACCCTGCACCACCTGCGTCAGCAAGATGAAAAGGCCAAAGGCAAGCCTATGACGGCACTGTCTGATTTCGTGGCACCTGAAGGTGATGGCCCCGTCGATTATGTGGGCGGGTTTGCCGTGACCACCGGCATCGGCGCCGAAGAATTCTCGGTGGAGTTCAAGGACCGGAACGATGACTACAACGCCATCATGGTCAAGGCACTCGCTGATCGTCTGGCCGAAGCTTTTGCCGAACGCATGCATGAGCGTGTCAGAACCGAGTTCTGGGGCTACGCAAACAACGAGAACCTGAAGAACGAAGACCTTATCCGCGAACGCTACCGCGGTATTCGTCCAGCGCCGGGTTACCCGGCCTGCCCGGACCACACCGAGAAAGCGACTTTGTTCGAGCTATTGAAAGCGCCGGAAAACGCCGGAATCGAACTGACCGAACATTTCGCCATGTATCCCACCGCTGCCGTGTCGGGATGGTACTTCTCCCACCCGGACGCCAAATATTTTGCCGTGGGCAAGATTGGCGTCGACCAGGTGGAAGACTATGCTGACCGCAAAGGCATCTCCAAAGCTGACGCAGAACGTTGGCTGGCTCCAAGCCTGGCCTATGATCCCGCCGAGTAATCGTCGGCGGGATCATAGGCATACTTCGAGAACGGACCAATACACCGAGCAAGACAGGATTCGCGAAATGAAACAGGATGAGCAGGAGAAAAGCGGTAAGCCTCGCAAAGGCCCGGGCGTTCTTAAGGTACTTCAGAGCGTTCTCGCGGGCGCTATTGGCGTTCAATCCAATAAGCGCCGCGAAGAGGATTTCTCAAGCCACAGTCCGTGGCCCTATATCGTGGCAGGCATCATTTTCACGGCCGGGTTCGTGATCACCCTGGTGGTCGTCGTGAAGATGGTTCTGGCCAGCCAATAACTTACTGGCCGGAAACCCAAACAACCGCAAAAGCGACAACGAGCATGACCAGCAGCACCGCTGCAACGGCATCGGCCTGACTATCGGTCGTTGAAGACTTCTTCATAAACCCTTCTCCTTGTTGTTCTCTGTTAATTATTGATTATTGTCAGAATGACACGGACTTAAACAAACAATCTATGCCTTTAGCGGCGTTGAGTCTACCCCCGCACCGCCCGTTTCATATCGCTAAAATCGATTAACATATTTGAAAATAATCATTTTAACAATAATGAAGCGGTGATATTCTGCCGCCCATATTGGTGCAGATCCCGTTTTTAGCGCTTCAGCAGGACATCCCACTATGTACGTTTATGACGAACACGATCGGCAGATCGCTGCCGAGCGGGTTGAGCAATTTCGTGACCAGACCCGTCGAGCACTGGCCGGCGAGCTTGCCGAAGAAGAGTTTCTTCCGCTTCGCCTTCAAAATGGCCTTTACGTTCAACGCCTCGCGCCTATGCTGCGCATCGCCGTGCCCTATGGCATGCTGAGTTCAAAGCAGTTGCGCGCGCTGGCACGCATTACCCGCGACTACGATAAGGGTTATGCGCATTTTACCACCCGCCAGAACGTTCAGCTTAACTGGCCGGCCCTGGAAGACGTGCCTGATATCCTCGCCGAGCTGGCCGAGGTAGAGATGCATGCCAACCAGACCAGCGGTAACTGCATCCGAAACACGACAACCGATCAGTTCTCTGGCGCCCAGGACGACGAAATAGCCGACCCTCGCCCCTACTGCGAAATCATCCGCCAGTGGTCGACGTTTCACCCTGAATTTGCTTTTCTGCCGCGGAAGTTCAAGGTAGCAGTGAATGCTTCCGAGCATAGTGATCGTGCAGCGATTCAGGTTCACGACATCGGACTGCAACTGGTTCGCGATAACAACGGCGAATTGGGCTTCCGAGTGCACGTCGGAGGCGGTCTTGGACGCACCCCCATGGTGGGGCCCGTCATTCGTGAGTTCTTGCCAGAAAAGGACTTGCTGACCTATCTGGAAGCTGTTCTTCGTGTATATAACCGGTACGGCCGTCGTGACAACAAATTCAAGGCGCGGATCAAAATCCTGGTGAAGGCGCTGACGCCCCAAGGATTCGCAGAAAAAGTGGAAGCGGAATGGGCTCACATTAAGGATTCCCCTACTCAGCTGACACAGGACGCCATTGAGAAGTTCAAAACCTACTTCACTGAGCCGGCCTATGAGCAGGTGCCCGATGTGAAGGAGACCCTGGCCACGCAGCGTTTCGAAAATCGTGCTTTCGATCAGTGGATCGCACACAACGTGGATGCCCATAAGAAGCCGGGGTATGCCATCGTCACGCTGACCATGAAAAAGACCGGTACTCCTCCGGGGGACGTCACCGACCGGCAGTTGGAGCAAATTGCTGATGTGGCGGATCAATACAGCTTTGGCGAAGTGCGCGTAACCCATCAGCAGAATGTCGTGCTGGCCGATGTGCGGCAGGACAAGCTGTTTGAGCTTTGGGAAGCCATCACACCGATGGGTTTTGCAACGGCCAACCTGAACACCCTGACGGACGTTATCTGCTGCCCCGGTGGCGACTACTGCTCGCTGGCAAATGCCAAGTCTATTCCGGTCGCAGAAGCTATCCAGCGCAAGTTTGACGACCTGGACTACCTCTACGATATCGGCGATGTGGACCTGAATATTTCGGGCTGCATGAACGCCTGTGGCCATCATCACGTTGGGCATATCGGCGTACTCGGTGTCGACAAGAAAGGCCAGGAGTTCTATCAGATCAGCCTGGGTGGCTCCTCCCATCACGATGCGGCCATCGGCAAGATTCTTGGTCCGTCGTTTGCCCGTGAAGACATGCCAGATGTTGTGAAGAAGATCATCGATGTGTATGTCGATAACCGCACTCAGGAAGAGGCCTTCCTGGACACCTATCGCCGAATCGGGATTGATCCATTCAAGGAGCGCGTTTATGCCTGAAGTGATTACACATGATGGGGCCATTCTCAACGACGAATGGATTGTGGTTGAACGCCCGGCTGAAGGTGAATCCCTGGATATTCCAAGTCGCCCGGCATTGATCCCGGCCGACTTGTGGCTGGCGGGGAAAGAGCATTTTCTCGGCCGCCAGGACATTGGCGTGTGGTTTGACAGCCACCAGGAGCCGGAAATGCTGGAAGGCCTGGTGAACGAGCTTTCCGTGATTGCGGTGAATTTCCCGAAATTTGCGGATGGTCGCGGCTACAGCATCGCCAGATTACTTCGGGAGCGCCTGGGATACGAAAACGAACTGCGGGCTATTGGTGACGTACTGCTGGATCAGCTTCAGTTCATGAAGCGCTGTGGTTTCGACCGCTTCGTGCTCCGGGCCGATAAAAATGCCGAAGAAGCGGCTCGCTGCCTGAACTTCTTTACGCAGGGTTATCAGGCGGCAACGGACACCGATATTCCGCTGTTCCGTCGCCGCGCTTCCTGATATCAGGGCTGAATCACAGCCTCTGACTCACTGATCAGAGGCTGTGATCGAGAACGATTTTCCCGGACGACATTCCTTTCAGAAACGCGCTCAGCGCATCATCCAGGTCACCTCGCCCAATATCTCTGGCAGACGCTTCCGTGACCGGGCACGCCCAATCACCCGCCAGGCGCCCCCAAACAAGCTGCTTCTCGGCCAGCGGAATCTCTACCGAGTCGACACCCAACAGATTATTTCCCCTCAGAATAAACGGCAAAACGGTGGTTTCCAGCTGCGGGCCGGCCACCAGGCCGCAACAGGCCACAGAGCCACCGGGTATAATCTGCTTCAGCATTTCAGCGAGTGGTGAACCACCCACCGTATCGATGCCGTTTGCAAAGATGGGCTTGAGCATCGGCTTTTTGGTGGCATCGAATGTATCTCGCCCCAAAACTTCACTGGCTCCCAGTTCTTTCAGATTCTCGGCGTGCTCAGCCTTGCCGCTCACCGCCACAACGTCAAAACCAAGACGCCCCAGGATTTCAACCGCAACACTGCCTACAGCACCACTGGCACCACTGACCACAACTTTACCCTGCTCCGGTTCGGCACCCATGCTAAGAAGTTTCTTGACGCACAAACCGGCTGTAAGGCCGGCGGTGCCGTATATCATGGCCGTGCGCGCATTCCATCCGGAAGGCATAGGTACGCACCAGGCCGCTGGCACTCGAATATACTCACCGAAACCACCGTCGGTGTTCATGCCGAGATCGTAACCGGTTACAAGCACTGGATCGCCGGCCTTCAAAGGCCCGGCTGAGGCCTCCACAACCTCCCCGGCCGCATCAATACCCGGGGTGTGCGGAAACTCCCGGGTAACGCCCTTATTTCCGGACGCAGACAGCGCGTCCTTATAATTGAGGGAAGAATGAGTCACTTTGATCAGCACTTCGTTATCCGGCAGATCAGACAACTGCAGCGTCTTTTCAGAACCAGCATAACCGCCATCGACTTCTTCAACGCGCCACGCTTTAAATTCTGTTGTCTCTGTCATCATGCTTCCCCGTTGTGGTTGGCTTTACTGTATTTTCTGATTCCGAAACGCCCCGATGACGCGCCACACTGTGTGCTCAAGCGCGGCACTGGTCGCAAGGCCAAGTTTTTCCGGCAGCGTACGTTTACGCTGATAAGTCACCGAGATTACGTCTGCGCGATCACAGGCTTCAATGAGATATTCGTCTGAGGTCTTGATCTCATCAATCAGGTTGACCTCAAGAGCCCTGCGGCCAAACCAGATATCCCCGTTTGCAACGGCGGAGACGTCCAGGCTCGGCCGCCGCTCGCTGACGTAGTCCTTGAACAAAACGTGGGTGTCTTCCAGATCCTCCAGGAACTTGGCCCGCCCTTTATCGGTGTTTTCGCCGAACATGGTCAGCGTGCGCTTGTGCTCGCCCGCCGTCAGAACTTCGAAATCCACATCGTTCTTTTTCAGCAGCCGATGGAAGTTAGGCAACTGAGCAACGACACCGATGGACCCGAGGATCGCGAAAGGCGACGCGACTATGCGATCCGCAACGCACGCCATCATATAGCCGCCACTGGCAGCGACTTTATCGACACAGGCCGTTAACGAGATGCCCTTGGCACGAATGCGGTCCAACTGGGCTGCGGCCAGGCCGTAGGAGTGCACCATGCCACCGCCACTTTCAAGCCGGACAACCACTTCGTCTTTTTCCGGATCAGCAATGCTCAATACGGCAGTAATCGAACGGCGCAGCGGGTCCGTGTCACTGGCTTTGATATCGCCATCAAAATCCAGCACAAAAACTCGAGCCGCCTGCTCTGGAGACTCGTCACCGGACTTTTTCTGTTTGGCCTTCTCTTCTTTTTGCTTGGCCTTGTCTTTCTTCTTGCGCAGTTTCTCAAAGCGCTTTCGTTCGCCGTCGGAGCGCAGCTTGTCCTGTAAATGCTCACGGAGTTTGCGGTACTTGTCATTGAGCTTGCGAACTTTAAGCTCACCTTCGTCACTGGCATCACCCTTGTCTTTCTGCGCAGCGGAAGCGATGACTGAAATAATGACGAGTATCGCCACTACCAGCGTGACAGTTTTAGCAATGAACAGTCCGAAATCGGTCAGGAATTCCAAGTTATTTCTCCAGAATGAATCTTGTAGCGCTCGATTGTAACCGAGGAGTTTCAGGGTACAAGCCAACTGACGATTAAAGCGCTGGAGGCAAATTAAAACAAGCGTTCGATCGGGCTTGACACCGCTTTTCACTCACCCTAAAGTCGGATGGCGATGCTGGCTCACATAAAGCCAATACCAATCATACAAAAGGGTAACCACATGTCAGTAGCAGAGGTTTTCGACAAACTCGAACAGAATTTCAACGCCGATGCAGCCCAGGGCCTGGACCTGGTGTTTCAGTTCGACATTGAAGACGACAAGACCTACCACCTGGTCATCAAAGACGGCAGCTGCACCAAGGCCGAAGGTGCACATGATGATCCGTCCGTCACTCTGATCATGAACTCAGAAACGTTGAAGGGTATCGTTTCAGGTGAGACCGATGGTATGCAGGCGTTCATGGCCGGTCAGCTTCGCGCCGAGGGCGACATGATGCTGGCTACTAAGCTGGGCGAGCTGTTTGATATGGGCTGATCGCCGCTTCAAACAAAAAACCCTGCTCGATGGCAGGGTTTTTTTATACCTGATAAAAGACATCTCCATCAGCCGTCTTCGTCACTACAACCCCACATCGTCCAGAGACGACTCTGCAAGTTTCAACAGGTCTTTGTTGCTTTCCTCATGGCGCCCGACACTCTCGATGTAGTACTCCAACGATGTCAGCCCGTCGGCCAGGGCTTCCAACACCTGCGCTGCAGGCGCTTCTTTTGAATCCAACAAACGATACTGTATCGATTGCGCGACCCGCTCCAACACTTCTGCGGCGGCGGAATCATTCAGCATCTGAAGCCCGCCCCATATGCTGTGCAGGGTTCCTGGGAGATTGGCAAGGTGCAACTTGTCGTAATCGGACTCGATAAACGCAGTAATGGCCCGTTTTGCCAGGGTGAGTGCACTTTTGGCCTCGTCTGCAACCACAAAAGTGGCTTCCCGAAGGTACAGGGATTCTTCCCGGGTACGCTGACCACCCGCCAGCGCATCGGTTTCAGACGTAATTCCGCGAGTCACGATCTGCAATACGGCGTCTTCAATCCCCAAGACGGAGTCTGCCAGCAAATACAGCTCGCTTTCTCCAGGAAGCCGATTCTCTTCTTCCCAACCTCGCAGTTTGGCCGCTTCGCTTCTTGCCATTGCACCCAGCTGATTCAAATCCAACATGACCAGGGTGTTGGACAAACGCTCAAGTGCGTCGGCAATCGAACTCAGCTCTGCAAGATCCGGTTCAATGCCCCGCTCCACAATATCCAGTTTGTCCTTCAACTGATTGAGCTCATCCTGCAAAGCGCTAGACAGCGATTGCAGAACATCGGTGCCGGGGCCGTATAGACGACGGGCGTGCGCCTCAAACATGCGATCCGGAAATTCGGCGGGTGCCAGATCAAACGCCGATAAAACGGAGACTACTTCGGGGTTGGCGGAACCACTCCGGTAAAGCAGATAAACCAGATCCCTTATTAGAGAATCGGGCGCATCCTTGGCGGTCGCAACCTTGCCCACGTATACCACTTCTCGTGAGTATTTCTCGATGCGCATGAACAGGCGCTTGCGAGCCTTACTGAAACTCATGGAGCGATCCAGCATGGCATCTGCCACCATGGCCACCAGGCACCACATCTGACCCATAGGCGCGCCCTGGCACAGCCTCACAAATCCACGGGCAGCCCTGCTGAAAAGTTTCTGACTGACGACCGGGTTTTTTTCTCTCAGCACTCCCAGAAGCGCCACCTGAAAGGTCAGGCGCATTCGGCGAGCCAAAATCTCATAATCTGCTTCGTTACCTTCGAACCCCTCCACAGATACGTTCGTGCAGAAATCAGGGCGTTCTTTGACGTCAACATCGAAAAAACAGGATTCCGGGTAGGGCTTCTCGCGGCGGGCTTCCCGCAAATCGTTGATCACAGGCAACAGGAGCTCTGGATGATCAACCCGCTGTTGGTGGTAATACTCGACGTAGCGCCGAAGGATAAACAGGGCGCTGTTCAGAGTCGTCAGCAGAATGTTCTTGTCATCGTTGGCGCCAACCGGAACGTCGTTGGCCATGGTAACCGCTTCCTGGCACAGCAACGTTCCTGCTCGCAACTCAACCAGAATAAAGATACCCCGAAGCTGGTTGAGAAAATCCACGCAGTTTTGCAGGTCCTCGCCACTTTCCCGATTTTCCTGAAAACGTTCCAGGCTGGATTCTGCGTTTTTTATGGTCTGTTCGATCTCGCTTTTCACGAGATCAAAGGACTGCGATTTCGTCGCCAGAGACGATTGAACCATAAACGCTTCCTGTTATTTGTGCGGACCTTCTTGGCGCAACGCTTCTTGCATTGCATTTCCGCCGCGCGTCCCAACGCGCCATGTTCCCGGATGCTGCCTTGCTTGTTTTTCTGCATGGCGTTTATAAACGTCCGCAAAAAAATGGCGAACTAACCATTACTTATAACACAAAACTCAAGTAGCTCAAGAAAGCGGAAATGTAACAGTACGTGACTTAATTTGACGTTTGAAGCCGATCCCACACTGTCTGACCCGACTTTTTGGCAAGCGTAGCCATAAACTCGTCGTGGGCCGCCGCTTCTTCTTCATTGGCAGTCACGACCGGCAAGACCTCGCGACTGGAAGGCAGGCGCCGAACACCCAGTCCGCCACCGGCGGTATCGCTGCCGGCATCCAGGGATAGCGCTGTCTGACCGCCCGTCAGTAACAGGTAGACGTCGGCAAGGATTTCGGCGTCCAGCAAAGCGCCGTGAAGGTCACGACTGCTGTTATCCACGCCATAGCGCTTACACAGGGCGTCCAGGTTGTTCTTCTGGCCCGGGTGCTTCTTTCGCGCCACCGCCAGGGAGTCCACAACGGAACAATGTTCGTTCGTCTTACGAACCGGTTTCAAACGGGCGAACTCGGCGTCCATAAACCCGATATCGAACGCCGCATTATGGATGACCAGCTCAGCACCCTTGATGAACTCGAAGAACTCGTCTGCAACGTCCTCAAACCGCGGCTTATCCGCAAGGAATTCATTGGTAATTCCATGGATTGTGATGGCTTCGGCCTCGACTTCACGCTCTGGATTGATATAGACGTGATAGTGCCGACCGGTAAGCTGTCTCTCCATGAGTTCCACACAGCCGATTTCGATAATCCGGTGGCCTTCAGCCGGATCGATGCCAGTGGTCTCTGTATCCAGCACGATTTGTCGCATTGCCTAGTTTCTCCCGCTTAAAAGATCATCGACACCCTGATTGGCAAGCTGATCTGCCATCTCATTACCCGGGTTGCCAGCGTGCCCTTTGACCCAGTGCCAGTTAATCTGGTGCCGACCGACTTCTTCGTCCAACTGACGCCAGAGGTCTTCGTTTTTTACTGGTTTTTTTGCGGCTGTTTTCCAACCGTTCTTCTTCCACCCATGCATCCATTCCGTGATGCCCTTCCTGACGTACTGGGAATCGGTGTAGAGCTCCACCTCGCAGGCACGTTTGAGCGCTTTCAGGCCTTTGATCGCAGCCATCAGTTCCATGCGGTTGTTGGTTGTGTCCCTTTCACCTCCGTGGAGGCACTTTCTCGCATCGCCGTAATTCAGTACGGCGCCCCAACCACCCGGGCCAGGGTTGCCTTTGCAGGCTCCATCCGTATAGAGAACCACCTTGCCTGCCATTTATTCTCCCATATAACTATTCCTGGATACGCCACGGGAAGCGCCCACTGTGCCTCTTGCTGGCATCGGAATGACCTTCTGACTGCGCCATACCGGCTTTCGAGGTAAGCGCGAGTAAACCCGTTTTTTGGCAAGGATACAGTAATAGGCCCCGACAGGCAGGAACCGATTACCGCACAAGCGCTCGACAATTCCCCGCCCTTCACTGAGTGCAGCGGCCTGTAGCGGCATTTTGAAGAATCCCGATTCTGTAGATTCCACCGAAAAGTCCAGCAACCTGAGCCAGTCTTCCATCCGCGATTTCAGCATAAACCTGCCACCCCAAGGGCCCAGCTTGTGCCGGGAGACCAACCTGCGGATGCCCCAGAGCCCGATCGGGTTAAAGCCCATCAACACGATAGAGCCCTCACCTCTCAACACTCTGGAGGCCTCCCTCAACGCCTGGTGCGGGTGCGGGGAAAAATCTGCGGTGTGATGAAGAATAACCAGGTCCATGGATTCACCGGGAAACGGTAACTCGTCTGCGTCACAGACCGCGACGCCATCGGGCATACGATCATGCCAATTAGGGGTTGTGAGAATTTTCTGTGAAAAATCCGTACCTGTTGCCAGAGGAAGCCGATGACTCAGGGCCACATGCAGCTGCCTCGCCCCGGTCAGGTCACCGGCCAGCCGATCAATCCGGGCGCGCTGGTCCGCCAGCAGAGATCGGCCAAGGGGCGTCTGATACCAGTCTTCAAAACTGATGTGACGGGCCGAAAAATCGATCTGGCGTGACTGTTTTGGGCTCATGGCTGATTCTTGCTCATGGCTGTATTCCTCTATGGGTGATGCTCTATCATAACAGCCACATTCCGACTGCACATGGGGTAGACCAATGCTGACCATGACACCAATTCCGGCCTTCAGCGATAACTACATCTGGTGCCTTGCCAACAGTGAAGACGGCAAAGCCCTGATTGTCGATCCCGGCCAGGCTGACCCGGTCGTTGATCATCTGAGCCAGAACCATCTGACACTGGACACTATTCTGGTCACCCACCACCACCCCGACCACACGGGCGGTATCCGGCAGTTGGCCTCTCGATATCCGGATTGCCGCATTGTAGGCCCAGCAGACTCGCCCTTCTCCGGAGTGACAGAGTCTGTGAACGCCGGGGATTCGGTGTCCTGGAATGGCCTTAACTTCGATGTCTACGAAGTTCCGGGGCACACGCTTGACCACATTGCCTTTTACTCAGAAACCGAAGTGGGCGGCCACCAGATACTTTTCTGTGGCGACACCCTGTTCGTGTGCGGCTGCGGTCGATTGTTCGAGGGCTCACCAGCTCAGATGAAGCAGTCCCTGGCTTCGCTGCGCCAGCTGCCCGATACGACGGCAGTGTACTGTGCCCACGAATACACCCTTGCCAACCTCAAGTTTGCCCGCCACTGGCTGCCGGATGATACCGACCTCGCCGCCTTTGAGAGCCGATGTAAAGCGCTGAGAGACAAGGGTGAGCCAACCGTGCCTTCAACCATCGGGGACGAGAAGCGACTGAATCCATTTCTTCGCTGGGATGACAGGATGGTGGTCAGTTCGGCCCATCGTTACGCAGAACATCATCAGCTCCAGTGCAACAACGAGACCGAGGTTTTTGCCGCTGTCAGACATGGCAAGGATCACTTCTGAACACTTATTAACCGATTCTGTCGCTGCTGTAACACAGGGCCTGTTGACCGCTCAGAAAGGCATCCAATAGACTCAAGGTAATGTTTTTGCATTCTTGAACCCGCCGGGAACCCGCAACATCGGCGGGTTTCACCCATCCGGACGCGCTATTATGACCCATCGCCACCTGCCGACCCTGATACTGATTGGTGCCCTCATCAGCGGCTGCCAGTCGTTTAGTTCCAAGGAACAGGCTGCGAAAGAAGACGTACTGGACTCGGAAACACTGACCGTAGCAGCTGGCGATGAAGGGCTAAAAGAGGCGGTAGAGAGCGGCTCAGAGTCGCAACAACAGGAAGCCATAAAGGCGACCCGTACGAAACTCGATGACGCAATCGAACCGTCCATGAAAGAAGCGGCCGAGAATGCGCGGGAAAAACTGGATACTCCTGCCGATGGCGTTGCGGAATCAGAGGCCAATCCCGAACCCAAGACACCGCCAGATCCGGACCTGTGGGTGAGACTTCGTGCCGGATTCAAGCTGGATCATGACGTGGATGAACGCCGGATCACTTCGCAGTTGAACTGGTACAAAAGACATCCGCGTTATATTGACCGGGTTGCCGAACGCGGTAGCCGGTATCTGTTCCACATTCTCAATGAAGCAGAGAAACGTAACCTGCCGACGGAGTTGGTGCTTCTACCCGTTGTCGAAAGTGCCTTTGATCCCTTTGCCTACTCCCATGGGCGCGCCGCTGGCCTGTGGCAATTCATTCCATCAACCGGCAAATATTTTGGCCTGACCCAGAGCTGGTGGCATGACGAACGTCGGGACGTCATTGCTGCCACTGACGCTGCATTCAATTACCTCGAGCGCCTGGCCAACCGCTTTGACGGCGACTATATGCTGGCGCTGGCTGCGTATAACAGTGGCGGTGGCACCGTATCCAGCGCCATGCGCAAGAACCGCAAACGCAATCAGCCCACCGACTTCTGGTCACTGGATCTACCCCGGGAAACGAGGCATTACGCCCCCAAACTTATTGCACTGGCGCGAATTTTTGCCGACCCAGAGAAATACGGCATTGAGCTCCCACCGTTGAAAGATGAGCCCTACTTCGAGGTTGTCGATACGGGTTCACAGCTGGATCTGGCGCAAGCCGCCAAACTGGCGAATGTGGACATTGACGAAATCTACCTGCTCAATCCGTCCTTTAACCGATGGGCGACCTCTCCTGATGGCCCTCACCGTTTGCTGATTCCCAAGGAGAACGCTGAAACGTTCCGGACCGCTCTGGCCGAAATTGCCCCGTCGGAACGCGTGTCCTGGCACAGTTACGAAGTGTCTTCCGGCGACACGCTGGGGTCCATCGCCTTGCGCTACGGCACCACTCCCTCGGTGATTCAGCAGGTGAACAAGTTGAACAGCCACATCATCCGTATCGGACAGCGCTTGATGATTCCGTCCGCCAGCCAGGACGCCGATACCTACAGCCTGAGCGCATCAGAACGCCTCAGCCGCAAGCAGGACAACGCGGGCAAACGGGCCGGCGGCAAGCGCGTGGACTATACAGTGCGCTCTGGCGACACGTTCTGGGACATTGCCCGGGAACACAAAATTGGCGTTCGAGAGCTTGCCTCCTGGAACGGCATGGCACCCGGTGATCCGCTAATGCCGGGTCAGGACCTGGTGATCTATTCCAAATCACCGCAGGCCGCAAAAATGGCGAGCCCACCGGTGACCACATCCCGAGGCGACGGCATGGTCCGTAAAGTGGGTTATCGGGTACGCAAAGGCGACTCGCTATCCCGCATCGCCAGCCGTTTTGCCGTCAATGTGAGCGACATCGCAAGCTGGAATAACCTGAACACCTCTCGTTATCTTCAGCCCGGACAAAGTCTGGTACTCTACGTGGACATCAGAAACAGCCCCTGAACCTTTCAACTGAACGTGCGAGTTCTATGATAACGACTAATAACGCTTACCCGTCTGTTTTGACCCGGCAAGTACGTCGGTTCCTACACTCAGTTATTGTCTTGGGAGCCTGTCTATCGGCTTCCATCGCAGCGCCGCTGAGCGCCGCACCTGTGGCTCAACACGGGCTGGCTCTTCATGGGGAAGTGAAATATCCGGAAGACTTTAGTCACTTCGATTACGTGAACCCTGATGCCCCAAAGGGTGGGACAATACGAAGAGCCGTGATCGGAAACGGTTATGATTCCTTCAATCCGTTTGTAGCCAGGGGCATTCCAGCCGCAGGAATTGAGAACTACCTGTACGACTCGCTTCTTGAATCATCCGCTGATGAACCATTCTCAGTTTACGGCCTAATTGCAGAATCCATCGAAATTCCAGAGGACCGTAGTTACGTCATATTCAACTTGAGAAAGGAAGCCCGATTTCAAGATGGAGAGCAGATCACCGCTGCAGACGTAAAATTTACTTTCGATTTGATCAAGACTAAGGGACATCCTCGCCGCAAGGTTTATTACGAAGATGTAGTTGAAGCCATAGTAATAAATCCGCATCGCATTAAATTCGAATTCTCAGAGAAACGAAACCGAGAACTTCCGCTGATAATCGGTCAGCTTTCTATTTTTCCAAAACACTACTGGAAAGATCGAGAGTTTGGTTAAAATGGCCTAGATCGTCCTATTGGTAGTGGACCTTATAGGATTGGTGATTTCGAGGCAGGCCGGTCGATAAGCTATGAAAGGGTCGAAGACTACTGGGCTGAAGATCTGGGTGTTCGCAAAGGACGGTTCAACTTCGGAGAAATAGTTTTTGAATACTACACCGACGAAACGGTGGCACTGGAATCGTTTAAAGCGGGAAATTACGACTTCAGGATAGAATATATGGCCAAGAATTGGGCTACCGCATACACAGGTGAGGCGTTCGACTCAGGTAAAATTGTCAAAGAGTCTATAGACCATGATCGTCCAGTAGGCATGCAAGCCTTCGTATTCAATACCCGCCGGGCAGTATTCGAAGATCCGGCCGTGCGCCAAGCTCTATCCTACGGCTTCGACTTCGAATGGGCCAATAAGGACTCATTTTTCGGTCAGTACAAGCGCACCAAAAGCTATTTCGAAAACAGCGAGCTTGAATCATCAGGCCTCCCAACTGGCAGAGAACTGGAAATACTAGAGCCTTATCGTGAACAATTACCAGATTCGGTGTTCAATTCCGAATACCAGCCGCCGACGACGTCCGGAGAGAGGACCATCCGCGACAATCTTTTTGAGGCCCAAAGCCAACTAAGAGCTGCAGGATATGTAGATCAGAATGGCACCATGGTAAAAGAAGACTCGGGAGAGCCTTTAACGTTTGAAATCCTGCTCGATCAAAAAACCTTTGAACGAGTGGTCTTGCCGTTCAAGAAGCAACTGGGAAGACTAGGAATTGAAGTTACCGTTCGCATCGTCGACACAAGCCAGTACGCCGAACGCTGGCGTACGCGAGATTTCGACATGACCGTCTTTACGTTTCAGCAATCTGATTCACCTGGTAATGAGCAAAAAGATTATTGGCACTCTTCTTCTGCTGATGTAGATAGTTCCGGTAACTTGGCGGGCGTGAGCCATCCGGTGATCGATGAACTCGTGGATTACCTGATCCAAGCACCGAATCGTGAGGAGCTGGTTTACCGCACGCGCGCACTCGACCGGGTGCTTCTGCATCATCACTACGTAATTCCCAACTGGTACGTGCCCAGTGACCGGATCGCCTACTGGTCATTCCTTAAGCGGCCAGACACCGTCCCCAAAGACGGCGCCGACGTGAACAATTGGTGGATCGAACGCTGATTGATACTGCCCTTGCCTGACCGAACGCAGACGGAGCACCTGTAGATGGGTAGTTACATACTCAGGCGCCTGGCGCTGATTATCCCCACCCTGGTGGGCATCATGCTGCTGAATTTCGTGATTGTTCAGGCGGCACCAGGCGGCCCTGTAGAGCAGATGATCGCTGAAGTCGAGGGATTTGGCGGTGACGCTCTGGATCGCGCGAGTGGCGGAGGATCCGGCGGGGAAGTATCAGGCAATGGAGACAGCCGGGGCTCTCGGGGCCTGCCGCCAGAACTGTTAAAAGAAATTGAAGTGATGTACGGCTTCGACAAGCCCGCCCACGAACGCTTTCTGAAAATGCTTGGCGACTACGCCACTTTCGACTTTGGCGAGTCTTTCTATCGCCAACGAACGGTAACGGACCTCATCGTCGACAAGATGCCCGTGTCCATTTCGCTGGGGCTCTGGTCCACGCTGATCATCTATCTGATTTCAATTCCTCTGGGCATTCGCAAGGCCGTCACCGACGGCTCGCGTTTCGATGTCTGGACCAGTTCGGCCATCGTTATCGGGTATGCCATCCCCGGCTTCCTATTCGCGATTCTGTTGATCGTTCTGTTTGCCGGCGGCAGTTATCTAGACTGGTTCCCGTTGCGGGGTCTGACCTCCTCCAATTTTGACGAGATGACCTGGTACCAGCAGATCGGCGACTACTTCTGGCATCTGGCACTGCCCGTCACAGCGAACGTCATCGGGGGCTTCGCTACCCTGACCCTGCTGACTAAAAATTCGTTTCTGGATGAGATTGGCAAACAATATGTGGTGACCGCCCGCGCCAAGGGCCTGGAGGAAAAGCGAGTCCTTTATGGCCACGTATTTCGTAACGCCATGCTGATTGTCATTGCGAGCCTGCCCGGCGTACTGGTTCAGCTCTTTTTCACCGGATCGTTGCTGATTGAAGTCATCTTTTCACTGGACGGTCTCGGGCTGCTTGGTTTTGAAGCGGCTTTGAACCGGGATTATCCGGTGGTATTCGGAACACTCTACATTTTTACTCTGATGGGTCTGGTGCTGAAATTGATCAGCGACATTACCTATGTGCTGGTGGACCCACGCATTGATTTTGAAAGTCGGGAGGGCGCATGAGCCTGGCCCCGACACTGACTCCAATCCAGCAGCGGCGTTTACGTAATTTTCGCAACAACCGACGCGGCTATTGGTCGTTGTGGATATTTCTGGCGCTGTTCGGGCTCTCGCTGTGCGCGGAATTGATCGCCAACGATAAACCGCTGGTTGCTTCCTACAAGGGCGAGCTTTATTTCCCGGTGTTTGAGGTGGTCTCCGAAGAGACCTTTGGCGGATTCCTACCCACCGAAGCCGATTACCGCGATGACTTCGTGGCGGACGAAATCAACGCCAACGGCTGGATGCTGTGGCCACCCATCCGCTTCAGCTATAACACCACCAATTACGACCTTGAGGTGCCTTCGCCTGCGCCGCCCAGTGAGGTCAACTTGATTGGTACCGACGATCAGGCCCGCGACGTGGCTGCCAGGGTTATCTATGGCTTTCGTATCTCGGTGCTGTTTGGCCTGATCCTGACCATTCTGAGTTGCATTGTGGGCGTGGCCGTCGGCGCCGTTCAGGGCTTTTACGGCGGCAAGATTGACCTGCTTGGTCAGCGTTTCATTGAGATCTGGTCCGGTCTGCCGGTTCTGTACCTTCTGATTATTCTATCGAGCATTGTTCAACCGAACTTCTGGTGGTTGTTGGGCATCATGCTGTTATTCAGCTGGATGGGTCTGGTCGATGTGGTTCGGGCAGAGTTTCTTCGAGCCCGTAATTTCGAGTATGTCAAAGCGGCGCGGGCTCTGGGCCTGGGCAACCGTAAGATCATGTTCAGGCACATTCTGCCCAACGCCATGGTCGCCACCCTGACCTTTCTGCCGTTCATTCTGACGGGCGCCATAACCGGACTGACCTCATTGGACTTTCTGGGCTTTGGCCTGCCCTCCGGCTCGCCGTCGCTGGGTGAGCTCATTGCTCAGGGCAAAGCCAACCTGCACGCGCCGTGGCTGGGTATCTCAGCCTTCGTTTCACTGTCGATCATGCTGACGCTGCTGGTGTTTGTGGGCGAAGCCGTGCGCGATGCGTTTGATCCGAGAAAGAACTGATATGTCATCATTGCTTGAAATCAACAATCTATCGATCAGTTTCGACGGCGCGAAAAACGTTGTAGACGGGCTGTCTCTGTCCATACAGAAAGGCCAGACGCTGGCGCTGGTCGGTGAAAGCGGATCCGGCAAATCTGTCTCTGCGCTTTCCATTCTGCGCTTACTGGACGAACGGCACGCCCATTATCCGTCGGGCAGTATCGTGTTTCAGAGTGAAAACATGCTGTCCATCAGCGACAAGCGCTTGCGTAAAATCCGCGGCCGGAAAATCAGTATGATTTTCCAGGAGCCAATGACGTCCCTGAACCCGCTTCATACCGTTGAGAAACAGATTTCCGAAGCTCTTGAGCTTCACCGTGGCCTGCGTGACGCCGCGGCAAGGAGTCGATGCATCGAATTGCTGGAGCTTGTCGGGATACCCCAGGCCGAAGAACGGCTGAATAGCTATCCGCACCAGCTGTCAGGCGGACAAAAGCAGCGGGTCATGATTGCCATGGCGCTTGCGAACGAACCGGACCTGCTGATCGCCGACGAGCCGACCACCGCGCTCGATGTTACCGTTCAGATGCAGGTGCTGGAGTTACTTCGCGAACTTCAGAAAAAGCTCGGCATGGCCATCCTGCTGATCACGCACGATCTTTCGGTTGTGCGCCGGTATGCCGATCAGGTGGTGGTCATGGAACAGGGTAAGGTGGTCGAGAACGCAGCGACCGAATCCCTGTTTACTGATCCCCAGCACCCGTACACCCGAAAGCTGCTGGACGCAGAGCCGCCCTCTTCTCCATCCCATACGAATATTCAGGATGAACCGCTGCTGGAAGTCTCGAATCTTGACGTGCGTTTCACCACTCGCCGTTCCTGGCTGGGCAAGCCCAAGGCCTGGTTCCAGGCGGTCGACAATGCCAGCTTTGGCCTGAATCGTGGCGAGACCCTGGGCATTGTTGGCGAGAGCGGTAGCGGCAAGACCACGATCGGCCATGCGCTGCTAAAACTGACCGCCTGCACAGGCTCGGTACGCTTGTCTGGTAACGATCTCGGTCCGATGAATCAGAAGCAGTTCCGACCCTACCGGCGCCAGATTCAGATTGTGTTTCAGGACCCGTTCGGAAGTCTCAGCCCGCGGATGTCAGTGGCAGAGATTGTCCGAGAGGGACTGGAGATCCATACGCCTGCTTCTGCGGAGGAGCAGGACAGGCGCGTCATCCAGGCGCTCACTGATGTGGGGCTGGACCCGGAGGCACGCCACCGCTATCCCCATGAATTTTCAGGTGGCCAACGTCAGCGCATTGCCATCGCCCGGGCGCTGGTGTTGCAGCCGGAACTGATCATTCTTGACGAGCCTACGTCTGCGCTGGATCGCACCGTTCAGAAACAGGTGATTCACCTGCTGCGAAATCTGCAGGAAAAATATGGTCTAAGCTATGTGTTCATCAGCCATGACCTTTCCGTGGTAAGAGCCTTAAGCCACAAGCTGCTGGTACTGAAAACCGGAAAAATTGTTGAATACGGCAGTGCCGAAGAGATATTCAACCACCCACAACACACGTACACGCGGGAGCTGCTCAACGCCTCGCTGTTCTACAACTGATATTACTACGACCAATTGGGCGTTACTTATCAGGCGCCGGTTCAGGGATAATTCCCCGAACAGCATCAAAGGGAGAATCATAATGGGATTACTCAGCGGAAAACGGGCATTGATCGTCGGTGTGGCCAGTAAGCACTCCATTGCTTACGGCATTGCTCAGTCGTTCTACGAACAGGGCGCAGAACTGGCGTTCACCTACCAGAACGAAAAATTGAAGTCCCGGGTAGAATCCTTTGCGGAAGGCTGGGGCAGCAACCTCATATTCCCCTGCGACGTGGCCAGCGATGAGGAAATCGAGAATGTCTTTACAGAGCTGGGAAAGCATTGGGACAAAATCGACATCATCGTTCACTCGGTGGGTTTTGCCCCCGGCGAAGAATTGAACGGCAACTATGTCGACGTAACCACTCGCGAAGGCTTCCGCATTGCCCACGACATCAGTTCCTACAGTTTTGTGGCACTGGCGAAGGCTGGCAAAAAGATGCTGCACGAAAACAGCTCACTGCTGACCTTGAGCTACCTGGGCGCAGAGAAAGTTCTTCAGAATTACAACGTGATGGGGCTGGCAAAGGCCTCTCTTGAGGCAAACGTACGCTATATGGCCAACAGCCTGGGCCGGGACGGCATTCGCGTGAACGCCATTTCAGCAGGCCCCATCAAGACCCTTGCGGCCTCTGGTATCAAAAGCTTTCGCAAGATGCTTTCGGAAAACGCCAGACGGGCACCATTACGGCGCAATGTGACGACTCAGGAAGTGGGCAATGCCGCGGCGTTCATGTGCTCGGATATGGCCAGTGGTATTACCGGCGAGATCATGTATGTAGACGGTGGCTTCAACATTACAGGGATGGGCGAGCTGGAAGACTGACGTTCAGTCTTCAGCCATCGCCCTGGCAACAGCCTCAACCCATTCCAGATAAGAGGTGTCGTCCGACTCCAGAATTCTCAGGCCCACCAGCCACTGGCCTGACGAAGCGGGGCGACACCACACCACATCGACCATCAACTGAAAAGCGTCGGATTCACCATCCAATCGAATCGAGGCGCTGAGCAGTGCGTTTTCCGTCAGGGGCTCACGCGTCAGCAGGCAAAACCCCTGGGCTGAAAGATCCCGGGTCCTGGACACCAGCGTCCGGCCGGGAGACTCTTCGGCCGCCTCTGGCTCTGAAGATTCCAATTCGAGAGTTACGTGCGCACTACCCGTCAATCGGTACTCAGAGCGGTTGTCAGAGGATAACTGGCCATCATCGTTGCCGAAATCGTAGTCAATATCACTCATAACCTGCATCCATCATTGTTTCCCCACCCGTATGCGGCCAACCACTCTGGACAGGGTGTCATCGAATTCTGCCGAGGCTCCCAGTACCCGCACTTTGCCGGACAAAACGTCTTCAATCAGTTCTTCTTCGCCGTATTCCCGCCGGTTCAGACCGAGCCTGTCCACGAAAACAAGCTTGCGGGACGCGTTGATTCGAACCGCAAGTTTCAGGCGCTGCGATTCCTCAGGCTTGTCGGAATTTTCCAGAACGATCCAGCCGCCGAGCTTGATCCCCTCAACCAGCGATCGTGCGGCCGCTTCTTTTTCCTGCAACAATCGCTGAGCCTCGGCCTCTTCATCCGCCATGCGCTGAGCCTCGGCTTCCTGCCGCTTACGTTCCTTATCCGCCTCCAGCGCTGCACGTTCTTCTTGCCGTTTCTTCTCGGCCTTTTCTTTTTCCAGGCGAAGCTTTTCTGCGCGTTCTTTCGCCTCGGCCGCGGCCTTTTTGCGTTGCTGAACCTGGCGTTTGAGAACCGAGAAAAGTGCCGTAACAGTTTCCGCGAGAACCTCACCAAACGGTCGTATGGGCGGCAAAGGACGCAACGATTCCTCATCGTACTGCGCCTTGAAACGGCTCCAGGACAGGACGCCAAGTTTTACACCGGCGCCATTGGTCCAAAGAACTTCCTGGGTATCCTCCAGAAACGCCAGGAAGTATCGCCGCTGCTCTTTCGCGCCCTCGCCTTCCACGTACCACTTGTGCTGAAAATCGGTGTATTCATGGGACTGCACTGGCTTTAGATTGAGCCACGCCGAATCCCAGTTGAACTTGTCCTCCGGCGGCAACGCCGGGACAAGCTCGGGCACCTCGCCACGCAGACGCGCAACCATCACCGATTCAACACCAGCCAGCGCTTGCGGCGGTAGGGGCTCTTTGTTCAACCGCCCCCAGACATCTGTGATGCGATCGCCAATCTGCTCACCCACGGTGTACAGGCGATTCTGGTCCTTATCCGAGAGCTTGGGATCACCGATCCAGACCAACCATTCGAGCAGTTTGCTGGCATGGCGCCAATTGTCGCCGTCCAGACCTTCTTCCCAGACGATTTGCTTTAGCAAGCCAAACCAGGTGTTCATGACGAAGTCCACAATGGGTTGTGGCAGCTGTCGGCCCTTCATCGCCCGACCAATCAATGCCCGGGCCGTGTGTTCAGCCCGCCTTTGCCGAGCAGCGCCTTGTTCGGTTTTGAGGAGCCTTTCCCGAAGTCGCCCTGTCTGCTGCTCACGTTTTGCAGCATCGTCCTGCCATTGCTGACAAAACGCCATAACCGGCGAGACATCCTCGGATTCAAAGGCACTCGCTACTTCGATGGTGAGGGAATCCAACTGATCAAGCAGTACTTTCGAGGACCGACCGCCGTTGGCGCTCCAACCTCGGTGATTCTGAAAGCTGTCAAGCCATTCCAACAGGGTGTCATTGAAGACACCTGCTCCCTCCAGATTCATGCGCCAGGCGAGAAAAAATCTCAGCCTGGCGATGCGTTTGGCCAGCTCAGGATGAAGCCCGCTGGATTTCAGAAACACATCCATAATGCGGTCGGCAACATAAGCCGCATTGATTTGTCGGACCGACCAGGTGAGTGATACCGAGCGAATAACGTGGCTTACGGGCTCGTCGCGCTGTTCCGTCCAACAGGACATCATCAGCGGCTTCCAATCGCTGATGGCGTCGCTTTCCAGCTTACCCACGGGGTAAGGAAGATCCGGCACCCGAATGTGCGAAAGCACATCGCCGATTCGTTGTGTGGCCTGCTCTAGAGACAGTAATTCACGCTTGTTCTGCCTGCCTTGCTGCATCCATTCTCCGCGCGTCAGAAGCGTTGAAAAGGTGGTTCAAATAACGCAGTATAACCACCTCTCCGGGGTTTACCGCAATCTTACCGGACGAACATGATTTTAATGGGACAACAAGAGTATGTCGGGCACCAAACTAGAGAATCTGAATGTGGCGAGTCAGGAACAATTAATTACCCCTGAGGCGCTGAAGCAGGAATTACCACTGTCTGATAAGGCAGCGGAGACGGTCGAGAACGGTCGCCAGGCCATTTATGACATCATGGATGGCAAGGACCACCGGCTGTTCGTCGTTGTTGGCCCCTGCTCTATTCACGATGTTGATGCGGCCCGAGAGTACGCCAGCAAACTCAAAAAGCTGGCCGATGAACTGAGCGATACCCTGTTGATCGTGATGCGGGTGTACTTCGAAAAGCCGCGCACCACCGTGGGCTGGAAAGGTTTGATCAACGATCCTCACCTGAACGATACCTTTGATATTGAACAGGGGCTGCACATCGGCCGCCGCCTGCTGCTGGACATCTCGGAACTGGGCCTGCCCACCGCCACCGAGGCGCTGGATCCGATTTCGCCACAGTATTTGCAGGACACCATTTCCTGGTCCGCAATTGGTGCACGCACGACCGAGTCTCAGACTCACCGTGAAATGAGCAGCGGCCTTTCGATGGCCATCGGCTTCAAGAATGGCACCGACGGCAGCCTGGATGTGGCCGTCAACGCCATGAAATCGGTTTCCCATCCTCACAGTTTCCTGGGCATCAACCAGCAGGGGCAAGTCGCCATCATCCGTACCCGTGGCAATAATTACGGACACGCCGTTCTGCGCGGTGGCGGTGGCAAACCCAACTACGACTCGGTCAGCGTGGCTCTGTGCGAGCAGGCGCTTGAGAAAGCAAATCTGCGCAAATCCATCATGGTGGATTGCAGTCACGCCAACTCAAGCAAGGATCCGGCCATTCAGCCGCTGGTCATTCAGGACATTGCCCACCAGATTCTGGAAGGCAACCAGTCTATCCAGGGCCTGATGGTGGAAAGTCACCTGAACTGGGGCAACCAGTCGATTCCGGAGAATCTGGACGATCTGAAGTACGGCGTTTCCATCACGGACGCCTGCATCGACTGGGAAACCACCGAGAAGGCTCTGCGTGATATGCGGGACAAACTGAAAGACGTTCTGCCGGGCCGCAACAAGGCCTGATATTCAGTTTTCCGAATCGGCAGGTTGGCCAGGCACACTGGCCAGCCAGTCGAGACGCTGTCTGAGGCCAACCACCTGACCAATGATAACCAGCGTCGGCGGCGACACAGTTTCACCGTCCACCTTTTCCACGATCGTAGACAGGTCCCCCACCACCACCTTCTGTTCTGACGTGGTGCCCTTCGAGACCAATGCCACTGGCATATCCTCTGCCATACCGTGAGCGATGAGTTCACGACAGATAATGGGGAGGCCTACCAACCCCATGTAGAACACCAGAGTCTGGTTATTTTGTACAAAATCTTTCCAGGGGAGATCGCAAGTATCGTTCTTCAGATGCCCAGTAACGAAACGCACGGATTGGGCGTGATCACGGTGTGTCAGCGGAATACCGGCGTAGGAAGCACAGCCGGAAGCCGCGGTAATTCCCGGCACAACCTGGAAACGAACCCCCGCATCCGCCAGGGTTTCTATCTCCTCGCCGCCACGACCAAAAATAAACGGGTCTCCGCCCTTCAGCCTGACCACTTTGCGACCACTGCGGGCCAGCTCAACCAGACGATTGTTGATCTGATCCTGCGGCAATGTGTGCTTCGAACGCTGCTTCCCAACGTGAACCTTCATCACGTCATCCGGAACCAGCGCCAGGATTTCCTGAGAAACCAGGCGATCGTATAGCACGACATCGGCCTCTTGAATCAACCGCCAGGCCTTAAGGGTCAGCAATTCCGGATCACCTGGGCCGGCACCTACCAGCGCCACTTCGCCTTCCGAACTGTTCGGGTTATCGGTAATCGGGTTTTTGCGATACCTCACCGGCGAAGGCGTTACGCCAACGCCTTTCCAGGGAGCTACGTTGCTGTCTTCGCTCATTGGATCCTTTCCAGTCCGCCCATGTAGGGCTTCAGCACTTCCGGTACCTCGATGCTGCCATCTTCCTGCTGATAGTTTTCGAGAACCGCGATCAAGGCTCGCCCAACTGCGAGGCCCGAACCATTCAGCGTATGAACCGGTTCCGGCTTTTTGGTTTCAGGATTACGCCACCGGGCGTGCATGCGGCGTGCTTGGAAATCACGGGTATTCGAACAGGAAGAGATCTCACGGTATTTGCCCTGCCCTGGCAGCCATACCTCGAGGTCATAGGTGCGAGCAGCAGAGAAGCCCATATCACCGCCACACAGGTCGACCACCCGGTATGGGAGTTCCAGAAGCTGCAACACTTTTTCAGCATGGCCGGTCAGGGCTTCCAGTGCTGCCTCTGAATCCTCTGGGCGAACTACATGGATAAGCTCCACCTTGTCGAACTGATGCTGGCGAATCATGCCACGGGTATCGCGCCCATAAGACCCTGCCTCGCTCCGGAAACAAGGCGTGTGACAGACGAATTTAAGGGGCAATTCGTCAGCATTAACAATGGTATCGCTGACCAGATTGGTTGCCGGAACCTCCGCTGTAGGAATCAGGTACAGAGGGTTTTCTCCCTCCATCTTGAACAGATCTTCCTCAAATTTGGGCAATTGACCGGTGCCGTATAGGGTATCTGCGTTCACCAGGTACGGCAGATAGGCTTCCAGATAGCCGTGTTCTTCCGCATGGAGGTTAATCATGAACTGCGCCAGTGCGCGATGCAGGCGCGCAACCGGGCCACGCATGACAGCAAACCGGGAATGCGCCAGACGGCTGGCTGTTTCGAAGTCCAGGCCTCCGAGAGCCTCCCCCAGGGCAACGTGGTCCTTGGGCTCAAAGGAAAAGGCCTTCGGCTCGCCCCAGGTACGGATTTCAACGTTATCGTCTTCGCTGGCGCCCTCAGGAACGGTTTCGTCGGGCACATTGGGAATGCCGGACAAAAATCCGTTTATTTCTTCCTGTAGCGCTCTCAGCTCATCTTCAGCGGCTGACCGATCCGCTTTAAGCTGCTCAACCTCGTCCAGTAACGGCTGAATATCCTCACCGGCCGCCTTGGCCTTGCCAATGGACTTCGAACGACGATTCTGTTCACTCTGGAGAGTTTCGGTCTTCACCTGCAGCGCACGGCGGCGCTCTTCCAACTGATCAAAAGTAGACTGATCGAATGTGAAACCTTTTACCAGCAATCGGCGGGCAATCTCTTCGGTCTGAGAACGAACACGTTTGGGGTCGAGCATGATGATCCTGAATCTGTCGGTTCTAATAAAGTTGGGTATCGTAATGTCACAACGAGAACTGGGCATTATACCGTTGAAGGGCGTTGTGACCACACCGTGGGGCGTCACCAGTGGTGAATCAATCCTGCGGATAGCGTTTTTGCGGGCTATTGCGGTTTTTCTCTGCCAGCCGGTCCAGTTTCTCGGACAGTTTGATTTCCAGACCACGCTGGACCGGCTGGTAATAGCGCCGCTGGTGAATTGCCTCCGGAAGATAGGACTCGCCGGCTGCAAAGGCGTCTGGTTCGTCATGGGCATAGCGGTAGTCATCCCCATGCCCCATGCTTTTCATCAGTTTGGTGGGTGCGTTACGTAAATGCACAGGCACTTCGTAATCCGGATCTCTCGAGATATCGGCCATGACCTGATTAAACGCGGTGTAGACCGCATTGCTCTTGGGAGCAACTGCCAGGTAGGTCACCGCCTGGGCCAATGCCAGCTCGCCCTCGGGCGATCCGAGTCGTTCCTGAGCTTCCCAGGCGTCCATGGAAAGCTGCAAGGCTCTTGGGTCGGCGTTGCCAATGTCCTCACTGGCGATTCTCACCAGGCGCCTGGCAACGTAAAGTGGGTCGCAGCCGCCATCGAGCATCCGACACATCCAATAAAGCGCCCCGTCAGGATCCGAACCCCGGACCGATTTGTGAAGCGCAGAAATCTGGTCATAAAAAACATCGCCACCCTTATCAAAGCGACGAAGGCTGGTCTGGAGCACCTGCTCCAGATGCTGGGAGGTAATCCTGGATGGGCCGCCCTCTTCGGGTTCTGCCAGGTCTGTGGCCACTTCGAGGATGTTCAGGGCGCGACGGGCGTCTCCGGATGCGGCCGCCGAAATCAGCTCGAGAACCGCCCTTTCGGCGACATACTCACCATTGAGCCCATCGGCTGACGACAACGCTCGCTCAAGAAGCTCTATCAACTCCTCTTCGCTGAGATTCTTCAGCACATAGACACGGGTCCGGGACAGAAGCGCGCTGTTTAATTCAAAGGAGGGGTTTTCCGTGGTCGCACCGACGAAAATAAAGGTTCCGTCTTCAATATGAGGCAGAAAAGCATCCTGCTGGCTTTTGTTGAAGCGATGCACCTCATCAACAAACAGCAGGGTATCCCTGCCCTCCATGTGCTTGCGGTCCTTTGCACGATCGACCACAGCGCGAATGTCTTTGACACCGCTGAGGACCGCCGATACCGTTTCAAAGCTCAAATCGCTCAGATTGGCCAGTAAACGGGCAAACGTGGTCTTTCCAACCCCCGGCGGGCCCCACAGAATCATGGAATGCAGCTGATGCTGCTCTACCGCTCTGCGAAGCGGCTTGCCGGCGCCGACCAGATGGCTCTGGCCAACGTATTCATCGAGACTGTTTGGGCGCATACGCGCGGCCAGTGGCTGGAACCCACCGCTGGTCTCAAACAGAGTCTCTTGCATCAGGCGCCATCCCGGATGACGTCCACGGAGTCAGGATAATCGAGGCTGAAAGTGCTTTTGGGTATGGAACCATTCACCTGAATGTTGTTGAAACTCAGAACGCTCAACTGAGCGAGTGAGTCCTGCATTCTCATTTCCTGCAACTCGCCACCGTTAAATGTCAGCCTCAGAGACACGAACAGAGAATCCTGATCTCGGGGTTCCAGCGTAAATTCGCGGCTGTTTTCGCCAAATGAACGCACGGAAACCCGGTAGCTTTCGTCCAAATTATCGACCTCACCACTCAGAAGCAGGGCCGGTGTGGTCGCAACCCGATCGTCCAGTGTATGAATGGTCACTTGTTCCAGATCGGGGTCGTAGACCTCAACCTGCTCACCATCACTGACAACGAACTGGGAATGCGGAGACGAGGTTTCCCAATAAAAGAGTCCGGGACGCCGCGCCTTGAGCTCGCCTCGGGTTTCCTGAACACGGCTACCGTTCTCGTTGACCACTATCTGAATAAACGTAGCTGAAAAGGACTCATAGCCCCCCAGCAAACCGGCCAATTCAGCGGCGGCGTCAGAACCGTCGTTCGCGGCACTGACGGAACACCAGGGCACTATCAGAAAGGCCAACAGCGCAACAACTGACCAACGATTGAGACCTTGCTTGCTTTTGATCACGGACCTACTCCTAGTCTCTGGGGGGCGGCGGCGCCAGAACTTCTCGGGCGCCATTGTTGCCGGCCGCACTAACAACCCCGGAGGCTTCCATTGCCTCCACGAGATTGGCGGCGCGGTTGTAGCCGATCTTGAATTTGCGTTGAACCGAAGAAATTGAAACCCGTCGCCCCTCGGTCACAAAGGCCACGGCCTCGTCGAACAGAGCGTCGCCTTCGCTGTCTCCGCCACCTTCACTCAATGTAGGTACGCCTGGCAGGCTCTCGCCTTCCGCGCCATTCAGCACGTCGTCCACATAAACGGGCTCACCACGGTCTTTCCAGGCGCTGACAACCCGATGCACTTCGTCGTCGTCCACAAAGGCGCCGTGGACCCTCACAGGCAGCCCGGAGCCAGGCGGCAGATAAAGCATATCGCCGTGCCCGAGAAGCTGTTCTGCGCCGCCCTGATCCAGCACCGTACGGCTGTCAATTTTTGACGACACCTGGAAAGACATTCGGGTTGGAATGTTCGCTTTGATCAAACCGGTGATAACGTCCACGGAGGGGCGCTGGGTTGCCAGAATCAGATGGATACCCGCAGCTCGGGCTTTCTGGGCAATCCGGGCGATCAGCTCTTCCACTTTTTTACCGACAATCATCATCATGTCGGCAAATTCGTCGATCACCACCACGATGGCAGGCAGTGTCTCAAGCTCCGGTCTTTCCTGCTCATCATTGGCCAGGTATTCGTCCGGCTTCCAGAGCGGATCCAGAATTGGCTCACCGGCAGCGGCAGCGTCTCGAATTTTACGGTTATAACCCGCAATGTTCCTGACACCCAGGCTGGCCAGCAGCTTGTAGCGGCGCTCCATCTCTGCCACACACCAGCGCAATGCGTTGGCAGCATCCTTCATGTCAGTCACCACCGGTGACAACAGGTGCGGTATGCCCTCGTAGATGCTCAGCTCGAGCATTTTCGGGTCAACCATGATGAACCGCACTTCTTCTGGCGTTGCCTTGAGCAACATGCTCAGAATCATGGCATTCACGCCCACGGATTTACCGGAACCGGTCGTACCCGCAACCAACAAGTGGGGCATCTTGGCCAGATTGGCAACCATGGGGTTACCGCCAATGTCGTTACCCAGCGCCAGCGTGAGCGCAGAAGACGATTCCTGGAATACCTTAGCATTCAGCACTTCGCTGAGGCGCACCATCTCGCGCTCTTCGTTCGGTATCTCAATACCGACAACGGATTTGCCAGGAATCACCTCAACCACGCGCACACTCAGCACAGCCAGAGACCGGGCCAGGTCCTTAGCCAGGTTGGAAATCTTGCTGACCTTCACCCCGGCGGCCGGCTTGATCTCAAACCGTGTGATTACCGGGCCAGGGTTTACCTCAACCACTTCGACCGACACCCCGAAGTCTGCAAGCTTCTCTTCCAGCAACTGGGACATGTGCTGCAGTGATTCTTCGGAGTAACCTTTTTCTTTATGCTCCTCCGGCGGATCGAGCAACGTAATGGGAGGAATGGGACTTTCTATATCCTCAAGTAACGAGCCCTGCTTTTCCTGGGCTTTTTTCTCTTTCGACTGCTCGTCCCGCTTGAAGGGCGATATTTTCAGAGACTTGGCGGATTTGCTGTCCTGAGATGGCGTGTTGGTCGACTTTTTCGGCGCGTCGGACACGTCCCGAGAGCTAAAACTTTCCAACCGCGGTTGATCTTCAAAAGAGCCGGCTGGCATACCCTCTATTGCCGGTTCCATGCGTTCTCTGGCAAGCGATTTAGCTTTCTTCTTGCCATCCGGCAGCCATTTCTTCCACCAGGACGTCTTTTTGGGTTTCGGGTAGTGCGTCACCTCATCCCGAACCACAGGTGGATCATTTTTTGGTTTGGCGTTGTCTGCCGTTTTGACCTTTTCAACGGCGCCCTTGTTGGTCTTATTCGATGTTGAGCCCTGGAATATCATCCGGAGGCTGTTTAAGAAGCGAAGGGTGATGGCGCCGATCCGATCCATTAGCCAGAACCAGGACAAACCGGTGCTGACGGTGATTGCAAACAGGAAAATTGCGATCAATAACAGAGTAGTAGCGGGCAAATTGAAAAAACGCACCATGGACTCGGATACAGCGGCACCCAGCACGCCACCGGAAGACACACCCAGTCCGAATACCGAATACAGCGACAACAAACTGGTGGCCGACAAAAGAATCAGCAAAAAGCCGCCGAATCGCACCAGAAACAAAGGAATATGGGGATCGATGGGTCGACTGCGCAGGCGAATCAACATCAGCGCATAACCGGCCACCATCAACGGGAAGAGATAGGCCACATCACCAAAAAAATCCCGCAACAGGCTGGCCAGCCAGGCACCTGTGCGCCCCGCGTGGTTCTGCACCGCGGTCTCGTGGCCAATGGACGCCCAACCCGGATCAGACGGGCTGAAGGTAACCAGAGCCATGCCAAGGTAGATACACAGGGCAACCAGCGCGATCACAGCGCCTTCGCGGGCACCCTGGGCTACGAACCGCTGGAACCGTTCACGTTTTTCGTCCTGTTTGGCAGAAAGTCCCTGCTGTTTCTTCGCTTTTTCGCTCTCAGCCATGAATGCTCAGACGTTTCCCTGACGATGATTATCGAGCGCCTCAAAGCCTCTCTGCAGATCGGCTTTGAGATCGGACACGGCCTCAATCCCAACTGAAATCCTAACCAGGTTTTCAGTGATACCCGCCTGTTCCTTGTCTTCGTCGGACAGACGACCGTGGGTAGTCGTTGCAGGATGGGTGATGGTGGTTTTTACATCGCCCAGATTGGCAGTAATCGAAATCATTCGGGTCGCGTCAATAAACGCCCACGCCTGCTCTCGACCGCCTTTTACGCGAAAAGAAAGCACGCCACCAAAGCCACTTTGCTGTTTCCTGGCCAATTCATGCTGGGGATGGCTTTCAAGCCCGGCGTAATAAACTTCCTCAACGGAATCCTGCGTTTGAAGCCATTGGGCCAACTCTAACGCATTGTCACAGTGAGCGCGCATACGGATTGGTAAGGTTTCCAGGCCTTTCTGGAACACCCAGGCGTTGAATGGGCTCATGGTAGGCCCGGCCGAACGCAAAAACCCGTAAATTTCTTCCATCAGCTTTGCCGAGCCAACGACGGCGCCGCCAACGCAGCGCCCCTGCCCGTCCAGATACTTGGTAGCGGAGTGAATGATAATGTCGGCACCCTGCTCTAGCGGGCGCTGGAGAACTGGCGTACAGAAACAGTTATCCACCACAAACAGCGCATCGTTACGATGGGACAGAGCCGCCAAATACTCCATGTCCGCCACTTCGCACAGAGGGTTTGACGGGGTTTCAATAAAAATCATCCGGGTTTCCGGCCGGATGGCAGCTTGCCATTCAGCCTTGTCGGTCAGTTTGACGAATGACGTTTCAACGCCAAACCGCGCCAGGTATTTCTGAAACAACACATTGGTTGTACCAAACACACCCCGCGAGCAGATGACATGGTCACCCGTCGTCAACAGCGACATACAGGTCGCCAGGATTGCCGACATGCCAGAGGCCGTCGCCACGGCTCGCTCTCCACCTTCCATCGCCGCCAGTCGGGCTTCAAAAGCCTGTACTGTCGGGTTGGTGAATCGGCTGTATATGTTTCCGGGTTCGTCACCGCCGAACCGCGCAGCCGCCTGTGCGGCGCTACCATATACAAAGCTGGACGTGGGGAAGATGGCGTCGCTATGTTCCAGCTCACCGGTACGTATCTGGCCGGCTCTAACAGCAAGCGTATCCACGGACATGCCTTCCAGATCAGATTCTGGAATCTGGACATGTTGGTCGCGGTGTTTGGTCATAGCCTGCTCCTGGTTACACAGAGACGGTTTCAGCCGTCAATCAGTCTTCGTCGTTATAGAGATCGATAATACCGTTGTCTGACGAATCGACATTGCCCGTACTGAACCGCTGCTCGTCATTGCGCGCAGCTTCCAGCTTCTGAAGATAAGCGTCGTCAACATCGCCGGTAATATAGTTACCGTCGAATACCGAGCATTCCCAGCCTTCAATATCCGGATTCACATCGTTGACACAAGTAATCAGGTCATCGAGGTCCTGGTACAACAGCCAGTCAGCGCCGATCAACTCGCCGATTTCCTGAACGGAACGGTCGTGAGCAATCAGCTCATTCACCGACGGCATGTCGATGCCATAAACGTTCGGGTAACGGACAGGCGGCGCAGCAGATGCGAAATACACCTTTCGTGCACCGGCGTCGCGTGCCATCTGAACAATTTCCTTGCAGGTTGTCCCGCGAACGATCGAGTCGTCCACCAACATCACGTTCTTGTCACGGAATTCCAGATCGATGGGGTTCAGCTTCTGTCGCACGGACTTTTTGCGCATCTTCTGGCCGGGCATGATGAACGTGCGGCCGATGTATCGATTCTTGATGAAGCCCTCTCGGAACTTCACCCCCAGACGGTGGGCCATCTGCATTGCCGACGTGCGGCTGGTGTCGGGGATTGGCATGACCACGTCAATATCGTGGTCCGGATGATCCCGCAATACTTTTTCCGCGAGGGTTTCGCCCATCCGCAGACGCGCCTTGTAAACGGAGACCTTATCAATGATGGAATCCGGGCGAGCGAAATACACATGCTCGAAGATGCAGGGAAACAGATGCGGATCTTCTGCACACTGCTCGGTATACAGGGTTCCGTCGGTCTCGATGTAAACCGCCTCACCCGGATCAATATCGCGAACCAGCTTGAAGCCTGCCGCATTGAGGGCAACACTTTCCGAGGAGATCATGTACTCGTCACCCTCGTCGGTGTGACGAACGCCGTAACAGGCCGGACGAATTCCGTTGGGATCACGGAAACCGACGATGCCGTAGCCGGTAATCATAGCAATAACGGCGTAGGCCCCTCGACACCGCTTATGTACGGCACGAACCGCAGCAAAAATCTCGTCCTTGGTAGGGTCTAGCTTGCCCAGCTTCTGCAGCTCGTGCGCAAACACGTTCAGCAGGACCTCCGAATCAGAGTTGGTATTGATGTGGCGCAGATCTGTCCGGAACAGGTCGTTGCTCAGATCGTCAGCATTAGTGAGGTTGCCATTGTGGGCCAGTGTGATGCCGTAGGGGCTGTTCACATAGAACGGCTGTGCTTCCGCGGAGCTTGAGCTGCCCGCCGTGGGATAGCGAACATGCCCGATACCCACGTTGCCCACCAGACGTCGCATGTGGCGGGTACGGAAGACATCCCTGACCAATCCGTTGTCTTTACGCAGGTAAAACCGTTCATCCTGAAAGGTCACAATGCCAGCAGCATCCTGGCCTCGATGCTGCAGAACCGTCAGCCCGTCGTAGAGCGTTTGGTTGACGTTAGAGGTACTGACTATGCCGACGATGCCACACATGGCTACGGTATTCTCCCAAGCGTTAAAACTGAATGTTAACGGGACGCAGACGCAGGTTCCACGATATTACCCGTTTGCAAATCGGTGGGAAGATCCGTATTCCCTCGTTCAGGCGTTCCATTCGAAATTCCTCCGGACTCACCCGCAGGCCCAAGGAACCGGGCGAACTCATCGCCCAGGGTTCTTCTGGACCAGTCTTCTACCACCGCAAGGTGGTTAATCATCACAGACGTGCGCCACCAGGTGTCTTCAGCCAGAGGCGTATAGCGGGTAAACGCAATACCCACGATCACCACAACAACACCACGCAAAAGCCCGAACCCCATGCCCAGAACGCGATCTGTCGCCGATAGCCCGGTTGCACGCACCAGATGGCCGATCATATTGTTGATGATGGCTCCAACGATGAGGGTTCCGAAAAATAGAATGGCGAAAGCCGCAATCAGTCGCACAAGTGGCGTTTCCACTGTACTTTGAAGAAGAGACTGCATTTGCGGGTGAAAGGTGCGGGCAAGAATAAAGGCGCCAACCCAGGTCACCAGTGAAAGCGCTTCTCTGACAAAGCCACGCTTCAGACTGATGAGAGTGGATACGGCTATCAGGGCAATGATGACCCAATCGATCCAGATCAGCGTGTCCATTGGAAACCCGGTGCAAAATAAGAAGCGCGAATTCTATCAGGAATCCGCATCTGACCAAACCGCACTTTCACGGATCTGCAGCCAAAGCGCCAGACTCTTTCCGACTGGCTATTTACCGCCGGACGTAACAAGGCTATTGAGACCAAACGCTTTATCCAGCACCTGCTTGGCCTTTTCCGCCTCTGCTTTTTCGGCAAAGGGCCCGCTGAACACTCTGGTCAGCTCTGCATCGCCACGTGTGACGCTCTGTAGGTGGGAGTTATAGCCCTTCTCGCGCACTCTTTCCCGCAGCCGCGTTGCGTTCTCGGCGCTGCCGAAGCTGCCCAGCTGAACGACCCAGGCCCCTTCCAGCGAACGCGTATACTCCTGCGCTTTAACCGGCTCCCGCTCTGCTTCTGGCGACTCTTCCGCAGGCTCGGGCCCAGCGGTCGGCTCTGATTGAACAGACTCTACATCTTCAGAGACCGCTGCACCGGGAGAAGAGCCATTCGAAGAAGATTGCTCGGCCCCTGATTCTGTATTGCCCTGATCCAGCTCTTCAATGCGGTATTCGGGTGGGGATTCAGCGTCCGGCTCTGGCATATCGACTTCTGGAAACGGGGGCTCTTCCGGAATCTTGATGGTGCTGGTTTCGCGCTCTGAGTGTGGCTCATCGAACATCATGGGCACGAAGATGACAGCCAGTGAGACCAGCACCAGTGCACCAATAATCCGCTGTTTCAGTCCGTCCACGCTGCGAGTCCCCTTTGCTGCCCTGTGATGAAGAATGAAATAGCCGGTGCATCGATTCTAGCCCGATACTAACTGTCCGAGCCACGGAACTCAAAACATCACCAGCGTGATGACGAAGATTTAAGAAAGGCTCATAAAACCGCAGCCCGGCCTTCTGCAACTGTGTAAAAAGACCCGAAAATCAGAACCATATCTTGACTATCGGCCTCTGACAGAGCGGTAGCCACGGCCTTGCTTACAGTCTCGAAGCAACGGGCATCGGGTATGTCAGTGGCAAGCCCAACTCGACGGGTCAACTGCTCACACCCCACTCCCCTTGGAACAGCCAGCGCAGCCAGTAACCACTCGTCAACCTGACTTTTCATGGCGCCGGTCACTCCTTCTATATCCTTATCACCCAGCGCGCCATAAACCGCAATGACTCTCTGGCCAGGTCTTTTGAGAGCACTGACCCGCTCTGAAAGCCATCGCGCCGCATGAGGGTTGTGCCCCACGTCGGCGATGACCAGCGGCGACTCTTTCAAATGCTCAAAGCGGCCAGGCAAGCGAAGCGACTGCAGAGCCTGCTCGATCCGCTCAGCTGGCAGATCTGGTTCCAGTTTCCGTATCGCGACCACAGCAGCCGCCAGACTTTTGACCGGCAGACTGGCTGAGGGAACTTCCACGGAAAAAGAATCTTCGTCGATCGAAAGGCAAGTTGACGGCGGCGTGTCAGCAGAAACGGCAAGCTCATATCCCTGCCCTGGACGCAGCAGCCGGATTTTCTGTGCAGCTGCCTGTTGCAATATGGATTGCGGCGGGTCAAAGTCCGCGAAAATCGCCGTTTGGCGCGGACGTAGTATTCCAGCCTTTTCAAATCCAATGGTTTCCAGGTCATTCCCCAGAAACGCCTGATGATCCAGGTCGATGGAGGTAATGATGGCGATGTCGGCATCCAGAATGTTGACTGCATCAAGACGGCCCCCAAGACCGACTTCGAGCAACCAGTCCTGAACTCCGGCATTACTGAAGGCAACGAACGCAGCCAGAGTCCCGAACTCGAAATAGGTCAGTGAAGTCGATCCTCTCGCCTTCTCGACTGCCTCAAACGCCCGCACCATCGCTTCATCGGATATTTCTTCACCGCCTATACGAACTCGCTCGTTGTAGCGTGCAAGGTGCGGCGAGGTGTAAGCGCCCGTGGTTCTGCCAGCCGCCATCAGCATGCCTTCAAGGGCTGAAACCGTACTGCCTTTTCCGTTGGTGCCACCCACGGTGACAATCCGCGCGTTCGGGTTGCGACGAAATAGCCGGCGAAAGACGACCAGAACCCGATCAAGACCCAGATCAATCTCGGTGGGGTGTATGGACTCCAGGTATTGAAGCCAGCTTGCAAGAGAAGAGTCAGGGCCCGGCGCAGAGAGAGGCCGGGCCGACGTGTTATTCGGCAGGGACATCAGATTCCGGTCGTTCGGATACCTCAAATTCGATGGGTTGCTCTGATTTGGTTTGTTCCAGGCCACTGAACTTCGCCAGCAGCGCGGCTATCCGCTCACGCATCTGGTGACGGTGCAGGATCATGTCGATAGCACCATGCTCCAAAAGAAATTCGCTGCGCTGGAAGCCTTCCGGGAGCTTTTCCCGAACCGTCTGCTCAATGACCCGCGGTCCGGCAAAACCAATCAATGCATAGGGCTCAGCGATGTTCAGATCGCCCAGCATTGCCAAACTGGCGGACACGCCACCAAATACCGGATCGGTCATCACCGAAATATAGGGAATGCCTTCCTGCTTCATGCGCTCAAGAACAGCAGCCGTCTTCGACATCTGCATCAGCGACAGGATGGCTTCCTGCATACGGGCACCGCCACTAGCCGAGAAACACACCAGCGGAATGCGCTCTTCAAGACACACGTTAGCTGCCTGAACAAAACGCTCACCAACCACCTGACCCATGGATCCGCCTAGGAAATTGAACTCGAAGGCGACCGCAACGAGTGGGATGTCGAGCGTGGAGCCCCGCATGGCAACCAGTGCGTCCTTTTCCCCGGTCGCCTTCTGATTCTGACTCAAGCGATCCTTATAGCGCTTGCTGTCCTTAAACTTCAAGCGATCCCAGGGCTCCAGATCGGCGCCGATTTCCAACCGGCCGTCCGGGTCCAGGAACACATCCAGGCGACGCCGCGCGGTAATTCTCAAGTGATGATTACACTTCGGACAGACATCCAGATTCTTGTCCAGCTCGGGCTTGTACAAAAACGCTCCGCACTTGGGACACTTCTTCCAGAGCCCCTCTGGCACGCCCATCCTCTGCTTGGAATCCGAGCGGATCTTGCTCGGCATGATCTTGTCCAGCCAGTTACTCATCGTCTCATCCTATCCTGTGAACACCGCCTGAGAGTTCCGGTCAGACGGTCAGGTTGTCCAACGCCTCTCGCATCGGGTGAAGCAGATCAGTTAGCGCTTTGTTCAACTGCACCGGATCTGCCTGATTACGGGCTATTGTATCGACCAGCACACTACCGACAATTACACCATCGGATACCCGGCCGACAGCTGCCGCCGTTTCAGCATCACGAATACCAAAGCCAACACCCACCGGAAGTGCCGTCAGCTCGTGGATATGGGCAACCTTGGAGGCCACCTCATCGATATCGATGGTGCCCGATCCGGTGACGCCTTTGAATGAAACATAGTACACATAGCCGGAAGAGTGTTCGCTGATTGCCCGAATACGGTCATCCGTTGTTGTTGGTGCCAAAAGAAAGATGGCGTCGAGGTTGCGCTCGGTAAACAGTGGCGCGACTTCGTCGGCTTCTTCAGGAGGCAGATCCACGGTCAGAATGCCGTCCACCCCCGCCTCCTTTGCGGAATTGGCAAACAATTCGTAGCCCATCGCTTCCATGGGGTTGAGATAACCCATGAGCACAATAGGGGTCTGGTCGTCGGTTTCACGGAAGGTTTTAACCATTCCGATGACCTGGCGCAGCGATGTGCCATGAACCAGAGACCGTTCACAGGCCTGCTGAATCACCGGGCCATCCGCCATAGGATCAGAAAACGGTACCCCCAGCTCAATGATGTCGGCACCTGCCTTCACCAGAGTGTGCATCAGCTCGACGGTCTGATCCGGATGCGGATCACCTGCCGTGATGTAGGGGATCAGTGCTTTCCGACCCTGGGATTTAAGGGATTTCAGAACCCCTTCAATTCGACTCATGCGTGCTCCTGTTCGTCCTTTATTGCCGTTACATCTCAATGCCATCGAGTTTGGCAACGGTCTGAATATCTTTGTCGCCACGACCGGACACGTTGATTACCACAACCTGGTCCTTCTCCATCGTCGCTGCCAGTTTGATTGCATAGGCAACCGCATGGGCTGTTTCCAACGCCGGCATAATACCTTCCACCCGCGTTAATTTCCGAAAGCCTTCCATCGCCTCATCATCCGTCACCGACACGTAATTGGCCCGACCAATATCCTTCAACCAGCTGTGTTCAGGGCCGACTCCCGGATAATCCAGACCTGCACTGACCGAATGAGTGCCTGCAATCTGGCCGTTCTCATCTTCCATCAAATAAGTCCGGTTGCCGTGCAGAACACCAGGACGTCCGGCGCTCAACGGCGCAGCGTGCTTACCGGTTTCGATACCCAAGCCACCTGCTTCGACGCCGTACATCTGTACGGACTCATCGGTGAGGAAGGGATAGAACATGCCAATCGCGTTTGATCCACCGCCAACACAGGCAACCAGCGCGTCTGGCAGTTTACGGGCCTGTGCCAGACACTGCTCACGGGTCTCGCGGCCAATGACCGATTGGAAGTCCCTGACCAGCAGCGGATAGGGATGTGGCCCGGCTACGGTGCCGATGATGTAAAAAGTGTCGTCAACGTTAGCAACCCAATCGCGCATGGCGTCGTTCATGGCGTCTTTCAGGGTTTTTGTGCCGCTTTGAACGGAATGTACGGTAGCGCCCAGAAGTTTCATTCGGTAAACGTTGAGCGATTGACGCTGCACGTCTTCTGCTCCCATAAACACATGGCATTCCAGCCCAAGCCGGGCACAGACCGTTGCAGTGGCAACGCCGTGCTGGCCGGCTCCGGTTTCGGCAATGACGCGCTTTTTACCCAGAAAGCTAGCCAAAAGGGCCTGCCCTATGGTGTTATTCACCTTGTGCGCACCCGTGTGGTTCAGGTCTTCGCGCTTGAGCCAGATTTGCGCTCCACCGGTCTCGCGGGAAAGTCGCTCTGCAAAATACAGAGGAGAAGGACGCCCCACGTAATGGGCCAGGTCCTTGTCGAACTCAGCCTGAAAATCCGGATCGTTCTTGAGCCGCTTGTATTCTTTCTCAAGCGTCATCAGCGAATCGAACAGGGTTTCAGACACAAAACGACCGCCATAGGCACCGAAGTGACCCCGCGCATCGGGAAATCCGCTCAACATTTCTTCAGTCAGTTTCATCGACACGGTGTACCTCACTTATAAAATCAATCATTTTGTCGGCGCTCTTGATGCCTTTGCTTATCTCCACCCCACCGCTTACGTCGACACCCCACGGGCGGACCTGTTTCACAGCGGTGGCTACGGTATCAGAAGCAAGACCACCGGCCAATATCAGGGGCAGCGGGCGTTCATCAGGAATCAACTCCCAGTTGAAAGACTGCCCGGTGCCTCCGTATTTATCGGCGACCCAGGCATCCACCAGCAAACCACTGGCACTGGAAAAGCGCTCAAATGCCTGCTCAATTTCGCCCTGTTCACGGACCCTGATGGCCTTCATCCAGCGAGCCGGGAAGCTGTTACAGAATTCAGGTGTTTCGTCACCGTGAAATTGCAGCAAGTCCAGCGGCACAGACGCAAGAACCTCTTCCACGAATTGCCTGCTCGGATTCACGAACAGGCCTGTTGTTACTACAAAAGGCGCCACTGAACGCACAAGCCGTGCAGCCGCGTCCACAGACACGCTTCGGGGGCTGGGCTCATAAAACACGAAGCCTACCGCGTCTGCGCCCGCTTCAACCGCTGCGGCGACGTCCTGCAATCGAGTAAGACCACATATTTTTACCCGTGTTCTCATAGCGACACTGTTACTTACGATGAATGTGCGTGGGCTTGATGGGTTGATTATCGCGATCGTCAAACCAGGGAGCAACGAAACCAGGCCCGCATTCGGCTGCGGGAATACCGAAATCCGATGAATACCCAACATCCACCAGATAAAGACCATGGGGCGGCGCCGTCACCCCAGCGCGCCGCCTGTCTCGTGATTCGAGTATCTCACGAATCCATTCCGGGCGCTGCTCTTCCTTGCCAACGGCCATTAGCGCACCGGCAATGTTACGCACCATGTGGTGTAGGAACGCATTGGCTTGTACGTCAATGACCAGGTAATGGCCTTTTCTGTGGACCTGAATGGATTCTAAAAAACGAATCGGAGACCGTGACTGACATCCCGCTGCGCGGAAGGCCGAAAAATCGTGCTCTCCAACCAGTTGTTGCGCGGCCTGATGCATCAGCGATTCATCCAGCGTTCGATATATCCAGGAAACCTGCCCATGCTGGATACCCGGGCGTACCGGGTGGTTATGAATAACGTAACGGTAACGGCGGTAAGTCGCTGAAAAGCGCGCATGAAAATCGTTCTCGCCCTGCCCCGCCCAGTGAACCGCAACATCGGCTGGCAACGCGGTGTTGATCCCCATCACCCAGGAACGAAGGCTTCTTTCAGAAGTGCTCTCAAAATGCGCGATCTGGTAGCTGGCATGGACACCCGCATCCGTTCGCCCCGCGCACACCAGCTCAACCGGATGATCCGCCACTTTTGCTGCGGCTTTACTTAACTCGCCTTCCACGGTTCGTAAACCGGACTTTTGATACTGCCACCCGTGAAATTTTCGGCCGTCATACTCGAACGCCAATACGACCCGGCCGTTGCCGATAGACTTTTCAGTGGTCAGTGCCTGAGGTTGTTGAAACAAAGGACTTCCTGAATGGGCTGGTCACACACGAGAAACGCCGGACTAACCCGTGCTGAACACACGAGTCGCCGGCGTTTCTTATTTCAGATCCTGATTATAACGAATCAGGAGAGATTTTTGAGCAGATCCTGTGCTTCGGCTTTCTGCTCATCGTTACCTTCAAGAGCGACTTCCTCAAGAATATCACGGGCACCATCCACGTCGCCCATTTCGACGTAGGCTCGGGCCAGATCAAGCTTGGTTGCCGCCTCATCGGTTCCTGCCAAGAAATCGAAATCGTCGTCATCACCAAGATCCGACTCATCAAGATCCTTTTCAGCCCCGTCTCCGCTATTGTCCGGGGAAGCAACCGGAACCGAAGAGTCATCAGCATCATCTTCTTCAGGCAGCTCCGGCTTTTCTTCGGCCAGGGTTTCATCGGCCTGTTCCGCACCTTCCACTTCCTGCTCAGGATCTGCCGGCTCGTCGCCCTGCAAAGCATCCTCGAGACCTAGCTCTTCTTCCAGCGACGCGTCTTCAGACGGCTCATCACTCGAAGCCTTCTCAGACTCTGTATCGTCGTCCGACTCTGAAAACTCTTCCATCAACGCAAGGTCTTCATCGGAGACGTCCAGCTCCAGATCATCCAGCTCAGAGCTTTTCTCGGCGCTGGACGACCCGTCTTCATCAGCTACCTTGTCCAGTTCCGCATCCAATTCATCGAGGAAGGACTCGTCGAGCGAATCTGCGTCAAAATCACCACCGTCAATATCAATTTCATCCGTATCGGATGATTCGGCAGACTTGGTGGGAGCTTCCTCAGTCGGACCATCCGATTCCAGATCCGATTCCAGATCCGAAAGGTCAAGATCGCTGCTGTCGTCATCCTCGGACTGAACGTCCAGACTTTCTAAATCAGTTTCGTCTGCGTCAGAATCCTCAAGCTCTGAAGTGTCAAAGTCAAAGCTCAGATCGTCCTCATCGGAATCAGTCTCTGAGGTCTGCTCAAGGTCCGCTTCGTCCAGAGAATAGTCCAATGATTCGTCAGCATCCGACTCTTCGTCGTCCGACGACTCGAGGCTAGACAGATCGTATTCGATCATGTCGTCGCGGCTGTCTTCCTCATCTTGCTTCTCGTCAGCGTCTGACGACTTCGGTTCTTCATCCGGGAGGTCCAGATCCATGTCCTCGAAGTCTGACTCGTCAGAGGATGTTTCTGACTCGGAAAGGTCTTCCTCTCCGGTTTCTGCAGTGTCTGTTTCGTCGTCCGGGAGCTCTGACTCAAAATCGGAACTCAAATCATCGGTGTCTTCAGACTCATAGCCGGAAGTGTCACCACCGTCGGAACGCAGCTGGGACTCAAGATCATCAATGCTCGGCATTGACTCCGCTTCTTCCAAACGCGCCTGAATGGCTTGAGCTTCCGCAGTGGCATCTTCATCATCCAGCGCTTCAACTTCACGGAATTGCTTGTCGAAGGATTCACGGTCCTGGCTGTCTGCATAAACACCCAACAGCTTCAACCGGAGATCTGTGCGACTGGGCTCACGTGAAATAGCGGTTTCGAGCGTCTGTGCAGCCTGGTCCAGACGACCATAGGCAATGTAGGCGTCCGCCTCAGCAACCGGGTCATCGTCAGAGGCCTGGTCACCGTCTTCCTCATCAAATGTCAGATCGAAGGAATCGGTTTCGTCGCCCTCGCCTTCACTGTTCAGTTGATCGTAAAACGCCTTTTCCCGATTGGCATTTCGTCTTGCGAGCAGCAAAAGCAGCAACAACAGAACAATCAGTCCGCCGCCAAGAGCCACTTGATAGATAAAGTTGTTGGTAATGGCATCAATAACATTGCCCGGGAACGGCTTTTCAGCAGGGGCGGTGCTTACTGGCTCAGAAACCGGATCAGCGGGTTCTTGCTCAACAGGTTCCTCCGCAACGACGGGCTCAGAAGACTCTTCCGGCTCTTCTCCTGTCGCGGAGTCGTCAGCGCTTTCCGCCATTTCACCGGCAGGTGCGTCGCCTTCGCTGCCCTCGGCCATTTCAGACTCATCCGTGCCTTCTTCCGCCATACCTTCTTCAGGCATCGACTCTTCAGGCATAGACTCTTCCGGCATCTCCCCATCGGCCATTTCCTGCTCGGCCGCCATTTCGCCAGACTCCGAAGCGGCATCAGACTCACCAGTCACAGCGGATCCATCGGCCATTTCGTCGGCTTCCGAAACCTCACTGCCGGCGTCGCCCACTTGTTCGGTATTCTGCATCTCAGCGAGCTGGCTGTTCTTGAGCTCAAGCAGTCTTTGAAGCGTCTCAACCTGGTTCTGAAGGTCATCTACACGACCTGTCAGTTCCTCATTCTCCCGACGGGCACTTTCAAGCTCTTCCATGGCGACCGCAGTTCCGGCATCAACGCCACCTGCTGTTTCACCATCACCACCGGCAGACCCACCGTCTTCGGGGTCCCGGCTGGAAGCATCATCGGCCGTGACCAGACGGAGCTCATCGCCTCCGCCCGTTGCGGCTTCTTCTGTTGCAGATTCTGTAGCCGTTCCGGAGGCATCAACCGTGCGGGTTGGCGCCGAAAATTCACGATTCTGTACTGCGACTTCCTGATTAGCCCTGGCCTTGCTGCGGCTGCGAATCTGGCCCTCATCCGGGACACGCAATATTTCACCGCGCTTGAGACGGTTGATATTGCTGTTGATGAACGCATCAGGATTCAGATCTTGAATGGCCAGCATGACCTGCTGCATGGATACGTCATTGTTTGGACGTACCTGAGCCGCAATCGTCCACAGGGTGTCCGCAGAGTTGGTCGGACCCAGGGTACGTGCGCCGTAGGAGCGGGTCTGGGTTACCTGGGAGCTCGTCTGCCTGGTGGGCTGAGACGGCGCAGACTGCTGCTGAGGCTGGCTTTGCTGACTCACGGTTGGCGTAGTCACCGACTCCTGTACGCCGGATTCTTCCGCGTAAACGGGCGGGTCAACCAATACGGCGTATTCCCGCATCAGCCTGCCATTGGGCCAGGTCACCTCGACAAGGAAATTCAGGTAGGGTTCGCGAAGCGGTTCGCGGGAAGACACGTTGACGACCAGGTTGCCATCTGGCGCGGTCGTCACCTGGAAATTCAGTTTGGTAAGGAAATAACTTCGATTTATGCCGACTCGCTCATAAGCGGAATCGGGCGCAAGGTTAACGAACACCTCGCCTGGTGCGACCCCGGCACTTTTTCGCAGTTCGATGTCTGCGTCCAGAGGTTCATTCAGGTAGGACTGTAATTCTATCTCTCCCAGCCCCAGTGCCTGAGCGACACCTGAACCGAGCCCTCCCGCTAGAGCCAGAGCAACCGCAAGCTTGCGTACCTTCATGCTTTTTCCTTACCAGTCTCCGTTGTTCGTTACTGTTCTGCAGAACAGGATCGGACGAGGTTGGATGACTTCCGCCGAATTTTCTATCGTTATTATGTAATCTTTTGAACAATCAGTCCGGCAAGTATTGTTGATAAAACCTCTTTTATCAATCAATCAGCCGCATTCCTTGTACCGATTTTTCACTTTTAGAGGGGAAGATGTTGTTAGGAAACGATGATCCCCGTCTGTATATGCCTCGTTTAGGCGTCAGATTATCGCCGGTTTCCGCTATTCAAGCTGAAAATAACAGGGGCGGAGGCATATTTCAGCCTCCGCCCCTGTTGGTTTCTTCGAAATCGAACGCAGTTGGCAGAAACCTGCCTTCATAAACGACTGGTTACTGCTCTTGCAGTACCCGTAGCATCCTGCGCAGTGGCTCTGCAGCCCCCCACAGCAACTGATCGCCGACGGTAAACGCGGAAATGTATTCCGGCCCCATGGTCAGTTTACGGATTCTACCAATCGGCACACTCAGCGTGCCGGTAACCTTGGCGGGCGTCAGTTCCTGAATGGAGGCATCCCGTTCATTAGGAACAACCTTCACCCAATCGTTGGCACCTGCCAGGATGGATTCGATTTCAGACACCGGAAGGTCTTTCTTTAGCTTGATGGTCAATGCCTGGCTATGTGAGCGCATCGCGCCGATCCGTACACAGATGCCATCAATTGGAATCGGGCTGTCGCTGCGACCCAGTATCTTGTTGGTCTCAACGCCCGCTTTCCATTCCTCCTTGCTCATTCCGTTATCAAGCTGCTTGTCGATGAACGGGATCAGGCTGCCAGCCAGCGGCACTTCGAAGTGCTCGGTGGGAAAGCCATCAGACCGCATGGTCTCAGTAACCTTGCGATCAATGTCGAGTATTGCCGATGAAGGATCTGCCAGTTCTTCACTGACGTTGCCGTTCAGCTCGCCCATCTGGTTAAGCAACTCTCGCATGTTCTGGGCACCGGAACCGGATGCCGCCTGATAGGTCATGGGCGAAATCCATTCGATCAGATCCTTCTCAAGAAGCCCGCCAAGAGCAAGCATCATCAAGCTAACGGTGCAGTTGCCGCCAATGTAGTCTTTCACACCCTTCGCGAGGGCGTCATCGATGACGTTACGATTGACTGGATCCAGAACAATCACTGAGTGATCTGCCATACGAAGCGTTGATGCCGCGTCAATCCAGTAACCAGTCCAGCCAGCGTCTCGCAGCTTCTGATACACCGCGTTCGTGTAATCACCACCCTGGCAGGTGACAATCACATCCAGCGCTTTCAGAGCGTCAATGTCGAACGCATCCTGAAGAGGCGGAACACCCTCTTTGCCTACATCCGGCGCCGGCTTCCCGGTCTGGGAAGTGGAAAAGAAAACCGGATCGATATCGGCAAAATCATTTTCTTCGCGCATGCGCTGCATGAGGACCGAGCCCACCATGCCACGCCAACCTACAAGTCCAACTCGCTTCATGTGCGACCTTTGAACCTCATTTTATGCCCGCCCGCTGACTCTATCGCTGTCAGGGACGGGATGGATTATCCCGCAGCGACCGCATCGCGTCGCTATCGGGAACTGAATATCGTCTTCGCCTTTCGCGGAGCTTAGAGCGCGGCCAGAACCGCGTCTCCCATCTCTCGGGTAGACACCTTGCGGCCTTCCGGTGACATGATGTCTGCTGTGCGCAGCCCCTGATCCAGTACCTTGCTGACAGCGGCTTCGATCGCCGCAGCCGCTTTCTCTTCGTTCAGGCTGTACCGCAGCATCATGGCTGCACTCAGGATGGTCGCCAGCGGATTGGCAATACCCTGACCCGCAATATCCGGGGCCGAACCGTGACAGGGCTCATACATGCCCTGCTTGTCAGAGTTCAGAGACGCCGAAGGCAACATGCCGATCGAGCCAGTAAGCATGGCCGCCTCGTCAGAGAGAATATCACCAAACATGTTACCCGTCACAATCACGTCGAATTGCTTGGGCGCGCGGACCAGCTGCATGGCGGCGTTATCGACGTACATATGGGACAGTTCGACATCCGGGTATTCCCGGCGCAGGTCTTCCATGATTTCCCGCCATAGAACAGTCACTTCCAGTACGTTTGCCTTGTCGACAGAGCACAGTTTCTTGCCACGCTGCTGTGCGGTTTCAAAGGCCACTCGACCAATCCTGCGGATTTCGGATTCGGTATAGGCATAAGTGTTGTAACCCTGACGGTCGCCGCTCTCCAGTTCTCTGACACCACGTGGCTGTCCAAAGTAAATGCCGCCGGTCAACTCCCGGACGATCATGATGTCCAGCCCAGACACGACCTCCGGCTTCAGCGAAGACGCAGAGGCCAGCTGAGGGTAAAGGATGGCCGGACGCAGATTGGCGAACAACTCCAGGTTCGAGCGCAGTCCGAGCAAACCCTTTTCAGGGCGACTGGCCATCGGCCGGCTATCCCACTGAGGGCCACCTACGGCACCCAGTATGATTGCATCGGCTGCCCTGGCTTTGGCCAGGGTATCGTCTGGCAGCGGGGTTTCGTGCTGCTCGATTGCGGCGCCACCCACCAGGGCAGTTTCAAAGCTCAGATTCAGGCTGAAATTTTCATTGACCTTGTGCAACACCTTCTCGGCTTCCGCGACGATCTCGGGGCCAATTCCGTCGCCGGGTAGCATTAATACGTTTCTAGACATCTTCTTCCCTTGTACAAGTCGTATTGATTGAATCCTTATCTGGCCGCGGTCCTGCTCATGCGCCGCGACTGAACAGCCAGGGCGCGGTCTTGCGACGGCTTTCTTCGTAAGACTGAATCAGCTCAGCGTCCTCAAGCGTTACGCCGATGTCGTCCAGGCCCTTGAGCAGGCAGTGACGGCGAAAGTCGTCAACCTCAAAATTGAACACCTGCCCCGAGGGAGTAGTTACGGTTTTGGCTTCCAAATCCACTGACAGCTGATAGCCTTCCTCCGCCTTAACTTCAGCGAACAGCTGGTCTACTTTTTCTTCATCCAGAACAATCGGCAACAGACCATTCTTGAAACAGTTGTTGTAGAAAATATCGGCAAAGCTGGGCGCAATAATGACTCTGAACCCAAAATCCTCCAATGCCCAGGGCGCATGCTCACGGCTCGATCCGCAGCCAAAATTTCTACGTGCCAGCAGAATGCTGGACGCTTTGTACCGGTCCTGATTGAGCACGAAATCCGGGTTGATCGGTCGCTGCGAACAATCCTGGTCCGGCTTGCCCTCATCCAGGTAACGCAACTCATCAAACAGGTTAGGACCAAAGCCCGACCGTTTGATGGACTTCAGAAACTGCTTGGGGATAATCATGTCCGTATCCACATTGGACCGGTCCATGGGGGCAACGACGCCCTTGTGCTGTGTAAACGCTCTCATGGTTCTTCTCCTGGTCTACTAGTGGATCAGTTCATCATTTCTCGAACATCGACAAAATGGCCGTGGATGGCAGCAGCAGCGGCCATTGCGGGGCTGACCAGGTGGGTTCGGCCCCCAAAGCCCTGCCTGCCCTCAAAATTCCGGTTGGACGTCGACGCGCAATGCTCGCCCTGCCCCAGTTTGTCGGCGTTCATCGCCAGACACATGGAGCAGCCCGGATCACGCCACTCCAGGCCGGCTTCGATGAAGATCTTGTCCAGACCTTCCTGCTCCGCCTGAGCTTTGACCAGACCAGAACCCGGTACCACCATGGCTTGCTTGAGAGACGGAGACACTTTCCGGCCTTTAACCACTTTTGCCACTTCGCGCAGATCTTCGATACGGCTGTTTGTGCACGAACCGATAAACACACGATCAAGCTTGATATCACCAATCGACATGTTGGGCTGAAGGCCCATGTATTTCAGCGCCCTGACAATGCCTTCACGCTTGATAGGATCCGCTTCGGCCTCTGGGTCGGGCACGTTGCCACCCACTGCCGAAACCATTTCCGGAGAGGTTCCCCAGCTCACCTGAGGCTGGATGGCGGAGCCGTCCAGTTCAACGACTTTGTCGAAGACTGCGTCTTCGTCACTGTGGAGCGTTTTCCAATACTCGATGGCTTTATCCCGCATGTCTCCTTTGGGTGCAAACGGGCGATCCTTCACGTAATCAATGGTGGTTTGGTCCACCGCGACCATCCCGACACGTGCACCGGCCTCGATCGACATATTACAAATGGTCATGCGGGCTTCCATGGAAAGGTCCCGAATGGCTTCGCCACCAAACTCGATGGCATATCCGGTACCGCCAGCGGTACCGATCTTGCCGATAATCGCCAACACCACGTCTTTGCCAGTAACCCCCGGACCAAGCTTGCCATTCACCTTGACCAGCATGTTCTTCATTTTTTGCTGAACCAGACACTGAGTGGCCAGCACATGTTCGACTTCTGACGTGCCGATGCCGTGGGCAAGGCAGCCAAAGGCACCGTGAGTCGAGGTATGGGAGTCACCACAGACAATAGACATTCCAGGCAGCGTAGCGCCCTGCTCGGGGCCGATCACGTGCACAATGCCCTGGCGCTGATCTTTGATCTTGAATTCCAGAATGCCGAACTCGTCGCAGTTCTTATCCAGGGTTTCCACCTGAATCCGGGAAACCGGATCAACGATCCCTTCAACACCCCGCTCTCGATCGGTTGTAGGTACGTTATGGTCCGGCGTGGCCAGATTGGCATCCAGGCGCCACGGTTTCCGGCCTGCCAACCTGAGACCTTCAAAGGCCTGAGGCGAGGTGACTTCATGGAGCAACTGGCGATCGATATAGATCAGTGCAGAACCATCATCCCGCTGCTTGACAAGATGATCGTCCCATAATTTGTCGTATAAGGTTTTGCCCGCCATGACTCTCTCTCACTGTGTTGGTATCGGGATTGTTTGACCAATATTACCGCAGCCCGCAGAATAACCTCAATTCATGTTTTTTATAGATACCATTCCATATAGGAATGCACGAGAGATAAAGCGATGGATGCCCACCTTCTTGAAGCGTTCGTGACCATCATTGACCAGGAATCGTTTTCGGAAGCCGCCGAACGATTGCACCTGACCCAACCGGCCATCAGTAAAAGGCTTTCTGCACTGGAGAGCCTGGCTGGGAACCGGCTGATCGACCGAAGCAACCGGCAGATTCAACTGACCGATGCCGGCGCCCGGCTGCTGCCCCATGCCCGCAGGATCATTGATGAAGTCCACAATGCCAAATTGGCGTTGTCGGATAAGCGAGACACCGTCGCCGGACGCCTGTCGGTGATCGCCAGTCATCACATTGGCCTGCACCATTTACCGGCCTGGCTGCGGAGACTGAACCGTGAGTTCCCGGACGTTTCATTGGAACTTAAATTTATGGATTCCGAGAGCGCACTGGATCAGATGGAGAAGCGGACAGCCGAGCTCGCGTTCGTCACCCTCAGTGAAAGCATGAGCCATTCGTTTGAAGTTCAGGTTCGTTGGGAAGATACGATGGCGTTCGTGGTGTCGCCTGAACACCCGCTGGCAAACCTGGAACAGCCGACGCTCACTGATCTCGCCCGTTACGACGCCCTGTTGCCGGAGGCGGGAACCGCAACCTACCGAACGGTCAGCCGATTGTTCCTGGATCAGGGGCTAACCCTGAAACTGCAGATGCCAACCAACTACATGGAAACCATCAAGGTGATGGCAGGTGTCGGGCTTGGCTGGAGCGTTCTGCCGGTAAACATGATGGACTCGACCCTGGTTCGGCTGCCAATGGAGCCGAGGGTCAGCCGCTTGCTCGGAGGCATCGGATTGGTCGGCCGAACCCTCAGCCCGCAGGCCCGGGCCCTTCTGAAAATCGCATCGGAATTACGCTGATTCGTCTGTTTCGGCAGGTGGCGGACGCAGGCCCCACCAGGTCAACACGATGGCAATGGCCATGGCCACAGCACCACCCCAGAACGCGGCTGACGTGTGAAAGCCATCCACCAGGAATCCGGATAACCAGGCACCAATCGCCCCGCCCGCTCCGAAAGTTAGCCCGCTGTATAGAGCCTGCCCCTGGCCATGATGGTGCTTTCCGAAGAATCCCTGAATGTACTGCACGGAAATGGCGTGCAAGGCGCCGTAAGACGCTGCGTGAAGCAATTGGGCGAAAATCAGGACAAACACCAGGTCCGTCACTTCCGCAATCAGAATCCAGCGAATCATGGTAAGCGCGAGGGCTGAAATGGCAATCTGACGAACTGTGAAGTGTCGGGTAAGGTGGTGCATCACAAGAAACAGACCGATTTCCGCCAGCACACCTAACGACCAGAGCAATCCAATGGAAAGCTTGCCGTATCCATGCTGTTCCAGGTGGATACTGAAAAAGGTGTAGTAGGCGCCGTGCGACACCTGAAGCAGGAAATTCATCAAGAAAAAGGTCATCACCGCAGGGTGTGTGACGATCGCTTTCAAGCTGCCTTTAGGGGCAGGAGGTTTCCGCTCGCCACGTTCCGAGGGAACCAGAAAGGCAGAGACCGCGATGCCGGCAAACACCGGCAACAGAAGCCAGGGCAAATTCGTGACAGGCACGTAGTCCAGAATGGCGCCCACCAAAGCCACGGCGCCAATGAACCCAACCGACCCCCAGAGCCGCACCTTGCCATATTTTTCTTTGGCAGTGCCCAGTGTGCGCAGGGTGATCACTTCATAAAGCGGGAGAATCGCGTTCCAGAAAAAGGTGAAGGCCAGCATGACCAGCAACAACCCGTAAAAACCGGGCTCCATGAACACGCCGGCGAAAAACAGCGATCCGATCAGCGCGCCAGCCCTTACCAGCCTCACACGCTGGCCGGTGCGATCGCCGAGCCAACCCCAGAGGCTGGGCGCAACGATCTTGGTCAACTGAATCGTTGCCATCAGCGTGGCAATTTCAAGGTAGGAAAAGCCCCGCCCTTCAAGGTACAGGGACCAGTACGGTAGCAAACCGCCCAGTAGCGCAAAAAACCAGAAGTAGAGGTTCGATAGCCGCCAGTAGATGGTACTGCCTCCGTTCTGTGGTATCAGGACTGGCCGATGTCAGGCGTTGACACGGTTACGTCGCCGTTCTGGCCCCGGTGTCTGAGGTAATGATCCATCAGTACGATGGCCATCATCGCTTCGGCGATCGGGGTTGCACGAATGCCCACACAGGGATCATGACGCCCTGTGGTAATCACTTCCACCGGATTTCCGTCCACATCAATACTGCGGCCTGGAATACGGAGGCTGGAAGTCGGCTTGAGGGCAATACTGGCCAGAATCGGCTGACCGGAGGAAATGCCGCCCAGAACGCCGCCGGCCTGGTTCGACAAAAAGCCGTCGGGCGTCAGCTCGTCACGGTGCTCCGTCCCTTTCTGCTCAACGCAGTCAAAACCAGCACCAATCTCGACACCCTTTACGGCGTTGATGCTCATCAGCGCGTGAGCCAGATCCGCATCCAGTCGATCAAAAATCGGCTCGCCCAGCCCTGGCGGAACCCCGTCAGCAACAACATTGATGCGAGCTCCAATGGAATCACCGCTTTTTCGCAGTGCGTCCATATAGTTTTCCATCTCGGACACTTTCGATGCATCCGGGCAGAAAAACGGATTCTGGTTCACCTGATCCCAGTCAAATTGCTCTGCGCGGATGGGCCCGAGCTGAGACAGATAACCACGAACCTTGATGCCCAGGCGCTGGTGCAGGTATTTGCGTGCAATGGCGCCTGCCGCCACTCGCATCGCTGTTTCACGGGCTGACGATCGACCACCTCCCCGATAGTCCCGCACGCCATACTTGTGCATGTAGGTGTAATCCGCGTGGGCAGGCCTGAACTGCGTGGCAATTTTGGAGTAATCCTTGGAGCGCTGATCCGTGTTTTCGATCACCAGGCCTATTGGCGTGCCTGTGGTTTTTCCTTCGAACACGCCGGACAGAATCCGGACTTCATCGGCCTCCCGCCTCTGGGTGGTGTGTCGCGACGTACCGGGTTTGCGCCGGTCCAGATCTCCCTGAAGATCAGCTTCAGAAAGTTCAAGCCCGGGAGGGCAACCATCTACGATGCAACCCAGGGCAGCACCATGGCTTTCGCCAAAAGAGGTTACCGTGAACAATTTTCCAAAGCTGTTTCCAGACATATCAGTATCTTAAATAGGTTTTATGAGAATCGTGTTTAAGTCAGGACCTAACCTGCTCCAGATCTTCCGCAGTGAGAAGGAATACCCCGTCACCGCCATGTTCAAATTCGAGCCAGGTAAAGGGAAGATCCGGATACGCTGCTTCCAGAGCTGGCCAGCTATTACCTACTTCAACAATCAGCAGTCCGCCGGGATTCAAATGATCGGCAGCCCCGGACAATATTTTATGGGCAATATCCAATCCATCCTCGCCGGCAGCCAGGCCCAGCTCAGGCTCATGCCTGAATTCGGCTGGCATATCCGCCATATCTTCGGCATCCACGTAAGGCGGATTGCTGATAATCAGATCGTATCGCCCTTCTATCCGATCAAATACGTCTGACTGGATGGTGCTGACGCGATCGGACACATCGTGGGTGTCGATATTAATGGCAGCCACCTCCAGCGCATCGGTTGATAGATCCGACAGATCCACTTCCGCTTCCTCAAATACCAGGGCGGCCCCAATGCCGATGCAGCCACTACCAGTGCACAGATCCAGAATCCGCTCCGGATACCGGTCACCAAGCCAGGGTTGTATACCGTTCTGAATCAACTCTCCCAAAGGCGATCTGGGCACCAGCACCCGCTCATCAACAAAGAACGGCAACCCCATAAACCAGGCCTCTCCGAGAAGATAGGCAAGAGGCACCCGCTGATCGACTCGGCGGGACAGACGCTGAAGTATCAGCTCTTTTTCAGCCTTGGTCAGCCGAGCATCCAGAAACAGGGTATTGTTCTCGAGCGGCAGGTGTAATGACCGCATGACGAGCTGAACCGCTTCATCCCAGACATTGTCGGTGCCATGACCATAAAACAGCGGTGACTCTGCAAAACGGGAACACACATAGCGCAGATAATCACGAATGGTCTGGAGATCGTCGGCAACGGCAGTCACTGAAACGTCCTGTTACTGAAAATTGAGCGGGGATTATACGCGTTTTCGGTCGCGCCCTACAGCACCGCGTCTAAACTCAGGGCCAGCGCTTAGAGGGCGAGAGGGCCAGAACTGTTTTGATCCTGCTCGTACCGATCCAACGCCGCAGCCATTCTCTCCCGGCCAAGCTGAATGAGCTCTGGCGCACGGTGATAATCGTAACTGCGGCTGGCATTTTTCGGGACATTCACCAGCAAGTCCGGCGGGTATCCGGCAATTTTGTACTGAACCAGGGCACTTTGCATGGTTTCGATGGTCAGGTTCATCACATCGAACTTACCGATACCCAATTTGTTCCAGTCGATCGTTTCGTAGTCTTCTTTCTTTTTGCTGGCAGGCTTCGACGTTGCTTTTTTCTTTTCGGCCTCTTTCCTTGCGAGGGCATGCCCAAGCTTGTCCTCTGTAGAGGATTCATCACCCAGGCCTTTGTCACGCCACGCGGACAACGTTTTCAGCGTGTCCAGGTCGAACCAGCGCGATGCCTTATCCCGAAGCTTCTCTGTCCATTCGTCCTCGTCCGATTCTGCAAGGCTTGCCTCAATGGCGGCGTCGGCGATTCGCTTGCGGCGATCGTCCTCGCCACTGAGGTTCACGGCGACAATCAAATCAGCATGGGATGAAATCGTCGGGATAATAGGCAGAGGGTTCAGTGCGGCACCATCTACCAGAACACGGCCGTTGAGCACGAGCGGAGTCACTACTGATGGGATGGCAACGGAAGCCCTGATCGCCTGGTCCAGAGGACCTTCCTGGAACCAGACTTCTTTGTGACCGAGCAAGTCTGTGGCAACGGCGGTGTAGGCAATTGGTAAATCTTCGATACGTATATCGCCAATCATATCCCGCACCACCGAGAAAATTTTCTCTCCGCGGATCGCACCCATCGAGTTGAATGTGACGTCCAGAAGCTTGAGCACATCGAACTGACCAAGGCCGGTTACCCAGTCTTTGTAGTCTTTCATCTTGCCCGCCGCGTAGACACCGCCCACCAATGCTCCCATCGAACAGCCAGAAATGGCGATAATGTCGTAATTCCGCTCTTGCAGAACCTCAATGGCGCCAATGTGGGCATACCCCCGGGCGCCACCGCTTCCCAAAGTTAACGCAACGGTTTTGCGCTCACCCGTCATGCTCACTTATTCACCTCGTAATAACCATGATTTCTACCCGATTTCCCTGGCGGTCCGGGTTTGGAATAACGATCGACGGCCCTGCGATGATGCGTTTCTGCTGACTTTCAGATACCCCACTTTTCACAAGCACCCGAGACAGCGAATCGACCGCCCGGCCAGCCCTCTTCATGGCATCTTCCAGAGTTTCGTTTTCCCCCAGTTCGCTATATCCCACCAGAACCACTTCCGCGCCCTCAAGACCGGCCCATTCGTTCACCAGTCGACGGTCAGTCGCGGTCCACTCGAAATTGTAAGTAATGCTGCCCTTCCATGGCACCAGAACAGGGCCTTTTATTCTGGCGCTGGCAGTGCCCAGACCGGGTATCGAGGTGCCTGGGGGAGATTCAAGTTGTTCCACCCACACATACTCACGTTTGTTCGCTCGAGTCACTGTATAAATCAATGTCAGCGACGGCTTACCGTTCTCGTCAATCGATCCGGCAATCAGATAGTCCTGGTTTTCATCCCGTCCATAGAGATTAGACTGCTCGAAGACCTGATTGGCCCACACGTTACTGCGACCGCAGCCACGTCCCGAACATTCGAAAATTATCTGGGCACCTCGAGCCTTCAGCCTGCGAAGGTAATGGTCGCGGGCCTCTTCACGGCTGGCACCTTCGAGAATGCGGTAAAGATGGCCAGAACCTTTGATCGGCAATCTGGCCATTGAGGCCGAGCGAATCTCGTTATTCACCTCCCGAACCGGACTAAAAAGCACCAAACGCCCCGGAGAGGACAGCGTTACCTTCTCCTCCAGCACCGATTCCTCAAAAGGCTCGGGTGGCAATTGGTTGGCCAACACAGTCTCTGCCAGCATCATGGACAACACCAGGGCCGCGGCACGCTTAAGACACATCAATAAAATTCCTCACTGCGTGAATAACTGGGCGTACATCGCCCTCGAGATGACAATGATGACCACCAGGCACAGATACAAGTTCCAGCCCCTTGATGGCATCAATACGGTGATCAAGTTCGGGCCGGCTAGCAAGCAGGCCTTTCTCTGCCCGTAAAAATCCAACGGGAAGTTTCACCGCGTTCAGGCATGCCGTGACCTGGGCTTCGTCCATCATCATCATTGAGGGATACCTCAATTCTGCATCAGTGGACCACTGAAACTTTTCCTCGCCCTCTTTATTCAACTGCTTCAGATTTCGGGGCACAAGCAACATGGCAGCCTGATGTGACAGAGGAATCATTCCCCCTTCCCGCGCCCTGGCAGCCTCTTCCACACTCGAATAGACAACCGGTTCGCCTGACCCCGCCAACCGCTTCCTGATCGCTTTGCGGAGCTGAGGAATCACCTCAGACGGTTCCCGGCTGAGCGGCCCAAGACTGTCAATCATTGCCAGACGGCGTACTCGCTCGGGAAAAGCCGCGCCGTAAAACAGCGAAATGATGCCGCCCAATGAATGGCCCACCAGATCAATGCCTTGCGGATAGGCTTCCTTGTCGAAGTGATTCGCCACCAGCTCGGCCAGATCGGCCACGTAGTCAGGCAAGGGATAGCCCTGCCCTGCGGCCCTGTGCCCTGATTTACCGTGGCCTGCCAGATCAAGTGCAAACACGTCCCTGTCTTCGGCAATCGCCGGAGCAAGCTTTGCAAAAGACATGGCATTATCCAGCCAGCCATGAACCATCAGAACCGGAACTTTGTTTTTCTGGGAAACGGCGGGCCAATGAAGACCAGCGAGGGAGAGATGACGCAAAGGCCAGTCTATTTCGTGCGGAGCGACGCCCTGCCCGGACAAAGAATCAGAATCAGGTGCCGCACCCTGGAGTACCTCATTCATTGAAGGCCTTACATTGTGTGGGTGGGACGGTCCGAGGTCAGAGACCCTGCCAGGTAGGATTCAATTTTAGTGCGTGCAGTTTCATCATCACCATTAAACTGAACGCCAATACCCGCAGCCCGGTTGCCCTGGGCGCCTTTCGGCGTAATCCAGATAACCTTTCCCGCAACGGGTATTTTTTCTGGTTCGTCCATGAGATTCAGAAGTAGAAACACTTCATCGCCTAACTGATACTGCTTCTGGGTAGGTATAAACAGACCGCCCTGACGGATGTAAGGCATGTAGGCCGCGTAAAGGACCGCTTTGTCCTTGATAGTCAGGGTGAGAATACCACTGCGTGCTCCGAAACCCGGGCCCATAGAATACACCTGTGTTAAAACTTTCGATATTTCGCAATCATAGCAGCACTTTTTAACGGCTGCCTAGACTACCCCGCCCGCTTCACTGGCATCAGCTTCTGCCAGGCAATCAGTAATCGGCTTGCCTCAAGCTCTACACTGACGTTATACACTCCTGCTGACCGTGACTCGTGGATCAGATCAATAAGCTCATGGGCCCGCCAGACCGGGTTATTCTTTGCCAGAAAATCCAACATATCCGAAGCCTGCTCGTCCCTGGCAACGCCACCTGCACCCAATCTAGCCAGATCGGCCGCCCATCCTTCGAACAGCCACAGTGAAGCCTCAAGGCCCAGAGTCTTGAACGGTTTTGCAGCCTCACCCACGGAAACTTGGCCTTTCATGAAACGTCTGAACTGGTCGAATGCCTCGTCACGAACCGATAGAAAATCTTCCGTCAGATACTCGAGAGCCAGCCGCGGTGCATTGGCGGCAAGCCTGAGAGCTCTGGCCTTCTGGTTCTGATCTGGTCGTGCGTCGGGATCCAGCTCATCCAGCTTCTGATCAAGCCAGATCCTTGCCTGCTCCATATTGGGCGTAGGCAGATTCTGAGTCTGACAGCGAGAACGGATGGTCGGGAGAATGGGTCGGCCACTCTCCTGCAGCAGAATCAGCACCACGTCATCAGCCGGCTCTTCCAGGGTCTTCAGCAAAGCATTCGCGGAATTGATGTTCAGCTGGTCGGCACGATCAATCATCGCGATTTTACGCGCAGCCACCTGTGGTGAGGCCACAGCAAAGCCCGCGAGCGATCGGATCTGGTCAATCTTGATCATCCGGCTCTTTTCAGGGGCATAGCGGCGAATATCCGGATGGGTGCCAGCAGAAACTAGCTCGCACTGCTTGCAGCTACCACAGCGATTCCCGCTGGCGATATCCGGACGATCACAAATCAACAGGGCGGCCAGTTCATCAGCAAAAATTCGCTTGCCAACGCCCTGCTCGCCTGTGAGCAATAGCGCATGAGGCAATCTGTTTTCAGCGAACATCTGACGAATTCGCTCCCAGGGAGCATTCAGCCAGGCCATGGATTCGATGGGCATAATTCAGGAACCACTGTAGTCGGTCATGAGTGACGGCCTCGGTTCCGTCTGACCTGTTTTTTCAAGGTTGCCAGCAACCGTTTCATTCGTCCGAAATCTTCGGGGGCACCGAAACGCTGGTCTGATGCATAGTAATATTTGTTCACCAACCGGGCAAAAGTCAGGGCCGAAGTCGCCGCGGCTGGCTGTGCCTTGGCAAGCCGTGATGCCTGCTGGGACGGCGTTTCTCCATGGCGGGCCGGCACGCCTGCCTCCTGACACAGGTTATTCCACCGCATTAACAGCCTCGAAAAAGGGTCCCGCCGGCCGAAAGAACGCCCCTGCAGCGCAGAGAAGACTCCTGCGAGCAACAATGCACCCCCGACAAGCGCTGCAGTTACGTAGCCTAACTCCTTCAGGCTGAATCCTCCCGGCAGCCTGGACATCAAATCCATTTGAGACTGGCCCTGGTAGCCTACGACCCAGCGTTGCCACTGATAATTGATTTTATCAAGCTGCAGTGACGCCCATTGCAATACCGCCATGTCACCGTATCGCTGCGGGGAGGTCCAGTCATTTTCGAGGAACGAGCCCTCTTCCTGGACCGCTTCTCGCAATCCGGATTCAATGCGCTCCGGCGAGATCGCTGCCGTGGGATCAAAGCGGGTCCACCCCGTGTCGGGCATCCAGGCTTCAACCCAGGCATGGGCATCGTACTGACGTACTATGAGGTAGTCGTTGTCAGCGCCGGGCTCCCCACCCTGGTAACCCACAACCACCCTGGAGGGAATGCCCGCAGCTCTCAGAAGAAACGTCATCGCGCCAGCGTAGTGGGCGCAAAAGCCCCGCTTGCTGTCAAACAGAAGCGCATCTATGCCATCCCGGGGCATTTGCGGAGGCCTCAGGGTATAGAAGTATTGCTGATCCCGAAACCGCGAGAGCAAGGCATTGGCAAAATCCCGCGGAGACGAAGCCTGGCTTTTCAGGGTTTGTGCCAATTCGCGGGCCCGGGGGTTTCCAGTGATAGGCAACTGCAGATATTGCCTGGCATTACCAAGTCGTCCGGCCCGATCAGTACCGTCCGAGTCGAGGGATAAACGATAGCGCACAGTCGTGTCTGCAGGCCTGTCAAAGCGGAAAAGACCGTTTTCGTTCTTTTTCACATTACTTGATACAGCGGACGAACCCTTGAGTGCGTAGGCCCAGGTCTGATCAGTCGGCTCCAGAAGCACGTCATATTCATTGGGTTGAAGCTCACCTATGCCCCCGTCCACCGCCACCCGCCCGGGTCGTCTGAAAGGCTGCCCGCGGCTCTGACGCCATGTTTCGCCGTCAAGTCGATCCAGGAACAACCCTCGCCAATAACGATCGCGATGGGCGGGAATGTCATCACCAAAAGTGACACGAAAAGCTCGCTCGCTGCTTTGGGCAAGACTGGAAATGTCACCCGGGGTCATGGTGTCACTGATACCCGAGCGTGCTTCCCCGGAGACCAATGGAACACTCCAAAGTGGCGACATTCGGGGAAAAAACACGAACAACAGAACGACAATGGGCAAGGTTTTCAGAAACATCATGCCAAGTCGCTTCCAACCGGACCTGGCCGCAGCGGGTGCCTCCGGGGCATTCAACACCTGCAGACCAATGAACATCAGCAGGACCGACGCCAGATTTACCGCCGTCCAATGTATCTCCTGATGGAACAGGAAATTGACCGAGCTGAGGTAGATCAGAATAAACAACAACACATAGAAATCCCGGACGGTGCGGGTTTCCAGCCATTTGAGGCCTACGGCCAACACGAAGAACGAGGCCGCAGTATCGACGGTAAAGCGGCCCTGAACCGTCGCTATGTAGATAGCTACCAGAACCACCATCAATCCGGCCCTGGACCATTTCCCGGGCAGCCTGAGCCTGCCTTTCTGAGCCAGCCAGCGCCACGCCGCCAGCAGCACACAGCTCACCATTAGCCATATTGGCAACCGGTCCCACTGCGGCACAAGTAAAAGAGCGAACGCTGCCATTAACCAGATCAGGGCGGCACCGGGGATCAACTGTGGTGCTGCTGTAGCGGCTGAGCCGCGGAGCATTCTGCGAATCATGATCCGGTGCCTCTGTTGAGCTCACTGGAGGCATACCTGGCTGAATCGGTCCTGCGCGTGCCGAATGGCAGATTTTCACCTTCTCTGGGCTTTTCCAGCCCAAAGACCGCGAGGGCTTTCAGGCAACGGATTCCGTGTACAGAGCCGACGTCAGGATCTATCGCCTGCCCAGGAAGGCTCAGACCAAACGGTTGTTTCGTTTTCATGCGCTCAAGTACCTGTGATGCGAGGTAACTCAACCGGAGCTCTCGATCAACGCCCTGAAAGGCATCGTAATCCAGCCATTGCGGGCTTCCCTGTTCGCCCTCCCAATCTGCAATGACCATCTCTCCCGTTCGGGCAAACCGCTTCCAGAGTACACGCTGACTTAAATCACCCTCTCTCCAGGGCCTGAAATCAGCATGATCGTTGCCATCGAGTGAGCGGGATTGAGATGCCTGGTCGCCATCCTGAACGGTACTTTGCGCGTCGGGCGCAGGCAAAGGCCTGGGATAGACAATGCCGAACGACTCTGGCCGAAGCCATGACCAGGCCTTCAGCAAGCCGAAAGGAAAGCGGGACTCGACGCGGACTCTGTCCGGCCTTATATATCCTCGCCTGCTCGGATACACCATAAGCGGTATTTCCTTGGACTCTCCCTGCAACACATGTTGCTGCTCAACCTGTGAGCCCTCGCAAATCAGAGATATAGCCAATGAATCGTGACCTTTGACACTGGCCCGAAACAGAAAACTGACCGCTTCGCCCGGAAAACCTTCCCCACCTTTCAGCAAGACCATATCAAGGCCCGCCAGATTTTTATGGGTTTGATGCATGGCTGCTACAAAGACAGCCCCAAGGATAAATGTAAGCAGGTAAATCAGACTGTTCTGGTAGTTGATGGCTGTAATCAGCATGATCAGAAGAAGCAGCCCAAATACGAGCCCAGCGCCCGTTGGCAGGATAAAAATATTACGTTGGCCAAGAATCTGATGGTCGCGACGGGGGATACGATGATTCACCCACCGTTGCCAACGGTTTTGTATTCGGCTGTTCATTGTCATTCAGGATGTTACTCGTTGTTGGTCACTCACAGACGGAATTCACAGGGGCTAACAAAACAATACTCGATTAACACGGCAATTGATCACAAACCTGCGTGGGAGCCCTTGAATTAGACTAATCAGCAGCGAATACTAGTCAAAGTATTTAATCACGATGAATCGAGGCAAAGTCATGAACAGGCTCAAGTATCTGTCCACTGCATCTCTGGGGCTTGGCGTATTGATCAGCGCGCCTGTCTTATCCGGTGTAAAAACACTTTCCTCGGATGAAATGGTAGAAACTTACGTTGAAGATTCCGCGCTCATTCTGGTTCGTCCTGACTCAGAAGAGCGACAGGAAGAACGCGAAAGAGTTCTTCAAACCCTCACGATCTCCCCAGGCGAACCCGTATTAACGGAAGCCGAAGAAGAGGCCTACCGGGAAGCACTGGCACGTCTGGAACAGGAAGGAAAGTTGGATGCGCTGCAAAGCGCTGAAGAGGAGTTCCTGAGAAGAGCACTGGCGCTATCCCAGGAAGAGTTGGCCCGAGCCCAGCCTCAGCGAGAATTCACTCCACAGATTCCGCCGATTATATTTGGGCAACAGGCAGAGATTCCCGACGAGCCTTTCACACAGAACTTTCTGAACAACCAGTTGGGCATCAATTACGATGGCGAGAATCTGAACTTTGGCATCGGTAGCCCACCGGGTATCGATAACATTCAGGTACCCAGAGCCATTAACGAAGGACCAATTTCCCTCGTTCCGCGCCCAGGCGGCGGCTTCGATTTGTCGATAAAAGTACCAGACCAGTAAGCATGACTCGCGGGACTTGTTTTGCCCTCCGCGGAACCAGGGCTATCGCATAGCCCTGGGGTTTATTCTGGGACTCAGGGTTTGAGGGTAATGATGGTGTCTGAAATCTGAAGATTGTCCAAGGCCATTCGCCCCATATCGGCCGTTCCAACCGAAATATTCTGAGCGCCAATGTCGGCAGCAAATCCGGATACCTCAATGGCCAGGGTATCACTTACTGCGCCCTGCTCTCCTGCGGCCAGAGAGTACACAGTGTACTCTGACGCTGCGAAGCCAGCCCGGATATCATCCATCGGCGTGGTTGACCTTGCTCTCTGGGCGCCCGCCCAGGATGGAATCTGATCGGTCAGGTCCATATCGTCCACGGAATTACCGGCAAAATCCGGGCTTTCGATATAGCCGCCCTCGATACCGATAGTTCGGCGGTTTTTGGTTGTTTTAAGGTTCTCAACGGTAAACGCGAGGTAATTGTAGGAAACATCGCGACCAATACCAGACAGAGACGCAGAGAGCACGCTGTGCTGTGCCGTTTGTAAAAAGCCCCACGCCTGAAGCCCGTTGAATACAGGTGTCTTCGGCCCCGGATTGCCATCGCCCAACGCAACGCGACCCACATCCAGGCCCCAGTCGATCGGCTGACCATTCTGGGACTGCCAAAGCACATCCAGCCCGCCATCTGATGCAACATCAAATGTCAGCCTGGCGTTATCAAAATTGTCACCGTAACCAGCAGCCATACCTGCGTCTGTCAGGCCTGCGCCACCAGAACGAATGTCTTCAGCGACGTATTCGCCGTCGTTTTCGTAACGGAACTCCTGCATCGACACTTGACCACTGTAGTCAATGGTCAGGCCACTCTGACCTGTCACTTTCGACAGCTCACCATCCTCAATCGATTCCATTTCTGCATAGGCGCCTGAAGACACGCCGAGCAATAGAACCAGACGGACTATTTTATTCATTCGAGTGGACATAGCAGCTCCGGACTTTCCTCGTTGAGCCAAAACGAAAAAAGGCGCCCCAAACGGGCTGGGGCGCCTCTTCTCAGGTTACTTGCGTATCCTGATTCCCTACGTCTTAGTGACCGTAGATCTTCATGTCGGCAGTCACAACCAGATCGGTCATGTACAGGCTACCGATGCTAGCAGTGCCACCAGTGTTGATGTTCTCCAGGTCGACGTCAGCGGAGAAATCTGTGACGTTAACGCCCAGAACATCTTCGCCCGCTGCGTTTTGAGTTACACCAACATCAGCCTGGGCGTGAGCAAATGGTCCAGCACCTCCGCCGCGCTTGTTGCCAATGTACAGGTCGAAGCTGGTGCCAATAAACGGCATATCGATGTTACCGTCAGCGTTGAAGTAAGCGTTGATGTTCATGTTGTTTGATGAACCATCAATCACGATGTCGACAGGACCGATCAAACCGTCCAGGCTCAGGTTAGAGACCAGAACAGTTCCGCCGCTTCCAGCTACGTCACCGATGGTAGAACCTGAACCGCCCAGGGCTACAGAGTCGATGCCCAGGTTGAAGTCGACAGGGTTACCAGACTGCGAGCGCAGCGAAATAACCAGGTCGCCGTCATCAACGGCCACGTCATTATGAGTAGGAAGAGCGTCGGCGCCCAGGTACGCACTAGCCATGGCTGTATTGCCAAGATCTGTGCCGTCACCAGCTACGTCGATAGTCAGACGAATGTCGTCAAGATCGCTGCCAGCCTGGCCAGTCAGGCTAACGCCGGAGAGAGCCAGGAAGCCCTGATCCTGATACGCGATTTCGCCGATAGAAACGTTGGCAGACAGGTCGATGGTCACACCAGCCTGACCAGTCACTGAACCCATGGCAGAGTCGTCAAGTGCGGTCATTTCGGCGTTAGCGGCAAATGGCGCCAGGGCCACTGCTGAACACAATGCAATTTTTTTCAGGCCTTTCATTTGTTTCTCCTTGAAGGATATTTCTATTTTTGTGTGCGGCTTTCTCCAAACCGCAGAGTCAGTTTCCCAGAGCTTATCCCTATTTTCTGAGATTTCGCGCACACAATCTGACGTAATTTATACAAACCGTAACAATTTGAACCAGTCGACATTACATGCTTTCTGCGTGCGAGAAACCGACCTCACTGCTCTGCGGAACCGGTGCTACCGAAACCCGCAAACACCTTTGCTTCAAACGACTGGCTACCGGAGGTGGTGTATTCGATGCCGTCCTCACCCTGCTCATACTGCGTGGCGATCACTTCTGCGTAGCCATTCAGGTACTCGAGCTCGGTATTGATCTGAAGTTGAGTCTCGCCATCCACCTCTTTCTGGTACTGGTAGACGACAGCAGAACCGAGAATTCGACCTGCTTGCGCCTGACTGGAAAGCGCCCTTCTCACCGCATTCAAGACCATGACCGGATTAACACCTTCGGTGCTTTCACCTGGCTTGATCGCCCAGACGTACTTGACCTCCCCCTCCTGAAACATCCCTGCACCAAAAGGCGCAAACTCGCCATAGGCATCCAGAAGCGCTTTTGCCTTCTTGAGCGACTGGGCGGCCAGGTATTTTGTATTCGCCTGCGCTTCCTTCCTGGCTTCCTCCGGGGATGGCATCACCAGATTTTCGGTTCCCTCCTGCGCCTGAACACCAAAAACACATCCAGCGAAAATCAGGGCAGCAAAAATCTGTTTCATTGGCATAGGAAAACCTCTTTCTCTTTGTATGTTTGTATTTGTCGTATCTGGACCAGAAGCGAAGACAATAAGGTAAGATAGTCATGGCTTCAGTTCCGGCCGTTGCGGCAGGCCTGCCATTAGAGCAATTGCCATATGGTGCCTACAACGGCATTTTTGTGGCCGGCTTATCATTCTTTCCAATTTCCCGAGGGCACATTGAGTCACGCTGACTGCATTCCGATCGAACCGGAGATTTACGAAAGACTTCTTTCCCACGCATCTCAGGAAAATGATTTTGTATACCTTGGCAGCGTCGGTAAGGGAGATAACCGGGGGCAACTGACGGGGTTTTCAGCCCTCGCGAGTGAGAAACTGAGCCGCTCTTTCGATAGCAATAAACCATGTGGTCCAGATTCAATAGCGAATCTGATCGAAGAAAGTCTTGAGCCCTTTTCCCTACCTGTTTCTGATAACGCCGGTTGCCTGAAAGGTGGCTGGATCGGTTTTATAAGTTACGAATTCGGGCATGAAGTCGAAACCAGACTACACACCCATAGACGAAAGATGCCCGCGCCCCTTATCAACGCAGGCCTCTACCTGTGGATGGCAAGCTATGACCGCCCTACCGGTTCGCACTGCTTATGGGTTCACCCTGGGGCTCCTCACTGGCTTCGCGAAAGACTCGACGCCTGGCAAACAACGCCTACTGCTCCTATCGCAATGTCCTGGAAAACCCTCAGTCCTTTTCAGGCTCGCCAGGACAAAAGCCAGTTTGAAGCAAGCGTAGAAAAAGTGCGGGACTACATAGCAGCGGGAGACTGTTACCAGGCCAACTTATCCCAGGAATTTACCGCTCCCTACACCGGAGACCCCTGGCAGGCCTTCCGGGCCCTTGCCGAAAACAACCCGACACCCCATAGCGGCTTTATTCGCAGCGATGGCGCAGCCGTTCTTTCTGTCTCGCCCGAACGGTTTCTGCGAATTGAAAACAACACGGTGACCACCAGCCCCATTAAAGGCACCCGCCCCCGGGGGCACAACCCAAGTGAGGACGAAGCCCTTGCCAGAGAGCTGCAGAATTCCGAAAAGGACCTGGCAGAGAACCTGATGATCGTGGATTTACTGCGAAACGACCTCAGCAAAAGTGCGGTCGATGGCAGCGTTCAGGTCGACGGTCTTTTTGCGCTTGAGTCCTACCGCAACGTTCATCATCTGGTCAGTCACATTCGCTGCCAACTGGCTCCGGGCGTATCGCCCATGAAAGCCCTGTTCGATGCCTTCCCGGGCGGTTCTATCACCGGCGCACCAAAAATACGGGCCATGGAAATCATCCGGGAACTGGAACCACACGACCGCGGCCCCTATTGCGGTTCGGTGTTTTATCGGAGCATGGACGGTTTACTGGAGAGCAATATCGCCATCAGAACGCTTTACGCTGACGATAACGGCGTTGTTCATTGCTGCGGAGGTGGAGGAATCGTCGCTGACTCAGATCCCGAAAGTGAATACCAGGAAACCCTCACCAAAGTGAAATCGCTAATGGAATTTCTGGAGACACTCGGAGGTGGTTCGTAATCGGGCAGACCTGTTCAGAACACGCTGTAAATACGTCCCTGTACGCTCGGCCTCCGCCATCCATGGCTCCGGACGGTTCTGAACAGGTCTGCCCGATTACTCGATCAATCTGCGGAATGGACCTGACTGGCTTTCAGGAATTCTTGCTTTAGATCTTCAAACTCATGCACCGCGGGGTACTGAGGGAATTCGCCAATCACGTTTTCCGGGGCATGGAACAGAATCCCGGCTTCTGCCTGGCCCAGCATGGTGGTGTCGTTGTAGGAATCACCCGCCGCGATTACACGATAGTTCAGCAACTGGAACGCACGCACTGACTGGCGCTTTGGATCGCGCTGGCGCAGCAGGTAGTTGGTAATCTGCCCGGTCTCGCTCACTTCCAGTTTGTGGCACAGCAGCGCCGGATAGCCAAGCTTCTTCATTAAGGGCATGGCAAACTCATAGAAAGTATCCGACAGAATGACCACCTGGAAGCGCTCCCGCAGCCAATCCAGAAACTCCCGCGCGCCTGGCAGCGGGTCAAGCTCGCCGATCACTTCTTGAATCTGTGGCAGCCCAAAGCCGTGCTGGTCCAGCAGCTTGAGGCGCTGGCGCATCAGTACATCGTAATCAGGGATGTCACGGGTCGTCGCCTTGAGTTCTTCGATGCCGGTTTTTTCAGCAAATGCGATCCAGATTTCGGGGATCAGAACACCCTCAAGGTCCAGGCAGGCCAGTTCCACAGTATTCTCCTGTTCATGTTGGACGTTGCCGGTAGAAGCCAGCACGTGAATTCAGGGCGACATGATAAGAAAAACCGGCCATGAATGCACCGTTGGCAAGGCGCTATATCCTTATACGCTAGGATTCCTTCAGACCCCGGCCGCTTAATGTTAGATTAATCACACATTTACTGGTGCAGGTTACAGATTCAATGACGGACATTGCAGGGTTGCAGAACGAACTGGAAGGTCAGAGCCCAAGGGCCATCCTCAAGGCCGCTTTCGCGAAGTACGACAATATTGCCATCTCCTTCAGCGGCGCTGAGGACGTTGCCTTGATTGAGCTCGCCCACAGGCTTACTGACAACCTGCAGGTGTTTTCACTGGATACCGGGCGCCTTCATGCCGAAACCTACGAGTTCTTCGAAAAGGTGCGTAATCACTATGGCATCAACATCCAGTTTCTATTTCCGGATGCCGAGGAAGTTGAAGATCTGGTAACCCGCAAAGGTATGTTCAGTTTCTATGAGGATGGCCACTCGGAATGCTGTGGCATTCGCAAGGTAAACCCTTTGCGCCGCAAACTGAGCACTCTGGACGCCTGGATTACCGGCCAGCGAAAAGACCAGAGCCCTGGCACCCGCAACGATGTACCAGTAGTTCAGATTGACGACGCGTTTTCCACCGAAGACAAGCAGCTGGTGAAGTTCAACCCACTGGCAAACTGGTCTTCAAAAGAGGTCTGGGACTACATCCGCATGAGCGAAGTTCCCTTCAACGAACTGCATAACAAAGGCTTTGTCAGTATCGGTTGCCAGCCTTGTACCAGGCCCATTCTGCCGGGCCAGCACGAGCGCGAAGGCCGCTGGTGGTGGGAAGAAGCCACGCAAAAAGAGTGCGGGCTTCACGCCGGCAACATCATCGCCAACGATTAGTCGTTGCGGACGCTATTTCAGTTCTCGAGTTATCAGTAGGTGGGCAGATCCACATCGGAGAACAGATCCTCAATCTCTGATCGACTGCCCTGGTGACTCACGGCCTCATCCACCCTTTCCCTGGTCAGGTGCGGAGCGAATCGCTGGATGAAGTCGTACATATAGCCTCGCAGGAATGTCCCTTTACGGAAGCCGATGCGGGTTACGCTTGGACGAAAGAGGTTGCGGGCATCGAGGGCAACCAGATCGGAATCCGTGGCCTCGTCGAACGCCATACTGGCAATAATACCGACCCCCAGACCCAATCGAACGTAAGTCTTGATAACGTCCGCATCCGCGGCGGTGAACACTACTTTCGGCGTCAGCCCCTGAGCCTGAAAGGCTTCGTCCAGTTTGGACCGACCGGTAAAACCAAAAACGTAGGTGACCAACGGGTATTTCGCGAGTTCCGTAATCGACAACTCGGAAGCCTGTGCCAACGGGTGGTTTTTAGGAACGATGACGCTTCGATTCCAGCGATAGCAAGGCATCATGATCAGATCGTTGAACAGCTCCATCGCTTCCGTGGCAATGGCAAAATCAACAGCGCCATTGGCGGCCATTTCGGAGATCTGCATGGGTGTGCCCTGATGCATGTGCAATGAGACTTCCGGAAACGCCTCGATGAAACCGCTGATAATAGGGGGCAAGGCGTAACGGGCCTGGGTATGCGTCGTAGCAATGCTCAGTTCGCCACGACGCTGATTGCTGAATTCCTGGGCAATCTTTTTGATGCCCTCAACGCGGCGAAGGATTTCGCCCGCTTCCCGGATAATAATCTCGCCACCGGGCGTGATACGGGTCAGATGCTTGCCGCTGCGGGCAAACACCTCGAGGCCGAGTTCATCCTCCAGCAATCGTATCTGTTTGGAGATGCCGGGCTGAGAGGTAAACAGGCTCTGCGCGGTCGCCGAAACGTTGAGATCGTGGTGCGCTACTTCCCAGATATACCGTAGCTGTTGTAGTTTCATTATCAGTGCCACTCCCAACTAATATCGACGTGCCTGGATGCAATGTCGCCTGAACTCAGTAGTGGGATCTTACGTATAAGGACATTTGTTTTCATTCTTTTGGAGTATACCGCTGATTGTTTTTCACAGTTTAGACCAAAACTGGAGAAACGCAGCCAGCCTACAACCCAAATGCGGAGGTGGTACCGTCGCTGCTGCCCTTGACTTGGCTGTGACAAAGCACACAATCCCCTATCGAACCTGTTACCGGTATTCAACGACGTTCAAAGACGCCCAAGAGACCCGATGCTCCTAACCACTAAATTCCTGAGACCTTCCCCCGATCCTCGTTCTGTTGACCGGCAGCGCCTGTCTTCATTGCTGGAAGGGTCAGATACGAAACGGCTCAATCTGGTGGTTGCCCCGGCTGGTTTTGGTAAAACCACATTGGTTTGCCAATGGTGTTCAAGCGCCACAAGACCCACTGCCTGGTTGTCACTTGATGAACATGACGATGAGCCCCGGCGTTTCTGGCAATACGTGGTTGGAGCTTTTGAGGCCAATGGCCTCACAGGTCTGGAAGAATGCCGTCAGCAACTTGCTCAGTGCAGTCTACAGGAGCTTGAAGGCCCGATTACCTCATTGATCAATGCGCTGACGTCGGATCAGGCACCCTGGTCCCTGGTGCTGGACGATTATCATTTTATCCAGGACACCCAGATCCAACGACAGCTGTCTTTTTTCCTGGATTACCTGCCCCCGGAAGTGCTTGTCACTCTGACCTCCAGAACAGAACCTGCGTTGCCACTCGCCAGATGGCGTGTGCGTCGCTGGGTTGAAGAAATTCACCCCAGCCTCCTGGCTTTCTCAGAAGAGGAATGCCGTGATTTTTTCCGGGATACGATGGGCCTGACGCTCAGCGACCATGAAGTGAGCCGCATTTGCGCCAGAACGGAAGGCTGGGTGGCCGCCATGCAGCTATCCGCCTTGTCCGGCGGTCGGTTTGAGTCGCAAGACCAGCCGTTCGCCAAACCACAATTGGACGTCGACGAACGAAAAATAAGTGACTACGTGCTATCCGAGGTTCTGGAACAGCAACCCCGGCCTATCAGGGATTTCCTGCTCGATACGGCATTCTGCCCTCGGCTTTGCGCATCACTGTGCGATGCCGTCCGTCAGGCCTCCAACAGTCAGGCGCTTCTGGAACAATTACTGCGCGAGAACCTGTTTCTTATTCCTCTGGACACTCGCAATGAGTGGTTCCGGTATCACGACCTGTTCCGGGAAGCATTATTACAACGGGCGAAACAACTTGACCCTGAGCAGGCCGAATCCAAATGGCGGCGAGTGGTGGAATGGCTGCTGGCACATGGTCACGTCCAGGAAGCCATTGGCCAAATTGTTCTGCAACGGGACTGGTCCTGGCTGGCAAATGTTCTGGCTGAGCACGGAAACAACCTGATCCATGCAGGATTTCATCTCCAGGTTCTGGACTGGCTGGATTCGCTTCCCGGAGACATTCTGTCTGAAAGCCCCCAGCTCTTAATGCTTCAGGTCTGGGCGCTGTTCTTTGGCAACCGGGTCGATATGCTGGATCCTCTGCTCACCGAGCTTGAAGACATGCTGGACAAGAGGGTCGCCGATTCTCATCCGGATTCTGCAGGTGCTCTTGGCCTGCAAAGCGAGATATCGCTAATACGGTCTTACCTGGCCCGGTCTCGGAGCGACGACAAAAGTGCCAGCGACCTGACTCAACAGGTCCTGAGGGATATCGACTACACGAGAATACCCCTCAAGTCCGTGACTTATTATGGTCTGGGTCTGGATTACTATGGCAAGGGCGCCCTGGCTGATGCCGAAGAAGCACTAAAATCCTCGGTCCGTTATGGCCAGGTTGAGCGGAAACCCAGCACGGTACTTTCTAGCGGTGGGCTGCTGGCCTGGATCCAATACAATCGTGGCGACATTGATACTGCGCTGGAAACCTGCACGTCCGTGCGCCAATGGGTCGATCAACATCACAGTGATCCGCGTCAGCCCATGCTGATTTCCTGCTGGCAGAACAGCGCACTGATCGAAATCTATCGGGAACGGAACCAGCCCCAGCTAGCGGCTTCCTACCTGGCACCACTTCTGGATCATGTAAATAGTGGCACCGAGCCAGGCCAGCACGTCATCATACAATTCGTACGCGGCCACCTTGCGTTTAGCGAAGGCCGATTCCAGGAAGCCATCGAAGTGCTTGAGGATGCGGTTAGCGTGGCCAGACGCAAACGAGACCACATCCTGTTCGAGCCGCCCGCCTGCTCCGCTCTTCTCGCTCGCTGCTATCTCGCCACCGGGCATCTTGATCTGGCCGAAGAATGGCTTGAACAAGTTACTTCAGAAACCTTCACTAACCCTCTGAATCAAGAGCAGAATCAAATAAGCGTAGCTCGAGTTCAGGTTGCTCAGGGCAAACCCAGAAAAGCGACCTCCACACTGGTACCGCTGCGTTTGAGTGCTGAAAAAGATCAACACTACCGACATCTTGCAGAAATTCAGCTGGTGTACAGTGAAGCTTTGGCAGCAGAGGGCAAACACTTGGATGCTGAAAAGATGCTGACGTTGGCCATTCAGCGGGCCTCCGAAGCTGGCTTCATGCGTCTGCTGGCAGAAGAAAGCAAAACCATTCAACGCATGTGCCTCAACCTGCCAGCCCTTCGTGCACCCGGGCAGTGGAACAAACGTGTACTGAGGATGCTGGAAGAACTTCAGGAAAAAGTCGCGGAGACATCAAGCAACTCCGAATCTGGGCAGAAGGCTGCGGAAGAAAACGAACGGCTGGTGGAGCCTCTGAGCCAGCGGGAAATACAGGTGCTTGAATTGATTAACCGCGGTTTGGCCAACAAGAACATCGCCGCTGATATGGGGGTCGCTCCAACGACCGTAAAAGCGCACATTCGAAACCTCTATGGCAAGCTGGCCGTTGGCTCCAGAACAGAGGCGCTGGCGAAGGCTCGCAGACTTGGCTTGCTGAGCTGAGCGCTCTTTTTTGTGACGCACGTCACACTTTTTTTAGCTTTTCTAATCCCTCTACGCCCTTTGGACGATCCAGATACGCCCTCTACTCCCCTATTATTCACTCAACGCTGAGGGAAACCTCAGACAGAATTCTGAAATTCAGGCCTTCAGACTTCTTGTTCTGCGTTATTTCGACGCCCGGGTTCAGATCGAACCCTTTTCATAAGAGCCATCCCCTAAAGGTTGGCTCTTTTTTTATGTTTGGCGCTTTCAGGATGCTTTACGGCTCAATGATTCGGCGAAATGGGGGAAGCGCGTCAAGTAATAGCTGGCCGTAACGCCGAACAATAATTCTGCGGTCCAGAATCGTGACGCGGCCAGTATCCGACTCGGTTCGCAGAAGCCGGCCAACGGCCTGCACCAATTTGATGGACGCATCCGGTACCGTTATTTCCATGAACGGGTTGCCACCTCTGAGTGTTACCCATTCGGCGAGGCTGGCCTCAATCGGATCGTCTGGCACGGAGAATGGCAGCCGAGTGATCACAACGTGGCTTAGGTATTTGCCTGGCAAATCGATGCCCTCAGCAAAACTTGCCACCCCGAACAGGACGCTCGGCAAACCTTCATCCACGCGAGCACAGTGACGCCTCAGCACTTCACCTTTTGCCATATCGTCCTGAGTAGTGATCAGTTCGGGGAATTCTGGCGAAAGCACTTCATGAACCATTTTCATCTGGCGCCTGGAGGTAAACAACACGAGGGTTGCCTTTTCTCCCGCCCAAAGTTCCGGCAATCGCTGCACCAGAGCATCACCGAACCCTTCATCGGTGGGCATCACCTTGATATTCGGCACTTCAACCGTCGCCATTTCCTGGTAACGGAACGAGCTGGGCACTACCACGAAGCGACTGTCTGCTGGCAGCCCTGCCCGGGATTTGAGGCGATCAAAGCGCCCGAGTGCTGTCAGGGTGGCGCTGGTCAACACAGCGCCGAACGCTCGTGACCAGAGACGTGTGAACAACAAATTGTCGGCAAGTACCGGGCTGCTATAGAAAGTAATGTCTTCTGCGTGGTCCCAGCGCTGACGGATAGCCCACCGTGCCGGGGGAGGTCCTGATTTTCTGGCTGACTGCGAATCGGAATCGTCCTGGTCGGTTGCTAGGACTGCCGGGTTGTCGCACCAGGCTACCCAGAGGCGCAGCTGATCCTCCGCTCGACTGTGAAAAGACCCAAGTATCGGATACCAGGCTTCGGCGGTGTCTCGGTCAATATCGCTTTCCTTGCGGTCATCAAAAGCGGCCTGAAGTTCATCAACCATCACACCTAACTGGCGCACCAAAGCTGCCGTCGCCAGTCTCGATTCAGTGGCCAGCTCAGCCAGCCCGTCCGGTAACTGGCCTTCGGGATAGCGCCATTGGGCGGAGCGCCGCTCCTCACTGAATTCCCAACCGGTATTTTCTTCCGCTTCGGAGTAAATATTGGCCAAAGCCCCATCCAGTTCGCGGGAGGCGGAACTGATTTTGTCGATGCTCTTGGCTGCCGTTGTCCCAGGCGCGAAAAACGGCTGCATCTTCCCCAGTGCCTGGGAAAGCTGCTTCAGCCACTGCCGCGTCGCGTTGAGAGGCACAGACGCAGCGAAATGATTGAGAGCCTTCTCCGGCAAATGATGTGCTTCGTCGAAGATAAACAGGGCGTTCTCCGGCTCAGGCAGTATGGCGCCCCCGCCCAGTGCCAGGTCAGCCAGCACCAGATCATGATTCGCAACGATAATGTCCGCTTCATCAAGATCTTTCCGTGCCTCGAAGAAGGCGCAGCTGTCGAAATAGGAACAGTGGCGATTGGTGCACTGCCGGTGATCGGTGGTCACCTGGCGCCAGATATCATCAGGAATCTGATCCGGCCAATGATCCCTGTCGCCATCCCAGCGACGAGCGCCATAACTGGCCAGCATATCTTCAAAAAATTCCCGGGTACCAGGTTCCTGTTGCCCCGGTTCATCCATGAGAAACAATGGCATGGTGTCGCTGTCGCCATTTCCCTCATCGTGAAGACGGGCTTCGAGACGGGAAAGGCACAAGTAGCGCCCCCGGCCTTTGGCAAGTGTCCAGTCGAAGTCCAGATGACTGTGTTTTCGAAGGTCAGGCAGATCCTTGTTCACGATCTGATCCTGTAGCGCCACCGTCGCGGTGGAAATCACCAGGGTTTTTCCCAGGGCTTTGGCAACAGGAATGGCCGAGATCAGGTAGGCCAGGGTTTTACCGGTACCCGTGCCTGCTTCCACTACGCACGCTGCGGGGGGCGAGGTACGCAGGCCATCCTCTTCAGTAATCCCGCCCATGTAGCGGGCGATTTCTGCGATCATCAGCCGTTGCCCATATCGGGCTTTGATGTCCTTGCCCGCCAGTACATCACGGTATGCCTGCTGTATGGTCTGTTTGGTTTCCTCTGTCAGTGCCATATTATTCGGGGCTCACCCAGTCTCGAACACTGCCAACCCTGAACTGCCGGCCATTCTTACTCAGCACAACGCCTTGTTCGGTAATCTGATCAACCCGGATGCCCGAAAAGCTATCTCCCGCTCTCAGATATTGGTTGTTAATCATCACGCGGCGGGATGAAGGTTCGGACGCATAGATATGACTGTTAAAAACCAGATCGGGAACGGACTTCTGGAACGGCAGAGGCATTTCAACAAGGTGTGGCACTGAGCTTGCGGACGATGGCTGGGCCTGAACCTCGTCGCTCGCTGGCTCAGAACGTCTCCGGGAAGGCACGATAATTGTCGGCTTCTCCTGCTCCTCGGCACTGCTGGCTACTTCTGGCCGCTCTACCTGCTGAGCGGGTTCTGACAATGCCTCCTCAGACTCGTTCGTTTGAGCGTTGCCAGTCGCATCTACTTCGGTCTTTGGCTCAGTGACCGGCTCCGGTTCCGGTGCTGTGGAGGGTGCGGGGTTTTCCGCGGCCTTTGGCTCTATAGCGGGAACAAAGGCGCTGGGCCGGAAAATATAGATCAGCACTGCCGCATTCAGCATCAGCCCAACACCAACCCAGACAAGCACCATAGAAGATCTCTTCTTGGGTTTGTGGATCAGTTGTACCTGTTGACCGAGGTCTGGTACCCGGCCCTGCCGCCTTTCAGATTCGGATTTTCGCAGCGCATCCAGTATGTATGACATATCAACCAGCCCCGCCTTGCTTTGCCAGCCGATCAAGCCTGGGAACCGGCGCATTCAGATCGTTGTTCATCTGTATGATAGTCATGGCACCGGCGATGCCGTCCACGGTCAACCCTTTCTTCGACTGATACCATCGAATCTGTTCGTCCGAATTCATCCGGACAACCTGATTTTCTTCGGTGCGATTGGCCGACTGCTGACCAGCCAACTCCATTAACCGCGCACTGAGCCAGATCTGCTTATCCGTCAGAGCATCGGGAGAGTCACCGGAAACCTCAGAATCAAAAGGAGGAACCTCCCAAAGCACCGTAAACCGCCCATGCCAGTAGGGCTCCACGCTGCTGAAGGCGACTGTCCTGCTGCCCTGCGCGTTCACAATGCTGGCTTCCCCGTCATTCAACGAGTTCAGAACCACAAACCCGGTCTGGCCCGCGCTATCGCGCAGGTAAAGAATGGCAGGTCGGTTCAGAAACATCAGGCCCTGACGAGACATGCGGTTGTCCAGGCACCGTAACCCCTGTGTTTCGGCGAAATCGCAGGCAATGGGCGCGCTGGATGGTTCATAGTTGCGACCCCAACGGTCAAACAAGGCACCAAAGGCACCCGCCAGAGACGTCATACGCTGATCAAAGCTGAATTCGTTTAGCTCGGAAGTAGCTTCGGCTGTTTCGCTCGAAACGGCGCTTTCCGGTGCGTCTTCAATCCTGTCGACAGTGCCGACGAAGGCTTCATTGCTGATGGTTTCAACGGCGTTATCCAACACCTCTCCCGAATCGTCACCAACCCAGGTAAGGGTAAGCAACAGGGCCAGAACGCCACTTAAAGAAACCATGGTAAGTCGCAGGGGCCGGTCAGCAAGTAGCCGGGACTTGCGTGACTTCGGGCCATTCACTTCAGCCGCTGCCCGGCGAATGTGTCTGGCAGTGATGTGGTGCTCGCTCTGTGCATAAGCACCCAGCAATGCCCTATCACAAATCAGATTGATCAACCGGGGAATGCCCTGACTATGCCGGTAGAGGGCTTTGATGGCCCCCTCACTGAATATTTCGCCACGCATGCCCGCCACGCCCAGTCGGTAGCGGATATAGGCATCGAGTTCGTCCCGCACCAGACCCTCAAGGTGATAGCGCGCAGTAACCCGCTGGTTTAGCTGCCTGAGTTGCGGCAACGCCAGCATGTCCTGCAACTCGGGCTGTCCCAGAAGAACGATCTGCAACAGTTTTTTCTCAGTGGTTTCGAGATTCGTGAGCAGGCGCAGTTGCTCAAGGACTTCGGCAGAAAGGTTCTGGGCTTCGTCGATCATGAGGACTTTATGGCGCCCGGCCGCATGGGCCTCAAGCAGATCATCATTAATCAGGCCAACCAGCTCCTTGATGGACGCACGGGCAGAATGTTCGATCTCAAGTTCATCACAGATGGAAGACAGCAGTTCCCTCGCAGAAAGACGCGGGTTCAGAACCAGCGCGATATCAACGTAGTCGGGCGCATTCTCAATGAAGCAGCGGCTAACCGTTGTCTTCCCAGTACCCACTTCCCCCGTAATCACGATAAAGCCGCCCTGGCCTTGAACGCCGTACATCAAATGCGCCAGCGCCTCTTTGTGGCGTTCGCTCAGGTAGAGGTAGCGAGGATCAGGAGCAATGGAGAAGGGTGGCTCTCTAAAGCCAAAGAAATCATTGTACATTTCAGGACTTACCGGATTCAGCCGGGCTTACAAGGCGCAGATCCGCCGTGGAACGTCGCTGTTCGCTTTTTAACCGACGTATACAGCGCTCAAGGGTTTTCGAAATTCTCGCATGGGAACGAATCATGGAAATCTTGGGCCAGGTTGCCCTCTCCCCCTGTAGGATCATCTCTTTCACCCAGGCCGGATCCGGATTCGCCAAAATCCGCCGATAATCCTTCAGGCGATAGGATGGCGCAATCGTCACGTCACCGGTGTAGCGCTGCCCCAGTATGGAATACATCTGGCCGGACATCTGTCTGAGCAACTCCGGCCGTACCCTCTTGCGCAAATAGTCGAAGACGCCTTGTCCATGAAAGCTGACCTCGGACTTCAGCAAATGCATGGGAATGTTGCTGAGTTTCAGCTTTTCATCCCGGCCACGATTGTTCAGAAAGGGCACCACGTGGGGGTTGGTCTGGCTGACTATCGTGAAATTCACATCGTAAAGGTGCATCAGACGGTCGATCGGGAGATCACTAACCACCGAGCCATCCACAAATTTAAGGCGGGACATGTAGGGTAGCACGTTCCCGGATATGTCCTTCTTCATCAAGGTAACCGGTGGGAAGATACCGGGGACGGCAGCGCTGGCAAGCACGGCGCTCCATACAAGCAGGTAGGGCGAGGTATAACCGCACAACAGACGGGCCTGCTGGTGCACCTGTACCGGCGATACGCTCACGTTGATTGATCGACCGGAGCGCTGGAACGCCTCCTCGAAGGTGTATTCTCCGATATTCGCCCTGAGGCATTCCTTCAGCGTCTGCTGATCCATCAATCCATCGCCACGGATCGCACTGAACAAACCGCGCCATTTCCAGGCCTTCAGATTATGGGTTTCAGGCACCAGCATATCGGGAACTTCGGCGTCGCTGTGCACGCCAAGAATCCCGGCGATGATGGCGCCAATGCTTGAGCCAGCGACTACCTGTGGCAAAAGCCCTTTTTCCCACAGCGCCTTGATAACGCCGAAGTGGAATATACCGAGGGAGGCGCCACCGCTGAGCAACAACGCGGGACGACCAAAACTGGTCAATGTGTCGCGGAAAAACTGAATTTTATCGATCGTCGGGAAGTTACTGTCTTCCGTATCACACAGATAATCGAGAGATTCGCAAACCTGCGTGATGTATTCTTCAATCAGATGCTTGGTGCCCACTCGCGACCGGGTATAAAGCGCCGGGTTGCCCATATTTCCAAGGTCGTGGTGCAATCCTTCCCGTAACGCGCGCTTGAGGCGATCCATGTCGTTCTGCAGACGATAGTGCCGAAGGTTACTTAGCCGGTCGTAAACGAGTTCGTAATGGTAGAGGTCAGACGCAAAGTCTTCTTTCCAATCGACATTCCCCTCGAGAAAATCCAACTCCAATGCAGCCGCCTTCCAGGCTTCATAGTTCGGCGCCTCGGCAAGCATTTTTCGGAATTTTCGGATTCGGCTATCAGCCATCGCCCTACCCTCTATGAGCCCCGTGAGATCAGTCACCGACCAATGGAATCAGGAATCAGAAGTCTTCCAGCATCAGATCTTCGTCATCGTCACTGGCAAACGGATCATTGACCGTTCGCCCATCGTTGATCAGAAATTCCCGACGTTGCAAGTAGGCGTTGCGGACGAAGGTGTACTCATCGCCGGAAATGAAGCCTTCTGCCGGAATCAGGTCAGCTCGCTTGTCTACGATTTGAAGCGCCCGCGCAAAGTATACCTCTGGTTCCTCGACTTCATCCCAGGCTGAGGGTAAAACAAGACTATCGGTCAAAAAACCACCCAGATCCCTGGGGTTGGAAGGCCCCATGAAAGGAAGCATCAGATAAGGTCCGGAATTCACTCCCCAGTACCCCAGGCTCTGGCCAAAATCCTCCGGCCGCTCCGGCAGGTCAAAAGCCGTTGCTACATCGAACAGGCCACCAAGTCCGAAAATCGTGTTGTAGGTGAAACGCCCTGTGGCTACGACTGCGGATTCCGGTTTCAGCTGAAACACGCTGTTGGCGAAATTGCGCAGTTCCGTCAGGTTGTTGAAGAAATTGGTGACGGCTCGGTCTGCGACGCCGGGCATCACTGCTCGATAAGCTTTGGCAACGGGCCTGAGGAACCAGTCATCGATCGTCCGGTTAAAACCATAGACCTCACGATTCCAACCCTCATACGGGTCCCGATCTGAGGTGTTATCGCCGTAGCTGCTGTCATAGCCGGACGCCGTTTCGGCTTGAACGCTCTGAGCCAGGGCATTCTTGGGGCCTGCAATCAGGGCCAAAAAAAGAAAAAAGACGGTATGCCGGAGTGCTATCTGCTTCATTCAATAACCCGAGGTTGTGAAATCCTAAAAGTTCTGACAAAAATACCGGCACTTGAACCAGCTGAGATCCCTGAACTAGGAGCTAAACGATGTCCGTACCTGGAAACCTGGTAAGCACTCTATCCATGCCGCTCAGATGGGGGGACATGGACGCTTACGGTCACGCCAATAATACGGTTTATTTCCGCTTCTTCGAAGAGGCTCGAATTACCTGGCTAGCCTCACTCAAGCTGGGAAAAGAGGGTGACCCTGACGGCCCCGTTATTATCAAGACCAGCGCCACATTTCTCAAGGAAATGGCGCACCCTGCTACCGTCGAGGTAAGAACATACGCTGACAAGGCGGGCAATACCAGTCTTGACACCTATCACACCCTGACAGATGCCGAGACTGGCGACGTTTACGCGGAGGGCTACGCAAAGATTGTGTGGTTTGACCGTACCGCACGGACCTCAACCCGTCTTCCGGACGCGCTGAGGTCACTGGCAGCATCTGGCGCTTGACCTTACCGGCGTCTGACCACCACACTTCCAATGGAATAGCCTGCACCGAAGGAGCAGATCACACCCAGATCGCCGGTGGTGAAGTCATCCCTGTGCTTATGGAACGCGATGATAGACCCTGCGGAACTGGTGTTGGCGTATTCGTCCAGAATAACCGGAGCTTCTTGAGTTGATGCGTCCCGACCGAGCACTTTGCGAGCAATAAGCTGGTTCATGTTCAGGTTGGCCTGGTGCAACCACATGCGTTTCAACTCATTTGCACCCACAGATAGCGAAGCCAGTTGCCCCAGAATGGTTTCTGCCACCAGTGGTGACACTTCCTTGAACACCTTGCGGCCCTGCTGAACAAAGAGTTTGTCGGGCTTGTTAACCCCGGATTTATCGGCGCGATTGAGAAAGCCGAAATTGTTACGAATGGCATTCGAAAACTTGGTCTTCAGACGAGTGCCAAGAATCTCGAATCCTGTACCCGGAGAAACGTCTTCTTCCCTTTCCACAAGGATCGCAGTACAGGCGTCGCCGAAAATAAAATGACTGTCACGATCACGGAAGTTCAGGTGGCCGGAACATATTTCCGGACTAACGACCAGCACTGATCGCGCAGCGCCGTTCTCAACCGCGTTCACGGCGGCCTGAAGCCCAAACGTTGCGGAACTGCAGGCCACGTTCATGTCATAGGCAAAACCTTCAATGCCCAATGCATCCTGCACTTCAACCGAGACCGCTGGATAGGCTCGCTGCAGGTTAGAACAGGCAACGATCAGTGCATCGACATCTGCCGCCGTTTTACCCGCCTGCTCCAATGCCTGATTACAGGCAGTGATGGCCATTTCACATTGAACAGAGGGTTCATCATTAGGGCGATCCGGGATGTTCGGACACATGCGTTCCGGATCCAGAATGCCTTCTTTGTCAATGACATGGCGGGACTTAATGCCCGATGCTTTCTCAATGAAGGCCGATGATGACGGCTGAAGGGCTTCTATATCACCCCGGGCGATTTCGTCAGCGTGCTCCGAATTGTAGCGCTCGACATACGCATTGAAAGCAGCGACCAACTCATCGTTACTGATGCTCGCTGGCGGAGTGTAGAGCCCGGTTCCGCTGATGACGGCTTTAATCACGCTAACCCCTCGTCGTATTGATAAAAAACAGTGATGAAACAACAAACGAACTATCGTTTCTCATGCACCAAATACTAACACAGTCCTGTGTTTTTGCTCCCGGCGACAAAGGTCTTAAACGCGGGCCTTTTCCCACTGCCTCTCCAGCCGCTTGACCGATACCGGCATGGCGGTGCCCAGTTGTTGTGCAAAAAAAGACACCCGGAATTCCTCCAGCATCCAGCGATACAGTTCCAGCTCCGGGTCGCGCACGCCCTGACGAGCCTGTTGATCTTTTTTGCTCGCATATCGGGACCAGAGTGGTTCTATGGTATGGAGAAACTCTCTTTCCCGGCCCATCTCACGGCGCATTTTCTCGTGGCGTATGGCTGCTGCCTCAAAGTATCGCCCAAAGCAGGCCAGCCATTCAGGCGGTGTTTCCACCAGGAAGCCCGGATATACCAGGTTCTGCATCTGAAATTTCAAATCTGCCATGCTGTTGGCAACCGCAAGATCGATTTTGCCTTTCAGCTGCTTCATTACTGCGTGATAACCCGTCATCGCCTGATGCAGTTGCCGATCCGCCTCTTCCAGTGCCGGAATAAAATCCGCACGCTGCGACTCAAAACAATCGACAAACTCGGCTTCCGTGCGAGGGATCTGGCCCCTCAGAAAATGCTCGATGGCGGTACTGATCAGCAAATCATCCAGCAGCACGCGGGACTGACCCACCGGAGCGAACATCAGGCCCGATTGCTTGAAATGTGGCAGCTTGCGATCAAGCCCTTCCAGAGTGTTACCAAAGCGAATCAGAATCAGCCGTGCCAGAGCCCGCCGGGTACAATCCTCGGCAGTCAAAGGGTCGAGACACTGAATCTGGCGAACCGAGTCCCCCAGGTCTTCCAGAGCAGGATAAACAGTCACTTCCATGCCGCTTTTCTGAGTCGTCACTGACGTCGGCATGTCTCCGAACGCCCATGCGGTGGACGGCGCTGAATCACGGGGCTGGTGCTCACTGGATGTCGCCTGTGCCAGGGCTTCCTCCGCCTGGCCCTCAAGTTCGCTTTGGAGATTATCCGTCTCCCGGCTTTCCGCGATGGGGTTGCCAGCGTCGTCAACCACACGAAGGTTCATCCGCAGGTGATTCGGCAGCTCAGACTCAGACCAGGCATCCGGCGGTATGGCCACACCGGTCATCTTCCTGAGCTGCTCACCGAGCTGAAGGGTCAAGGGTTCATTGGACGGCTGAAGGTTTTCAACCGCTGCATCCACAAAATCCGGCACCGGGACAAAGTTCCGCCGCAAGGCCTTAGGCAAGCCTTTCACCAGCGCGATGCATTTCTCCCGAAGCAGGCCTGGTACCAGCCATTCCAGGCGCCGTGCTGGCAGCTGCTTGAGCGCCATCACCGGTGCCTGAAGCGTCACACCGTCCCTTTCACTGGTAGGCTCGAATTCGTAGCTAAGCGGGTATTTTACCCCTTCCCATTCCAGGAAGTCCGGGTAGAGCGCGTCCGCATGCTCGTCGACCGGGCGCTGAAGAATATCGGCTTCGGTAAGTTCCAGGCCTTTCAATGTTTCAGCATCCAGTGACTTCCACCAACTTTCAAAGTGCCTGCCGCTGACAATATCCGCTGGCAACCGTTGATCGTAGAAATCCACCAACGTTTCGTCGTCTACCAGCAGATCTCTGCGTCTGGTTTTTTTTTCCAGATTCTCGACCGAGTCAAGAAGTGCGCGATTTCGTTCTATAAACGGTGCCTTGGACTGGTAATCGCCCTCCACCAGAGCGCGACGAATAAACAGGTTCCGGCACTCGGCAGCATCGACCTTGCTGTAGGGAATGCGGCGCTTCGGAATAATATCCAGGCCGTAAAGCGTCACCTTTTCATAGCCCATGACCTGGGCCCGTTTTTGTTCCCAGTGAGGCTCGAAATAGTGGTGCTTCACCACATGACCCGCCAACGGCTCGATCCATTCCGGCTCAATTTTGGCAACCATTCGGGCAAACACACGACTGGTTTCGACAATTTCCGCCGCCACAATCCATTTAGGCGAAGACTTCGAAACCTTCGATCCGGGGAAAATCAGAACTTTTCGGTTTCGCGTAGCCAGATATTCCTTTTTTTCCAGTTTGGTCGCTATCTGTCCCAACAACCCGGAAACAATGGCTTTATGCAGAGCCGCGTAACTGGCCGTTTCCTTGTTGAGTTTCAGCTTTTGTTCGCGACAGATCAGCGTCAGCTGACGGTGAATATCCCGCCATTCCCGCATGCGCATCCAGGACAGGAAGGATTTCTGACACACCTTTTTAAGCTGATTCTGCGAAAGCTCCTGCCGTTGTTCCTCGAAGTAATTCCAGACATTCAGCAGGGTCAGGAAATCCGATTCTTTATCGTTGAAGGGTGCATGGGCCTGGTCGGCGGCCTGCTGCTTTTCCTGCGGTCGCTCTCTTGGGTCCTGAATGCTCAGGCCTGCAATGATCACCAGGGTCTCTGCCAGACTGCCCTGCTCGGAAGCTGTCACCAGCATCCGTGCCAGTCGCGGGTCCAGTGGCAACCGGGCCATGGTTCGACCAAGCTGTGTGACCCGGCGTTTGCCGTCCACGGCGCTTAGTTCTTCAAGCAGTTTATAGCCGTCATTGATGAGCTTCCGGTCCGGCGCCTCAAGAAAAGGAAAGTGCCTGATGTCGCCAAGCCCAGACGTGGTCATTTGCAGAATGACCGACGCCAGATTGGTCCTCAGAATTTCAGGATCGGTGTACTCCGGGCGAGTAACAAAATCCGATTCGTCGTAAAGCCTGAAGCAGATACCTGGCGCCACCCGGCCGCACCGTCCCGCCCTCTGATTCGCACTGGCCTGGGAAACGGGTTCGATCGGCAAACGCTGAATTTTGGAGCGCACGCTGTAGCGGCTGATCCGGGCGACGCCGGTGTCGATCACATAGCGTATCCCGGGGACCGTCAGCGACGTTTCTGCCACATTGGTCGAAAGCACAATCCGACGGCCGGCATGGCTCTGAAAAATCCGGTTTTGCTCCTGATTACTCAGCCGTGAGTACAGCGGTAGTACCTCTGTGTGTCGCAACTCGGCGTGCCGCAGTGTCTTACTCAGACCGCGGATTTCGCGTTCACCCGGCAAAAACACCAGCACATCGCCCGGCGGCTTTTTCTCTGCCCGCTCGTGCTGCTCTATTTCTTCGATGGCCTGAATGACACCGTCACCCCAACCCTGGTCGCGATCGTCTTCATCGCCGGCAAGGGGGCGGTAACGGATATCCACGGGAAAGGTGCGACCACTGACTTCAATCACTGGCGCATTACCAAAAAACTCACTGAACCTTTCCACCTCGATGGTGGCCGAAGTGATGATCACTTTCAGGTCCGGACGTTTAGGCAATAACTGCTTCAAATAACCGAGCAGGAAGTCGATGTTCAGGCTACGCTCGTGAGCCTCGTCAATAATGAGGGTGTCATAGCCGTCGAGAAACCGGTCGTGCTGAATTTCCGACAACAGAATGCCATCGGTCATCACCTTCAGCCGGGACTGCTCTGATGTGGTATCGGTGAAGCGAACCTGATACCCGACCTGCCCTCCGGTCTGCTCGCCGATTTCCTCGGCAATCCGGCCCGCCACGGTACGCGCTGCAATTCGGCGGGGCTGGGTGTGGCCAATCAAACCACGAATACCGCGCCCATTGTTCAGGCAGATTTTCGGTATCTGGGTGGTTTTACCAGAACCGGTCTCGCCAGCAATGATGACGACCTGGTTCTCGTCGATGGCACGCTGAATATCATCAACGCGCTCCGACACAGGCAATGATTCAGGGAATGAAACTGGCCGATGAGATTGTTGGCGGCGGCGAACGATGGCTTCACCATCCTCCAACCAGCGCTGGATTTTATCCAGCTCTTTCTGACCTGGTTGCCCTTTTGTCCGGGCAACCAGTTTGTGTATGCGAGCGGCTTGCCGCTGGTTACATTGCGCCAGCGCCGAGAGGATCTCTCTGACGCTGGTCTTGCTGGTTTGATTTGTGGTTGAAGCGTCTGACATTACGCTCAGGCGTTGGCCTCGTCCCGAAGTTCACGACGAAGAATCTTGCCAACGTTCGTTTTTGGCAGCTCGTCCCGGAATACGAATGACTTGGGCACCTTATAAGCCGTCAAACGTTCACGGCAGAACTCCTTGAGCTCGTTCTCGGTCACTCCTTCCGGAGTTGCGACCAGGTAAACCTTGACGGCCTCTCCACTCTTGGCATCGGGCACGCCGACGGCGGCACACTCAACCACATTGGGATGCCCCGATACGACGTCTTCGATTTCATTGGGATAGACGTTAAATCCGGAGACGATAATCATGTCTTTTTTGCGGTCCACGATCCGGATATAGCCATCTTCCTGGATCAGTGCCACGTCACCGGTTTTCAGAAAGCCGTCTTCAGTGAAAGACTTTTGAGTGTCTTCCGGGCGCTGCCAATAGCCGCGCATCACCTGCGGGCCCTTGACGCAGAGCTCGCCGGCGACCCCAAAGTCTGTCTCGTTGCCATCATCGTCAATGGTCTTAACGACGGTGTTGGCAATGGGCAGACCAATGGTGCCGAGCTGAATGGCACTGCTGGGGTTGAAAGTGACCACCGGAGAGGTCTCAGTCATGCCATAGCCTTCGCTGATTTCACAACCCGTGACGCGCTCCCACATCTTGGCCGTATCGCTGGTCAGCGCCATGCCGCCGGACGACGTCAGCTTCAGGTGGCTGAAGTCGAGTGCTTTGAAATCGTCGTTATTGCAGAGAGCGACGAACAACGTGTTCAACCCCAGGAACGCCGTAAACTTGTGATTCTGAAGTTCCTTCACGAACCCCGGAATATCACGCGGGTTCGGGATCAGCACATTATGCGCGCCCGCCTCCAACATAATGCCGCAGTTCAGCGTGAACGAATAAATGTGATAGAGCGGAAGCGGCGCAATCACCACTTCCTTACCTTCTTCGATGGAATCTCCCATCATCGGACGAGCTTGCAGCAGGTTGGCCACCAGGTTGCCGTGGGTCAGCATGGCACCTTTAGCCACGCCGGTGGTGCCACCGGTGTATTGAAGTACTGCGATATCGTCGTGCTTGCATTCAACAGCAGTGAATTTTTCCTTTGAGCCCTCACTCAGCACCGCTGGAAGTTTGTGCGCTTGAGGCAGGTTGAAAGGAGGCACCATTTTTTTCAGGTGCTTAACAGCTGCGTTCATCAGGGTGCGCTTCAGCGGCGAATGCATATCCGCAAGCTCGGTCACAATCACGTGTTCTACACCGGTCTGCGGAAGCACCTTTTCTGCGTTGTGAGCCATATTTGCAAGCACTACAAGCGCCTTGGCGCCAGAGTCGTTGAACTGATGCTCCATCTCACGGGTGGTATAAAGCGGGTTCGTGTTTACCACGATCAGGCCAGCACGCATGGCGCCAAAAACAACCACCGGGTATTGGGAAACGTTTGGCATCTGAACAGCAATGCGGTCGCCGGGCTTGAGGTCAGTGTGGTTCTGAAGCCAGGCTGCGAAATTTCGACTTTGAGTGTCCAGATCCCGATAGGTAAGCGTCGCGCCTACGGCACTGAAAGCCGGTTTGTCGGCGTATTTTTTTACCGCCTGATCGAACACATCAACCATGCTCTTGTATTTGTTCAGATCTACTTCACGAGGAACACCATCGGGGTATTTATCCTGATAGAACTGCTCAAAATCCATCACAATCTCCTGTTCGGCATCTTTTTGATTGTTGTCTTCGATCTGTGTTTTCTTTTTCTAAAATAGCAACAATACGAAGGTCTAAGCGCGAAAAAATCCGTCAGAGAATAGCAGTTTTGTGACTGATGAGGTAGTTTTCGGGTAAGAAGCAAGGGCCAAAAATATCACGTTGAAACGGCGGAGCGGATGATGACCGATACCCTCGATATCCTGGAAAACATCACTTATGACGAACTTCAGGAAGGCGACTCGGCAACTTACGTTAAGACGCTTACAGAAGATGAGCTGGTCCTGTTTGCGGCCGTATCCGGCGACGTAAGCCCGGTGCACCTGGATTCCGAGTTTGCGGCGGAATCTGTCTTTCGGGAGCGAGTGGCGCATGGCATGTGGAGTGGGTCGCTTATCTCGGCGGCGCTGGCGACGGTGATGCCCGGGCCAGGCACCATTTATCTGGAACAGAGTCTGGCGTTCAAACGCCCGGTGAAACTGGACGACACGTTAACGGTACATCTGACCGTCGCAAGTAAAGACCGTAAAAACCGCGTAACTTTCACCTGCGACGTACGGAATCAAAACGATGAACAGGTGGTATTCGGCGACGCAAAAGTCATCGCCCCCACCCAGAAAATGTCGTTCAACAAACCAACCCTTCCCAAGATCACCATCGAGCATTGATACTGATTTGCCAGGGAGCCCTCGGCAAGTTTAAAAGCGATCAGCCCGGTAGAAAATCCAGTGGGAACTTGAGCTCCCGCTGCTGAACATCCGCAGCACCGAAATTGAACAGCCTGACCCGCATCGCAATTTTCTGCTCAAGCTGCGGGTGATCCAGCTCTGAATCCACAACTTCGCATTTCGACACAGAGCCATCTGGTTCAATCACCAATTTCAACAGAACCTTGCCATGCAATAGCGGGTCTTTGCGCTGCTCCCGGCCGACCATCGCGTTCAGTGCGGTCTTGTTAGCATCAAACACCTTGCGAATGTTCCGCATGGAGCGAGTCGAAGGTCCAGTGTCTGCAACCTGTTGTGGCTGCGGGGCAGGCGTCGCCTCTTCGGCAACCTCGACATCCCGAACCTGATGCTCGGCAACTGCGACCTGGCGAGTAACCCCCTGCTCCCGGTCGACACCGCCACTTCCGGCAAGGGCCTTACCTGACGTATCCGCGTTGCTGTCCGTTTCCGGACGGGCACTGCTGCCGTCGACATTTGCCGTCATGGTCTCTCGAACCTCCGGCTCCGGACTGCGCATGCTCGCCAGCGTATCTTTCATCGCGAGCAAACCGGAGCGGGAGGCCTTTTCACGCGCTTTTTCAACTTCTTTTGGCGATGCCTGCTGTGGCTGTGGCTCCGGCTTTGGCGGTTCCGGTGTCTTGACGATCTGTGCCGGCTTCTCTTCAGGAGGCTCCGGCTGCTTTTCCGGCTCGGGCTCAGGTTCTGGCTCGGGCTCCGGCTCTGGCGCCTGTTCAACAACCGGCTCTGGCGGTTCTTTTTTCTCGATCAGTTTTGCCAGCTGTGGTGGAATCTTTTCCGCTTCGCTGCGCTCGGGTTCCGGCAAATTCAGACTGGGTATCAGTAACGCCGGTGGCAGGAAAAACACCACCATCAGTCCAACAGCCAGATAGAATCTGCGCCCCTCACTTTGATCTTCACCCCACGGCAACCCGAGTTCCGGGCGGTTACGTTCAGCCATTGGCCACCTCCACCGCCGACTCAACTGCCAGGCGCACCTGTCGATAATCTTCGTCTATACAGGTTTGCATGATCTTCCTGAGCAATCGATAGTCCGTATCCCGGCCTGCCATTATCGTGACTTCATGTCCTTTTTCAGGCACGTCGCCACCTCGGCTCCGCCGATACGCAAGTTCCTCTGCCAGCCCGCCGACCGTAATGTCACCCGCTTCGATTCCGCTGAGTCTGGCTACTTCACGTCCTTGCACCAGCACAGCTTCACCGACGACCTGAACGATCAGGGATTCTTCCGCCTGCTTATCAGCGGTCGACTTGGGCAAGGGCACATCCGCTGTGTTCTGCATCACTTTGACGTCAGAAGAGTTCACCATCAAAAAGAACACGAGAATGGTGAATATATCCATCAGCGATACCAGGTTCAGCCCACCTGTCCGGTGCATCCGTCCGTAGTGGCGACGCATTCGATGGGCGCGACGAGATTCTTTCATGCACCCTCCTGCTTTACAGAAAGCTGCCTGTCCTCTGCGGCATCTGACAGGGAAACATCCGGGAACAGCTCACCCTCAACGACATTGGCAGCCACCACGGCAGGGTAAGAACGTACCGTGTCCATTGCTTTTACAAGGGTTTGATAATCCACATCCGGCCCCACTTCCAGAACTAGGTCGGTTTTTTCCGGCATTCGTTTCTTGATTTGCCTGAGTATGAAGCGAAGGCCTTCGAAATCCTGTTTGCCTTCTATGAGCGGTAAAGTCTGAATAACGCCGCGCTCGCTGTCTGCCACTTCAATGCCCTGGGGAATGAGAGCAACAACCAGCCTGAACTCCTCGGCCGATGGAGCCTTGCCGGCGTCCATCCCGGGAAAATCCAGTTCGATCATTCTGATCTGGCTGAACACCATGCCCAGAAGGAGCACAGGCACCAGAACAATCATCAGATTCATGAAAGGCGTGATATCCAGATCAGCCTCAGATGTAAGCTTGCGATGCTTTCTTCTCATAGCGAATCTCGGTGCTCTAAATCTGCCTCTGGATCAGGCGCCTGAAGGCTCTGACTTTTCAGAGATGATGTTCAGCAACTTGACGCCTGCCATCTCGAACGTATCCACGATTTCATTGGTTCGTGTTTGCAGAATGGCATGAAACATCAGCAGCGGAATGGCGGACATCAAACCAAACGCCGTCGTATTCATCGCCACCGAGATACTTTCCGAAAGCAGCGATGCTTTCTGGGACGGATCCGCAGCTGCTACAGCGGTAAAGGCAGAAATCAAACCGATAATGGTGCCCAGCAGCCCCAACAAAGTGGCAACGTTGGCCAGTGTTGACAGGTATTGCGTGCGCTTTTCCAGTCTTGGCAACACTTCCATCAAGCCTTCTTCCATGGCGTATTCGATGTCTTCGCGACGATGATTATTCAGAAGTCGACCAATGCCCGCGCTCATGATGGCCGCAATGGAACTGTCCGATGCATTGGCGGCCTTCATAGCCCGCTGATAGTCACGTTTGCGAAGCATGGGCAGAATGCCTTTTTCAAAGGCAATCCTGTTCCGACGACGAACACCGGAAAGGTAAACGAACCGTTCCATAGTGATGGCCAAACCAAGGGCCAGAACAACGGCAATGGGGTACATAAATGCACCACCTTCCTGAAAAAAACGTGCAATGGTTTCCAGCATGATCAAACTCCTGGTGCTATCGCCGGGTATTCTTGGAATCCAGAGTCGGATTCAGTGATTGTTTGAATTCTTGATGGCGCTCGAACACCATCGGGTCCATGGGAGCAAGCAGCTCAGACGCATTGGTTTCCAGAGCGTCCCTGGTACGCCTTGGCAATGTCGGCGGCTGCCACGGCAAGATATAAACCACTCCCGGGCTGTCCTCGCCGGAGGTCGCATTAATGCCATCCACAGTCAGTGCAACTGTTTCCATTGCGGCAGATTCCACTGCCTGTGTGCCGGTGTTGCTTGCAGCATTCTGTCCAAAAGCGGACGGCGACAAGCAAAGGGTAATGACACCGACCGCCCTCAGTAGCATTGTTCCCAGTGTCCAGACCGTCATCTAGTTAAGCCTCCGCTCGAGATCGGCAATCCAGCCGGCAACCTGCTGACTGTCCTGCCCATTCAGTTCGCGAAACGCACGGTAGTGCCTCAAGGCCAATTCGAGATCCAGCAAATAGAGCTCTGCAATAACCGCGAGGTTGTAGTGCAAATCAGCTACGTTTGGGGAGTACTCAAGCCCCTCCTGCAACAGACTGACCGCCGCCTGGAATTTTCCCTGCTCTCTCAGTAAAAGAGCCAGATTGTTGGCAGAGACCGCATCGTATGGATCAAGGTCAAACGCTGTGCGGTAGGCCTCAATCGCCCCTTCCTTTTCGCCCTGCTGCCGAGCGACCCAGCCAAGATATGCGTGTATTTCGGACACTTTCGGTCGCTGAGTTTTTAGCGCCTCCAGAACAGATCGGGCGGACGCCCAGTTTTCTAAGTCAAGAGCCTCTCGCGCCGACTCCATCTGGGCCTGCTGCGCATCTGTCAATGGCTCGGTCTTCACAGCCTGCCTTTTCTGGGGCACTGCATCCGTCTCAGACAGGTTCTTGGACGGGCTGCCTGCACAGCCCACCAGCAGGACACCTAAAAAAACCAGGCAATAGCTACGCGTCATCATTGGTTTCCTCACTGCTATTACTGCGAGTCATCCAGCGCACTGATCGGGAATAGCGGCCAGGGAACAAAGTGGCCAAAACCTGCAGACTTTGCTCTACCCACTGATCAAAGACGCCGTCCGCCAAGCGCTGATGATTCTTTTCATGCATGGAAATAGCCTGTTCTTCGAACGGATAGGCCTCTTCCTCCAAAAGCATCTGGTACTGCATCGCCTCCAGCTCACTCAGTTCAGGTGGCGGTTCAGACGCCATCAAATCCTTTGCCAGTTGACGATAGAGTTCGGCGCGCTCGTAGGTAGCCCTCGAAATCACAGAATCACCACCGAATTGCTGAGCCTGTTCATATCGGGTACGAGCAGCTTCCAGCAGGCGCTGCTTCCTGCCGAGTGAATCTGCCAGCGGTACCCTCAGCTCTACCGCAGCGAAGCGGTTAGCTTCGATTTCGGCCAGTGACAGGGCTGCCTGTCCCGACCAATTCAGGGTTTCTTCAGAATGCCACTGGCTTCCCAGTTCGGAAGCAACCATGTCTTCGCGGAATTGAGTGGCCGATACATCTGATTCAATCAAACGCTGTCTGAGCATCTGGTTGCGGAGGTGTTCATCCGCCACTCGGGGTTCGATGACGTCGGGATCCTGACTGAGGAAAGCAAGGTAAATGCTGTTGCGCTTATCCGTTGCGCCCGCCTCGTGATACAGCTCTGCTGCTCTGAGCTGGTCAGTCATGGGCGGCTCTTCGCCGCCGCTGCCGGACATCAGCTCATCCGCTGCGCGCACAGGTTGGTCTGACGAAACGTACGCGAACACCAGTTTTTCGCCGATGCTGGCCGACAAGCTGTGTGACGGGAAATCCTGGCGGAAACGTGAAAGTTCGTTGACTGCAGCAAGCCAGCGCTCTGCTCTGAGCAAGGTGTTCGCCGCGTCGTATCGACCCTTAATGGCAATATCTGAGCCGGGGAGCGCACTGTCAATGCGTTGGAAGTGAGCAACCGCAATGTCAGTTTTACCAGCGTCCGCTGCATTTTCGCCCTGACGGTAGATACTCGTCGCCAGTTGTCGGCGTAGTGACTGCAGTTCTTCGCCACTCACAAAGAGATCCGAACTTTCGCCTGCCAGCTTGAGTGCTTTGCGCCAGGCGTTCTCGGCAAGACCGAATTCTTTGTTGATAACGTGGGTTTCACCCATTACCAGGTGGGCGCTGTATCGGATTTCATTGTCAGAGGCCGGATGATCTATCGCGGCACTGGCAAACGTAGCGGCCCGCTCTGCGCGACCGTCCGCCAATAGCCGGTTTGCAACATCCGAACTCAGTCCGGCAACCCGTGAATCTGTTGGGAATCTTTCTGCCCATTGTTGCGCCGAGTCCGCAAAACGCCCCAGAGGAACGTTGAGTGAATACTGGCCATCCAGGGCATTACGCTCGATCAGCAAGGCAGCCCAACCGGCATCGGCTGCACCATCGTATTCTTTCGCTCCGTAAGCAGCTTGTCGGTAGTCAGACAGTGCGCGCTCGTACAGTCCAGCCTGCAGCGAGGCATCGCCAGCGAGACGTAGCGTTTCACCCGGCCTTTCCTGCCGTGTTGCCAACTGCTCGTAATACTCCGCCGCAGTCGTAAAATAAGAAGCTTTGGTCGTGCTGTCGGCCGTTTCACCCTGATCGTAGTGGTAATCCGCCAGGCGCTTGGTGAAGTCTTTCCACAGCTGCTGATCACCGCTATTCAGACCGGTATAGCGGTCAGGATCGCTGTACGCTGCGACGAAGTCTGCGCGAGCCCGCCGAACCTTCCCTGGCTGACCCGCCATGCGCCATACATCCACCGATTGGGCATAGAATCCCGGCGTCGATGGATGTCCCGCGAACTCAGCGATGTAGGCGTGATTAACCGCGTCACTCTGCGAATAATCGCCCCTGGTGGCATAGAGATCCGCCAGCCGGTCATAAAGCAGATGGCTGAAATCAAGCACTGAAACCTCAGACCCTGATTCTTCGGACCATTCGGCGATCGATTCCACGCCCTCAGCTTCGGCGGCCATCAACGCCATAATCCGGAAGGTATCTTCAATCAGCCCCGCGTCTGCAGAAGCCACTTCGGTAAAACCAGCTGTCCGGTCACTGAAACCGCCCAATACCGTCAGAAACGAATCTGCAGCACGCCGCCATGCGGTCGGTCCCTGTTTGTATTGACTCCAACCCATCATATATCGGGCTTTCGTTTTCAGGTCGTCACCACCCTTACCCGAAATCAATCTGCCATATTCGGATTCAGCCTCCGCATAGTTGGCCGACGAAAAAGCCGATTCAGCAATGCGGAAGCGCGCCTCTGGAACCAGGTCAGAATTCGGATACAGACCGACCAATTGTTTAAGCCGATCGGTAGAAGCCTCCATTTGGCCGACGAAGGCGTGCGCTTTGGCCATCTGATACAGCAACTCATCCAGATTGCCGTAGTAGGAGCCCTTGTTGATGATGGCTTCGTAGCTGGCGATGGCCTCGCGATAGTTACTTGTTTCGGTCTGCTGTGAAATGCTGACGTCCTCATCCGTTAACCGCTGGATGTTGGACAGCCTCGATAGAGCGTCAATGCGGACTTCGGGCTCCTCGGCATTGTCGAATAGCTTCTGGTAGCGCCGGGCCACTTCAACGGGTGAGATTGCAGGCATCGGCTGGGTTTTGAACTCCAGAAACACGGGCCGCATGTCGCCGATTGTTTCACCGTCACGGCCAAGCTCAACCCGGAAGGATTCCTGCGCCTGGGCAGCTTGGGCGCCAATCACCAACAACGGAAAAAGGAACGGAAGCAGGCGACTCATTGGCTTCCCCCGCCCAGATTCTGTAGAGCCAGGTACTCGTATAAATGGGCAATCTGCTGCTCCGCTCTTTCCAGCGCGACCAGCATTCGCTCACTTTCCTGGTCGATGTAAGCCAGAAATTTCTGATCCAGAGCTGCGTTGGCTTTCCGGAGCACATCTGTGGCTTTACGCTTGCGGTGGTCCAGTTTTTCCAGAGCATCGCTTGCCTTCTGGTGCAGCACACGAAGACGCTGGTCACGCTTATGCAGTCGCTTATCGAACCGATCTGTGGATGTTTCAAGATCCTTCAGTGTTTGCGCGAGGTGCCGGATCGTTTCCACAGACGATGAACCGGGTGTCGCATTCTGCCGCGCTGCGATCAGTCGTGCACTGATGGACTCGATTTCCGTTCGGACGTGTCCAAGCGCAGGCTTATTGTCACTGGCGCTGTTGGCAAGGCGTTCATCCAGAACAGACGTTAACACCTTCAAGGTGTGCTCCTGTCGCTCCATCCTGGCAAGCATCGAATCCAACTCCTTGACCCGATGAACCGCCGCCTGATTGCCAGCATTTTCCATAAACCGAAGAAGGTAGGCGCTTCGGGGCTGCGTGAGCATCCGGCTATCAGCAAGGAACCATTCGGCTCTGGTTTCGCCGGCATCTGCCAACAGCGCTGCGTAAGCCCCCTTCTCGCGAACCATGTCAGCCAATTTACGAAGCGTCACTCTCTCGCTTTCGTAGGTGGCACTGGCAGAAAGAAAGGCTTCGCCGGCCTGCCCCAGATAGCCGGTCAAATCGTACCCACGGCCGGTGCCAAGCCAGGACTCGGCCACGCCTGAAAACGCAAGGGGGTACTTTTTCGCCCGATGCCAGGATTGCATGGCGTCACGGTGTTTGCCTTTGCCCGTCAGTGCAAGCCCGTGCAAATACAAGCCCTGTGGTGTGCTGTAGCTATCCAGCCTAACTTTTTCCAGGAAGGTTATTGCCTTGTCGTAATCCTCGCTTTCATAGGCCAGAAGCCCCGCGCGCACCAGCAGCTGCGCCTTGAGAGCCTCGCCACGTTCCTTGTTAGGATCTTCCTCCGCCATAGCCATGGCAACGCGTAGTGAGATCAGGGCACGGGAGGGGTTCAGATCCCGGCTGCCATAATCGGCGGCAATATTCATGTAACCCAGTGCCGCCCAATACCCGGTATCCATAGACGCCAGTATCTTGCCCGCGGTGTCTGGTCGGCCATTCGTGCGGGCCATTTCTGCAAGCTGATAACTTGCTTGCTGCTTCACTTCGCCATGCCCTTTTTGAGCGGCAATCTGAAGCAATCGACGTCTCTCTTCCTGGTCATTGGAAACCAGGCTGGATTTCAAGAATGCGGCCTCGCCCCGGTAATAGTCTCCTTCAATCAAGGCATCCAGCAGCCGGACGGCCTCGCTTTGACCGCCCGTCTTCAGAAGCGCTTTCGCACGAAGGAGATAGTCTTGCTCGGTCTCGGCATTTTGGGTATACCGCAGAGCAAGCGCACCGTTCCCGGCGCCAAGAGCAAACTGCGCGAGACCGCGATCCAGCTCGGGGTGTCCGGTCTGAGCGTATGCCGACACACCTGCGGCCGAGAACAAAACTGCCAGGGCCCAACGCTTGAAGGTCATGCGGTTATTCAATCCTTGCACAACATTACCCTCGCTCTATTTCCATTCCTGGAACGAGACAACCGGTTCGTAATCTGGCGCAGACGCATCCAGCGTCATCTGGATACGCGATTCACCGGGGCGTTTACGGAACTGGTGACGCACTTCGCGCCTGATGAAGCGCTCGTTCGCCGATCTGGCTGTCAGCACCGCTTTAAGCTGGTGCCCACCGTGGGGGAGATTTCCGATGTACAGTCTTTGGATACCGCCCTGGCGAAGGGACTCCCGCTCTCGATCGGTATAGAGGTGCGAGGAAACTGGGCTGCCGTCGAGGTAGAGCTCGATCGAATCAAGTTCCAGCCCCTCTTTGTCTTTCAGCGCTAGAAAAACAGCAACCTGAGTGTCAGCGGGATGAAGCACAGACTCTTCAATATCAAACAGGGTCTGACTCAATGCCGCCACGTCAGATTTCAGTTGATCGATCTCTCGATCCAAAGCTTCAGGATCAGCAGCATGGGCCGACCCAATCGTCAGACACAGGGCAAACACAAGCCATTTAATCGCGTGATGTGGGCCAACCATGAGCAAGACGCCTCTTGAAAACTTCTGTTACGGAATTCGCTGGCAGAGTAACACTTGGTAACAGCCAAGAACGGTATACAGATCACCAATTGAGCATTCCAGAGTGTCGGATTATTTGACACCAGGAGCCTTGATGAAGAGTGACGGGGAGTATTCAATGGGCAGCTTAGAACGTAACCCATTGTTTAATAGGGGCTACCATTAACTGGTACCTTAATTGCTGCTCAGAAAAGGCGGGGCGGTGTTTTAACAGCCCCGTTTGATATGCCGAGCTTCGCCGATGCCCTCAACGCATCGGCTTTTTTTTGCCTGCAGCGCGGGTCAACGGGTGAGCTCGCGCTACTTGCTGAGCTGCCGCATGGCCGACTCAAGACCTTCAATCGTCAGTGGGTACATGTGATCGTTCACCAGCTGGCGAGTCATTCCCAGAGAACCACCAGTGCCCCAGTAGCTTTCCGGCAGAGGGTTCAACCAGACCACCTTGCGGAAGTGATCGCTTATCCTCTGAAACCAGGTTGCCCCGGCCTCTTCATTCCAGTGCTCGATCGAGCCGCCCGGATGAGAAATTTCGTAGGGTGCCATGGTCGCATCACCCACGAAGATCACTTTGTAGTCCGGCGTGTACTTGTTCAGTATGTCCCAGGTACTCGTCGTCTCGTTCATCCGGCGAATGTTGTTCTTCCAGACGCTTTCGTAGATGAAGTTATGGAAGTAAAAATACTCCATGTGTTTAAACTCCATCCGCGCGGCAGAGAAAAGCTCCTCACACACCCTGACATGGGGATCCATAGAGCCACCCACATCAAAAAAGATCAGTACTTTCACCGCATTGTGGCGCTCTGGCACCATCTTGAGGTCCAGGTAGCCCGCATTGCGCGCCGTTGAGCGGATGGTGTCGTCCATATCCAGCTGATCGGCCGCACCCTGGCGGGCAAACTTACGGAGCCGGCGCATCGCCACTTTGATGTTTCGTATACCAAGAGTCAGGCTGTCGTCCAGATCTTTGAATTGCCGCTTTTCCCAGACCTTTACCGCACGACCATGGCGCCCTTTCTTCTGGCCAATCCGGAAACCCTCCGGGTTATATCCGTTAGCGCCAAACGGCGAGGTTCCGCCAGTACCAATCCACTTGTTACCGCCCTCGTGTCTCTCTTCCTGCTCTTCCATGCGCTTCTTGAAGGTCTCGATAAGCTCTTCAAGACCACCGAGGGAGTCGATTTTCTCCTTCTCTTCGTCAGTAAGCTGCTTCTCGAACTCGGCCCTGAGCCAGTCGTCCGGGATCAGCGCCTCCATCAGGTCGTCCAGATTCTGGATGCCTTCGAAGTAAGTCTCGAAAGCGCGATCAAACTTGTCGAAATGGCGTTCATCTTTCACCAGGCACAAGCGCGCCAGGTAGTAGAACTCTTCCATATCGGCGAAAGCCAGGCGGTTCTGGAGCGCTTCCAGGAGGTCCAGAAACTCTCGCAGGCTTGCGGGCACCCTCGCCCGTCGGACTTCCAGAAAAAAATCAATCAACATAAGACGTAGCTCTTGCTGAATTTCAGCTGCGACGGCGCGCCATAAACGCCAGTTTCTGCAACAGATGTACGTCCTGCTCGTTTTTCACAAGCGCGCCGTACAGGGGCGGAAGTGCCGTGCTGGAGTCTTTCTCCTGCAGCATCTTGGCTGACAATTCATCCGCCATCAGCAGTTTCAACCAGTCGATCAGTTCTGATGTGGACGGCTTTTTCTTCAGCCCCGGCACCTTGCGCACGTCAAAGAATACTTCCAGCGCGTCGCGAACCACCTGTTGCTGAATACCGGGAAAATGCACGTCCACAATGTCCTGCATGGTGTCGTGATCCGGGAAGCTGATGTAATGGAAAAAACAGCGACGCAGAAACGCGTCGGGCAACTCTTTTTCGTTATTGCTGGTGATCACCACGATCGGGCGCTTTTTCGCGCGCACGTACTGTTGGGTCTCGTAAACAAAGAATTCCATCCGATCCAGCTCCAGAAGAAGATCGTTCGGAAATTCGATGTCGGCTTTGTCGATCTCGTCAATCAACAGCACCACCTGCTCGTCTGCTTCGAAGGCTTCCCAGAGCTTGCCTTTGACAATGTAGTTGCTGATGTCCTTCACCTTCTCATCGCCAAGTTGCGAATCACGAAGGCGCGATACCGCGTCGTATTCGTACAGTCCCTGCTGGGCTTTGGTGGTGGATTTGATGTGCCAGGGAATCAGCCGCATTCCAAGGGCTTCGGCCATTTCTTCGGCCAGCAAGGTTTTCCCGGTACCGGGCTCGCCTTTGATTAACAGGGGGCGCTGAAGTGATATCGCGGCATTTACGGCCATCTGCAGGTCATCCGTCGCGACGTATTTCTCGGTACCAGTAAACTTCATGGACATCATTCCTATCGGGCTAACGGTTTAAACGAGTGTTTGAATCTGATCACAGTATAAAGAAGTGAGTATCGGCTGATAAGGGTCGCCAGATTCTCCGCTAATAATCTACGGTCACTCCCCTTTTTTGGGATCATCCTCGTCCGCGTCTGTCTTGTCTTCCGGAAGATCGTCGAATTCCGACAGATCAAAGTCCTCCAGGCCGAACTCTTCGTCGTCGTCTTCGTTGTCCTCGGAAGACTCGTCGTCAGACTCGGAAGCTTTCTCCGATTCAGGCTCCTGCTCGGGCTCGGGCTCCTGCTCCTGCTCTGGCTCCAGCTCTGGAACCTCTTCGTCTTCTGGCGTTTTTGAAGCCTCAGGCTCGGGTTCCGGTGTGTCTTCCGATTCGTCCAGCTCAGGAATCACTTCCTCATCACCGTCATTATCATTTTCGTCGTCACTTGCCTCAGTCTCCGGCTCTGGTTCTTCCGAGTCGGGTTCCTCTGGCTCTGGCTCAGGTTCGGGTTCGGGCTCAGGCTCAGGCTCAGGTTCAGGTTCAGGTTCAGACTCAGGTTCTGGTTCTGGCTCAACTTCAACCTCAGGCTCGAGCTCGTCGGAATCCTCTTCAGGGTCATCCTTTCCCCCCGAGTTTTTCCGGGCAAACCAGAACCATAGGCCACCAGCAATCAACAATAACGCCGTGCCACCACCAGCCGCCCAAATCCAGAAAGACGTTCCCTGCTCGGACTCGGGTTCAGCAGGCACTTGCACCGGTTCTTCAGGTGCGGACGGTTCTTCCACCTCACTTATATCAATGGGACCGGATTCGGTCGTCTCAATCGGCTCTACAGGCTCTGTTTGGGGCTCAGAAGGGACGGGTTCAGGCTCAGACCGTTCTGGCTCTGAAGACTCGGGCGCGGCTGATTCCGGCGCAATGAAACGAGTGACTGCAGAAAACTGGCGTGAAAAGGTGGTTCCGTCGGCAATGACCTCAAGATCATAGTCGCCCGCGGCTGGAAGGCTGGCGATCTCGTCGGTGTAGATACCATTTGCCGGCGGCTGATTCTCGGCAAGAATCTTCGATCCACTTCGACCATCGCTGGACGTCAGTCGCACAATGACATTGATTACGTTGAGAAAATCGGGATTCTCTATGCGGCTGTCTTCTTCAAAAAAGGCAATATTCAAAGAGATAGGCTCATCCGCCGTAAAGGTTGGCGGCACCGGGCTGACCACCATTCGCAGGTCACTAACGACGGTGACTCGGCTACCCTCGCCCAGCTCACCGTTTACCTGCCAGTCTCCCGCTTCAGGGTCGGTCACGGTAATCAGGTCATAGCCTGTTTCCGCAGCCCAGCGCATATTGCCGGCTATCTGATTTTTCGAGTAGGTTGCACCATTCGGGCTGATCAACTCCAGCGCTCTCGTCTCAGAGGTTTCATCCTCCCCCCAGAAGATTAACGCCGTAAATTCTTCGACTCCGCTATCAACGGTAAAACCCTCTTCGTCCAGGGGAATTTGATCCTGCGGCACGGCGGCATTGAGGGCTTTCAGGAATGCGCGATTTAACCCTTCGGCCGATTCAGTCAAAGAGAAGTGCCCTCCGGATTCTGCGGCAAGCGCCTCGAGCATCTGCAGATCCGCTTCTTCTGACAGCGCGACCGTGTGCAAGGTTGCTCCCCGATCCTTCAGCCCACTCAGCAGCGGGCCAAGAATACGGCGACGCTCAGCGGCATTGACCGCGGGGTCATCTGCAAGATCCACTTTGCCATCGGTCAGCAATATGAAATCGGTATTGCCGAGGTCCTGCCCGCTCAGATAGGGATCGCTGGCCTTTTCGATGGCCTCTCCCAGGTTGGTTCTGAGCGCGACAGAATTGATTTTTCGAGATTGTGCCACTGCATTGTTGCGCCAGGCGTCATCCACTTCACCGTGCGGCACCAGCATGTTGACCCACTGACCAAAGGTCCAGACGCCTGCTTCTGCGCCGTCGGGAATCATGCGGGCGAGCAGACGAACGGCTGGTTGACGAAGATTGTTCGGGTCATTCGCTTTCATGGACCCGGATATGTCCACAATGATTCGGACATCCCCCTGCCCCGGAAGTTGCAGCTCTTCTGTCTGCTGGCCATGCAGAGCAGGCGTTACCGTCAGAAGCAATACAAACAAAAGGGCAGTCAATCTATGCATGCTGTCTCCGCAAAAATCCCGATTTATAAGAGTGATTGCAAAAGCGCCGGGCTCCTTCAGCGCTTAACGAGGCGATATCGAACCATATCCAGAATCCAGATGAGCAACATGACCAGACTGGCGATACCCAGATTCAACAGCGCCCGACCGGCTTCATCACTATTGCCCAGAATGGTCTCGTAACCACCGTGTAACCAGGCAGGCATCCACCAGCCCGCTACCTCGCTGGATTCAACGGGCGTCAGAAGCCCCACAACCAGCACCGACTGAAGAAGCGTACGAATTCCGTATACCGGAATCAGGCGGAACAGCCTGGATATCGCATAGAAAAAAACAACAAAAGCGACGGCGTAAAACGCCCAGAACAGGCCATAAGCCAGATTAGTTTCCGCGTCCATCATGATTCAGATTACCCAGTGAATAATGTGTTCTTCCCAGTCTTCTTCGGCCACTGCCCCTTCCGACTGTACCCGGTGACGCACCGAAATGCCTGCCTCATGAACTGAATTCGGATCGCCGGAACGCAGTGGATGCCATTCCGCCAAAGGACGCCCCTCTGCAAGTCGCCGATAGGCGCAGGTATGTGGCAACCAGTGAAACTCGCCGATGTTGGCAGGCGTCAACACAGTGCAAGCAGGCACTTTCTCGAGACGCTGGGGATATACCGTACACCCGCAGGTGTCCTGATCCATGTAACGGCACACCAGATCGGTGTAGTAAACCTCCCCCGTGTCTTCATCTTCCAGTTTTGCAAGACAACATTTTCCGCAGCCATCACACAGGGATTCCCATTCGGCGGCCGTCATTTCATCAAGACGTTTACGCTGCCAGAAAGGTATCTCTGCAATCATTCAGCACCTGGCTCCGGTTTTTTCCGGAAATCAACCACAAAACTGCTTTGATCCTCAGGCATCTGCAGGTAGAACCCCTTGTCCTCAATGGCATCCAGAACCTGCCTGCCATCCGTTCGGGCCAGCTTTCGTTCTGGTGTAAGAACGAGGTCCATAGAGTGAACGGGCGCGCCAAAAATACCCTGCAGACTCTCGGGAAGCTCGCCCCATTCCTGTCCGCGTTTTACAAAGATATAGGTATCGAGCTTTTTACTGCTGCGGAATACGGATACAAACGTTTTCTGTGTCATGCAGCCAATGCTTCCTCGAGCCTGCTACGAATCGGCGCGATCACTGCTTCACGCCATCCGCTATTGAATAGACCGGCGCTGAGATCGCGGTTCTGCACCACTGCTTCAAGCCGCTTGCGTGGTGCCAGAAGCTCCACCGGCACATCTCGCGCCTCTGCCGCTTCCACCATCATCCGTTTGATCTGCTTGTAGAGCAATTGATCCTGTCGTGGCAAAGGCGGCTGGATGACCTCTATTGTAGAGCTATCCGAATTTGCCGCCACTTTGATCAGATCCAGTAGCTGGTCACCGTACCGGCGCACAACAACACTGGGCACACCCTTGATGGACGATAACTCTCTGGCATTGTCGGGCAAGGATTCGGCAATACTGATGAGTAATGCGTCCGCCAGTACTCTGTTGCGGGGACGGTCACGTTTTCGGCACTCTTCTTCACGCCACTGGACCAGAGCTTTCAATACACCCTGTTGTTGACGACTCAGGGTCCAACCACCGCGAAGTTTTCGATAGTGGTCCTCAACCTGGTCCTGAGCGGCCAGGTCTTGCGTAAACCGATCGGACTCTTCCACGACGGCATCAATCATTCCACGCTGCTGTAACAGCCCCCAGATGGTTTCGTACATCGGCAACAGAAAACGTATGTCATCGGTCGCATAGCGTTCCTGTTCATCGGTCAAGGGCCGCGCAAGCCAGTCCGAACGGGTTGCGGACTTGTCCAGAACCTCGCCAAACAGCCTTTCAACAAGGCGCGCGTAGCCAACGGAAAATCCCAGCCCCGCCATGGCAGCGCCAATCTGAAGATCAACGATGCCTGCGGGTTCCAGCGACAGCCAATGTCGAAACAGCTCAAGATCCTCGCTCATGGCGTATAGGAGCTTGCGGCGATGGGGGTCAGCGAGCATTGCGCGAAATTGCTCACTGGACTGGGCTACGGAAGGATCTACCAGCCTGAACTGATCACCCAGCCCCAACTGGACCAACCCGGGAATGGGATAAAAGGTGCTGACTCGCTCGAATTCGGTATCCAACGCCAGAGGCGATTTCGCGTCAGAATTCAACCAACGGTCCAGTTCATCCGCGCTGCTGATCCATGTTGCCCGCTGCGCGGGGGCTGGTGGTGTTACATCCATAGAGTGGCTCGTGGGTTTAGTCGGCTAAAGGTTTGCGACCGCGAAAAGCGTGGGTCAGCGTGAATCCATCGACATAACCTAATTCTCCGCCAACAGGGATGCCATGGGCCAAACGGGTAATCAGGATATCTTTGCCATCCAGTCGATCTGCGATGTAGTGCGCCGTCGCCTCGCCTTCAACGGTAGGGTTTGTGGCCAGGATGAGCTCGGTAACCCCCTCATCCTTTATTCGGGTCAGAAGCCGCTCAATGCCAATTTCCTCTGGCCCTACACCATCTATTGGAGAAAGATGGCCCATCAACACAAAATAGCTGCCCCGGTAATCGCCGGCCTGCTCTATGGCCAGCAGATCTGACGGGCTTTCGACCACACAAAGCGTACCATTGCGTCGCTCAGGCGTTTCACAAATCCCGCATATCTCCGTGTCAGCAAAGTTCTGGCAACTGTCACAGCGACGCACACCGCTCATGGCTTGTTCCAGCGCTTGCGACAAACGGGCGCCACCGGAGCGCCCGCGTTCAAGTAGATGAAAGGCCATACGCTGGGCGGTTTTTTGCCCGACACCGGGCAAGCAACGCAGAGATTCAACCAGCTCGTCTACCAGTGGGCTGAACGCCATGCAGAATCCTCAGTCAAAACGGCATCTTGAAGCCGGGCGGCATGCCCATTCCCGACATCATGCCGGACATCTTTTCCTTCTGGTTTTCTTCAACCCGGCGCACCGCATCGTTCACCGCAGCGGCCAGAAGATCTTCCAGAACTTCTTTGTCTTCAGTCAGCAAGGAAGGATCAATGTCGACTTTACGCACGTCGTGGCGCCCGTTCATGGTGACTTTCACCAGCCCGGCGCCAGATTCACCGGTAATTTCCGCTTTGGCCGCCTCTTCCTGAGCCTTCTGCATCTCTTCCTGCATCTGCTGGGCCTTTTTCATCAAATCGCCCATATTGTTCATCGTGACCACCTCTTTTAACAGTTATTTGCCCGGCCGAATGCTGCCTTCCACAACCCTTGCATCGAATCGTTCAACGATCGATTTCACCAATGGGTCATTCTGGATCGCCGATTCAGCCGCCGCCTGACGGGCCTGGCGCTGTCGCTCTTCCCAGGCCGCCGGAGTATTTCCGGCCGCGTCGCCTATTTCTATCTTAACGTTTATGGCATCGCCAAAACGATTCCTCAATGCCTCGAGGATTTTTTCCTCATGGCGCGCATTCAACAGGCGGGCGTGCCCCTCATCCAGAGTCAGGACAATTTGGTTACCATCCCGTGACATGGCGGCGTTGCTGGCCAGGTTTCCGGGCATACCAACGATGTTCAGGCTGCGAAAGTCCCGTTCCCAGGAGAATTCTCCCGGTTCCGGTTCGGGATCAGCAGCAGGCTCAGGCTCAGGCTCAGGCTCAGGCTCAGGCTCAGGCTCAAAAACAGGTTGGTTGTCCGCCGACTGCGAGTCGAGAGGCTGATCATAGTCCGGCACCATTTCTGGTGGTTCATCCGGCAACGGGGGCTCTTCTGGCATCGGCGGCTCGTCAGCCGCAGGCGGCGCTTCCTGCGTAGATTGCTCTGCTACCGGCTGCGGTTCCGGAGTCAGCGTTTCTTCGACAACCGGTGCCGGGTCGGGCTCGTCCCGTTTATCACTATCAGAGCTGGAAGGAGCACTGCCGCCTGCCGGTGGCTCCCGACGATCCGCGCCAGGACGAAAGGCCAGCATTCGTAGCAGGGTCATTTCAAACCCCATGCGTGCGTCAGGCGTCACTGAAAGATCTTTACGGCCCATCAAGGCTGCCTGATAGAACAACTGGGCGTCTTCGGCACTGACTTGCCGAGCCAGACTCTGAACCATGGCCGCATCGCCCAACGAATTATCGGCACTGCCGGGTACTACCTGCTCCATAGTGACCCGGTGAAACAGAGACAACAGATCCGCAAGGATCACGCTGTAGTCTGGGGCAAAATCCGATATGCGCTGGATTTCAGAGAGCAAGGCCGGCCCATCTTCGGCCACCAGCGCATCCACCAGTCGCGCAACGTCCCGCTGATCTATGGTGCCAAGCATGTTGCTGACGTCGCTGCTGTTCAAGGTCTGGTTGCCGAAGGCAATAGCCTGATCCGTCAGGCTCAGTGCATCACGCATGCTGCCATCCGCTGCCCTGGCCAGAAGCCAGAGCGCGGGTTCTTCAAAGGTAATTTGTTCCTGGGTAAGCACATAGCGCAAATGACCGGCGATGTGTTCCGGCGTCATCCGCTTGAGATTGAACTGCAGACATCGAGAAAGCACGGTGACGGGAAGTTTCTGAGGATCGGTGGTGGCCAGCAGGAATTTGACGTGTTCCGGTGGCTCTTCCAGCGTCTTCAAAAACGCATTGAACGACTGGTTGGTCAGCATGTGCACCTCGTCAATCAGGTACACCTTGAAGCGGCCACGCGTAGGCGCGTACTGAACGTTGTCTGTCAGCTCACGCATATCATCAACGCCGGTGCGGGACGCGGCATCGATTTCAATCAGATCAACAAAACGCCCTTCCTGAATCTCCTGGCAACTGGAACAGGTTCCGCAAGGCGTTGCCGTGACACCGGATTCGCAATTCAGACAGCGGGCGAGCAGACGTCCGATGGTTGTTTTGCCGACGCCCCGGGTGCCAGTAAAAAGGTAGGCGTGGTGCAGCCGCTGATTGTCCAGCGCGTGAATCAGTGCCTGAAGTACATGCTCCTGGCCGACCATATCCTGAAAGGTTTTGGGGCGCCATTTTCTGGCGAGAACCTGATAGCTCATATTCCGTCAACTGCCGCTGAAAAACGGGCTTAACCTTAGCATGGTCAGGGAGGGATAAGAAGATTGGGGGTGACTCCACCAGCGACACTCCGGCACACAAGTCCACCGCTTCGGCTGCTCCCTTCCGGGCCTGACCGGGTTCACGGTTTATCGTTGCGGAGGCACCAATGGAGCCACCATAACGGCTGAAGGACGAAATCCCTCAGAGCGGCGCGCATAGTAGCAAAAGGCCCCGAACACTACAACGGCAAAGGCGTCTCATCCTGACGGAACCAGCAAGCGATGCTGTAGCGCGTGCGATTCGCCGGCAACACCTCATGGGGAATTTCTTCACTCATGAACACAGCCATCCGGCCAAGCTCGGGAGTGACCACACCACAAACTTCTTGTTCGTTGTCCCGGTTAAATACCTGCAATGCACCACCATCAGCCTGATTCCACTGATCATTCAGATAGAGAACCACGCTCACTACCCTCGACGCACGCCCCTTGAAACTGTCTACGTGGCGACGGTAAAAATCACCGGGATGATACGTGGCGTAATGCGACTCAAAGCGCTTGAGCCCCAGAAACAGTCGCCGGTTCAGGCCATTTCTGATCGCCTCGAAGGCCTGAAACAGATCAGACTGAGCCGTTGTTTCTCCCTGAAGCCAGGCAATCTTGTCTCGACGCACCGATCGATCGCGAGTCTTGTCATTTCCCCGCCCTATCCTGGCGGTTTTCAAAGAATCGCTGCGGTCCAGAATACGCACCTCTTGCCGCAAGGCCGACAGCAATTGATCCCCCAGCATTGGCCTGGCATCCACCGTTAGCCAGCCATGCTCATTCAGGCCCTCCGCCAACACATCCAGCCATTCGTCTTCGTAGCGAAGCGAATTGAATTTAGAGATAGGAGTTTGAGCAGCAAGTTCGGTCATGGCGGATGGCTCAGCGCTGGAGAACACGTGTGGATTCTATGCTGTAATCTCGCCCGACACGACGTTTTAATTTACCCTGCCAGTAAGAAATTGCCGAAATAGCACAATTCACTGGTGAAGCCATCCATCCTGAAGAGGTCACGTGTGACAACCAAACCCGGTATCTGGTCATTCACCCGCTGGGCGACAGTCGGACAGCTTGAAGCTATAGAGATACGACATCCGCTGTTCAAAGCACGCATTTTTCTACAAGGTGCCCACTTAACTCAGTTTGCACCAGACGGAGAGCCAAATTGGCTCTGGATGAGCGAGCGGGCATGCTTCAAACCCGGTCATGCCATCCGTGGTGGCATCCCTATGTGCTGGCCCTGGTTTGGTGTTCCGGATAAAAACCCTCCTGAGGTTCGGCGCCGTATCTCCACGGGTGCCTCGCACGGTATCGCGAGAACCGCCTTGTGGAAGCTGGAGGATGTGCGTGAAACCGCCCGCGAGGTTGAAGTCAGCCTGTCGCTGCATGCCAACCGGGACTTTGCTGAAGCCTGGACAGGCAACGCCCTGTGCCTGGCCACTTTTACCTTCAATGAAAATGGCTGTCAGATCGGGCTAACCACCACCAATCTGGACCCATCGCCACTCGCCCTGAGCCAGGCCCTGCACACCTACCTGCCAACCAGTGACATTCATTCCACACGAATCCTCGGGCTTGACGGGGCTGACTACGTCGACACCCTCGAAAACTGGGCCGACGCAGTGCAGCAAGGCGAGGTGTCTTTTAGCGGCGAAACCGACCGAATCTATGCCAGTGGTAACGCACTGACCGTTTTGAGCCCGGACCAAAATCGGATTCTTACGCCTGTGGGCAGTGAATCAACGGTGGTCTGGAATCCTGGACCGGACAAGGCCAAAACGTTGTCCGATTTTCCTGACGATGCCTGGCAGAATATGCTGTGTGTCGAGACGGCCAATGCGCTCTCGGACTATCGAGTCCTCAATGAGGGTCAAAGTCACACTATTGGCGTTATGCTTGGCCAACCGTAATAACTGGAGACGACATGGGCCTGACATCCTACCTGCGTTCGAAGCTGATTTCGGCGGAACTGGACGAGCAGATTGAGCGCGTCCGCAAGCCCATTGGGACCCTCGGATATGATCCCTGGGGTTACAATAACGAATCTATGAAAGTGGGCTTTTCGCTGGCCCGGCAGCTGTACGAGAAATATTTCAGAGTAGAAGCCACCGGGGTCGACAAAATACCTGCCAAAGGCCCCGTGCTGATCATTGCCAACCACAGTGGCCAGCTGCCGATTGATGGCCTGCTGATCGGCTACGCCCTGGCGGCACGCAAGAAAAACCCACGAATTCCCAGGGCCATGATCGAGCGGTTCTTCCCTACCGTGCCCTATCTGGGCAACATCCTGAATGAATTCGGAGCCGTGCTGGGTGACCCGACAAACTGCGCGAAAATGCTGGCCAACGGTGAAGCCGTGATCGTGTTCCCTGAAGGCATACGCGGTTCCGGCAAGCTCTACCACGACAGATACCAACTCAAACGATTCGGCAACGGCTTCATGCACCTGGCAATGAAATACAACGCCCCCATCGTGCCGGTGGGAGTGGTGGGTTGCGAGGAGACCATTCCGGCCATTGCCAACATAAAGCCCTTGGCAAAAATGCTGGGCATACCTTACGCACCGGTAGCCCTTCCCATGGTTTTCCCGGCCAAGGTATTCCTTAATTTTGGTGACCCACTGCGTTTTGATAACCGCGAAATCCCTGAAGAACAGGTGACCGAGCGGGTGGAACACGTCAAAGCGGCCATCAGTCAATTGATCGACACGGGATTAAGCGCAAGGAAAAGGCTGTTCTAATGGCAGATTCGAAGCAAAAACGTCGCAGGCAACACATTCTGATTACCGGGGCCGCCGGCGCTCTGGCGCAACAAGTCATCGACCGGTTGCGGGATCACTGCGACATCGTGGCTGTAGACTTTCGCGAGCAGGTGTATCTTGGCGACGACATTCCCAGCTATTGCATCGATTTCAACAAACGGTCTTTTGAGGATCTTTTCCGTCGATATGAATTCGACGGCGTCATCCATCTGGGCCGCATTCAGTCCAGCCAGTTGACCCGCATGAGGCGCTACAACGCCAACGTGCTCGGCACGCAGAAGCTACTGGACCTCAGCCATAAATACGGCATAGGACGTGTGGTGGTGCTGTCGACGTTCCACGTTTACGGCGCAGTGGCGTACAACCCGGCATTGATTGACGAGGAAGCGCCCCTGAAAAGCGCGGGCCTCAGTGCGGATCTGATTGATTCCGTCGAGCTGGAAAACCTGGCCAATATTTACCTTTGGCGGTATCCGGACCTGAATATCACCATTCTTCGCCCCTGTAACATCGTAGGGCCAGGCGTGCGGAATTCCATTAGCACCCTGCTTGGCAGCGAACGAGCCCCCGTTCTGGCTGGTTTCTCCCCCATGATGCAGTTTATCCACATCGACGATATGGCCGATGCCATTGTGTTGACCTATAACAAGAAACAGCGGGGAATTTTTAACGTTGCCCCGGAAGACTGGGTGGCCTATCAACATGCTCTTAAACTTTGCGGTTGCAGCCGGATTCCCATTCCGTCGATTCCCCCCGTGCTCTCCCGGTGGATACTCAAGACACTTAACCTGCGAAGTTTTCCGTCGTACCTGATGCACTTTTTCAAGTATCCTGTCGTCATAGACGGCAGAGCCTTCGCTCGGGAATTCAAGTTTCAGCCCAAGCGACCGCTCAAGGAAATTTTCCGGTTCTACCGGGATAACAAAAAGCCGGTTTAGTCCGGGAAGCAACGCAGGACGCGAGGGATGCTCAACGATTTAAGCCTGATCAGCCATGCTACCGCTGCCATCGCCTACGCCTTGTTGGCGGTGTTGGTGGCAACGCGCTATCTGCGGCGGGATATTGACCGGTCCATATTTCTGGCTGCACTGGTGTCTGTGTTGTGGGCGTCCTCGCTGGTGACCCAGTCTTTGTGGCAGCAGCCCGGTTTTTTCGTCCGGTATCTGCTCGAGCTTCTTCGTGACGCTGCCTGGGTCACGGTTCTCTTTGCGCTCCTCCGCGACGCCTTCAGAAGCGCCAATCTCAAAGGGCGCATGCGCCGACTCATGGCGCTGGCCACCTTGATTCTCATCCTGTCACTGCTCTTCTCCGGCGCGCTGGAATACCTGCTTGATGCCACCATTCTGGATGGTAAAACCAAGGTGATTGGGCAGATTGCCCTGTCGCTTCTGGGACTGTCACTGGTTGAGCAGATCTGGCGAAACGCCGTGATGTTCGGCCGCTCCAGCATGAAATATATCTGCATTGGTGTGGCTAGCCTCTTCGCCTACGACTTCTTCATGTATGCAGACGCCCTTCTGTTTGGGCACGTGGCTGATTCTTTCTGGAATGCCCGCGGCCTGATCAACGCCGCCATTGTTCCTCTGTTTGCCATCAACGTCATCAACACACGAAAACAACCCGTCGATTTCCAGCTTTCACGCTCAGCCGTCTTCCATGTGGGCGCTCTGGTGCTTGCCGGCGGTTATCTGCTCTTTCTGTCGTTGGGCGGCTACTACGTCCGGATCATGGGCGGAGACTGGGGGGAGGCGCTGCAAGTCCTATTCCTGAGCATTGCCCTTGTATTCCTGGTGCTGCTGGCAACGTCCCGCCGGGTCAGAGCCAGGTTGATGGTGTTTATCGGTCAGAACTTTTTTGACTACAAGTATGATTATCGCGACGAATGGCTGAAAATGACCAGGGAGTTGGCCAACCTGAGCGACAACCCACCACTGCCGGAACGGGTGATACGGATCCTGTCAGGCCTGGTTGAGAGCAATGCCGGAGCGCTTTGGGTAAAAGAGGACCGCGGCGACTTTGTGCTTAAGAGCGCCATCAACCTCGCTCCGCCGAAGTACACCACCATTGATTCCGGCTCTGAGATCGTCAGGTTCTTCGGAGAGCGTGAATGGATTATTGATCTGCAGGAATACAAGCAAGATCCGGTGCGATATAACCTTCTGGAAATTCCCGACCCGATTTCCCAGACCACGGGCGTCTGGCTGATCATTCCGCTGTATCTCGGCAACGATCTATACGGCATTGCAGTGGTTGGTAACCCCTACGCCAGAGTGGAGCTGAACTGGGAGAACTTTGATCTCGTGAAAGTGGTGGCCAGGCAGACCTGTAATCTGCTGGCCCAGGCCGATGCCCAAAGCCGACTTTCCCAGGCCATGCAGTTCGAGGCCGTTAGTAAAGCCTCCGCATTTATGGTTCACGACCTCAAAACACTTATCGCCCAACTGTCGCTGTTGGTCAAAAATGCCCCACGTCATCGGGACAAACCCGAGTTTATCGACGACATGATTCAGACCACCGATCACGCAGTGCGGAAAATGGCGAGCCTGGTTGACCATATTCGCAAACCCGCTGATGAAACGCTTCAAACCGAAGTGCTTGAACTCGGCGAGGTAATCGATACATTGGCAGAGCAGTATTCCAAAGGCCAACCGGCCCCCAGAATTGTCGCCCATCCCGAGAAAATCTGCGTGAACGCCAATCGCGAGCAGTTATACAGCATTCTTGGTCACCTTATTCAAAACGCAAAGGACGCCACCCCGGCCGACGGCGAGATCACCCTCACCCTCAAAACCGCTAAAGACAACGTGGTACTGTTTATTCAGGACACCGGCGCTGGCATGACAGAAGAATTCATTGAGTCCAGACTGTTCAAACCGTTTGAAAGCACTAAAGGGCTGACTGGTATGGGGATCGGTGCCTACCAGGCCAGAGAATATGTGCGCAATGTCGGGGGGAACATCGATGTCACCAGCGAACCAGGCGTAGGGTCCTGTTTTTCGATACGTTTCCCACTGGTGAGATCGAAAGCTCTGGTTCCACCAGAGCAAGATGCGAACCTTGATGACTTTCGGCCCGACGCGGCCCACAGCGCCAAATGATTGGCGAAGTGTGGATTTGCGGTGACTGACCATTGCAAAGTGTCAATGATCGGTTAAGAATCGGGGTCGGGGAATAGATGAAACTCGATAGTACAAAAAAGGATTTTCTGCCGTTGTGAGTAGACGACTTTTAATTGTTGAAGATGACCCAGGGTTACAAAGCCAGATGCGCTGGTGTTTCAGCGACGACCTGGAAGTAGCGCTTGCTTCAGATCGCGAATCTGCCCTGACGGCATTACGACGACTGGAACCAGAAGTCATCACTCTTGACCTGGGTTTGCCACCGAATCCGGGCGGCGCCTCGGAAGGCTTCAAACTGCTTGAAGACATTCTTCGGCTGGCACCCATGGCCAAAATCATTGTTGTGACTGGCCGTGAAGAAAAAGAAAACGCGGTCAAAGCCATCGGCATGGGCGCCAGCGATTTCTACCAGAAACCGCTGGACGCAGACATCCTCACGTTTGTGGTGAATCGTGCCTTTCGGTTGGCCGAGCTTGAGCGGGACAACCGGGAGCTTTCGAATCAACGCAACGGCACCAACATCAAAGGCATTGTGGCTGCCAGCAGCCAGATGCTGACGATCTGCAGAACGCTCGAAAAAGTCGCCCCCACCGATGTCACCACCCTGATCACCGGGGAGACCGGCACGGGCAAGGAACTTCTGGCTCGGGGGCTTCATGACCTGAGCCAGCGGGCCGATCAACCTTTTGCTGCCATCAACTGCGCCGCCATTCCCGAAAACCTGCTTGAAAGCGAACTGTTCGGCTTCGAGAAAGGCTCCTTTACGGGTGCGACTCAAAGCAAGAAGGGCAAAATTGAAAGCGCCAACGGCGGCACTTTGTTTCTGGACGAAATTGGCGATATGCCAATGGCTCTGCAAGCCAAGCTACTGCGCTTCCTCCAGGAAAGAATGGTAGATCGCGTGGGTTCAGTGAAGCCCATTCCCGTGGACGTAAGAGTGGTGTGCGCCACCCACAGGGATGTTCAGAAGCTGATAGACGATGGCAGTTTCCGTGAAGACCTCTATTACCGGATCAGCGAAATAACGCTGGACGTGCCCGCACTTCGGGATCGCGAAGGTGATGCGCTGGTTATTGCGCAGTCGCTATTGAAATCACTGGGAAAACAGATGGACCGCCCCAACCTCACGTTCACCGAAGACGCGGTGGCAGCAATCAACGCGCACCCCTGGCCCGGGAATGTGCGGGAGATGATCAACAAAGTGAAACGCGCCACCATCATGGCCGATGGAAAACGCGTGACCGCCAAGGACCTCGAGCTGAGCTGTGAAGCTGACGATGCAGACGGTCAGCTGAATCTCCGTCAGGTTCGTGAACGCGCCGAACGCGCTGCCATTGTTCAGGCGCTGCAGAGCTGCAGCTACAACATGGCACAAGCGTCGCGCTTGCTGGGCATTACCAGGCCAACGCTTTACAACCTCACTGACAAGTATCGGATCGAAACAAATTCCGAGATATCCGATGTATAAAGAGAATTCAGGGAACCTACAACAACATCTAAAAGGGACAGGATCAGGGTCATGAAACCAGAGTCGACACTGCGTGCAACGTTTCTTTCAATCGCTATCTCTCTTGTGCTTGCAGGCTGCAGCGGCGACGACAATGAAATGAGTCAGGAAGAAATCCAGTACATCAGCCACTTGGACCAATCACGCTTTTTTCAACGTCAAGGAGAACTGAAAGCCAGTACCCGCGAGGCTCGCAGCGCCATTGAGATGCAGCCCGGCCGACCAGATCCCTACCTGGTCATCATCGATAACCTGTTAACTGCCGGAGACGCTCAGAACGCCGAGCGTCAACTCGAAGGTTTTCTTGAGTCAGTGCCGGACGAAGCCATGACACAGGCGCTGAAGAGCGATGCTCAGCTCATTTTTGCTGAAGCCAATCTGATGCAAGGCGAATTCGACGAAGCGCTGGCGGCACTGGACAAGCTTGAATCGCCAGACCGGGCACAGCAGCAGGAGGCAGCCATACTCAAAGGCCGCATCATGCTTGCAATGGAGCAGCCCGGAAAAGCTCAAGATGCTTTTGAAAACGCAAACAGCATCTCGGCGTCAGCCAGAGCACAGGTTGGGTTGTCGCGGGCTGCCTGGCAATTAGGCCAGGAACAGGCCATTCAGGATCGCATTGCTAAAGCAGAGGAAATAGACCCGAATTCACCCGAGCTTTGGTTGTGGAAGGCCTGGATCGCAGAACAGTCCGGTGATTGGGCGGCGGCTGAGGAAGCCTACATTCAGGCGCTGGAAGACATTGGTCGGTACGACATCATGACGTTCCGAAAGTATGAAACCATGTCTGCTCTCATCCGTGTTCTACGTGAACAGGGTAAATCATCCGAGGCCTTTGTTTACGAAGAGATTTTGGCAAAATCTGCGCCGGGAACGATCAAGAGTAACTTTATCGCGGCAAAAGAAGCCTACGAAAATGGCGACGTGAACGACGCTGCACGTTACCTTGAAGAGATACTTGCCCAGGCTCCGGGCAATGAACAGGCCTCGTTGTTGTTAGGCCTTGCTCGATTCCGTCAAGGCAGGGTTGAAGAGGCTGAGAAACTCCTCGCCCCGATCGCAGAGCTGGGTGAATCAGAGTTGGCCAGCAAACTTGTCGCCGCCTCTCGGCTTCAGTTAAGAGACCCTGTAGGCGCCCAGAAAATTCTCGAGAATCTGGATTCAGCGAATACCGATCCGTCCGTTCTGGCCATGGTCGGCGTTGCTTCGCTCTCTACCGGAAACGTTGAAGTGGGCGAAGAACTTTTGCAAAAGTCCCTGACACTTGCGCCTGAGAATCATAATCTTCGCTCTAGATACGTTCGATATCTCATCGCAAGCGATCAAATTGACAAAGCCTTTCAGCAAATCGAAGCGCTCAAGAAAAATGGTGGCGATGCGAATCTGGTGAAGCCGCTGTCAATAGAAGCCCACCTTGCCGGCAATAATCGCAATCAGGCTACTGCAATGGCGGATCAGTGGATTGCTGAAATGCCGGATAACCTCAACGCGCTGATGGCCAGAGGCCAAATTGCGGCGCAGGATGGCAACTTCAAGGCAGCGGCTGATTACTTTAACCGGGCGGCAGCTGCTCACGAGGACAACCCGTCTCCTCTAGTTGCCCTCGCCCGCGTCGCCTTGGCGGAAGATCAGATCGACTTAGCGAAACAGCGGTTCAACCAGGCAGCAATGCTCAGCCCCAATAACATGCAGGCTTTGCAGGGAATGGCGTCGGTTTATCCGGCAGAAGAACTCAAACAACAGATGGAAACGTTGGTGGAACAACACCCTTCCGCGACGGCTCCCAAATTGATCCTGCTTGAAATTGCCTTGTCCAACGGTGATCAGGATTATGCAGACAAACTGTCAGCAGACCTGCTAGATCGGGAAAGCCCTGAAAGTCCGGCAGAGGCATCGCCTGCGGTCGCGAGAATTTATAATGGCGTAGGAGCCAAGCTTCGCCGCAGCGATAACACAGACGCAGCGCGTAAGGTCCTACAACGCGGTCGCATTCTCTTCCCGGAGGACGAAAACATCGCTTTGCAATCAGCCTCCCTTGCATTCAGTCAGGACGAAGCGGAACAGGCGCGACGCATCCTGCAGGAAGTCAAACAACTGCACGATCAGTCAGCCCGTCCCTACATTGTCGAAGCTGACTACTTTTCAAGCAACGAGCAGTATCAACAAGCTGCAGAGCTATACCAGTTAGCCATTGAAAAAGGAGCGGGCCCTGACGTAAAGCTTGCCCTTGCTCGCTCTTTTGCACGTGCAAATCGGATGGAAAAGGCTCTTGAAGTACTCGAGGCTGCCAATCAGAACCATCCGAACAATCAGGCTTTGTTGGTTAACACCGCCATGCTGCACCAACAGGATGGAAGCACCGCAGAGGCAATGAAAGCCTACGAACGTGTATTGGATGCATTCCCCAATAACCCACTCGCGTTAAATAACCTTGCCTGGATGTACTTCGAAGAAGGAGACGATCGTGCAAGTGAGCTATCCGCAAAGGCCTATAGCCTGAGCCCTGAAAGCGCTGCCATTGCGGACACACACGGATGGATACTGTTCAAAGCCGGGGATACCAAGGCAAGTCTGCCCATTCTGGAGAAGGCCCACAAGCTTGCGCCAGATTCACAGGAAATTGCGCTCCACTTGGCGGAAGCCTATCGAGCCGCCGGCATGAACGACGAAGCCAAAGCTACCCTCGAAAAATTCGAGAACGAGGGCACCGACTAAGACTGCCAACAGGCAGTCAAATCAAAAAGCCCCTCGCATAGAGGGGCTTTTTACTCAGTCAGACAGACTTTCAGAGAAAACATCGGCTAGCCAACGATGGCCTGCCCTGTTGAAATGCCCTTCATTCGGATGGAAAAGGCTTTCTGGACTCTCCTCAATTTCTAACTTGCTCACAAAATCCAGCACATCAACACCCTCTTCCTCCAGCCTTTGCGTCAAAACAGACGAGAGCACCTTCTGATAAACCTGGGGAATAGACCCTTCTCGCGTTAAACCCTGGCCCGGGAGCAATGCGACCTGTAATTGAATGCCGGCTTCTTCCAGGCTCGCATTGCCCTGCGCGATGAATCCCATGAACAAATCCACCTGCTCTTGTGTGCTCACCAACAAGTGCTCACGGAGAGCTTTTGCGTCAATGCCCACCCATTGGTTCACGATGCGTCCAACCTCGAAGTTGGCAATCCAGTCCTGAAACACATTGTAAGGCTGGTAGCCCTGAAGGATTTCCGACCGGACGCTTTTTCCATTAAACGCAGGTGGTTTCGGCTTTAGCGGGACCGGCACGTTTTCCAGCGAAAGGCTCCCATTGGGTGCGAGCCGGTAGAAGGGCTTTCCGTGAGCTGCCTGCAATGGAAATGGAGCGCCGTTATCCAACAAATCATTGCCAAGATAGACCACCCACACCAGCTCTTTCGGTCGATATTCCAGAAGGCTGTCGAGCAATACCAGTTGCTGGTCATTCGAGTATCCCGGAACTCCGGCATTCAGATAGGTCTGGCCTGATGACTGGTCGAGCAATTCGGTAAATACCTCTTCGTCGTTTGCGCCCAGACCAAAGGTGAAACTGTCGCCGAGAAACATCACAGAACCCGGCCGGGCAAAGTCCAGCTCATTGCCCCTGAAACCGAGGGGATTTACACGGTAAGTAACGTCAAAATCATGATGGACATGGCGGCCTTGCCATCCCGGCGCCAGCTTCCAGCCAAGCCTCGAATCGTAGAGGATAAACCCCTCATCCATCTGCCCTGCCGGGTCAATTCTTGGCTTCAGCAGACCCAGACCCACTTCCAAAATAACAACCGCAATCACAACACCCAGGATTGCCGACATAAACCCGAATAAGCCTTTCCGGTCCCCAACATTGGACGACATAACATTCCCCCATCCTTAATGGAAACTATGGCGCGGAATCGCCTCCCGGCCGATAGAAACTGTCCAGCTGCCGATCTGTCGCCTATCGACTTGCTCATCGGCGACAGCCTCGCCTTTCACTGGCACATGACCTGCTCAAATAACGTTATCGAAGGTGAAGCAGAGCTGGAAAAGGTTCCAGAGCCTGGAACTCTTGGTCTGGCAAGCCTGGCCTTTGCAGGCTTGCTCCTGATGCACCGCCGCACAAAGACCGCCTGACAACGCTTAGAAAAGCGTATAGATAAACGGTGCAAACGCAGAACCTTGCGAGAAAACAATCAGCCCGCCCAGAAGCACCAGCGTTATAAATAACGGCACCATCCAGTACTTCTTCCGAGCCCGGATAAATAAAAAGAAATCCCTGAATAGTTCCATCATCAGAAAAGCATCTCCAGGCTTGTAGACTCAGGACTCTTGCGGCGATAAGTCACTGCCGATGAGTCGAATTTCTTGGGTATCGGGTCTTTGCCAACCATTCGCATGATCAACCCCATTGGAACCACCATCAGGAAGTACACAAGCCCCAGCAGCAGGACTGAGTTCAACCTTCCCAGCGGCACAGCGACCCACATCAAAAGCTTGTAGACGGGCCTTAACACCACAGGACAGGCGACAGCAGCTATCAATATGCCTGCGGCGACAGCCCATGGCCATAGCAACCGCTCAATGCCAAACAACCAGGGCAGCACCCCGTAAAACAGAACGGGTAGAAGCACCGCCAACCCAATGCCAAACTTTCTCAGATCCGCTTTAGAGACATCCATCCGCATCAATCCAATTCAAAGTTGTCAACATGGCCTCGAAAGGCGTCATTGTCCGGTTGATCAGTCTTCGCAAGCACATAGTTACCCATGACCAGATAATCCATATCGGTCGCCATAAAACAACGGTACGCATCCTCAGGCGTGGCGACGATCGGCTCACCACGGACATTGAAGGAGGTATTAATGAGCACCGGGCAACCTGTCAGGTTATTAAACGCCTCCAGCAGGCGCCTGTAGCGCTCTGAACCGCCCTCGCCTACGGTCTGCAGGCGGGCACTGAAATCCACGTGGGTTACCGCAGGAATCTCCGAGCGCTTGAGCTTAAGCAGATCAAGCCCACTGGCCTCACCAGAAATCCGATCATCACGCTTACTGTAAGCGACCGGCGCGGTTGTGAGCATGTAAGGGCTTTCATGACTGCAATCAAACCACTCTGACGCCCGCTCTTGCAGTACGGAAGGCGCAAATGGCCGAAACGATTCACGAAACTTTATCTTCAGATTCATGATTTCCTGCATGTCCCGGCGTCGGGGGTCGCCAAGAATCGAACGGTGCCCAAGGGCCCGCGGGCCAAACTCCATCCGCCCCTGGAACCAGCCGACCACTGCGCCGTCAGCAATCAACGATGCCACCTGATCAAACAAAGTTTCATCATCTACCCTATTCCCAACGGCAGAAAATTGCGAAATCGTCTCTGCGATCGCCGATTCTGAATAATCCGGCCCCAGATAAGCGCCCTGCATGGCATCCGGATAGGAAATCTGCCGCTCCTGGCCGAAATGCAGGTACCAGGCAGCCCAAGCTGCGCCGGGTGCACCGCCGGCATCTCCGGCTGCAGGCTGAATCCAGACATCTTTGAATCCGCTGCTTTTGATTACCTCGCTGTTCGCAACGCAATTAAGGGCAACACCACCGGCCAGGCACAGTTTGTCACAGCCAGTTTCTTCATGAAGGCTCCTAGCAAGCAATAGCACACATTCGTTGGTGACCTGCTGGATAGACGCCGCAATGTCCATGTGCTTTTGCATCAGCTCATCGGATTCACCGTTTCGAGCTGCCAGTCCAAACAAGGACTCAAACGCTGAAGAGGTCATCCGCAGCCCGGTGCAGTACTCGAAATACCGCATGTCCAGCCGGTACGAGCCATCCGACTTGATGTCGATCAGGTGCTCTTTGATCAGATCTGAATAGATAGGCTTGCCATAGGGCGCCAACCCCATGACTTTGTATTCGCCCGAATTGACCTTGAACCCCAGGAAATAGGTAAAGGCTGAATACAGAAGACCCAGCGAATGTGGGAAATCAATTTCCCATAACGGTTGCAGCTTGTTCCCCTCACCCAGCCATGCGGAAGTCGTCGCCCACTCGCCCACACCATCAAGACACAGCACTGCCGCCTGCTCAAACGGTGATGGAAAAAAAGCTGACGCTGCGTGTGACTGATGATGAGCAGAAAACAGAAGCGGCGGCAGTTCACTGATCTCGACGCCCGACAAGTCCGCCAATTGACGACGCAATTCTTTCTTTAAATAGAGCTTTTCTTTAAGCCATACCGGCATGGCCTTGAGGAACGAGCGAAGCCCCCTTGGGGCGAAACTCATGTATGTTTCCAGCAAACGTTCAAACTTGAGCAGCGGCTTGTCGTAGAACACAACCGCTTCAACCTGCCCTAAATCCACAGACTCGAAAGACAGGCAAAACTTTACGGCTTCAACTGGAAAGCGTGGATCGTGTTTCTTGCGGGTGAAGCGCTCCTCCTGGGCTGCAGCCACTAGTTTGCCATCGCAAATGATGGCCGCTGCCGAATCGTGGTAATAAGCCGAAATCCCAAGAATGTAGCGCGGACGATCGGAAGAACTTACTGCGGAACCATCCATAGATTACCATCTGTAAAAAATACTGACTGCCTCAGAGATGCAACACCAAGCGCCTGATACAAAAAACGGGATGCGGCAAAACCGCATCCCGTTTTCAGATTATCTGCCCCGTTCAAGCAAGGCAAATCAACTCTGGTTCAACTTACTCAGCTCTTCACACGCTTGCGCATGCCAAGACCCAGAAGGCCGAGACCCAACAGGGCCAGTGTGCCGGGCTCTGGAACCGTGTAAGAACCTTCAGTGATGTCATTGGCGCATGACATAGTCCAACGCAGACCAATCTCTTGTGGGGTCAGAGCATTAAGCCCCAGATCCGACAACGCAATCTTGAAACTGAGATTAGTGATCGTAGCGTTAGACCGGTCTTCACCCGTGATGCTTAGCAAGGCGCTTCCAGCACCAGTGCCTCCGCTTCCATACGCAACTTCCTGCTCAACACCGGATCCTCCCCGAACACTCGCTGCGTCGTGCAGATCATCTGAGTTCAGAAGAGTCGCACCTGACAGGTTCACCAGATCGGCAGAACCGGCAAGCAATGAGCTCACGTCTACTGCAAACTCCCAGGACTCACCGTTCGTCGCATCATCATTCGCGTAAGGGGCAGCACCGAAAGGGTTCCATCCGTTCGTGCTAATGAACAGGTCACCATAGGTCCACGAGGAGTGCTCTTCAAAATTCGTTTCCACATCAACAAAGAGATAATCCATGTTGCTGGAAACATTCATGCCAAACACCTGGAAAGCACCAGCACCACCCAGAATATCTTCAGAGTGGCCGGCCCCGATATACTGGTCAGCGCCCTGATCATCGATAGTGTAGGCAGCTGCTCCTGATGCCACACCCAATGACAAAACGGTCGAAAATAGAAGTTTGTTTAGCGTTTTCATAATGCTTCGTCCCTTATCCCTGTTTTAAAGGCTTATAATGCACCTTTTTCAACTACAGCTGCCTGCAAACTGCGGGCCAATACTATTAAACGCCTATATTTCATATCCTTAAAAAATTCGAAAACCATTTCAGAAACGTAAATGTAAAGTTAGCTGACGGTATCTTCCCAATTCCCCCGATAACCAGTAATCTCACCACCGAAATGGAGTCATCGCAATGGATACCATTGCGGCAAGTTAGGCCACAGCCAGAATTGCCGTCTCGGCATGAGCAAGTCAGGCTATACTGCCGGTCAATAAAAAAGGGAAAGCAGTTGGCGCAGACACGGATCGGGCATTTCATCGAAACAGAGATTGCGGGAGGCGCCGAACAGGTGCTGATCGACCTTGCCCGTTATGCGAATTCAAAGACCCATAACTTCCAGGCTGTGGTTTTACACTTCGGCCACCCGTGGATTGCTGAACAGTGCGAATCACACGGCCTTGAACACATCGCTGTCCCTTTTTACAGAAACTTCAAGAGCACTATACGATTGCCGTTGTTTGCATGGGAGTTCGGGCGCTGGCTAAAGAAACAACGGATAGATCTGCTCCATAGCCACCTTTTTGGGCCGGTCACAGGCGGAGCACTGGCCGCCACGGTTGCTCGGATCCCTCATGTTGGAACCCTGCACGATGTGTACATGATTCAGGAAAAGCCAGCACGCATTCATCTTGTCTGGCTAGCAACCCTGTTCGGAACGCATCTTGTCACCGTCTCGAAAGATATGGAGGAGTTCTACCGGTCAAAAGCCCCGTTCCGGAAACATTCCATAACCACAATCTACAACGGAATAGATTTCAACGACGCCTCTGCGACGGAAAGCTCAGAGGGCAACCCGCTATCCATCATCTGCGTCGGGCGCCTAGTTTCATTGAAAAACATAGACCTGATTATCAGGGCAACGTTGTTGCTGGCTAAACGGAGCAATGTCCAGCTCTATATACTGGGCGAAGGGCCTGAACGCCAAAACCTTGAGTCGCTGGTACCGGAAGATTCAAAAGATATTATTCACTTCCCTGGCGTATCCAGAGATGTACTTGCCTGGTTAAGAAAATCCGACATTTTCGTACAGTTCTCGTCAACCGAAGGGCTTTCCAGGAGCGTTATCGAGGCCACTGCGGCAGGGCTTCCCACCGTCGTCAGTGACGTCGGGGGGAACCGGGAAATAGTCGAACACAACTGGACCGGCTTTGTTGTCCCCTCTGGCGATTCTGAAGGGCTCATTGAATCAATTTCCAAACTGCTGAATGATAGTGAGCTGCGCCACAATATGGGTGAGCGCGGAAAACAAAGGGCCAAAAAACTGTTTTCCAGAACGATCAACAACGACCAATACATTCAGCTGTATCAACAATTGCTATTTCACTAATCCAACCTTTTGATACCTGGAAAGGATGCTATGAACAAGGAATTCAAATCGATCTGTGTAGTTGGCCTTGGGTACATCGGCCTTCCAACCGCCTCCCTGCTGGGCACCAAAGGGTTTGAGGTGCTCGGCGTTGATGTTTCACAAGACGTGGTAGACACGATCAATGCTGGAAAAATCCACATTGTGGAGCCAGATCTCGATATCCTTGTAAAATCGTCGGTGAACGCCGGTTATCTGACTGCTTCCCTTACGCCGAAAGAAGCCGACGTCTTTATTCTCGCTGTACCCACACCATTCTGTGACGACCATCAGCCTGACCTGAGTTACATCGACAAAGCCACCCGGATGATCGCTCCGTACGTGAAGCCGGGCAACCTGGTAATACTGGAGTCCACAAGCCCCGTCGGTACAACGGAGCACACGGTCGCACGAATTCTTCGAGAGGGCGGACATGATGTCGGAAAAGATGTTCACGTCGCCCACTGCCCTGAGAGAGTGCTGCCAGGACGAATTCTGATTGAACTCGTTGAAAACGACCGAATTGTCGGCGGGATAAATGCCAGTTCCACCGAAAAAGCCGCCAGTTTCTATCGCTCGTTTGTTCGTGGCGAAGTACTTGAAACCAACGCAGCCACGGCGGAAATGGCAAAGCTGACCGAAAATGCATTCCGCGACGTCAACATTGCGTTTGCCAATGAGATGTCAATAATCTGCGATAACCTCGGAATCGATACTTGGGATCTGATCAACCTGGCCAACCGGCATCCAAGAGTCAATATCCTTCAGCCTGGCCCAGGCGTGGGCGGGCACTGCATCGCGGTTGACCCTTGGTTTATTATTGCCAGCGATCGCGAAAATTCCAAGCTGCTGGAAACCGCCAGACTTGTGAACGACAACAAGCCACAATGGGTGATCAATAAGGTCAAAGCGAAAGCCGCCAAGTTCAAGAACCCCCAAATTGCCTGCCTGGGCCTTGCCTTCAAAGCCAATGTAGACGACTTGCGCGAATCCCCCGCCGTGAAGATCGTCAGGCAACTGCAGAATGAAGCTGTAGGGGAACTCCTTGTCTGTGAACCTAACATCCATCAACATCCAGATTTTCAGCTTCACAGCATCAGCGACTGCATCGAAAACGCTGACATCGTTCTACTTCTGGTTGACCACCGCGAATTCAAAGCACTCAAACCGGCCGACCTTAATGAAAAAATCCTCATCGATACACGCGGAGCAATCCGATAGGCCCATAGAATGAAACGAATTCTTTCAATTTTTGGCACACGGCCTGAAGCCATCAAAATGGCGCCAGTTGTTAAGGCGATTGAAACCAGCCCTTCGCTGGAAAGTATCGTGGCGGTCACCGCTCAGCACAGACAGATGCTGGACCAGGTACTGGCCCTATTTGAAATTCAGCCTGATTTCGACCTGGACATCATGAAACCCAACCAGGATCTTTTCGATGTTACATCCAGGGTATTACTAGGAATGAGGGGGGTCATCGAATCGGCACAACCCGACATTATCCTCGTGCACGGCGACACCACTACATCATTTGCGGCTGCCTTGGCCGGCTTTTATTCCAACGTGCCAGTCGGCCATGTTGAAGCAGGCCTGAGAACTGGCAACATGCGCGCCCCCTTCCCCGAGGAAGCCAACAGAAGCCTGACGGGTCGCCTCACGGAAATGCATTTTGCGCCAACCGAAACTGCCGGCAAAAACCTGCAACAGGAAAACGTTGCCAGAGAGAAGATATGGGTAACCGGTAACACGGTTATTGATGCCCTTCTGATGGTTAGGTCAACACTGGCTGGCTATGATAAAGAGTTCTGGGAGGCCAGATTGGGAGCCCCCCTAGTCAACAAAGTTACTACAAACAGCGGAAAACTGGTTCTGATCACCGGGCACAGGCGTGAAAATTTCGGACAGGGATTTCTGAATTTCTGCCAGGCGATACACAATCTTGCACAAAAGCACCCGGACTGGCTCTTTGTCTATCCAGTGCATCTTAACCCCAACGTCCAGAAACCCGTTTCGGAACATCTCGGCAACTCACCAAACATCATTCTGACTGAGCCTGCGGATTATCTGCCCTTCATCTGGCTCATGGACCAGAGTGACCTGGTACTGACTGATTCGGGAGGCATTCAAGAGGAAGCTCCATCCCTTGGCAAACCGGTGGTTGTAACACGGGAAGTTACAGAACGTCCCGAAGCAGTGGAAGCTGGAACCGTGAAGCTAGTCGGTACAGACCGGGATAAGATCGAGAGCACCATTGAAGACATCCTGACGGACGAAGACCTCTACAAGGCAATGTCCCGGGCGCACAACCCTTACGGTGATGGCAATGCCGCGGCACGAATTGTCGAGGTATTGATGCAAAAAAATCTGCAGCAACAATGAGTAGTGGGAAGCTATTAAAAGGGTCCGCTCTTCGATTCAGTGCCCTGATTATCGGAATGGCCATCTCATTCCTGATGATGCCTTTTCTCATCCGCAGCCTGGGTGACCACTGGTATGGACTGTGGATTCTGGTTGCCAGCACCCTTGGCTTCTACGGCGTGTTCGACTTCGGGTTGGCAAGTGCAACCCAGCGGTATATTTCGCACGCACTCGGCCAGCAAGATGAAACACGCCTGAACCAGATCCTGTCCAATTCGCTCTTCATCTATGCATTTATTGCCGTCATCGCGGTAGTCGCTAGCGTTTCTATTGCACTCAGTTCAGACCTGTTTTTCGATAACCCGGAAGACAGTGAAGTATTCCGAACCATCATCCTAGTGATGGGCAGTACCTTCGCCATCCACTTCGTGATGAACGCCTATTACGGAATCCTGACCGCCTATATGCGGTTTGATATTCAGGCATCGACCGATATTTTCAAAACGGTATTCCGTGCCCTTACAGTTTTTCTTGTTTTCCAGCATGACCCAAGTGTTATCAATCTGGCCCTTATCACGGTGCTATTCGATCTAATATCGCAGTTCATCATATTGCGGGCGGCCAAGCGTGAGGCACCCTGGATAGCTCCCACGCTCGCTCTCGTAACCAGAGAAAACATGGCGGAACTCGTGAACTTCGGTTTTCATAGTTTTGTTATGTTTATCGGCCAGAAATTGCGCGCAAGGGGACCACACTTTGCGATTGCCGGAACCCTTTCGATTGGAGTTGTAACTGTATTCCAGATTGCGACACAGCTCATACAATATCTGTCCCAACTTCAATCAGCTTTGCTAGGCGTGATATTACCCTCGTTCACGAGATTGCTCGGCGAAGAGAAAACTGAAGAGTTAAACCGCAACTATCTTTTCACCCTGAAAGTTTCAACATTGACCGCATCCTGCTTGGCCGGCGGCATGATTGCCCTAGGCCAACCCTTTATATCGTTCTGGATTGGCCCGGACTATGATGCTGCCTACTTTACATTGGTGCCGTTGGCTATTGGCTATTTTTGCGTTCTTTTGCACTACCCCTCGTTTCAGTTGCTCGTTGCACTGGCTCAACACAAGAACTATGCCCGTTATGAAGTGCTGGAGGGGATTGCACTCACCCTTGCAACCGTCATTGTGGCGCCCCTGGGTGGACTGACTACCGTTGGCTGGGCAATCGGTGGCATATTGATGATCGGGCGACTCGCTGTAATTCCGCAGTTGATCAAGCGAGCTTGGGGGACGCCTGTAGGCTTCATCCAGTTTCAGATCTTGAAGTACTTGTCATTTGTCATACCCGCGCAATGTGTCTTGTGGTTTGCACTCAAACAGGTGGACATCCAATACGGTTTTATGGCCTCGTTATTACTTAGCATTCCGATGTTCGGCATTTACATCGTGCTATTTCACCTGCTGATTTTCTCTCAATCAGAGAGGAAAGCAATAAAAGCACTGTTAAGCAACTATCTTGTCCCAGCTAAACTCCGGCCACGATGAAACAGAACATGCACCTACTCAGAATATTACATCAGTTATGAAACTTATTTATTGTGCGGCCCTACAGTGCAGCAAAAATCAGGTGTAACGGTTGTTGGTGTTAGGTTCGCCACAAGAACACTACTAATCCATGCCAACCTGAATTGTAATAAAGGATACTGCGGTTTTCATGAAGATACTCTGGCTGTCTCATTTAGTACCTTACCCGCCCAAAGGCGGAGTCCTTCAACGATCATACTATTTGATCAAGGAACTGGCTCACCACCACACCGTTGACCTCGTGGCATTTAATCAAGCCGGACTAATAGCTCCTTTTTATAATCACAACATTGAGGAGGCTCTGGAAGATGCCAAAAAACACCTCTCTCTTTTTTGTCATCATGTTGAGTTTTTCAAGATTCCGAACGAGACCGTTAGCTCAGGGAAGTTGCGACTCGCCCTTAAGAGCCTGGTCACTCCAGCGCCGTATACCATCAACTGGCTCCAATCAGCTGAATTTGAGCGATATCTACATCACCTTGCGCATACAGAACAGTACGATCTGGTCCACTTTGACACCATTAGCCTCGATGTTTTTCGACATTGCTTTGATGGTATTCCCTGCTTTCTGGATCACCACAACATCGAGTCACACATGCTCCTGAGGCGGGCCAAAAACGAGCGCAACATTCTGAAAAAGGCCTATTTCTACCAGGAAGGCCTGAGGTTAATGAGATATGAACAGCGTGTTTGCCCACTTTACTCAGGCCACATAACCTGTTCTGACATCGATAGTGCTCGATTAAAGGCCCTGACACCGAATTCAAGCATAAAGACCATTCCAAATGGCGTTGATACTGGCTTTTTTAGGCCCCAAGGGCTTGAACAGGAAAAGAACACGTTGATTTTCGTGGGCACAATGAACTGGTATCCGAATATTGAGGCCGTTCTGTATCTTTGCAATGAGGTTATGCCCTTGCTCAGAAAAAATCGGAGCGATATCACGTTGAAGATTATTGGAGCCAATCCGCCGGACGAGATCAAGAAATTCAATGATTTGACAAACGATATCAAGATTCTTGGCTTCGTCGATGAAATCCGCGATCACATTGAAAAAGCGACATTATACGTATGCCCGATAATGGATGGAGGCGGAACAAAGCTGAAAATTCTCGATGCTCTAGGAATGGGAAAGGCGATTATTGCGCACCGCATAGCAAGCGAAGGAATCGATGTGGAAGAAGGGGAGAACATCATCTTTGCTGATACCCCTGAAGAGTACTGCAATGCCATTATTGAAATGCTGAATGACCCTGCGAAACGCAAACGTTTAGGAGAAGCTGCCAGACAGCTCGCGGTTGCACGGTATGATTTCGAGTCGATCGGACAGGCACTCAGCAATTACTACCTTGAAAGGACTGGTCACTAATATGTGCGGCATAGCAGGATGTACGGTACGCGGCTTGAACCAATCAGACATAGAAACTCTGGCGAACTCGTTTGTCGCCTCTCTGAATCATCGAGGTCCAGACGGGCATGGATACTGGTCCGCACCTGACAATTTTCTTTTGGCGCACACCCGCCTCTCAATTCAGGATTTGTCGGAGGCTGGCAAGCAGCCGATGCACTCTCCCAGCCGAAGATACGTAATTTCATTTAATGGGGAGATATACAACTTTCCGGAAATCCGAAAGGAACTGCAGCAGAAAGGGGTGCTCTTCAAAGGACACTCTGACACCGAAGTCATCCTGGCACTCGCTGATTCGATAGGAATTGCTGCGACCCTGAAGAGGATCGACGGAATGTTTGCTATCGCCCTCTTCGACCGCCAGTCAGGGGAGCTTACGTTAGCTCGCGATAGAATGGGTGAGAAGCCCCTGTTTTATGGGTGGGTGAGCGATCAGTTTATCTTTACCTCTGAATTGAAAGCAGTTAAAGCACTGGGGAAGAAACTCACGCTGAACCGGGAGGTCCTCGGAGATTATCTGGCGTGCGGTTATGTTCCCACTCCGCATTCCATTTATAGGAACATTTACAAGCTAACACCCGGAACATATCTGACCCTGGCACCAGGTGACCAAGTCAAGCAGCCTCACCAATTCAATCCACTCCCCGGGAGTGGGACTGGTCCCACACGATACTGGGATCTTCAGAGATTCGCGAAGACAGAGCCAGACCTTAAGACACCCGTTGAGGCCACCCGGCAGTTGCAGGACTGCTTGATGGAAACAATAGGCCAGCAGCTTATAGCAGATGTTCCCGTTGGCTGTTTCCTATCCGGCGGGGTTGATTCAACACTCGTCACGGCGCTGGCTCAGGCGAATTCGAACACCCCGATCGATACATTCACCATTGGATTCGACGATCCGCAATTTGATGAGGCTCGCTATGCGTCGAAATTAGCCAAACATATTGGAACCAATCACCACGAGACTTATATTTCCAGCAACGATGCTCTCAGCATGATTGATTCTCTGCCTACGATTTATGACGAGCCGTTCGCCGATCCTTCTCAACTTCCATCAGTACTCGTCTCATCGGTTGCCAAAGAGTCGGTTACCGTTTGCCTCTCAGGTGATGGAGGTGACGAGCTTTTCGCTGGCTACAACCGGTACTCCAGCACGTCATCGTTACTGAAGAAGACCAACCGAATACCTGCCCCCGTGCGTCTACGGCTTGGCTATCTTCTTTCTCGAATGAACCTTGCGTGGATTGAAAGCCTTCTACCCCACATTGGCCGCATTCCCGGATTATCTGCCGCCAACCAGTCGAACATCGCGTTAAAGGTCCGCAAGCTTGGCTGGCTGATGCAGATGACAAAATCAGAAGATATCTATCTTTTCCTGCTGAGTTTAAACGGCCTTCAGCCTGATCCATGCAGGCACCCTGACATCTTGCATAGGCGAATTTCTGAGGCCTTTCTTAGCGACCAGGACTTTCTCAATACTGTGATGCTGCTTGACCAGCTGAACTATCTGGTTGACGACAACCTCATGAAAGTCGACCGCTCCTCTATGTCAGTTTCCCTGGAAACGCGCTTACCACTCCTTGACCGCAAAGTCGTGGAACTATCCTGGCGCATTCCCCCGTCGCTGAAGCTAAACGATGGGCAAACAAAATGGCCCTTGCGCCAGATCCTCTATCAGCATGTCCCGAAAACTCTCATAGAACGGCCAAAAATGGGTTTTTCAGTGCCGCTTTCAAAGTGGTTAAAAAAAGAGCTAAACTGCCAAGTCAATGAGTTATTAAACAGTTCAGATGCAGGAAACCTTCTTAATATGGACCACTACAGAGAGCTTTGGGTCCAACATAATCTTGAAAAGAGGGATAATAGTTTACAGCTCTGGCCCGTCATTGTTTTGTTACAGTGGCTGAAGGCGAATCAGGGACACCTTGATGATTTTTAGTACCAATGTGTTCTTTTTTGTACGATGCAGAGCCAATCAACGTTTATTACTAGAGGTCGATCAGAATAGGAGATCTCGATACAAAGCTCAACGATACTGAGGTGTAAATCCTATGGGTTCAATTACGCGTTTTCTCCTGCTGCTTTCTATAGCATTGTGTCTACCCTTGGTCGCCTATGGACAGACTACCGAAGAGATCGACCCGAATGCTCTTTACGTTGACCAAGACCATCCGAATGCTTCGGATGGAAACGATGGTCGATATCAAGAGATGGGCGGGACGGGGCCTTTCAAAACCATTCAGACCTTGGTTGATGCTCTCGAACCTGGAATGACGGGCTATGTTCGGGAATCGTCTACCCCCTATTTTCAGGATTATAGAGCGAGCGGCGCGGCCTTTGGCGGAATCACCTTTACAAAAGGAGGTGCCGAGGGAGCGAGAGTTGTCGTCGCAGGCTATCCGGGTGAAACCCCCCTGATAGATCAAAGATTGTCAGTCAGTACTGATGAATCCAAGCCAATGAGTGCCTTTCATATTTTCAAAGGCGACTACATTACTATCCGCAATTTCGAAATCACTAAAACTCGGGCGTCTGGAATCTTTACAAATCCAGGCAGCGCTGCTGAAGAGCATATAAAACACCTGATTATTGAAAATGTTCATGTCCATCATCTATATGGTGCAGATAATCTAGGTGGTGTTCGTTTGGATAACTGCGAGAGCTGCATAGTACGCAACTCTATAATTCACGATATATACGATACCCGTTACTCATCGAACTCTCTAAATTCTGAGCCTTATGGACTACACTCAGCCATCCATGGCTACGGTCCCAGAAAAAGTACAATTGAAAAAAACACGATCTTCAATGTTAAGCGTGGTGTCTACCAAAAACAGCCGAATGCATACAGCGATAAGTCAAATGTAGTTAGACAGAATGTTTTCAAGGACGTGGCGGTCGCTTATTCTCTTGAAGTAGCTGGCTACAATGCACCGGCGGCATACGATGCTGAGTTTTATGGCAACCTTGTAGTAGATACAGGCACGGCAGTGAAAGTCATGTTGCAGGAAACTGCTAGCCAATCCACAGGTTTAAAGGTCTACAACAACACACTTTTCAATACGGTTGTGCTTTCTTATATTAGAGGCATCACAGGTGCAGAAGTATTCAATAATATCGTTGTTGGCAGCAATGACTATCCAATCTACTCGGAGCGCACGGGAGCGGAAGAGCTCGGAAATCAAACCCAGTATAACCTTGTTGACTACAACCTCTATTATGATGTTCCAAACATTGCATTAATTGACCGATCTGGTGACTACTACTACTTCAAGGACCTAGAGGCTTGGCAAACTGCCGTATCAGTATCGGGCGCAGAGCACCTCGCTAAGGACCCAGGAGTGAATAGCATTTCCCAAGATCCGCTTTTCGTCGATGCGATAGGAGGTGACTTCCATACACTTAATGATATCGTCACTTTTGCTGGGCGTGGCGAAGGTTACAGTAGTGAGCTTGGAGTGTTTGGTCTCTTTGACGACGTTGGAGCTCAAGCATTGAGCGACGCTTCTCCGACAGGATCCGCGGCTCCTAATCCGCCAAGCGTCAACATCCAATAAAACAATTGTCCAACTATGATGGAGGGGGAGTTTTATCGGCATGCCCTCCCTCTCTATCACTTCCGCCACAATGAGCCATTATCTCATTCACATTCCAAGTGGGAGTCCTCAGCTCTTCACTCCAGATTTCAGCTTCCGGGGCATTCACTTTTACTGAAATTTTCCCGCTAGCCCCGTTATTACAACCAAAACCAGGGTCAAATTTTCGAATGGCGGATGCGAGCTTATCAGTAGTCTTTGAAGGAGAGATGTTCTCTTCGGCCCACTCTCTCGGACAAAAGGTGTGCCAATTCTCGGAAAAGAAAAGCAAGGTTTCTCCCAGATCTGACTCGGAAATACAGGCCCCGGTCTGGGAGTTGAAGTATTCTTTATTCACTCCGACATTGTTAGCCAAAACGATTCCCGGTGTGCCGGCAAAGAAACCCTCAAACAGACTTCGGTTACTGCCTTCTTTCAACGAAAGCAAAACATTAACCTTGGACTTGTTCAGCAACACATTCAGCTCCGACTGAGAAATATTTTCGAACAACCTGAGCTCTTCTGATAAACCGAATTCTTCAATCAGATCCAGAATTTCCTCCCTACATTCCCCCCATTCGCCACATACGAGGGCTGCCCGTAAACTTACTCCTTCCCTCATCAGGTCTCGAAGCACTTTCAGGAAAACATACTGCCTCTTGATCGAGTTAAAGTTCGCAACATAGATAACGTCGTATTCCTTCTCGACGCCTTCCAATGGTCGGAATACTTGCGGGTCTACCCAGTCACCCGAACCAAAGCTCACAGGTACGAGATTGGTTTCCAAGGATTCGAGGAGCGCCCTATCTTCTGGCTCGGACGCTTCTACTACAACCGGAGCAGACAATGATGACCAACTTAAAATCTCAGGAAGACAATACCCAGCCCAACTGGGCTCCAGAACTACGTGAAAATGATGCTGAAGTCGCTTCAGCTCGAAATGATGAAAAACGTCCGGAAAGGTAGTCGTGAATTTAACCAGATATACGCCTTTGTCTTTGACTTGCCCTGCCTCATCAACCAGGGGGTCCTTTAACACAAGAGAACGCTTTTGAATCCATTCGACTCCGGGATTTGCGGTTTGCAACACCATGCACTTACTAAATAAAACAAGATCGTCCCACGAGGATTTTACCAGTGCTCGGGACAGATGGCTCGGCCCAACCCTGTCTGACTTCATCAGCAAAGCGAGACCGCGCTCCTTCGCTCCGGTTCGAATCAAACCGTATGCAAACCAGGCTAAGGCAGAAGAAATGTATCTGCGTAGAGGAAAAATCACGTAGTCTTTCAAATGCCACCGCAGATAAGCAATTCTGGTACGCAGTTTCAAGACTCATCCACCTTCTTCTCTTTAAGACACTCTTTGTAGAAGCGGCTCAGCAGATCAAAGTAGTAGTCTGGCTGGAACTCTCTTAAGTAACGATCCCTGGCCTTCTCCCCCAGCTTTTTCCTTAACGACGAGTCTCCCATCAACAATTCCAGCTTTTCGGCAAGATCAACTGAAGAAGCTTTTTCGAACAACAGCCCATCTTCTCCATCCTCGATTACAGTCGGGATTCCTCCAACGCGCGCCCCGATTCTTGGCTTTCCCGCCGCCATCGACTCCAGGAGAACACGCCCCATGGCCTCAGTTCTTGAAGCCAGAACAAAGATCCCGCAACTGCCGATATGTTCCGGCATAAAATCAGGGTCGACCGGAGGGTGATGAAAAATCTTCGGATGCCCCTGAATATACTGCTCAAGAAATTCCTGATTAGGATAGTGACCCAGAATTTTCAGTTTCCATTCAGGATAGTTGGGCGAAACAATTTTAAACGCTTCGATTAGAACATCGACACCCTTGACCCAAAAGGGATAACCCGCAATTAAAACTATTTTATTCTCCCCTAGGTTTACGAAGCGATTTGCATCCACAAAATCTTGGAACCTTGCTATAAAAGGATTTCTGGGAAACGGTTTAAACGACTCTACTTGGTCATCGTATAGAACTTTAATGCCGTCTGCTCTTTTCAGAACATACCTCTCGACATTTACCATTGAGAACTTTTTGAGACGACGTTTAATTGGATTATCTATGTCCATGTATATTGTGTCGTCGGTATAGTCCCCATTGACTTCTGTCACAAGCTTTACGTCGAAAATCCGACATAGAATAGCGCCTAATAAACCGGTCTTAAGTGGATCATAGGTTATGAACAGGTCATAAGGCTTACCATGTTTCCTTGCCCGATACAGATACCGAAAACCGAGTACCAGAAAGCCCAGGGTTGACTTCAAGGACCTTGGCTTATTCTCAGCGATGCAATGTATATCGATACGGCCATATCTTACCCTTTGAGATTTCGGGCCAGCGGTTAAAACCGTTCCATGGAAATCCCTGGACAACATCTCGCACCTATTAGAGAATACGTGCTCAAGATTATATTTAGGCCCTGGCGATAAAAAGAAAATCTTTGTGCCTTCCGCCATCAAAAAATGCTCCCTGTCTTTGGTTTTCCTTGCGGGGTATGAGGAAGATTCTCAGTTTTCAGAAATACCCACCAAGTAGCTATGGAGAATCCAAGCAGGTTCCAAAAAACCGGATAGTACAAAACTGAGATGAAAGTCGCCGAAATCAAGAAACCTGACATTGCTACCAAAAGCGCTTTCGCAAATCGTTCGATAACCTCACCTCGTTGCATTTCCTCTTTATTACGGACTTGCAAACAACTCCGGTCGGTATAGCGTTTCTTGTAGAAAGACCTAATGCGTAAACCTCGCCTGTAAAACGACACCGTCAAGGCTAAAAATACCAGGATACCAAAAGTTCCCATCTCGGGTATCAAAGTGAAATATAAAGAATGGCTCTGTCGCCCCGACCTTCCTCGGGCGCCTTCTTGGAAAAATGGGCTCAAATGGAAGTATCGTGCGGAGGTCCAAGGATAATTCTGCGGACCAACTCCAAAAACAGGATTGTCTTTGTAGATTTCCCAAGCAGTGGTCCAGTGAAGAAATCGCAGGTTTCGGGTCGAATTCTGCTTGTCTGAGATTGTCCTCATGTCAGCAACATAGTCGTTAGGAACGAAATTTAGTGCCATACCACCAAGGAACCCGGCAAGAAGAACAGACAGTAGAATATTTCGCACCGGCTTGCGGGAGAACAGGAGAATGGTGCCTACGACAGCTACCAGCCCGAGAAACCCACCTCGGGAAGACGTCATAACAATAGCTATGATCGCCAGGCAGCCCGTTCCAAGTGCAATCCATCGTTTAATCTGCTTGTCCCCCGTCAGCCTTGGGAAATACCAGCAAAATGGAACTCCCACCACCAAAAAAAGACAAACGTCGTTTTCATCCCCGACGAACCCACCAGGCCCCTTTCCTCCATTCAAAATAACCCATATTGAAACGAGAAGAACGATGTAGATCATTGATTCAAATAGCTTTTTAAGACTGGACTCTGTATCAACCAGTATGACAGTGGCTAATACCACTATTGATGTTAAAAACATCGCTTTTGCGGCATTAAAAGCGTGGTAGTTGTTTGTCGCGAAGGGTACATGTAGCAGAATCAGGACCCAAAACGCTATAATAAGATATATGAGTCGATCTTTCGGAAGGTCTCTAAAATAGACAAACACGACTCCCAAAAGAAGTAAGTTCATCAAAGCTGGAATTTTAAACGGCGCCAGAAAACCAAGATAACTATCTTGGAGGCGAACATATTCAAAAAACAGAAACGCCAGAAGTATGTAGAGATTACGGCTCCTCTTTTTTAGTTTGGCGTGTTCTCTGCGATTTAGGCCATCCATAGCTTCTATCCACGGAAGTTACGAATAAGATCCAAGTAATCCCTGTTCTGAGCGGACCTCGAAAAACTCTGCCGCTTAGCCCTGTCTTCTTGAGACAAGCCTCGCTCATCGTGCCGATTCAAATCTCTGAGGGCTAACAGGAGGGTCTGCCTCACACAAGTTGGATCGTCGTCCGACGCATACCCGACGTCGTTCTTGATCACGAACTGGCCAGTTGCAGAATCCTTCTCGGTGATTACAAAGGAACTACAAGGATATCGAAGATAGTCAAACGTCTTCGCAGGTATCTGCAATGGTTGCTGCTGGGCATAGCTTACAAGCAGGTGGGCTTGCCTCAATTCTGTTTCGAGCGAGTCAGGTGGAAGCATGCCGTGGAGAATAATCGTGTCTTCAAGTCCATTCTTTTGAGCCCACTCACGGAGACTATAGCCGTTCCAGGTCTCACAATTCCCATACAAGTGAAAGCGAATGCCGCCAGTTTCTATCTCTCCACTCTTTAATAGGTCATTAATCGCATTCAACAGTGGGAACGGATTTCGGTTCGCGTACAATTCCCCTGCGAAGGCCAACTCAGCGGTTTTTGTGGAAGGAGCTCGCTCGCGAATAAGCTCTCCATCAAAGCCGTTGTATACGGTCGTTACGCCATATTTGTATCCACAACGCTCAGCTGTTCTCAGCATTTCCTCCTTGAGAGGGTCTGTGGTTACAACAATTTGATCCGCTCTTCTAAGGTAACTCCTCTCCAGCCAATTTTCGAAGCACACCCGGTAAGGTGCTCGACATACCGGTACTACCAGTTCCCACATATTAATTGGATCCCGAACGTCAAGAATCCACCTTCCCCCGAAAAGGAATAAAGCGAAGCGGGCAAGGAAGTGGACAGACGCTGGAGGGGAGGAACTAATCACTACATCGAATTGCTTGCCCTTGATTTTCTGAACCACCAGTAGCACCAGAGATGAAACCAGCCATCCCTTAGTCGCATTCAACATTGCCTGCCAGGATATAACCAGGCGCTTCAGCCAAAACCTGAACGAAACAGACCCTCGCGATGTTTCACTAATGCTGTCTTTTTCTATGGGCTCGTTGTCGGGACGGTCATCTTCCTTTTTCGCCCGCCTCACTGCCTGAATCAGGCGTTTAAACGCATTATAGGAAGGATTCAGTATGCCCGGAAGATGGGGCGCCCGGACAATTTCCAGAGTGCCCGGCCCTTGATACTCATCGTGCGTCAAGGGAGTCTTATGCGCACGAGAAAGTACAGTTACGTGCCAGCCTTGATCAAGCATTGAATTGACCAATTCAGTGGGGCGTTTCGCCCCTACTGACTGATCCGGCAAAAAATGATAGCTGATAACCAGTGCGCGCTTCATATAATCCTTTTGTGAACAACTATTTCGAGATAGGGACGGTACCAAAGATACCCCGCATGACTTAAAATTCGCACTGCCAGTTAAAGGACTTACTATGACTTTTTATCACCTCGGGCAATTGGTCCGGTCAGACCTGTTTCGATATTACGGTGCCTGTTCGTACACAGAATTTCTAAAAGGCTATCTCAAACACCCCGGGTTCAGGTACACCTTCTATCTGCGTTTCGGGGAATACTGCCACGATAAGTCCTTCTTACGGTACTTAATTTACCCGTTCGTTAAATTGATCCACAAGCGACTCACCTTCAGGTACGGAATTTCAATCCCGATCGGAACAGATATTGGTTACGGCCTTTACATAGGTCACTTTGGCGGCATTGTCATCAACGGCAAAGCAGTAATAGGAAACAACTGCAACCTTTCCCAGGGCGTGACAATTGGAGAAATACCATTCGGTGATAACGCAGGCAGCCCCGTTATCGGAGATTCTGTCTACCTCGCACCCGGATCAAAAGTCATTGGCGGGATACAGGTGAGCAATTTTTCCATTATTGCTCCCAACTCTGTTCTACACAGATCCATTGACCAACATTCCGTCGTGAGCGGCATTCCGGCGAATGTCGTTTCCACCAACGGGAGCAGGGGCTACATCCAGAATCCTTATGTAAATCCCCAAAATTCAAGTCAATCCAGTACCTGAAAGAGCTTCAAACCCGTTTACTGTTATAGAAGCAGCAATCCAACGCGTCCATCTGTCGTAACTTCCGGCTTTTCTTTGGCCGGTGCCAAGCCTACAGCATACCAACAAAGCCTGTTTCGTTTCCATTCAACTCCATTACGCATCAGATGGCTTAGCAGCCCTGCCGGGCTCACGAAGCCTGCTTTCAATCGCGCCCGCGATCAATGCACTGCTATACTGGCATTCCTTTGCTTTCATCGGTGTTTTTCTGAAAAGGACCTTCTTTCCATGACAGGAACTGCAAATGATCGGGGCGGTTATATTCATCTGTTTTCCCTGATCTTTTTCGCGATCGTATTCTTTCCAGAATGGGTAGCTTATTTCGAGCTATGGGACACGTCCATTGTCTATGCTCATGGTTTCCTGGTTTCGGGGGCGATCCTCTTCCTGCTGATCCTGAAACGTGCCGAAATATCTGCCCTACGCCCAAACCCTTCGTTAAAGGCATTTTTAGCGCTTCTTTCCCTGTGCGCAATTATGCTGATCGCAAAAGCAGCAGATATTAAGACCATTAGTTTGTTAGCGGTACCATTTATTATCGTCAGCTGGGGTTGGACGATCTGGGGATTCGATTACGTGCGGAAAGTTGGCGTTCCGGTGCTTCTGCTGGTGTTGGCGGCACCGATCTGGGATGACATGTCGCCGCTGTTTCAGGCGATCACTGTCTTCTTCAACCGCATCCTTCTGGACTTAGTGAACATTCCGGCAGAAATCCGGGAGTTTTATATTACGATTCCAGAAGGCACCTTCTTTGTGGCCGGGGGGTGCAGCGGCGTTCGGTACCTTATGGTTGCCCTGTTCCTCGCACCATTCTATGGCTATCTTTATTACAGAAACTTTAACCGTTCTTTACTTCTGACCCTCATCGCAGGGTTCCTGTCGATGCTGGCCAACTGGGTTCGCGTCTTTGGAATTATCGTTGCAGGCCATGTCACAAATATGGAGAGCTCTCTGATCGAAGATCATGAGTTGTTTGGCTGGTTTACTTTTGTAGTGCTGTGCCTTATTCCTCTGATCTTCATTTCAAGAGCCCTTGAACCTGAGGAAAGCAACGCGCCCGCTGCCGAGAGCGCTGCCAATTCCGTCAAAAACGAACCATCCGTCAGGAAAAATGCTTATTTTGCAGTGCTTGCCTCTGTATTGGTGTTGGCCGTTCCTGCCGTTTTCTATTCTCAAACTGTCCTATTCGAAAACAAAAATGAGCAATGGCATCCTGACCTTCCCATCAGCAACAGCAATTGGCGTGGCCCTTTGCGGTTTGCGGAAGTTTGGCGCCCTTCTTTCGTCAACGCAGACATTTCCGAAAATCTGATGTTTGTCTCTGACGATCTCAAGCGAGTGCAGTTCTCACTCGTGGGTTACCGCACTCAGGATCAGAACAAAGAGCTGATCTTCTATCAAAACAGACTTTTTGACGACGGGTGGAGGCAACTGGATTCGACTACACGGGCCTTGAATCGGCCTAATGCATTCAATATTGAAGAGGTGACCGAAACCATGCTGCTGAACGAGTCCAGTGGCGACACTGTTCTGGTATGGTCCTGGTACGAACTTGACAACTATGCAAGCCGCTCACGGCTGAAAATAAAGCTTTTAGGCGGTTTGCAAGCCTTGAGTGGTGACTCCACCGGCGCTTTTCTGGCACTTGCAGGCCAGTGTGAAGGTTTCACCCTGGAAACGTGCACGGCACAAAGGGAGGCGTTCAGAGAGTTTATTGCTTCTGTTGAGCGCTCATGAGCAGTACCTGCACCATGCCCTCAATATCTGCGGATGTGACATCCTCGTGGACAGGTAAGGTGATCAGGCGGGACGCAAAGTCTTTTGCACACTCCAGGCGTTCTGCGCCCCTCAGTGACCCGATCACCCCGGGGATGGCTGGCAACACGTCGCCGTAGAACGAATTCGCACCGACTCCAGCCTGGTTCAGACTGCGAACTGAATAGTCCCGCGTCGCGGCATCAGGTGCCAATAGGCTGTATCGCAACAGCCTGGTGTTACTTGGATCAATATGGTTTTGTGTTTCGGGAAGACGAATCCAACCATGCCGGTCCAGCACTTTCAGCTTCTTGCCCAGCTCGCATCGGTAGTCCGGGGCTGTCTCGAACCGAGATAGGCCGGAAGCCAGCAAACCAGGAATCGGTCTTTCAAGGGTGATGCGTTCCAGTGGCTTAAAACGGGTTTCTCCAAGACGAAGCAGAGGTATTCGCTCGAGAAGTCCAAAACAGATCCGGGACACTAACAGATTGAATATTTGCCGTTTAAGGGCCCATTTAAGCGTCACTCGCTTACTATTCACCGGAAACCGGGAAAGAGACTTTTGGGCCTGGTCTTCCAGCGCGTGGCTCACTAGCAGCGCCCCGCCCCCCATAAGATTCACCGGCTTACCTCTTCCAAAACTCAGCACCAAAAGGTCTGCCTTTGCGGTCTGTGCCGATGAAGGCGGCATACGTTGGGCGGAGTCTTCGATAAGTAACGAACCCGAGCGCCTGGCCAAGTCGGACAGCTCTTCCATTGGTGAGGCAAGACCAAGAAAGTTCACCGCAACGATTGCAACAGTGTTGTCAGAGAGCTTACTGCTGACCAGAGTGGTATCCATCCATGGCGACTCGGGCACAAGATCCACCAATACCGGCGTAACGCCCTGTGCATGAGCCGCAGCAATAATGTCCGGGCAACCATAGCCGGGCAATAGCACCTCCGGTTCCCGAACTGAAGGCTTTAAATCCCGGGCAATCCGGATAGCTAGAGACAAGGCGGATGTACCAGAATCAACAAACCTGGTGTGATATAAACCTTCCCATGATAACGCCGGCTTACCGGACTTATCCGGGAGCGGCACCCGGTTCCCTACCGGCCTGATTTTGCCTGAATAAACCATAATTAACGCTGTGACGGTGTCCAGACCGTCATTCGTGTGCCGGAGAGAAACTTCAGGGTGGCATGAGCAATGGCGACGTTAACCTGAACGAAGAACAGAGGAATTTTTACCAGGCTTCTGGATTGCAACGCCGGCTTCAGATACCCGATCCCGACAGTACCGTAGAAGATAACCTGTCCCAGCAGCGCCAGTGAATAGAGGCCCCCCTGGTGGTTCAGCATCAGGGTCGTCACCAGAAGCAGAAGCAGGAACCAGGGCACACACCAACGCAAAAGTTTGTGGCTGACCACCTGAAACGTGAACCAGCCATACCGAAAAGGATTGAGAACTTCCGGGTGTCGTTCGAGTGCGGTCAATCCTCTGATGATGGTCCGCAATTTCCGTTCATACTCTTTGTTCTTGTCTGCCACATCCTGGTAATAGCCATGCACGTCGGGTGCGGTTACGGCAACATAGCCGCCGCTGGCGCAATTCAGTGCGGTATTGAAGTCACTGGGCGAGGCTATATCCCAACTCTGGCAAACCTCTTTTCGGGCCGCAAAAAAAGAACCACTGAGACCTACCAGCCCTGCCCTCTCTGACTCCAGCCGCCGCAGCCACATTTCATATTTCACATAGGCGCCCTCACCCGCTACTTCGCCGTCTCTGGTCAGGAATCGATCCTCACTGGAAACAGCGCCTACCGCGGGGTCGCTGAAGTAGCCTGAAAGTTTTTCTAGCGCGTCTTCGGGAATTCGTGTGGCCACGTCAGAAAAAACCAGAATGTCACCGTCTGCCTTATTGATGGCCTGCAACTGAGCGTATTCCTTGCCTTTGCGCTCATCAGCACGCGCAACGCTGACACCCTTGGCTGAATACTCCTGAACGATTTCGTCTGTACCATCGGTTGAGGCGTCAGAGGCCACAATAATCTCAATGTCCGAGTAATCGACTGCCAGGCAGTTTTCAATCTTCTCTCGAATTCTCTTGGCTTCATTGTGGGCAGTGACAATCAGCGAAATCCGGGGATGGTAACCATCCTGCCAACTGCTGGTTTTCGGCCTGCAAGGTACTAGGCACAGCAGCGCTGGATAGAGGAAGTAACTGTATATGGCGCCCAGTAATGACACCCAAAAGACTGTTTCAAGCATAGCGATCCGATTTCCTTTTCCGGGGGAAGGTTCCTTTTACTAACTCAAATACCTGCTCGTCGTGCAGCACATGAACCTCCGGCATGGCCTGGTCCCGTTTCAAGACGACCGATAGAGCATAATCTTCTTCAAAGCGATGAAAGGCCGTCGCATCGCCTTTTTCAGACGCCCATTGCCCTTCGTTCATTGGCTGCTGCAAGTTAAAAAGATCAACCATGTCTATCTGTTCAATGCCGGCCAGGCCCCGCCCAGTGTACTTCAGATACGCCTCTTTTAACGTCCAGATCTGGTAAAAGCGTAGTCGAAACGAACCAGGCCCGGACATCAGGTATTCCTTCTCACGCCCGGAGAAGACGTTTGCCTTCGACATTTCCTTCAGATCTGGCATTGGATCTGTATCCGGAAGGCGCTCGATATCTATGCCACATTGGCCATTATTGGTGGCAAGAAATGCTACCCAATCTGCTGAGGAAGATACATTGAAGTTCCATGTCCCGGCTGAATGCTCATGCCCGCCAAGAGTGAGATATGGCTTGCCATAACGGTTGGTGGTAAAAAGGATCTCATCCATGGGCACGCCAGTCAGCCTTGAAAGTAGCGCCCTTCGGAGGAGATGAGAACACAGGAAACGCACTCGGTCTTTTTTCCAGAACAGCCTGTTACTGCGCTCAATTGCGGGTTTATCCAGAATTTTCTCGACAACTCTGAGCAAATCTTCCGAAGCGGCATCACCAAGCGCCCATATTACACAGATTGTGGTGGTCTTCGGGCGAATGTTAGGAAATTCAGGTACATCAGGCAGCATTTTATCCTGTGCTCAATCAATTTAGGATCCGCAAGCGTACTTTCTCGAAGAAAGCAGAGGCTAGCATACCAGAGTGCGGTCAGAGCAATATTCCAAGCGGACACTAATCCCTATATCCTCTACCTCGCACCAGTTAATTGTTTCACTTGCACGCCCTGGCCACGGCAATAAGGGAAAGTCTGAAACCAAAGAATACAAGGAGCTGTATATGATAGCGGGTTCCCGACCTCGTGTTCTGCACGTTCGGAGTTCTAATCTTCTTTTGGGCGCGGAGCAGGTAGTTCTTGAGCTACTCAAGAATAGTTTCGAGTTTGACATTGAATCATCGCTCCTGGTGATCAAGGATCCTGAGGACGCTGAGACGGAGCTCTATAGGGCAGCCAAAACCTCAGGCATAACCGTTACGGAACTGGAGTGCGGCGCCTTTCCCACTCGTTCAGTTCTCAAAGAACTGAAGCAGATTTGTACATTTGATTCAATTGATCTCGTGCATTGTCACGGCTACAAAGAAGATATTCTGATTTGGTTGGCCGGAATTCAATTGCCCAAAGTTGCAACCAATCATCTCTGGAAAAGAACCAACTCAAAGCTGTGGATCTATTCACTGATTGACGCAGTAAGTCTCCGTAGCTTCAATCACATCATTGCAGTTTCCAGTCAGATTCAACGCGATATGAACAGGCTTGGCATTCCCAACTCAAAGATGTCGCTGATTTTGAACGGGATTGATGTGGAATCAATAAGTTCATCCGCAACTGACCTCAAGTACATAGGCACAAGCTTGGGCATAAAAGAAAACACTGTGGTAATTGCCTCGCTCTCGAGCCTGACACCAGAAAAGGGCATTGATGTGTTACTCAATGCCATTGGCAACATCCGAAAAATGCCTGAGATCTCGGAATTATCTTATAAGGTCCTGGTCATTGGCGATGGCCCCGAAAGAGAACGTCTCGAAGTTATGATCGCCGACCTCCAACTCAATGAATTCGTGACAATGGTAGGTCATAGATCAGATGCGCGAGAGTTGCTAAAACTCGTTGATATCTTCGTGCTTCCTTCCCGAAACGAAGGTTTGCCGATCTCTTTACTTGAGGCAATGGCGTCAAACTGTGGTGTAATCGCAACGGATGTTGGTGAAGTCTCTTCGGTAATAACTGAGCCTAATCATGGCGTACTTGTTAAAGCAAACGACGTAGAGGGCATCTCACTAGCCATCTCTGACTTTTTAAAAGACCATGAAAAATTGGAATTATTTAAAAGCAACAGCTACCAAAGAGTGAAAGAAAAGTTCTCGGCTTTCGAAATGACAAGGCAGTACTGTGAGATTTATACTAAAGAGATTCATAATTTTCAGGATTAATGCTCCCGAAAACAGATTGATTACGAGACAAAAATAGAATCAAAATCATCTGTTAATTCTTGATAAGATTCCATTGAGAATCTATCCAGCACAATTTTAATACGAGATTCCCTTTCACTGTTGAGACCAATTCCTTTGGTACTTTTCCGGCGACTACTACGCCACCTTTCACGACGAGCCATGTTAAGGCCCACGGCCACAACATCGTCGTCACTATACCCTAAAGTACGCAGAATCAGTTCAAGATTACCATCTTCCTGCAAATTCTCATATGTCACTGGAATTACAGACTTTCCCGCGCGCTGGAGGCTGTCTATTTGTTTGATCGCAATCAAATTCTCTATGCACCACCGAGCTGTCAATTTTTGTTCTATTGTTACAAGGGACTCGGAAAAGTTTGTCAGGGACTCACCGAGCATTTTGCGGACATTTTCCTGACAGGTGTAGTGCTCAACTCTATGATCCCACCCCATATTCAATTGAGAAGAAATCACCGCATAAGGGTTACGAATGACAAACACTATGGGGTAGTCGAAAGATTCCCCTATCCATTCAAGCATGAGATTTGCCTGGATAAATTTCACTACTCTATGAATAGCCCAAAACTTAAGTTTAGGGAGATTATAAAGGAATTGGATCGCCTTTCTGCCAAACCCGGTTTCAATACTTATCCCCATATGCATCCACCTCACCCAAGCCTCGGGAGCGGAACCACGGAAAACCGCATCCAAATAGCGGTACAAAGCATCGTTCTGGTCTTCCGCTTGTAAACAAAGACCCGCGAATTGCTCGGCTCCTGGAACTTGGCCTGGATGAAGAGGCTCAAATATCTGCCGGTAATCATTATATGGCGAAGTCAAAACATCATGTAGCCATGATGTACCACTGCGTCCTGAACCAGCGATAATTATTACTTTTCTCGCATCCACCGCACACACCTTTTACCTTTACATTGAAGGATATCTGGATTCTCAATCAGGAAAACGGCCCATATAATGTCGATCATCACATCATTCCGAACATGGATCTGAGCATGAAACCACTGCACTGGGGTAATCCAATTATTCACCCTGACTAGAAAAAAGCCCGAAGGCCTTCGATCGTCTCAGGAGACTCCATGAAGACATCATGAGAGACGTCGATTTCAGTTATTTTTAGCTCTCCCGTTAGTACTCCCTGCCAGCCAAGGTACGGGTCATAATATACTCCCCCGAGTCCCCTTCGGCCTCTGATCAAAAGAACATTGCCGTGATACTGCCTATCTATATGCTTTCGCAATAGTTTTTTGTGGAGCTCCTGAATGAAGAACGGCCGGAGGTTATAAGGGATGCGAAAGCCAAGCGCACGACAGGAGGCAACAATGCCGGCCCGCGAGTAATAAGCAATACGTGCTTTCACACTCTTCCGGATACGATTCAGTATTGATGTTTCTTCCTGGCCCAATTCATCAATATCTCTTCCATTAGGGCCAATCGTATCAAGAAGAATCACCCAGTCGACCTCTGCGCCCTCTGCCGTCAAAATATGGGCCATTTCCAGCGCAATCGTACCACCGAGAGAGCCTCCCATCAGGGTGTATGGTCCCTTATAGCCTGAGGCCAACAGTTCCTGAGCGTAGTCTTTAGCAATCAGGTGAAGGCTGTCTGGTGGCGTCGTTTTGCCGTCGAGCGCACAGGACTGAAAGCCAAGAAGTGACCGGCCCTTCTCCGTCACTTCCAGAATCCGGCGATAGCTCAGTACATTACCACCGACTGCATGCACACAGACGATCGGATGCGTATTGCCTGATCCTCCCAATTTAACCAGGCAGTTCCAGTTAGTCTGGGAAGCCCCTGAACTTCCGGTCTCAGCGTTATCAGCCTGGGGCTGGGCCCGGTCCAGTTCGCGGGCAAGCTCTCTCAGTGTTGGGTATTCCAGCAGAGTCGACAATGGGATGTCTTTCCTGAGATCTTTGGCCAAATAACCAAAAACTTCCAGCGCCTTAATGGAACTGCCACCCAGGACAAAAAAATCGTCTTCGCAATAGACATTTTCGATGCCCAGAGTCCGTTTCCAGATATTCGCCAATGTCTTTTCAGTGTGCGTTGCCGGCGGTGTCCGGTTTACCGTCGTGGACAAATCGGGGTAAAGCAAAGGGTCCGGTAAGCGTTTTCTGTCGACCTTTCCGGTCAAGCCAACTGGCAAAGCGTCCAGGCCTATCAACCGGGCAGGTAGCATATAGCGTGGAAGTTTCCTGCCCAGCCAACTCCGTAGCTTTTCAACCTCGTCACCGCAGGTGAATGCCGGAGTGACATAGCTGATTAACTGCATGTCTCCAGAAGGTGGTGTCCAGCCAACCGTGATGGAATGCTCAATACCCGGGTAAGATTCAATGATTTCATTCACCTCATCCGGTTCAATACGGAAGCCTCTGATTTTCATCTGGTTGTCGAAACGGCCCAGGAATTCGAGGGTGCCGTCACTACGCCAGCAGACTTTATCTCCGGTCCGGTAAACTCGGCCGATCTGTTTTCCAAAAGGATTTGCAATAAAGGAGCGCTCTGTGAGCTTCTGGTCCCCGATATAACCCAATGCAACGCCATCACCGCCGACGTATAGTTCGCCCGGAATTCCAATCGGGCAGTCGTTTCCTGTCTGATCCAGAACATAGACCCAGGTGTTCGCAACAGGCTTTCCAATTGGAACCGGCGACGGCACTTCGTCTGGAGACGCCATCGAGTGGCAACAGGTAAAGGTTGTATTTTCTGTAGGCCCATAGCCGTTAATCAGCGTCAGGCCAGGGTTGTTGGACAGCACCCTTTTGACCCATTTAGGTGACAAAACATCCCCGCCAGCCAGCAAGTACTTCAGCCCTGAAAATGCCGAAGGAGCATGTTCAGCCATGTAGTGAAATAATGCGGCGGTCAGCCAAAGGCAATTGACATTGCGTTCGGCCAGGACAGTGTCCAGTTGATCCATCGATGGCTGGTCATCAGGGATCACCAGAGTACCTCCGTTCAGGAGTGGCCCCCAGATTTCAAGGGTTGAGGCATCAAAGGCTACCGGCGCATACATTAGGAATCGGGTATCCGAATCCAGAGTCATGAAGTTGGTGTTGATCACCAGTCTTGCCACATTCTGATGGGTTACCTCGATACCTTTGGGGGCACCTGTTGAGCCAGATGTAAACATGACATAGGCAGGGCTTTGAGCAGACCTTCCAGTTTCCTCGCGTTCCTTGCACTCGCCAACGTTTTGCAGAGACACCTCAGACCAGCAAGCTATTTCAATGGGCAGAACAAATTGCCCCAGTCCATTTTTTTCGCCGGACTGCTCTTTGGTAACGAGAACAGCCTTGGCGCTCGCCTTATCTGAAATGTGATGCAGCCGCTCCAATGGATGCGAAAAATCCATTGGAATATAGACACAGCCAGCCCGAAGAATCCCGAGGATACCAGCCACTGTCTCCAGAGATTGTTGTGCGGGCACTGCAACCCGATCCCCCGTTTTTAAACCGGATTCCCGGAGTGACCGGGCAATGGAATCCGCGTATTTGGACAACTCTCGATAGCTCAGCGAAACATGGCGGGTTTCAATTGCCGGTGCGTCAGGGGAAGTGGCGACCTGATACTGAAAACACTGGTCTATGGTGGCATTGCGAGGGTACTCCCTGGCTTCCCCGGCCCAGTCAAGCAATTGTTTCTGTTCAGTGCTGTCAAGAAGCGGTATTTCCCTACAGAGCAGATCCTGTGTCTTGGTGACGGACTCCAGCATCACGGCATAGCGGCGCAAGAAACGTTCAATGGTCTCATAACTGAAAAGCCGGTCACTTGCCTGAAATCGCAACCTCAGCCTGTCTGGATACAGGTCAGTAAAAAGCGCCAAGTCGACTGGTGAAAAACCGACATTCACAGGCTCAGGCGTCCATCTGAGGCCCGGCGAAAGTTCACGAGGTCTATGGCTATATTCATTAAAAGAGAATATAACCTGATAGATGGGTGTCCGTGACGGGTCTCTCTCCGGATTCACCTCTTGAACAATTTCATCAAACTGAATGTGATCATGCCTCATTGCCTCTCGAGCGATCTCTGAAACCACACTCAACAACTCAGGAAATTGAAATGCGTCCTGAGACTTCAACCTGAGCGGTATGGTGTTCATGAAAAGACCGGCCATGTCCCCAGGCCATTGCGGCTCTCTCCCACTGACTGGGGTTCCGATTACGTACTCTTCCTGGCCGGAGTGCCGGTTCAACCAGACAAGATAGATAGTCAGGAACACCATGAATGGCGTGGAATGGAGGCGCTTCGCAAGATCCCGGACCAAATCCGCCGTTCGAATGGGCAAGTCTAAGAAGGCTTCTTTGCCCGAGTAGTCTGTTTTGGCTGGCCGGGGGAAATCCGTCCTGATATCGAATGGCTGTACCTGTGGTGTCGACAGTAAATGATCAACCCAGAATTGCAGACCTTTCCTGTCTTTCAATGGCTGGCTATTCAGGTAAGTCAGATAAGCTGTATCCTGTTTGAGCGGCTTCCCGGCCTTTCCCTCACCGTTCTGATAGAAATCCGCCAATTCCTTCCATAGCAGCGTCTCCGAAAGACCATCGATGATGAGATGGTGAGCGACAAACTGTATAACATTCCGCCCGACGCCATCGGTATAGACGACGAAGCGGATAAGTGGCTCGCTGAAAAAACGAAAGCTGCGAGTAGCTTCTTCATGCAGAACGGTCGGTAACGTGTTCCAGAATGACTCTTTGTCGTCGCTGAATGATACCTCTCGCAGTGGCGCATCTACGCGTTCCAAAACCTTCCACGTCAAGTCCTGCTCGCTTTCAACCACCATTCTGAACGCGACGTGTTTATCGATTACCTTCTGAATAGCCTGTTTTAACTGAGCCAGGTCCAACTTTCCTTCGATCCGGTAGGCTTCGGATTCGTTGAATATGCCTTCTGAGTTCCCCGATAGTACGATGTACCACATACGCTTCTGAGCGGAAGAAAAGGGAATGCCTGTCACGCCAGGGTATTCGTAAGGCCCAACATCAATGCCTCGTGTGGTTTCCGTACCTGTGTTTAACAGTCGGCAGTGGTCAGCAAGGGAGCTTTGAACGATCAATTCAACAGGCCTGATGTACCGCCCGGTTTCATCGGACAGTGCCACGCTCAACTGCGCCGCCATCAGTGAATGCCCTCCCATGGCCAGGAAGTCATCCGTTTCCTGGGTCGGCCCGACGCCCAGCAAGCGCTTCCAGTGGCGAGCAATCGTTGCCATCAGAGGATCAGCAAACTCGCCAACTGAAACATGCTGGTTCGCATACTCATCTTCTACCAGACGCCTCAGTGCCTTGCGGTCAATCTTCCGGTTCGGCGTTTTCGGCAGTTCGGAATACCATCGCCAGACCCTCGGGATCATGTAGTGGGGCAATTTTTTCGAAAGCGCGGCCTCTATCTGACGAGGATCACCTGCGGCGCCGGATTCTATGCATCCGACCAGTACAGTCTCACCTTTCGCTGGATTGGCGGCAATGACAGCGGAGTCCCCGAATTGGACAATACGCGACAATGAAGCTTCGATTTCTCCCAGCTCTACCCGGAAACCCCGGATCTTGACCTGGTTGTCCAACCGGTTAACGTAAATCAATTCGCCGCGACTATTTTCACAGACCAGGTCTCCGGTACGGTAATACCGAACGGACTTCCCGTTGTCTTCCCGAAGAACAAAACTCACTTCGTTCAGTTCCGGACGACCGTAGTAGCCGGGCGTAAGGGCAACCCCGGCAATCAACAACTCGCCTGGACACCCCTGGGGGCATGCATTATTCGATTCGTCAATGACCAGGTATTCAATATTTGGGAGCGGTGAACCCAGCGGGATATTTTCATCTTTCAGATCACTTTCTGTCACCCTGTGGCAACTGGACCAGACCGTGGCTTCAGTTGGGCCATACATATTCCAGACTTCCCCCGCGTTGGCAATGAGCCCCCTGGCCAGTCCCGAAGGAAATGCCTCTCCGCCACACAACAGTCTTTGCTGCCTTTGAGGACGCCAACCATAGTCATAGAGGAACCGCCAGGTTGCTGGCGTAGCCTGCAGGAGTGTCAGCTGGTTATCGTTGATAATTCGAGACAGAGCCTGGGGATCGAGGCTATCCTGCCTGGAGACGAGGTGAACCGTCGCTCCCGCAATAAGCGGTAGGAACAGCTCCAGAATGGAAATATCAAAAGAAATGGTCGTAAGCGCCAGCACCCGATCGGTGGCTTCAATGCCCGGTTGTTCGGCCATCGCCAGGAGAAAATTAACCATTGCGGCCCGGGTGATTGGCACGCCCTTCGGGCGCCCCGTTGAGCCGGAAGTAAATATGAGATAGGCAAGATCTTCCGCGTTCCAGCTGGGAAGCGAGTAGGACTCGGGCAGAGGCGGCCTATCTTCAGCGACCAGGCAAACAAAATGGTTGTCAGCGGGCAGTAGATGGTGACTTTTTCTGTCTGAAACGGCAATGACAGCGTCTGAATCTTCGATAATTATGGCAATACGATCCGCGGGAAAAGCGGGGTCGACTGGAACATAACAGGCGCCGGCACGCAGAATACCCAGCAGAACTGCAGGCAACTCGATGGTGCGTTCCATACACACCAGCACTTTATCCTGCTGCTTGATTCCTTTAGATCGCAACCAGCAAGCCCACTGTAGGCTCAGCCGATCAAGTTCCTGATAGGTTAGTGAGCCGTCCTTACCGATTACCGCCTGCTTATCGGGTTTATCCTGACATTGATTCAGAAACAGGTAATCAAAGGGAACATCCGGCCAGTTTCGAGAATCCGACAGCAGATCAGCTGTCGCAATTATCGAATCAGAAAGTTTGGCATCCCTTTGCACTCTTACCATGTGACATCCGATTTCATGGGAGATGTTTTACAATACCCGGACCCAGAAGCTTGCTGATCCATACAGGCATTCGCTTCCAGGCTGCAATCATAAACCGGAATTTTGGGTTGTCAGGATTTAGCTGCGGCAACTGTGAGCCTTCGGCAAGGCAATAATCCCAATGCAATGGAACCGGCGTTGCGCCCCACTGCTGTTTGAAGCGATAGGTGCCGGCGTCGCGACTGCAGCGCCCAAAATCAAACACTCTGTATTCCTGGTTCACGGCGAACTCCAGAATGTGCCAGTACATAGCCATGTTAACGCCGGTGTGATTGTATTCTCTCAAAGTCGATGCCCAAGGAATTTCCATTCGGTCACGAAAACCGGTAATGAATGCACAACCCACTGGTTTTCCATCAATACGGGCGATCACCAGGTGTGCCCTGTCACCCAAAGCCTCCAGCAGACCAATGAAAAAGCGTTTGTCGTAGACGGGAGTGCCGAGGTCCCGCATATTCCTGGCAAAAACCCGGTAAAATTCGTCAATGAGCTCGGCCCCGCCGATGGTCAGCTCGCTCGTTTCGTTACTGCCACGCTTCACCTGTGCGCGCACCTTGGGCTGGAAACTGCGCCAAAGTTCGTCTGGAGCCTCGGGCAGCGGTAGCCAGAAGGTCACCTTTCCTTTGCGCCTTGGGAGGTTTAACCCATTGTCAGAATGGTGCCTCAACTCCACATGTTCTGCGTTGCGATTACTACGCCATTCGTCCGCTGTTTTAACCAGCGAAGCGGCAACGTCTGCGTTATCGGCCAATACCCCGCCATAATTGAAGTACGGCACAGACACCATGAAGTTACCAAAAAGGCGGCTGCGTAGCTGAGCAACTGGAAGAACACCGATCACCTGCCCGTTCTGGTTCATGCAACACAAGTACTGGCAGGAATGGCCATAGTGCCGTTGTATGAACCGCAGTACCTCTGGCAGGTGCCAGATCGATGCCGCCGGATGGGCACGAACGTAGCTCTGAACTTTTTCAATAACGTCAGAGTCGGTCAGAGCATCCGTAATCTCGCCCGAAATACCGGGTTTATCCAGGATAGCCTGCGGGATCGCCGGGGTTCCCGGAGACCAGACTTCTTGCGTTGCCTCATCATTCAGAGCCTGTTTCAGGGACTTCTGGTTGGCCTTGAGCTGGGATGAAACCTGTTGGAGTTCAGAGATCAGTTCATCGCAGGCCAAACCGGCTTTCTTCGCTTCGCCGATTTGACGGCTCAGCAAACCCTTTCGGTCCTTGAGTTGGGAGATGTCGTAGCGGACCTTACCCTGTTCCGTTTTCGGTGCTTCCTGCGGGCTCATCAGCGAACTCAAACTGCTACTGGTTCAGAATCGATGTCCATCTCACCCAGCACATTTGACACGGTACCAAACCTGAAATCGCCAAGTAATTTTTCAAGTCGGTTCATGCACTTATCCAGATTGTTGTAATGTCTGAATCGTGAAAACGCGCTAACTTCAAGCTTTGGCTGGCCTGGATCGATCTCCCAGGGGTGCAGGTAAAAAATGAAGGGCTGGCCCGCCCGATTAATGCGCCCCAATCCCCAGCGGCTGAGCCAATACGGGTAAAGCCGAAAATAGCCACCACCAGCGATAGGCATCCGATAACTGCCAATCGGACAGGTTGATAAGGGGAACTCCAGCAACGTCGAACCATTGGGCGCTTTTAGCCAATAGGGTTCGCGTGGAGTTCCGGGCATGCCATAGCGGTCATGATGTACCGGAAAGATGGAAGAATCCCACGTGAAGCCTTCTTCGCAAAGAATATCCAGCGCCCATCGGGACTGGGCGGTGATCGAGTAACTTGCAGCACGATAGCCTTTGATGGCCTCACCTGTGATGTCTTCCAGAATCGCCTTGGATTTGCGGGTTTCCTCCCGGAAAACGTCTGGCGTCTGATTGTAAACGAGCTGGTGGCTATAACCGTGGCTGGCCACTTCATGCCCCGCCCTCCGGATTCTGCGTACCAGATCCGGCGAACGTTCAGCTACCCAGCCGAGCGTGAAAAATGTAGCCCGGATATCTCTCTGTTCCAGGAGCTGCAACAGCTGATCCGTGTTCTTTTCAACGCGGTATTCCATCGACGACCAGTCTTTGCGATCAACCGCCTCGGCAAGCGCAGCGACCTGAAAATAATCCTCCACATCGATGGTAAGGGCGTTTTTGATCATGTTGGTTTTACTCCAGAATTACAGAAATCGGTAGCTCAGAGAGAATAGGGCCCAGCTTTCATCGAACTCAGATGATTGCAGGTCGCTTTCCCGGAGAGAATGGCCAATCGTTGCTGTGCAATCCAGATCGGCGGTCAAGCTGTACGACAGCCCTACCGTGGCTATCACGCGCTGATCATCCTGAAGGTTGGACTCGTAGCGGAGATACTCGTAATTCACATTGCTCCGGAAGCTGAGATGGGGACGAATCGATCTATTCACACTGAACCTCAAGCCTGCAATGTTTTCCCGCTCGCTGGTCTGGAGGTAATCCGATTGGTTGCCGTAAACCTGAACCCCAGCAACCGTGCCATCGCTAAAGGTTTTGTCCAATCCGAGCTCTACCGCAGTCACTTCCACCCCGACTTCTTCCGTAAAGTCGAAATTCACATCTTCGAATTCAAGCGTGAAATCTGACGCCTGATCCGTTAGCTGGCGAGAAGCAGACACGTACAGAGACGTCGTGGGATTCACCTCCCGAGTCAGAGTAACACTTCCGACAACGCCATCGCTGCTTTGCTCGCTAGACCGAAATTGGCTTTCCCGCCTGGTGAATCCGAGGCTGGCATTGAGGCTGGTCGCTGCCCAGATGTTACTGACGTTCAGATTCAGCGAAGTTGAGTCAGTTTCTACATCGCTGTTTAACTCCTGTTGGCTGAAACTCCCGCTTATTCCTCCCGAAAGGGTGGGGCTGAACAGGTGGTTCCAGCCGAGTGACCCCAAGTATCGCTTGCTGTCTGCTACTGCAGGCTCTTCGTACTGCGTGTTCTCAAAACTGACAGAAGCGCTGATCTGATCGACAGAGGTTAGCGGAATGGTCAATACCGGGCCCGTACTGAAAAAATTCCGTCGAGATCGGTTGTCAGGCGTGTCGTTCTGACGGGAGCTGGCGAGCACTTCCGTCAGACTGTTTCTCATCCGCCAGTCCAGCCCTGGCCTCAATTCGCAGCTACCGTCAAAACCTGATTCCACAGTGGATTCAGGGTCGTAAAAGTCGTTGAGCCAGGAGGTATAACCCACCGAGGCACTGAGCTCTGACTCACACTGCCCTGGATCACTGACGTGGCGAATAGACAACTGAGCAGAGGTTTCAGTATCGGAATCCTTCTGTTCGGTTTTGCCTATGTTATCGCTGTGTCGAGCTGAAAGCGTTCCTGTGACACTCACAGGTTCTGCAACGGCCAAACTGGACACCAAGCCCGCCAACAGCAAACCGGCCAGCCTGTTTCTTGAACCCATCCATGAAACAACCGGATCAGCCATTCAGCACAGCCCCTACAAATTTCGCTGAATTCAACGAGCCCGCTGCATTCTCTATCGCACTTACTGTCAGTTTTCCATGTGGAACAACCAACAACGCATAGTCGCAAAGTTCGGTGAGAATCCTGGCGTCAGGAGATTGTGAAATCGGCGCCGTATCCAGAATAATGAAGCGATCCGGATAGCGACGCCTTACCGCCTGCAAGAACTGCTTCATTCTGAACGAGGTGAAAAACTCGGCTGGCGTTTCCCGCCGACTGCCCGCAGGGATCAGTCGCAGCCTTGGGATACCGGTGGGGTAAAGGATGCGAGCAATATCGTAATCCGGATCATCCAGAAAATCCGTCAGGCCGGCATCCGGGACAATGTCCAGATTACTGTGAATGGACGGCTCCCGGAGATTACAGTCGATCACAACGGCGGTTTTCGACTCGTCAAAGGCAAACGCCGCGGCTAGATTAAGCGCCGTGAAGGAGGAACCTGCTCCCTCGCAAGCACCCGTGACCACCATTGTGAAATTGTTGCCCCCGGATTTTTCCAACAGTTTTGTACGCAGGTTCCGGAAACGATTGATCAGCTGCCTGTTGGGAGACTCAGGGTATATGATGCGGCGCTCGTCCAGATCATCCGTGGTAAGACGCCGTGGCTCCTGCATCCGGTTGATTTGTTTACTGATAACGTATTTATCAACCGCGCCCGCTCCAAGCTCCAGAGAGCTCGGGACAAGAAGGCGAGACTCTTCCGAGCCTTCCGCCCAGACGTTCTTGCCGCCGGGATGTTCCACCTCTGGCGCTTCGACGTCCTTGCCCTTTACAGACTTGTCAGTTTTCGCCTGATCGTGTTCAGCGTCATTCATCAGATAACTCCAAGATATCTGGCTACCGCAACGCCCACGTATGCAGCCGCAGCTGCAAAGGCGAGGAATAGCAGAAAGGCTGTCGTCCGGCGATCCCTGCGTTTTTCGTAGGGAGTACGCACCGCAGGGATATGTTCCAGGACGAGCATATCCAGCTCTTCCTCGACCTGTTCGCGAGAACGCACCCGCGGATCCACCTGCGCCCAACCTACGGCTGCACCAAAGGGTGCGACAATGCCCAGTAGCAGGCCAGACAGAGCGAACATTTCAAATTTTGGACCTTCAGGTGTCCGTGGATACTGCGCCGTTTCATTAATTTGGTAATTCAGCCCCTGCCCTTCGATGTCGAGGTGCATGGAAACCCGCGCTTTTTCACGACGTTTCAGCAGGTCGTCATAGATTTCCTTGTTGACCGCCATATCTCGAGTTAATTCGGAATATTCGGCCTTGTTGGCCTGGATGCGCTGCATGCGCTTCTCCTGTTCGGCCATCAGTCGCTCGAGCGACCCGATCCTGGTTTCGATGGTTTGGATATCGGTCCGGGTGCTGACGAGCTGCGAACGCACGTCCTGATAGACGGGATTGGAGATCGTTTCCCCACCGGTGTCGGACGGCTGGGCGTCGTTTTCCTGCGCTTGATCCCTTTGTTTTCGAAGCTCGGCTATCTGCTCTTTCAGGATCGCAATATCTGGATAGCTGTCGTGATACTGCAATCTCAGCGAATCCAACTTTTCTTCCAGAGTCCGAATCCGTTGCTGATAAGCGTCTCCACTTTTTCCTTGAAGCGTTGGCTGAATGGAAGCAAGCTGCTGCTGAAGCGATGACTCCCTCGATTTAAGCTCCTCAAGCTCTAGCTCTGCCAACTCCATCTCGCTGCGCAGACGAGCCATGCGTGAGTTAGCTTCACCTTCAGTGCCATCGACATTGTCCGAAAGGAATCGCTGTAGTCGAGCCTCAACCTCACTAATCTGTCGCTCGTAACTTTTCACTTGCTTGTCAATGAAGTCATACGCAGACCGACTTTCTCTACGTCTCCTTTCGTTATTCTCTTCAATAAACGCCTGGCCAAGCTTCTGTGCAATCTTAAAGGCTTTCAGAGGCGATTGAGCCGAGAACCCGATACTGAAGTAGTTTTCTTGCCGGAGGCGTACATTCATATTGCTACGCAAATACGCGATTCGCTCCTCAAGCTTTTCCTCTGTCAGATCAACCGCTTCATCCCCGAATATACTTTTATCCCGAGCAACGCCAGTTAATACATCTCGTGTACTAAGCAATTCCGCAGCTGCGGAGGCTCTGTCGCTGATATCCGTGGGAACGGCACTGCCTTCCATGAGCGGCCGAATAATATTGCTGTCATCCACAAAGATGACGACCTCGGACTCGTACTTATAAGGCCAGACGAAGCCCGCCGCCAGCACGACAAAACTAACGCCCACGAACAACAGAAAAGCCAGGCCTTTCCTCGACCGAACTTCTCTTATAGCCTCTTTAGGTAAGTCACTGAGCGGCAACGCCATAAATATCACTCAACTGGAATATAAAGTATCAACTTTGCCTTTAAACGGCGGTTTGCCGTCGCTAGAAGTTACGCTCCGGGATAGTAAGAATATCGCCCGGCCTTAGCGTGTAGTTCGTCTTGATGTCACCGCGTTCCAGTATGTCGTTCAGGTTTACTGGAATTGCGACCACTTCCTGATCAAGCGGACGATACAGCATCGCATTGTTGCCAGAGGCGAAAGGACTGAGGCCTCCCGCGCCAAGCACCATATCCAGCACCGTCATTCCATCCCGGTGCGGAGACGACATCGGCTGCTCAACAGCGCCAGTGACTCGAACTCGATCCGTAAACTCATGACTTCCCATGGAGGTAACGACGATGCTGACCTGCGGTTCACGAATATAGGACGCCAAGCTCTGCTCAATAGAGTCAGCTAGTTGCTCGGGAGTACGACCACTGGCCTGAACATCACCGACCAGGGGCACGGAGATTTTGCCATCCGGCCGGACCGGCACCGCGGCACTCAGGTCCTGGTTACGCCAGACCGACACCCGAACTTCATCCGTAGCACCAATGACATAGGTTTCTTCCGAACTAGACGTATCAAGAGCGAGCGCCCGTTGGATCTTTTCCGGAGAAGAGGGGGATTGGCTGGCACAACCAACGATGAGAGCTGACACCAACATTAAAGACAAGCCCTTAAGAGGCGCGAACTTCCGTGACATAATGTTTCCTCTTGTTACTGAGAGCCTTTTTTGAACAATACCACTTCCACTGTCTGGATTATAACCAACAGGTCCAATAGAAGGCTTTGGTTCTTTATATAGTAAAGATCGTACCGAAGCTTCTCGCGGGTGTCTTCTTCGTTGTCAGCGTACGCGAAGCACAGTTGCGCCCACCCGGTCAGGCCTGGTTTAACGCGATGACGCTCACTGTAGAACGGGATTTTTTCGGATAATTGTTCCACGAAATAAGGCCGTTCAGGCCGCGGCCCCACAAAGGCCATGGAACCATTCAGAACGTTGAAGATCTGGGGCAATTCATCGATCCGGACTTTACGAATAAAAGCCCCCACCCTGGTTACCCTTGCATCATTTTTCGTGGCCCAGACTGCCCCGTCTTTCTCAGCATCCGTGATCATCGACCTGAATTTATGAACGTTGAACACCTTTCCGTTAAGGCCGACCCGCTCTTGGCTGTAAAAAACAGGTGATTTCAGGCCATCCTCAATTTTGATAGCAATGGCGGTAAGGACCATTAAAGGCGCACCTGCTAACAGAAGCAGTGTCGAAGCGAAGAGATCCAGTGACCGCTTGCCAATGCCAAAGACAGAGGACACGGTGAAGCCATCCGAAAACACCAACCATCCTCGTGTCACCATTTCCAGGGCTACTTTTCGAGACTCTCGTTCATAGAAGGTAGCGCCATCGACAATGCGTATGCCTTCCATCTTGCACTCAAGAAGGTCTTCCATAGGTAGGCCTTTGCGCCGGTCATCCACGGCCACAACGATCTCATTCACCGGGTTCTTCAGGATGTATTGGTGAATCGTAGTCGGGACATTCAGCAAATGATCGACCGAAACCTCTACCGGTTCATCCGGCAAAGGCACAAAGCCAGTCAAGGTAAAGCCCTTTCGATTGAAGGGCGTGCGCAAATCTTCCAGTATCTGGCGGGCGCGGAAACCCGCGCCCAGCACGAGTACTTTTCGCTTGAATCGATCTTTACCGGCCAACGCAAAAAACAGAGAGCGGAAGGCACCGAGCAAAAAGACACCAAACACCGTGCCGGTTGTCAGCACACCACTGGAACCCAGGTACCAGAGCCAGTCGGACGCAACCAAATAGGAAAAACCGCACAGCGGAATACTGACAATCAGGGAAAGGATGGTCCTGAGCATCATTCCTGACATGCCGTCCTCAATTCGGGACTGATGCACACCAAGCGAAATCATGACCAACAGGCCAGCGAGCGCAAATACCACAGCGGATGGCAGGACAAACGCCAGGTTTCCCCGGAAAAACGACCAGTCACCGAAATACTGAAAGAAAACGGCGAGCGTAAATGCGCAAACCAGTACCAGGAAGTCGATCAGGCCGAGGATCACATACGGCAGATGTATGTAGTGTCTGAACAGTCTGACGTGTGCCACGTCAACTCCTTGTGCAAATCACATCAGAAGCCGCAAGATTCCGTTGCGGCGGAGCCACCAAATTCTACTTTAAACGCTGCAAAGATCAATCGCAGTAGTAAATCTAGTCGTTTTAAAAGCAATAGGCCGGCCAGATCACTGACGTTTAGATCACCAGTTGCTCAACGAATTCGTTCACCGTCATGTCTGTCAGGCTCTGTTGATCCCTGAAGCTGGCCAATATTTGCTCACATTGCATAACCGGGAACCGAGTGCGGAGGTTTGAGAAGAATTTCGCTTCCAGCTCTGGCATGGCCTCCTCCCTGCGCCGGCGATGCCCGATGGGGTATTCGACGGCGATTTGATCAGTACTGCTGCCATCGGTAAAGAACACCTGAACCGCATTGGCGATGGAGCGTTTGTCGGGCTCCAGATATTCGCGGGTGTAACGTGGTTCCTCTACCACTTCCATCACATTCCGCAGTCTATCGATTTCCGGATGATTGTTGTGGAATTCGTCTTCGTAGTGATCGGCAGTCAAGGTTCCGAATAATAGAGGAACGGCCGTCATATACTGAAGGCAATGATCCCGGTCAGCAGCGTTGGCCAGCTCGCCCTGCTTGGAAATTATTCGAATGGCCGACTCATGAGTGGTAATCACAATCCGATCAATATCGTCGATTCTGTCTTTGACTTGCGGGTGCAGGATGACTGCCGCTTCAGCTGCGGTCTGGGCGTGAAATTCGGCAGGAAAAGACACCTTAAACAGCACATTCTCCATCACATAGCTGCCAAACCTCTGGGAAAGCGTAAAGCGACGATCCTTCTCAGGCTTGATCGCCTGATCTTTGTTGGTTTTACTGAACAGCACATCATAGAACCCCCACTGCGGCGCGGTGAGAGCACCGGGGATACCCATTTCGCCGCGAATGGCCATATCAGCAAGCCTTACCGCACGGGACGTGGCGTCACCTGCCGCCCAGGACTTTCTGGATCCGGCATTTGGCGCGTGTCGGTAGGTACGCAGGGACTGGCCATCCACCCAGGCGTGGGAAAGTGCCGACATGGTCTGATCACGGGTGGCGCCCATGAGCCTTGCACACACGGCGGTCGACGCAACCTTCACCAGAACAACATGATCCAGCCCTACCCGGTTGAACGAGTTCTCAAGGGCCAATACGCCCTGGATCTCATGGGCCATGATCATGGCTTCCAGAACCGACTTTATGGTGATGGGAGCATGGCCCTGCGAGAGACGTTTCTGGGATAGATGGTCGGCCACCGCGAGGATGGCGCCAAGGTTGTCGGACGGATGCCCCCATTCTGCCGCCAGCCAGGTGTCGTTGTAATCCAGCCAGCGTACCGTGCATCCAATGTCCCAGGCGGCTTTCACCGGGTCTAGCCGAAACTGGGTTCCAGGCACCCGGGAACCTTGAGGAACAACGGTCCCCTCAACCAGTGGGCCAAGGTGTTTGGTGCATTCCGGAAAGCGCAACGCCAGCAAACCACAGCCCAGTGTGTCCATCAGGCAATAACGCGCCGTCTGCCAGGCTTCCTCACTTTCAATCTGATAGTGAAGAACATAGTCAGCGATTTGCTGGATCAACTCGTCGTATTCAGGGCGTTGGTTCTGATCAGCGTTGGCGCTCATAACATAGGGCTCCTGATAGACAAATTTCTTGAGACGCTATGCCAGGAAAACCTTATTGGATGAAATAGTCCAGAATCCCTGACTCAGTATCCAGAATAGCTTGCCTGAATCGGTAATTGCAGGCCGTATGAACATACATTCTTTCGAATAGAGCTTTTGCTCCGACAAATCCAAGGCAGAACCCGGGCACCCCGCCCAATTTCTGGCCATACTGGGCTGTCGCCGCATTGACTGTCCATAGATCAGGATCGATAAAGCCAAGATCCAGGGAATACTCGTCCGAACGCAATCCTACGATTTTGCGTTCCTCGCCGCCCATCGCTGAATTTCTCGCATAAAAAAAGCTGGTCGAGCCATCTGGAATTCTTGTTACTCCCTCGCTACCTATAATCAAAGTTTTGGAGGCGTATTCAGACTCTTCCTCAGTCCCAGGAAGCTCCTTTTCAAACCGTAAATACGCATGTATTCCGGAAAATGCATCGATTGTTATATTAGATTCGGTTTCAAGTTTGAGTTCAGGTGTCGATGGGCCACCTAAATCAACCGTCCAGACCTCTCCTTGGGCCTCGCCGACTATTCCGGATTCCGTATTGAGGATTGCTATCAAGGTCTGATCAATTATTAGATATTTCGCGTTATCAAAACCCGCACTGAAACGGCCAGAAAAGTCAGCCAACAAATCGACCTCTCGGGTGACCTGATCAATGCCGTACACAATCTCCGTGTCTTGCAGCAGAGCCAACTGATTCTTGTAGAGCCCTGTAGAAGGAGATAAGACGGAATTAAGGGAAAGACCACTCAGCGCTGGGGTCAAAGCATCAATATCTGACTCGATAAACTGAGAAGCCGTGGCCATGAAATACCGGCCGTCCCAAAGAATGCCAAGATAACGATCATCCCTTGTAACACCTCGTGTACCGAGAGCTTTGATCACGGGCACTCGGTAGGTGCCTTTCAATTCCGTCAGCACTTCGCCTTTTGGGCTGTACAACCTTGCAACCTTTGATGAAGGCTCGGATACGACGAAAAAGTCAATGTCCCCACCCTCTGTAAAAACAACCTCGGTCAGTCGGGACCCCTTCAATCCCTTCCATACGTTGACGGTGTTCTCTTCAAAGCTTATCCCAAACGTTTTGACCGACCTCGAGCTGGACGAAAAACACTCTTCATTTGAATCCGCCAAAGTCAAATAGACGAACCCGGATGTCAGGTCCCTATCCGCGACACCAGCGAGGCCACAAGGTAAACCGTTTTTCTTAAGATTAATCAACTCGTAGGATTCGCCATCAATTCTGCTGTGGATGGTCACGCGCCCTTTTTTTGACGTTAAAACGGCTGGAGAGTATATGTCGGCAGTGTCCACACCATTTACGAACAATTCTGTCGCCGCCGTGTCCCCGTTCTGTACGATTCCTCTGGATCCAGACGTCAGATTGGTGCGATAGATAGAGAAGTTTTCACCCGTTCCCGCGAGCATGAAATCCCATTTGATGTCACCCGTTAGAGCGCTACCTGAAAGCTCAGGTTCAGGCTCCGGCGGTAACGTAAAATTGCTGTCGCTTTGAATCGTCGGTTCGGAATTGGTGCCATCACCACAACCCGCAACGGCAAGAAGAAAACAAGTCAGGAAGGCAGCCAGGGGAAATTTATGACGCAAAAACATCGCATTAACAATCCGTTACAATTTGCGTCAGTTATCGCCTTTTCCCCTGGCATTTACAAGATAGAAAACAGTGGGCTGTGAGATGCGTCGCAAGTCACGCCAGATCTTTCAGTGTTCCGGTACGCGGACCCACCCTTCCATCAAGACTCGTGCGCTACGGCTCATGATGGCTTTTTTGGCCGTCCACTCACCGTCTTGTTCGACAGCTTCCGCACCGACTTTCAATGTGCCTGAGGGATGACCAAAGGTCACTTCGGTTCGGTTACCGCCACCCGCAGCCAGGTTCACAAGAGTGCCTGGAATGGCGGCAGCGGTCGCAATCGCCACGGCTGCTGTACCCATCATGGCATGGTGAAGCTTACCCATGGACAGGGCGCGAACCAGAAGATCCACGTCTTCCATGGCAATTTTCTTTCCGCTGGATGACGTGTAACCCGCAGGATCGCCGACAAAGGCAACTTTAGGCGTGTGCTGACGGTTTGCAGCTTCCTCTGCATTCTGAATCAATCCCATTTTTACAGCGCCTGCAGCCCGGATGGTTTCAAACATCGCAAGTACATTGGGGTCGCCGTTAATCACTTCCTGCAGTTCAGTGCCCTTAAAACCGATGGCACCGGCATTCAAAAAGATGGTCGGTATACCTGCGTTGATCATCGTGGCCTGCAAGGTGCCAAGGCCCGGCACGTCCAGGTCGTCCACCAGATTGCCCGTGGGGAACATGGCGCCCTCGCCGTCGGCCGGATCCATGAATTCAACCTTGATCTCCGCTGCAGGAAAGGCCACCCCATCCAGTTCGAAATCGCCCGTCTCCTGCACCTCGCCGTTGGTGATGGGAACATGGGCAATGATGGTTTTCCGGATATTGGCCTGCCAGATGCGAACCGTGCAGACGCCGTTTTCAGGAATCCGGTCAGCAGATACGAATCCTCCGGAAATGGCAAAGGCACCAACCGCAGCGCTAAGGTTGCCGCAGTTGCCACTCCAGTCTACAAACGGCTTGTCGATGGACACCTGACCGAACAGGTAGTCCACATCATGATCCGGCTGTGTCGGCGCCGCCAGAATCACCGTTTTACTGGTACTGGATGTGGCCCCACCCATGCCGTCGGTGTGTTTCTGGTAAGGATCGGGGCTACCAATGACGCGCAACAGCAACTCGTCTCTTGCCTTGCCGGGCACCTGCGCCGCTTCGGGCAGATCCTGGAGGCGAAAGAACACGCCTTTGCTGGTACCGCCACGCATGTAGGTGGCCGGTACCTTGATCTGGGGTTTGTGCATCACGCCGCCCCCTCGGACTCCAGAAAGTCCTCGGCGAATCGTTGCAGAACGCCACCCGCTTTATAGATAGACACTTCTTCCGCCGTATCCAGACGACAAATGACCGGTACTTCGACCGACTGGCCATTGGGACGGTGTATCGTCAAAACCAGTTTTGCCCTGGGTGATACCTCACCCTGAACGTCGAAGGTTTCAGTACCGTCAATTCCCAACGTATGGCGGGTGGTGCCCTCTTCAAACTGGAGCGGCATCACGCCCATACCGACCAGATTGGTTCTGTGAATTCGTTCGAACCCTTCCGCCACGATGGCTTCTACCCCCGCAAGAGCGACGCCTTTCGCAGCCCAATCGCGGGAAGAACCCTGACCGTAATCAGCACCGGCGATGATGATCAGCGGCTGCTTGCGCTCCATGTAGGTTTCAATGGCTTCCCACATGCGAGTGACTTTGCCTTCTGGCTCGACTCGCGCCAGGGAACCCTGCTTCACGTCGCCCTTCTCATCCCGAACCATTTCATTGAACAGTTTGGGGTTGGCAAAGGTCGCACGCTGGGCGGTCAGGTGGTCGCCGCGATGAGTCGCGTAGGAGTTAAAGTCTTCCTCGGGTACACCCATTTTGTGCAGGTATTCGCCTGCTGCGCTGTTCATCAGAATCGCATTGGAAGGCGATAGATGGTCAGTGGTGATGTTGTCGGGCAACACCGCCAGCGGGCGCATGCCTTTCAGGGTTTTCTCCCCCACCATGCCACCTTCCCAATACGGCGGACGACGGATGTAGGTACTCATCGGGCGCCAGTCGTAAAGCGGATTGCTTCTGGCCTGCTCCTTCTTGGTGACATCGAACATCGGGATGTAGGTGCTGCGGAACTGCTCCGGCTTCACGCTTTCCTTCACGATGGCGTCGATTTCCGCGTCATCCGGCCAGATGTCTTTCAAGGTAACCGGGTTACCGTCCTGGTCATATCCGAGGGCGTCTTTTTCGATGTCGAACCGGATGGTCCCGGCAATGGCATAAGCCACCACCAGCGGAGGCGACGCCAGGAATGCCTGCTTGGCATACGGATGAATTCGGCCGTCAAAGTTGCGATTGCCCGAAAGTACTGCGGTGGAGTACAAATCCCGATCGATGATTTCCTGCTGGATTTTCGGGTCCAGGGCACCACTCATACCGTTGCAGGTCGTGCAGGCAAAGGCCACCACACCGAAACCGAGATTTTCCAGCTCGGACATCAGGTTGGCTTCTTCCAGGTACATCTTGACCGTTTTAGATCCCGGCGCGAGCGACGATTTCACCCAGGGCTTACGGGTCAGCCCCAGTTTATTGGCGTTACGGGCAATGAGCCCCGCAGCCACCATGTTTCGCGGGTTAGAAGTATTGGTGCAGCTGGTAATGGCCGCAATGATCACAGCACCATCGGGCATTTTGCCCTCTTCCTCTTCCCAGGCACCGGCGATACCCGCTTTGGCCAGCTCGGACGTAGGCAAGTGGGCGTGAGGATTGGAAGGCCCGGCCAACGTACGCTCCACCGAAGAAAGGTCGAACTTCAGAACCCGCTCATACTCAGCGGTCTTCAGGCTATCGGCCCACAGGCCAGTGTGCTTTGCGTATGTCTCGACCAGGGCTACCTGATCGTCTTCACGGCCCGTCAGCTTCAGGTAATCGATGGTCTGATCGTCAATGTAGAACATCGCAGCCGTGGCGCCATACTCCGGGGTCATGTTGGAAATGGTTGCCCGGTCGCCAACCGTCAGACTGTCTGCGCCCTCGCCATAGAATTCGAGGTAAGCACCCACAACACGTTCTCTGCGCAGGAATTCAGTGATAGCCAGCACCATATCCGTGCCGGTGATTCCGGGGCGGAGTTTGCCAGTCAGTTCAACACCGACGATGTCCGGCAAACGCATCATGGACGCACGGCCCAGCATCACGCTTTCCGCCTCAAGGCCACCGACACCCACAGAAATAACGCCCAGTGCATCGACCATCGGCGTGTGGCTGTCTGTGCCCACGCAGGTATCCGGGAAGGCGACGCCGTTGCGAGACTGAACCACCGGCGACATCTTCTCCAGATTGATCTGGTGCATGATGCCGTTGCCCGGCGGAATCACATCCACGTTCTCGAACGCGGTTTTCGTCCAGTTAATGAAGTGGAACCGGTCGTCGTTGCGGCGGTCCTCGACCTCGCGGTTTTTCTCGAACGCGTCTTTCTCAAAACCCGCATGTTCAACAGCAAGCGAGTGATCAACGATCAGCTGCGTTGGTACTACCGGATTCACTTTGGCCGGATCACCGCCCTTCTCGGCGATGGCGTCACGCAGGCCCGCAAGATCAACCAGTGCCGTCTGACCCAGAATGTCGTGGCACACCACTCGGGCGGGGTACCAGGGAAAGTCCAGGTCCCGTTTGCGCTCAATCAGTTGCTTCAGGGAATCCGTCAATACTTCCGGGTCACAACGGCGAACCAGCTGCTCTGCCAGAATACGCGAGGTGTAAGGAAGCTTGTCGTAAGCGCCCGGCTGAATGTCTTCAACGGCCTGACGGGTGTCGAAGTAGTCCAGGTCAGTACCGGGCAGCGGTTTGCGATAATCAGTATTCATAGATGTCTCTGTTGACCTCTTAGCGCTTGTCGATCGGCAGCCACTCGGCGTGGGCCGGGCCATTGTAATCGGCGCTCGGGCGAATGATTCGGTTGTTCTCACGCTGCTCTTTTACGTGGGCCGTCCAGCCAGACACACGCGACATCACGAAGATGGGCGTGAACAGTTCGGTGGGAATGCCCATGAAGTGATAGGCCGAGGCGTGGAAGAAGTCCGCATTGCAGAACAGTTTTTTCTCACGCCACATGACTTCTTCGCAACGAACGGACACGGGGTACAACACCGTGTCGCCGACTTCCTGAGCCAGCTTTTCAGACCACTTCTTGATGATGGCGTTGCGCGGGTCGGATTCGCTGTAGATGGCGTGGCCGAAGCCCATGATCTTTTCCTTGCGCTCCAGCATGCCCATCAGGCCTTCTTCTGCCTCATCGGGGGTCTGGAATTTCTGGATCAGGGCCATGGCTGCCTCATTGGCACCGCCGTGCAGCGGGCCACGCAATGTACCGATGGCACCGGTTACGCAGCTGTGGATATCAGACAAGGTGGACGCACACACGCGAGCCGTGAAGGTCGAGGCGTTGAATTCGTGCTCGGCGTAAAGAATCAGCGACACGTTCATGACTCGCTCATGAAGCTCGCTTGGCTTCTTGCCATGCAACAACTCCAGGAAGTGACCGCCAATGGAGTCCACATCGCTTGCAGTATCAATGCGCACGCCCTCGTGGGCGAAGCGGTACCAGTAGGTAATGATGGCGGGAAAGAGCGCCAGCATGCGGTCGATCTTGTCGTCCTGCTGGCTGAAGTCGGTCTCGGTTTCCAGATTACCCAGCATGGAGCAGCCGGTTCGCATCACGTCCATCGGATGTGCGTTTTTGGGGATGTGTTCCAGCACGGATTTCACCGCATAAGGCAGCTCGCGCAAGCTCACCAGTTTACGCTTGTAATCGGCCAGTTCCTTGCGGTTCGGCAATTTGCCACGCAGCAGCAGATACGCAATTTCTTCAAACTGGGCGTGCTCTGCCAGATCGCTGATGTCGTAGCCGCGATAGGTCAGACCGGTTCCCGATTGCCCAACGGTGCAAAGAGCCGTGACACCTGCAACCTGGCCTCTCAGGCCCGCTCCACCGAGTTTCTTTGATTCAGCCATTGTCCGCTCTCCCTATTAGTTTTTCTGCTGCTGAAACAGTTCATCCAGCTTCTGTTCGAAGTCGTGATAATTCAGAAAATCGTAAAGTTCCATCCGCGTCTGCATCAGGTCAACCACGTCTTTCTGGTCGCCCTTCTCAAGAATGTTCTCGTACACGGTCAGGGCCGCTTTGTTCATGGCACGGAAAGCACTCAAGGGATACAGAACCATGTCGGCACCGACGTCTGCCAGCTCCTTGCGATTGTATAGCGGCGTGGCTCCAAACTCGGTGATGTTCGCCAGGATGGGCACATCCAGCGCTTCTGAAAACGCCTTGTAGTGCTCCAGCTCTGTAACCGCTTCAGCGAAAATGCCGTCGGCACCAGCCTCGATACAGGCTTTCGCACGCTCGATGGCCGCGTCCAGGCCTTCTTTCTGGAAGGCATCCGTGCGGGCCATGATGAAGAAATCGTCGTCAACACGGGCATCAACGGCGGCTTTGATGCGGTCAACCATTTCTCCCTGAGAGACGATTTCCTTGTTTGGCCGGTGGCCACAACGCTTCTGCGCCACCTGATCTTCGATATGCACGGCTGCCGCGCCGGCACGCTCCATTTCACGAATGGTTCTGCCGATATTGAAAGCGCCACCCCACCCAGTATCAATGTCCACCAATAGCGGCACGCTGGACGCCGACGTAATTCGTCGAACGTCCTCCACCACATCGTTCATGGTGGTCATACCCAGATCCGGCAGGCCGAATGACGCATTCGCCACGCCACCGCCAGACAGATAAATGGCCTGATGCCCTACTTTTTGAGCCATCATGGCGGCATAGGCGTTAATAGTGCCCACTATCTGCAGTGGCTGGTTATCTTTGAGGGCCTTGCGGAAACGTGCCCCGGGGGAAAGCTGTTCAGACATGATGTGGCCTCGAATGGTCGTGATTCTTTCGCCAACGCTAGAGCGTCAGCGAACCTTCGTTGATTTTTTGTTCAATGTTGATTCGTGCGGCATTGATGTGTCTTTTCATCAGGAACTCTGCCAACTCTCCGTCACGGCTGGCGATTGCCTCGGCGATACGACGATGTTCGCCCAGAGCTTTGTGCGGCCGGCCTGACGACTGGCTAAGCCGGTACCGATACATCCGCACCATGTAATACAGGTCGCCCAACAGCATCTGCGCCAGCTTGGTATTACGACTGCCGGTGGCAATACGGTGGTGAAAGTCATAGTCACCTTCTGCCTGATAATACGCCTGGCCGTGAGCCTGCTCGATCATTTTTTCATGGCTGTCCAGGGTAGCCTGCAAATCCGCTATTTCCTGATCGGTCATACGCTCGGCGGCTTGCCGGGCGGCCAACCCTTCCATCGACTCACGAATGCGATAAAGCTCCATCAACTCCTGTGGACTGACAGAGACAACTTTGACACCCGCGTGTGGCTTACGAACCAGCAAGCCACGAGACTCCAGACGGCCAAGTGCTTCGCGCAGTGGGCCGCGGGTGAGATTAAAGCGTGAACAGAGCTCGACCTCGCCTATTTTTTCACCAGGGGCCAGATCGCCTTTCACAATGGCGGTCTGAAGGCGCTCAAAGGCTTCGTCGGCTCGGGTAAGGGCCTGTAAATCGGCAACTGGCATATTGTTAACAATCGATTGCTTATTTGGTTGAAAAATACCCTTAGACGCAGTTTTTGTCAACAATGTGTGCATTATGTCATTGCTTTGAAGTAATTGCACCAATTCGGTGCATAGCTGGGAGTAAACAAATGCTGACAACGCCCTCGCAGGCTTTTTCGTTTCCAGGAGAGTTCCCGCAATGTTTGGCTATCGCCTATACTCGCCTGCACTGTTAATGCATTCCGCAAGGTATCTTGGGTACACTTGGCACAATTTATGTTTAGACACTCATGGAAGCCCAAAAGAAAACTGACAGGACATCTCCTATGATCAAAAAGTGCCTTTTTCCTGTGGCCGGCTACGGCACGCGATTCCTCCCTGCCACCAAGGCAATGCCCAAGGAAATTCTCCCGATTGTTAACAAGCCACTGGTTCAGTATGGCGTTGAAGAAGCTGCCGAAGCTGGTGTCCATGAATTCGGTTTTGTGACCGGCCGTGGCAAGCGGGCCATCGAAGATCATTTTGATATCAGCTACGAGCTGGAACACCAGATTGCCGGCTCAGGCAAAGAGGACCTGCTGTCTTCGATCCGGGACCTGATTGACAACAATTCCTTCGCTTTCACACGACAGAATGAGATGAAAGGCCTGGGTCATGCCATCCTGACTGGTCGCAACCTGATCGGTGATAACCCGTTTGCCGTCGTACTGGCCGACGACTTCTGTGTCGCCGATAAGGGATCAGACGGCGTTCTGGCGCAAATGGTAAAGCTTTACAATCAGTTCCGTTGCTCGATCGTTGCCATTGAGGAAGTGCCGAAAGACGAGACGCACAAGTACGGTGTGATCGCGGGTGAGCCGATGAAAGATGGCCTTTACCGAATTACTGACATGGTCGAAAAGCCCAGCCCGGATAAGGCGCCCAGCAACCTGGCCATTATCGGCCGTTACATCCTGACGCCTGATATCTTCGAGATCATAGAAAACACCGAGCCTGGGAAAAACGGTGAAGTTCAAATCACCGATGCCTTGCTTGAACAGGCCAAGAACGGTTGCGTACTGGCTTATCAGTTCAAGGGACGTCGTTTCGACTGCGGCAGCATCGATGGCTTCGTGGAAGCCACCAACTACGTTTACGAGAACATCTACAAGAAGGGTAAGTGATTCAGCGCCCCAGAATCTGAAGCACCATGCGCCGGTTTTCGGAAGAGGTTTTCCGGAAGCGGCGCAGAAGCTCCGCTTCCTCATCAGACAGTTGAACCCGGCTGATTTCCTGCTCCAATTGTTTCAACGCGGTCGACAGATCGTCGCCTTTTGAAAACGTCAGACCAGGCAATTCCAACTGGCCGGTGTCGCCCGTGTCATCCAGATCCAGCAGCTCGTCCAGAGCGGTCTCTGTTCTGAGGCAGAAGTCCAGAAGTTCGGTAATACACGGATAGGCCCGCGAACGGATATCCCCGGCTTCCCAGCTAGCTACCCTGTTTTCATCGACGCCACAGATGTTCGCAACGTCCTCACGGGTTAACTGAGAGGTTTCGCGAATCTGCCTCAGACGACGATGAAAACTTTGCAGATACCGCATGGGCAGGATTCTCTCTTTCAAAAGACTTACGAACTGAGGCCTAAAATTTAACGTACATTAAGCGGTACACTCAATCAGAACGCAATCAGACGTCAAACAATGAAACCAGCGGAGCCTTGCGATCCATGGCCGCAAACGCCCTAGACCAGACCGCCGCTTGGCGGCTTATTTTGCAGGCCGTTAACCGACAGAATACCACGACGAGCAGCAGCGATTATGACAACGCTGACTCAGCGGCCCGTGAATTGCTGACAATCTTCCTGCCCCTTTGCAGGCACCTCCCTGACGGAACCCGCTCCCTTGTGGTCGGGCAGATGGGCCAAAGCCTCGATGGGCGCATAGCCACCGTGACTGGCGCGTCCAAATACATTAACGGCGAGGGTGGGCTTCGACATCTCCATCGACTCCGCGCCATCTGCGATGCCGTGGTTGTTGGCGCTGGCACGGCATCTGAAGACAATCCCAGGCTGACGGTTCGTCTTGCTGAGGGCCCCAACCCGGTCCGCGTGGTCATCGACCGCCAAAAACGGGTGCCAGGCTCTCATGCAGTCTTCACCGATGAGCAATCACCGACTCTGCGCCTGACTGCCGGAACCTATGAGCCGGGCCCAAAACTGTTGCCAAGAAACGGCGTATTGGATGTGCCTTGTCTTGGAAACGACCAGCAAACCCAGCCCAAAGTCATCCTGGATGTGCTGGCTGACTTCGGTCTGAGGCGGGTGTTCATCGAGGGTGGTGGACTGACAGTCTCAGCGTTTTTGAACGCTGGTTTGTTGGATCACCTCCACGTGATGGTCGCGCCGATGATCATTGGTAGCGGTCGGCCCGCTTTTTCGCTGCCGGAAATCGACAGGCTGGATGGTGCACTGCGCCCCTCTGCCGCTATGGTGGACCTTGGGAGCGATATGCTGTTTGCTCTGAATTTCAGTCACGGCCAGGCCGACTGAACACAAACAACACGCCGGGCAGACTGGAGAGCAATATCGTTAATCCATAGCCAACGCTCAAGGCGACGCCCTGCTCTGCTGGTAAACCGACCAGAGGCCAGAGTAACGCGGCAGCGCCTTCCCTAACGCCCCACCCGGCGATTGTCAGGGGGATAACCATGGCGAGCAGCAGCAGGCTGCAAAGCGCAAGCAGGGTTACAGCGCCCACAACACCGGAGCCAGTGCCCGCGCTGGCTGCCAGTAACAGAAATACGCTCAGGTAGGTCGCCATGACGATCAGGGAAGAGAACAACTGAACCAGTAAAGCTGATCGATGAATCAGGCCCTGGTAGATATCACTGCCCAATTCATAAAAGTAGTTCCGCATCGATTGCCAGGCTCTGCCACCCAGATACAGAGCCAACAACAGTGCTGCAATAGTAATCAAGCCATATCCGGTGGCACTGGAAAGCAATCGTTCGACTTGAAAGCTAATGCCTGGAAAACGTATCACCAGCCATATACAGGCCAGGATGGCGACCAGTGCCATAACGATCTGCCCGGACAGACGTTCGATCATGACTGCATGGAACGACTTCTTCCCTACTCCTGATCCACGCCCATGTCGCCAGGCACGATTAACATCACCGACCACGCCGCCCGGAAGGCACTGGTTCAGAAACATTGCCAGGTAATACTCTCGAATGGCTGCTCTAAAGGGTAAGTGCAGCCCGAGCCGGCCCGCGGTGAACCGCCATCGCCAGGCCGAAATCACAACCTGAAAAACAGACACCACAAGAGCAGCAAGCAAGGCTAGCCATGAAAAACGCGACAATTCGGCGGCCAGGTTCGACAGGTCCAACGACCACATCAGCACGCCTATGATGGCCACAGTCAGCACCCATCGCACGACCAGAAGCCAACCGGGTTTCGATCCGCGTTTGTCAGTCATCGCCAGGCCAGGCGAAAAGATCCTCATGATCCACCCACACCGTCAGCTCGGCCCCGGCTGCCGCTGACAGCCGGGAGGATTGCCAACGTCGGATGCGGGTGGCGTCTTCCGGGGATTGTTCTTCAGCCGCATCGGCCCAGCCGCTGATCAGTGCCGCCTGCAAGTCTGCATCTGGGCCTTTCAGCTCCCACGGGCTGGGCGCGACCGACACGTTGTATCCGACGGCCTTCAAAGCGGTTGCAAGGCAGTGGGTTGCGTCCGGGCCGAGCGCGGCATCGACGCCCTTGACCCCATGCTGGTGTTCGTTAACCAGCGAACGAATGAACCCGTCATCAGGATGTTCTGGCATCAAGCGGAAATCACCCGCGTAACTGATCACAATGTACACTGCCGCCCGCCGGTTGCTGGCCGCAGATACCAACGCTTCCAACCAGCGTTCAGACACCAGATCAATCAGCGCAGATGCGGTCACAAGATCGGTATTCGAAGGAATAAAGGTGTCCAGATTTTCCGCGTCGAGCTTGCATAGAACCGCTTCAACGGTCGTCCCGTTGCCCCGCAGTCGGCATGTTGCGCGATCCAGCAGGTGCCGGTCCTGATCCAGCAATACCCAGTGCTGAGGTTTTCGCAATTCATCCCTCAAAAAGGCGCCGTTTGAGCCTGCGCCCGCGCCTAAATCGGTAATCCTGATCAGATCGCCGCCATGATGGTCTGCCCAATGTTGAACGTTGGCGAGAAGCTGCCGGTTGCGGGCACGATGATCCGCTGGTTCCCTGAGCCTGAGCCATTCCATGTCAAACTGACTGTGATCCTTAGACGACGGAGCGAGCCCAAGCGATTCCGCACATTCCTCTGCAGCGATGGCCCAGTCGCGAGCGAGTGCGGCGTATTTCAGGGCATCGCCCGCAAGCGATTCGAGCGCGTCTTTGCTGCTCAGGCAATGTTCCAGATGACGCGCCAGCCCTGAGACCGAGCCTGCGGCGTAGAGCAATACGCCAGGTCGGTCACCAGTATTGGCAAGAGCACCCCCGTCCGAACTGATGACCGGCAGGCCCGTCGACAATGCTTCATCAACCACCATGCCGTAGCCTTCATAGAGTGACGGCAACACGAAACAGTCTGCTCGCGCATAGTGTTCAGCCAGGGCCTGGTCACCCAGTTCCCCTGTGAGGGTAAATCGATCCTCCAGATTGAGCTCGCGAATTTGACGGCGCACCTTTTCAGCGTAGGCCGGCTTTCGCGCCACAGAGCCTACCAGGGAGCAGTGCCAGTCGAGATGCCGTAACTGGCAAAGCGCTTCCACCAGCTGGTGCTGCGCTTTTCTCTGCGAAAGCGTTGCCACACACAGCAGTTGAATCGTTGAAGAGCGCCCCCGTTGCACCGTTTCTGGCCGTTGCGGAGAAACGGTATCGGAACCGGGCTCAACCACATGAATCTTGCTGTCAGTAACCTCAAACGCCTGTAGCCGATTTGCGGTGTGGCGACTGGTCACCAGCACGCCTTTTACGGCGGCCAGCCCACGTCTTTCCGCTTCAAACAACCAATCCGCTTCTGCTTGTGCCAGACCAGTTTCATCCGCCAGGGGATGATGCACGAGTGACCACAACGCCAAGCGATCGGCGTGCTGACAGACGGTATCGGGCAAACCACCCATCGCAAGGCCATCCAGCACCACCAGGGCTTCGTCAGGGCAGTCGGAAAGCGCGGAATTCAATGCCTCCCTGGCCTGCTTATCCGGTATCGGAAACCGCCCATCAAGGCCGGCCACACGGGCGTTCACACCATGCTCGTTCAGGGCCTCGACCAGCCGGGCGACATACCGATAGCCCCCGGTTTTCTGCCCTGGATCACCCGGAACCAGAAACAGTACATCCGATAGATCAGAGTTCGCCATGGAAGCTGGCCCAGGCAACGTGAGACTCTCCCAGGGTTACTTTCATGCCACACAGGCCTTTGCCAGTCTCGCCCAGGCGACCGTCCTTGATCGCAGCGGCCATGCGTTCAAACACTGTGGCCGCCATGAATTCAGTCGTGGTGTTGCGACCTGCCAGAGCGGGCAACTCATCCAGGTTCTGCATGTTGAACTCGGCCAAAACAGACGACAGCACGTCAGAAGCCAGCCCGATGTCCACAATCAGGTCGTCGGCGTCCAGTTGCTTCCGCTCAAAAGTGACATCCACCACATAAGTAGCTCCGTGCAGATTCTGGGCCGGGCCGAACACCTCGCCCTTGAAGCTGTGGGCGATCATCATGTGGTCGCGAACAGTCAGTGAGAACATTGCAGGTTCCTTTTTAATAAACAATTCGATGGCAAAGCGTGTCCTCTGCCTTCGGGAGCGAGGAATCTTGAGATTGGCCTGCCAGGCTGTGCATTACCTTTGGCAGTTGCTCAAATGGGCTTTCGCCAGTGATCAGATGATCAAGAACCGGCTCCTGAAGCAGGTTAAGCGCCAGCTCCATCCGGGTACGATGGCTCCAGCGTGGTCGCTGGTCTGGATGCAACTGCCCGACCTGGCTGGACCTGATCGTCAACCTTCTGGAATGGAAAGCCTGCCCAAGCGGCGCAGGGACAGCCTGTTCGCCATACCAGCTCATCTCAATCAAGGTTGCTTCCTGACCACACAGGTTCAAGGCCGTTGCCAATCCGTCGGGATGCCCACTGGCATGAATGACCAGGTCATGATCGTCGTGCTCAAGGCTGGTCGCGAAATCCACCCCCAAACGCTCTGCGACCAGACCACGCTCGGGATTAATATCCAGCGCCGTCACGCGGGTGCCGGGTATGCGGCTTGCCATCCAGGCAACGAGCATTCCAACCACCCCAAGCCCAACGATGGCAATTCTGTCGCCAACCCTCGGCGCGCCGTCCCAAAGTCCGTTGATGGCCGTTTCCATATTGGCCGCAAGCACGGCTCTCTCTGCCGGCAAACCATCGGGCAGTGGGATCAGTGCCGCCTCTGGTAATTCGAATTCATCCTGATGGGGGAAAAGACTGAAAACTTCGCGGCCCAAAAGTTGATCAGACCCCTCGACCACGGTACCCACATTGGCGTAGCCATATTTGACGGGGAACGGAAAGCTGCCCTCCTGAAACGGTGCCCGCATCGACTGGTATTCCGACTCGGGGACAAGGCCACGGTAAACCAGCGATTCGGTTCCACGGCTGATACCCGTGTACAGAGTTCTCACTCGCGCCCATTGAGCGGTCGGCGAAACTGGTTGTTCATGCCTCAGATCTGCAGAGGCTATACTCCCTTCACACGGCGCGGTGACCCAGAACGCCTTTGCCATTTAAACCACCTTTCTGACTAAACCGTACTTGTTGGAAACTTTTAGTGATACGCCGGGAGCTGCCGATGGATTCCCGAACAGTCAGGACATCCCTGCCCCTGTTAGCAGACATGCTGATAGGAGGCCTATGGCTGTTACTTCTGATCAGTGTTCTTGGCAGCCTGTTCGATCCCGGATTCACTTTCTACCCCATCAGCATAGCGCTTAGCGCAGGCTGCGTATTTTTCATCTATCGTCACTGGCCAGCACACGAAGACTTCGGCTGGGCAAACCGGGTCACACTCTTTCGAGGGCTGCTGGTGTTCTCCTTGTTTGGACTGGCCCCTTTTCTCGGTCCGGACAGCAACGGGAACTTGCTATGGGTGTTCGTGTCCCTGTCATTGATTGCCCTGCTATTGGATGGCGTCGACGGTCATGTCGCAAGGGCAACAGCGACGGAATCCCGGTTCGGCGCACGCTTCGACATGGAATTGGATGCCCTGTTTATTCTCGGGCTCTGTGTCGCCGTGATTTCCTTGGACCGGGCCGCCTTGTGGGTGCTGGCGCTGGGTTTGCTGCGTTACGGTTTTGTCGTCGCCGGAATGGTGTGGCCAGCACTGCAGGCGCCTCTTCCAGAGAGCCTTCGACGCAAAACCGTCTGTGTCTGGCAGCTGGTGACGCTCATGGTTGCCATTCTACCGATCACGCCGGCTGCGTTGGCGCAATCATCACTGATTCTGGCTCTGGTGCTTCTGGTGTATTCCTTTGGCACAGACATTCGTTGGTTGGTAAAGACAAGGAGATCATTATGAACGTGGCTACAGGCAACAGGCGCTTGCTTTTCAGATCCGGACTAGGCGCGGCAGTGTTTGGCATGGCCTTGCCCGCTCTGGCAGAACCAGAGACCTACGTCGTGGACGATGAGCACTTCTCCATGACGTTTGAAGTTCAGCACATTGGCTACGCCCCCGTGATGGGCATGTTTCGGGACGTTGAAGGGCAGTTCGACTATGACGAACAGAACAACACGCTGACCTCCGGACAACTGACCTTTGACAGTAAAAGCGTGTTTACCAATCACGACAAACGCGACGACCATCTCAGAAGCAAGGATTTCCTGAGCAGCAGCAAGTATCCCGAAATCACTTTTTCGGTTACCGACTTCGAATCCACCGGCGAAAACACGGGTGTGGTTACGGGCGATTTGACGTTGTTGGGCCAGACCCGCCCCGTCGATGTGAACATCACCCTCAATAAAGCCGCCGAGTACCCTATTGGCCATGAAGACTACACCCTTGGCATGACGGCCGAAGCCACAATCAAACGCAGCGAATGGGGTATGACCTATGGCGTTGGCAACGACCTTGTGGGCGACGAGGTCAAACTACGATTTGGCTTCGAGGCGGTTCGCGAGTCGGGCTGGTTTGATTAAGTTGTGACCAGCATCACAGGCTGAATACATAAATTTACATTCCGGACTCAGTTCTTGGCGTTGGCGATTCGACCACCCTAATATTGTAGGACAATAAAAAAGGCGCTTGCGTCGAATAAGCCAACAACAAGGAATCCGGAATGCCTGAACGCCTGCTTCTGGCCATCGCATTCATTGTACTGTGCGCCATCGGTGCCGGTTATTTTCTGTCGGCCGACAATAAGGGCCAGTTTTCCTGGCAAACTGAATCCCGCGCTGACATCGGCAAAGTCAAAGTGTCGGAATCCTCTTCCAATCCCCAGAAAGCTCCGACGGAAGTATCCCCATCGCCAGATACGCCACCGCCGGAACCACCGGACGACGCCCTTGGATTTATGCTGGCAAGCGCCGCAGACGCCTACGCCCAGGACATACGCTACCCGCGCTACTCACTGCCACTGACCAGGGAACGCGCCACCGGTTACCAGGGCAACCGATTTGAGCCGATCGAACTCCCCCTCGCGGGTGATGGCACCTTCACCGTGACGCTGGAAAAATTCCGTTTTGTTGAAGACGAAGACATTCTGGTGGTCGCCACAGTCACCGGCTCAGCTGTGGTTTCAGACACCATGACGGCCTCACTGGAACCAGCCGGTGAGCGTACCACCATCGATTCCACTGCCATCGAGCGAAGTGATCAGGGATTTTTCGAAGGCTGGATGACGGCCAGCGGTGAACCCGGCGAATACCGGCTGATAGTTGAAGCTCGCATCGATGGCAAAAGCATACGGAACGTATCGACGCTCACCATCGAACCGGATCTGGGCGAATTCAGCGGCGTGGGTGATGCCACCATAAAAGGCAATGATCTGGTGATTCCGGTGGAGTTCGACGCTCGGGAATCCGGTTATTACGCCCTGTCTGCCCAGCTTATGGACAACGGGCAACCCATCGCATTACTGAACGCAGAGAAGCGCCTTCAGAGCTCGTCAAACACCATCAAACTGCGCGCCCACGGAACGGTACTGGCAGGGCGGAACATTCAGGGACAACTGCAGGTCAGGAATCTGCAGATTCGCCGCCTTCCGGCCCAACCGGGTGACCGGACCGATTATGGCTTTGGCCCCGAGGAGGGATATTCATTCACACCGCCGGATCTTGATTCCCTGACCGACACTCCGGCGCGTGATCCAGAATCAGAGCAACGTGCTGCCCTGCTGCAAAAGCTGGCAGACAAGTTCTGACTGCGGTACGCCGCACCGGCCCGACACCGGGCAGTACCGGCTAGAAGAAGCCCGAACAAGGGGCCACAAAAGCCGGATAAACGTCTTGCAACAACAACAAAGCAATAAAGACGGAGCAACCATGAAAACAAGAAAAGGAAGTGCCTGTAAGGCTGCCCTTGCGGCAGTTGCCATAACCGGTGGTCTGTTTGCTGGCTCTGCCAGTGCACAGCTCGCCGGGCACAATGTCATTCTGGTCCACGGTTTCCAACAGGAAGATCTGTCGAATCCCCCAGCAAACCTGCAGGAAGTGAAGAACGCCGGTGAGGATTACTGGCGCACCTTCTGGCTGTCTCGCTCTGATGCCCGCATTGACTGGGGCAGCGACGGACGGGTTGAAGGCGGGATCGCCCAACAAGCCTATCAACAGCTGCAATCCATCAGTCGACAGGGCCTGTGTAACGACTACTGCATTGTCGTGTCACACTCAACAGGCGACCTGGTTACCCGCTATCTGCTTGAGAATCAGGCGCGCTGGCTTCAGAACAACGGCCTTCAGCCGCTGAAGATCCTGGCGTCCATCGATTTCTCTGGCGCCGGTGGCGGCACAGAGCTCGCCGACCTCGCGCTGAGCGTCGCCTACAACGACAGCTGGTACAACTGGCCGTTGAAACAGGCCGTTCGCGCCTTTACCGGTATTAATCCTGAGCCGGGTAGTCTGGGCGTGGTCAACGACCTGCAGACCAACGCTGCCCGTAACCTGGCTGTCAGTCCCAACAACATTCCAAGGCTTCGGTTTGTTGCCGGTGGTTCCTCTTACGGTGGCATCACCAAGCCGTTCATTTCCGGCACGGATGACGGCGTGGTTCCCACCCACTCTGCGTGCGGTGCAACCACCAGCCGGGGCATTGATTCCTGCTCGTCCAGCCTGAGCCTGGCCGGCAAGGTGTCCAGCCAGGATGGACCGTCTGCGTTGTACTACAACCACTACCCGATTCTGATGAACGAAGGCGCCTCACACAGTGGCGTACTGGGGTCCGAAACCGGAAACACATCAGTGCCGGTGGTCAATAACCGCACCCTGAACGGCTTGCAGGTCGATTTCGCCAGCCGCACGTACAACAAGCGTGCCTGGTGGCAATGGTGGGGCTCCGGTGATCGGTACGTTGAAGTGCCGGGTTCTGCCAACACGGACATGTCCACGCTGGTCTACAACACCCTGAACAACTAAACCCTCAGGTCAGTCCGCCAGGGACGGCAATCATGGCTCAGGACGAGCCTTCTGCGCCCCACCCCGCTTTTCCCTTATCTCTTCCCCATTGTCGCCGTGATAGACTCCCTCCCCTTTCTATCCCGCGAGACAGGCCCGGTTCCATGGCATTGCCAAACGCTCGAAAATCCGATCTGTTATTGGTGTGTGTCACCTTGATGGCCGCCATAAGCTGGATGTTTTCCAAAGAGGCCGTGCTTTTGATGCCGCCTCTTCTGTTCATAGCTCTGCGGTTTCTTCTCGCAGGCACTATTCTGTGCGTATTCGCAGCACCGTCACTGATACGCCTGAACAGAGACCAACTCAAACGAGGCGCAGGTGTAGGCCTGGTGTTCGGGGTCGCCATGAGCTGCTGGGTGATGGGGCTTTTTCATGCCACGCACGTAGGCGAAGGCGCATTTCTGGTGAGTTTGGGTGTCGTCATCGTACCCATCATCGCGCGCTTTGTTTACAAGGAAGCCCAACCGGTCAGCACCTGGTTTGCCATTCCCGTCGCCGTTGCTGGCCTGGCGTTGTTGTCTCTAAAAAATGGTTTCCGGCCGGAAGTCGGTCAGATCTTTTTTGTGGTCGCGGCCTTCATTTTTGCCCTTTATTTCAACCTTAATACCCGGGCCGCCAACCAGCGCACCGAAAGAAATCGCCACGGCGTTGAAATCGAGAAGGTGCGGATACCCACCCTGCCCCTGACTGCGATTGCATTGATGTGTGTTGGCACCGTGACATTGACCGAGTCTCTGCTTTTAGAGGCCTGGGCGCCCACGTTCTCCGATTTTCCGCCAATTCTGGCGCTCTGGATCGCGGCCAGTGCGATCGTCGGCACTGCTGGACGGTTTCTGCTTCAGACCTACGCCCAAAGCCTTTCAGCCCATAGTCACGGTGTGGTGTTTTTGGTGCTGGAGCCAATCTGGGTGGCGGTCTTCGCCACACTGTGGTTCGGCGAGAGCATGGCCGCCTCTCAAATCGCCGGCTGTGCATTGATATTCGCCGCATTGTTGATCAATCGATGGGGCACCTTACGCAAGGCTCTGAAAGACTGGTTCAGAAACCGGAAAACTGCCTGAAAGAGGTTGACCGGACACAGCCGAATCAGTATATTTCCTCCCCGTTGCAGGGCACAGGACCATAGCTCAGTTGGTTAGAGCGCTACCTTGACATGGTAGAGGTCCCCAGTTCGAATCTGGGTGGTCCTACCAAACCTGCAAATTCCGAATACCCTTCCAGTCTCAACGTGCAGTTGCCTTCTCCATTTTGGTCTCAAACAGATCAGCCAAAGGAACAGGCCGCCCCAAACCGAAGCCCTGGCCGTAATCCACACCCAGATCCGCAAGCAGTTCTGCCACTCTCTCATTCTCGACGAACTCGGCGACCGTAGTCAGGCCCATTGACCTTGCAACGACACAAGTAGCACCGACAATCTGCCTGTCGTCCTCATTGGTCTCGATCTGCTTCACGAACGCACCATCGATTTTTAACGTGTCAAAGCGAAACGTCTTGAGGTAATCAAAGGTTGCCAAGCCCGTTCCAAAATCATCCAGGGAGACACTGCACCCCATATCTCTCAGCTGGGCGGTCACAATCTCAGCCTCGTCGCGACTGCTAATTCGCTGGGTTTCCGTTACCTCAAAACCGATTTTGTCGAACGGCACCCCCGTATCCTGAAATGCCTCTTCGATACTGGAAACAATTTCCGTAGAGGACAGGCTTGTTCCCGCCAGATTAATAGAGCACTTTTGGGTTCGTGATAGCCAGTCAGGGTTCTCTGCAAGCAACCTCAGTGTCGTCCGGATCACCCAGAGATCAATCTGCTTCATAAACCCGTAGGCTTCCGCAACGGGCAAGAAAACACCCGGGGAAACAAACTGACCGTCCGTGCCCCTTAATCGAAGCAATATTTCATAGGAAATGCCCTCTTCGGTATTCCTGAACGGCAGGATTGGCTGGGCAAACAAGACCAATCGTTCATCGGACAGAGCGTCCTTGAGCAATTCAAGCCGTTGCGTCAGACCAATGCGGCTCAGCGATACGGCCTCTGGGTCCTCAATCGTATGGATCCTTGGCAGATGGTCACGAGCCATCAAGGCAGCTTGCGTTGCTGCGCTCAAGTACTGGTTCGGGTCTTGCAAAGAACCATCCAGAGCGACCGCTCCGATAGAAACCCGAATCCTCGTCTGATGGTCCTCAACCGAGAACAGCTCTCCATCGAACCTTCGATAAAGAAACTGCAGAAACTCAGGCAGTGAATGGCGACCATTCTCGGTAAACAGCAGGGAGTATATTCCGTTGCCTATTCTGGCAGGATCACAAGCAGGACCTGCAGCCCCCATCAAACGCGCGGAAAACAGAGTCTCCATCTTTCGTCTCGCACGGAACCCCATCAAATCTTCCAGATGATCGAAGTCGAGGACTTCCAGGTATATTAGCCAGCTCGATGGATTGGATGTCTCTGCCGCTTTTTCCGTTTCAGGCACCCGGTCACGAATCAGATCAATAAACGCTCGATCGTTGTTCAGGCCAGACAGAAAATCGGTGCTGGCCTGCTGACGAAGCCTCTGGGTCAGTCCGTTTCGTAGATAGGTAATGGCAGCAATAATCTGCAAAAGCAAAACACTGCCTGCCAACAAGAGCAGTAACTGGACAACCTCATCGATTGTCGTCAAACGCGCGACTGGCCCGATTCCAAGACTTAAGAAGGCAACCGCAACGAAAGAGACCAGTGGCAGAGCCAACGTAACTGTCGATGGATGAGCGGTGAGCACCAACCAACACAAGGTCGGAAAGACCAGGAACGAAAGTGCAAGGGTGTACGTCTGATCCGCTGACGACGGCAGGGCAAAAAGAATAAGCGCCAGAGAAACCGCAATGCCGATACAGAATGCTGTCGAGGTCTTTTTAATATCCTCAGTCACATTTCGGAAAAAACGGGAGGGGTTCTCCAGAATAAAATAAGCGACGGGCGCCAAGAGAAAAATTGAGACAATTTCAAGCAACCAGTAGACAAGGAACACATCCTGCAGCTTAAAATCTCGAATTGACGAATCTCCCAACCAGAAAGCAAATGTTCCCAAGCTTGCAGAAACCGTTGCTGCCAGTGCACCCGCCTTCAGGTAAACCAACCGGTCTACGAGCTCGTTTTTGAAGCGGTTACCGGGCGCCTCCTGGCGTTGTAGGTACCAGAGCGCAAAGGCGATACCCGCTACTTGACTGACCGTCAGCGCGATAGACGCACCAACGGTTTGGTCTTGCGCAACGAGCAACCAGACGAACAGTAAGGGCCCGCAGGTCAGAACAACGGACCAGCGCAAAATGAGCCCCGCCCCCAGGATCAGACCGGTCGCTGGCCATAGAATGGACATTGATGGTTCATCAATGGAAAAAAACCGCGAAAGTTCAGCCAGGCAAACAACCACAGCTGAAAAAAGCAGTAGGGCTTTGGCCTGCTCCCAGTCGAGAGACCGCAATGAGACTAAACCTGAAGTCATCCGTTTGAATCCAATACTCTGTGTGCACTACATTCGCGTAGCGTACTTGTTAAACCCTGTTCTTTCTTTACGCCACTTCTTTAAAAAAGGATGTTTCACAAGATTTATCGATTGGATGCCTTCGACACTTGCTTGCGTCAGTCGATGCGGTATGACCTCTGAAGCGGCTGATGGTATAGTCTTAAAATTATGTGGTTTCACCCCCTGAGGAGTCCTGCGGATGCAGCCCGTACCAATCGTTTTGGCCGAAGACGATGAAGACGATCAGATGATCGTCAGAAAGGCTTTCAAAAAGGCACGCTTCCGCTCTCCCCTCCAGATGGTCAGCGACGGTCAGGAGCTGATGCGCTATCTCCGGGCAGAAGGCGAATACAGCGACAGGCAGTCGTTCCCGATGCCAGGTCTGATCTTGCTCGATCTGAACATGCCTGTGATGAGTGGCGAGGAAGCTTTGGCTGAAATCAAAGCCGACAAAAACCTCAAGCACATTCCCGTCGTGATCTTGACGACAACGGATGATCAGACCGGCGTAAATCGTTGCTATGAATTGGGCGCGAGTACGTTCATCACCAAACCCGTGACGTTTTCCGGATTTCTTGAAGTTGTCAGTGAGCTTCAACTCTATTGGTTCAGTCTTGTGGATCTGCCCGATGACCAGAATGCCCAATGAAGTCCGGATACTGTTAATCGAGGACGATGAAGACGACTCGTTTCTGGTCGAACGCCAGCTAAAACGAATGACCCGGTTCCAGGCCAAAATCGAAACGGTCAGAGACCTTGATCGCGGCCTGGAGATTGCCCTGGATCAGAATTTTGACGCCGTATTCATCGATTACTACTGGGGTGGCAAAACCGCTGACACAGTGATCGTGGAAGAGCGTTCCTTTCTCCGCTCGGTTCCTCTGGTCGTCATTACCTCCACCGACGATTTCGAGATTAATGAACGCGTGGTCGAGGCGGGCGCCTGGGATTTCATCGCAAAGGATGACCTTAATCCCAAGCTGCTTGAACGCACGATACTGCACGCTATCGAGCGCAAACGACACGAAAACGAGCTTCACAAACTGGTTCGTCACGACAGCCTGACGGGGTTGGGCAACCGATTGATGTTTGAGGAGCAGTTGGACAAAGCAACCAGCCGTGCAGATCGCCAATCATCACGCTGTGCGGTTATGGCACTGGACCTGGACGATTTCAAACAAGTCAACGACTCGTTAGGGCACGACGTGGGCGACATGTTGCTCAGGCTGGTGGCCGATCGTCTGGAACGAGGTTTGAGGCTGGAAGACACCCTGGCCCGTCTCGGGGGCGATGAATTCGCTATCCTTATTCAGGACGTCGAGAATTCTCGAGACCTCGAAACCATCGCTGACAAACTGCTCGCGTCTTTACGTGAGCCAACCCCGATTAAGGGCATCTCTGGAAAGGTGACCGGTTCATTTGGTATTGCTCTATATCCAGATAATGCCAAATCCCCCCTGGAATTGATGCGTTACGCCGATATTGCGCTATACGCCTCAAAAGACAGGGGTTGCGACAGAGTGAGCCTGTTCAATGATCAGCTGGAAAAAGAGCTTCTCGGCAGTCTGGAATTGGAGCAAGAGCTGCGCAGCGCCTTAAACAGCGGTTCTTTAATTCCCTATTTTCAGCCCCGCTATGGCATTGATGACAACCACCTTTACGGCGTCGAAGTTCTGATGCGCTGGCAACATCCGTCACGGGGCACGCTGCTTCCGGGCGAATTTATGCCGGTCGCAGAACGTGCTGGCTTGATATTCGAGATGGACAGGTCACTGATCAAAAACACCCTGGAGTTGCTCTCGTCCTACGATGCATTGCCCAGTGAAATACTTCCCTATCAAATCGCATTCAATATCACAGCGGCCCAACTGCTGGACGTTGATTTCCCGAAACAAATGCAAAAATTGGTCGGCAGCTTCAACCTTAACCCCGGACACGTAGAGTTCGAAATCGTCGAGAGCGTCCTGGTGGAGCGCCAGGCCCAAGAAACCCTTGCCGAGCTGAGAAACGCGGGTTTTGGCCTGGCCATCGATGATTTCGGCACTGGTTTTTCTTCCTTCTCATACCTTAAAGATTTACCGGTGACCGCGATAAAACTGGATCGGTCTTTTATCAAGGACTTGAACGTCAGTACCGCTAACCACGCCATATGTGAAGCCATCGCGCACGTTGGCAAAAGACTTGGCTTACTGGTCATCGGCGAAGGGATTGAAACTGACTCGGAGCTGGAAGCTCTGTCAGAACTGGAAGTTGACTCAGTTCAGGGCTTTCTTTTCGCAAAGCCCATGAACGCAGCAGACTGGATCGCCAAGCAGCACCAATTCCGACAGGAGGCCAGGAATGTCTAATAGCAGTGCCGCAATACTGGTTGGACGACACGAAAGACTGTCACGAGAAATCTGGGCAGGGTTCGTTCAATCAGGCCTTGTGGAGTTGGTACTAACGTTCAGAAGCGTCGATGATTTGCTTGAAAACACGCACACGGAGTCCAAGTCCATCGACGTTGATATAAAACTGATGTTTTTCCTGATTGAATCGATGGATGACCTCGGCACGCCGATCGATTTGAAGGTTCATCACCAGCTTTCCCGCGTACCATTGATTGCCTTTTACACACCCGAAACCGAACTGACCCGGACTGACATCCAGACGCTTTATGACAGGCGGGTCAGCTCTGTCGTAAGGCTGCCTCTGCGATTCCAGGATCTAGGCCATCTGGTGCTGCAAATGGACCGCTACTGGGCTGTGGGAAAGTTGCCTCAGTGTGAACTATCGCTTCCAACAGAATACGTGTTCACTCCGAAAGATTGATCCGGACACTGAAGGTGCTGCCCTCTCCGGGCACCGAAGTAGCGGTGACGCTGGCACCCACTCTTTCTGCCGCTTTACGGACGATAGCCAGTCCAATACCTGACCCTGGGTAGCGTGACTTTGAATTCAGGCGCATGAATGGTTTGAAGATCGCCTCAGCCTGGTTGGCATCGAACCCGATACCCGAATCCTGAACGTTTACCGTCCAGATTGTTTCGCTCTCATCGGAGTGCCCTTCTATGGTAATCGCGTTTTTCCTGTCGGGATGGCCATACTTGAGCGCATTTGATATCAGATTCTGAAATATCATACGGAGCAGAACCGAGGACGTTCTGGTCACCGGAAAACGTCCCTTTACGCTAATACTGAAATCCGAGTAGTTCTCTTGTTGCTCCACTAGCTCAATGCTTTTATCAATGGCTTGTCTCCAGTCGCATTCCGAGAACTCGTAATCCAGACGTCCAACTCTGGAATAGTTCAGAAGATCACTGACCAGGCCGCGCAGCCTGCTCGATGCCAGACCGACTCGCTTCAGATAATCCTGAATAGCCTCTGCGTCGGGGTTTTCTTCTGATATTTCTTCAGCCGCCATATCGGAAAACGCTTCAATCTTTCGAAGCGGCTCCTGAAGATCATGAGAGGCGATGAAGGCAAAGTCCTCCAGATCCCTGTTCGATTGGGCAAGGCTTTCTGAAAGTCTTTGAAGCCGCTCTAACTGACGAAGCGCCAGTTTTTGAAGGGACAACAATAGTTCATCGGCCGAATCCAGTTCCCAGGCCTTCCATTTGCGGGCACTCCCGCGCCGGGTTTCGGTCCATCGCTCGAACGAGGCCCTCGGGTTGAGTGGGTCTTCCGATGACTTTTGGTTTTTACCGGCCCAGGTCACCTCCTGCAGCTCTTCCTGACGGGTCCACAAACAAAGAACGTCGTAATTCTGTGAGGGCGTCAGCGCCAGAATACCGGCCGCCAGCTTTGCATGGCCTTCGAATAATTCCTCATTGCATCGGCTGCGAGAGAGTATGGACTGTCCACTGGATTTCAGCTCATTTCGGACCTCTTTCGCCAGAAGCAGGTATTGCGAGTCCGAGGGGCCATGGCCCACAGAATGCACTTGTGAACCGTTTATAACCGCAAAAGCATCGGCGTCAAAAAGCTTCTGGAAGTCGTGTGCCGCGTTGGCGATGGTGGGCACCAGCTCATCATTCTTCAGACAGCGTTCCAGAACATCGCTCTGGTAGAGTCTCCGGCGCAGACGCTCTTCCATCACCTCTGCATCCTCGACCAACCGCAGACACAGCGACAACACATCGCCAACAAGCTTTGCCGCCAGACGCGCGTTGACGGGCACGTATCGTGGACGCCTGTTATGACAGGCAACCAGCCCCCAGAGTTTGCCATCGCGTATGAGAGAGATCGACATGGATGCGGCAACACCCATATTGCGGAGATACTGCAGATGGATGGGCGATACGGCGCGAAGCGCACAGTCCGTCAAATCCGGGTTCATATCCTGAGGCTGGCCAGACAGGCTCGTAATGGGAATGTTGGTGGCGTCTACGTCCGCGATCATGCGGATCTCATTTTCCAGATACAACGCCCGCGCCTGTTCGGGAATGTCCGTTGCCGGAAAATGGAGGCCAAGAAAACGGGTCATACCCGAATCAAGATTCTCGGCCACAACCTCACCATGCCAGTCCTCGGCGAAACGGTACACCATCACACGATCGAAGCCGGTGATGCTCCTGACAGCGCTCGCGGCCGTATTCAGAAGCTGCTCGACGGAATGTGAGGATTTAACCTCAGAAATCAATATATTGAGGTCATTTGCGGTAGTGGTTGACGAACCATCATCGGGCTCAGCAGACAACAGAATCCGCGATCCCCGCTGACTTACCGTGAACAGGTGACCGCCCTGTACGAAATTTTTCGACAAGTCATTCGGTTCACTCAGCGCTGCCCTTACTGACTCGAGCAGACTTGCCGGGAGATGGCCGGTGCCATCGATAGCGGCTTCACTCTGACCAACGACAGCAGCCAGCGCTTGCTCGGCGTTTTCACTGTACGAACAGACTGTTAAATCCTCTGCATCGAGAAACACCACAAAACCATTGGGCTGAATCGACCCTGGCGTTCGTATAGGTTCGTCAGCGCAGTTGGTGAAATCAAATTGGTCTGAAAATCTGTCAGTCACATCGCGCACCTGAATATCGAATTACCGGATCAGAAGAAGGACTGCTATCTTTAAGTGATGCGGTAATGTTTGAAGATACATCGGATTTGCTGATGAAAACACCCGACATACCAGAAAACGAAACAGAGCGTCTTCAAGCCATAGAACGTATCGACATCCTGGATACTCCGCCGGAGGACCCTTTCGATGATCTGACACGGCTGGCTGCCATACTGTGCAAAACACTCTTCTCGACGGTTTCCATCATCGATGAGGAAAGACAATGGTTTAAATCCATCCAGGGCCCTCTGGAGTCGCGAGAAACGTCTCGGGACATTTCGTTTTGTGGGCATACACTGAACAGTACCGACCTTTTTATCATTGAGGATGCCATTAACGACGAACGATTTGCTGACAATCCGCTCGTTCAAAACGGCCCAAAGATTCGTTTTTATGCGGGTGCCCCGATTATTCTGGATGACGGTATCATTGCAGGCGCACTCTGTGTCTTTGATCCAGAGCCCAAAACCTTGAGCGAAGAACAAAAGGAAGGTCTGACACTGCTGGCAAGGCAGGTGACAGAGCGGCTCAAGAGTCGCACTGCCGATGCCATCGCAAACAATCTGGAACCGATTCTGGCGCTCGGCAAAACCAATCTCATTGTTTTTGACCCGGTTCAGGAGCGTGTGAACTACATCAGTCCAGCGCTTCATCAAAGACTTGCCAAACCCACGGAGCTGAATACAAGGCCACTGTTTGCCCAGCTTTTCCCGGATATTGAATACGATCGTTTTTTTTCAAGGGAACGCCTGAACGATTCAGATCTGGCACACCGCAAAGTGACGAAAATCTGCCTGCCCGAAAAAGCTCCCGGAAAAGCGGAACTGAGACTGTTCAAAACCGGCGAAGACGACCGTAATATCTGCATACTCGGCTTAAGAGACAGAACGGAGCTTTCCCGCACTCGAGAAACCGCCGAACAGGCGCAATCAGACCTTCGGGTTTTCCAGCAGCTGGCCCGGCAAAGCAAGAGCTCGTTCGTTGTCACTGACGTCACCGGCAAAATCCAGTGGGTGAATTCGAGTTTTGAAGCTATAACGGAATACACACTGAGCGAAGTCAAAGGCAAAAAGCCCGGTGAGGTTCTACAGGGCTCAGGAACGTCACAACTGGACAGGGACAGAATTTCGCGGCATCTGCGAGCGAAACAACCGGTGGTGCAGGAGATCCTCAATTATTCCAAATCGGGAAGGCCTTACTGGATCGAACTGTATATAGAACCCATCAGGGACGAAGCTGGCAGTGTCACCCATTTTGTGGCAACCCAAAAGGACATCACCCAGCGCCGTCAAGAGCATCTCGTTCTGAAACAATCCAGGGCAAATGCAGAACAGGCAAACCGGGCTAAGAGTCAGTTCCTGGCAAAAATAAGCCACGAATTGAGAACGCCTCTGAACGGCATTGTCGGCATCACTGAAAAGCTGCTGCAAGAGGTACCGCCAACGCTAAAAGACAGCGCTGTCACGCTGGATCAGTCCTCTCAACATTTGATGGCTGTCCTTGATAATCTGCTGGATCTCTCGCACATCCAGAGCGGCGCGTTGGAACTTGAGCATGAATCTTTCAGCGTCGTCGACATGTTGGAGGAAGTCAGACAACTTTTTGCCCCAAGGGCTGAAATGGTCGGCGCCAGAGTCTCGCTATACACCGCACCGGATTTACCAGTCTGGGTAAAGGGTGATGTGGTGAGGCTCAAACAGGTTTTGATGAACCTCGTGAGCAACGCCGTAAAGTTTACCCACCAGGGCGAAATAAACATCTCTGCATCTTGTGAGCGCAACGACCCGGAGAATAACGGTTGTTCTACCTTACTACGATTCAGTGTGAGTGATGAAGGACCCGGTATTGCCCCAGAGGATCAACTTCGTATTTTTGAAAACTTTGAACAGCTGGACAATTCTGCCACCCGAACCCACGGCGGCTCCGGGCTGGGCCTCGCAATTTCCAAACAGCTTGTCGAAGCAATGCAAGGTGTCCTCAGCCTGAAAAGCGAGCCCGGTAAAGGCTCGACGTTTTTCTTCGATATTCCATTATCGAAATCTGAAGGAAAGGCTGAGCCACTCGATGCTCCTGACGAAATTCTTGGGCAGAAGCCACTGGACTATGCATTGGTCGTTGACGATAACCCGGTCAATTGCAGAGTGCTGCAAGAACTACTAACGCGGTTTGGCTGCGGCACCGTTCAGGTTGCTCAGTCGGCACGGCGAGGAATGGCAATTCTGGACAATGTTCAGCCAGACGTCGTGTTCATTGATATTCAGATGCCAGATATGAGTGGCTTTGAATTGATGTCGCTACTGCGCCAGAGATTTCCCGAACAAAACCGGCCCCTGCCGATCACCGTTGCCTGTACCGCTGAGGTTTCAGATTCGAAACGCAAGGAATGCCTGGCCAAGGGGTTTGATGCCCATCTGGGCAAACCCGTTACCGGTGCCTCTTTGCATGATCTGATGAATCAACTCGGGCTGAAGGCGACACCTGTCAAAAAAGCCGAGCCTGATACCGTTGACGCGAAGGCTGAATCAGCTTCTGAGACGAATCAGAAAGCGGAAATGGTAGATCGTGAGTCCCTGATGGCCTCTTTTTTGGGCAATGAGGACCTACTGAAAGATTTCCTGTCGTTGATGGTAGAGAACCTGCCAGTGCACTGCCAACGGGTTCAGGAAGCGCTGCAAACTGGGACGGTTACCTCTCACTCAGAGGCCGCACACTCCATTAAGGGGCTGGTCGGGTACTTCAGCGGCGGGGCATTGCTCAAAGACTCGCAAGAGCTTGAGACTGCCATGGAGCTCGGGGACACTCGAAAAGCGAAAACCCTTTTTGACAGACTGGAAAAGAACCTGGACGCTTTATTGATTGAGGCTCAAACACTGACCAACGAGCTTGGCGCCCGCTAGAGCCGCGTCGCCAGGCCTTGCTCCGAAGCCGCCCTGACGATCGCTTCACCCATTTTACTCAATGGAGTCCCATGGTCTGCCGCTCCCCGTTCAATGGCTTCTTTCGGCATACCAAACACCACTGAAGATTTCTCATCCTGCGCAAGCGTGTAGGCACCAGAATGCCTCAGGCTAAGCATGCCCGCGGCGCCGTCCTGCCCCATGCCTGTCAGAATGACGGCAATTGCGTTTTTCCCCGCGGCCTTTGCTGCCGATTCGAAAAGCACGTCCACTGATGGTCGGTGGCGGTTCACCGGCGGGCTGTCCTCGATGCCAATGACATAATCCGAACCGCTTCGCTTCAATACCATATGGTACCCGCCAGGCGCGATATAGACGCATCCGGGGCGAACGCGTTGCCCCTCTGAACCCTCAGCGACGGTCAGATCAAGCTCCCGGTTAAGCCGCTCTGCGAAGGAACGAGTGAAGCCGCCGGGCATATGCTGAGTAATCAGGATACCCGGAGACTGTTTTGGCAGCTGCGACAACAGATTCCGAATGGCTTCTGTTCCGCCGGTCGAGGACCCAACGACGATGATCTTTTCACTGCTCGGCCGGCCCGCATTGGAGACGGGGCGCACTTTGGCTTTGGGCGCTTTGGTTCGACGGCTGACGGTTGACGCATTGGCCGCGCGCAATTTCTCGTGCAGATCATCAACGTATTCCGCGAGACCCTCCGCCACATCAATTTGTGGCTTGGTAATAAAATCAACGGCACCGAGCTCCAGCGCCCGCAAGGTCGTTTCGTTGCCTTCATGGGTCAGTGAAGAAACCATCACAACCGGCATTGGCCTGAGCCGCATGATCTTCTCGAGGAAATCGATGCCATCCATTTTTGGCATCTCAACATCAAGGGTCAAAACATCCGGGTTCAGCTTTTTAATGAGTTCCCGTGCTGCGTGGGGATCGGGCGCGGTCGCAACCACCTCCATATCCCCTGCCTGCTCAATCAGATCGGTCAGGACCTTGCGCACCAGCGACGAATCATCAACCACCATCACTCTGATCATGCTTCAATCCTGTTCAAAAAGTTCGACATCACCGGCTTGAGGTGATTCAGCACTCAGTTTTCTACCCAGATCAACTTCCCGACGAAGAACCGTGTCGTTGCGTGTCTTGGTCAACCGGCGCATCATTACCTTGCCCGTGTCTGGCAAGAACCATATTTTCCGAGCGTAATCGCCAAACAGATCATGGCTGACCACTGGAATACCCTCATCCGACATGAATTTCTGGGCAAATCTCGCATTCTGCGCCCCTATGTTATTCCTGCTCTGGCTGTGCATCATGTTGGCGCCTCCAAACAGCTTTGCTTCAAGCCGCTGCCGGCTGGCACCCAGTTTCAGCATCTGATTGATCAGCAGTTCCATGGCATGAATGCCATACCGTGCCGACGCTTCCGTGTCGGCCGTAGACGCCAGAAGAAAATGATTCATTCCGGCAATCTTGGCCTGCCGGTCGCGTAAACAGGCTGCCACACAAGAGCCCAGCACCGTACACAACAGGCGGTTATCGCGGGTGGCATAGTACTCACCCGGCAACAATTTCACGGCGGACCGCTTGAAATGGCCGTCATAATAGAGATTGCCCGCACGCTCCGGGTGTTGGTCCGCCGCCCTCAGGTCCGTCATTTAGCGAGACCTCACGGGCGAAAAAACGGTTTTACCCAGCGATTTGAACAGGTCACCACCGGAGATCAGGGATTCTGAATGGCCCGCAAAAAAAAGCCCTTTCTCATTGAGTAAACTGTGGAAGCGCTTGAGCAATGCGGCCTGGGTCTGATTCTCGAAGTAAATAAACACGTTTCGGCAAAAGATAAAATCCACCGGCTCCTCCAACGGCCAATTCCGGTCAAGCAGATTGACATGTTGAAAGGTCACCAGATTCCGCACTTCGTTCTTCAACCGGACCCGCCCCTGATTTTTGCCGACGCCCCGCAAAAAAAATCGTTTCAGGAACGCCTTTGGCAACTTGGCCACCCGGTCAAGATCGTACATCGCCGCACTGGCGGTCTCCAACGCTCTGGTGTCCACATCGGTGGCAATCACCTCAATGCCCTGCCGGGCACTTCCAAGCGCCTCAATCGCCGTCATGGCAATACTGTACGGCTCTTCGCCCGTGGAAGCAGCACAGCACCATATCCTGATCCTGTTCTGATTCCTGAAATGGGTTTTCAGGTGGGTCTGAAGGGTGTCGAAGTGGTGGCTTTCTCGAAAAAACGCGGTCAGATTGGTGGTCAGCGCATTGATGAACTGTTGCCATTCCGGATGGTCGGGATCGTCCAATTGATCCAGATAAACACCCACCGAACGGATACCTGTGGCCCTGAGACGTCTGGCAAGGCGGCTATAGACCATTTCCTGCTTGTTGTCCCCAAGATGAATCCCGACCCGGGCGTGAATCAGTTTTTGAACCCTGGAAAACTCCCGTCGCGAGTAGTCAAACTCTCTGCGCTTGCCGGAACTCGTCGTGTCCAATCAACCTTGCTCCCCATCCAGGTCCTCAAGCGCCATTGAAGGATCGGCCATGAGCCCGTCAATATCCAGTACAATCACCATCGTCTCGTCAATATCCGCAAGTCCGCGAATGTAACGGGTATCCACGGACGCGCTGAATGTCGGCGAGGGTCGCACATCCTGATCCGACAACCGAAGTACGTCCGAAACGCTATCAACCACGATACCAACGATGCGATGCTCGAGGTTCAGAATGATCATGATGGTGAATTCGTCGTACGTCAGCTCGCCGATCCCAAACCGTGCCCTCAAATCAATGATCGGCACGATGGTGCCACGAAGATTGACCACGCCTTTGACGAATTCGGGCGCCTGGGCAATCCGCGTAACCCCACCATAGCCTTGAATTTCCTGAACTTTCAGGATATCTATCGCGTAGAACTCGTCACCCAGGCAAAAGGTAAGATACTCACTACCGGCGCCGGCTATTTCGTCTTGAGCAATGTCTGCCATATCAGAATTCTTCCCAGTCATCATCGCTCTCCCCACCCGTGGATTTAGCAGGCGTTGACGGCTTCTCGGATGTTTTTGCCTTCGAAGCCGGGTTGCTTGAAGCAGCAGACGTCTTGGGGGTTTTTGCCTGCCCGGCGGGTTTACGCGCCACGTCATTCGCGCTGAGTCTGAACTTGCTTACCGAGGACTCAAGCTCCTCAGCCTGAGACTGAAGTGACTCAGCTGCCGCGGCGGATTCTTCCACCAGGGCGGCATTTTGCTGAGTTACCTGGTCCATTTCAGACACGGCCTGATTGATCTGCTCAATGCCTGCGCTTTGCTCGTCAGAAGCGGCCGTAATTTCGCCGATGATATCCGTCACCTTCTTGATGCTGACAACGATTTCGTCCATCGCCGTTCCGGCCTTGTCAGCAAGCTCGCTGCCCGTCGAAATATTTTCAACCGAGGACTCAATGAGGGATTTAATGTCCTTGGCCGCCGAGGCACTTCGTTGCGCAAGGCTTCGTACCTCTGTCGCAACCACGGCAAAACCCCGACCCTGCTCACCGGCACGCGCAGCCTCAACCGCCGCGTTCAACGCCAGGATATTGGTCTGGAAGGCAATGCCGTCAATCACCGAGATGATTTCTGACATCTTGTTGGACCCTTCGCGAATTTCAGCCATGCGTTTCACAACGCTCTCGACCACGTCGCCACCTTTATCGGCGTTTTCACTCGCTGCTTTCGACAGCGAATTGGCCTGCCGGGCATTGTCAGCGTTCTGCTTCACGGTGGTCGTCAACTCTTCCATGCTCGCAGCGGTCTCTTCGAGGCTCGAGGCCTGCTCTTCTGTACGCTGTGATAGGTCGGTGTTGCCGACGGCAATTTCACTCGACGCTGTATTGATGGTATCCACACCTTCGCGAATGGAACCGACGATCTGCTTCAGACTCTCGCGCATGTCAGCCAGCGCATTGATCAATCGCCCTACTTCGTCTTTCCGATCCGATCTCAATTGGCCATCCAGCTCGCCCCTGGCGACGGCCCTGGCTGCTTCCACAGCCTCCGACATCGGCACAGAGATGCCCCGACCGATGATGAACGCGATCGCGATACCCGAAATAACGGCGATCACCATCAGCGATGTGATCAACGTCTGGCTAAAGTCATAGATTGCGTCGGCTTCCTCGGTTGCTTCCCGCACCAGAGCCTCGATGTCAGACCTAGCGGATTCCAGTTCCCGGCGCAATTCGTCCCCTAATGGGTCCACATCGGTATCCAGCGCGGAGGCCAGACGGGAGCTGGTCCAACCGGACTCACCGTTTTCTATGAATGCCGCAACGCCACGATTGAAGGCATTCACTGCAGAAGAAACGCCGTCTATCGCCTCTCTCTCATCGAGACGCTCAAGGACCATTTCCAAGGATTCGAGTCGGTTTATCATGCTATCGGTTTCCGACTCAATATTCCGAACAACTCGCGACTGCTCCTGATCGCCGAACCTGACGATGTAAGAGCGAACCAGTCTCGACTTTTGCTCCGCGTTCAAAGCCAGGTCGTTGACGAGCTGTATCGCCCTGCTCTCCTGATCAACAATTTTATGAAGATTCGCATTGACCTGCTTGAGCTCTATCAGGCCGACAACACCCACTGCGATCAGCAAAGCAAGCACAATGGCATAGCCAAGGCCAAGCTTGGTGCCGATATTCAGGTTTTTCATAAATTCTCCTCAGATGTTTCGACCAGATCAGAACCGATGAGAGAGGCATCCGGACGGCTCAGTAGCGTGCTATCTGCAACCAGCTGAGCGACGTCGATAATGAAGGCAACCGAGCCGTCCCCCATTACTGTTGCGCCCGAGAACCCCGGGACACGTCGGTAATTGGTTTCCAGGTTTTTGATCACGATCTGTTGCTGACCGATCAGTTCATCCACCAGCAAGCCGATCTGTCGCCCCTCACTCTCAACAATAATGGCGAGCAATGAACCGCCCACCTGCGTATTTTTAAAACTGTCTTGCGATGCCGAGGCCAATGTATACAGAGGAACAAATTCGCCATGCCTCCGAATCACGCAGCCATCCCCCTGCACGTAAAAAACGTCTCCCGAACTCAGCTGCAGAGACTCAACAACGTTGGATAACGGAATGACCAACCGTTGATCCGCGAAGCGCAGCACCATACCGTCGGTGATTGCCAGTGTCAGCGGCAGTCGAACGGTAAACACAGACCCCTCACCAGGAGTGCTTTTAACATCAATGCGGCCACCCAGCTCTTTAATGTTCCGTTTGACCACATCCATACCAACCCCACGACCGGAAACGTCCGTCACTTCTGCTGCCGTTGAGAATCCCGGTGCAAAGATCAGATTGAGAATCTGATCCTCATCCATCTCCTCATTTGCATCCAGACCGTTCTCCTGGGCTTTTTTAAGGACCTTCTCACGATTGATTCCAGCGCCATCATCGCTGATGGAAATGACGATATCGCCGCCTTCGTGGGATGCCGCCATGACGACCTGTCCCTTCTGGGGTTTCTGGGCCTCTAATCGCTTTTCCGGGGATTCGATCCCATGATCAATACTGTTACGAACAAGGTGGGTCAGGGGGTCAGCGAGCTTTTCAATCAGGCTCTTGTCCAGCTCAGCCTCCTCGCCCAGTGTGACCAGGTCTATTTCTTTTCCTAGCTTGCGCGACAGGTCACGAACAACTCTTGGAAACCGGCTGAACAGAACTTTAACCGGCAACAGCCGTATCGAGAGGACAGATTCCTGCAATTCCCTGGCCGTTCTTTCCAGCGTTTCAAGGCTCGCGAGGTGCTGCTCATTCTCGACGGCGTCCAGCGATTCCGCAGTCTCACGGAGCATGGCCTGGGTAATGACCAGCTCACTGATCTGGTTCACCAGCTGATCGACCTTTTCCAGGGACACCCTAAGCGAGCCAGAACTCTCTCTGGCGCGCTTTGGACTGGCCGATGGCTTGGTCTCGGTTTTTTGTGATGGGGCGGCAGCTCCGTCGGAAACGGAAGCCTGCTTGGCGGGGCGATTCAACCAGCCGAACTTGCCGTCGGGGTCGGCCTGAGGATCACCGGCGGCGGCTACATTGGCGCTTTCATCGGGCCTCGTCGCATCTTTTGTTTCGCCCGTTTCGCCCGTTTCGCCCTCGCTAAGAAGCTCGTCGAAATACTGGTGATAGCCATCGCTTGTTCCCCCGCCCTGACCGCTCTCTGCGTCGTCGGAATCAAACAGGCCATAGGCGCCGTCGTCTGCTGAATCGGCGATTTCTTCTTCGGAGACATTGCTTGACGGCTCGTCAAAAAGCCCGAAGCCGGGATCCTCTTCATCCGCACCAGAATCGTCGGTGTCTGAATCGTCAAACAGGCCAAAGCTCTCATCTACCTCGGCATTGCCGGAAGCATCCTCCGGCGCCGACTCCTCGGTGGCGGGGGCCACGGAACGATTCTCGCTTTCAAGCTGACCAACCAGGGCATTGTCGGCGGGGGGGTTGTCTTCGCCGTCTTCGAGTTTTTCCACAAGAGCACGGATTTCATCGACGCCGGCCAAAACAAGATCAATGCGGTCGTCCGTCAAATCGGCGGTACCCTTTCGGATTTTGTCCAGGAGGGTTTCCAGATGATGCGTAAAATCCGATAGCGTTCGAAAGCCAAACATCCCGGCTGAGCCCTTGATGGAGTGGGCCGCTCTGAAAACGCCATCGAGGGCTTCCGAATTTTTGCGGTCACCATCAAGAACCAGCAGCTCATCCTCTATGGTCTGGAGGTGCTCTGCCGCTTCCTCGAAAAAAACCGCTTTAAAATCTTCGGACATTTAAAGGCCCCTAGCCAATCACTTTTTTGACGACTTCCAACAGCTTGTTCGGCTCAAAAGGCTTAACCAGCCAACCTGTCGCCCCTGCTGCCTTGCCTTTTGACTTCATATCTTCGCTCGCTTCTGTCGTCAGAATGAGAATCGGCGTTCGACTGTGGCGGGCCTCTGCCCTCAACGCCTTGGTGAGACTGATCCCGTCCAGTCTCGGCATATTCTGATCCGTAATCACCAGGTCCAGCGCTCTGGTTTTGGCCGAGTCCAGCGCCGCCTGGCCGTCGGGTGCCTCGACCACCTCATAGCCACTGCCTTTCAAAGCGTGCCCGACCATCTGACGAATAGACACGGAATCGTCAACGATCATTATGGTTTTCGACATGTTATGGTCATCCTTTAATTTTCTGGTTCAATTTCGCTTATTTTTTGCTGTGGCTGACCGGATTCACCAGCCATTATCACAATACGGAACTCCGACGTTGCCCCGCCGTCGTGAAAGGTCAGCCGGTCAGCCAACCGCCTGACCAGCTTGATGCCTCTTCCCGAAGGCACGGGCAAACTGCTGGCCTCAGTCGCATTTTCGTCTTTGTATCCAAACCCTTCTCCGGTGTCGCTCACCGTCACCGACAGCGCATAATTGCGACCCGATCGATCCAGATTGGCCCGAATAAAAACGCCGCCGTAGTCCAATTGACTCAAACGCTTCTGTCGCTCTTCGAAGTATTCAGCGAATCCTTCTGGGTTGGATTTCAGTGAAGAGTCCATCCCGAGAACGCCATGATCAATAGCATTATTCAGCAGTTCAGTGATGCAAACATGTGCTTTGTCAGCCTTTTCACCGGTAACGCCCATCCTGCCTATGACGTTGTTGACAATGGGCGCCAACTCGGCGTCTTTGAGCGCGTCACCACGAACGCCAAGCGCGAAATACCAGCCACCGGTAGCCATGGCGGTGAGATCTATATCCGAATTGACCACTGTGATGTCCGAATCATCGTCTTCAGAGATGACGGAATCCTCGCCTTCAAACTCTATGGATCCCAGAGGCAAGATCAGCAAAGAGCGATCATCAGCGGCGCTTTCAGCGGCCGTAAATTCATCGAGTGCGCTGCCAATTGCACGAATGAGGTCTCTGGATCTGTCGTGACAGGTCAGCACCCGTTCCAGTCCTTTCTGACCGAACATATTGCCGGAAGGATCTTCGGACTCTACAACCCCGTCCGTGCACGCCACGATGGTCTGATGTTTCTGGTAAGACGCGCCGGTCACTTTGGCGTCGAATCGAGGAGCGTCAAGAATACCCAAGGGAGGGTGTGTAGCCGGGAACGTCTTCGCGATCTGGCGGCTTTCATTGTCTAGAAGGTAAACCTGAGGGCACCCTCCGTTCCATATTTCGAGTCGCTGGGTATGTGGTTCAAACATCATCACCGCAGCGGCAACAAATCGTTCTCTTGGCAAACTGGAGCGCAGCCGTGTATTCAGTTCACGAACAATGGTCTCTACCGAGTAACCCTCCCTGGACAGTCTGGAGAAGGTTTCAACGGCGGGAATCAGGGTGATGGCAGCCGGCAGTCCGTGCCCCGTCGCATCGGCAACCATGCTGTACAGTCGATGACTGGGGCTACGCATCGATACAATGAGGTCACCACTGAACTCGCCAGCAGGGTCGATGATGTATTTTGCATCCAGAGACGTTGATTCCGAAGAATGCAGCAAACGATCCAGTAACTGTCTTGCAAGATCATTATCGGACTGGCTCTTGTTGTAGTAATCCTCCAGGCGACGGCTTTTTTCCTGAACTTCGTTTTGCAACGCGGAGGCACGCTGTGCCGCACGCACATAGGCCCGCAACAAAGCAAATTGCACGGGCTTGGTCAGGTAGTAGTCGGCCCCGATATCCAGCCCCTCGACCTGTGACCGCTCTTCCGAGTTTGCGCTGACCATCATGATCGGCACCCACCGCGTCAGCTGCTTCTTGATTCGTGCGCAGCAGCTAAGCCCGTCAATATGGGGCATTTTGACGTCGAGCACGAACAGACCAAAGTCTTTGTCTTTTTCAAACAGTTCAAGCGCGTGGGCACCATCTTCCGCAAGCACGACGGTGTGCCCTTCACTTTTAAGGAAGTTTCCGAGGACGTTACGCATCACCGGATCGTCATCTGCGATCAGGATATGCAACGAAGAGGTTAATGCTCCCTGGTTCTCGACCATCGGCGGGTTCGCCCTAATCCTCAATCACGAACATACGTTCAAAATGAGCGACGTCCAGGATTTCCCTGACCACGCCCTTTGCACGACGAATGGTAACGGGCTGCCCATGCTCCTTTGCCCGGTCCAGGAGGACCAGAAGTATTCCCAGCGCGGCACTGTCAAGATAATCAAGGCCACCGAAATCAAGCACAATTTCCTTCACCGAATCTTTATTCAGTACGCGGGCCTGCTCTTCTTTGAAGGCCGCGTATTGGCTAAAGTCGAATCGCCCGCTCAGTGAAAGTGTTGCCACTCCATCCTGAAGACTGTGTTTCACATCAAACTCTGGGCCCACAATGGCTCTCCTCAGAATAAATCAACGCTACCTTCGTTAAGATCTTTTTGCTGAACCGCACTATCCCTGATCCCGGCATAAGCCTGTCTCAGCGAATCAAGATCCGCCTTCAATTTCAGCGAACGCTCCTCGTCAGGAAGGTCCGCCACGTGGGCCATGTTCTCCAGATGCCCGTTGACGAGCAGGATACGCTCGTCAACTCTTTGCAAGAGCTGCGTCACCATGTCCTGAAACTGCATCTTGGTGACAATTTCCGACACGTCATGTTTGACGTCGTCAGCAACGGAAGCCAACTGAAACATACCCTCGGAACGCGCCTTATCCAGCTCCTGGACCTCTTCCATCAACCGATCAACCGACTTTTTCGACTGTAACGAGAAGTTCATGTCTTGCGACGCCATGTCATCGATTGATTTAGTGGCCCGCTGAACAAGGTCCGATGCATTGGCAACCCGCGAACGGATTTTTTCATTAAATTCTTCTGACCGATTCGATAGAGCCTGTACTTCCGTCGCGACCACCGAAAAACCGCGACCTGCATCCCCGGCCCTGGCGGCCTCAATCGCCGCGTTGATGGCCAGCAAATTGGTCTGCCCTGTGATCCCGTTCATTTCATCCAGCATGGATTGAATAGCTTCTGTCTCTCCGGAGATCTCCTGCATCACGTCCACAAGTGCTACAGACTTACGGCTTACCTCCACAATGGTGTCAACGAATTCCGACATGATCTTGCCGACGTCTTCAACCATGTGCTGGTAGGTTACTCCGTCTTCTCCTTCAGCCTCCGCCTCTTCGGCATCGTTTTTAATAAAGGGCTCGACGACGACCTGCTGCCTTTGTGTGTGGTTTTCCAAACTGACGAACAGCTCGCCAAGCCTTGGACCCGCGTCGGCAAGCAATTCATTGGCTTGACGGGTTTCAGACATAATGTCGTTGAGGGCATCGGTTTGAAACTGGATGACTTTTGCCCAATCTGATGAGATATCATTATGAACATTTTCCTTGGCATCTTGGCGACTCGTCATGCATTCAATGACCTTCCGTCGGTGCCAACGATAGAAAAGCATTAAGAAAACACCGGCCAGAACGATCAATGAGACCTGCACTACTGCAGAGTTGATAAAAAATGGAATTGCGACAAGGAAAACAAAAACGACTGACAGGGGTATGACGAAATAAGCCCAGTGGCTACCCACAACAGGTTTCATGTTACCGGATGGGTCTCCGGGATGGTCTAAATGCTGCTTTTCCAAAATCATTCGGCCTTTTTACTTGTTGACGCACGCCATATGCCTACCAATTCCGTAACTTACGAAGAAAGGCGCACAAAGATCACATCGTTTTAGAATAGCAGGCAAAGGAGTTTTTGCTATCTAAGGGTTTGAACTGGAGAGAGATCGATCGGCTTGTGTCAGTCAAGCGCCTTCCGGAACTCCTCGAAGGCCATAGTGGCGGACTGAAAAAGACTTGGAATCTCGGTCTGGTCTAGAGGCAAATCATCCAATTGAATCCGAAACTGTTTCCAAAAATCAGTCACATTCTGGTGAGTAGCGGTGAAAAAGCCAGTGGGTGCCCCGGGTACATTCTCGGTAACAGACGCCGCGATAACACGGCTGCCAAGCTGCGCACCAAAAAAAACATACAATCCCCCCAATAACTGAGGCACGTCCACGAAGCCGAATCCGGCTCTATCAGAGGGCAGGCTGGTCACGCCCAGAACGCGCAGATCGTCCACCAGGGCATGACGGCGAGGCTTAAAGTTCGCGTCGCAAAATGCCAAAAACGAGGTTTGTTCGGGGGTTGGTTGGAACCTCGAGATGTCTTTCAGACTATTCTCAACCGCAGATTCGAGCGGTTTCCACGCCCGGTACATGGCCTGCAGGCCGAGACGGTACTGGTCAATTGTGGAAGATCTTGCGACGAGACTACGCAGCATCGGGTGCTGATCCAGAGCCTGATGAGCACTCCTGGTTTCTTTCTTCAGACGCTCAGACAGCTCCATTGATCTTCCTTGAAGCTCCTGAAGGTTGATTCCAGCGCCGACTTACGGCGCCATTAAACCTGATAGAAATCCCGATACCAATCCACAAAATTGGCGATACCCTCTTCGACGGTGGTGGACGGCTTGTAGCCGACGTCATCGATCAGATCATCGACATTCGCATAAGTGGCTGGCACATCACCTGGCTGGAGTGGGAGCAGGTTTTTCTCTGCTTTTTTGCCAACACGCTCTTCAATGATTTCAATGAATCGCGACAGCTCTACCGGATTGTTGCTGCCAATATTATAGAGCCGGTAAGGCGCCATGCTGGTGCCCGGGTCCGGCTTTTCGCCGGACCAGTCCGGGTTCGGGGTGGCCACATTGTCCAGCGTGCGAATCACCCCTTCAACGATATCGTCGATGTAGGTGAAGTCGCGCTTGTGATGGCCATGGTTGAACACGTCAATGGGCTCACCTGCCAGAATCTTTTTGGTAAAGATAAACAACGCCATATCCGGGCGGCCCCAGGGGCCATAGACGGTAAAGAACCGAAGGCCGGTGGTGGGCATGTTGTACAGGTGGCTGTAAGTGTGAGCCATCAGCTCATTGGCTTTCTTCGATGCCGCGTAAAGGCTGAGAGGGTGGTCCACATTATCGTGGATCGAGAACGGCATGGCCTCATTTGCGCCGTAAACCGAGCTGCTGGACGCATACACCAGATGCTTGACGCTGTTGTGGCGACAGCCTTCCAGAATGTTGGTAAAGCCCACGAGGTTGGCGTCAATGTACGCGTGTGGATTCTCCAGCGAATAGCGAACACCGGCCTGGGCGGCCAGGTGCACAACCCGCTCGGGCTTATGTTCTGCGAACATGGCTTCCATGGCCTGCCTGTTAGCAACATCTTCGCGAACTTCAGTGAAACCCTGGATGGAGGTAAGCCGACTCAGGCGCGCCTCTTTCAGGTTGACGTCGTAATAGTCATTGACGTTATCCACGCCAATCACCTCATCTCCACGCTCCAAAAGCCTGTGTGCAAGATGAGAGCCGATGAAGCCCGCCGTACCCGTCACCAGAATTTTCACTAAGCTCTCCCTGTAAAATCACATACCTTTCGGTGAAACCTAAATCAGAATGTCAGACCAACACTGGCAAACGGGCCACCGATTTTAACGTCCAGCGTGTCGTCGCTGTCTTCGTAATCAATGCTCATTTGACGGTAACCTGCCCGCAAACGCAGCAATGAAATTTCGTACTGGCCGTAGGCGTTGAAATCAGAGATGGAATCGCCGTCATAGCTGATAATGTTGCCCTGAGCACCTACAGACACCCCGGTAAACGGCATATCAATCTGAGCCGCCAGATAGCCCATTGGGATCGTCCCTTCAAATTCCGTACGGCTAACTCTGGCGGCACCACCCTGTTCGCGCACGATCAGTTCACCGTCCAGGGTGCGCCCGGTAATACCAAGATCCACGTTGGCCCAGTTGTCCAGAATTTCGTAATAAAGAGTCACGTCAAACTGGGTCAGATCCAGGTCAGACTTCACATCGACAGACCCTACGCCCTGAATCACATCAAAATCTGCAGACAATTCACCGCTACCGCTCTGTTCAATACTTGTACGGTTCAAGCGAATATTCGGAAGAATGGGAACCGGATGTTCGAAATAGGCTTCCAGGTTGGCATTACCGTCGCTGCTCAAATTCAGATCGTTTTCCAGATCCACCACATCGCTGTTATTCGCGGCTTCGCCGGACAGGTCTGAATCCCAGTAGCTCACGGTGGCGCCAACGCCCAGGACGTCAGACATGGCCATAGAGCTGGTCATCACCATTGCACTTCCTGCGGCAATCATCACTTTACGCATAGAGTACCTGTCTCACGTTGTTGTCAGATTTGATCAGCCGAATTCGATTCCAAGCCGGCGACCGACTTCTTCGTACGTCTCGATAACCTCGCCCAGTCCCTGACGAAAACGGTCTTTGTCCATTTTCTTGCGGGTTTCCTTGTCCCAGATGCGACAACCATCGGGGCTGAATTCGTCACCCAGAACAATCTGGCCGTTCGATCGGCCAAATTCCAGCTTGTAATCCACCAGCAACATGCCGGCGTCTTCGAACAATGCCTTGAGCACGTCATTGACCTGGTAGGTCAGCTTTTTCATCTGCTCAAGTTCGTGCGCTTCTGCCCACCCAAAGCTGACGGCCAGAGACTCGTTGACCATCGGATCATGCATGGCGTCGTTTTTCAGAAACAACTCGTAAGTGGGCGGCAACAACGTTTTGCCCTCCTCGACACCAAGACGGCGGCAAAGGCTGCCCGCAGACACATTACGCACCACACATTCGACCGGAATCATGTCCAGTTTCTTGACCAGCGATTCGGTGTCCGACAGCAAACCCTCAAAATGAGTGGGCACTCCGGCTGCTTCCAGTTTCTCCATAATGAACGCATTGAACCGGTTATTCACCATACCTTTGCGGTTCAACTGTTCTTTCTTCTCACCGTCGAAAGCTGAGGTGTCATCACGGAAGACCATAACAAAGCGATCGGGGTCATCAGTGCGGTACACCGATTTCGCCTTGCCAGCATAGAGTTCTTCTCGTTTTTCCATGTTTTCTCTCCGGACATGCCCACAGATCGGACATTCATCTTTATTAATAAAGGTATTCGAAAAGTTCAGACAGTAAAGGCGCCGAACGGTCGTCCCCGCTGTAGTCTGAGGCCCGGCTGGCCTCAACAATCACCTGGCTGCCCTGGTTATCCAATGTCAGGTCGAAGGTATGGATTGGCTTTGGGTCTTCGCTGAACCATGAGAACCAGCCTGGCTCGGTTTCGGACGCCGGGCGAAAATCAACGTAGAAGTAGCCCTCTTCGCGGTTGAGGTCGATGACCGGAATGCCAGCTTCGTCGAGCGCTCTGCGCACTTCCCCCCAAGACCGGCCATAATCCAGATCCATCACGATGCGCTTGGCCACCTCATTTTCGGACTCCAGGCGAACCAGGGGCTTTACGACCATGCCGAGCGCTGCCCGCGAATAGGATTTGGAGTCTTCCCGCGCCTTCAGAAACTCGCCCAGGTCTTTCAGCAGTTGCCGGCTGGTTTCAAGCTGTTGCGGGCTGCGGTTGGCGTTGTCATTCCAGGAGACAAGTTGATCTGCATCGCGGTTTTCAGGCTCGAAGGTACGAAACTGGACTTCGGTGGTTTTGCGACGAACGCCGGGAGAGACCTTGGCCTGCACCGCTATGACTGGCTCCTCGCCTTCGGGATTCTCAGGCAAACCGACCAGGTCGCGGGCACGCTTGCTGAAGTTCACCAGTTCACTCTGAAGAAGGCCCAGTTGCGGATTATCGTAGGCAACGCCCAATCCCTTCTGGTTCATGTACGCGGTTACGGCAGGCCAGAGCCGTCCGGGAACGTCGTTGACCAGCAGCCAGATCTCGTCATCCACCACTTCGACCACATAGTTCTCGTCGAGAATCTCGGCCGTCATGTCCGGCGGTTCCGGCAACTCGCCTGCATACATGCGGCCCGAGTCTGCGGTCAAAACCTCCCGCACCGGCATCGCCTGATTGAACCGGCTCTCGTCGGCAGAAGCTGGCAGCTTCAATGGCTCACCTTCAGGCGCATCGACGTATCGCTCGGAACGATCTTCGATGAAACTACAGCCAGCAGTAGCCATTAAGAACATCAGGCCCGCTAGGGGCCCGACAGATTTAACAGGTTTCGGAATTGCAATCCGGAACGTGAACGCCATCAGGCGACTCCAGTTTTGATAGATGGTACGGCCTGCTTCAGAGAACGCCAGACGCTTTCAGGGCTTCTTCCACTTCACCGTGGAATTTTTCGCTGAGCGGCGTGAGTGGCAGGCGAATGCCTTCGCCTATCATGCCCATGCGGTGCAATGCCCACTTGACGGGGATCGGATTTGCTTCAAGGAAGAGCTTTCGGTTGAGGGGCATCAGCAGCTCGTTCAAGCGCTCGGTTTCTTCCTCGTTACCCGCAATAGCAGCCTCACACAGCGCAGCCATACCCTGCGGAGCCACATTAGCCGTCACGGAGACATTGCCTTTTGCGCCAGCCAGCATAAGGCCGGCAGCCGTCGCATCGTCACCGCTGTAAACAACCAGGCGGCCCTTCACGGCTTCAACCAGCTCGGCGCCGCGCGGGATATTGCCGGTCGCATCCTTGATACCGATGATGTTGGGAATGTCAGCCAGACGCTCTACGGTCTCATTAAGCATGTCGCAGGCGGTTCGCCCGGGAACGTTGTAAAGAATCTGATTGACACCCGGGACCGCCTCAGCAATCGTCTTGAAATGGCGATACAGGCCTTCCTGGGTGGGCTTATTGTAGTAAGGCACAACTAGCAGGCACGCATCCGCACCCAGTTTATGAGCCTCTTCGGTCAGCTCGATGGCTTCACGGGTGCTGTTACCGCCAGTACCTGCAATCACGGGAATACGGCCATCCACACGTTTGATGATATGGCCGACAACGCTCATATGCTCTTCAGGATCCAGCGTGGCGGATTCGCCCGTCGTTCCGACAGCAACAATTCCGTGAGTACCATTAGTCAGATGAAAGTCGATCAACTGGTCCAGGTGATCCCAGTGAACGCTACCGTCTTCGTACATGGGCGTGACCAGAGCGACAAGGCTACCCGTAATCATAAAAGCTCCGTCCGAATAAAAGCGATATGGTAATGTTGGGCACGAAGTGACACAAGAGAATTACCGACTCTTAAGGCGCTTCGGCCCTCACCGGTGTCTGGTTTCGGTTCACAGGCCAGGCTGAGAAGACCGCTTTTAGCATGGTAGCAAGCGGAATCGCAAAGAATACACCCCACAGGCCCCAGATACCGCCAAAGAAGAGCACCGCAACAATGATGGCAACCGGGTGAAGGTTGTTCACTTCCGAGAACAGCAATGGCACCAGCACGTTGCCGTCGAGTGCCTGAATAATGCCGTAGATCACCATGATCCAGATAAACTCACTGCCCCACCCAAAAGCGAAGAGCGCGATCATCGCGACCGGAATGGTGACAACGGCAGCGCCGATATAGGGAATCACCACGCTCAGGCCGACCATCAATGACAGAAGCGCAGCGTAAGGCATGCCCATCAGTTTGAACGCGACGTAGGTAACGCCGCCCACGATCAAAATCTCGACAGCCTTACCCCGAACATAGTTGGCACACTGAAGGTTCACTTCATTCCAGATCGTGACCATCATGGGGCGCTGGCTGGGCAGCAATTTACCAATCGAGGCCAACAACTGCCTGCGATCCTTGAGAAAGAAAAACACCAGTATTGGCAGCAACACCATGTAGATCAGCAGCGCCACCAGGTCCGGGATGCTTTCAAGCGAAAAAGACACCAGCCACTGGGTGATACGGCCCGCCTCTGTCGTTACCTGATTGTAGATGGTGTTAACGCCTTCCATGGAAATCAGGGTGGGATATTGCTGGGGCAACAGTTCAAGATACGACTGCATCTCACGGAAAATTCTTGGCGCTTCACCCGCCAGCGACGTCACCTGCCCCCAGAGCAACGGCAACAGCCCGAACAGGAAGCCGATCAATACACCCAGAAAGACCAGAAAAACACCAATGATGGACACAATCTCCGGCACGCCAAGCCGATTAAGTTTCCCGACAAGACCCTGAAGTATGAAGGCGACAATGACCGCTGCGATGGCCGGTGCCAACATGGCACCGAAGAAGATGATGAAAACCGTGCCAAGCACCAGAATCAGAAAAAGTATGACGGCTTCTTCATCTGAAAAGTATTTGTGGGCAAGACCACGTAATATTTTAATCATCAATGACTCCGAGGGACTTCCAACGTGGGCTCAACCGGCGCACTTTATCACAAACGTAAACTGACCTTTTTCTTCGCGGGAACTGACCAGTTCGTGCTGGGTCAACGACAGATACGCGGGAATGTCTTTTTCAGAACCGGCATCCGTCGCGACCACCTCGAGCAACTCACCAGCGGCCATGCCGTTGAGTGCCAGTTTGGTCTTGAGTAACGGCATGGGACATCGCAGCCCCGAGGCATCCAGTTTACGATCAGCCATACTGAGCTGGCATCCAATTCAAGTGAAACGAAACGCAGGCATTATGCCGCCCGGACGTATTTAATGCATCATCATATCAAACCATCGGGCCTCGCTAGGACATGACTCACCAACTTGGCAAGATCAGAACATCGATTCAGGCTTGTTGCAGGGCTGTTAGCCTGAGCCTGATCTGCGCATTAATACCTGCTTTTCCCACCTGGGGACAGTCCGGCGAGGCGCCGTTACCAAACATTGGCGGCGTGGGTGGCGGCCTGATTTCCGAGCAGCAGGAAAGCGAAATTGGCCGCCAGGTCATGATGTCCATTCGCCGATCCGCCAGCCAGATTCAGGATCCACTGGTCTACGACTATCTCAGCGCCATTATCTACCGGCTGGTTCCATCGGCCCCGTTACAGAATCGAGACCTCACTCTGGTTCTGATCGATAGCCCCGCGATCAACGCATTCGCGGTGCCCGGCAGCATTGTTGGGGTAAACGGAGGCCTGTTCCTGAACGCCAACAGTGAGCAACAGTTTGCATCGGTACTGGCTCACGAACTGGCTCACCTGAGCCAGAGACACTTTGCCCGGCGAATGGAGCAACAAGAGCGCAGCGCGCCGCTGACCATTGCCGGAATGGTCGCCGGCATTGTGTTGTCTGCCGTGACTCAATCCGATATTGGTATTGCCGCCATTGCCGGCACCCAGGCCATGGCCATTCAGAATATGCTGGCGTATAGCCGCAGCCATGAGCAGGAAGCCGACCGGGTTGGCATGGAAATTCTGGCGAATTCCGGGATGGACCCGCGCGGCATGCCAGAAATGTTCGAGATCATGATGCGTCAGAACCGCCTGCAAGGAAATCAATCACTGGAATACCTTTCGACCCACCCATTAACCCAGAGCCGCGTGTCCGACACCCGCTCTCGCGCGGAGCAATACCCGGAACGCGCATTTCCGGATTCGGCTGAATACCATCTCGTGCGTGCACGGCTTCAGGTGCGGTATTCGCGATCGGCCGGTATCGCGGTGGATACGTTTCAGAGTTACCTCGATCAGGCAGGCACTGATAAAAACAATGACCCCGCCATTTACGGACTCGCGGTGGCCTTGATTGGCAGCGACCGACCTAAGGAAGCAGAAAAACATCTGCGGGGTCTTCTGGAGAGAAACCCGCACCGTATTACCTATCAGGTTACCCTGGCAGAAGCTCTGGCAGACCAGGGGCAACTGGATGCTGCACGCAAACTGATGCAATCTGCCCTGAGCCGCAACCCCGGTAATTATCCGATCAGTGAACAGTTAGCCGTCATTGAAATAGAAGCCGGAAACGCAGAGCGTGCCGTCGACCACCTTCGACGGCTGACCCGCGAGTTACCGAATCAAGAGCATTTGTGGTTGAAGCTCGCTGAAGCAGAAGGCATGGCACGGAACATCGTCGGTGTCCATCGTGCCAGAGCGGAATACGACATTTTGATTGGCGATCTTGAGGCGGCGGTGAGACAGCTTCGACAGGCTCAGGAAAGGCTGCCGGCTGGTACACCGACCAGACAAGTCGTTACGGAGAGGCTGTCAGAAGTGTCATCAGCATTAGCCCGGAAGCGCCGCGGCTAGTCGATCAGGCGTTGCCCGCAGCCTTGAGGTTCATGTTGGCCGTGAAGGCCAGCATGCGTTCCAGAGGCTTCAGGGCCTTGTCACGCAGCGCAGGATCGACATGAACTTCCTGATCGCCGTTCTCAATCACATGCAGCAGGTTTTCGAGACCGTTCATTGCCATCCAGGGGCAATGGGCACAGCTTCGACAGGTCGCGCCATTGCCCGCTGTGGGCGCCTCAATCAAGGTTTTGTTGGGCGCAAGCTGCTGCATCTTGTAGAAAATGCCATTGTCTGTGGCCACGATAAACTGCTCGTTTGGCCAGGTCTGCACCGCATGAATCAACTGCGAGGTGGACCCCACCACATCCGCCATTTCAACGACAGCGTCAGGTGATTCAGGGTGAACCAGTACGGCGGCGTCCGGGTATAGCGCCTTCAGGTCTTCAAGACCACGGTACTTGAACTCCTCATGGACGATGCAGGAACCATCCCACAAAAGCATGTCTGCACCCGTCGTCTTCTGAACGTAATGTCCCAGATGTTTGTCAGGCGCCCAAAGGATTTTCTCGCCCTTGGCGTCCAGAGACTCAACAATTGCCTGAGCACAACTGGAAGTAACAACCCAGTCGGCTCTGGCTTTAACCGCCGCAGAAGTGTTTGCGTACACGACCACCGTACGATCAGGATGCTGATCGCAAAAATCAGAAAACTCGTCGGCAGGACACCCGATATCCAGCGAGCAGGTCGCTTCCAGCGTAGGCATGAGCACACGCTTCTCAGGATTCAGAATCTTGGCCGTTTCACCCATGAATTTCACACCAGCGACCACCACCGTCGAGGCAGGATGCTGGTTGCCAAACCTGGCCATTTCCAAAGAATCCGCCACGCAGCCGCCGGTCTCTTCCGCCAGGCGCTGAATGTCCGGATCGGTATAATAATGGGCGACCAACACGGCGTCCTGTTCTTTGAGCGCGTGGCGGATTCGCTCTTCCAGATCGGCTTTTTCACTGTCGCTCAGGGGCTTTGGCTCGGCACGATGTGCCAGATGCTCCTGAACCAGAATTCGGTCTTCGGCTCTTGTCATTACGGCGTCTCGATGGTGTCTGACTGCCTCTCGCACGGCAGCTTGGGGCGGAGTATATCATTTCGCCCCGAAGTTTCATGACACGGTTATGTTCCTGAAATACCGCGCCACCAACCTTTTTTACGTTTCCCTACCGTGTATGTATGATCTTTCAGGCAAAAAAAAAGAGCCCGCAGGCTCTTTTAATCGAGAGCGATGTCGCTCTCTTCGTTGGTGGGTCGTGAAGGATTCGAACCTTCGACCAATTGGTTAAAAGCCAACTGCTCTACCAACTGAGCTAACGACCCATAACTGGCGAATGACACAATACGAAACCACCGCATCATTCTATAATTTGGTGGGTCGTGAAGGATTCGAACCTTCGACCAATTGGTTAAAAGCCAACTGCTCTACCAACTGAGCTAACGACCCAAACGAGGCGCATATAGTAATGATTTTTGAGCGCCGATCAACCCCCGGAGAACAGGTTTCCAGACATTCTTTCCCGCTGTCCGTCAGCCGGTTTTATCGTCCAGGAACGTTTTCGCCAGCGAAGCCGCATTGCTATCCGGGTAATTACGGATCACCGCTTCCATGCGACGCGCTGCCTCTGCCGTCTCACCAAGGCGATCCAGTGTCACACCTAGCTTGTAGACGGCGTCCGATGCCTTGCGATGGTCGCCATAACGCGTCGCCACGATGGTAAAGGCCTGTTTCGCCTGCTCAAGCTGGTTCTCTGCCAGATAAACCTCGCCTAGCCAGTAATAGGCATTCACCGTCAGGTCGCCTTCCTCGTACTTGTCGATGAAGTCATACAGGCCGTTGATCGCCTCATTGAACTTCTTGTCTTTGCGGATCAGGGTTTGGAGCGCCTCGTATTCCTTTCGCTCTTCCGCCGACGGCTGACGATACTCACGCTGCTCTACCGCAGCCTCGCTACCCTGGCCTGTGACCGGATCGGACGCGGCAGGCTTGTCGAGATCCGACAGTTCAGAGGACAACTTCAGAATACGCTGATCCAAATCAATGTAGCGATCGCGGCTTTGCCTGTTCAGCCGGTCGATCTGATTTCGTTGCTCCTCTACCTCGCCCCGCAGCTGACGCACTTCCGTCTGCAGTTGCTGAATCATGTAGAAGAGCTCAGCATTGGCCTGGCTGCCAGAACCCGATGACTGCGACCAGGCTGCCGCCGGCCAGAAGGCCAGCGGAAGCAGCATGGACGCCATGAGGATGTGTCTCATGATGATTGCCTGTTATTCAAAAACCAGCTCAACACGGCGGTTCTGGGACCAGGCACTTTCGCTGGAGCCCATGACGGCCGGCTTCTCTTCACCATAGCTGACGGTTTCGGTCTGGCCGCGTGCGGCGCCGTTAACCACCAGGAACCGCTGTACCGCGTTGGCACGACGCTCGCCCAGTGCCAGGTTGTATTCCTTGGTACCGCGCTCGTCAGCGTGGCCTTCGATACGCACGTCCTGACCAGGGTTCGCTTGCAGGAACCGCGCATGAGCGACCAGTACATCACGTGCTTCCGGCTTGATTTCGGCGGTATCGAAATCGAAGTAGAAGGTGGTGATTTCGCGCATGGCCTGTTCCTGGGCTTCCATGGCCCGCTCTTCCGCTTCCCGGCGCTGCTCTTCAGTCATTTCTGAGGAGGAAATACCGCTGCCATCTTCACCTCCGTAGACGGTGCTGCCGCTTTCCTGCCCGGAGGTTTCACCACCGGAAGTCGTCATGCCATCTTCTTCGCCCATGGTGTCACCAGTGCTGCTACAACCGGCCATCAGGCCGAGAGTAAACGCCAGTGCCAATGCTTTCTGTGCTGCTGTCAGTTTCATCATATCTTCCTTTCGTTGGTTATTTTATGTTCGATTATCGGACAATTGGAGACCAGGCCGGTTCACGGACGTCACCACTGGATGCCGGCAGGCTGTAAGCCGCCCCACCGTCAGCGGCTATCACCGTTAACACACTGTCCTCTCCCTGCTTTGTGGCATAGATCAGCATTCTTCCATTGGGAGAAACGCTCGGAGATTCATCAGATTCCGTACGGGTCAGGACGGTTTCCTCGCCTGATTCAAGATCGGTCCGCGCAATGTGAAACGACCGGTCGCGCTGATGGACATAGTAAACAAAGTCACCGGTCGCATCAGGGCGTGGCCTGGCATTGTATCGGCTACCAAAGGTTATTCGCCTGGGTTCGGCATTATCGCTGCTCTTGTGATAGATCTGCGGGCCACCAGACCGGTCAGATGTAAAGAAGAAACCCTTTCCGGTGTGGTCATACGTTGGTTCTGTATCGATTGACCAGTGATTCGTCAGACGCTTCAAATCGCCATTGGCCAGGTTCATCCGGTAGATTTCCGCATTGCCATCCTTCGACAGTGTCATAAGCAGTGACCGACCATCGTCTGACCAGGCCGGCGCCGAGTTCAGGCCCTGGAAATCGGCAACCCGCTGGCGCTGGCCAGAGGCTAGCTCATGAACGTAAACGGCGGGTTTGCCCGTTTCAAACGATACGTAAGCCAGCTTTTTGGCGTCCGGAGACCAGGCAGGAGACAAAATAGGCTCATCGCTTTCAAGCCGGACTCGCGCCCGCTTGCCATCCACGTCGCTCACCTGGAGCCGATAAACCGACTTGTTCCCACTGCGCTCAAGCGTCACGTAGGCGAGCTTGGTGGAAAAGGCACCCTGCACACCCGTGATGGCTTTGTACACCCGATCACTGATGTGGTGAGCCAGGCTTCGTGCCGCCGATTTAGGTGCAGACGCAGTGGCGCCGGCCAGGCGCTTTTCCTGGCTGACGTCGTAAAGCTCGTAACGCGCCTGGAGGGTATCGCCTGAGCTGCTCACCTGACCCACCAGAACGTAACGCTGACCGAGAAGACGCCAGTCCCGGAAATACACCTCGCTCCCCTTGGACGGCAGGCTGAGCATTTCCTCGGGTGCCAATGGATCAAACTCACCGCTCATCTGCAGATCGTTGCGGACGATGGTGGAGATTTTCTCCCCCGCAGGCATCTGACCGGATTCCGTAAAGGGCACCACCGAAATGGGGATGGCTGAATCGGCGCCCTTGGTGATTCGGATCAGCAATTCATCACTCGATACCGGCGCCGCTAGCAGCGATAGAATTACAGTGATCAGAAGCGGGAATTGGTGACCTACTGTGTGCTTGCCCTGTCTCATCATTTCCCCTGATTGCTATCGCACATTTTCTGGATTGAACCCGATCTGGAACTTCCGGAAGTATTTTTCGAAAACGTCACGGTCATCCGGTACCGGATAACGTTCCAAGGACGTGGCCGCACTTACGGCGGTGTTATCAAATGCCGTATTGCCACTACTGGACACTACCTTTACTGATGCTAGTTCTCCGGTCGGCAACAATCCGATCTGAAGCGTGACCACCATTTCTTTCGTGGCGGACCCAGGAGGATACCAGGACTGCTCTAGCTGTTTACGAATCAACGCCTTGTACTTCTCGCTTTCAGTGAGCATGCGCGCCTGCTTCGCTTTTGCTGCAGCGGCTTCTTTGCGACGTTGTTCTTCGGCTTCACGCTCCTGCGCCGCCTGTTCAGCCAAGGCCTCCAACTGCGACTCCCTCAGCTGACGTTCCCGCTCTTTGCGTTTGCGTTCCGCTTCCAGCCGCTCCTGCTCTTCGCGCTCTTTACGCTCAGCTTCCTGTCTCCGCCGCTCCTCTTCGGCACGGCGTTTCTCTTCAGCGGCTTTGCGGGCAGCTTCTTCTTTGCGACGCTGCTCTTCCGCTTTCTTGCGGGCCCGTTCTTTCGCCTCGGCTTCGGCCTTCTCTTTAGCCGCCTGCTGCTCTGCCAGACGCTGTTCTTCCCGTTTGCGTTCCGCTTCGGCCTTACGCTGACGCTCCTGCTCTTTCTGCTGCTGGATCCGGCGTGCTTCTTCCTGGCGCTCTTTCTCTTTCTGGAGGCGTTCGGCTTCCTGCTCCCGTTTGCGCTGTTCTTCCTGAGCTTTCTGGCGCTCTTCGTCTCTATCCGGTTCGTCTACTTCGTCGACGACCCGGCTGGGTTCCGGATCATTCGGGGTCACCAGCCGGGCAGAAATACTGGGAGGCGGCGGCTCTTTAATAGGATTGGTCCACGACCATCCCGCCAGAGCAACGACCAGGATCAGGCTGTGCAGGAAAACCGACAGTACAACTGGCGATTTCCAGGGCGCCTGGGCCTCGTCACCTTTGTCCCGTTCGTGACCAATCACAACAAACCACCTGCCCCGTTATTGCTCATCGCCAACCGGAGCTTCGGTGATCAATCCCACATTGGATGCGCCGGCAGCCTGCAATCTCGCCATCAGCCGCACTACAACGCCATAACCGACGTTTTCATCTCCACGAACCAGCACCTCACGATCGGTGCGCTGGGAGAGAATCTTGGACACCCGCGAACCAACGGCCTCCAACGTCATGGGATCGCTGGATTCATCGCCCACGTCCATGAAGTAAGCGCCATTGCTGTCAACGGACACTACAATGGACTCGACGTTCTTGTCCGATTGAATCGGATCAGAGGTGGTTTCCGGTAGGTTCACTTTCACGCCCTGGGTCAGCATGGGCGCGGTCACCATGAAAATAACCAGTAGCACGAGCATTACGTCGATGTACGGAACCACGTTGATCTCCGACATCGGCTTCCGCTGGCGCGGCGGCATCATTCCCATGCCTTTCATAGCAAATCGCCTTTGGTCAGATCAGTTGTCATCAGAGTTGTGAACACGCCGATGCAGTATGCTGGAGAACTCCTCTGCAAACGTCTCATAATTTTTGAGTAACGCATCAGACATGGCAGAAAAGCGGTTATAGGCAATCACGGCAGGAATCGCCGCAAACAGGCCCATTGCTGTTGCAATCAACGCCTCTGAAATACCCGGCGCTACGGTTGCCAGGGTTGCTTGCTGCACCTGGGCAAGACCACGAAACGAGTTCATGATGCCCCACACGGTGCCGAACAGACCGATATAAGGGCTTGTTGAACCTACCGTTGCAAGAAACGGCAGATGGGCTTCCAGCCTTTCCTGCTCTCTGGAAAAAGCCACTCGCATGGCTCTCTGGCTACCTTCCATCACCGCATCCGCATCCCGGCTTTGCTGTCGCAGACGAGAGAATTCCTTGAAGCCGGCCCGAAACACCGATTCCATGCCAGAAAAGGGCGTCGGATTCTCCGTCACATCGCGATAGAGCTTGCCAAGATCCATCCCTGACCAGAACCGTTCTTCGAAAGCGTACTGTGACTTCCTGGCCTTATTCATGACCTGGTAACGCTGGAAGATCAGTGCCCAGGAGACAACCGATGCCAGGGCCAGCAACAGCATGACCAGCTGTACCAGTACACCGGCGTTCGCAATGAGATACCAGACCGATACTTCTGACTCCACCTTTAACTCCTCGTTAATAAAACCTGTAAAGTTCCGTGGTCAAGCCGTTCTGTGGCTATGTTCCAGCACGTCTGCCATCGCGGGCGGCAGGCGCCGCGGTTTTCCCGAATCCAGCTCAATGCAGGCCACCCGCACGTCCGCCGCTGCCAGTTCTTTGTGGTCAGACGCCCGGAGTACCCGCTGCCGGAAATTCATCCACACCCGACCGTAATCCGTCGGCTCTGCGGTTACCAGTAGCTGATCATCCAGCCTGGCAGGCAGGCTGTAGTGAATAGACAGTTTCTGTACCACGTAACTGATATTGTCACCAAGCCCATCCCGCAAGCCCACGCCATGGCTTCGCACCCACTCTGTCCGGGCCCGCTCCATAAAATGCAAATACTTGGCATGAAAAACGATGCCGCCGGCGTCCGTATCTTCGATATACACCCGGATGGGCAGCGAAAAATGTTCTGGGACGGACTCAGTCAAAGAGATCCTCCCGCTCCTGATGAGCAGACGGGGTGACACCGAAGTGCTGATAGGCGTTGGAGGTTACCATCCGTCCCCGGGGCGTTCGGACCATGTAACCCTGCTGAATCAGGAAGGGCTCCAGTACGTCTTCAATGGTTCCCCGCTCCTCGCTGATCGCAGCGGCAAGGCTTTCTACACCAACCGGCCCGCCATCAAACTTCTCGATCATTGCCAGCAGCAACCTTCGATCCATGTGATCGAAACCCTGAGCGTCCACTTTCAGCATATTCAAAGCCTGATCGGCGATGGATTCAGTGATGCAGCCGTCGGACTTTACTTCGGCAAAGTCCCGAACCCTTCTCAATAAACGATTGGCAATTCGGGGGGTGCCACGGGAACGTCGGGCGATTTCGAAGGCACCGGCCTGATCGATCTCAACAGAAGAGAGGCGCGCGGAACGCAGGATGATGCTGGTCAGGTCCTGAGTGTTGTAGAACTCAAGCCGTTGAACAATGCCAAAACGATCTCGTAAGGGTGAGGTCAACAGCCCTGCTCGAGTGGTGGCGCCAACCAGCGTAAACGGAGGAAGATCCAGCTTGATGGAACGGGCCGCCGGCCCTTCACCGATCATGATATCCAGCTGATAGTCTTCCATGGCCGGATACAGAACCTCTTCAACCGCCGCGCTCAGACGATGAATCTCGTCGATAAACAGCACATCGCCTTCTTCGAGGTTCGTTAGCATGGCCGCGAGATCACCGGCCTTCTCAAGCACCGGCCCCGACGTGGTTTTGATGGAGACGCCCATTTCGTTGGCGATGATATTAGCCAGGGTTGTTTTGCCAAGGCCGGGAGGGCCAAAGATCAGGACATGGTCCAGCGCCTCGTCCCGGCCGCGAGCCGCCGAAATAAAGATGTCCATCTGCTCCCGAACCGCAGGCTGGCCCACATAATCCGCAAGCACGCCTGGCCGGATGGCCCTGTCCTGAACCTCTTCATACTGCCCTGCCTGCGCTGTGATCAGGCGATCCGACTCAATCATGTTTTCACTCGTTGGCAAACATCAATCGCAAATCTGTGTAACGGCCCGAGCCTTATCATATCGCAATTCTACAAACGCCCGGATTGCTGTCACGTTACGCTCTATACACATTGGACGCCAGAAACCGATTCAACTGGCCGGTATCATCGCGCGCAGCGCCAGGCGTATCAATTCCTGGCTGGACATGCCATCTTCCGAAACCTTGCTGATGGCCTTGGCCGCCTCCTGGGGTTTGTAGCCCAGGGAGATCAGCGCCGCTTCCGCCTCTTCCACTGGATCGTGTGCAGACTGGCTGGCCCTGGCGGGCGAAACATCCGCAGCGCCCTCACTGGCAGATGAGGGAACAAACTGCCCTTCCAGCTGATTGATCCTGTCAGCCATTTCAATCAGCAGTCTTTCGGCGGTCTTTTTACCAACACCGGGCAGTTTTACCAGGGCATTGACATCCCTGGCCTCGACACAGCGAATAAACTGATTGGCATCCAGGCCCGACAGGATACCGACTGCCAGTTTTGGCCCCACACCGTTTACTTTGATCAGCTGCCGAAACAGATCCCGATCAAATCTAGCGGTAAAACCAAACAGGCTCTGGTGGTCTTCGCGGACCGCAAAATGGGTATGAAGAACCACTTCGTCGCCAGGTTCTGGCAAATTGAAAAAGGTGGTGTAAGGGATGTCCACCTCGTAGCCCAGTCCGGCGCACTCTACCAACGCCTGGCCCGGTGTTTTTTCCACCAGTATGCCTCTTATTCGACCAATCACCGGGGCTCTCCCTGTTTATTATTCATGTTCGCTAATGGCGGCGTACCCTGCCACTACGGACCTTGCCACCACTACCCGCCAGCCGGGTCACACTCTGGCTCATGTGAGCGTGACACAATGCGATGGCCAACGCGTCGGCGGCATCCGCCTGGGGCTTTCGGGACAGCGCCAACAAAACCTGCACCATGTGTTGGACCTGGGACTTATCGGCGCCACCCTTGCCCACGACCGCTTGCTTGACCTGCCGGGCAGAGTATTCATTCACCTCAAGACCACTGTTGGCAGCGCTGACGATAGCAGCGCCCCGCGCCTGCCCCAATTTCAGGGCAGAATCAGGGTTGCGGGCCATGAAGACCTGCTCAATGGCAAATTCTTCTGGCCGGTACTCGCCAATCAATGTGGCAAGACTGTGGAATATGGTCTGCAGACGCTGGGCCATGGGCTTCTCTCCAACGCGGATGCAGCCGCTGTCGAGGTACTCGATGTTCCGACCGTCCGCCCGGATAATACCGTAGCCGGTAATTCTGGACCCCGGATCCACGCCCATAATGATGGTCACAGCGCTTCCATGACCTCCGCTGGGATGTCTGCGTTGGTATAAACGTTCTGGACATCGTCCAGATCTTCCAGCATATCAATCAATTTAAGATTGGGCTCGGCGGTTTCGGCATCCAGCAGCACCGTTGTCGAAGGCACCATGGTGACTTCCGCATTGTCTGGCGGCAAACCTGCTTTGACCAGGGACTCTTTGACGTCCAGGAACTGATCGGGGGTGGTGACAATTTCAAAGGAGCCGTCATTCAGGGTCGCCAGATCTTCCGCACCAGCGGCCAGCGCAGCCTCCAGCAAGGTGTCTTCCTCATATTCAGGGCCATAGCTGATCACGCCCTGCTTGCTGAAAAGATAGGCCACGGAGCCATCGGTGCCGAGATTACCGCCCATTTTACTAAAGGCATGACGCACTTCGGCGACGGTTCGGTTCCGGTTGTCTGTCAGCACGTCAACAAATACAGCCACGCCGTGAGGTCCGTAGCCCTCATAAGTCAGCTCTTCGTAATTGCTGTCGTCACCGTCGCCCGTGCCACGCTCGATGGCCCGTTCGATGGTGTCTTTCTTCATGTTGGCGGTCAGGGCCTTGTCAATGACGCCACGCAGGCGTGGATTGTCTTCGGGATTACCACCCCCAAGGCGGGCTGCTACCGTAATTTCACGGATAATTTTGGTAAAAATCTTGCCGCGCTTGGCGTCCTGCGCCGCTTTACGGTGTTTGATATTGGCCCATTTACTGTGTCCAGCCATGATCAACTCCGTGAGGTCAGGAAGGTTGAGAGAAGCAGTTCAGACAGGTGGGCGCCCTTGCGGGCGCCCGTTCAGAGATTATTCCCCGGCGGTCTCTGCAGAACCACCCTCAGTCGCTTTGGCAACGGGCTTACGACGACGGATGTGCAGCTCGCGTAATTGCTTGTCATCCACTTCGCCCGGCGCCTGAGTCATCAGACAGGTCGCGCTTTGGGTTTTCGGGAAAGCAATCACGTCCCGAATGGAGCCTGCGCCGGTCATCAGCATGATCAACCGGTCCAGACCAAATGCCAGCCCGCCGTGGGGAGGACAACCGTACTTCAGAGCATCCAGCAGGAAGCCGAACTTCTCGCGGGCCTCCTCATGGTCGATGCCCAGGGTGCGGAACACACTTTCCTGGGTATCGGTGTCGTGAATACGGATGGAACCACCGCCCAGCTCGGTTCCGTTCAAAACCATATCATAGGCCCGGGAAAGCGCGGTGGCTGGCGAAGACTCCAACTCTTCTGGCGAACAGGAAGGCGCCGTAAACGGGTGGTGAATGGCCGTCAGGCCACCGTCCGGAGTTTCTTCAAACATCGGGAAGTCCACAACCCAGAGCGGCGCCCACTCAGAGGTCAGCATATCCAGATCGTGGCCAACCTTGATACGCAACGCACCCAGGGCTTCGTTCACCACGTTGGTCTTGTCAGCACCAAAGAACACGATGTCTCCGTCTTCTGCCGCTACCCGCTCAATCACAGCCTGCGCAACGTCGTCGCCCAGGAACTTGATGATTGGTGACTGCAGGCCTTCAACGCCCTTCGAAACGTCATTGACCTTGATGTACGCCAGACCTTTGGCACCGTAGATGCCCACAAACTTGGTGTAGTCATCAATTTGCTTGCGGGTCAGCTCTCCGCCTTTGGGCACACGCAGAGCTGCCACACGACCTTTCGGATCATTGGCCGGGCCAGCGAAGACCTTGAAATCCACACCGCTGACCAGATCGCCCACATCGATCAGTTCCAGAGGAATCCGCAAATCCGGTTTATCGCTGCCGTAACGCTGCATGGCTTCGGCATAGGGCATGCGCGGGAATTCAGGCAGATCCACTTCCAATACGTCTTTGAACAGGGCGCGGGTCATGTCCTCAGTCAGAGACATCAGGGACTCCTCGTCTACAAACGAGGCCTCGATATCGATCTGGGTGAACTCAGGCTGACGGTCTGCGCGCAGGTCTTCATCACGGAAACACTTGGCGATCTGATAATAGCGATCAACGCCAGACACCATCAGCAGCTGCTTGAACAGCTGAGGAGACTGGGGCAGCGCAAAAAAGGAACCCTCATGAGTACGGCTTGGCACCAGATAATCCCGGGCACCTTCCGGCGTTGCCCTGGTGAGGATTGGCGTTTCCACGTCCATGAAACCATTGCTGTCCAGAAAATTGCGAACGTAGCTGGTCACACGCGAACGGAAACGCAGACGGTTGATCATTTCCGGGCGGCGCAGGTCTATGAACCGGTATTTCAGGCGAACGTCTTCGCCCACGTCCACATGCTCATCCAATGGGAAAGGAGGCGTTGCGGCTGCGTTCAGAATAGCAACCTGCTTGCCCAATACCTCAACCTGGCCTGTTGGCATGTTGGCGTTCTCGGTGCCCGCCGGGCGGCGGCGAACACGGCCAGTGACCTGAACGACGAATTCACTGCGAACCTTTTCGGCCAGCGCAAAGCTCTCGGGCGTATCAGGGTCAATCACTACCTGGGACATGCCATCCCGGTCGCGAAGATCCAGAAAGATGACCCCGCCATGATCGCGGCGGCGATGCACCCAACCGCATAGTGTGACTTCCTGATCAATGTGGGATTCGTTGATCCCACCGCAATAATGACTGCGCATACCGGTTCCCGTTGTATCTGATGTGTACGAAAAGTGCGCCATTATAAACACAATGAACGTGAAAATCAGGCATCCGAAGACCGATATGCACCCTTGACTCAACACTGGCTCAACGTGGATGACGGTTAACGGATTGGCCGCTAGAATGTGGCGCTTCGATAGCCTTGGGAGTAACACCGTGTCATCCAGAGCCGAGCAAAAACTACGAACCCGACGCGCCCTCATGGACGCCGCACTGGCGCAACTAAGCGCGGATCGTGGTTTTGGCAGTCTCAGTCTGCGCGAGGTAGCCCGGGAAGCCGGTATCGCACCAACGTCTTTTTACCGCCACTTTGCAGAACTGGATGAACTGGGCCTGGCCCTGGTGGATGAAGGCGGCGTGGCTTTAAGACAGCTGATGCGGCAGGCCCGCAAGCGGATTGCACGGGATGGCAGCGCCATCAGTACGTCCGTTGACACCTTCATGGAATACCTGGGGAATAACTCGAACCTTTTCCGCCTGATGCTGCGGGAAAGCACGGGAGTGTCCAAACCTTTCCGCACTGCGATCAAAGCGGAAATTGACCACTTTGTAACGGAGTTGGAAGCGGATTTGAGACGCATCGCCGAAGAGCGCCAGCGCCCTATTTATCAATCCCGGCTGATTGCGGAAGCGATGGTCACCCTGGTGTTCAATCAGGGTGCAGAAGCGCTGGATGCGACCAACGCCCAGAAGGAAGAGCTGAAACAAAAGCTGAAAACAGAATTGAGAATTATCCTGATCGGCTCGCGCACCCTTGCAGATAGAGGCGCGTAATCCTACTTTAGTGATTCAATGATCGGCGCCAGGCGAGCTTTAATAGCTTCAAGCTCGTTATCTTCATAAGGAACGGGCGCGACCTTCCCCCAGACAGGGCCCGGCCAGGCATCATCCCCTTCAAATCTCACGATGTGATGAACGTGCAGCTGCGGCACCATGTTGCCCAAAGCGGCCACATTGAATTTATCGCCGCCGAACGCCTTCATCATGCCCTCACCCAGCAGTGACGATTCCTCGGTCAGCCGATGCTGCTGTTCTTTGGACAATTCGTAGATTTCACGAACGGAGGATACCCTGGGCACCAGAAGCACCCAGGGAAAATGGGAATCGTTCATCAGTCGCACCTCGCAAAGGCGGCTCTGACCGAGCGAAATGGTATCCGCTGCCAGCTTGTCATGAAGAACGAATTCACTCATATCAGTTTCCGTGGAACTGGTTTTGGCCACGGCCGATGGCGTAATAAGTCATACCATGGCGTTCAACCATTTCCGGTTCGTACAGATTCCGTCCATCAAACACAGCCTTCGCGCTCAGCGCAGCTGCAATGGCCTCGAAATCCGGCGAGCGGAATTCTTTCCATTCGGTGCAAATTGCGAGCACATCCGCTCCTTTCATGGCCTGTTCTTTTGTCCCACAAAGGGTCAGGCCTGGCTGGTCGCCAAAGATGCGCTGGGTTTCTTCCATGGCTTCCGGATCAAACGCCTGAACCGACGCGCCCGCTTTCCACAACTGCTGCATCAGGGTTCTAGAAGAGGCTTCACGCATGTCGTCAGTGTTTGGCTTGAACGCCAACCCCCAAATAGCAACGACCTTGCCATTCAGATCACCGTTGAAGAAATGGCTGATCTTGTCGAACAGCACGAATTTCTGGGCGTTGTTTACGGCTTCTACCGCGTTCAGCAGGCGAGCATCGTACTCACAATCGCGCGCTGTGCGGGTAAGCGCTTGAACATCTTTTGGAAAACACGAACCACCATACCCGCAACCCGGATAAATAAAGTGATAGCCAATGCGTGGATCAGAACCGATACCCCGACGGACGTTTTCAATGTCCGCCCCCAGACGCTCGGCGAGGTTAGCGATTTCATTCATAAAGCTGATCTTGGTGGCCAGCATGGAGTTGGCCGCGTATTTAGTCAGCTCCGCTGACCGGATATCCATGAAAATCATCCGGTCGTGGCTGCGGTTGAATGGGTAATAGACCTCGTGCAGCAATTCCATCGCCCGCTCGCTGTCGGTGCCTATGATGATCCGATCCGGCTTCATGAAATCGGAAACTGCCGCACCCTCTTTCAGGAATTCCGGGTTAGAGACCACATCAAAATCAAGCTCCAGGTTGCGCTTGTCTAGCTCGCCGCGCACCGCCGCCTTCACACGGTCGCCGGTACCGACAGGCACCGTGGATTTGTCCACAATCACCTTGTAATCATCCATGTGCTGGCCGATGGAACGCGCTACCGCCGTTACGTACTGAAGGTCCGCGGAACCATCTTCATCCGGGGGAGTTCCCACGGCAATGAACTGCAGAACGCCATGCTTGACGGCTTCTTCGGTGTCGGTTGAAAAAGACAGACGGCCCGCTTCAACGGTGTGTTTAACGATGGATTCAAGACCTGGCTCATAGATCGGAATCTGGCCGTTCTTCAATTTATCAATTTTGGCCTGATCAACGTCCATACAGAGAACATGGTGGCCAACATCTGCCAGGCAAGCGCCTGTGACGAGACCCACGTAGCCAGTGCCAAAAATAGTTATCTTCATTCTTAAATCCTGATTGCTCGCTAAAGTGTGTAAATATGTGATTGGTAGCCGGCCCTTACTGTGCCTGCTTCTCCATCCAGATCTTTTCCCAGGCCAGTGCGGTTGAGACAATGGTCTTCAGATCATCAAAAGACGGCTCCCAGCCCAGAACGTCTTTAATGAGGGTATTGTCGGCCATCAATGCCGCAGGGTCGCCGGCCCGACGCCCCGTCTCCGAAACGGGAAAGTCTTTTCCAGCCTGCTGTTTCACCATGTCGATAACTTCCCGCACGGTGAAACCACGGCCGTAGCCACAGTTGAGCACCCGGGACTCACCGCCACCGGCCATGTAATCCAGCGCCATCACATGAGCCTTTGCGAGGTCTTCGACATGGATATAGTCACGAATACAGGTACCGTCGCGGGTATCATAGTCGGTGCCGAACACCTTCATACCATCGCGTTTGCCCGTCACGCATTCGCACGCCACCTTGATCAGGTGGGTTGCCTCGGGCGTCGCCTGCCCCAGAAGCCCATCCGGATTGGCACCAGCGACATTGAAGTACCGCAAAATGACATAATGAAGTGAGCTCGCCGCCGCCAGATCCATGATCATCCGCTCGCTCATCATCTTGGACGCACCATAGGGGTTGATCGGTGCAAGAGGCAGGTCTTCGGTCAACACCGTCTGCTCCGGCATGCCGTAAACAGCTGCTGTGGATGAAAACACCATGTACGGCACGGCGTGTTTTTCTACCGCCTTGAGCAGATTGAGCGTGTTGCGGGTGTTGTTGCTGTAGTACTTAAGCGGGTTTTCAACGGACTCGGGCACCACAATATTGGCGGCGAAATGCAGCACGGCGTCAAAGCGATGGCTGTTGAACACCTCGGTAATGGCAGCTTCGTCGGCCAGATCTCCCACGATCAGTTCGCCACAGGAAACCGCCCACCGGTATCCGGTTGAGAGATTATCGAATACCACCACCTCATGGCCAGCTTCGCCAAGCTGCCGAACAACGTGGCTACCAATATAGCCTGCACCACCGGTAACAAGTACTTTCATCGCGGGTTAAAGCTCCTTCCCTGTTATATCCTGCCTGCGTCGGCGAATCTCCGCCCGCCGGGCCGAAAAAAAATCGCTGATTATGGCACTGCATTGCTCGGCCAGAACCCCTCCTGAGGCTTCCACCTGCCAATTGAGGTGGTCATCCTGAAACGATGCCCTTACCGAATCCACCGCGCCTGCTTTGGGTTCTGGGGCACCATAGACAACCCGGCTGATCCTGCTGTGCACAATGGCGCCGACGCACATGGTACACGGCTCGAGAGTGACGTAGAGTGTAGCACCAGTCAGTCGGTAGTTTCCTACGCGGGCAGCCGCATCCCTGATGGCTCTCAGTTCTGCATGGGCTGTAGGGTCACATCCGGAAATAGGGGCATTGAAACCGGCACCTATCTCTCGGCCGTCCAGAGTCAGTACCGCACCAACCGGCACCTCTCCTGCCTGTCTGGCCAAACCCGCAAGACCCAGCGCCCTGTTCATCCAATAGTGATCGGCATTGTCATCAGCCTGATCTGGCACCTGCGCCACTGTTTCACTCCTGAGGTTGGAATGCCCGGGAAGAGCCATGGAAGGATCTGAAAAAGATCTCGATGGATCCAGCGCCCTGAAAACCGTGAATATACCACTTGTGCAAGACCGTTCGCATTATAAGTGCGCAATTGGCGGGTGGCATACGGCCGGCCTATCTCCTTAGAAAAAGTAGACGTAACTCAATTTGAGGGAAATATGATTGGCCTCGCTCTCGGGCTCTTTTACATTCAGAATCGTTGTCCCATTGCTCACCGTTTCGGGTTTGCTTTGCTTTAGGTTCCAATATCGATGGGTGAAGGCAAGCTGTAGATGGCCATTGGCATCCAGGGGCATCAGATAGCTCAAACGGGAGATCACCCCGTGACTGGCGTCCCCAAGAGTCAAGTTAGGCTGCCCGAAACCAAAAGGACGTAAATCAACGTCGAGTTCGGCATCGTAGATATGAGCATAGCCAATGTCCAAAGACAGTCTGCGCCTGCCTGAATGCCAGAGAGTCGCGCTCAGGCCGGCTTCAAGGAATTGCCACTGGTAGATTTCAAACAGGCCGGTGGAAGCCGCGGTAGGTTGAATATCCCGTCTCCATTGCCAGTATCCCAGCCTTGTATAGAGCCCGTAATCAGTGCCTGAGGGTTGCCACTTAAAATGCGCGGCGATTCGGTAAATCTGTTGTTCTGTCTCGGTTCGCAGGTCAGCCCCACCCTGGGTTTGCCCCTCGTAATCGACACTGCCCGAATACAATCCGGCGTCCATACCAAAAGTATAGGACCCCAATTTCTTATTCACGTTCAGGCTTAACCCCGGAAGCCATCCGGATTCCTGGTTTAGCGAACCGGAATCACCCGCTTCCTGATAGTCAAAGTACAATCCTTCGAGATTCACGGAAATCTGATATTCGGCACGAACCCCTGACGCGCAGAAGATCAGCGCCAACAAGAGCGTAAACCGTGGAAGCAAGGGAGCACGTTTTATGGGGAGGTTTACCAGTGCGGGCATCGCCCGCGCTGGTAAACTTGAGGCAAGCATCACGCGTCAGAAACTGCCTGAAGTGGTGCCATTATTCCAGGTACCTGTCACGGTGCAGTCACCGTTGAAATTTATAGTGCCTGAGGTGCCGTTAGTGCCGGAAAAACTGATCGAGCCACTATCTGGCACGGTTCCGCAACTACCATAGGTCAAATTGCTGATCGTGATGGTGACGCTGCCGTGTGTGCCATGGAAAAAGGTGGCACTGCCGTTGAAACCATTGTCCCTGTCACCGGTAACCGAGAAGTCAGTCACTCGATGCGTAACACCATCCTGACCAACGAAATCCGAATTATAGGTGCAACCAGTATCTGAGCAAACAAGCACCGCGTTGATTGTCTGGGTGCCGGAATTCGGGTCGGTGACGGTGAAATTGTTGTAGGTGATCGAGAACCCGGCAGTCGGATCATTCACGTTTTCGTACTCGATTACTGCGCTTCCATCCACGGTCACTGCTGTACCGTCCAGTACGCAGTTATTGTAGGTTATTGTAGTTCTGCTAGCGTTGGAGAGGCCGGAAACGTCGGCTGTACCACTGCTACAGACATCTTCAACCAATACGCCGGACGGCATGGACAATTGCTGCCCCGTCTGAAGAACAATATCGTTCAGTTCGTCCATATCTATTGGCCCGGAGACCCGGACACCTAATGGCGATGAGGGCAAACCGCCAGACGCACTGGCCTTATCGACAGACTCGCCCGCAGCCAGGCCGATATCTTCCGCGTTATCCTGGTCGATTTCAGCTGGACTGGTATTCCCACTGAACGTGGCCCCTTCACTTCCGCTGCCACCTCCGCCGCCACCGCTACTGCCGCCTCCGCAGCCGACAAGGGTCAGTGTCAGTGATAGCAAAAATACTTTAAAAAAAGGCACGATTTTGAGTAGTTGCATTGTTAACTCCTTGGTTTGATCCACCCTCTCTGAAAGAGACGTGCTCAGCCCGGCAACGCCGGCTGAGCACCCTTCCTCTTACCTTACAAATTAGTTAGAGGGACAAAAGAGTCAAACAGAACGACACGTTTTTCGGCAGCTTTTGAATGAGGGTGTATCTAACCCAGAGCGATCACTCCCACTCGATGGTCGCGGGAGGCTTGGAGGACACGTCATACGTCACCCGCGAGACCCCTTCGATTTCATTGATGATCCGGTTCGAAACGGTCTCCAGCAGATCGTAAGGCAAGTGCGCCCAACGCGCGGTCATGAAATCGATGGTTTCCACAGCCCGCAATGCCACCACGTACTCGTAACGACGGGCATCGCCAACCACGCCCACCGATTTTACCGGCAGGAACACGGCAAAAGCCTGGCTGGTTTTGTGGTAGAAGTCTGCCCTGTGCAGCTCTTCCAGAAAGATGGCATCCGCACGGCGGAGAATATCCGCGTATTCCTTTTTCACCTCGCCGAGGATGCGAACGCCAAGGCCAGGTCCCGGGAACGGATGGCGGTAGACCATGTCGTAAGGGAGGCCCAGCTCCAGACCGATACGACGAACCTCATCCTTGAAGAGTTCCCTGAGGGGCTCCACAAGCTTCATCTTCATCGTTTCCGGCAAGCCGCCAACGTTGTGGTGGCTCTTGATAACATGGGCCTTGCCGGTTTTGGAAGCGGCGGATTCAATCACGTCCGGATAGATGGTGCCCTGCGCCAGCCAGTTCACGTCGGTGATGGTGGCCGCTTCACTGTCGAACACGTCAATGAAGGTGTTGCCAATGATTTTGCGCTTGGCTTCCGGGTCATCCACGCCTTTGAGCTTGGACAGGAACAGGTCCTCGGCGTCCACGCGAATCACTTTTACGCCCATGTTGCTGGCGAACATGTCCATTACCTGGTCGCCCTCGTGAAGGCGCAGCAGGCCATTATCCACAAACACACAAGTCAGTTGATCGCCGATGGCTTTGTGCAGCAACGCGGCTGTTACAGAACTGTCTACTCCGCCTGACAGGCCGAGCAGAACCTTGTCGTTACCTACTTGATCGCGGATTTGCTGAACGGCATCGTCTACGATTTTTGCCGGTGTCCAGAGCGCTTCACAACCGGAGATGTTCAGAATGAAGTGTTCCAGAATGCGTTTTCCCTGGAGGGTGTGGGTCACTTCCGGGTGAAATTGCACCCCGTAGAGATTCCGACTGACATCCTGCATTGCGGCGATCGGCGCACTTTCAGTGGAAGCCAGCAGTTCAAAGCCCTCAGGCATGCCGACCACTTTGTCGCCGTGGCTCATCCATACATCCAGCAGCGAATCACCGGTTGCCGTCAGGTGATCGGTGATGTCCTTCAGCAAGGGCCCGTCTGCCCTCACCTTGACCTGCGCATAGCCAAACTCACGCTTCTCGGAACTGGCAACGCGTCCGCCAAGCTGCTCGGCCATGGTTTGCATGCCGTAGCAGATCCCTAGGACCGGAATACCGCGTTCAAACAGCCCCTCTGGCGCCCTGGGGCCGCCAAGCTCGGTCACAGATTCCGGACCACCGGCAAGGATGATCCCCTTTGGGGCAAACTCATCCAGCTCTTCTTTCGTGATATCAAACGCCCTGATTTCACAATAGACGCCTATTTCACGAACCCGGCGCGCAATCAGCTGGGTGTATTGGGAGCCAAAATCGAGAATCAGAATGCGGTGGTCGTGAATGTCGTGAGCCATGAATTCCTCAGATCAGAAAGAAAAAAGCGCGACCCGGGATGCGGGCCGCGCTCGTCAAACATCGATTAGCCAACTCGGTAGTTGGGGGCTTCTTTGGTGATGGTCACGTCGTGAACGTGGCTCTCTCTCATGCCCGCATTGGTGATGCGCACAAACTCCGGCTTGGTGCGCATCTCTTCCATGTTGGCGCTGCCGGTATAGCCCATGGAGGCTCGTAGGCCACCCATCAACTGATGGACAATGTTACGCATCGGGCCCTTACAGGCCACCCGGCCTTCAATCCCCTCGGGAACCAGTTTTTCGATACCCTTGCTGGCGTCCTGGAAGTAGCGATCACCAGAACCCTGGCCCATCGCACCAATGGAACCCATGCCACGATACGCCTTGTAGCTGCGACCCTGGAACAGCTCAACCTCGCCTGGCGCCTCATCCGTGCCTGCCAACAAGCTGCCGATCATCACGCTGTAGGCGCCGGCAGCAATGGCTTTTGAAATGTCGCCAGAGAAGCGAATGCCACCATCCGCAATCACCGGAACGCCGCGATCCTTCAGTGCAGCGGCAACGTTCGACACGGCAGAAATCTGAGGTACGCCAATGCCTGCCACAATGCGAGTGGTACAGATGGATCCGGGGCCAATGCCGACTTTCACAGCGTCTGCGCCAGCATCAGCAAGATCCAGTGCCGCCTGGGAGGTGGCAATGTTGCCGCCGATCACCTGCACATCCGGATAGGTTTCCTTGATCCAGCGAACACGGTCAATGACGCCTTTGGAGTGGCCATGCGCGGTATCCACGACAATGACATCGACACCGGCTTCGACCAACGCAACCACTCGCGCCTCGGTGTCACCGCCGGTACTCACGGCGGCGCCCACTCTCAGACGACCCTGATCGTCTTTACAAGCCAGTGGGTAGTCTTTCGCTTTCTGAATGTCCTTGACGGTAATCAGGCCGCGCAGTTGGAAATTGTCGTTCACCACCAGAACTTTCTCGATCCGGTTGCGATGCAGAAGCTCTTTGACGTCTTCAAGGTCAGCGCCTTCTTTCACCGTGACCAGCCGATCCTTACCCGTCATGATTTCGCTGACCGGCGTGTCCATGCGGCTTTCAAAGCGAATATCCCGGCCAGTGACGATGCCAACCAGGTCCCGACCATCCACAACTGGCAGTCCGGAAATGTTGTTCGCCATGGTGATGTCGACCAGCTCTCGAACGGTCGTGTTTGGCGAAACAGTAATCGGGTCTTTCACCACTCCGCTTTCGTATTTCTTCACTTTGCGAACCGCTGCCGCCTGTTGCTCTGGCGACATACTCTTATGCATGATGCCGATGCCGCCTTCCTGAGCCATGGCAATGGCCAGCTCGGCTTCAGTCACCGTGTCCATCGCTGACGACAACAGAGGAATGTTCAACTTGATGTCTTTGGTCAGCCAGGTCTGGAGATCGACCTCGTGCGGCAGCACTTCCGAGCGTCCAGGAACCAGCAGAACATCGTCAAACGTGAGGGCTTCTTCGGCAATTCGCAGCATTGGGATCCGCCTTTTGAACATGCTAGATTGGAAGATTCCGAAGCCGCACCGAAACCCGTGCGGCAAAGCAAAATCCTTAATCGATCTATTATAAATGCGCGGTGATGGACAGTAAACCGGGCATTTAACAGCACCTGCTTGCATCTTTTTGAAATTCGGTTACTTTTGCCAACCTATCGGCATTCCCCTATACGACAAATCGACAGTGACCTGGAGCGATTTTGAATACCAGAGCTTTCTCGACCGAAACCACCGGGGGGCCAGCCTCCGCCGCGCTTACCGTGAGCGAGCTTAACCATCAGGCCAAACACCTGCTGGAAGTGAGCTTTCTTCAGGTCTGGGTGGAAGGCGAACTATCGAGCCTGTCGCGCCCCTCTTCCGGTCACTGGTACTTTTCACTCAAAGACAAGAAGTGCCAGGTGCGCTGCGCAATGTTCCGTGGCTTTAACCAGCGAGTTCGGCAGATTCCCAAAGAAGGCGATCAGGTACGCATTCGCGGCAAAGTGACGCTTTATGAAAACCGAGGCGACTTCCAGATCATCGTTGAACAGCTTGAACCTGCGGGCACCGGCGCACTTCAACAGGCATTTGAGGCCCTCAAAGCGCGCCTGCAGCAGGAAGGTTTGTTCGATACAGCGCGCAAGAAGCCGCTGCCTGACGTGCCCCGCCACATCGGCGTCATAACGTCCCCAACCGGCGCGGCGATTCACGATATTCTGACCGTGCTTGCAAGACGCTGCCCCTCCATTCCGGTCACCCTCTACCCAACGGCGGTACAAGGAAAGGCGGCCACCAATGACATCGTCAAAGCCATCGAAACGGCCAATCGCCATGGCGCAGCAGACGTGCTTATTATCGGGCGCGGCGGTGGTTCTCTGGAGGATCTCTGGTGCTTCAATGAAGAGGCAGTGGCGAGGGCCATCGCCGCTTCGCCGATTCCGACCGTCAGCGCGGTGGGCCACGAAGTAGACGTGACGATTGCTGATTTCGTCGCCGACCTTCGGGCGCCGACTCCCTCGGCAGCCGCGGAAAAGCTCTCACCGGATCAGAGCCAATGGATCCGGCGGCTCGAAGAACGAGAAATACGCCTGGCAGGCGCTGCTCGACGCGCTCTTTCAAGATTCGAGACATTACTACGGCATTTGAGCTCGCGCCTGAAAGACCCTCGACGGGAATTAATGGAAAAAGCGCAACGCATGGACGAGCTGGATGTGCGGCTGGGCCAGGCCATCCGTCAAACCATGAATCGCCAGCACACGCGTTCAGAACATCTCGGTCAGAGGCTGTCGCTGCAATCACCTTCGCAACGACTGAATGAAAGCAAGAAAACGCTCACAAGGTTAAGTGAGCGCCTGTCCAGATTAACGGTTCAAAACCTGGAAAGCCGCAAAAGCACTCTGGAACACCTGGCGCAGACTCTGAACGTAGTGAGCCCGCTGGCCACTCTTGGCCGTGGGTATGCCATCGTTGAAGACAGCGCCGGCCAGATAGTGCGTCAGGCGACCAATCTGGCCCCGGGAGACAAGGTGACTGCCAGAGTCGCCAGTGGCCGTATTCTGGCGACCGTTACCGATACCCAGACGAACCCCGATACTTAGCCGATTGTCTAGTAGTCCGAAATTTTAAACCGCCTAAAGTTGTGACCATAAAGCGATAATAATGAACACAACTAGCAAGGTGGACGGAATGAGCTATCAGGCGGAATACAGGCGCTCAATGGACAACCCTGAGGCTTTCTGGAAAGAGAAGGCAGCGGATGTCAGCTGGATTCAGCCACCCACCACTATCTGGCAGTCAACCGACAACGGCCATGGCCAGTGGTTTACCGACGGCATCATCAACACCTCTGACGCAGCGCTGGACGCCAACATTCGTGCCGGACGCGGTGAGCAGACAGCCCTCATTTACGATTCGCCGGTCACCGGCAATCAAAGTGCCTACACCTTTAACGAATTAACACGAGAAGTTGCCGAATTTGCTGGCGCCCTGAAAGATCGCGGCATCAACAAAGGCGACCGGGTGATCATCTACATGCCCATGATTCCCCAGGCGGTCGTGGCCATGCTTGCCTGCGCTCGACTAGGAGCGATTCATTCTGTCGTTTTCGGCGGCTTTGCGGCGCACGAGCTCGCAGTCCGGATTGATGACGCCTCTCCCAAAGCATTGATCACCGCTTCCTGCGGCATAGAAGTTCAAAAGGTCATTGAATACAAACCACTGGTGGACAAAGCCATTCAAGAGGCCAGCCATAAACCTGACTTTTGTGTGATATATCAGCGCCCACAGGTAACCGCAGCCCTGACAGAAGGCCGTGACATCGAATGGAATGCCCTGGTAGAGGGTGCGACACCGGCCAGCCCGGTTCCGTTAGCTGCAACTGATCCGCTTTACATTCTTTATACCTCTGGCACCACCGGAAAACCCAAAGGCGTTGTCAGAGACAACGGCGGTCATGCAGTGGCCATGCGTTACAGCATGAGTCTGGTGTATGACGCCAAACCCGGAGACGTCTTCTGGGCCGCTTCCGACGTAGGCTGGGTGGTTGGTCACAGCTACATCGTGTATGGCCCACTGCTGGCTGGCTGCACGACGGTTCTGTACGAGGGCAAACCTGTAAAGACGCCGGATGCCGGCGCTTTTTGGCGCGTAGTGCAGGATCACGGGGTCAACCTGCTGTTTACGGCACCGACGGCATTCAGGGCGGTGCGGAAGGAAGACCCGGAAGCGGACCTGATGCAACAGTACGATATATCGACCCTGAAACGCCTGTTCCTGGCCGGAGAACGTCTGGACCCGGCTACGTACGACTGGCTGAGGGAGCATACCAACCTACCGGTTCTGGACCATTGGTGGCAGACAGAGACCGGATGGGCGATTTGCTGCAACCCTGTAGGGCTGGAACTGATGGCGACGAAGCCAGGGTCGGCCACCTTCCCTTCCCCCGGCTATAACGTTCAGGTTGTTGATTTCAAAGGATCTCAGATGCCTGCGGGCGAACAGGGGCAAATCGCAGTGAAGCTGCCTCTGCCACCGGGCTGCATGACCACTGTCTGGGGAGATGACAGCCGCTTTGTAAAAACCTATCTGCAACCCATCCCGGGCTTCTACACCTCCGGTGACGGTGGATTTATGGACGAGGACGGCTACCTCTTTGTAATGGGTCGCACGGATGACGTAATAAACGTCGCCGGTCACCGCCTATCCACCGGCGAAATGGAGGAAGTAGTGGCAAGCCATCCGGCCATAGCCGAGTGCTGCGTCGTAGGCATACAGGACAACCTGAAAGGACAGGTCCCGGTGGGACTGGTTCTGATCAAGGACGGCGCCACCATCGACCATGACGAACTTGAGGAAGAGCTGGTGGACATGGTGCGTGAGAAAATCGGCTCGATCGCCTGCTTCCGCAGGGCGCTGGTGGTGCAAAGGTTGCCGAAAACGAGATCCGGAAAAATTCTGCGACGGGTCATTCGTCAAATTGCCGATGGCGAGCCCTTTAACGTGCCAAGCACCATTGATGACCCGGCAATTCTGGATGAATTAAGCGATCAGTTCCGATCCTGAAGATGGCTTATACCAACCCGTTGTTTTTGAAGATTAAAACCTATCAGAAAGTACTAAAAAAAGGCGTTGACGGGCTGGGGTCGCGGTCTATACTGAAAAAACGCTGTGAAAATGCAGCAGTATTGGTCGAATGCGCTTCAACGTCCTGCCCTTGTGCTTCTTGTTGCCCCTTCCTCAGTACTTCCTGAATTTTTGCAGCTGCGGCGGTTCTTCGGAACCACCGACGGTCCCGTGAGGGAAAATTGCAGAAATACAGGAAAGATCAATGTCAGATACCAAAACAGGCCACGTAAAGTGGTTTAACGAGTCCAAAGGCTTTGGTTTCATTGCTCAGGACGGCGGCAGTGACGTTTTCGTTCACTACAGTGCAATCAATGCCAGCGGTTTCCGCACCCTGACCGAAGGTCAGCAGGTGCAGTTTTCCGTGACCCAGGGCCCGAAAGGTCCTCAGGCGGAGAACGTAACGCCGGTCTGATACTGACCAGATGTTATGTGACCCCGCCCTATGCCCCTCACGGGCACAGGGAATGAAAAAGCCGGCTTTTGCCGGCTTTTTTCGTCTCAGACTTCAGCGTGATCCGGCTGTGCAACCCCTGCTTCAATGGCCGCAGCCACCGACGGTTCCGAATCAACAATCTGGGAAATGGCATTGAACAGCGCCTGCAAGGTTGCGGACGTGGTGTCTTCCGCCAGAGCCGCTGCACTGCAATGCTCTCCGCTGACGGTGACACGAATGCAGGCCAGCGCATTGGCGTTAGTGCCCTCGCTCAACGCAAACTCGTCGTAAGCTTCAACAGCAATAGACACATCGAACAATCTCTCGAGTGCCGCCGATACGGCTTCTACGGCTCCCAGCCCATGGCCACTGATTCTGGTTGGGTCATTTTCCGGCCCGATGCTGACCGTTGCATTCACCCCATTATCGTCGCGATGCAGGTCATAGGATCGAAGCTCCCAGGCCTTATCCACTTTCAGGTAACGGGTTTCGAACAGCCGGTGAATGGTCAGTGAATCAATCTCGCCGCCATTGGTCTCTGCTTCACGCTGAACCACCTTGCTGAATTCAATCTGCAGCCAACGTGGCAGGCTGATGTTGTAATCCCGTTCCAGAATGTAGGCGACGCCACCCTTGCCGGACTGACTGTTGATGCGCACCACTTCTTCATAGCGACGCCCCAGATCCCTGGGATCAATCGGCAGGTATGCGACATTCCACTTATCGCCATCGTTGCGCTTCGAGAGGCATTTTCGGATGGCGTCCTGGTGGCTTCCTGAAAACGCGGTGAACACAAGCTCGCCAGCATAAGGATGCCGGGGGTGTGTCGAAATTTCGGTGCATGCCTCCACCACGTCGGTAATTTCTGCCATACCGGACAGATCCACCTGGGGATCAACGCCCTGGGAATACAGGTTCATGGCCATGGTCACCAGGTCCATATTACCGGTGCGCTCGCCATTACCCATCAGGGTTCCTTCGACGCGATCCGCGCCCGCCATCACGGCAAGCTCAGCAGCAGCGACCGCGCAACCGCGGTCATTATGGGTGTGAACGCTGATGGCGATGTGTTCCCGGTAACGAACCTTGTCGCAAATCCACTCGATCTGGTCCGCAAACACATTAGGAGTGGCCATTTCCACGGTCGCCGGCAAATTGATGACCACCGGCTGACCCTGATCCGGGCGCCAGACATCGTTCACCGCATCAACGACTTCTGCAGCATAATCCAGCTCTGTGCCGGTGAAGCTCTCCGGAGAATACTGAAAGGTCCATTCCGTGTCCGGGTACTTCTCAGCAATGGATTTTACCACTCGGGCACCGTTCACCGCGATTTCCTTGACGCCCTCACGGTCCATACCGAAAACCTGCTCCCTCTGAACCGTGGAGGTGGAGTTATAAACGTGAACAATCGCCTTCCTGGCGCCTTCAAGTGCCTTGTAGGTGCGTTCGATCAGTTCCGGACGCGCCTGGGTGAGAACCTGGATGTTCACGTCTTCAGGAATGCGATTCTCTTCGATCAGCTTGCGACAGAAATCAAAGTCCGGCTGACTGGCCGCCGGGAAACCGATCTCAATTTCTTTGAAACCGACTTTTACCAGCAAGTCGAACATTCTCTGCTTCTGGGCAACGGTCATCGGTTTTACCAGCGCCTGATTACCGTCACGCAGGTCCACTGCACACCAACGTGGTGCTTTCTCAATGACCTGATCGGGCCACCGGCGATCTTTCTTGGCGACCGGTTTGAACGGAATGTATTTGCGATGATCGAATGCCATAACGTGTTATCCCTGCTCGAGCGAAAATCGTTTGATCGGATTACTACACAGAGTAACGGCTATGCCGGGGCAAATGATTGCTTTTTTGCCGGCTAAAGGTAATCTATTAGGTATAAATTGCGCCGAACTCAATAACGAAGATATTTTATGCCAGATTCCAAGCAAGCACTGGTCAAGATTGATCGAATCGACCGCAACATCCTGGAACAATTGCAAAAAGATGGCTCACTGACGAATCAGGAGCTGGCTGATAAAGTTGGCCTTTCACCGTCACCCTGCCTGCGAAGGGTTCGCGCTCTGGAAGACGCAGGTATTATCGTCCGTCAGGTCACCATCCTGGACCACAAGAAGCTCGGATTGTCACTGACAGCCATCATTCTGATCGGCATGGACCGACACACCCCGGAGCGCTTTGCCGAATTCGAATCTAAGGTGGCCGATTATCCCGAAGTCCAGGAATGCTATCTGATTACGGGCCAGGACGCCGATTACATGCTGAAGGTGGTCGTGCCGGATATGGACCACTATCACCATTTCCTGCTGAACCGAATTACCCGTATACAGGGAGTCAGCGGGGTACATTCCAGTTTCGTCTTGAGACGCGTGATCGACAGCACTGCCCTGCCGCTGGGCTATCTGACCTGAATGGATTGGTATTGAAACCATGACTTGGCCGTTCGGCTTTCAAAGCGGGACGTTCTTACGGTGCTACCACTGACTGCTTGACCACAACGCGGACCTTTTTAGTTGGGCCTGCCCAATTCGCTATTCGGAAGCAAGGCACGCTTAGGTCGCAAAGCGAACATTCAGACTACGAAGTACGTCTGAGCGCATTCATTCACTCTAGTGTCTCCGCATGCCGCTACTTGCTGCGCCAATCTTCCCTCTTAGATCCTGCTCTTTCCAGGGCGTCGCAGCGACACTGAGGAGTATTGCTCAACATCTCTGATCCAAATTCCGTCTGTCTGAATTTCAATGTACTCCACTAAGTTTGGAAAAAACCTTATATAGAACTCAGAGCTATCGTTCGACCTGATCTGAACCAAACCAGCGAGCTTCGATCTATACTGTTCGCCAGACCGATAGCATTCTTCAAAACATTTGGCCTCAAGAACTTTAAAGAAAATTATTAAAGATGATTCAAAATAACCCATTGGCAATGTCAGATTTGGATAGACGATAGATGTATGAGTTTTCTATATCAAATTGGTTTCTCATCATTATATCTTCGGGTGTTACACATTCAGAGGGCGAAAGCTCTCGTACGTTATGCCGGTCATCTCCGTCTGCGTTAAGAATAAAATTGCCATTGATGTCTCGATACCATTCAAAATAACTAAGCTTCGGATTATCAGAATTTATAGAATAACAGTTCCAATGAAATTCCTTTGCAACGACATCCGAGTCCGGATACAACTCATAAATCCTTTTTTTAGAAAGTCCAGAGGGGTAATAATTAGGACTCCAATCCATTTCAATGAATGTATTTGGCACCCCTTGAACCTCATCCGACAGGGAAATGATATTTTCACTCTGAAAAAAGTTACCGGATGATGAGTCAAAATTTATAATATCGATGAACGCTTTAGTCGTTCCGTCGTTATTGAATTCTTCTAAGAAGATCCTTTTTTGACCGTCGTGGGTGAGTTCCATAAATTCGATTCTTCGTTGCGTAATCCTTTCTTGTTCCCAATAACATTCGAAGAAAAGGATTGGTTCCGTCAAAATAATCTCTTCCCTGCAATTACCGGCTGCGATCAGCAACTCAATTGAACTATATTCCTCCTTATCCCACGATAAAATCGGGACCGAGTCTTTGCTGAAATGAAATGGATCTTTTGAATATATTCGAAGACGGGATTGCTCATAAGCCTGATCTTGGTCTGATCCTGTGTAAGTTATCTCAAAGGTTTTCTCAGTCTTCGCACCGATAAAAGTACCGTTAGATGGGAAATCCACACTGACATTCGGAGATGATTCCATCCATTGATAATCTTTGATAATGGCAATACCCTGATATTCATTGCGCAGTGAAATTGCTTTGGTGGCACTCGTTTGCCCCTCCTCACAACAGAATATAGAGATTGGAGTAGAGGATTCTATTCTTTTCTCGCTCTCAATGTAGTCGTACGCAACGGGTACATCATCAACGTATGGAACAACATGAGGGAAAAGTCCGAATATTTGATTACGCAGGATATAGAGTTTCTCTGCACCCTCTGAATCAATGACAAGCAGTTCGCTTTTATATTCTTTGAATTCATCGAAATCAGCTTTGAATTTAATAACAGAGCTTCCGAGCGCAGTTGGATAAATTACTTCTCGCTCCGCACCCGGTTCCAGCTGGAATTCTGCACTCCTGCATGGAATGTCCTCAATTGCCGCTTTTGTGTCAGCAGGTTTTTTGCAGTAAACGGTAAAGTTAACTAGCCCGTTTGTGCCAGGACCTCCATCAAAATAAAAAGCATTACACTTGATAACGCCTTTTTCGTAAGCATCTGCATTGTTTTCGGCGGTCTCAACGCAGTCGCCCTGGTAATCGTCAGTCCATTTCGTTACCGAGGTTGAACGCTCTTCAAGGGTTTCGGTAGTCAAATATTCCGAGCTAACCCCCCAAAAAACCGCCTGAGTCATATTAATCTCAGTGTCGAGACGGTTAACCAAGTTCCATACATGTGAAGCCTCAGACTTCCTGACTTCCGGATAATATGACGCGATATCTACCAAATCCGACACGACCTCAGCCGCTGTCCAAAGAGCACCCAATACACCCGCTTTTTTCTTGATGATGTCTTTTGTTTTCGACCAAGAGCATTCCTCGGTTACCGAGGGACTGTCCGACGATTTGTACAGTTCGAAAATCAAAGACGAAATCTTCACCGGGTTATTTCCAGTGGAAAGCTCGTCTTTAAGAGGTTCTGACGCAAGGTAGTAAAAGTAATCTTGGCTATAGGTGGCTCGAAAACAATCGGGATCTATCCCGCTTAACGAGAGCGCGGGCGCAAAGATGACATCAATGATTGACGCAAAGTTTGCGAATCGATATGCAGAAAGGGCCAAGCCCGTTGTTGGTACTTTTTCCTTTCCAGGCCCGTAGGTGTAGAGCCGCGTTTCTGAGGTTGTCTCATCGGTAATTTCAATCGGCAGCTTTTTCAGCACGCTTGAACCGGGGAGAGCAAAATTTCCGCCGCCCACAAAGACCGCTTTAAAACCAAGCGAGAGGGGATTGAATTCCGAATTGATTAAAGCTGGATCTTGTTCGGCTACGATAGCAACGACAGTTCGGCTGTCTGTGTTTGAGATTTCCAGGTCAAAGGTTGAATTGTTCACCTCCTGAGGCGATACGAGGAGCCCATCCTTAGAAAACTGTCTTTTTTGGGAGGGTGGAATGGCAACATCTTCTTCCCCATCGACAACAATGTAAGTTGGTTTGACAACATCGGAATCCTGATTGCTAGGAAAGGACACTGATTTAGTCCTATCCTTCGTCGCCCCGCTAGACGCCGCAGTAATTATATCGCTGGTGAGAATGGCGCTAATCGCCTCCGCCAGAATAACGGTAAAGGAGTCGTCACTGAGCTCTCCCCACCCCGGCGTCGAGGAAATAAATTCCACCAGTGCACCCACTTCTTCAAGTTCAAAAATTTTGGCAACTGTTAATGTATTATCGAGATCCAATGCATTCCCTAATCCCGGGACCTGGCTCAAGAAAAACATAACAGTCGTTTCGGCATTGACCTTCACAGTGCTGGCGCCGGGTTTCAGAAGCGTCATAAAAACGATTCGCCCAGACGCATCAAATGCTGTCAGCAGTTGATCGGCTTCACCTGAGTTTTTTGGAATTTCAATGGGGTCGCCCGTGTATTCAATATCCTTAAATGCCGGCGACTCCAATAAGGAGACAGGCGCAGCACCTTCACCAATTGATACAGAGACCGGTTGGCTTTTTTTTGTAGCGCCTGCATTTGGATCGTCGTTTCCACCGCCTCCACCACCGCAAGCCGCGAGAATCAGGATTAAAACGGTAATCAAAAAAAGCTTGAGAGCGGAAAAAGTTCGCACGTGAGTCCCTTCTATGCTGAGAGCTAGTGTCAATCTGGACAATTAATAGGCAATTCAGGGGCCATCGATAGGAAAACTTTGTGGCAACAGGTTAGTTAAAGCTCTTTTATTAATTGGAGACCGCCCAAACTGTAAAGTGACTCGACGGTAAGCCTCTGATTGCTCACCATAAAAGCGTGATCTATGTCACACTTCGTATTGGAGTGAACCCCTCGAGTTAGAATGTTCGCTTTTGTTTAAAAGCTTGCATCTATACTGCTGCCCTCGTCACTACTATTCTTTGGGTGGAGCTACCCAGGTTTAGGCGCCTTTCATTGGCTCCCCCCTTCGCGGTAAAAAGCTCCGCTTTCCAGTGAAGCTGGCCCAAGTTGGTTGAGGTAAAAGGGTGCCTTAAATTAAGTTACCGTTGCCTCGGCAAGGCGTAGCTGCCAGTCACGTGGGCGACCAACACTTCTTCGCCATCAGCCTCGCCCGGCGAAAGCAGCCGAACCTCACAAAAGGCAATACGACGACCGCGGCGCAACACAGTGGCCTCGGCGATCAGGTCTGCCGGCGCCGGCTTTTCCAGGAAGTTGATGGACAGGTTACTGGTGACCGCCATCTCTACCTGACCAATAGACGCCATCACCGCGGCATACATGGCGGCGTCGGCCAGCGCCATCTGCACAGGCCCTGACAACGTTCCACCCGGCCGAATCAAACGTTCGGAAAAGACCAGCCTTGCCCGCGCAAAACCGGGGCCTGCTTCATCGACGGTGAAGCCGATGTCTTCCGCCATGGGTACGCCCGCCCGTATTACTTCGCCCAGCTGTTCGGCCGTCAAACTCATCAACCTGCCTCCGTCTGTACCTTGCCCCAATCGCTCCGTACAATAGCGAGCACCCTTTAATAATGAAAGCATTCCGAATTTCCAACTACTGCCAACGGATCACAACATGCAAGCAAGCCGTTTCCTGATTGCCACTCAAAAAGAGACTCCCGCTGACGCCGAAATCATCAGCCATCAGATGATGCTTCGGGCCGGCATGATTCGAAAGCTGGCCTCTGGTCTTTATACCTGGCTGCCAATGGGATTGAGGGTATTGAGGAAGGTTGAGCGCATTGTCCGCGAAGAAATGGACAAAAGCGGCGCTCAGGAAGTGCTGATGCCAGCGGTGCAGCCTTCGGAACTCTGGGAGGAATCCGGTCGCTGGGTACAGTACGGCGATGAACTGCTTCGCCTCAAGGATCGCCATGGCCGTGATTTCTGCTTTGGCCCAACCCACGAAGAAGTGATCACCGATCTGATTCGGAATGAGCTGAAAAGCTACAAACAGCTGCCGGCCAATTTCTATCAGATTCAGACAAAATTCCGCGATGAGCGACGCCCTCGTTTCGGCGTCATGCGTGCGCGGGAATTCATCATGAAAGACGCCTACTCTTTCCATGTGTCGAAAGAATCGCTGAACGAAACCTATCAGGTGATGCATCGCACTTACTGCTCGATCTTTGACCGCCTGGGGCTTGACTACCGGCCGGTAGAGGCCGATTCAGGCGCGATCGGTGGCAGTGCATCACATGAATTCCATGTGCTGGCATCGTCCGGTGAAGACGCCATCGTGTTCAGTACCGAAAGCGATTACGCCGCAAACATTGAAAAAGCCGTGGCACTCCCGCCTCAAGGAGATCGCCCAGCGCCTTCAGAAGACATGCAAGAAGTCGCCACACCGGATCAAAAAACCATTGATGCCGTTTGCAAGCTGTTGAATACACATCCTGCCTCAACGGTCAAAACGCTCCTGGTTAAAGCCGAAGAGGATGAAAACGGAAACAGCGGAATAATCGCCCTGGTGCTTCGCGGCGATCATAGCCTGAACGACATCAAGGCAGAGAATCTAAAGGGCGTGGCCGAGCCGTTGACCATGGCCACCGACGAGGAAATCGAGAAAGCCGTCGGCTGCAAGCCAGGCTCGATCGGCCCGGTGAACCTGCCAATCCCGGTGATCGTGGATCGCAGTGCAGCCCATCTTGGGGATTTTGTCTGTGGTGCCAACAAAGAGGGTTACCACCTCACCGGCGTAAACTGGGAACGGGATGCCCCACTAGACCGCATTGAAGATCTTCGGGATGTTGTAGAAGGCGACGACAGCCCCGATGGCAAGGGCATTCTGGAGATTCGTCGGGGTATTGAAGTGGGCCACATCTTCAAGCTTGGCAACAAATACAGCACGGCCATGAACGCCACAGTGCTGGACGAAAATGGAAAGGCTGCCACCCTGGAAATGGGCTGTTATGGCATTGGTGTCTCTCGCATCGTGGCGGCGTCGATCGAACAGAATCACGATGATAAGGGCATTATCTGGCCAGAGGCCATTGCCCCCTTCGAAGTGGCTATTGTGACGCTGAACGGGCACAAGTCACCGGCTGTCCAGGAAGCTGGCGAACGCCTGTATTCACAGCTGAAACAGGCGGGCTATGACGTATTGCTGGATGACCGCAATGAGCGCCCGGGAGTCAAGTTTGCGGATATCGAACTGATGGGGATTCCGCACCGCTTCGTAGTATCGGATCGCGGCCTTCAGGCAGAAACCCTCGAATACAAAGGCCGCAGAGACGCAGAGAAACAGGACATCGCACTTGACGGAGCCCTGCCTTTCCTGATCAACAAGTCGCCCCGCGGCGGCCTGTAAGCCGGTCTGAAAAGAGCCCGGTGATCAGTCACCGACGATGCCGGGCTCCATTTCAAGCTCAATCCCGAATCGGCTCTGTACGTCCTGGCGAATGCGTGACGCGAGGTTCAGGATATCCTGCCCATTGCCGTCCGAATGATTCACCAGCACGAGTGCCTGGCGGTTGTGGACGCCCACTTTGTCATCCCGATACCCTTTCCAGCCGCACTGATCTATCAACCAGGCTGCCGCCACCTTGGCCACCGAGTCATCCGGGTAACCGGCAATGTCCGGATGGCGTTTTTGCAGCGCTTGCCAGTCTGAGATCGAAATGATCGGATTTTTGAAAAAGCTTCCTACGTTGGGAAGCTGGCTCGGATCGGGTAGCTTTCTGCGACGAACGGCCATCACCGCCTGGGCCACATCCGCAGGCGTTAAATGATCCGTGTCCTGGTCTGAAAAGTATTCAGCCAGGTCACGATAATCCAGCTGTAGCGGCCGTGACCGGGATAGCCTTAGCCGAACGCTCGTAATGACATAGCGCCCGGGGTGGCGCTTGAAAAGACTGTCTCGATAACTGAAATCACACGCCTCATTGGACAATGTGATGCTCTTCCCCGTAGCCCGATCCAGCGCCGTGACATCCACCAGCGTGTCTTTCAGTTCGGCACCATAAGCACCGATATTTTGCACCGGAGCTGCCCCGACAGTACCAGGTATCAGGGCGAGGTTTTCAATCCCCCGGTACCCGGCCTTTGCGGCGTACAGCACGCAATCATGCCAGGATTCACCCGCACCCAGTTCCAGGGTAGCGCCGTCGTTCTCAACCTCATGCCAACGACGACCGAGGATGGACACCTGCAGTACCAGTCCATAGAAATCGCCGGCAAAAACCAGGTTGCTTCCACCACCCAGAACCAGGGTCTTTAAATCTTTGGCGTCTGCCCAGTTCAGCGCGTCGCGTAGATCTTCCAGCGACCGGGCTTGGGAGAAAAACTGCGCGCTTGCCGCAATACCCAGGCTGTTCTTGCTTCGCAGACTCACCCATTCCCGGATCAAGGGGCCACCAGTCAACGCAGCGACTCCCGAAGCTTCGCCAGCAACCCTTCACTGGCTTCATTGATCAGGTCCAGCACCACTTCAAACCCCTGATCACCGCCGTAATACGGATCAGGCACTTCATCGTGGCCTGAGCGGCCGTAACTCAGGAACAGTTCCGGCTTGGCGCCACCGACTCGCTCCCAGACCCTGAGGGTGTCAGAGAGGTTCTGCTTGTCCATCACCAGAACACGATCGAAATCGACCAGATCAGACTCCTGAAATTGCCTGGCTCTTAACTGGCTTATATCAACCCCTCGTTGAGAAGCGGCTTGTTGTGCCCTTGCGTCAGGTGTTTTGCCGACATGCCAGTGACCGGTGCCACAGGAATCAATTCTGATTCGATCAGCCAGACCCGCCTGCTCAACCACCTGACGAAACACCCCCTCAGCCGTGGGTGAACGACAGATATTTCCCAGGCACACGAACAGGACGCTGACAGATTCAGTCATAGGATTCTCCTTGCCTTTCAAAGCTTGCGCGCAGACGGTCCAGATCCTCCTGAGTATCAACCCCGCCCGCCGGCGTGACGCAGGCCTCTTCCACATGGATAAGCGCACCGTTGTATAAAGCTCTCAGCTGTTCAAGAGACTCGGTCACTTCCGTTGGTGCCGCTGGCCATTCCACAAACGACTGCAGCAGGCTGACCCGATAGCCGTAGATGCCAATGTGTCGAAAATAGCGGGTAGACGTCGGCAGAACGATTGATTCGACGGACGGCATCCCCTGCTGCCATTCGTCTCGCCCCCAGGGAATGGGGGCGCGGCTGAAATAGTGCGCCATGCCTCTGGCGTCGCAGACCACTTTGACGACGTTAGGGTTAAACAAAGTGGTCGGATCCGTGATTGCCTCGCTAAGCGTTGCAATGGCGGCATCAGGATAAGCTTCAAGGTTGGCGGCCACCTGATCAATCAGTTGCGGGGGAATCAGTGGCTCGTCGCCCTGAACGTTCACCACGCGATCACGTGACTGGAATTGCAGCTTACGAGCCACCTCCTCGAGTCGATCTGTGCCGCTGGCATGACCAGCAGAGGTCATCACCACTTCCGCCCCGAAAGCCTGACAGGCCGACTCAATACGTTCATCGTCGGTTGCGATAACCACACGGGATGCATGGCTCTCACAGGCACGCTCGTAGACGTGCTGGATCATGGGCTTACCCGCAATATCCGCAAGGGGCTTGCCCGGTAGGCGAGTGGACGCATAGCGAGCTGGTATGACCACGATGTAAGACATAGAAAATTCCGTTAGCGTTTGTCCAGACGCTCATCCGTAGTCAGTGTACGGGCTTCGGCACTGAGCATAACCGGAATACCTTCCCGAATCGGAAAGGCCATGGCGTCCTGATAGCACACCAGTTCGGTGCGCTCGTCGTTCAGTTTCAGGTCTCCCTTGCAGACGGGACACGCCAGCAAAGCCATCAGTTTCTTATCCATAACGTTCTACTGTTCACCTTCTGTCGGTTGCGCTGCAAATGCTCTATTTCAACGGCCCAGCGCACTGATAAAAGCCTTCGAAAATGCCTCTGGCAACTGGGCCTCAACTTCCAGAACCCAGGCATTCTGCAGAGACTGGCCGCGGCATTTTACGGCGTCTTTAGCGGTCATTAGCAACCATTGATGCTGCCCGCACTTCAGATCCTGAGGACGGAACTGGTGATGATCCGGCAGTGCCCGCTCAGTGACCTCTGCGCCGAGAGCTCTTAGTGTATCGAAAAACCGGCCGGGATTGCCGATTCCAGCAACCGCCGTCACGGATTTTCCCTTGAGTTCATCGACGGGCAAACGTTGCCCCGTCGTCAGATTTCTCAAGGATGTCGGTGCCAGTGTCATGCTGTATTGGTGATCGTGTTCGATGTCATCAAGCCAGCCACCATTGGTTACAACGAAATCAACAGACGCCAGGCGATCCGGCAGTTCCCGCAATGGTCCAACAGGTATCAGAGCACCGTTGCCTATGCCACGCTGACCGTCAAAGACGGCAATTTCAAGGTCTCGCGGCAGCCGATAGTGCTGAAGCCCGTCGTCACAAAGAAAGATATTCCCAAGCTCTGTTTCCAGCGACCAGAGAGCTCCCCGTCGCCGGTCTGGATCCACCACAACGGGACAATTGGTCAGCTCTGCCAGCATCACAGGCTCGTCACCCGCTTCATCTGGTGGCGTGTCCTCAGTCACCTGCATGGGATAATGTTCAGATTTACCGCCATAGCCCCGCGTCAGAATGACCGGTTTCCAACCTTGCTCGACAAGCAGTTTTGCCAGCATAGCGGTCAGCGGCGATTTGCCGGTGCCTCCTGCAGTAATGTTCCCCACCACCACAACCGGAACCGTTATCGGAGAATCCTTCGCCTGCCAGGCCTCTCTTCGACGTTTTTCAGCAATGAACCGATATAACCAGGCCAGCGGATACAGCGGCCACAACGGGCGGCTGTTGCTGTACCAGAGGCGATCAATCCAGCCGGTCATCCCTGCTCGCTGAATTGCATCTGGTGAAGCTGAGCGTAGGCACCCCCTTTGGCCAGAAGCTCTTTGTGAGCGCCCGACTCCACGATCTCACCCGCTTCCATCACCAGAATACGATCGGCCTTCTCGATGGTCGACAGACGGTGCGCAATGACCAGCGTGGTTCTACCCTGCATGACCGTTTCCAGTGCCTCCTGGATGTGGCGTTCAGACTCGGTATCCAGAGCCGATGTGGCTTCATCGAGAATCAGAACAGGCGCATCTTTCAAGAGCGCCCGAGCAATGGCCAGTCGCTGACGCTGCCCACCGGATAACATAATCCCGTTGTCGCCGATGACGGTTTGCATTCCGTCAGGCATCCGGTCAATAAATTCCAGCGCGTGCGCCTTTGCCGCTGCCTCGCGAATTTGTTCTTCTGAACATTCACGCAAAACACCATAGGCAATGTTGGCTGCCACCGTGTCGTTAAACAGAACCACATTCTGAGTGACCAGTGCAATTTGGGCTCGGAGCGCTTCCAGCGAGAATTCCGGAAGTGAATGTCCATCCAGACGAATGTCACCTCCGGAGTATTCGTAGAAGCGCGGCAGCAGGCTGACAAGGGTCGACTTGCCACTTCCGGAACGACCCACGAGTGCAACGCTCTGCCCAGGGGGGATGGTCATTGATATGTTCTTCAGCACATCGTCCAGTTCTTCGCCGTAGCGGAAAGACACCTGATCAAACTCGATGCGCCCCTCAACGCGATCAGGCTGATAGGTGCCCTCATCTTTTTCCGGCTGTTCATCCATGGTTGAGAAAACATCGTGCGACGCGGCCACGCCCTTCTGGATCTCAGCGTGAACCGAGGTGACCTGCCGGATGGGCTTGGACATTGTCGACGCCGCCGTGATGAAAGCCACCAGTTCGCCCGTCGTCATGCCACTGCGAATGCCCGGTGACAGCATGGTCCAGACCAGTGACGCAATCGCAAACGCCACAAGTAACTGGATCACCGGCACACTGACGGCCTGAGTTGTCGCCATCTTCAGGCTTTGCTTGAGGTTCTTGTCGTTCATCTCGCGGAAACGTTCCCGCTCATAGTGTTGGCCACCGAACACCCGCACGACGCGATAACCGGTAATGCTTTCGGATGCGACATGGGTGATATCGCCCATGGACGACTGGATACGTTGGCTGATCCTGCGGAATCGGCGACTGGCATAGGTTACAACAGCACCGATCAGCGGGCCGACAACCAGGAAAAGCAGGGTCAGTTTCCAGTTGGTGTAAAACATGAAGCCAAGAAGACCTAGTATGGTCAGCCCTTCCCGGAACATGATCGTGATGGCGTTGCTGGTGGCGGCAGCCACCTGCTCCACGTTGAAGGTCAGCTTGGACACCAGTCGGCCAGAGGCGTTGGCGTCGAAATAGTAGGACGGCAGCTTCAGCAGGCGGTCAAACACGTCCTGACGGAGCGCGTTGATCACGTTTCGACCCACGTAATTGATAAAATACTGGCCCAGAAAGGTGCCCAGACCACGTAAGGCGAACACACCAACAATGGTCAGGGTAAGCAGAATGCGATTTTCGTCGGTCGGGTTCTCCAGGGCGGTGATCACGTACTCCATGGCTGCAGCCATACCCGTGGAGGCACCAGCGTAGATAACATTGCCCAGTACAGACAGCAGAAACGCCACCCAAAACGGCTTTACGTAAGCCAGGAGTCGTTTGTAGGTCTCCCAATTGGAATCAGGGTTCTTCGGCCGGGCAGAGTAGTCCTTCGACTCTGTCACTTGGACTCACCCTGGCGCTCGGTTGTGATGCTCAGTTTGGCGAAACCCAAAGAACCCGCCACATCCATAGCACGCACCACAAATTCATGAGGCGTTCTGGCATCGGCCGTAATGATGAATGGCAAAGAGGTGTCGCTACCCGCCAGTTCTTTTACCGCCCGCTCAAGGGTTTCCCTGCGATTATTGACCAGGGCGCGGTCATTCAGTCGGTACTGACCATCGGAATTGATCACCACGTCAATCAGCTCAGCTTGCTGCTCTGATCGCTCGCCATTGGCTTCGGGCAGCTCAATGTTCAGGTGACTCTCTCTTGTGAAGGTGGTCGACACCATAAAAAAAATCAGCAGCAGGAACACCACGTCGATCAGAGGGGTCAGGTCGACGCCAACTTCCTGGCTTCTCTGGCGCTTGAACTTCACGGTGTTCAGGCTCCTTCCACGTCGATTTCGCGGTCGCCGTGGACCACCTCAACCAGCTTGATGGCTTCCTGTTCCATCCCTACCACCAACTCATCCACGCGGCGGATGAAGTAGCGGTGGCAAATCAGCGCCGGAATCGCAACGCTCAGCCCGGAAGCCGTTGTGATTAATGCCTCGGAAATGCCTCCCGCCAGATTGCCCGCATTGCCAACCCCCGCCAGTTGAATCTCGGCAAAGACCTTGATCATACCGATGACGGTACCCAGAAGGCCTAACAAAGGGGTAATCGTTGCCACAGTGCCAAGCGGGTTCAGGAAGCGTTCGAGATCGTGGATGACCTGGCTGGCTTCATGCTCGATGCTTTCCTTCATGATTTCGCGGCCGTGCTTGGCGTTCATCAGACCGCCTGCCAGTATCCTGCCCAGCGGAGACGACCCTTGCAGCGCTTTGAGCTTTCTGCCATTTAATTCTTTCTTTTTGATCCAGCGCCAGAGCTCATTAATGGTTTGCTGAGGCGCTACCCTCGAGGGCCGGAGCGAATAAAACCGCTCAAGAATGATGGCAAGGGCGAGAATGGAACAGGCAATGATTGGCACCATAAGGATGCCACCCGCTTTCAGAAGCTCGAACACGCTGGGTCTCCCTGATTATTTACAAGCCGCGCGACTATTGTTTGTAAGCGGCGACACTTTAGCATAGCTCTCTATACTCGCTACACCCGCCAGCAAGCAGAAATTGCAGGCTAATCTGCACCAGTGCCCCGACGGATCCAGAACGGCGCCGATGTTCTTGCTTCCTCCACTATCACGTCTTCCAGCCCGAACACTAGACGTATGGCGCCCGAAGAAGCTGTATTAAACACCCTGCTGCCACTGGCTTCGTAGCGGCTTACAATCTCTGGATGCGGATGGCCGTACCGGTGCCTGTAGCCAGCGCTGAAAACCACCGTGTCAGGCTGCAATGCATCCACCCAGTACCGGGAAGACGATGTTTTACTACCATGATGGGGCGCAAGGACCACCAAATGGCTGCTTCTGATCGCCTCCAATTCGCCCTGTTCATCAAGAAAGGCCCGCTCGGCCTGTTCACTGATGTCGCCACTCAGAATCAGCGTCTGACGACCTTGATTGAATGACAAGGTTAGTACACAGGACGCGTCATTGCCTTGCGCGCCTTCCACGGAACGCCAGTAAGAAAAAGACCGTTGTGAAATCCTGGAAGACTCACAGAATTCAACCCGACCACCAAGCTCTGAATCCAACCTTTTCCGCAGCCTTTCCGGTTCGCCGCTGATAATCCGGCCCACTGAAACGTGCTCGTGCAGCTGCGGAATGCCGCCCGAGTGGTCATTATCAGCATGGCTGATGACCAGGGTATCAATGTGTTCAATGCCAAGCGCCCGAAGATTCGGTACCACCACCGATTCAACCGCAGAGTATACGCCCTCCAGTTCCGGGCCGGTGTCGTAAAGCAGGGTTCTACCCTCGTGTCGAACCAGCAACGAAAGACCCTGCCCGACATCCCAGACCCACACTTCCGACAGAGTATAGGGATTCTTATTGGCTCCAAGAGGCTGAACCACATATACCGCCGAAAACGTCAGCCAGAAAATCACGACCGTGACCGCCATCAGCCGGAATCCGGTGAAAGGAAGTACCAGTGCCAGAACGATAACGACTGCGGCAGGGATCAATTGACTCATTGGCGGCATCAAGAGCGGAAGTTCAATCGTTGATATTCCCTGAAGAAACCACCAGAAGCCGCCCAACAGCATGTCCAGGCCACCGATAGCCAGGTCGCCAATGCCTGGTGCCAACAGCAGAATCACTGCGCACGCGAAGATCGCAGGCATCACCAGAAGTGAAACCAGAGGAATGGCAATAAGGTTTGCGACAAATCCGATTGCTGGCTGTCCCTGGTCCAGAAAAGCCAGAATAGGCCAGAGTGCAGCGAATATCGCCACTTGCGCCAGAATCAAGCTCTGCCACCAGGGTTTCTGACCAAGAAGCCCGCTGAACACCAGGGTCAGCACCGCCACGGCACCAAACGATAACCAGAAACCCTGGTCCAGAGGAGACAGTGGATCGAGCAGTAACACCAGAAAAAAGGCGATCAGTACCGCATCAAACGGCTGACTTTTACGGGCAGAAAGCACCCACCAACAAGCGACCATAACCATGAGAAGCGCACGCCGGGTAGGAACGGAAAAACCCGCCGCCAATGCATAAATTAACGTAACTGAACACACCATTGCGAAAGTGATTACCCGCAGGCGCGCGGGGGAAAGCCAGGGTTCCGGCGCCCAGATCAGCAGCCGCCGAATCAGAAATCCCGCAGCAATGGCGACCAGACCCAGGTGAAGACCGGATATCGCGACCAGATGAATGGTGCCCGTTGCCTTCAGGACCTGCCAGTGATGAGCCTCAAGGTCACCCCGGTAGCCCAACATCAGAGAGGCAATCAGCGGCGCCGACTCTGCATTTCCCAAATGAGCTTTCAGGCCGTCGACCAGTGTTCCACGCCACCGATGATAATGGCAGGTGATGCCACACGGCACTGAGAGATCTGGCTCGACAGCCCGAATGGTCCCGGTTGCTCCGTAGCCCTGACGGAACAGCCAGGATTCGTAACGAAATCCGCGGGGATTAACCGCACCGTGGGGACGCTTCAGAACAACGGTCAGTCGCAACTGCGGCGGCAAATCTCTGCGAGCGTCTTCGCCGTACCAGGACAGTCGCAGTCGAGAAGGGAGATTTTCCGCGTCAAGGTGGTGCCATTGAGACACACAGAATGGAAACCTGACACTGCCAAAACTTCCGGGCTCGGGCACTCCACACAGGGTGCCTGAGACACTCACTATTTTGCCTTCCATTGATTGGGGCAGGCGCTCCGCGAGTTGCGTTTTGGCTTGCCAGATCGACCAGGCAAAGCCGGCCAGGAAAGCAGCAATCATTACGCAAAGAAAAGTGCCCGGAAGTTTTCGACCGGAGATTCTTCCATACAGGGGTGGCAAAAAGGCCAACGCTGTCACTAAGATAACCCAGTGCAGAGGTGGCAAAGCCGTCTGGCCATACAGTAAGATAACGCCGCTACCAAAGCAGGCGAGGCCAACCCTGGCCACTAAACTTCCGGACAATCCTTGTCCCCTTAATTGTCGACAGAACTTCCCTATGCCAAAGAAGTTCATGAAACGGTATTTACCGACGCCCGAGCGAGTGAGAGCGATCCAATCGCTGCACTTTCTGGGCGATGTTCTTCATGAACCGAACCTCTGGCACATCAATCGCCACTGTGTGGCACGCGCCTTTCTGATCGGTATCTTTTTTACGTTTATCCCAATGCCGTTTCAGATGATCGCTGCCGCGTTCTGTGCTATCTGGTTCAACGCTAACCTACCGTTATCTGTCGTATTGGTGTGGATCAGCAATCCCATCACCATGCCGCCCATGTTTTACTTCAACTATAAGATCGGCGCCATGATACTGGATCGACCGGTGCTTGATTTTGAGTTCAATCTTTCATGGAGCTGGATCAGCGAACGCTTGATGGATATCGGCATCCCGCTCTATCTGGGTTCACTTCTGGTGGCGACCATTGCAGCGTGCTCGTCCTATCTGATCATTCAGTACCTTTGGCGACGCAAAGTCAGAAAGGACTGGCAAGAACGTAAACAGACAAGGCAGCCGATTGATCAGGACTCCTGATGCAGCTGCCCCTGCTCCAGCCGGAGCACACGACCCAGGCTGCGAGCCATGGCCATGTCATGAGTCACCAGAACGAATGCGATACCAATCTGATCACGCAGCGTTTCTATCAGCGCCTGAACACCCTGCCCGGTCTGCTCGTCAAGATTACCAGTCGGCTCATCCATTAAGACGCAATCCGGCTCGTTGACCAGCGCCCGAGCAATAGCCACGCGCTGGCGCTCTCCGCCTGACAGTTCGCCGGGTTTGTGCTGCAGGCGACTGGCCAGCCCGACCCGATCAAGCATGCTGGATGCGCGCTCTGTAGCCTGTTTCACCGACTGCCCAGAAAGCGTTCCCGGCAGCATGACGTTCTCAAGTGCCGAGAATTCAGGCAGCAGATGGTGAAACTGGTACACAAAGCCCAGATGGTGATTCCTGAACCTGGCTCTGGCAGCTTCACTCAGCCGATGTATGTCCTGGCCACAGATTGATATATGACCGGACGAAGGCCGGTCAAGCCCGCCCAACAGGTTCAGCAAAGTAGTTTTTCCGGCACCGCTGCTACCAACAATACCGATGGTCTCGCCGGCAGCCACCTTGAGGGAGATATCGGAGAAAATCGTCAGCTCGCTCGGCCCTTCACTGTAAGTTCGGGTCACTTTTTCGCAGTCGATAACCATCGACTGCTCGGCACCGACTATTGCTTTATCACTCATATCGAAGGGCCTCCGCCGGATCAACCCGCGACGCACGCCAGGCCGGATAGATGGTTGCCAGTAGACTCATCGCGAGGCCGGCACCGCTGATGATGTACACGTCCTGCCAAAGCAGCTGAGACGGCAGATAGCTGATGAAATAGACATCCGAGCTCAGGAACTGGTGCCCGATCACGGCTTCCAACCAGGCGATGAATGCACTGATGTTATAGGCGCCAAGAATACCCAGTGCGGTGCCGACAATCGTACCCGTCAGGCCGATCACTGCGCCCTGGACAATGAAAATTCGCATGATCCGGCCCGGAGTTGCGCCCATGGTTCGCAGAATGGCGATGTCAGCGGTTTTGTCGGTGACCACCATAACCAGCGTTGAAACGATATTGAAAGCCGCCACCGCCACGATAAACATCAGTAACAGGCCGATCATGGTCTTTTCCATCCGAATGGCCTGGAACAAGTTGCCGTGAGTTCGAGTCCAGTCGGAAATGTAGTGGCGCCCGGACAGTTGTCCAGCCACTTCTTCCGCCACTTTGGGCGCCTTGAAAAGGTCGTCAACCAGAAGCCGGACGCCCTGAGCCTTGCCCGCCGTGCGCATCAGCTTTGACGCGTCGTCCATGTGAATGAGGGTGTAATTGCCATCCAGTTCCGCTCCGACGCTGAAAACCCCTCGAACCGTAAACCGTTTCAAACGCGGAAGCACGCCAGCCGGAGTAACGGATGCCTCTGGAAGAACGACGGTGACTTTGTCTCCCAAGCCCAGCCGTAGGCTGGCGGCCATTTGTTTGCCGATAATGATGCCGAAATCACCGGATTTCAGATCCTCCAGCCCACCGGAAATCATGTGGTTTTCAATGATGGAGACGGTGCGTTCCTGATCCGGCAGAACGCCGTTAAGCACCACGCCACGCACGTTGCCTCCACCGGTTACCATGCCCTGCCCCTGTATAAACGGGGCCGCAGCCAGAACCGAAGGATGGGTCTCTACTTCGCGATCAACCGATTCCCAGTCGGTAAGATCCGGATTGCCCTGAATCACTGCATGAGGAACCATGCCCAGGATGCGTTGTTTAAGCTCACGATCGAATCCATTCATTACTGAAAGGACGATAATCAATACCGCCACACCCAGCATCAGGCCGATCATTGAAGTCAGAGATATGAAAGAAATAAAGTGGTTACGTCGCTTGGCAGCGGTGTACCGCAAGCCGATGTATAGTGATAGGGGTCTGAACATTGGGAGGAGCCTGTCGCTGCCTTCTGGTGCTTCGAATTCCCTGCCGTCTACGGTCGGGCAGGAAGCTGCTAAACTACTACTATGAAACAAAAATAATGCGCTATGGAGTATCAATGGCCGCGCAAGGTACCGATCACGAGAGGTCTGACCCTAACAATCTGCCCGAAGACAGACGGGATTTTTATCGCATCAGCGATCGAGTCGGCCTGCAAATCAAACGTCAGATTACCGAGGACAGCACTCCGGAAAGCCTTTTTAACGGCGACCATCTGGACACTCTGCGTACCGAATATCGTCGTCTGGATCAGGACGTGCGCTCTCAGCTGGCCGCTCTCGCAGAACGGGACAGACTTCTGGCGTCGCTGATCAAATCAGTCAATGGCAAGCTCGATACGCTGGAGCGCATTATGGCCTTTGAGCAAAATCCGTTGCAACCAGAGGATTGGCAGGAGGTCACGCTCAGCGAGGGAGGCCTTTCCTTTTACTCCACAATAGACGATTTTGCCGTCGGCGAGCGTATCGCCGTGCGTCTGACCTTGCCTCCCGAGCTGTATCAGCCCCTCGCCACTGCAGAAATAGTCTCGGTAGAGCCAGCGGAGGCCCACTGTTACCGCATTCACACGGAGTTTTCGAACATCCATGACGCTGATCGCCAGCAAATTGCCCGATACGTATTCAAATGGCAGATCCGTCAACGTCAGAACGAATAATGAAGGCGAATCCTCCAGAAATTCACCAAACGTCACAGATTTAGGGTGGTTTTTTGAGGCAATCTGTCGCAAATTACAATTTATAAACGTCCGGCATATCGTTTTCAGATCGGGCAGAACAAGCCAGGGAGTGAGTCACTGATGAAAAATCGCGCAATGCAGATCCTTTGTGCTGCCACAGCCACTGCCACCATGTTGCTGGCACCGGCGGGCATCACCGTCGCGGAAGAGCTGAAAATGTCAGTGAAAAGCCAGACACAGCGCAGCCTGCAGCAAGATCTGCCCCGTAACGGCCTGAGCGAATCCTCTGTCCGCAACGCCTGGGGCGATCCACAGTCAATCACCGGCCCTGTCGGCGAGCCACCCATTACTCAGTGGCACTACGAGAATTTTGTTGTCTATTTCGAAGGCAACCGGGTGATCCACTCCGTTCTCAAGCACAATCGCTAAAAATCCGGCTTCATCTCCTGACGCAACGCAGTCTGTTCGTTAGAATGACCGCTTTTTAACAAGGTGCGCCTATCTTGACTTCCAGACCTGTGATGCCCGCTGAGTGGGAACCTCAAAGCGCTGTTATGCTCACCTGGCCCCATCCCGGCACGGACTGGAGTTCGGTGCTGGATGAGGTCGAGCCCGTATTTCTGGATATCGCCCGGGCCGTATTGAGATTTCAACACCTGCTCGTCAGCTGCGAACACGTGTTACGGCTCCAGTCACTGGAACGAGAGCTGAACCAGTACGCCGAGAAGTACCAACTTCCTGGGCGTGTGATCGGTGTTCCTGCTCCTGCAGACGATACCTGGGCCCGCGACCATGGCCCCATTGCGCTGCGAACAAGCGAAGGCAAAACCGAGCTGCTCGATTTCAGATTCAATGCCTGGGGCGGGAAATTCGCCTGGGAAAAAGACAACGCGCTCAACCAACATCTGGCCAATTTTGGCAGTTTTGGAACCACTCCGCTGGTACCAGTGGACTTCGTGCTGGAAGGCGGGTCGCTGGAATCCGACGGTGCGGGCACACTGATGACAACCACCGAATGCCTGCTGGCACCCTCACGCAATCCAGAGCTGGACCGATCAGCCATTGAAGCCATGCTCAAAGAGACTCTGGGCGCAGAACGGGTGCTCTGGCTAAACCATGGGTATCTGGCCGGCGATGACACAGACAGCCACATCGATACCCTGGCCCGTTTCTGCGCTGAAGATCATATCTGCTATGTCGCCTGCCCGGATGCAAGCGACGAGCACTACAGCGCTCTGGCCGCAATGGAAGATGATCTGATGCAGTTTCGTCGGGCCGACGGATCTCGCTACAAACTGACGGCTCTGCCCTGGCCGGATGCCATCTTCGATGAAGACGGCGAACGACTTCCGGCTACTTATGCCAATTTTCTGATCGTTAATGATGCGGTGCTGGTTCCTGTCTACGGTGTGCCGCAGGACAACGAAGCTCTGGATATCATTAATAGCCTGTTCCCGGAACGGGAGATCGTTGCCATCAATTGCAGACCATTGATTACTCAGCATGGCAGCCTTCATTGCGTGACCATGCAATTGCCCGCAGGAGTCGTGAATCCATGACCGATCAGGCGGAACACACCGGTAACACCAATACCCGTATGCTGAAAGTGGCCGCCATTCAGCAACAGTGTGGCGATGACAAAGACCAGAACCTCGACACCACCGAGCGCCTGGTGCGCCACGCCGCATCCGATGGCCATCAACTGGTGGTTCTTCAGGAGCTGCACGCTACTCGCTATTTCTGTCAGACCGAAGACACCCGCGTTTTTGATCTTGCCGAGCCTGTACCTGGCCCAACAACCAAGCGACTGGAAGCTCTGGCAAAGGAACTGGAGGTGGTTATCGTAGGTTCCGTATTTGAACGGCGCATGAACGGCGTTTACCACAACACCGCGGTGGTATTTGACTCCGACGGAACCATGGCGGGCATGTATCGAAAGATGCACATCCCGGACGATCCCGGCTTCTACGAAAAGTTTTATTTCACCCCTGGTGACGCCACATTCAATAACGGTGACAGCGGCTTCACGCCCATCGACACCAGTGTCGGCCGACTCGGCGTTCTGGTCTGCTGGGATCAGTGGTATCCGGAAGCCGCGCGTCTGATGGCGCTGGCCGGCGCCGAGCTTCTGATCTACCCCACTGCCATTGGCTGGGATGTCACCGATGACCCGGATGAACAAGCGCGACAGCTCGAGGCCTGGGTGACAGTTCAACGCGGCCATGCCGTGGCCAACAACCTGCCTGTCATCGCACCCAATCGCACCGGTACGGAACCCGATCCGTCTGGCGCCACCGACGGCATCCGCTTCTGGGGCAATAGTTTTATCTGTGGACCGCAGGGCGAATTCCTGACCCGTGCTGACGAATCGTCTGAAACCGTTCTTTCGGCCACCATCGACCGACACCGAAGTGAATCGATTCGCCGCATCTGGCCGTATCTACGTGACCGTCGCATTGATGCCTACGGCGACATCACTAAACGGGTAAGGGACTGATGAGCGCATGAAGGCGAGAACAGATCAGGTCATCGAATCACTGAACAGCATCCTGCTGGGCAAAGAGCATCAGGTACGCCTGGCGTTCTGCGGTCTGCTGGCCCAAGGCCATCTGCTCATTGAAGACATACCTGGCATGGGCAAAACGACCCTCTCGCACGCCCTGGCCAAAGTCATGGGCCTGAGCTATAAGCGAATCCAGTTCACCAATGACCTGCTGCCGGCTGACGTGCTCGGCTTTTCGATGTATGACAGGGAAGCAGGCACTCTTGTGTTCCATCCCGGGCCCATTTTTGCTCAGGTAGTACTGGCCGACGAAATCAACCGGGCATCACCCCGAACTCAAAGCGCCTTGCTCGAAGCCATGGAAGAGCGCCAAGTCTCGATTGAAGGTGAAACCCGGCCGTTGCCCAAGCCTTTTTTCGTCATTGCCACCCAGAATCCGATTGAACAGGGCGGCACCTATCCCCTGCCCGAATCCCAGCTTGACCGCTTTCTGATGCGCATCCGGCTTGGCTACCCTGACCCCCGGGCAGAGCGAGAATTGCTGGAAGGTGAAGACCGACGAGTCCTGACGGACCGACTGTCCTCGATTCTTGCAGTCGACGACCTGAAACACCTTCAGGAAGCGGTTGAAAAAGTCACCACCAGCCCCGCATTACTGGATTATGTCCAGAGGCTGCTGGAGCAAAGCCGCCAGATGCCCGGCCTTGTCTACGGCCTGTCACCACGCGCCGGACTCGGCCTGGTTAGGGCCGCAAAAGCCTGGGCGATGATGAACGGCCGCAATCATGTGCTGCCAGACGACATACAGGCCGTCTTCCCGGCCGTGGCGGAGCATCGTCTGGAGCAAGGCGAATCTGGCAAGAGCCAGGAAAGGATACGGCATTTGCTGACTTCCGTTTCCGTTATCGAATAAATACCATTCGTTGCAAGACCATTTGAATTGAAGTGAGAAACATCCATGAGCGACACCAAGCATTCCAGATTGATCATCCTCGGCTCCGGACCCGCCGGCTACACCGCAGCAGTCTACGCCGCCCGGGCTAACCTTAAGCCTACCCTGATCACCGGTATCGAAGTTGGCGGACAACTGACCACCACCACGGATGTTGATAACTGGCCCGGCGACAATGACGGCGTCCAGGGCCCGGAACTGATGCAACGGATGCTGAAGCACGCAGAACGCTTCGAAACCAACGTGGTTTACGACACCATCAACGAAGCCGACTTGCGCAACAAGCCCTATCGCCTCAAGGGTGATAACGGCGAATACACCTGCGACGCTCTGATCATCGCCACCGGCGCCTCCGCCATGTACCTGGGGCTGGAATCCGAAGAGAAATTCAAGGGTCAGGGCGTCTCCGCTTGCGCGACCTGCGACGGTTTCTTCTACAAAAAACAGAAAGTTGCAGTGATCGGTGGCGGCAACACCGCCGTTGAAGAGGCGCTGTACCTGTCCAACATCGCTGACGAAGTTACTCTGGTACACCGTCGCGACAGCCTGCGCGCTGAAAAGATTCTGCAGGACAAGCTGTTCGAGAAGGCCGAAAACGGCAATGTGAAAATCGTCTGGGACCACACCCTCGACGAAGTCCTGGGCGATGGCACCGGCGTCACCGGCATGCGCATCAAAAGCACCAAAGACGGCTCCACACAGGAAATGGATCTGGCAGGGGTATTCATTGCCATCGGCCACAAACCGAATACCGACCTGTTCCAGGGCCAACTGGACATGGAAAACGGTTACATCCGCATCAAATCCGGCCTGGAAGGCATGGCCACCCAGAGCAGCGTGCCGGGCGTCTTCGCCGCCGGCGACGTGGCTGACCACGTCTACCGGCAGGCGGTAACCTCCGCCGGCTTTGGTTGCATGGCGGCGCTGGATGCCGAGAAATTTCTGGATCAGGACTGAACGTGCTCCGGATTTCATTGAAAGGAAGGTAACTCCGAAATTCGAAAAGGTAGGCGGGTGGGGGTGCTGGAAACTGTGCGGAGCCAAGGATGGCGAAGCTCAAGCGCCACATGGATGTGCCGAAGGAGCGTGTTTCCAGCACCCCTACCCGACTGCTGACACCACCACAGTCAAAACAAAAGCCAGAAAAACATGACCGCACTCCCCTGGCTAGACACCCAAAAACTCTGGTTTCCAGACCCCGAGCAGGCACTGGACGACCCGGACGGCTTACTCGCCATCGGCGGCGACCTGTCAACAGACAGGCTAATACTGGCCTACCAGAGCGGCATCTTCCCCTGGTTCAGCGACGACCAGCCCATCCTCTGGTGGTCACCAAATCCAAGGTGCGTGCTTTTCCCATCGGAAATCCACATCGCCAGAAGCCTGCGACGAACCCTTAACCGACAGCATTTCACCATCACCGGTGACCAGGCCTTCAGCAGAGTCATCAGGCTTTGCGCCCAAACCCGTGCGGAAGGCACCTGGATCACAGAAGACATGATCGCCGCCTACAGCAAACTACATCGTCAGGGCATTGCCCACTCCATCGAAGCCTGGAACCCCAAAAACGAACTGGTCGGCGGGATGTACGGCATCGCAATGGGTCGCTGCTTTTTCGGCGAATCCATGTTCTCGCTGGAAACCAATGCTTCACGCGTCCTGATGGTCCATTTGGCAAGACAACTTGAAGAATGGGGCTATCGTCTGATGGACTGTCAGGTAGAAAGCGATCACCTGATCCGGATGGGAGCGCGCACTATTCCGCGCACAGAGTTTTTATCTATACTCAAAGAATCGGTCAGCCAGCGCCCCGACCACGACCACTGGGACATTCAATGGCGTTGGCCAGATCCAACGCAGTGACCGCGGAGGGTTAAATGAGCAACCTGAGAACACTGGTTTTCTTTGCGACGCCCGCCCACGACTGTAGCTATATTCCGGGCCGGCAGGCCACCACCATGTTTGTGGATCCCCGAGCACAGGTAGACAAACGACTCTACAGCCAGCTTACCTCGCTGGGGTTCCGCCGCAGTGGCTCTCACTACTACCGCCCTCATTGCGAACACTGCAACGCGTGCGTACCCGTCAGGTTGAAAGTTGAGGATTTTATGCCAGACCGCAGTCAACGCCGGGTTCTGAAAAAGAACTCGGACCTGACCTGCCGGATGGTGACGGCCAGTTTTACCGAGCGGTACTACGATCTCTACTCCCGATATATTGAACAACGCCATTCAGATGGCGACATGTACCCGCCTTCCCGCGAACAATTCACATCGTTTCTGGTTGAAGGCGCAACGGACTCCTGGTTTCTTGAGATCCTTGATCAGGACCAACTGGTAGGACTGGCCGCCGTCGATAAACTGGACGAAGGCCTTTCTGCTATTTACACGGTGTTTGAGCCTTCCTACGAGCACCGTAGCCTGGGAACCTTCGCTATACTCTGGCAAATTGAAGAGGCAAATCGCCTTGAACTATCTTATCTTTATCTTGGCTATTGGATAGCCGAATGCCGCAAAATGAACTACAAGACCCGCTTCCAGCCTATCGAAGCCCTGCGTGATGGGCACTGGCAAGTCATGGACCAGCATTGATTTTTTGCCATATCCGGTCAAATCAGGCAGAATTGCGCAATTTAAAATCAAAGCAAGCCAATTTACGAGGTTTTTACTGAATGGCGAAATCAGATGTCATTGAAATGGAAGGCGTTATTGTCGACACCCTTCCAAACACCATGTTTCGTGTTGAACTTGAAAACGGCCACGTTGTGACTGCTCACATCTCCGGAAAAATGCGCAAGAACTACATCCGCATCCTGACCGGCGATAAAGTTAAGGTAGAGCTGACGCCTTACGACCTGAGCAAAGGGCGCATCGTTTACCGCGCTCGCTGATCTCACCCGACATCTGACAGAACACGAAAAAGGCCACACTCGAAAGTGTGGCCTTTTTGTTTGCCTGATGTCCGGATGAATCAGTGACGAATCAGACGGCTTCTGCCGGCTCATCCTCGTACTCAAACACCAGCTCATCATCCTTCAGATGAATGTGGACCTCACCTCCGTTTTCGGACAGGCGCCCAAACAGGATCTGCTCGGCCAGTGGCCGTTTGATCTTATCCTGAATCAGGCGACCCATGGGACGCGCACCCATGGTGACGTCGTAGCCTTTCTCCGCCAGCCAAACCTTGGCTTCGTCATCCACGTGCAGCACAACATGTTTCTCATCCAGCTGCGCCTGCAACTCGGTGAGGAATTTGTCCACTACATGGGTGATCGTTGCCGGCTGTAAATCGCCGAACTGAATGATGCCATCCAGGCGATTGCGGAATTCCGGCGTGAAGGTCTTGCTGATGATTTCCATGCCGTCAGAGCTATGGTCCTGCTCATTGAAACCAATCGAGCGGCGAGCCATGCTCTCTGCCCCGGCATTGGTCGTCATCACTAGAATGACGTGACGGAAATCGGCTTTGCGACCGTTATTGTCCGTCAGCGTGCCGTGATCCATCACCTGCAGCAGCAGGTTGAAGACTTCCGGATGCGCTTTTTCAATTTCATCCAGGAGCAGCACGCAGTGCGGATGTTTGCTGACAGATTCCGTCAACAGACCGCCCTGATCATAGCCAACATAGCCCGGAGGCGCGCCAATCAGCCGTGACACCGTATGGCGCTCCATGTACTCAGACATGTCGAAACGCACAAGCTCGATGCCGAGCACTTTTGCAAGCTGTTTGGTTACCTCGGTCTTGCCGACACCAGTTGGACCAGAGAACAGGAACGCACCCTCCGGTTTCTCTGGCGCCTTCAAACCGGCGCGAGCCAGCTTAATCGCTGTAGACAGAGACTCGATGGCCGGATCCTGACCGAATACGGTCATCTTCAGATCCCGCTCCAGGTTACGCAGCAGGTCTTTATCGTTGCTGGAAACGTTCTTCGGTGGAATGCGGGCGATGTTAGCCACCACATCCTCAATTTCTGGCACATCAATGGTCTTTTTGCGCTTCGATGAGTTGATCAACCGCTGATGAGCGCCCGCTTCGTCAATCACGTCGATAGCCTTGTCCGGCAAGTGTCGATCGTTGATGTAACGTTCCGACAGTTCGGCAGCCACTTTCAAGGCCTGATCGGTATATTTCAGGTCGTGATGTTTCTCGAAGTGCGATTTCAACCCTTTCAGGATCTGATAGGTGTCCTCGACACTGGGTTCGTTGACATCAATCTTCTGGAATCGACGAGCCAGCGCACTGTCTTTCTCGAAGATGCCCCGGAATTCCTGGAAGGTCGTTGACCCGATACACCGGATCTCGCCCGAACTGAGCATGGGCTTGAGAAGGTTGGACGCATCCATAACGCCACCGGACGCAGAACCGGCACCAATGATGGTGTGGATCTCGTCAATGAACAGAATGGCGTGATCTTCTTTCTTCAGCTCTGCCAGCAGCCCTTTCAGACGCTTCTCGAAATCGCCCCGGTACTTGGTACCAGCCAGCAGCGCGCCCAGATCCAGTGAATACACCACGCCATCGGAAATGATGTCCGGCACCTGGCCGTCCACAATGCGCTTGGCAAGGCCTTCAGCAATTGCAGTTTTGCCAACGCCGGCCTCACCGACCAGTAGCGGGTTGTTTTTACGGCGACGAACCAGAATCTGGACGACCCTTTCAACCTCGTGCTCACGACCGATCAGTGGGTCAATACGGCCCTGACGCGCTTGCTCGTTGAGATTCGTAGCGTAATTTTCCAGAGGATTGGAAGAGGAACCTTCCTCACCAACCTCTTCCTGGGAAGCCTGATCGTGACCTTCGTCTTCGGCTCCCTGAACACGGGAAATCCCGTGAGACACAAAATTCACCACGTCAATCCGGGCGATGCTCTGCTTCTTGAGCACATACACCGCCTGACTTTCCTGCTCGCTGAAAATAGCGACCAGTACGTTGGCACCGGTGACCTCTTTTTTGCCAGAGGACTGGACGTGAAATACCGCCCGCTGCAGCACGCGCTGAAAGCCCAGCGTTGGCTGAGTCTCCCGCTCGCTGTCGTTACTGGGGATCAGTGGCGTGGTTGAATCCACAAATTCAACCAGTTCCTCCTGAAGCTGGGCCAGATCTGCACCGCAAGCTTTCAGGACGCCCACTGCCGATTCGTTATCGAGCAAAGCCAACAGTAAGTGCTCAACCGTCATGAACTCATGACGCTTGTCACGCGCACTTTTGAAGGCGGAATTCAGTGTAATCTCAAGATCTTTGCTCAGCATGGGCCACCCCAAGGTCTATCAGTCCGCACGTTCAATCTCGCAAAGGAGCGGATGTTCGCATTCCGAGGAATACTGGTTCACCTGTGCCGCCTTTGTTTCTGCGATGTCCCGGGAATAAACCCCGCATACCGCTTTTCCCTGCGTATGGACGAGCAGCATCACCTGCGTCGCCTTTTCTTCATTCATCCCGAAAAACTTCATTAACACGTCCACTACAAAGTCCATGGGCGTGTAATCATCGTTCAGAAGCAATACCCGAAAGCGTGCCGGACGCTTAAGTGCCGGCTTTTCCGGCGCCGTACTGACGTCATCCTGACGCCCGGGCTGTTCTTCATCTCCCTGATTAAATACTAGTAGAGAATTCTGGATAGTCCGCATGATTCTTTACCGGAAATCGGTGCCTCTTAACTAAGATGGTTGTCACTCACCCGGTTTTCAAGCATTGAACCGCCCGGATAAGCCTTATTTAAGCATATGGTAATAATACAGCCTGAGACCCGGATTCAACCATAGATACGTACCGTTTCTCATTTTGAGCTGAACGAATATTGGCCAATGACCAGAAAGCAATGTAAAATCTTGTTAACTGGCGTAACGAATGTGTAACCGTAAGCCAGTCGTGCGAGGCAAACGCGCGCTAACACAACACAAAATGACCGCAATCCGTCGAATAACAAGACAATAAATGTCCGACAATGACAGAACAGGGGAGTTCATCATGCCTCAAGGCAAGGTCAAATGGTTTAACAATGCCAAAGGGTACGGCTTCATCATTGAAGATGGCTGCACTGACGACCTGTTTGCACATTTCTCATCGGTGCAAATGGAAGGGTATAAAACCCTGAAAGCAGGTCAGCCGGTCACTTTCGACAAAAAACCGAGCGACAAAGGCATCCACGCTGTCAATATTGTCCCCGCGGACATTCCCCAGCGTAACACCAAGTCGGCCGGCGATGCGCGTACCGAGGCATCATCGGACAGTACCAGTCAGGAGAGTGAGTCCGAAAATACCACTTTCCAGGATCAGCAGCACGCTGTAAACGGCTGATCCAAAGCCTAGACAGACTGGCCAACTATCGGGTCGCAACCCGGCCGGATGCATGGCACTGCGATACCGGTTATGCTCTGCCCGACAAAAGCACTGCAGACATCGCTGGTTGATCCATGGCCAACCTGGTTCTTTTCAATAAGCCGTTTCATGTACTGTCCCAATTTACGGACGAGCGTCCGCAAAACGGCGAAGATAAGCGCGCTACCCTCGCAGACTGGATTTCCCTTCCCTCTGTTTACCCCGCCGGTCGCCTGGATTACGACTCTGAAGGACTCCTGCTGCTAACTGATAGTGGACCGCTGCAGAACAAGATAGCCTCTCCGGGCCAGAAAATGCCGAAAACCTATTGGGTTCAGGTTGAAGGCGATATCGACGACACTGCCCTTGAGAGGCTCCGCTGTGGAGTTGAGCTGAAAGATGGTTTGACCCGTCCAGCAAAAGTCGAACGACTGCCGCAGCCTGATGTATGGCCACGAACACCACCGGTACGGCATCGGGAAACGGTTCCCACCAGTTGGATCAGGCTGACGATTACCGAAGGGCGCAATCGTCAGGTCAGGCGCATGACGGCCGCTGTGGGATTTCCGACACTCCGTTTGATCCGTTACGCTATTGGCGAGTGGAATCTCGAGCAGCTGAAACCTGGCGACTACAGAACGCTTACAGTGCACGCGCCAGACACGAAGAAACCGCCCTCCAGAAAACCCAGACGGAGACATCGACGATCATGACCTGGACACCTCACGCCACAGTTGCAGTCATCGTAGAAGATGACCAGGGCAGATTTCTGATGGTGGAAGAACACAGTCATGGTCAGATCGTTTATAACCAGCCGGCCGGCCATGTTGAGGAGAATGAGCGCATTCTCGATGCGGCGCTGCGAGAAACGCTGGAGGAAACAGGCTGGAAGGTCCGGTTGGACCATTTTCTCGGGATGTACACCTACAGAGCACCCGCAAACGGAGTGACTTACTATCGCTTCTGTTTTACAGCAACCGCGCTCTCCCGAGCGACAGACAAGCTGGACAGCGACATTATCGCAGCCCATTGGCTGACCTGGGAGGAACTGACCCGGAAGCAGCAGCAATTGAGAAGTCCGCTCGTGCTTCAATGCATAGAAGATTACCGAAACGGACGTGAATTCCCGCTGGATGTCATTGTCGAACCGCAGACGCCAAGTCGCTGAAATGCTAGTATCGCACCCTTTTGCGGGAACCGGTTACCGACAATCATGACTCATCTTTCGTCCAAAACACCTTCACAAACCCGAGTCATCGTCGGCATGTCCGGCGGTGTGGATTCTTCCGTTGCCGCATGGCTATTGAAGGACCAGGGCTATCAGGTTGAAGGTCTGTTCATGAAAAACTGGGACGAGGACGACGGCACCGAATACTGCACGGCAATGACGGATCTGGCCGACGCCCAATCCGTTGCAGATCGTATTGGCATCACCCTGCACACCGCCAGCTTCGCCGCCGAATACTGGGATCGGGTGTTCGAGCATTTCCTGTCGGAGTATCAGGCAGGTCGAACGCCTAATCCGGATATCCTGTGCAATAAAGAAGTGAAGTTCCGGGCATTTCTGGATTATGCCATTACGCTTGGCGCCGACTACATCGCCACGGGCCACTACACCCGTCGCAGAGAGGTTTCAGCCGACCAGGCAGAACTGCTGAAAGGACTGGACCCGAACAAGGATCAAAGCTACTTCCTTCATGCCGTTCCCGGCCACCGAATTGCCAGAACGCTCTTTCCCGTGGGCGAACTGGAAAAACCGGAGGTTCGCCGGATTGCGGCAGAGCAGGGATTCATCACACACGATAAAAAAGATTCCACTGGCATCTGTTTCATCGGCGAACGCAAGTTCAGCGATTTCCTGAAGCAGTATCTGCCCGCCCAGCCAGGCAACATTGAAACCCCGGACGGTGAGGTGATCGGCCGCCATCAGGGTCTGATGTACCATACCATCGGGCAACGCCAGGGCCTCGGTATCGGCGGCCTGAGCCATTACGGCGACGATCCCTGGTATGTGGCAGAAAAAGACCTGTCCAGAAACGTGTTGATCGCTGTCCAGGGCAAGCAGCATCCCCTGCTCTTCTCCCGCAGTTTGGTCAGCGGCCCGATCGACTGGGTTGCAGGCGAGGCCCCGGGCACGGAATTCCGCTGCAAGGCAAAGACCCGTTATCGCCAACCCGATCAGGATTGTACCGTCACCAGCATGGACAGCGGCGTTCGGGTGGTATTTGACCAGCCCCAGCGCGCCGTCACACCCGGCCAGTCAGTGGTGTTTTATGATGGCGAAATCTGCCTGGGTGGCGGAGTGATCGAGGAGACAAGCGCATGAGTCGCTCACTTGAAGACCAGACTCTTGCTCTGGCCGGCGTTTTCCAGGCGTCCGCATTGGTTCAGCAAATAGCCCACACGGGCCATTGCGCAGATTCCAGCCTTGAAACTTGCATCCGCTCTTTATTCGCAACCGATCCTGCCACCACACTGGATGTTTACGGTGGTGAGCTCAAAGACCTGAGGGAAGGCCTGTCCACGCTGGCCGGCGTACTCAGCAAACAGACGCGCCAACAGGACATCGAAGTACTGCGCTATGCGCTGAATCTGCTTAATCTGGAAGCCAAGCTCCGCAAAGACAAAGACATGCTGGATGTCATCGGCAGTCGTATCGACCAGGCCAGACATACCGCCAGCCATTTTGGTTACACCCATCCCAACCTGATTGCCAACCTGGGATCGGTTTACACCGACACCATCAGCACGTTTCGCCTGAGAATCCAGGTCAGCGGCCAGCCCACTATCCTGCAGCGTGAAGAAAATGCTGCCAAAGTCCGCGCCCTTCTGTTGGCCGGTATTCGCTCCGCTGTATTGTGGCATCAGACCGGCGGACGCCGCTGGCAGCTGATATTCAATCGCCGCAAGGTCATCAACCTTGCACAGCAACTGGCCGAGAAAGCGAACCGGTCAGTTTACGACTGAATTGGCCGCTGCTCTGGTGTATCATTACCGCCCCAAATTGACACATACCCGATTTTTGATGACTTGAGAGGTTTTCAATGGAACTCACAGCCTTGACCGCCATTTCCCCGGTCGATGGACGTTATGGTAGCAAGGTCAGCGTCTTCCGCGACATTTTCAGCGAATATGGCCTGATCAGAAACCGGGTAACCGTGGAAATTCGCTGGCTCCAGAAGCTGGCCAGCCATCCCGATATTCCAGAGGTTCCGGCGTTCACCGAGGCGGCAAACCAACGCCTGGACCTGCTTGTGTCAGAGTTCGGCCTTGCCGATGCGGAGCGCATCAAGGCCATTGAAAGCACCACCAATCATGACGTAAAAGCGGTGGAATACTTCATCAAGGAAAAAATCGCCGACGTCCCGGAACTGCACGCAGTCACCGAGTTCGTGCACTTCGCCTGCACCTCTGAGGACATCAACAATCTCTCTCATGCCCTGATGCTGCGAGAAGGCCTGGATCACGGCCTGATGCCTGCCATGAACCGGGTGATAGAGCGTCTCGCAGAGCTGGCTCACGAACACGCTGACCAGCCAATGCTGTCCCGCACCCATGGCCAGACGGCGTCTCCGTCAACGGTCGGCAAGGAATTCGCCAATGTGGTGCACCGCCTGCGACGCCAGGTGAAGCAGATTCAGGCAGTAGAACTTCTGGGAAAAATCAACGGCGCTGTGGGCAACTACAACGCACACTTGTCAGCCTATCCCTCAGTGGACTGGGCTTCCAATGCCCGGGAATTCATCGAAAGTCTGGGGCTGGACTGGAACCCATACACCACCCAGATTGAACCCCACGATTACATTGCGGAACTGTATGACGCAGTAGCACGCTTCAACACCATCCTGATCGATCTCGACCGGGATATCTGGGGCTATATTTCGCTGGGTTATTTCAAACAGAAAACCGTGGCAGGCGAAGTCGGTTCTTCCACCATGCCCCACAAGGTCAACCCAATTGACTTTGAAAACTCCGAGGGCAATCTTGGCATCGCCAATGCGCTGTTCAGCCATCTGTCTGCCAAGCTGCCTATCTCCCGCTGGCAGCGCGACCTGACCGACTCTACCGTGCTCCGTAACCTGGGGGTTGGCTTTGCCCACAGCCTGATTGCCTACGAAGCCACGCTAAAAGGGCTTGGCAAGCTGGAAATCAACCCGGCGCGATTGGATGATGACCTGAATCATGCATGGGAAGTATTGGCCGAGCCCATCCAGACTGTAATGCGCCGATACAATATCGAAAAGCCTTACGAGAAACTGAAAGACCTTACCCGCGGCAAGGCGATGACACCGGGAGTGATCAAAGCCTTTGTAGAGTCTCTGGACATCCCGGAATCGGCGAAGCACGAATTGATGGGACTGACCCCGGGCACCTATGTGGGCAACGCGGCAGACCAGGCCCGGGATATCTGAACCATGAAACTTCCGGGCGGCCTGTCAGTAACGGAATTCCTGCAGGAATACTGGCAGAAAAAACCGAAAGTTATTCGGCAGGCGTTTCCCGGATTTCAGTCCCCGGTCTCGGCCGAGGAACTGGCCGGTCTGGCTTGCGAGGAAGCCGTGGAATCTCGCATCGTTATCGAGGACGACGGCGGAAAACCCTGGCAGCTTCACAACGGACCATTCCCGCCGGATCGTTTCAGCCACCTGCCCGAATCGCACTGGACGTTGCTGGTCCAGGGGCTTGATCACTGGGTTCCAGATGTGGCCGATCTACTCAACCACTTCCGGTTCATACCCAACTGGCGGCTGGACGACATCATGGCGAGCTACGCGCCTGTGGGGGGCAGTGTCGGACCCCACTTTGATCAATACGATGTCTTTCTTCTTCAGGCTGAAGGTCAACGCACCTGGCACTTCGGAGGCCGCTGCGATGAGACTTCGCCCAGGGTTGAAGGCACCCCTCTTCGTATTCTGAAAGACTGGGCACCGGAAGAAACCGTAACACTCAACCCCGGTGACATGCTTTATTTGCCGCCGGGCATTGGTCATCACGGCATTGCAGACAACGACTGCATTACTTTGTCCATTGGATTTCGGGCACCAACCGTGGACGATCTTTTAACGGGTTTCACTGATTTTCTCAGCAGCCAGCACGATGCCTCTGTGCCACTGTCCAATCTGCAGTTGGATGAACAGAGCAACCCTGGCGCGATCAGCCCTGACATCATTGATCAACTTGACCATAAAATCCGCGAAACCATGGCAGACAAACGGCTGCTTGCTCTCTGGTTTGGGCAATACGCCACGGCCCCCAAAAACCTCGATATCGTGGTACCCGCTGAAGAAACGGTGTCTGAAGACGATGTCGAGCAAATGATTGCAGAGGGTGCGCAGATTCGCTGGAACGAAGGCTCCCGATTCGCCTACCATGAGCTGGAAGACACCACCGCATTATTTGTGGATGGCGAGCAATACCTGCTCAGAGGCGACGCCACACCCTTGGCCCAGCTTCTGTGCGCCGGCACAGAGCCGGACATGACCGAACTGGCGGCCCTGGCCAGCGACGACGCCATAAAGGGGTTGCTATGCAGGCTGGTCAATCAGGGCTCGCTCTATTTCGAATAAACCGACGCTGATGACCATGCATACACGTATTCGAAAATACAGTTGGCAGCTGGCGCCAGGCTCCATCAAAGACATCCGTCAGCGCGTGTTTGTGGAAGAACAAAACGTGCCTCCCGAGCTGGAATGGGACAGCACGGACGAGATCGCTGATCACTATTTGATGGTGTCGTCAGACAACACACCGATAGGTGTTGCCCGGGTTTTCTCAACGCTGGACGAAGTTGCTCATATCGGACGAATGGCCATTTTGCCGAGCTACCGAGGCCAGGGATATGGCCAGAGGCTTCTCCGCCATTTAATGGAAGAAGTCGGCGATCAGTACGGGCAACTGCAGCTTTCAGCTCAGGAACATGCCATTCCCTTCTACCAGCAATCTGGCTTCCACGTTTGCTCAGATGCCTACGACGATGCCGGCATACCCCATTTTGACATGAGATGCTATGCGCCCGCCCTGATTCTGGAAAAGGCGGATGATCACGCTGCGCCGATGATCGCAGACAAAGACAATGCCTCCTGGCTTTTTGACTCCGAGCGCTCAATGATCCGTTTGATGGATTCGCTCGCGGGCCAGGCCCGCCAACGCATCTGGCTTTACGATCGCTTTCTGGAGCATGATCTTTACGACCGTAAGCCATTACGGGACATGCTGTCTGCCCTTGCCCGGCGTCATCGGCTCAGTGAAATCCGGTTGCTGATTCATGATGACCAACCACTGGTAAAACGGCGACATAGGTTGGTAGAACTGATGCGACGCCTGCCAAGCCACATGTCTCTCAGGCTGGTGAACGACGACTATCCGGCAGAGGAACAACCCTTCATGCTGGCCGACCGCTTCGGCGTGCTGTATCGCCACGACTTCTACAATCCCGAAGGCTTTGCCAACTTCGCTGATGGCGGGCGCGTAAAAATGCTCGAAGAGACGTTTCAACGCATGTGGGATTCAGCTCGCAACTCTATTGAATTGCGGGAATTACCGCTCTGAGTGCTGAATTCTGGCTGCTTTTGCACCATAGGCAGCCTCGGCAGACTCAAACTGGGCACCAAACGGCACAAACTCCTCATCAACCTCCTCAGCCACCTCTGCAATCAACCGCCTTAACCACTGGTGGTCGGTGTTATGTTGCAGCAATGGGCTCCAGGCCATCTTCAGTTCAAACGGTGGAATCTCAAAAGGCGGCACTTTCACGACCAAATTGGGGTTGTCCTTCTGAAGCCAGGCAGCCCTGGAGGGAAGCGTCGCAATCAGGTCGTGCTGTTCGGCCAGAAGCATGGCCACCTGATAATGGCGGGTGAACACGGATATCTGACGTTTACGCCCCATCAGCGACAGGGCTTCGTCTACCCATCCCAGACGCTGGACATCCTTGGGGTTCACGCCGACCCCGACACCGAAACCGGTTTTGCTTACCCAGATATGGCTGGCGTCCAGATAGGTATCCAGCGTAAACGGTTCTTTAAGCACCGGATTACGGGCATTCATCAAACAGGCAAAGTATTCGGTCCAGAGGGTTTTCTGGTGAAAGGACTGGGGTATTTTGTCGAATCGGTTGATCGCCATATCGAGCCTGCCCTGCTCAACGTCCAGAAAACTGACGTCGCTGGGCGTAAGCACATCCAGAGTCACATGAGGCGCTTCCTGGCGAATACGCCGCAATACACGTGGCATCAGGCAGGATTCAGCGTAATCACTGGCCATAATGCGGAACACACGTTGGCTTTCCAGAGCTGCGAACGCGGTTTTCTCATGCACCGCCTGTTCAATGTCCGACAGAATTCCCCGCACCAGAGGCTGAAGCTCGGTTGCGCGTTCGGTCGCCGTCATCCCTTCGCTTGTACGAACCAGCAACGGATCCCCAAATAAATCTCTGAGCCTTCTCAGGCCGTTACTCATCGCTGGCTGTGTAATGCCAAGGTGATTCGCCGCCTTAGTGACATTGCGCTCTCTCAACAGCACATCAAGGTACACCAGCAGGTTAAGGTCTACGCGTGAAATATCCATGTCAGGTCACCCATTCAGGCTGCTTTAAAATCGGCACAACATTCACCGAATTAATTGTTTTAAGACTAACAATTCACAGAAATGATATAAAGAGCGGCCGGTTACAGTGGGTATCAGTATCTTTGCGTGTTTTCTGCTAATCTTTCTGTTAATCGCTGGATTTAGGGGCTTTTTGCCTGACCGGATTTGACCGCTTGCCTATTTGCCGGAGAGTCTGAACCATCATGGATACCACAATGATTGTGCTGCTCCTGGCAGCTATTGTGACAGTGTCAATCGTGCTCATCATCGCCAGTCAGATGCGCGAGCGGGCCCGTATTGAACGCGCACGAAAAATTACGTCGCTGGAAGACAGGTACAAACGTGCAAACCGACTGCTGTCTGAACTGCCCGGCCAGTACCTGACCAACGATCTGAAGCTGTTGCTGGTTCGCAATATGGAAGACACCTGCAGGGCGCTGATTGCTCTGAGAGCTGGCTCTTCCGTGTCGTCCTGGCAGGCGTCGGTTGCGGAACAGCGCCAGAAGATCGAAAACAATGACGATCAGCGTCCGCCCGTCAAGATCGATTCTCCCGACAAATCCACTTATGTACAGGAGTTGCTGCAGAATCTTTTCAAGCTCATAGAAGGCATGCACAAATCTGGTCAGATCGATGGTCCAACGGCCAAGAAGAACCTCAAATTTGTTCTGTTCCTGGTCCACAAGACCCACGCTGACCTGCATGTTTTCCAGGCCCGTGACTATGTGAAACAGAACCAGATCCGTAAGGCTATTCATGCCTATCACCTTGCCAGCACGGAAATGGGCAAGTCCCGGGATAATCCGATGGCCGTAAAGGCCGTGAAAAGCTTCCGTACTCGCATTAAAGAGCTCGAATCACTCGAACAAGGCGAGACAGCACAGGCTTCTGCAGAAGGTCAGTCCAAGCTTGACCGCGAGTGGGACAACTTTCTTCACGACGATGAGTGGCGCAAAAAAGCGGACTACGACGACTGACCTGACAGGACGGCCAGGCCAATTATTCGTTCATAAAGCAGAAACTGGAAACCGCTGTGAGCACACCTTTCAAAAAACGGCTCTCCTATCGGCTTACACGGGACACGGTTCTGATTGCCATGCTGCTTGGTCTGGTCTTGAACATCGTTCAGGTGACCCTGGACTACTTCAACGCCCGCGAATCCATGGAACAGGAAATCAATGCACTTATCGATATCAGCCACAGTCCGGCATCGCAAATTGCCTATAACATTGATATCCGTCTAGCCGAGGAGCTTCTGGACGGCTTGCTTCGCCACCCTGCCACTATTGATGCAAGAATCATCGACACCAACGGCCAAACCATGGCCGCAGCAAGCCAGAGCAGCCCGGAGTCCAGTTACCGCTGGATCAGTGATCTGCTGTTCGGGGCAAACCGGACGTTTCAGGAAGAGCTGAAAGTTGCGCAGCTCAGTGACCTCTCGCTGGGCTATCTGACCATTACCATCGACACCTATCACTACGGCCTTTTGTTCCTGCAGCGCGCAGGCTACACGCTGGTCAGCGGATTACTTAAAAGTCTGGTACTGACCCTGGCACTGCTGGGGATTTTCTACTTCATTTTGACACGCCCCATGCTGAACGTGATCAATGCCCTTGGTCGGGTACGACCAGACTCGCCGGAAAAGGCCAGACTGCCGGTACCTCACAACCATCAGGAGGATGAGATTGGTCTGATGGTCGGCATCATCAACCGACACCTTGAAACCATTGACCTCACGCTGGCGCAACTACGCGATGCAGAGGCCTCAATGAAAAACTACTCCAGCAAGCTGGAGAATGAAGTGGAGGACCGTACTCGTGAAATTTCCGAGAAAAATCAGGCCCTTCAACGTGGCAACAAGGCACTGGTCAAGGCCAAGGAAGACGCAGTGCGTCGGGCACGAGCCCGAGCCAATTTCCTGGCAAGCATGAGCCACGAAATCCGTACGCCACTGAACGGTGTACTCGGCATGTTAAGCCTCTCTTTGGAAAACGAGACTCAACCGGAACAGCGCAACCGCCTTGAGATCGCCCTCAATGCCGGGCAAAGCCTGCTTGGTTTGCTAAACGACATTCTTGATATTTCCAAAGTTGAGGCGGGCAAACTCAGTTTGGAAGCTATTCCATTCAGCGTCCGTGATCTGGCCGAGGAATGTGCCACACTCCATGCCCAGCAGGCGGGGAGAAAAGGTATTGACGTCGTTGCCGAGATTGATCCGCACCTACCAGACACCTATGTTGGCGATCCGACCCGCACCCGACAGATACTGAATAACCTGCTGAGCAATGCGATCAAGTTCACCGAGAAAGGCAGCGTCAGGCTCTCTGTTACCAGCTTCACAGGCGGCATTCGCATTGACATCGTGGATACGGGCATCGGGATGTCCCGGCAAGGCCTGAACAAAATCTTCTCACCTTTTTCCCAGGCGGATGCAGACACAACCCGACTGTATGGTGGAACCGGGTTGGGGCTGACCCTCTGCCGCCAACTGGTAGAGCGAATGCACGGACAGATTCTGGTTGAATCTGAAGAGAACGAGGGCACCCACTTTACGGTCAATCTGCCCCTGGCCAGCGACGAGCCGAGCAACGCAAGCAGCGAGTCTATGACCGTCCCTGAGGCATTGAAAGAAACCGGCATTCAGCTCGCATTACCCGAGGACTATCCGCACAAAGCAGCCATCCTGGCGCAACTGGAAGCCTGGAATATTCCAGTCAGCACAGCATCGGGGGGAGAAAAAGGCGTGCTTATCGCTACGGGCTCTGCCCAGGATGACAAACCAGAAATTGAAGTGTCGACATGGCCAGGCATTGGCGTTCTGTTGCTCGATCGGTTTGGCAAAGACAAAACCGGCAACGGCTTCCCTCACCTCTCCATGCCATTGAGGCGGGAGCCATTCCTCTTTGCACTTTGCAAAGCCGCCGGGCTTGATGTCGATCATCCCGAACCCCGGAAGCAGGAAACGACAGACCAAAGTCAGGAAAAGCAGGCAACCCGTTCAATGCGCGTACTGCTGGTGGAAGACAACCATGTAAATCAATTGGTTGCCGGCAGCATGCTGAAAAAGTTGGGGCACGAAGTAGTGGTGGCAGATCATGGTCAACAGGCTCTGGATATCCTGGGCACCGATAACCAGTTCGATGTGGTGCTAATGGATTGCCAGATGCCCGTTCTCGACGGCTTCGAAACCACGGAAATCATTCGACAGAACCCGAATTTGAAGCATCTGCCGATTATCGCCGTCACTGCAAACGTTATGCAGGGCGACAAAGATGACTGCCTTGAATCCGGGATGGACGACTACATAACCAAACCCTATAACCGGTCGGACCTCCGGAGCATCATCAATCGCTGGGCACCGGCTGAGAATTCCTAAAAGATTTGCCCATCGTTCAGGCCAGAAGCTTTTCAATGTCGCCGCGAATGGCCTCCGGTTTGGTTGTCGGGGGATAGCGCCCAACTACCTTACCATTCTGATCAACCAGGAACTTGGTGAAGTTCCACTTGACCCCTTCGGAGCCCAGCAGACCCTTGGCCTGCTTTTTCAGAAACTGGTACAGGGGGTGCGCATCAGGCCCGTTCACATCAATCTTTGAGAACATGGGAAAGTCGACGCCGTAATTCAGGCTGCAGAATTCGCTAATGGCCTGATCATCGGCCGGATCCTGATTCTTGAACTGGTTGCAGGGAAAGCCCAGCACTTCTACACCCTTGTCTTTCATGTCGCTATAAAGCGCCTGCAATCCTTCAAACTGCGGCGTAAAACCACACTTGCTCGCAGTATTGACGATCAGCAACACTTTGCCCCTGTAAGCATCCAGCGACTGTTCCTCGCCGCGGATGGTGGTAGCCGTGAAGTCGTAAACAGTTTTATCAGTCATATCCTTCCCCTGTGAGTACTTTTGAAAAGCCGCATGAGCATTGAGCGTTAAATCTCTGCACTTGTGCCACAATTCATCATAATTGCCCTGTTGTGCGGCACCTTAGCTCCGCTAGAATACAGGCCTGTCGCTAAAATGCGAGAACGATACAGATACCGTTTAAGGACACCCTGGGCTTATGCAGAACTATATGAAATCCGCCAAACTGGACAACGTATGCTACGAAATACGTGGCGTGGTTCTGCGTGAGGCCCGTCGCCTGGAAGAAGAAGGCCACCGGGTGCTGAAACTCAACATTGGCAACCCGGCGGCATTCGAGTTGGACGTGCCGGAAGAAATTCAGCAGGACGTGATCTACAACATGCCTTTGGCCCAGGGCTACGTGGAATCCAAGGGGTTGTTTTCCGCCCGTAAAGCCGTCATGCATTACTGCCAGCAGATTGGCATCGACAAGGTAGATATCGACGACATTTTCCTGGGCAACGGCGTCAGTGAAATGATCGTGATGTCCATGCAGGCCATGCTGAACACGGGCGATGAAGTGTTGATTCCTGCGCCGGACTACCCCCTCTGGACCGCCGCAGTCACCCTGTCGAGCGGTAAACCGGTTCACTATCGCTGCGATGAACAGCAGGACTGGTTTCCCGATATTGACGACATCAAGAAAAAGATCACCCGGCGCACCCGAGCCATTGTGCTGATCAACCCGAATAATCCGACGGGTGCCGTTTATTCCAGAGAACTCCTCGAACAGGTCATCGAGCTGGCACGCCAGCACAATCTGATCATTCTGTCTGACGAGATCTACGACAAGATTCTGTATGACGGCACTCAGCATATCCCAACCGCTTCGCTGGCTGATGACGTACTTTTCTTCACCTTTAACGGCCTGTCCAAGAACTATCGGGCCGCCGGTTACCGGTCAGGCTGGATGATCATCAGTGGCGCCAAACATCGAGCCACAGACCTGATCGAAGGCATCGAGATGCTGTCCAACATGCGTCTGTGCGCCAACGTACCGGCCCAATTGGCCATACAAACGGCACTGGGCGGCTACCAGTCGATTGATGATCTGGTGGCCCCCCGCGGTAGACTTTATGAACAACGTGAAACCGCCTACAACCTGCTGAATGACATTCCGGGCGTCAGTTGTGTCAAGCCAAAGGGCGCGCTCTACATGTTCCCGAAGCTCGACCCGAAACGCTTCCCGATCGAGAATGACGAAAAACTGGTGCTGGATCTGCTCATCCAGGAACGCATTCTGTTGGTGCAGGGTTCGGCCTTCAACATTGACGATAAGCAGCACTTGCGCGTGGTTTTCCTGCCCCGTGAAGACGCTCTGGAAGACGCCATGAAACGTTTGGCACACTTCCTGGCATCCTATCGGGTCTGACGGGGGCATTGTGGCCGATATTCATATCGAAGAATTTTACAAGGATGCGGCGATAGCGCTGGTCCATCTCTACAACGCATTTCCCAGGCGCATCAATCTGTTCGTCGAAGACATTGCGGGACCGGACAACCCTGACGAATTCGGGCTACACAGCACACGTCATATGGCGTGCTTCGGCACGCTCCTCTGGCTCGAGGAAGAAGGCCTGCTACGTTACATCGACACTATTCGCCAAGAGGCACTGGATCAGGCGGTTCTGACCCATACTGCCTTTGTCAGACTAAGCGCTCCCGCCGATGCAGAGCTTCAGGACAATCAGCAAGCGCATGACTCTGAGCTACCTGCGACAGTTCGCAAGGATCTGTCTACCCATATTCATCTAATTCGCCAGGCGCTCAAAAGCCGCAGTTCCGACCGGATCAGTAAAGTGATGCAAAGCATTTTCTTTCAGGATCGCGGCAGCAATTATTAAATGAAATTAAGCCTCTTGATTCGGCACTTCCAAACCCAATAACTGTCTCAGAATCGCTGCCTTAGCGGCTTTTGACTGAACTCAACGGAGTACAGAGTAAACATGAGATTGTTACTGTTTTTGGGAACCAACCTGGCGGTCATTCTGGTCGCGAGTTTTACGCTCAAGCTCCTGGGTGTTGATTCCTATCTGGCACAAAATGGCATCCAGTACGGCTCCCTGCTGGCTTTTGCGGCAGTATTCGGCTTCGCAGGCTCCATCATCTCGCTTCTGATTTCGAAGAAAATGGCCAAGTGGAGTACCGGCGCTCAGGTCATTGAATCGCCCAGAACCCCAGCGGAACGCTGGCTGGTCGACACCGTCGCGCAGCTGGCCAAGAACGCCGGCATTGGCATGCCGGAGGTTGCGATATTTCCGGCCACGCAGTCCAACGCCTTTGCCACCGGTTGGAACAAAAATGACGCCCTGGTGGCAGTCAGCGAAGGGCTGCTGACACGTTTCGACAAAGACGAGATCCGTGCCGTACTGGGTCATGAAATCGGCCATGTGGCCAACGGCGACATGGTGACCCTGGCGCTGATACAAGGCGTTGTAAACACCTTCGTTATTTTCGCCTCCCGGGTGATTGGCTCAGTCGTCGATCGAGTGGTATTCCGCAATGAGAGCGGCCACGGCATCGGTTTCTTTGTGGTGAGCATCATTGCCGAAATAGTACTGGGCATACTGGCCAGCACCATTGTGTTCTGGTTCTCGCGTCGAAGAGAATTCAGGGCGGATATTGCCGGTGCACAATTGGCCGGTCGTGGCGCCATGATCAGCGCCCTTAACCGGCTCAAACGTGAGAGTGAAGTGCCCGATCAGATGCCAGACAGCCTGCAGGCGTTTGGCATCAATCGAGGTGCGCGTGGTGGGCTCAGCGCGCTGTTTATGACTCATCCTCCCCTTGAGGACAGGATAGATGCCCTGACTCGCGCGCAACTCTGAATGCGGTAGAACGGCTACATCTTGATCTTGAAACCCAGGGCGCGAAACGTGTCCTGGGCCGATTTGCTGGTGCCCTTGAGCTGGATTTTCAGGCTGGAGAACTCCCGGCGAACCGGATACTGTCGGCGCAGACGATCAAAAGCCTGCCCGCGTTCATCCGCAGAGAGGCTCAGGGTCCGTCGAAGCCGTGCATCGTCGCGACGAGGATCGCAACAGGAACGAATGGCAACCCAGGCCGCGTCCATTTCGTTTGCAGCGCTGGTAAACGACAGTTTGCTGAGCGCTGGCTCGGGTAGAAACTGACCTGCCTTCTTTCTGACAGGGAGCCCCATAAACCGACTGAGCGCATGATAAATCATCTCACTGCCCTGTACTTTGCCCTCGAGGCTGTAACCAGCAATGTGGGGCGTTGCCAGCCAGGCCTGTTCCACCAGTTCAGGATTGATCCTGGGTTCGTTTTCCCAGACATCCAGTGCCACGGTCGGAGGATTGGCTTCCGACAGTCGCCGGATCAGTGCCGAAGTGTCTATAACCTCACCACGGCTGGTGTTGATCAATAACTGGTCTCTGCCCAGCAGCGCAAGGCGCGATTCATCGATCAGGTGGTAAGTGGGATGATCGCCGTCACGAACCAGTGGCGTGTGGAGGGTCACCACGTCGCATTTCAGCGCTTCTTCCAGTGTCGAATAACGGTCGTCGTCTTCATCCGACTGTTCCGCGAGCGGCGGGTCGCAGACCACAACATCAAAACCCAGGCGATCCAGTTTGTGGGCCAATTCTCCACCCACGTTTCCAGCGCCAACGATACCAACGCTCAGATCGGTCCAATCATCCAGACAGAGCTTTTCGGCCCGAAGAGAAATCACCGATAGCACGTACTCCGCGACACTGTTGGCGTTGCAACCAGGGGCCGCTGAGAAAGCAATACCGGCTGACCCAAGCCAGTCCTGATCAATGTGGTCGGTGCCAATGGTGCAGGTGCCAACAAACCGTACCCTGCTATCACCAAGGAGCGCTTCATTGACACGGGTGACGGAACGAACCAGAAGGATATCCGCGTCTTTAACGTCATCGGCTGACATAGTGCGCCCCGGCACCTGGCGAATGTTCCCCATATCGCCAAAAAATGATTCGAGCAAGGGAATGTTTTCGTCCGCTACGATACGCATAGTGCTGCCTTCCGGCCCTTTAAGATCTTCTTTGTCGCTGACCGCCAGGGCGTCCGCCCTGACTTCGGTTGTTCTGCCCACGACCGCCCTGGGGACGACGTCCACCGCGCTTGCGGGTGATCGGCGGGTTTTCCAGATCCGCCATCAATGCTTCATCCGGAACCGCCGTTGACAGTTTCTGACTGATGTAGGATTCAATCGACGGCAGAGAAAAGGCGTCGTCCTCACTGGCGAAACTGACCGATACGCCTGTCTGACCGGCCCGTCCGGTGCGTCCGATACGATGCACGTAATCCTCGGCGTTGTCCGGGAGATTATAGTTGAATACGTGGGTGACGCCGTCAACGTGAATGCCGCGTCCAGCCACATCGGTCGCAACAAGGACCTGGATACTGCCTTTCTTGAACTGATCAAGGGTCTTCAGACGCTTGTTCTGGGCAATTTCGCCAGACATGAGGGCGACTTTAACGCCTTGATTGCGCAAGTCTTCATCCAGATCCCGGCATTGGTCCCGGCGATTGGCGAAGACAATGGCCTTATCCACTTCGGGTTTTTTCAGATAATTAACCAGAACTGGAAGTTTCTCCTCTTCGCCGACCAGATAAACGGTCTGCTGGACGCGCTCCGCAGTTTTCTGCTCCGGCTCGATCTCAACAAACTCGGCATTGCGGGTCCACATGGAAGCCAGGTTGAGTACGTCCTGATTAAACGTGGCGCTGAACAACAGGGTTTGGCGGTCGTCCTTTGGTGTACACTTCCGGATAATTCGCTTTACGTCCGGGATAAAGCCCATGTCCAGCATGCGGTCGGCCTCATCCAGGATGAGAATGTCCAACTGATCAAGAAACACATCCTGAGACCCAAGAAAATCAATGAGACGCCCGGGCGTTGCAACCAGTATGTCTACAATCTCATTCTGCAGCTGGTCGCGCTGTTTGTCGTAATTCATACCACCAACCACCGTCACCACATTATGGCCGGTGTAACCGCAGAGCTCTTCTGCGTCTTTCGCAATCTGCATCGCCAGTTCGCGGGTCGGTGCCAGCGCCAGCACCCTCGGCTCAGAGGCAAATCGCTCCTGCTCCGGGATCGGCGTCTCCAGCATGCTCTGGATCGCAGTGATCAGAAACGCCGCTGTTTTGCCGGTGCCGGTCTGTGCCTGACCAATCAGATCCTGACATGCAAGAGTGTAAGGCAGGGTTTCTGCCTGGATGGGCGTGCAATACTGAAAGCCAATATCCGTAATCGCGTCCAAAACGCGTTGATCGAGATTCAGGTCTTTAAACCGGGTCTTGCCGGCTTCTGGTGCGTCAGCTGTCATAGAAATTCAAACTACCTTTATGCGTTCCGTAAAATGTCCCAAGCGCCTGAAAAAAGGTTTCAGCTCGCGGGGGCAAACCATGATTCAGATAGCGCTCCGCCTGATTCATCACTTTTTCGCGAAACGCGGTTTCATCCACTGCACCATCCCCCGACAGGTTGTCCACGCTGATATGAAAGCGGGACCCGGCTGCTGCTGAAAAAAGACACTCCAGCGCCTGGGGTTTTACCTCTACGACTTCAAATGCCTGTTGCTGCGAGCGGGTTCTTCCGTCCGGACAATACCAATAGCCGTAGTCCCGAAGTGTGCGCCTTTCCACACCGGCAATACACCAGTGACTGATTTCGTGCAAAGCACTGGCATAATAGTCGTGAGCAAAGATAATCTGAGCCAAGCCATTCGCTTCGGCTGCTGGCACGTACTCGGGTTCTTCGCCGCCTTTGACCAGAACTGTTTGATGTGAATTCTGGAACAGGCCGTTAAACAGCGTGATAAGATCATTCGGGTTGTGCTTCATGGGACGGCCATTGTGCGGCTTTCGAGCTGCTAATACCAGAGGGAACTTTAGCGGGCGCGATGTGTCCACAGGCAAGCTGGAACCCGGCGCCGCGGCTTGCAGAAATCAGTCGTGCAGAACCCAGAGATGTCCGAAAACGGTACCTTAGCAATGATGAAAGCACACTCTTTCCATTTCAGTGACATTGCGCTAAAAGCCACGCTGAATTATCTGCTGCTTGCAGGTCTGGCGTTAATGTTATCTGTGCCAGCTTACGCTCAAAGCACCAGTTCCGTATTCGGCGGTGGTACCGATTTTCTTCCCGTTGATGAAGCTCTTCCATTCTCCTATACCAATGAATCGGATGGCGTTCTGCTTAGCTGGGAAACTGCGCCAGAGCATTACCTTTATAAGGGGCGCATCAGCGTTTCCACCGATGCAGAGAGGGTTCAGCTTGGGCAACCGCAATTTTCCGCCCAGGGCACGGACACTGAAGACGACTATTTTGGCAAGGTGACGGTATTCTACGACCCTGTACAGGCCCGGGTGCCCGTCTCACTGCCCCAGGGCGTCAAAGAAGCCGAACTGGAAGTGACGTATCAGGGCTGCGCCAAGGCGGGCCTGTGCTATCCACCACAAACCCGCAACGTACTCTTCTATTCGGGCTCCTCAGCAGCTGCTGCAAGTGACATAACTCCCTCTCTATCGCAGTCGGACACTTCAACAGCAACAGGATTGGCCGGTTTCCTGGCAAGACAGTCGACGATGGTGATCGCCGGCCTGTTCCTGCTTCTGGGTTTAGGTCTGACATTCACACCCTGTGTGTTGCCAATGGTTCCCATCATTTCCTCACTGGTATCAAGCAGGAACACCAGCTCCACCGGTCATGCGCTCATGCTTTCGGGCAGCTATGTGATGGGTATGGCCCTTACCTATGCGGCAGCCGGGGTAATCACCGGGTTGCTTGGCGCAAGCTTCAATCTGCAAGCACACCTGCAATCGCCGTGGGTACTGAGCGTCTTTGCAGGTCTGTTTCTGGTTTTCGCATTGTCCATGTTCAACCTGTTTGAGATTCAATTGCCGCGCTTTATTCGCGAGCCGCTCAACGATGCCAGCCAGAAGCTGACCGGCACCCGGGTATTCAGTATTTTTGGAATCGGAGCGCTGTCGGCGCTGATTGTCTCTCCCTGTGTGTCCGCGCCATTGGCGGGCAGCCTGCTTTATATCAGCACAACCCAGGATGCGGTTATTGGCGGCATTGCGCTTTTTGCGCTTGGATTGGGCATGGGCATTCCACTCATTCTGGTTGCCGTTGGCGGGCGAAAACTCTTGCCTTCAACAGGCCCCTGGATGAACGTGGTGAAGGCCTTCTACGGCGTCATGCTTCTGGCGGTCGCAATCTGGCTGATTGAACGTCTGGTTCCGGCATGGCTGGCTTTGACGCTCTGGGGGCTTCTGGTTGCCATTACCGGGGTACAGTTGGGGGCCTTTGACGCCGCCAAAGCAGGCTGGGAGCGCACGCGCAAAGGCCTGGGACTGGTCATGTTTGCTTATGGTCTGGCGCTTCTCGCCGGGGCCGTGACTGGCGCCGAGGACCCGCTTCGCCCGCTTGATCCGATGATGGCGGCGCCCATCAGCGCAGGCTCTGGCGCTTCGTCGGCTGCCAGCCACGCCGAGTTTCTCAGGGTAGACTCTGCCGCTGCGATTCGTCAGGAACTGAGGTCTGCCAGCCAGAACAATCAGCCGGTTATTCTCGACTTCTATGCGGACTGGTGCATCTCCTGCAAAGTGATGGAGCGCAACGTGTTCAACGATCCCCAGGTCACGAAAGCCATGGAGCCTTTCACGCTGCTTCAACTGGACCTGACTGACAACACGCCGGATCAGCAGGCTTTATTGAACGACCTTGGCCTGTTTGGCCCGCCCGCCATCCTGTTTTACCAGGGCAGTGGCGAGGAGAGAACCAACGCAAGGGTGCTTGGAGAAATGGACAAGGACCAATTCCTGAGCCACCTGCAAAAACTCAAGCGCCCCGGCGTATAAGGTAAATAAACTCGTCGTCCTCTTCGGAGCTTTCAACCAATTCGTGGTTCAGAAACTGACAGAAGCGCGGTATGTCCCGAGTGGTTGACGGGTCGGTTGCGACCACCTTCAGTATCTCGCCTTCTCCGACCTCCAGAATCCGGGTATGAAGCAGCATCACGGGCTCGGGACAAAACAGCCCGCGTGCGTCCAGTTCCTCTTGCCATTCACTCTCGCCCAAGCGTGCCTCCACGTTCCAGCTGATTTTCTTGAAATCCGTGCTAAATTATTGTTTATAGTTGTCTAAGTAAATAGAGGTGAACAATGATCCGGGTACTGATTGAACGCCATATTGCCGAGTCTCTGGAGCCTGTTTACGAAGAAAGGTCTCGCCGGGTTCTTCAAAGCGCTGTCAGTGCGCCGGGATTTGTGTCTGGTGAAACCCTGGTCGATTCCAACGACCCCAACCACAGGTTCACTCTGGCGAACTGGCGTTCAGAAGCTGACTGGCAACGCTGGCAACATTCTGACGAGCGCAAGAACCTGATGGCGGAACTGATCCCCATGATGGACAGGGACGAAGTGATCACGGTGCTCCACCACTCTGACTAGACCACGTCAGGCTCAGTCAAGCCGCTCGATAAAACAGGTAATTTCTTCCCTGTCATGATAGAGGTGCCTGGCTTTAAGCCGAAAGCTCATTTCAGTTTTAGCCAGACCCTCTTCCAACATGTCACGGCAAATCAGCCACTCATCATAGCGTTTCTTCATCGGCATTTTCAGGTTGAACACGACATAGCGGCAAAGCTTGGCTGTCAGCCAGCCAATCACCATCTCGGTCGTGCGTCGAGGATGATCCACGATGTCGCACACCATCCAGTCTACGCCTCTTTTAGGTAACCACTGGTAGCCGTCAGCTTTGATGTGGGTCACCTGCCCCGATGCCATCAACTCGGCGTTCATCGGCCCATTATCAACAGCCGTGACCAGCATGCCTTGCCTGACTAGTTGCCAGGTCCATCCACCTGGCGCAGCGCCCAGGTCAACGGCTTGCTTACCGCCCCCCAGATAATCCAGCTGGCGTGATTCCGGGATAAATACTTTCCAGGCTTCTTCCAGCTTCAACGCCGACCGGCTGGGCGCCTCAGCGGGAAGCCTTAATCTGACAATCCCGCTGGGATAGCGCGCACGGTTGGCCGCCAGGCTAAACCCAGCGATCACCTGCTCAAATGAAACCAACAACAACTCCAGCCTTGCAGGAGCGTCTGCTTTCGCGTCAGCTTCAAGGATTCCGGCCCCTCTGAGCGCTTTCGAAAGCGGAGATACCCATTTGCGGGCAAAGTTGCCTAAATCATGATCCTCGTTGGTTTCACCCAGCCGAATTTCGACACGACTGCAGGCTGGCCAATCCGCATCAACTTCCCTGAGCGCATCTATGACCGCTCCGACTCTGTCTGACTTCGGTAGCGAAATTTCCGATATCACAACGAACCAGTCCCGACTGAATACCAGGTCATCCAGCGAAAGACGACCCAGCAAATCAGCCATCGACTCGGGGCCAGGCAGACTGAACTTGATCAACCCTGGCTGAGAACCGGGCTCAAAATAACCATAGGCACCCACCGAAGCCGCGGCATCGGTAAGCTCACGGCCTGCGTCAGCTTCAAAACCGGGGCGGCAAAAAGCCATTAACTGTTCCATAATCAACTGCACCGGTTACCACTGGTCGAACATTGACCAAATTTGAAACTGTTTAACAAATGAAGCTCCTTTAATTGACTACAATAGCGCGTTTTCATTTGGCAGGGATTCGACCAATGCCGTACCTGCGCGTCCTGCTCAGTTTTTTGGTGCTGATCATCATTGGCATTTCTACTCAAGCAAAGGCTGAAACCCAGGCACAGTGTCCTGTTCTTGATGCCAGCGACCCTTCCCAGAGGGCCGCGCTGATGGACTACGTCTGCTACATCGCTGCACCTCCCGAACACCCTGCGCATCAGGCCACCAAACCATCCGAGCTAAAAGGCGAACTGGAATGGACGTATGCCAACGGCAATGATCTTGTGTTCAGCCACACCGATTCGGTTTATTGGGTGACGGTCAACGTAGTGAATCGTTTGGACACCAGGCAACTCTGGTACCTCAAACTGAATTACCCGCTGTTGGATCATGTCAGTTACTGGATATCGAACACCAGCATCAACCAATCGATTGTAACGGGCGATCAGCGTCCTTTTGTCGACCGGAACATAGATTACCGGTATTTTCTCTTCCCCGTCACGCTTGGGGGTCAGGAGAGCGCCACTCTTACTCTGAGGATACAGAGCGAAGGCGCGCTTAATGTTCCACTTTCACTGGCGACGCCAGACGTCATTATCGAAGACAGCAACCACCTGACGCTGGCCCATGGCCTGTTTTACGGGGCGCTGGCTATTTTTGCGATTTTCAATCTACTGCTGTATTTCAGTTCCGGCACCGTTTACTACTTTCACAACGCGTTCTACATGGCAGCGCTGGCCATGTTTCTGTTCGCGATGGGTGGCTTTGCCAACCAGTACTTCTGGCCGAACAGTACAAGTCTGGCGAACACCTCGATCCCGGTCCTGATCGCCGTCTGTACACTGGCCATTATTCTGTTCGGGCGCTCATTTCTGGACATTACCCCCGGTACGGTGACGGATCGCCTCCTGAAAACCGAGGCCATAATCAGCTTGGCCTTGATCGCACTGTCCTTTGTGCTTCCCTACAGCCTGTCAATTGTGCTGAATGCCGCCAGCGGGATTGCGTTCATTGCCTTCCTCTTTGTGATCGGCCTGATGCGCTGGCGCGAAGGTTACATGCCGGCAAAATGGTACGCCCTGGCCTGGTCCGGAATGCTGGCCGGAACCATGATCTACGCGCTGGCAGCGTTTGGCTACATCTCAGATTTCCTGGCGCGGGAAATCTTTATGCAGGTCGCGGTCGGAACTCAGGTTCTTCTTCTTAACTATGCGATTGTTCAGCGATGGCGACTGTTGAACCAAAAGCTCCTGGATGTGGAGCAGAACGCCAGAATCGAGCTGGAGCGAAAGGTCTATGAGCGCACCTCTCAGCTGCGCTCAACCATGAGAGAGCTGGAACAGGCTAACCGCAAGCTGGCGGCCCTGAGCCTGAACGATTCGTTGACCGGCCTCCACAACAGACGTCACATGGACAATCTTTTGCCCGAACTCTGTGCGGAAACCCGCCGAACTGGCCAACCTTTGACCCTGGCGCTGATCGACGCGGACCACTTCAAATCAGTCAACGACCGATGGGGGCACGATTTTGGCGACACCTGCCTGAAGCACATCGCAGACGTACTGACACGCCATGTGAAACGACCCCGTGATGTCGCCATTCGTTTCGGAGGCGAAGAATTTGCGTTGCTGCTTCCCGGAACCGATGCCGACGGTGCTTATCGACTGTGTCAGCGGGTACTTGAAGACATGGAGGCCTCTTCCATTCATACGCCTGAGGGCGAAAAAGTAACCCTTACACTGAGCGCAGGCACCGCAACACTGATGCCCGCCGAGAATGAAAAAAGTCTGTTCAAGCGCGCGGATGAAGCACTCTACGCGGCAAAGTCCAACGGCCGAAACCAGGTCGCTCAGTCAAAAATCACGGAAGACTAACCAGCCTCTCTGATAAAGCTCGCTGCCATGCGCGCCGCTTCCTCTAATAATTGCTCCTGCGTTTCCGGCTGTTTGGCGAGAGGTTTGAAATCATGGTTTCCGCCCTCCAGCCAGTAGAGACGGCACCTCGATCCTTCCAGTTTCTCGGCCCAATCGGTTTCGTCCTTTTTACCGAAAGGATCCCGAGTACCCTGAATCACCATCACCGGGCACTGGAAATCTTTAAAGTGATCCAATCTCCATCGGTCATGTTTTCCCGGCGGGTGAAACGGATAGCCAAAACAGACACAGCCTTGAACAGGTAGCTGCTCCGCCGGTTCTGCAGCCAGAAGGCTGGCCATGCGCCCGCCCATCGACTTACCACCAATATAAACGGATCCTGACTGCTGATCGGAAACCTGACGTATCAGTTCCCGAAAATGTGCCAGCAGAACCGGTTGACGGTCAGGCGGCCGCTTTTTTCCATCCTCTCTGCGGCGCTCCATGTAGGGAAACTCAAAACGCACCGTAGCGATACCTTCTCTGGCCAGTGCGTCTGCAAGATATTCCATAAAGTAGGAATCCGCAGGCGCGCCGGCACCGTGAGCCAGGATTAAAGTGCACACGGTTTCCACTCCAACGGGCGTTTTTTCAAAGCGTTTTATTGACGTCACAACCAACCTCAAAACATGAATGAAAAGGGCGTTAAAAAAGTCCTGACATTTTTTAGGGTTATTACCAGACAAATTCCAAAAGAAATTCTATAATAGTTTCGCCATCTTACTGATTTTGAGCCAATTGACAGAGTAGATTTGATGGACTACTCCCGTTGCAAACACCGGTGCGTTTGTCCATACTTGCGCCCGCAGATTTCCTCTCTCTGAACCCACTGGTAAGGCTATGAGCACAGTAAATGCAAACCTGACATACAACTACAAGGTTGTGAGGCAGTTCGCCATCATGACCGTGGTATGGGGCATCGTGGGAATGGGACTTGGCGTGCTAATCGCAGCGCAGCTTTACTGGCCCGCTCTCAACCTTGACCTGCCATGGACTCATTTCGGTCGCCTGCGTCCTCTCCACACTAACGCTGTCATCTTCGGTTTCGGTGGTAGTGCCCTCTTTGCAACCGCGTACTACGTGGTTCAGCGTACCTGTCAGGCGCGCCTGATTTCTGACGGTCTGGCGGCTTTCACCTTCTGGGGCTGGCAAGCCATCATCGTCTCGGCGGCGATCACACTCCCCCTCGGCCTTACCACTTCCAAAGAGTATGCAGAGCTGGAATGGCCAATCGATATTGCTATCGCAATCGTCTGGGTCGCCTATGCCCTGGTGTTCTTCGGAACCATCATGAAAAGAAGCACCCCCCACATTTATGTGGCCAACTGGTTCTACGGTGCGTTCATCGTAACCGTTGCGGTTCTTCACATTGGTAACAACCTCGCGCTCCCAGCCAGTGCCTTTAAATCCTACTCGGCCTACGCTGGCGTCACTGACGCGATGATGCAGTGGTGGTATGGACACAACGCCGTTGGCTTCTTCCTGACGGCGGGCTTCCTGGGCATGATGTATTACTTCGTGCCTAAGCAGGCAGATCGCCCGGTGTACTCTTACCGGCTGTCGATCGTTCACTTCTGGGCACTGATAGCGACCTATGTCTGGGCCGGTGGTCACCACCTGCATTACTCTGCACTGCCCGACTGGGCACAGACAGCGGGCATGGTCATGTCTCTGATTCTTTTGGCTCCTTCCTGGGGTGGCATGATCAACGGCATGATGACGCTGTCCGGAGCATGGCACAAACTGCGCACTGATCCGATCCTGCGCTTCCTTGTGGTCTCCCTGTCTTTCTACGGCATGTCGACGTTCGAAGGCCCGATGATGTCGATCAAGACCGTAAACGCGCTGTCCCACAATACCGACTGGACCATCGGCCACGTTCACTCTGGCGCACTGGGCTGGGTTGCCATGATCAGCATTGGCGCCATCTACCACCTGGTACCAAAGCTCTGGGGCGTCAGGGACATGTACAGCACGCCCTTGATCAACTTGCACTTCTGGCTGGCCACCGTGGGTACAGTGCTTTACATCGTCGCCATGTGGGTAAACGGCATTACTCAGGGTCTGATGTGGCGTGCGGTTAACGAGGACGGCACACTCACTTATAGCTTCGTGGAATCGCTTGAGGCCTCCTATGGCGGTTATCTGGTGCGTTTCATTGGCGGTGCTGTTTTCCTCACCGGCATGCTGATCATGGCCTATAACGTCTACATGACCATACGCCAGAAAGAAGCTGCACCAAGCACAACTGCAGCAGCTCAGACGGCGTAAAGGGAGGCCACACTGATGAAGCACGACATTATTGAAAAGAATATTGGCTTGATGATCGTTCTGATCATCCTGACAATCAGTGGCGGTTTTCTTGCGGAAGTTGTTCCCCTATTCTTCAGCAAAGAGGTTAACGAGCCTGTTGAAGGACTGGAGCCACTGTCTGCAGTGGAGCTGGAAGGGCGCGACATCTATATCCGCGAGGGCTGCCACGTGTGCCATACCCAGCAGATTCGTCCTTTCCGATCGGAGACAGAGCGGTATGGCCATTACTCCGTTGCCGGCGAATTCGTCTACGATCGTCCGTTCCTCTGGGGTTCCAAGCGCACCGGCCCGGACCTGGCCCGAGTTGGTGGTCGTTACTCAGATGCCTGGCAACGCCAGCACCTGTACGATCCAAGAAGCCTGGTGCCCGAATCCAACATGCCGGCTTTTCCATGGTTGTTCGAAAACAAAGTTGATCACACCAAGACGGAAAACAAGCTGAGAACACTGCAGACGCTGGGCGTACCCTATACCGACGAGCAGATCGCCGGAGCAGCAGAAAAGGTTGAGGGTAAGTTCGAAATTGAAGCGCTGGTCGCGTACCTGCAGCAGCTTGGTACCGTGATTTCAGAGAAGCGGTGATCCCTATGGATATTAACGAGTTACGCGGCGTACACACACTGGTCATCATGGCCATGTTCTTTGGCATTATCTGGTGGGCCTACAGCTCTCGCCGTAAAAGAGCCAATGAAGAAGCAGCCCACCTTCCCTTCGATGATGAAGAGGTGGAAAAGCGTACTCTTGAACAGGAAAAGACGGAGAATAAGCGATGAGTACCTTTTGGAGCATCTGGATCAGTGTGATCGTGCTGGGTACCGTGTTTGGCTGCTGGTGGTTGCTTTATGCAACCCGCAAAGGACAGACAACCGACACCGAAACAGACCGCACAACGGGCCATTCGTTCGATGGCATTGAAGAACTGGATAATCCACTGCCCAAGTGGTGGTTCTACCTGTTTGTTGCGTCCTGTGTATTTGCGCTCGGTTATCTGGCGCTTTACCCAGGTCTGGGTAACTACAAGGGGCTTCTCGACTGGTCACAGGAAAGTCAGTGGCAAACCGAACAGCAACTGGCGGAAGCCCGTTACGGCGAAATCTACGCCCGCTATGGCGACACGTCAGTTGAAGAACTTTACACCAACCGAGAAGCCATGCAGATCGGTCAGCGACTGTTCGCCAACAACTGTTCGGTCTGTCACGGCTCCGCCGGTCGTGGCAACATTGGTTTCCCCAATCTGACCGACGATGCCTGGCTGTATGGCGGCGATCCGGATTCGATTCTTTCCACATTGCACAACGGCCGTGCGGGCGCTATGCCAGCCATGGGCACCATGCCGAACATGACCCCCGATCAGGTGGATGAGGTGGTGAACTACGTACTGGCCTACAGCGGCCGCGCGGAAGATCCGGAAGCCGCCAAGGCAGGTGAGCAGGTGTACATGCAGGCGTGTGCTGCCTGCCATGGGCAGGATGGCAAAGGCAACCAGGGCATCGGTGCGCCCAACCTGACCGATGACGCCTGGCTCTACGGTTCCACCTATGAGTGGATCAAAGAGACCGTGGTGAACGGTCGTCAAAACATGATGCCCGCCCAAAGCGATCGCCTGTCTGAAGACCAGATCCAGATTCTGGCCGCCTACGTGTACAGCCTGTCACGGTGAAATAGCCAGACAATAACCGCTGTCCTTGCAGGGCAGCGGTCATCATCGGGAGGTAACGATGAGCAGTGAGATTCCGGTCAAACAGATTGACCCATCCTCTGGCGCCTCCGATAACAAAAACAACAGCGGAACCGTAGATCTATACGCCAGTCGCAAGAAAATCTACGTAAAAGAAGTCAAAGGCTTCTTTCAAAGAATTCGTAACATCAGCCTGACAGCGCTGATGGGAATGTATTTCCTGTTTGTCTGGATTTCCTTCGACGGCCAGCCGATGATCTATTTTGATTTGCCTGCCCGCGAGTTCCACCTCTACGGAATTACGTTCTTCCCACAGGACCTGATCCTGCTCTCTGGTTCACTGATCATCTGCGCGTTCGGCCTGTTCTTTATCACGACGCTTTTTGGTCGCGTATGGTGCGGCTACACCTGCCCCCAAACGGTCTGGACCTTCATTTTCATGTGGGTCGAAGAACGCATCGAGGGCAGCCGGAACCAGCGCATGAAGCTGGACAAGGCGCCGAGCTCAGGAAGCAAACTCGCCAAGAAATCGGCCAAACACGCCGCTTGGCTCCTGATCGCCTTCGCCACGGGGCTGACGTTCGTTGGATACTTCTATCCGATTCGTGAACTGATTGCCGATCTGTTTACTTTTCAGGCGAACGGCTGGGCCTACTTCTGGGTTTCGTTTTTCACGGTAGCCACCTACCTGAACGCAGGATGGATGCGCGAACAGGTATGTCTTTACATGTGTCCCTACGCGCGATTTCAGTCCGTGATGTTCGATCCGAATACCCGGGTTGTCTCATACGATCCGAATCGTGGCGAGCCCAGAGGAAGCCGCAAAAAGAGTGCGGATCCCAAAGAACTCGGTCTTGGGGACTGCATTGATTGTGGACAATGCGTTCAGGTTTGCCCTACCGGAATCGACATCAGGGATGGCCTTCAATACGAGTGCATCGGGTGCGCTTTGTGCATCGATGCCTGCGATGAAGTCATGGACAAAATGAACTACCCCAGAGGGCTGATTCGCTACACCACGGAAAATGAACTGGAAGGCAAGCCCTCCAAACTGGTCCGCCCAAGAACGGTGGGTTACGGCGTGGCCTTGTTACTGATGATTTTCGCGATCGGCTACACCATTGCAACCCGAGTACCGGCAACGCTGGATGCAGAGCGAGACCGCGGCGCCCTGTTCAAGTTCAATGGCCAGGGCCGGGTAGAGAACACCTACACGCTTCGAATCGGGAACATGACGGAAGTACCGCAGACCTTCAACCTGTCCGTTTCGGGCCTGGAAACGATCCAGATCCTTACCGACAAAACCATAACCGTTGATAGCAGTGATCACCGTACGCTGCCCACGGTGGTTGACGTTGATCCGAAGGTCATCTCCAGCGCAAGTAACAGCATCGTGTTCACAATGACTTCAGAGACCGATCCGTCGCTGTCTGTAGAAACTGAAAGCCGGTTTGTTGGTCCAAACCGGTAATCGGAACGAATCCTAGAGAACCTTTATGAATCAAGAAAACGCAGTCGATCCCTGGTACAAGCAGCCGTGGCTGTGGTTCCTGTTGATATTCCCGGGAGCCGCGATTATCTGGTGCATCACAATGATCACCGTATCCCTGAATATCGACAGCTCCATGGTAACGGACGACTACGCCAAGGAAGGTCGTGGCATCGCGATGAACGTTGCCAGGGATCAGACGGCTCGCGAAATGGGGCTTCAAGCCAGCCTCAGCTTTCAGGAACGCTCTGCAAGCCTGTCCATGGAAACCAATCAGAGTGGTCTCGAAGCGCCCTATCTGATTCTGAATCTGTTCCACCCCACGCTGACGGAGTACGACCAGACAATACAGTTCCGCCCCACTGGCGAGGGACAATATACCGCAACGCTCAATCAGCCAATAGATGGCCGCTGGTACCTGGATCTTCGCGGACCCAATAACAATTGGCGACTGAAAGGCGAAGCGACGCTTCCGCTATCCAGACCACTCACACTTGATACCAGGAACGATGATCAGGGGTGAGTAACTTGCCGTGCTTCCACTGCGGAGCGCCCGCAGAAGGCAGCCCGCCGATCACTCTGGAGCTGGATGGTGAACAGCGGCATTTCTGTTGCGAGGGATGCAAGGCGGTTTGCCAGACCATTCGCTCGGAAGGTCTCGACCGTTTCTATCAGTTCCGCACTGAGCTTGCGGTTACGCCCAGGACCCTGACTGACACTGAAATCAATCGAATTCGAGAGCTGGATCATCCCCTGGTTCAGGATTCCTTCGTGGTGCCCGTCAAAGGTGGCCAGGAGGCAACGCTGCTGATCGGGGGGCTCACCTGCTCTGCGTGCATCTGGCTCCTGGAACATCACATGGCCAAGCAGGCCGGCGTTCTGTCCTTCTCCGTCAACCATACGACCCAGCGGGCAAGACTGGTCTGGGATACCAGCCAGACGGCCCTGAGTGATTTGCTGATTGCCATCCACCAATTGGGGTACACAGCGAAACCCTATCAGGCGGATGAAGCAGAGCAGGCCCTCAAGCGCGAAAACCGCTCCGCCCTGATCAGACTCGCCGTTGCCGGTATCGGCTCTTTCCAGAGCATGATGCTGGCTTTCCCATTGTATTTTGAACTGGTCAGCGATCTTTCCCCGACGTTTATCGAATTTTTCCGCTGGTTCAGTCTGTTGGTTGCAACGCCAGTGGTGTTCTACAGCGCCCGTCCTTTCTTCTCCAATGCGATGCGGGATGTCCGCAGCAAGCAGCTAAGCATGGACGTACCGGTCGCCACCGCTATCGGGCTGGCCTATGCCGCCAGCGCCTGGGTCACCCTGACCGGTGGCGAAGAAGTCTATTTCGAGTCAGTCTGCATGTTCACGTTCTTCCTGCTGCTGGGCCGATATATCGAAAGTCAGGCGCGATATCGGGCCGGGCTGACTGGCCGCAGCCTGGCTGGCTTCCAGCCCTCAGTTGCCAGCAGAATTCAAGGCGACGAAACCGAGCTTGTGCCCGCCCACAACTTGCGGGCCGGAGACATCATTTCTGTTCGTCCCGGCGAAACCCTTCCAGCTGACGGCGTGATTGTCAGAGGCCGGACGACCCTGGATGAAGCGGCGTTGACCGGTGAGTATCTGCCGGAAACGCGCAATCCCGGTGACCAGGTACACAGCGGGAGCGTCAACGGAGAGCACCCCTTCGAAATGAAAGTGACCCGTGCCGGCGCCCAAACCAGGCTGTCTGGCATCCTCAGGATTCTGGATCGGGTTCAGGCTGAAAAACCTCCCGTTGCCAAGCTTGCGGATCGGATCGCCGGCCGATTCGTCGGCCAGGTGCTTCTTGTCACGCCGCTTATTGGCCTGGGCTGGTGGTTGGCAGGTGCCAGCAATGCCTTTGATATCATGCTGTCTGTGCTGGTGGTCACCTGCCCTTGCGCGCTATCGCTGGCCACACCTACTGCCATCACATCGGCGACAATTCGGCTTCGGAAACACGGATTCCTCCCGACTCGCGGGCATTCTCTCGAATCCATGCGGGACATCGATACCGTCGTCTTCGATAAAACCGGCACCCTCACCCGGGGAAAACTGCAGATCACTGACACAGTCAGCCTTGCCGACCTGTCTGAAGAGCAATGCCTTGCACTGGCCTGCAGCCTGGAGCGGGTTTCGGAACATCCCATCGCCCGGGCTTTTCATCATGGCTCAAGTGCTAAAGCGGCGAATGTCACCAATCACCTTGGCGGCGGCCTGACCGGTGAACGCGATGGCCTGTCGCTGGCAATCGGCCATCGGGACTTTGTTCAGGATTATACAAAGCAACCCTGCCCCTCGTTACCGCCGTCTCAAGGCATCGATATCTGGCTGGTAAGTGATCGGCAATGGCTTGCCCGGTTCTCGCTGGATGACCAGCCTCGCCCCGATGCACGTGCAGCGATACAAACGCTTCAGAGCAATGGCGTGAAAACCATACTTCTCAGCGGAGATCGGTCAAATCATGTGCACAGAATCGCAGAGTTTCTGGGCATGGATGAGGCCATCGGCGAAGCATCGCCCGAGCAAAAACTGTCGGTACTGAAGCGTTTAACCGATGAGGGACACCGTGTCATGATGGTGGGCGACGGGCTGAATGATCTGCCATCCATGGCTGGCGCCAGTATGTCTGTGGCAATGGGAGAAGCCGCAGATCTGACTCAATTGAACGCAGACGCCGTTTTGCTGAATGGACAGCTGACAGAGATACCGAAGGCGCTGCGTATCAGCCGCTCAATGCGGCGAATCATTCGCCAGAATATGATTTGGGCGCTGGGGTATAATCTTCTGGCGCTGCCTCTCGCGGCAGCAGGGTTCGTACCTCCCTGGCTGGCCGCCATTGGCATGTCAGTCAGTTCGCTCGTCGTCGTTCTCAACGCGCTCCGGCTGAGCCGCCAGCGCCGGGAACCCGATTCAGCCATCTACTCTCCAGCAACCTGAAAGGACCCTCCATGAAAATTGTAATGATACTGGTTCCGATCATGCTGATTCTGGTTGCTCTGGGCATCGTGCTGTTCTCATGGGCGGTCAGGAATGGCCAATACGATGACCTGGAAGGCCCGGCACACCGGATTCTCTACGACGACGATGAGGACAGAATTCCGGAGGAGGCCAAACAACACGAACAGAAAACCGCCTCCATGGAAAACGATTCGTCACACCGTTCCGATAAGGATCGTCCCCCCTCCTGATGGAAAGTGAACTCGTACTCAGCTATTCCAGTGCCTACCTGATCGGTCTCATGGGCAGCACGCACTGTCTTGGCATGTGTGGCGGTATCAGTGCCTCACTGTCCATGTCACTGCCTGTCGGCGCTGGCTATCGCCGTCGGCAAACCCTGATGCTTCTTGCCTTCAACGGGGGGCGCATCGCCAGCTATGTGGCCATTGCGACGCTGGTCGCACTGCTGAGCACCCGCGCTGCGGACCAGTATGCGAGTGTTGGCCCGATTCTGCGCTCCATTGCCGGAGCGTTGCTGATCCTGATGGGGCTGTCCATGGGCCACTGGTGGCAGGGTATACGGTACATAGAAAGAGTGGGCGCGCCCGTCTGGCGACGGGTCTCACCGCTAACCCAGCGCGTGATGCCCGTCGACCGCACCTGGAAAGCGTTGATTCTCGGCGGCCTTTGGGGATGGCTTCCCTGCGGCCTGGTCTACAGCACGCTGGGCTGGGCGGCTTTGCAGCCAACGGTCGCAAGCGCCGCCGGAACCATGTTGTTCTTTGGTCTTGGCACCCTGCCATCGATGTTGGCCACAGGCTACGCGGCTGGCTGGATTAACAAACTGAAGCGACAACCCTATTTTCGAAGGCTTGCCGCCTTGTTATTGATCGGCTTTGGAATCTGGACTCTGCCGTTTATACATTCAGCACATTAAGCCGACCGTATTCGGCCGTTTCTTCCTGCGGCTGTTGCACGGAAGTGTCCGACTTACCGGTTAACCGCTGGCCATGACGGAAATCATAGAGCGTGTTGTCGGCAAGATGGGAAGGCTCAACGTTGCACATGGCTCTGAACATGGTTTCCAGACGCCCCGGGTGTTGCTTGTCCCAGGTCTGAAACATGTCCTTGATGACCTGTCGTTGAAGATTCTCCTGTGAGCCGCACAGGTTGCAGGGAATAATCGGAAACTCGCGCATGCCCGCATAGCGCTCAATGTCTTTCTCCCGACAATAGGCTAGCGGTCGAATCACCGTGTTGCGTCCGTCGTCACTGTGAAGAACCGGCGGCATTGATTTGAGCTTGCCCCCGTAAAACATATTCAGGAACAGAGTCTCGAGAAGATCATCACGGTGGTGCCCCAGCGCAATCTTGGTGACGCCATGCTCTTCCGCAAAGTTATACAGAATCCCTCTGCGAAGCCTTGAACACAGCCCGCAGGTAGTTTTTCCCTCTGGCACCTTGTCTTTGACGATGCTGTAAGTGTCTTTTTCGATGATGTGGTATTCGATGCCCAGTGCCGACAGATAATCCGGAAGAACTTCTTCGGGAAAACCCGGCTGTTTCTGATCAAGATTGACTGCAATCAGCTCAAAGTCCACTGGCGCGCTTTTCTGGAGGCTCATCAGAATATCCAGCATGGCGTAGGAGTCTTTGCCCCCACTAAGGCAGCACATCACCTTGTCGCCTGCTTCAATCATCGAGAAATCCGCAATGGCCTGCCCGGTTTCACGCCGCAGACGTTTTTGCAGCTTGTTGAATTCACGCTTTTGCTTACGTTCCGCCTCGGAATAAGCCGTGGTGTCAGGTTTGGCAACTTGGGCTACAGACATAAAGATACTTACTTCATCCGGTCAATAAGCGCGCAATTATACGCGCGCCTCTGTCAGTAACAAACCCGAGTCATCGCATTTTCCAAGTCACCGTCCCTTTTCTGAACGAGGCCTCTGGCATAGGATGGCATTATGAACTCACCCCAGGTCCCGAACATCGAAGATGAACGGCTCGCCTTTCAGGTTCAACACCTGTCAGTGGCCATTGAGCGCATTCTTCGCGAGCATCCTCTTGGCATCAACGAGCTTGGACTGATCAAGGCTCTGCAAAAACCACCCTGGGAGATGATTGGCGATGTCGATTATTCCGATCCGGGAAAGCTATACCCGATCCATTTTCTGATCTTTCACGTGCTTTACCGGCTGCGAGACCAGGTCGCCGCTGCAGGAGAATGTCTGAGCATATCGCCACTGCTGATTCGCCTGACACAGCAAGACGTTGTCGGCGGAACCGGGACGGTCGGCAACGTGGATCAGCTCCGGGCATTTTATCTGGATCTCTCAAAATACCAGATGCCGGAAGACGCCATTCATCAGATGATGGACGACTTCTGGTCTGGTCGATCAGGTCAGGAGCCTGCCGGCAACCACGTCGAAGCCGCCGCAGATACCCTGGGCTTCGATTGTGTGCCTTCGTCCTTTGACGAAGTCAAAAAACGCTTCCGGAAAGCCGTCATGCAGGCTCATCCGGATCGCGGCGGGGAAACCGAAGCGATACAGGACCTCAACAACGCCTTTAGTACCCTCAAAGCTCATTTCCGTTTCAGGGAGTCTCTATGATCGCCACCAACCGTTTTTCTACCATAATGGCAGGTCTTTTAATCGCAGGCATAACGCCGGTAAAAGCCGACCTTGTGGTGCTCCAATATCATCACGTCAGCGATTCCACGCCGGCATCAACCAGTACCGAGGTGGATTTATTCCAGGGCCAGCTGGACATGATCGATGAACTTGGGCTGGAAGTGGTCGCCCTGGAATCCGGCACGCGACAGGCGCTCGAAGGCCGATCCGACGATTTGCAACAGATTGCGATCACATTCGATGACGCCTACGACTCGGTCTACGAAACCGCAAAGCCCTTGCTTGAAGAAAAAGGCTATCCCTACACGGTATTTGTGAATACCGATGCGGTTGGTGGTAACGGTTATATGACCTGGGAAGAGCTTGAAGACATAAGGGATGATGAAGGTGTGACCATTGCCAATCACAGCAAAGACCACGATCATCTGGTGCAGCGCCCCGAAGAATCCGAGCGGGCCTGGCGAAACAGAATCGAAATCAGCCTGGATGACGCACAGGACGCACTTGAAAACCGATTGGGCGTGGCTCCACCTCTGTTTGCCTATCCCTATGGGGAATCCAGCGAGCCTCTGGAAGCGATGCTCAGCGACCGAGGGTGGCTGGGGTACGGCCAGCAATCCGGAGCCATTGGCAGCCACTCTCTCAATACCCGACTGCCCAGATTTCCCATGGCCACTTCTTACGGCCAATTGGGCAATCTGAAAACCAAACTCACCAGCAAGGCCTTGCCAGTGGATGCCGGGCAGCTGGGAGATCCGGTGATGGATGAGAATCCGCCGACTCTGAGTTTCCAGTTGCCAAAAGACATGGATGCAGGACGCCTGACCTGCTTTGCCTCCGGCCAGGGGAAAATTGAGGTCGACGCAGCCAGTGACGGCAGGGTTTCAGTCCAGTCACCGTCAGCCTTCGATAGCCGCCGATTCCGATACAACTGCACCTACCCGGCCGGAAAAGGGATTTTCTACTGGCTGTCCCATCAATACCTGAACCCGAGCCAACCTGAGGATTGATCTGGCCTGCTGAATGACTGATAGGGGGGTACGGGGAGAAGGCTACTGCTCGACCCTCATCAACCCCAGCTGCCCGGTTGGCTGGTGCTGGATCGCCCGTGGGCCAAAGCGGGTCTCGATGACGGTTTGCTCGGCAAGGTCCTGACCGGTTGTATAAATCAGCATCCACCGCTCTCCTCGGGTCGGGAAGACCGGAATGTAAGATCGGAGATGCCCATGCCTGGCCCATGATTCTGGAACATACTCTGCCGCAAGATCTGTCACCAGACGGACAGGTTTGAAATCACGGTCGAGAAACGCCACGGATGGCACAAACAGCCCTTTCTGGTCGAACGACCGTAGCCTGAGAATAAAATCTCGGGCAACGGGCCGCTCAAGCTTCTCGGCCTCTTTCTGATCGGCGAGTGACAGAGGCAGACTCACCAGACGGTAATGGCTTGGGCCATCGAGAAATTCATGCCTTGGGGACACCTCTGTGACATCAACGCCGAATTCCCGCCCCATGTCCCACTGGACGTAATCGGACCGGTTCAGCGATTCGCAACAGTTACGACTCCAACGCTCGAAAAACGGAGCCACACCTCCGTCCAACCCCAGAACCGCTGACGCGAGAGGATCCGCCCCTTCTGGTAAGTCCCCATCAACCGATTCGGAACCGGCTTCATAAATGCTCGCGCGAGTCAGCTGCAGAGGAGGCTCAATTTCGCCCTTCTCAACGGCGGTGCGGGTGTCTGGTCTGTAATAACTGACCCTGACATTGCCCTGAGCATCCCGCCAGGTGAAATAAGGCTCAGGATCGCCCTCCCTCAGAAAACCTCTTTCGGCCAGTTCGTTCCCGTCTGGATAGTTCTCGAGGTTGTATTCTTCGTGCGGAGGTTCGGAAGTATCGCTGCCAGTCGCTCTGGGCTCGCTACCCTTGGCAACTACAGATTCGATGGGTTCGGAGGTATCCGGAATTCGCGTCTGGCGAACCTGTCCCTGCTCATCCACCCAGGTAAAATACCCGTCTTTGGCGCCAGATGGTTCGGAATTCATTAACTGGCAGCCCGAGAGCAAAGCCGTCAGGGAGACGGCCAGCATAAAACCTTCAATCCGGGATTGGCGATTCATTCAGACCCACTACCTGCATTATGTTGCAGGGTCAGAATTTGGTTCGGAAGCTAAGCCCCGCCAGAACAGCGCGCAGCGATGTTCGCACATCCAGCCCTGCATACGGGTTATAGATAATATTCGTGATGTTATCGCAGTTAAGGTTACAACTACCATTGGCCGGAATATTTTCGATGGATTGGAGGTAGCTCAGATTCAGGTCAATTTCTGTATCCCGATCCCAGCGATAGCCCATGCCAACGCTATACAGGTGGGCGTCACCAAACGGGCCGAGAGTCTGGCGCTGATCATCCGGAATAACGGAATCACGGATCTCCACACCTGCCCTCAGATCCAGACGATTCGACGCATGAAACTCCATGCCAAACGCCCAGTTCCACTGATCCGTCATACCGACCGGCAGGCTCAGAGTGTTCTGGGTTGCGTTCGTCGACAGAATGCGGGCAGCGCCCAGAAATTCCAGGTTTCTGTCAAACTGCAGGTTGAACGCATCCCACTGAGCGTAGTCCGTCCAGCCGACGTCCGCGTTCAGCGTGAGCATGGGATGCACATCGACGCTCACACCCGTCTGAAAATGCTGCGGATAGGTAAGGTCAAGCGAGACGTTACCGGCTTCCCGTGGCGCTCCCGAAGGCAAGCTGAGGATGGCAGACGAAATCGCACCCAGTACCGAATTGTTCAGACGCTGCCAGAAACCGGACCAGTCTTCGGTGTAGTTGATTTCGAAGGTGCCCTTCATGTTCATGCGGGCTTCGGAGGTATAACTGGCCCCCCAGGTAAACCAATCGTAGGGCTCCCACAGCACGCCCAATGCGTAGGTCGGAGACACCGTTTCCTGGACGTTAAGGCTCAGAGTGCCAATGTCGTCCCACGGGCCGATGTTACCACCACACAAGGCAATCCAGGGCTGAAGCGGCTCATCGCCACTCTCACAGTTGAACGCATCCTGCAAAACTTCGCCGACACCCAATAGCATGTTGGGTGCGCGCATGTACTGGTCAACAGCTATGCCCTGATGGGAAATGTGAATGCCAGCCCCTACCGACCATTCATCGTTGATTTCATAGCCGACGGTTGGTGACAGATAAGTTGTGCGTTGAATGGCTTGTGCCTGCGGTAAATAACGGCCCGGATCGCTTTCTTTACGATAAAAACCAGCGGCTTGCGGAAGATAGAACATATTACCAAACGTCAGCTTGGACCCGGGTGGCTTGATGCTGATACCGGCGGATGGCGCCACAGCCGGCCCCGGTGGCGCCCGCAAGATTCCGTAGCCTGGCAGATAGAGCGCAACGTTGTTGGTGTGACTGCTGGAATTCGCGACTGGATCCCGCTGACTTCCCGTCATGGGATCCGTTTCAAGGCCATCGATATTGAAAATTTCATAGCCATCGGGCGCATAAAACTCGGCATCAATATCGAGATAGACGTTCATCAGGTTTATTTCAAGCTGACGCCCGTCCAGTTTGGTAAGCCCTGCAGGGTTGTAGTGAATAGCCATAATCCCCGGGGGATCGGCTGTGACTGCGTTACCCAACGCCAGTGCTTTCGGATGCAGGGTCAGGTTCTGTGTGAGTTGCGCCTGCGCACTGCCGCACAAAGCTGCCGCAAACAGGGCACCAAGCATCCGTTTTTTGTGGCTGGTGTTTACCATGAAATCTTCCTTTCCCGTAATGCGTCAGTGCCTGTGCTCACTCTTTAAGTCCAGAGAACTGAATCGGCATGGACACGCCAACGGAAAAATCGGGGGCATCTTCGGTCAAACCAATACCAAGACTGGTGTTGACGATGGTGGTGTCACTGACACGGGTACCGAGCGACATATTCAGGAAACCGGTCATCTGATCCTGAGCCACCGCTTCTGAACCATCAGCAAACTGGAGCGTGGTTTCATCGGAATAGCTGAGCTGCGTGGAGATGCTCAGGGAAAGGTCATAGGACAGTGAATAGGCAAAACCGGCAGAACCTGAAAGCCCAAACCCGGGAGAAACCTCCACCAGACGGCGCGCGCCACGAACCTGGTCCAGATCCGTAGCCGTCAGGTTGTAGCTAAGACTGGTAGAGCCGAATACGACGACCGGATCCAGAACCTTTGAAAAACTCAGACCACCGGATACCGAGTAGTAACCACTGCCGGTAGACAGCTGCTCGTTGATGTCGATTTCGTAGGGGCTGACGCCTGTTTTGGTTGTAAAAGAACCGAATACAGTGGTGGACATCTTGCCTGGAACATAAGGGAAAGGCTGCCAGCGAGCTGTCGCAGACACATCGCCGACGTCCTGAGTGGACAGCTCGTCCTGAGTGTCGTACTTAACCACCAGCGGGAAACGGGCCCCGATGGTCAGGTTATCCATCAAACCGTAATCGTAGGAGAACGAGTTGGTAAAGCTATGAGTGGCGCTGGGGATAATATCCAGCTGCCGGATGTTGCCATCCCGGATCTGCGCATCCAGCCGCTGATCACCCGTATATGAGTAATCAAACGAGTAGTTGAGGGAGTGACTTCCCTCTTTCTGAAGCGAATAGCTTGTCTCTGCCGCCTGGAATACTTCCTCAAGCTGCTTGGAGGAATCCTCGTCCCCTTCCTGGCGGGCAAGCGCTTCCCTCGCGTCGTCCACGTTTCCTTCCTGCGACAGCGCCATGGTGGAATAAAGGCCAGTCACGGAAAAAAGGATAAAACCTCGCACAACCCAACGATTCATCCTGACTCCCTTATGCTTACTATTATTAGTTCCAGTCTCGCGGATTATCCGCGCATGTTAGTTCCGGCGGTAAAACAGTTCTTTACGGGTATTTTCAACACTGCCATCCGGATTGTTCTTCTGACGTTCAAGCAGGTTCCGAATCCGCCGTTCGGTGGCCTCATGAAATTCCGGAATCCGTTGCAGTGCCATCAGTTTCAATGTCTGATCATCGACGTATCGAAGGTCTTCTTCTTTCAGCTCCAGATAGTCGAGAGGCTTGTCACCGCCTGGGAATACAATAAACAGAACGTTGTCGTCCCATTTTTCCTTGAATTGCGCCAGGGTGAACGAGATGTTGCCCACCGAAGGATCGGCAATGAAAACGCGTCCCTCGCGGATCGTCCGGATAACAACAAAGTGCTTGAAGCCAGCGTGATTAATAGGAACGATGGCGGGGTGGTCCAGGTCGATCAGATCATCAATGGTGGCTCTGAACCCACCAGCAGGATATCCCAACGCTGTCACCAGCCGTTTCATGTCGAGCATGGAAAAGGCGCGACGCTCGACGATCCTTTCACTTTCTCCGTAATGAAGCAGCCCTTCCATGACCTGCCGCTCTCCCAGGTTCCGCCCCAGATAAAAATTCAGGACGGTGGTCAGTGCGGCACTCCCACAACTGTAATCGTAGGCCTGGCGGACGATGTTCCGGTATTTCTGTTCAACCAGGGGCTCTACTCTGGTATTGGTCCTCAGCTCTATCGGGCTTTCATCGATGTCCTGCTCGATGACGATAGTGCCTTTCTCATAGGGCTCAACAACGACAGCTTCCTGTGTCATTGCAACCGAGAGCAGCGAACCGGTGAGTACCAAAATCATGGTTAATGGAAGTCCCTGTTATTATTAGACACGACGTTTTCCGAGTTACATCTTGTTACGGTAAGATACCGAAATCGTTACTCTGTTAAAGATAACTGTGCCTCAAATCTGTCGGTGCAAAAGAGGCTGTGCCTCTACGTTTTGAGAACTGGTTCAAGCCCTTCACGCAACCCCCACGGAGAACCCGAATGCTTTACGCCACGATTGCAGCCCTCGCTGCCTCTCTGATTCTTTTTACCTGGCTTGGGCTGAGGGCCCGGCTCGCCGATGGCAGCCTCGATGATTTTGTCACCGCCAGAAACTCCCAGGGTTCGAGAGCGCTTGGCCTGTCATTTCTGGCCTCGGGCATGGGCGGCTGGATTCTGTTCGCGCCGCCTGAAATTGGCGCCCTGGTAGGCCCTGTCGCGCTTGCCGGATATGCCATTGGGGCCGCACTTCCCTTCCTGGTGTTCGGTCTCTGCGGCCCCGCTATTCGCCGGTTTCTGCCACAAGGCCGCAGTATTGGCGAATTCGCAGAAGCCCGTTACGGTAACGGTGTGCGCCGCTACGTTGCGCTGATCTCCGTGCTCTACATGCTCTGCTTCCTCACCGCAGAGCTGACCGCCATCGGTGCTATCACTTCACTGCTATCCAATGTGAACGGCAACGTTGCTGTTTTGGGTGTGGCCGTAGCCACTCTGATTTACACCGCCTGGGGAGGCCTGCGGGCAAGCATCGTAACCGATCAGTGGCAGGCCGGGCTACTGATAGCGCTTCTGTGCATTGTGGGGTTTGCTGTTGCCGGGCAATTGCCTGAACTGGAGTTCTCGAACGCACCGAGTGCCCCTGTCGGGAGTGCGCTAAGCGTCGCTCTTACCTTGGTCATTGCCGTCACCGCCGCCAACCTGTTCCATCAGGGCTATTGGCAACGGTTGTGGTCCGCCAGAGATAAAGCGACCCTGCGTCGCGGCGCGCTGCTTGGTGGCCTCACAACGGTTGTTGTGGTGGCGGTGGTTGGTAGTCTCGGCATCATTGCCGTCATGAGTGGAACCGATATCGGTTCACCTCCCATTCCGTTTTTTGCACTGCTGTCCGGCGCACCTCAGTGGCTGGCCTTACCCGCTCTGATACTGGCAATCACTCTGGTAGCCTCATCGGTCGATACGCTCCAGAACGCCTTTGCATCTCTGGCCGTCACTGAAAAGAAAGACCTGTCTCTGCCAGCGGCTCGCTGGCTAACGGTGGCACTCATGGTCCCGGTGGTTCTCGTGGCGCTGGAGGGAATGTCAGTTCTCAGGCTGTTTCTGATTGCCGACCTTCTGTGCGCAACGGCGGTCGTACCAGTGTTGATGGGTCTGTGGCAGAAAATGACCACTCAGGCAGCGGTTTTGGGCGGGATTGCTGGCTTGCTGGGCGCCGTCGCGCCCGGTTGGATCAGTGGCGGCAGTCTGCTGGCCGGCCTGGAAGCCGCCAGCTTTCCCGGCGCTATCCCTACTCTCTGGCCGTTCGTCGGAGCCCTGCTGTCATCCGCTATAGTCAGCGTCCTGATTGCCAAACTCACCAGCAAGGCATAAATCAGAATGAATGCTGCCCTGTTCTTAACCGGGCAGCAGTTCGATCGGATAGCGGATCGTCATGGGTTCCACACCAGGACGCTCGCCGAAGTTAACCAGCCTCAAGCGGTTGCAGATTTTTTGCTCCAGTCTGGGCTCGTCAACCGTTGAAGCAACCACATTACAGCTGGAGACCGTACCACTTTCATCAATGACCAGCTCAGGGGTCACGGTTCCCTGCAAAGACGGCTGGCGACGTAGCTCTCGACGGTAGATGGAATCGATCGCGGATTTGTTCCTGTCCATGGTGCGGCGCACAGATTCGCGTGTCCGCTGTTGCTTCGCGACTTCCTGCTCGCGTTCCGCCTGCTTTGCTTCTGCGACGATTTCTTCGGCCTCTTCTACCTCTGCCTGCTGCCTCTCAGCAAGAGCGATCTGTTTGGTCTCTTGGGTCAATTGCGATTCATCAACCCCGGAACTGCGCCCGGTTTCCGCGCGTTGTGCCAACGCATCGCCGGTTTTCTTGGCAATGGGTTCAGCGGTTACGGTGGACGGCGCGTCAAGCTCTACGGAGTCGCCCAGGGTAGCAAGCTTGGAAAGCTCATCTCCCATGGCCAAAATGCCCGTATTTTTCGCTTTTTCACGTGCTTTCTGGACATCCTGTTCTGTTGGCTCCGGCTGTTGCTCTGCAACCTCGGGTTCGGGCTCCGGTTCTGGTTCGGGCCCTGGCTCGGGTTCCGGAACCGGCTCAGGCTCCGCTATCTGAGGCTCGGGCTCCTCAGGCTCTTCCGGTTCAGGTTCAGGCTCAGGCTCTTTCAATTCCGGGGGCGGCGGCTCTTCTTCGACCACCAGACGGGCAAGCTGGGGTGGCAGGGCTTCGCGTTCTTCACGCTCCACTTCTGGCAATTCAACCCAGCTGATGTAGCCAGCCGTGAGAACGAACAGCGGCACCAGCAACAGCGAAATGGCGATCAGCCGGCGGCGTTCTCCTTTCTCCTGATTCCAAGGCAGCCCCTGACGATACTGATTCACGGTCAGGCCCCCTGCTCTGCTTTCTGGTTAACCGCCAGAGATATAGCGGCATAACCGGCGTCTACACAGGTCGACATAATCTTCTTGAGAAGATCGTAGGGCAGTTCCCGATCCGCCAGGATGGTAATGGGACGGCCTACTTCTGGGGCGGGCTTGCTTGCCCGGCCAGCCTGGTAATCCAGTTCTTCCTTGAGCGTTGGCTCCACCTCGCCATCAAATGCCTGGAATTCCGACAGTTGGGTCACAACACGGCCATTCACCAGAATGTCGTTGGCTGTCACCGTCAACGCGAGGACATCTCCCGGAGGTCTTTCCGCCGTGGATTCCGGCAACTTGATTGCGTTGTCCTGATTTAATACCTGAACGTCGGATGACGAATTCACCATCAGGAAGAAAACCAGAATGGTAAAGATATCCATCAATGACACCAGGTTCAGCTTGCTCTGCTGTTTACCCCGGCCGTAATGGCGCTTAAGTCGTTTTGCGCGGGCAGATTCCTTCATGAGTTCTCCGCCTTGTTGTCCGTTTCACTATCGACCCGTTCGGGGGCATCGCCCAAAGAGATTTCAGGAAACAGTTCTGCGTTCACCACATCACCGGCGACCACGGCCTCGTAGGACCTGACCGAGTCCATCACCGAAACCAGTGTCTGATAGGGGGTATCACTGGACGGCATGATGGTGATATTGCGTTTCTCCGGCAGACGTTTCTTTAACTCCTGCATGACCTGCCCAAGCAACTGGTAGTCATGGTTGTCTTCTTTAGGTTCGATGGTTTTGATCACGCCACCCTGGTTGTCCGATACCACCAGCTGATCATCGAAAATCATCACCTGAAGCTGGAGTTCCTTCTGCTCCTGGGAAGAACTCCCCTCCGAATTTGGAAAGTTCAGTTCCAGCACGGTGGTGTGTGCAAACACCATGTTCAGCAGAAGAACCGGCACCAGAACAATCATCAGGTTCATGAACGGTGTGATGTCCAGGTCCGCTTCGCTACGAAGCCGACGATGCTTACGCCTCATGGGCTGAGCTCCCTGATTTGAACGTTAGGCCATGGATCCGGCGGGGTTGGCTGGCTGCTCGCCCTGAGGGGGTCTGGGAGCATTGGCCGCCCTGCCGCTGGTGCCATCGTTGATCAGGTTCAGCACCTTGATGCCGGCCATCTCGAAGCTGTCGATGATTTCATTGGTTTTGGTCTGCAATACGGAATGAATCAGAAGCAGAGGGATGGCCGCCATCAAACCGAAGGCCGTGGTATTCATCGCCACGGAAATGCTCTGGGACAGCAAACTGGCCTTCTGGGAAGGATCAGCCGACGCCACAGCAGTGAAGGCAGCGATCAAACCGATGATGGTGCCCAACAGGCCCAACAGAGTCGAAATGTTGGCCAGGGTGGACAGATACTGGGTGCGTTTTTCCAGGCGCGGCATGACTTCCAGCAACCCCTCTTCCATCGCGTACTCGATTTCCTCGCGCGACTGGCGGCGGGCCAGACGCTGCAGACCGAATCCGAGCATGGACGCCATGGCACTGCCCGCCTCGTTGGCGTAGTTCAAGGCACCTTTCAGATCTTTCTTGGAGATCATGTGGTGAAGACGGTTGAAGTCCCGACGGTTGGTCATCTTCTGAGCAGACAGATAGATGTATCTTTCAGCGGCAACGATGATCCCGATGACCAGTACAACGGCGATCGGGTACATAAAGAAGCCTCCTTCCTGAAAGAAGCGAACGGCAGTTTCGATCATTATTCCAGCACTCCGTGATTCATGAATGTTTACGAGTCTATTCGGCAACGAAAGACAATGGGGTAAGTTAGCGAAAAGGTTTGTTGCGGTTTGTGTTCACATGCTCGTATGCACACAAGCTCTGTGACACGTCTCTCATTCTTGCGTGTTTTCAGCGTTTTCCGACGCCTTTGGTCCAGAGGCGTTCTGTGCCTGAAAATGCTGATGATAGCTCATCAGGCGCCGGAATTCGGCCCGCTCGAGCATTTCAGGCGGCTGTTCCAGCATCAACTGCTCATCGGGCTGATCCAGGGATTTGGCTTCAGGCGGTTTCCAGGGCACCACATAGAGCACCAGTGGCGCTTCCTCGCCACCGCGAATTCTGGCTCCCTCCAGGGTTATGACTTCCTGTGCGCTGGCAAGCAGCGGCAACATTGCCATCAATCCGGCAGCAAAACAGGGTCCGAGTTTTCGAGCCATAGGCTTGCTTTCCTCAGATACGGTTCTTGGCATCAAAAATCCAGTCCTTGAGTCGGGGATTCGGTTCCTCAGCCATCGACTGATATTTCTCGTAAAGCGGCAGCGCTTCTCCCGGCCGGCCGAGATAGATATCCAGCAAAATCGCCAGGTTCATCATAGCCGGCAAATAGTCGGGCTCTGCCGTCAAGGCGTCGCGGTAGTAAGTCTCTGCTTTTTCGAACTCGCCGTTTTCCCGAGCGATCACGCCAAGATGATTCAGCGCCGGGGCATGGGATTCATCAATGGCGACTACTTTCTCGAAATGGGTCTTTGCCTCTTCCGACTCACCGGCTTTCATGGCGAGAATACCGAGGTTGGCCAGCGGGCCAGTGCGTTCCGGATGCTGTTCATTCAACGATCTGAATTGTTGCCGTGCCAGATCCTGATCTCCTTCCTGCATGGCATCAACCGCTTGATTGAAGGACTTCATCAGCGCTTCCTGGCGAGCCTGCTCTTCCGCCAGCGCAGCTTCTTTTTCCGGATCCTTCGCAGTGGTAGCGCACCCTGCCAACCAGCCAACGACAACCACTCCCAGAGCCCAACGGGATGCATGAGTCCAACATTTAACCCAACTCATCGACAACTCCTGTCAGCAACTCGGGTTTATCGTACCTGCCTGGCAGCAAGCGTTTGAGCGCTTCGAAGCTGCGCTTGACCCATTCATCGTATATTCCGCTCTGGGTGCGACTGGCGTTCTGTTCGTGAATCCGGATGGCGTTGTCCTCAAACGGGAACGCCTGCTCTTCCAGCAGTAATTCGTACTGGGCCATCTCCAGCTCTGACAATCCCTCGGGGCGTTCAGAGTCCATCAGGTCCTTGCCCAGGCGGCCATATATATGCGCGATCTGGTAACCGGCTTCGGTAGAGAAAGAGGACACGCCGTAGGACGCGGTTTTCTTGTAGGCCTCAACGGCCTCTTCCAGGGCACTGGTTTTCGCCCTCATGCTCTCGCTCAGCGGCAATGTCAGGCTGATGGCATTGTAGGTTTCCAGCTTTTCCCGGGCCAGAGTGGCTGCGGCCTCGGCGGCCAGGTATCGCATGCGGTCGTCTGCCTGATCCGGCGCCTGGTCGACGGCGGCCATCTGTTCGCGCAACCAGTACCGTCGCCGCGAATCATCTCCCGTTTCCCGATAGAGATTCGACAGGCTCTTGGCAGACTCCATGAACACATCTCTGGGCTGTGGGTAGGTGTTGGCGTAGCGACGATAGGTATCAATCGCCTTGGACAGATTCCCGGCACGTTCATAGAGCTCGGCAGCGATTAACAGATTCTCACGCCGCTCTGTATCCGTCGTGGCCATGGCAAACATCTGGTTAAGCTCATCCCCCGCTTTCTCCCACTGCTCCGTTTCCCGATAGGCCAATGCAAGCTTGGCGGGCAGAGTATCTATCTGCTCGTGGTTCGGATAATCAGACCGGAATGCGATCATCACGTCGATTGCATCCTGCCAGTGATTGAGCTCCATCAACAGAGTCGCGGCATCGTATTGAGCGTTGGCTGTCAAAGCGGCCGAAGGCGCCACGACACCTACCCTCAGGAATTCACTGACCGCCTCTGCTGTCTTGCCTGCGTCCGCAAGTGCCTCTGCCTGACGGAAGACCGACGCCGCAAGATTTTCGGTTAATCCTGCGCGACGCTCGTCCTCCGCAGGAAGGTCCAGCAAGGCTTCCTGATAGGCCAGCTCGGCATCGGCATAACGACCAAGCTCAAACAGGCTGTGAGCTTTCAGAAGTTTGGCTTCGGCGCTCAAAGACGGGCGTGGCTGACGGGCAATCAATTGTTCACTCAATTCAACGACTGTCGGGTAGCCCTGCTGCTCGAACCGGTACTGAACCGCCGTGAACAGCACGTCGTCCGCCCGTGGGTCCAGCGGAAACGCGTTGGCGAAACGCAAGCGGTTCATCTGTTGGAATTCGGCGTAGTTGCGATAGTCTTCTTCGGGTTCCTTCGGCCAGGTTTTGGCGAATTCCCGGTACGCCAGCACGGAGGCATAGCCTGCTTCCCTTGCCCGCTCTGGGACGTCGCCCTCATATGGGAAGTCGTAGGCGACTCGTTCAAACGCCGCGATGGCCTCCGGCCACTGCTCCAACGCCAGCCGTGATTCGCCCAGCAGGAACAGCATTTCTGGTGTTTTCGGGTGAGTCGGGAAGGTATCCGCAAATTCTTCGTAATAGTCAGCGGCAGCCAGATAGTGTTCCCGGGCTTTCTCGCCCGTACTGTCGGTAGCCAGAGCATACTGACGGTTGGCCAGTTCAGGAATCAGGCCTTCGAGTTGCTGCTGGATGAAGTCCAACGTCTCTTCATCGGCCTGTGGCCAGTAGGCGCTGTAATAGCCATAGTCACTGACAAACTCGGCTTTTCTGTCGTTGATCGTGGAAGTGAAACCTGCGGTGCGCAGGGTGTCGATGATGCGAATATGATACCGGGGCGCCCAGGGACTGAACGGCCGCGACTCGATATACCGCTCGTAGACGCTGATCGCATCGGAATACTGCTCCCGTTCGAGCAGCAGCTTGCTGTATCGATCGTACACCAGAATCTCGTAGGACTTCTCGCCCGCCTCTTCAAACAAGGCTTGCAGGGTATCGGCGCCATTCAGGTAGGACAGGGACAAACCGAACACCCTGAACAGATCTTCCGTTAGCGTTTGATATTGCTGGTCCACGTCTGCCACGGTGACTTTGCCCGGCATCACCAGATCCAATACGTTCATATAGCTTTGCAGCGCGTCCCGGAAATCCCCCTGTTTGAACTGACTCCAGCCTTGCATGAACTGCGCGTTCACCAGGAAGGATTCACGCCGGCTGTCTGACGGGTCGGAATCGATTACCGTCCGAAATGCCTGCTCTGCCTCTGCGTAACGATCTTCGCGGAAAAGAATATCACCGCGCCGGAACTGGGATTCCAACCAGAACTCCGAGTCCGGGTAGGCTTCCACCAGACGGTCCAACGCCTCCAACTGCTTAAGGCGCATTCCTCGCAAACCGTAGGCCCTGGCAAGCTGGTAAAGAATGCGGTCGTTGGTTTCCCGGTTCGGATATTCCGCCAACAATGCCTGATATGCCTCGATGGCTCCCTCCATCTCATCCACGGCGTTATCCACCAGTTCATTCTCCGCCCGTTCGAACTCCAGGTCCGCCAGGCGATGGCGAACTTCAACCCGCTTGGCTGGATCCTGCAATAACGGCAACAGGTCCTGATAGCTCTTCATAACATCGGCGCGGCTGACCTCGGCTGAAGCGTCAGTGAAAGAGGAGTCTTCAGGTAGTTCGGCGGGATTCAGAGCCGCCAGGGTGCCGGGCCTGGGCTCGTCTGGCCCGCCACCGGAAAACAGCCCGGACGTCGCCTGACAGCCCGTCAGTGCCAGCACAAACACCAGCAACCCCGTCGCTGGCGAACGCAGTCGAGGATTCGGGCCGCCACTAGTCATCGGAGCCCTCCTTAACCGTCGTGTCATCATCTGGCCGGCCACTGTTTTGCTGAACGGCTGCCTCCCGGGCATTCAGGAACAAACCGTCGGCCAGGCGCGCCTGGGCATGTCGCGAAGCCCGGAGGTAACTGGTCACCTGCTGACGCTGCCGGGCCAGCTCTGACTGAACCAGATTCATCAACGATTGCCGAGTTTGTTCAAGCGCCAGATCCAGCTGCCGATCCAGCCGGTCAAGTTCCGCCTTTTTGCGAGCGATTCGACTGGCAAATTCGTCAAGCCGGTCGTCGGAGGCCATCTCTTCCTCCATCAGCTTTCTCTGGCTGACAAAGGTGTCCATCGCCTCGTCCAGTTCCCGCAGTTGTTTAACGGCGGCCCAGCGATTTACGCCGTATTCGTCCGCTACCCACCAGTCAAAGTAGGCGCGCATGCGTTCATAGGTTTGGCGCTGCTGCCGGGTTTTCTCGTTGACTGGCAACCCGGCGAGCGTGTTTTCAACACGATCCAGCTGGTTCTTGAGCGCCTTTTGCTCGGCGGTCATAAAGAATGCCGCATTCTCGTTAGCCGATGCCTGCTCTATGTCTTTCCGAAATGCCTCCTGGCGATCCGTCCATTCGTCCACCTTCATGCTGGCCAGTGCTTCCCGGGTTTCACGAATTCTCGCCTCCCGACGGGTCCGACGGGTGTCCAGCATCACTTCAAAAGACGCCAGCTGCTGTCGCCATTGGTCGAGCGAATCATCCAGCCGATAGAGTTCATGCATGTCTCGCAGAGCCAACTGGAAAGCCTCACCCGCTAACAACTCCGCCAGGCTGAAGTCATCAGGCCGCACCTTCACTCTGCCGTAGGCGTCCGTCAGCATGGTGGACTCACCCAGCGCGGGCCCGGTCGCGCTCAGATCTGCATCAGGCGCCGTGTTTTCCGCCCCTTCCCGGACAAACGCCAGAGCATTGATCAATCGCGACTCGCTCAGCGATGCCTGCTCTTCAGTCAGTCTTTGATCCAGCTGCACGTAATGTTCGGCAGCCCGCCGGTACGCAGCCAGGGCCTGTTTGTTGCGCCCCATCTGTTCGATGGTAAACGCCCGTGCATAAGGCACCTGTTGGAGCCAGGGTGTAAACAACGGGCGTTTCTGCAAGGCATCCAAAGCCTGCAAGGCAAGGCCATGTTGCTCCTGTCGGGACGCGGAGACGGCATAATTGAACAGGGCCTGGTCAGACAACATGCCATCCAGCGGAATCTCGTCCAGAACCCTCATGGCGCGCTCGAAATCCCCTTTCCCCATGTGCAACCGGCCAAGAGACAAACGGGCCTGTTGCTCCAGTGCAAGCATTTCGGCCTGGACATCTGAGGGCTGATCTTGATCCGGAGACGTGTCGGCAATCAGGGCCTCCAGTTCATCCATGGCAGCCGGTTGGTCACCGGCGGTAAGACTCTGGACGGATCGGTTATATCGCAGATAGAAACGCCATGGGCTGGAAACGGGTAACTCGTCCAATAAGTCATCCAGTTGCTGCCGGGATTCAGGGCTCTGCGATTGACCCAGCAACCACTGACCTTTCAGGTATAGCCACTCGTGGTATAGCTCGGGGTCAGACTCTTCGAGCAATTCGCCGTCTACCCGGGACAGTGCGTCGGTGGACGCATCGCGGTCTTTTTCCAGCCAGAATACCTTACCGAGGTAGAACCATGCCTGATTACGGGCCTCGTCTGACACATCCGACGTATCCAGCAACGCCTGGAACTGCCGCTGTGCTTCGCGGGTCATGCCGTAGGCGAGCATCAAGCCGCCCTCAACGAGTAGAGGATGATCGCCATGGCCAGCGATACCGCCCTCACGGTTGACCACATTCAAACGCGTCAGTGCCTGAAAAAAGTTGCCCTGATGATACTCGTAAAGCGCCATACCATAGCCGGTATCACTGGCACGCGGCGTTGCCTCGTCGGCCTGAGCAGCGCTCATCGCACAGGCCATCGCAACAATCGCTGTCTGGCGAAAGAGAAGGCGCATTTGATGAATCAGGAACAGTTCAGCCACAGCTCGCGCTACTCCCACTCAACAATGGCGACTTCCGGCTGGTAATCCGAGGAACGATCGCGAATCCGGATTTCCAACGCTGCGGTACCGGTGCCTTTTTCGAATTCCAGCGTGGCCGCCTGCTTGTAGGCTCGATTGTCGGGGCCAATACCCTCTACAAACACGGTGACCTGGTGGCTGCCGGTCTTCAGATTGCCCATATAGAGCCTCTGCATACCGCCACGCTGCAGCGCTTTCACCTGGCGTTCGGTATAAAGATGGGACGCCACAGTGTCGTCATCCAGCTTCAGCTTTACCGCATCGAGCTTCAGAAATTCACCCGTGTCCAGGCTCAGGAACACGGCAAACTGTGTACTGGCCGGAAAGAGTAGATCCTCCTCCAGGATGAACAGGTCCCGGTTCAGTCGTATCACCTGTTTTTTCAACTCTTCCACGCTCAGTGCAACGGAGCCTTCATCACCATCGTTGGAATCTTGCGCAAACACGGTTGAAGAGCCCAGTAACAAAAGGGCGCTCAATATCAGGGAAAATCGATGGGTCATCATAGTCCGTTGTCCCAACCAGTCAGTATTCAAGGATCAGCGATGCCCGGGTCACAAAAGCATCGAAGGCGTAAAGTGGTTCTTCACCAGGAGCGAAATTGCCCGGCGCGGTGACATCCCGAAAGTTGTCGTATTCGAAATCCAGCCAGTCCACCAACAGGCTTGCCTGCAGGCGATCGATGCCCGGCAGTGAGGTCTGCTTCCACTCGTAAACCACACCACCGCCCAGCGTAATGCCGGAGAAAGAACTCATTTCCTTATCGCGGGCGAGATGGGTCTGGGAGTTTTCAAAGGCGTACAGATCGCTGTAAAAATCCGCCTGATCCTGATCGTAGAAACGGGCCTTACCTTCCAGACTCCAGCGGGGATTCAGCGCGTGAACGTAGGCCAGCTCGTAGGTGTGCGAATCGATGCCCCAGGTGTCACTGAAAAAACGGTATTCAGCACGAACCGATGCCCGATACGGTAAATAATAGAGTGCGCGAACGGCCAGGGAGTAGCTGGTGCGGGTTTCCGGATACCGCTCTGGCTGGTACAGAAAATTGTTGGAATTGTTCGGGTCAATGTATCGGTTTTGCCGATAAGGATTCTGCAAAAACCCCTCGTCTGTGACCACCTCCAGATCGAAACCGACCAGGCTGTTAGTGGTCAGTACCTGGCTCAGCCCCAGTTGATAGTTCCGACGATCAGCCTCTGCCTCAAAGGTTTCGTTTCCCCGCTCTCTGACTTCATCCCAGCCATTGGCATAGCCTAAAGTGAGCGTGGACATACCACCGAAGAACTCCTGGCTGACGGAAAAATACACGGTATTGGCTTCGTAATCGTTTTCGGTGCTCTGGGTAAAACCCAGGCTGAGAATGGATTTCTCATAGAGATAGTCGATACCGGCGGTGTACTCGGTGCGTTCTTCTTCGTATTCACTGGCCGTTGCCAATACATCGACCGACGCGGCAGATACCTGATCCACATAGTACTGGCCGGATACCGATACCTGCGGGCCGACACTTTTGCGGACCAGCACGGAAGGGCCATCAATGACCATGCCCCCGCCTTCATATCGGTGGTACAGCATGTCCACCTTATCGACGGGCAAAGTCGCCGCCAGCAGACTGGTGCTCAGCAACCAGCCGGAAAGGACCGCGATCCCGAAACGAATCAGGCCGGAGGCCAGTCGCTCAGTTACAACCACACCCACCTCCGGAACCGCCTTCCGACCCGCGGGACGATTCCCGCGCCTGATAGACGTGATGCATATAAGAATCCGCCTTGCCATGACGGCTCAGGCTCATCACCGGGTCTGCCAGCTTGTCCCGCTCATAGGGTTTCACCCAGGGTTTGATGTCACTGCAGCCGGAAGTAACCGATAGCACAAGCGCAATACCCAATGCCGGCAGCAGCTTTTTCAGAGCGTTCATCATCGCCGTTCTCCTGAACCGTTGCCGGGATTATTCGCGCACCAGCTGACGGATCTGTTTTTCATATTCGTCTTCATAGCCGGGCTTATAACCGTGATGAAGGAAGCGAGCATTACCGTTGCGATCAATCATCACCGTGGTAGGCATGGCCTGAACGTTGTACTGCTCGCTGACCTGGCTCTCAGGGTCGTACAGAATCGGGTAAGACACGGGCACCTTGTCCAGAAAGCGGTGGGCTTCCTCGCGGTTTTCATCCACGTTGACGGCCAGCACGGTAAAGCCGAGGTCTTTGTATTGCTCGTAGATGTCGTCCATCAGCGGCATTTCCTGACGACAGGGGCCACACCAGGAGGCCCAGAAGTTCAGCATGACCACCTGGCCGCGAAAATCTTCCAGCCGCAGGTTCTCTCCCTGCCTGCTCTTGAGGGTGAAATCCGGCGCCGGTTCATTCATTTCCTTGGCGTGAATCCACGCCGTGCCGAACACCAGGCTGAGGGACAGTACCAATCGAAGCATCACGTTATTCATGGAAAACTCCTGTTGCTCACTCACAAACGATCAGAAAAAGACAGATAGGCCGGTGCTCACTTCCGTGTTCATGGAGGTTTTTTCCTCCCCCAGCACATCGATACGATAAAGGTGCTCACGCACCACAAACTGGACAGCAAGGCTGTCGGTCAACAGCACCTGGTAGCCAACGCCTGCGTTGGCCGTAAAACGGGTGTCGCCTCCAAACTCAGTGGCGCCCGCACCGCCCACCAGATAAAAGTTCGTGTTGAATGCATAGTCTTCCGTCAGGAAGGCTTCGCCGGGCAGCAGATTGAAACCAATGTTGACGTTGTAATAACGGTAATCGCGGTCGTCGTCGGACAACACCTGAACATTGCCCGCCAGCTTCTCGAAGCTGGTTTCGCCGCCTTCGGCAAAACCCACGTTGGCCTCGAAAAACACTCTCTCACTCAGGTGATAGGTCAGCTTTCCACCCCACAAAAACGAAGACTCGAAATCTTCGATATTCAATATGCCGACAAACGCCCCGATTTCGAAATTTTCGGTGTCGATCAGGGCCTCGTCCACTTTCTGCGGCTGTACATCAGGCTCGATCAGCGGGCGCTCGTCCTCCTGAGCGGCTGTAAGGCCACTGAACATGACAAGGCTTGCCAGCGACAGGCGCGTCAAAAAAATATGCTTAGTCCGATTTTCCATTCCAATGCTTCTTCGTTGGTGGCCCGGCTGGTGAAGATCTTGTAGTCCTTCACCTCAGCCCGAATAAAGTAGTTATCCGTCACGTAAGCGCGCACGCCCAGCCCGGCATGCCCAATGCTGTTATCCCGATCCTCCGGCACAGCCAGGGTAGATTTAGGTTCAATAAAAATATGCCCTGCGCCAAGTGTCATGAAAGGCGATAGTTGCCAATCCGGAAAAGGCTGGTGAACGATATTGACGTTGTACATCTGAATCTCGGAGGCGCTGCCCAGAATTTGCGTGGCCCAGAGTTCCGCAGAGAGGTTCTCAGTCATCTGGTAACCGCCATAGATGGCGGTCGATGCCGCCTCCTCAAATTGGCCCATCAGCAACCCCATTTCCCAGCGACGGCTGCCAAAATCATCAAACCGGGGTTCATTCAGAACCACCTTCTCACCGGTGGCATCCACCGTTTCAAGCACATCCTCTACATGAACCCAACCTTCACGGCCTTTTTCATCATTGACTTTCAGCCAGGCGGTTTTGCGTTTCAACAGAGTCAACCACTCCCCTTTTTCACTGGCGTGGAAGACCGGGTATCCGGACGCCGGCCCGGTGCGCCACTCGATGAACGGCTTGACCACTTTCACTCTGGGCTGAGGCTGCTCGTCCGAGCCCCACAGCCAGTCAGCTGAGGCGCCAAGAGAGAAACAGAGAATCATCAGACAGAGAGCGAATCGAAGCATGGGTCGTTTCAAAAGGTCCAATCAGTCCGCCGGAGCATCAAAGGGATTGTTGTAATACTGACCGCCGATGTCGAGCCATTCAGACAACAACCTCAGTTCTGCCGAGCTCAGGTAACCGGCATGGGCGCCACCATCACGAAAGACATCGAAAAAGTCACTGCTGGCGCGGGCGCCGTTGGTCGACACATAGGGGCTACCAGGGAATGGAACCGGCACCTCCGTGGTTAACGGATCGCCGGTATTGGGATCCAGTTCCGGATCGCCATTCTCATCGAGCACGATTTCCGTGACGGTCCGGTCAACCACCATGCCGCCCTCAAGAACTTGCTCGTTGTCCTGGAAAAACAGCTCTCGGTAAGCTTTGAAGTGTTCCGGCTCATCACTTGAAGGTCCGTCCGAGAGATCCAGCTGGGCCGCCGGCACCTGCGGCATATCAACGGCGTCGACCTCATTGTGGCAGTCAGTGCAGGTGTCTGCCCCCCGATCCACGCCCCAGAGCGGATGAATGTGCTGCTCGTAGTTGATCACGATGCGACAGTCGTTCGTCCACTCAGCTCCGGGAGTCACATCCTCATCACACGACGGCAAAATGGGCTTTGATGTTGCCAAATCGGCGTATGAAAGAGTAATTGGCTGGCCCTGCTCAGCATCAGAAGCCGGATCGGTCCACTGGTCTTCGTAGATGAGATCAGGTGTGGGTCGCCGAGTCGTTCTCTCTGGCGCAGGATTGAAGGCCCAGGTTCGCGCCATGGTATCGCCCATCTCCTGGGATTCGAGGCCCGGCTGAGTGTTCGGAAAAAGGAACTGGGGTGATGGCGCGCCGCTGTAGACAGGATCCGGTGACGCATCCGGCCTGCCGTGCGAAATGTCACTGCTGGGATTGTGACACCCATTACAGGCGATCTTTTCTCCTGGACGGACCGTCAGCCAATTCTGATGACGGGGCCCTACGCGCTGCCCCTCGGCATCGAGAACGCTGATGGCAAAGGCCACGTTCGCCGGCACCGCTACTCTGACCGATCCATCCGGTTCGATGGGAACATACCCAAGGATTTCCCGCATGGACTGGGCGGCACTGCGACCGAAGGCGGTGTTGTCGAAGTCACGAACCGTCTCGTCAGGGATGGATACAGGCTTTTCAAGGCGCAAAAAACGGTACGGGAGGTTGTCAGGCGAGACCACTTCCGGGTCTGCCATTTGTGAAATGCCCTCAGACGACGTATCAACACCGTCAACGTCATAAACACTGTTGATTTCAAGGACGCCGTATCCGTCGTCCGCCAGAAGATCGTTACCAGCCTCTTGCAACCCTGGCTGGAATGCCTGGATAAAATCGGGCAGCGGGCGTTCACGAATCAACACCGCCTCATCAAACTGCTGCCCTTCCGACGCTCGCTCAATCGGTCGCTGAGTCTGGTTTCCTGCGTCCAGAAGCCACAGACCATAGACCGGTTCGGCCGCTTCATAGTTGCCGGAAGCAATCCGCTCACTCGTGCAGTTGACGATTGTACCGTCGCCACCCATCAACCGCAGCCGACAGGGGCTCCAGCTCACCAGATAGCGGTTGCTATCATCAAGCAAGGGCGAGATCGCACCGTAGTTACCGCTGAGGGAAATGCCATCCCCAATGCTGAGACCACTCACGAGTGGCGACTGCCCCGAACCGGCCGAACCGTCGACGGCAAGATTGGCTTCCACAAACCCGGCGATGTCAACGGTGGTTGGAATGGCGCCAAAGTTGTCGCTTTCGAGAGCCCGCAGGGCCGTCAGAATTCGTCCGCTATCGGTGAGCCGGGGGCGCAGATACTCCACGTCCGTATTGCCGCTCACGGAATCATGGGAATGCCGACCATAGATGTAGGTCAATTCAGTGCCGTCCGGGTTAACCCTGTAAAGGTTGAAACCGTTGTTACTTGTCTGCCCGGCATTATCCCAACGGCTGAAAAGAATGGTGCCGTCGTCCTGAACGAGCGGATCCAGATCGTGACTCTGATTGAAGGTAATCTGGTCGATATTCTGTGTCTCCGGATCCAGAACATGCAGAACAAAGGCTGGCACCTCGCGCTCTTCATCCAACCCGGAGAACTGGGGTTTGCCCAGATTTTCATCCAGCAGAATACCTTTTGACAGCGTTTGTCGGGTAGACGCAAAAACGATGCGGCCGTCTGGAAGGTAGGCAGGGGCAATATCCTGACCTGCCTCGGCCGTCACGTCGGAATCAATCAACCGGGTCAGGCGGCTTTCAGTCAGGTCGTATTCCCACAGGTTCCATTTTGGCTGATCTTCCTCGTCTGCGCCGTCAATCTCGGGCGCCCGCATCGCGAAGAGCACGCGGGTACCGTCAAAGGAAACGTTCAGATCCTTGACGTCATAAAGAGCAGTTGCGCCAAACGCGCTGGAAGAAATATCAATGGCTGTCGCGTTGGGAGAAGCGCGGTCTTTCAGAAACAGGCGGGCGCCGGGTCGGAAGGCTGCCGGTTCGGCCAGATTGTCGCCAATCAGCATGCCGTTGTCTTCATCAAACAGTAGCGGCCTTTTGACAAACACCACAGGATTCTCAACGGCCACCGGATCAGTAGCGTCACTGCCACTGGTGGCCAGGCAACCGGCAAGCAAGCCGAAGATACCCAATACTGACACGAGTCGAATCATCGCAAATCGATTCTGTAAATAAACGCGACAGGAAAGCCTGATGTTTTCGTTATCTGAAGCCACCGACAGCAACCCCTTCAATTGGTCGTGAAATCCTTTCATTAACCTAATGCCAGTGATCACCTGCGCTCCAAAGCTTTTAGGTAACGCAATGTAATAACGTGGTGTGTTGCTCAAAAGCGATGCGCACGGCTCGCTTAATGTATAGACAACTGTAAAATCGAGTTAATGCGCGAAAGCCTACTACATCGAGGAAATCGATCATGACAGCCTTCCACACGACCAGGCAACTGGTTTTAAGGACTTTAGCCGCTTCGTTTTTAATCGCGACGCTGTGTGTTCAGGCCTTGGACGTGCACGCGGGTGCGAGAGAGCAGGCAAAACGGATTCATGATCGGATTGCCGGCGTGCCGCCCAGTGCGGAGGTTTTGAATGATATGGAAAGCCTGATTGTCGGCGGCGATGCTGTGGGCGCAGCGCAACTTGCGCTTGACGATCCTGCTTTTTATGACGTAACCCTGAAAAACTTCGTCGCTCCCTGGACCAACGAGGCCATGTCGCCGTTCGTGCCGCTGAACGACTACACTGCCACAGTGATTGGTATTGTCAGGGACGGTCGTGACTTTCGCGAGATTTTAACCGGCGACATTGTGTACGTTGGCGACTCGTCGCTCGGGTTGTCACCCTACAATGTCAGCAACAACGATCATTACGAAGAACTCGAAGCCAGGGTCAACGGGTCTGATGTGAGCCTGAGCAACCCGGACCATCTCGTCGAAACCCAGCAGTCACTGGTTAATGGCGGAGAGCTGCCCTCGACTGCCACCGCCGGCGTCATGACAACCCGCGCTGCGGCACAGGCGTTTTTCAGCGCCGGCACCAACCGCGCCATGTTCCGCTTCACCCTGCTTAATCACATGTGTAACGACCTGGAGCAAGTGGCCGATGTGTCCCTGCCACCAGACCGTATTCGCCAGGACGTCTCTCGCAGCCCCGGCGGCGACAGCCGGGTGTTCCTGAATAACTGCGTGGGTTGCCACACCGGCATGGACCCCATGGCACAGGCCTTCGCCTACTACGACTATGAATACGACGGCAATATCGAAACCGGTCGCCTGATCTACAACGCCGCTGGCGAGACCAACGACACCAGTCAGGTTTCCAACACCCGGGTCATGCCGAAATACCACATCAATGGCACCACCTTCGAGCAAGGCTACCTGACACCGGACGACAGCTGGGATAACTACTGGCGCTCGGGCGCCAATCGCCGCCTGGGCTGGGACAGTGGTCTGCCGGGCTCTGGTAACGGTGCCAAAAGTCTGGGGCGGGAATTCGCTAATTCAGACGCATTTGCACAGTGCCAGGTCAAAAAGGTATTTCGGAACGTCTGCCTTCGTGAACCCGGAGACAGCGACGACAGAGCCGCCGTTAGCAATATTGTCACTGTCTTCAAGAATGGCTACGACCTGAAAGACGTGTTCGCCGAAACCGCTGCGTACTGCAAAGGAGCGTAAGAGGGCTATGAAAATGACACATTTTTTCGGATTCCGAACCTCGCACGCGTTCCTGGCCCTGATGGCCTCTGTCCTGCTACTGGCAGGCTGCGGTGGCGAATCGACAGAACAGCTGCCCAATACCTCCGGTAACGACACCACCGTGAGTTACAGCGGCCCTGCGCCGGAAACCAACGACGTGCTGAACTTCAAGCGCAGCGTCTGGGACAACCTCGCAACGCAAGACAAATGTGGTGCCTGCCATAACGACGGCGGTCAATCACCGCAGTTCGTCCACGAAAACAACATCAATACCGCCTATAGCGAGGCCAATACCATTGTAAATCTGGCCGACCCGTCCCAATCCGAGATGGTGACCAAGGTGGCCGGTGGACATAACTGCTGGCTGTCGAGCACCACCGCCTGCGCGGACATTCTGACCACCTACCTTGTTAACTGGGCCGGTGGTTCCGAAGGCTCTGCAAAAACCGTGGAATTGCGCGCTCCCGACATCAGGGATGTTGGTGATACTCTGGCTTTCCCTGAGGACTCAAGCGACTTCGCTGCCACCATCTACCCGACCCTGACAACCTATTGCAGCGAGTGTCACAGCAGCAACGGGCAGACGCCCTACATCGCCAGTGCGGATGTCGACCTGGCGTACGAGCAGGCCAAGAGCCGGATAGACCTGAACGATCTACCCGGAGATGGGGAACCACTGATAATGCCGGACGACGCTTCCTCGCGACTGGTCCAGCGCCTGTGGGACGACAACCACAACTGCTGGGGCGACAGCTGCCCTGACTCCGCGACGACCATGCTCGAAAACATTCAGGAGTTTATCGCCAGACTCGGCCAACCAGAACCCGTCTCCGGCGAACTGGTAACCAGCAAAGCGCTGAATCTCGAGAATGACGGACTGCTTGCCAACTCAGGGGGCCGCTTCGAAGACAACGTTATTGCACTTTACGAATTCAAGACGGGCGAAGGTCAGACCGCTTTCGATACCAGCGGTGTCTCCCCCGCCCTCGACATGACCCTGACTGGCAACGTGGCCTGGGTCGGCGGCTGGGGCGTGGAATTCGGCCCGGAGACCGATGACGGCGAAGGCGGCATGGTTCGGGCTGGCAAAGCCCAGGGCTCCACTGACGATAGCCGGAAGCTGCATACCCTGCTGACCGCATCCGGCGAGTACAGCCTGGAAGCTTGGGTGGTACCCGGCAATGTGGTGCAGGAAGACGCGCGAATTGTCACCTACTCCGGTAGCTCAACCGCCAGGAATCTCACCCTCGGCCAGAACCAGCAGCTTTACGAAGTCCTTCACCGTAGTACCACCAGCGACGAGAACACTGCGTTTGCCACCGAGAATAACCCGATGTTACTGCAGGCTACTTTGCAGCACGTTGTGGTCAATTACTCACCCGACACCGGCCGCCAGATATTCGTCAACGGTCAGCCCACCGGGGACGTTGACCCGGACGCGCCCGGCCTGCTGACCGACTGGGAAGATAACTTCGCTCTCGTATTCGGCAATGAAACTGACGGCAATTCTCCCTGGGAGGGTACCCTGCGCATGGTGGCGATCCACAACCGGGCCCTGACGCCTGAGCAGGTACAGGCCAACTACGATGTCGGCGTCGGCCAGAAGTTCTTCCTGCTGTTCAGCGTGTCACATCTGATCGACGGCATGGATCAGAGCTTCATCGTGTTCGAGGTGAGCCAGTTCGACAGTTTTGGCTACCTGTTCTCCAATCCGTTCTACATTGATCTGGACGAAGAGGCTTCGCCTTCCAATGTGCCACTTAAGGGCATGAGAATCGGCATCAACGGCCGGGAGCCGGTAGTCGGCCAGGCGTTTGCCAATCTGGACGTCAGCCTCGGCTCGGATTACGAAGCGGGCAGCGGCCAGCAACTCTCGGAACTGGGCACCGTGATCGGCCTGGAGCAAGGGCCGGGCATTGACGAGTTCTTCCTGACCTTTGAGCAGTTGGGCGGTAATGAGGACGTGCGCACCGAAGGCAACCTGCCCGCACAGCCGGCGCCGGAAGACCTCGACCCCGTGTCGGTGATTGGCCTTAAGACCTTCGAAGAAATCAACGCGTCCATGTCAAAAATGACTGGCATCCCGGTGACCGACCAGGGTGTGTCTGAGACCTACAACACCGTCAGGCAGCAGTTGCCAACCGTTCCCGATATCAATGGCTTCCTGGCCTCCCACCAAATGGGCATCACTCAACTGGCGTTTCAGTATTGCGATGCGCTGGTGGAAAACCCGACGGCCAGAACGGCATTCTTCTCACCGGCTGTCGACTTTGACGCCGAGGTTGCGACTGCATTCAACGACACCAATCGACCGAATGTGATCACGCCTCTCATTGAGAAGCTGGTGGGCGACAATATTGACGATCAGCCAACGACTGCTTCGGTCGAGGGCGAACTTGATCAATTGATCGATACGCTAACCCTCTGTCCGGACGGATGCGACTCGAGCAGAACAAAGACCGTCATCAAGGCCAGCTGCGCCGCCGTGTTGGGCAGCGCCGTGACACTGATTCAGTAAAGGAAGATAACCATGTTGATCAAACTCCCACGCAAACGCGCTGTGTCACTTGAACAACCGCTTCTGCACCTGGATCACGGCAAACCCAAAACACGGCGTGAATTCATCTCCCAGGGTTTTATGGCGGGTACGGCTGCCGTGTCTGGCGCCTCCTTATTCAGCCTGCTGGCAGCGCCAAGGCGGGCAAATGCTTTTAGCCAGCAGCTGAAAGACGATTGCGGTATCCGCACCACCAGTTCTGGCAAAGTGCCGTTTATCTGCTTTGACCTCGCGGGCGGAGCCAACATTGCGGGCTCGAACGTGTTGATGGGCAAGTCGGGCGGCCAGGAGGATTTCCTGAGCACGGCTGGCTACAACAAGCTCGGCTTGCCCGGCGATATGCTGCCGGGTCAGGGCTTTATCAACGAAGAGTTCGGCCTGAAGTTCCACTCCGACAGCGGCTTTCTGCGCGGCCTGCTGGACACGGTGTCAGTTGGGGCGCGCGCCAACATTGACGGCTCCATAATTGCGGCGCGATCCGAAAACGACACCGGCAACAACCCGCATAACCCGATGTACGGCATTCTGAAAGCGGGCGCCGACGGCGAGCTGTTATCGCTGGTGGGGTCCCAGAGTTCAGAAAGCGGTGGCAACTCCATGGCGCCAATGAGCCTGATTAATCCCCAGGCTCGCCCCACCAAGGTAGACCGGCCCTCAGACGTAACGGGCCTGGTCGACGTGGGCGATCTTACCGCTATCCTGAGCCAGGCCGACGCAGTAGAAGTCATGAAATCCATGCGGGAAATCAGTGTCAGCAAAATGGCCAACGCCAGCCCCGGTTTTGGTGCGGAGGCAAACGATGACATCCGTCAGCGCGTCGATTGTGGCTACGTGAAAAGCGCTGACCTGGCGGAACGTTTTGGCAATCCCGAGGACCTGGACCCGTCCAGAGATGACCACATTGTGGGCGATAGCGGAATCTTCTCGACCGCAGAATTCACCGCCGGCAGCCGCGAGGGGCGGGAATTCCGCAAGACTGCGTCTGTCATGAAACTGGTTCAGAACGGCTACGCCGGCGCCGGGACGGTAACGCTGGGCGGCTACGACTACCACACCGGCGAACGAGCCACTGGCGAAAGCCGGGATTACCTTGCCGGACGGTGCATGGGCGCTTGCCTCGAGTACGCTCATCGTCTGTCGATTAGCGGAACGCCTACGCCGCTGATGCTATATGTCTTCAGCGACGGTTCCGTGTCCAGTAACGGACGGATTGATGACACCGAGGGCGGTCGTGGCAAAGGCGAATGGACCGGTGACAATCAGCAAACTGCGGCCTCGTTTTACTTGGTGTACAACCCCAGTGGCAGACCGGTTGTTCGTAACCGTCAGATTGGCTGGATGCGGGCCGACGCCTCGGTTGAAACCGCTTCCAGCCCGGCAGCCAACAACGTCAACCAGTTGGTGCAGACGGTGGTTCTCAACTACATGGCACTCAATAACGAGATTGGGGAATTCGGCAACCTGTTCCCGGGTCACGGGCTCGGCAATGCCGACAGCCTTGATCGGCTGATCGGCATAGAACCGCTCGCTTGACGAGGGTTTCGCAAGCTCAGGGCTGCTCCGGCGGCATCAACCCGTCGGAATAATGCACTTGACGCTGTTCATCAATGATGACGGCGTCGATACCGTCCAGCTGATTGATCAGCGCCAGGCCTTTGATCGATCCCAATACGAAAACGGCGGTCGAGAGGCCATCGGTCGTAAGTGCATCGTTGCCAAGGATCGTCACGCTCTGCACGCCCTTGACGGGTTTACCCGTTGCCGGTGACAGAATGTGATGTACCCGTTCTCCAGCCTCATCGAAGAAAAACCGTTCATAGTCACCAGACGTTGATACGGCCACGTCAGACAACGGCATTACCAGTGCGTTCCGGTTTTCAGACCGGGGATCGCGAATGCCTACGATCCAGGGCTTGCCTCGCTTATCCCCCAGCAAGCGCAGGTCACCGCCAGCACTAAGCCGGGCATGGCGAATGCCAAAGGATTCCAATATCTCGATGCCCTGGTCCACCGCATAGCCCTTGGCAATACCACCCAGGTCCAGACGCACACCTTGCTGCAGAAACCGAACGGTCCTTGCCTCTGGATCCAGCACGATGGAACGGTAATTCACGGATGGCAGACCGGCCTCAAGCTGCTCGTCACTGGGCTGCTGCTTCTCGCGAAAATCATAGAAGTAGCCCACCGAACCAAAACTGATATCGAACGCCCCATCACTGAGTTCAGACACTCTTACTGCCTGTTCGAGAACTTTGAACAGGCCTGAACTGACTTCCACTGGGCCCTCAGCCGCCTGCCGGTTTACCCTGGACAGTTCGGAGTCCTCCCGGTAGCGACTCATCTGATGGTCAATGCGATTAAACATGGCCAGCACGGCGTCGCCAGCCCTGTCCCCAACGTCTGGGCTATCGGACCAGTATTCCATCTGAATATCGGTCGTCATTGCAGTGCCACTGACCCTCACCCACTCCGCCGAAAGGTGGCAGGCAAATGCCAGCAAAAAAGACATTAATCCCAGACGAGCGAGCATCAGCAAACCCTTTCAAAGTGTCTCGACAGGGGCTGATACTACAGGAACCCATCAGTGTTCAGGAATGCTGATTGATCAAACTCTGAACCTACCGATCAAGGATTCTATATCAGCCATGGAGCGTTTGAGCTGATCACTGGTGTCGACCAGCTGCTCGATCTCTTTGAGGTTGGCTGACGAGGATCCGCTGATTTCGGTCACGTTTTTGGAAACTGACTGACTGACATCTTCCTGTTCGTCCATGCCCGTGCGCACATGCTCGGCGCTGTCACGAATCTGGTCGACTGCTTCGCGGATGGTTTCGACGCCTTTGGAAGCATCCGTGATCAGCGATTTCACCGATTCCAGGCGATGGAAACTGTCCTCCATGGAACTTACGGCATCTGATGCCTCGCCCTGCAGCCCTGTTACCAATCCCCGTATGGTGTCGGTGCTTTTGGTGGTTTTTTGCGCCAGCTCTCGAACTTCATCAGCTACAACCGCAAACCCGCGTCCAGCCTCGCCTGCCCTTGCTGATTCGATAGCGGCATTCAGTGCCAACAGATTGGTTTGATTGGCAATCTCATCAATGGATTCCGTAATCCTGCCAATATCATGGGAGGCACTTTCAAGCTGTTTCAGCTTGTCCGCAGTTTGTTGTATCTGCGCTTCCAGCTCTGTGACGCAATCCATGTTGGCATTGGCGGTCGATTTGCTCTCGTCCACGTGGTTGTTTACCGACTCCACCAAACGGTGCGTGTCCCTCACGGCATCAGCCACTTGATGACAGGAGGATTCCATCTGATTCATCGCGGTGGCAATGGAGTTCAGGTCGTCCGTCTGACCACGAATTCGCTGGCTCAGGTCCTGTGACAGGTCAGCGTTGGACCTTGCCACACCGGTAATTTCGCCTCCAGTCTTTTGCAGGCTGCCCAGAACTTCTCGCATGGCACCTGCGAGCTTGCTGGCCGACTCTTTGAGTTCGATAAACTCGCCATTGGCGCGGAATGTCATTTTCTGACTGTAATCGCCGCTGGCCATCGCAGACAGGTGACTGACGGTCGCCCGCAATGGCACGCTGATCTGCCTGCCCAGCAATACCGAAATAACGATGGCAATGAACAGAATGGACGGCACCAGATAATACACAAGTTCCTCAGACAGGCGCGCTGTCGAATCCAGATTGTCGACGGTCTGGACGGCTGCATCTCCAGCCGCAGCTGCCATTGCCTTGATATGTCCGTTCAGCGCCTCCAGCCCGCTTTCGACTTCTCTTACCGTGTTATTCACAGCCAGCAGATTACTGCGATAATCGTAATACTGGCTGACAATACCTGTTTCACTGTTCACCGACTCGAAAAAATCCGCCGCCAATGGCTTGAGATCTTCCAGCGACGCAATTTCCGCAATGATGGCTTCTATATCCTGCTCAACCGTCACCGTATTGAAACGCAGATTCTCGACCACCTGTTTCAGCTTGTCGGCATCCTCCGTACTCACCAGTTGCATGATCAATAACTCGATATTGGACAGATTGCCCATGACGGTCATCAGAAGATCTTTGAGGTAAATGTCAGAGCCCGCCGGAGCAGCGCCCTCACGCAACAGCAGCTGTTTCATTTCAGACGCTTTGGCCAGAAAATCAGACAGATCCTTGTTGACCGAATCCGAGACCCGGATCACTTCTGCCTGATGACCGTTCAGCTTACTGGCCTGTTGCTGCAATACAGTCAAACGATCGAGATACTGTTGGGCGGGTTCGTTAAAGCCTTCCAGACGATTGATCCCGCCAGCATTGCTGTTGAGTTCAGACACCTGCGTCTGCAGACCGGCAAGCATGGCTTCAAGCGCCTGATAACGGCCTTCAAGTTCGTCGTTGCTTTTGACTCGTGCCAGCGAAACCACGGCGGTGCCGCTGGTTCCAGTGGTAGCCTCAACAGACTGAACTGTACGCTGGAAAGGAAATATTCTGTCTTTCACTTCGGAGGTGCCGTCAGAAATCGACGTCATCATATTGCCATTGAATAGTCCCCACGCCGCGATAATCAGGCACAGCAACCCGAACCCGAAATACAGACGATAGATCACCGAAATTCTGTTCATGCGCCAAACACTCCACGCTTTATTGATTTTGTTACTCGGAGTCTTCAAAGCATAGTTGAGGTTGGCGGTTTACGTGAGATAGGACAAAGAAGAGAAACTGCCGCCGCCCGGGAACACTGGGAGCGACGGCAGTTTAGGTCAAAGAAACCGCTGGAAGTGGGTTACTTCAAAATCAGCTCTCTCGAGCTTTTTCCCACGTTTTCAGCAATTCTTCGTAGCGAACGGTTTTGCCTTTCGGCTTTTCGTTCTCAAGTTTAGGCTTCGGTGAGCCCGGCTGGTCGAGCCAGTACTGAGGATCGCGTGGCTCGTTCAGTTTCGGGCCGCAGGTTTCCTGTACGTTGGCACGCTCGAGACGCTCCATAACGCGATCCTGGGCCTTTGCGAGACCATCCAGGGCCTTCTGAGGTGTTGCCTCACCGCTGGCAGCCTGTGCAATGTACTGCCACCACAGCTGCGCCAGCTTCGGATAGTCCGGAACGTTGGTACCGGTCGGTGACCACTGTACCCGCGCAGGGCTGCGGTAGAATTCAACCAAACCACCCAGCTTGGGCGCCATTTCAGTCATGGCCTGGGACTCGATATCCGACTCACGGATCGGTGTCAGACCTGCGATGGTCTTTTCCAGAGAGACGGTCTTGGAAACCGTGAACTGTGCGTACAACCAGGCCGCCAGACGACGCTTCTCAGGCGTGGATTTCATGAAAGTCCAGGAACCCACGTCCTGATAACCCAGTTTCATGCCCTCTTCCCAGTAGGGTCCACGGGGTGAAGGCGCCATACGCCATTTTGGCGTGCCATCCTCGTTTACAACGGGCAGCCCATCTTCGATCATGCTGGCAGTAAAGGCGGTATACCAGAAAATCTGCTGGGCTATGTTGCCTTGCGCAGGTACTGGGCCGGCTTCCGAGAAGGTCATGCCCTGAGCTTCTGGCGGCGCATACTTTTCAAGCCAGTTCACGTATTTGGTAGTGGCATAAACCGCAGCCGGACCGTTGGTTGCACCACCGCGGGATACGCTGGCTCCAACCGGATGGCACTCGTCCACACGGATGCCCCACTCATCCACCGGCAAACCATTCGGCAACCCTTTGTCACCCGCACCTGCCATGGAGAACCAGGCATCGGTGAAGCGCCAACCCAGGGACGGGTCTTTTTTGCCGTAGTCCATGTGGCCATAGACACGCTCGCCGTCGATTTCCTTCACGTGCTCAGAGAAAAACTCGGCAATGTCTTCATAGGCGGACCAGTTAATGGGTACACCCAATTCGTAGCCGTAAATGTCCTTAAATTGCTTCTTCAGATCGTCACGCTCGAACCAGTCGGCGCGGAACCAGTAAAGGTTGGCAAACTGCTGGTCCGGCAACTGATAAAGCTTGCCGTCAGGGCCGGTGGTGAAATCCAGGCCGATGAAATCATCAAGGTCCAGCGTCGGCAAGGTCAGATCTTTACCTTCGCCATTCATGATGTCTTCGACCGGCATGACCTTACCGTAACGGAAGTGAGTACCAATCAGGTCAGAGTCGTTTACCCAGCCATCATAGATGTTGCGACCGGACTGCATCTGAGTCTGCAACTTCTCGATCACGTCGCCTTCCTGAATCAGCGTGTGAGTCAGGTTGATACCGGTAATCTCACTGAACGCTTCTGCCAGTACTTTGGACTCGTATTCGTGGGTGGCAATGGTTTCAGAGACAACGTTAATGTCCATCCCGCGGAACTGCTCGGCCGCCTTGATGAACCACTCCATCTCTTTCATCTGTTCTTCTTTCGAAAGCGTCGACCGCTTGAAAGAATCGTTCACCCATTTCTCGGCAGCGTCAGAATACTGATCTGCGCTGGCCTGAAAACTGAGCCCCAAACCCACCGAGCCGATTGCGGCGCTCAGAAGGAGGGTTTTCGGATATTTATTATTGTTGAACATATCCAACCTCGTTCGTCTTGTTGTGGTTTATTCAGAACGCAAACTCACGACTGCATTACGTCCCGGTTTTCCCTTTATAGCGTTTTGGCCGCTATTCTTTCGATCGGCCCGACCATCAATGTTCGTTTCCGATCATTTATCTGAAATTAGTTCGCATGTGAAAACTTTACAACCATTTCGGGCGAAAATTAAGAATCTTCGTCCCGGCCCGGCAATGGCCTGATTCACCCCCACCGCAACAGCACCAGAGCCCAGACCACAGAGATACCCAGGGCAACCCAGAGCGTGATATCACTGACGGCCAAGAAGGCCAAGTGTATGTAGGCCGCTGATAGCAACCCGATGAACAACCGATCTCCACGGGTGGTAGAAATAGGCAAAAAACCTTTCCGTTCCGTACAGGGAGACACCACTTCGTAAACGGTCATCACCGCCAGAATCGCCGCAATCACCGCAAAAAAGATCGCGACAGACGGAGTCCAGTTCATCCATTCAACCATAACCGTTCTCCTTATACCCGACCCAGTGCGAAACCTTTGGCAATATGATTTCTCACAAACCACACCACCAGCACACCAGGAATAATAGTGAGTACACCGGCCGCCGCCAGCACGCCCCAGTCGATACCACTTGCCCCTACCGTTCGGGTCATGATGGCGCCAATGGGTTGTGCGTCAACGGAGGTCAGTGTTCGGGCCAACAACAGCTCCACCCAGGAAAACATGAAGGCAAAGAAGGCTGCGACACCAATGCCAGACCGGATCATCGGCAGGAAGATCTTCACGAAGAACCTCGGAAAGCTGTAGCCATCAATATAGGCCATTTCGTCGTATTCGCGCGGCACCCCCGACATGAAACCTTCGAGGATCCAGACCGCCAACGGCACATTGAACAGACAGTGGGCCAGTGCAACAGCGATGTGAGTATCGAACAGGCCAACCGATGAATACAGCTGGAAGAACGGCAGAAGAAATACCGCCGGTGGCGCCATACGGTTACTGAGCAGCCAGAAAAACAAATGCTTGTCGCCCACGAACTTGTAACGACTGAATGCGTAGGCCGCTGGCAAGGCCACCAACAAAGTGATGGTCATGTTCATGGACACATAGATCATCGAGTTGATGTAACCGGAATACCAGCTGGAGTCTGAAAAAATCACCGCATAGTTGGCCAACGTGAAATTTTGGGGCCAAAGCGTCAGCCCGCTGAGGATCTCCTGGTTGGTCTTGAACGACATGTTTAGCAGCCAGTAGATCGGGGTCAGCAGGAGCAGAATGAACACCGTCATTCCGATGCCTTTCGAACGTGAATAAGTCATCCCTCTCTCCTTATTTTTCTTTATCGAGGTGAGTGATGGCGGTGAAGAACACCCATGACACCAGAAGCACGATCAGGAAATAGATCAACGAGAAGGCGGCCGCGCGACCGATATCAAATTGGCCGATGGCCATGGTGGTCAGCGTCTGGCTCAGAAAAGTGGTCGAGCTGCCTGGCCCTCCGCCGGTCAGGACAAAGGGCTCGGTATAGATCATGAAACTATCCATAAAGCGAAGCAGCACAGCGATAACCAGTACGCTCTTCAGTCGCGGCAGCTGAATGTACCGAAACACCGCCCACTTTGACGCCCGGTCAATCTCGGCGGCCTGATAGAAGGCCTCCGGAATGGCCCGCAAACCGGAGTAGCACAGCAACGCCACCAATGGCGTCCAGTGCCACACGTCCATCAGCAGGACGGTAAGCCAAGCGTCCACCGTATCGCCGGTATAGTTATATTCCAGGCCCAGCGAATTCAGCCCCCAACCAAACAGCCCGATATCGCCACGGCCAAAAATCTGCCAGATGGTACCCACCACGTTCCAGGGAATCAGAAGTGGAATCGCCAGCAGGATCAGACACAAAGAGGCCTTGATACCGGATTTCGGCATCATCAGCGCGACGCCGATCCCCAGGGGAATCTGGATAGCCAATACGGCACCGGAGAACGCAAACTGCCTCAGCAGTGAGTCCTGGAGTCGCTCGTCGTTGAGTACTTCCTTGAACCACTCGGTGCCCACGTAGTAAGCGTTACCTGGCCCGAAAATATCCTGAACCGAATAGTTAACCACCGTCATCAGTGGTATCAGCGCCGAGAAGGCGACCAGGATAAAGACCGGCAGTACCAGCCACCAGGCCCGGTTATTTGGAACCTTGTTCATTGTTCCGTCTCCTCTACCAGAAACTCATCCACGTAGAGCTTCAGCCATTTTTCAGGAAAACTGAGCTGCACGGTGCCGCCCGCCTCAAAGTGCTGATCCTCTGTCAGACGGACTTTCATCGTCTCGTCGCCCAGACGCACTGTCATGATTTTGTAGGTGCCCAGATCCTCGACATCCTTAACTTCGGCAGCAAAGGTATCGTCGGCAGCAACGTCCGAAGCCTGAACAAATTCCGGGCGGATACCGATCTTCACGTTGCTGGAAGTCAGATTTTCCAATGCTTCGGTCTGCTGCGTGCCCATAGGTACAACGGTGTCGCCAAAGCACACACCGCCCTCGCATCGGCGAACCTCAATCAGGTTCATGCCAGGACTACCGATGAAATAGCCCACAAAGGTATGGTTGGGCTGTTCAAACAATTCCGTGGGCGTTCCGAACTGGACGATCTGGCCGCCGTACATCACGGCGATTTTGTCGGCAAATGTTGAAGCCTCAAGCTGATCATGGGTGACGTATACCATGGTGATATCGAACTGCTCGTGAATCTGTTTGAGCTTGCGGCGCAACTTCCACTTCAGTTGCGGATCGATGACGGTCAGAGGTTCATCAAACAGGATGGCCGACACATCACCTCGCACCAGTCCGCGCCCCATGGACACCTTCTGCTTCTGATCTGCGGTCAGGTTCTTGGCCTTCTTGTGCAGTTCGTCCTCGATTTCCAGGATTTCTGCAATTTCGTTGACCTTTGTTTTGATCTGCGCCGCCGGCACACCCGTGTTTTTTAACGGGAAGGCCAGATTCTGAAACACCGTCATCGAATCGTAGATCACCGGGAACTGAAACACCTGAGCGATGTTTCGGTCACGAGGCGACAATTCATTCACTCGCTTGCCATCAAACAGCACGTCGCCTTCGGAAGGCGCCAGCAACCCTGAGATAATATTGAGCATGGTGCTTTTGCCGCAGCCAGATGGCCCCAAAAGCGCATAGGCGCCGCCCTTCTCCCAGACATGGTCCAGTTGCCGGATGGCGTAATCCTCAGGACCGGCCGGATTCTGGCTATAGCTGTGGGCCAGGGATTTCAGGTGAATTTCTGCCATCAGACAGCCCCTCCTGTGACCTGAGCCGGGGTAAACACCAGCTTCTCGTTGTCGTCGAATACAAACAGTTTGTTGATCGGCAGATAGATCTTGATGGGAGACCCGGTGTGATACTGATGCACGCCCATCAACTGCATGACCATTTCAAAATGGCGGTTCTGAACGTGCATGAAGGTTTCCGAGCCGCTGATCTCGCTGAGCTCCACCTCCATCGACATCTCCAGGTCGTCTTCGTTGCTAGGCACGAGCCCGATGTGACTGGGCCGTATCCCGAACCAGTAATCGCCCGGCTCAAGCTTCGCCAGTTCGTGGGTCAGAGCATGGTTGGAATATTCGTCGAACGTCACTTCGGTTTCCGTGACCCTGCCCTTGATCATGTTCATGGGTGGCTCACTGAACAGTTGCGCTGCCAGGGTATTCACAGGGTTTCGGTACACTTCCATCACCGGGCCGGATTGAACGATTCGGCCCTTGTCCAACAGAGTCGTAACACCACCCAGAGCCAATGCCTCGTTCGCTTCAGTAGTGGCATAAACGGCGATGCACTGGCGCTCTCGGAACAGCTCTCTGAGCTCCGTGCGGAGCTCTTCGCGCAGTTTGTAGTCCAGGTTTACAAGAGGTTCGTCAAACAGGATCAGGGTAGCGTCTTTTACCAATGCGCGGGCCATAGCAGTTCGCTGCTGCTGGCCGCCGGAAAGCTCCAGGGGATGGCGCTTTAATAAGGGATCAATCTGCAGCATATGTGCAGTTTCTTTCACCCTCCGGTCAATTTCGGAGTCTTTCATTTTGGCAAGACGCAGGGGCGAGGCGATGTTCTCATACACGGTCAGATTCGGATAATTGATGAACTGTTGATAGATCATCGACACATTGCGTTTCTGAACGCTCTGCCCGGTCACATCGTTGCCGTTATAGATAAGCCGACCTTCGTCAGGCTTGTCCAACCCGGCCATCAACCGCATGAGTGAGGTTTTACCAGCCAGCGTGCGCCCGAGAAGAACGTTGAACGAACCTGCCTCGAACGTGATGTTCGCGTCCCGGATGTAATCTACTCCATCCACGACACGGGAGAGATTCTCCAGCGTTAAGGACATGGGTTTTCCTTTTTGTTCTTGTAGGTCTTGACGAAATTCGATTTCGAATCTGTGGACGCAATGGCTATACCAATGTCACTCAAATTTCCGGGTAAATCTTTAACCCACTGTTTTAAATGCTTTTTTATGTGCGCCGAAGTTCTTTTGTGAAAACCAAAATGTTCGTTATCAAACTTTATGTTCAGTTTGAACATTGACCTGAACACCAATTGCGCACACTATTGAACACTCCGCGACACCATTTGGTGATGGCCTGGCGCCGCCCGCGGCCAAGACAAAAACAAAATGAAAAGGCTCGGAGGATTCGCGTGAAAAGACAGCATGTGAAAGCAAAGCACCAGTCGCTGATTGCCGATTCCTGGAACCGCTGTGTCGGCTATGGCCTTCATCATGACCTTGATCCCGAACCCGTGAGTCTGGATCCAAAGTCTGTCCGGCAGCTGCAAAAAGACTATCAGGCCTTGCTGGACACAACCGAAACCGAAGTGCTGCCCTACTACGACAACATTATGTCGAACAGCCGCTGCCTGATTATTCTGGCCGACTCTGACGCCCGAGTTCTTAAAGGATGGGGCGACCAACGCATTACCGACAGCCATTTGCGACCCTGGTTTGAACCGGGCGCTCACTGGCATGAGCGCAACGCCGGAACCAACGCCATTGGGACATCGATTGCCACCGGCTCGCCGATACAGGTTCAGCGAAACGAACATTTTCTGAAACTGAATCGCAGCATCATTACCTCAGCGGCGCCCATCTTTGATACAGACAGAAGCCTGATTGGTGTATTAAGCGCATTCAGCGACGCTTACCTGCCCCAGGCCCACACCCTGGGAATGGTGAGACTGCTGTCCCAATCGGTTGAGAATCGGCTGATCGTCCGGCAGCTAGGAGGCGATCACTTTATTCTCACGCTGAATACAACGGCGGACAATATCGACAGCCCCTGGTCCGGACTGATTGCGTTCGATCACAACGGCCGAGTGGTGGCGTCCAACCAGCGAGCGGATCAGCTACTCGGGCAGTCTCTTCCCGGACAGAACCTGAGCGCCCTTTTTATAGAAAGCCGGCATCAGGTACTGAACCACTCTCACAATGCGCCCATCCGCCTGACAACCACTCAGAGAGTCAGGCTGTCCGGCCTTCTGAAACGACCGGTTTCTGCCGTGTCGAACAGCGCAAGCATTGCCAGACCGCCCAAGCGACCTGAAACCAGCAAGCGAAACACCGAGGTTCTGTCGCTGAGTGACATCGAGCATGGCGACCCATCCGTCCGTCGCAGCGCGGATCAGGCAATGAAAGTGCTGGACAGAGATGTTCCGATACTCATTGGAGGCGAAACCGGCGTCGGCAAGGAAGTCATGGTCAAGGCACTTCATGCCGCAAGCAGCCGATGCAACCAGCCCCTGGTATCAGTGAACTGCGCCGCGATACCACCCGAACTGGTGGAGTCGGAACTTTTCGGCTATCAGGCCGGTGCCTTTACCGGTGCCCGATCGCAGGGATCGCTGGGGCTGATCCGAAAAGCCGACAAGGGCATTCTGTTTCTGGACGAGATCGGCGAAATGCCTTTGGCGGCTCAATCAAGGTTACTGAGAGTTCTGCAGGAGCGCGAGGTCACTCCGGTAGGCTCAACAGATCATATTCCGGTGGACATACTGCTGGTGTCGGCAACCAATCAACCCCTATCGCAACGTATTGATCGCGGCGAGTTCCGGGCCGACCTCTATTACCGTCTGAACGGATTGTGTATTGAGTTGCCGGCACTTCGTCATCGTGAAGACCGGCGGGAGCTGATCAGCCAGATATACCGGGCCCACAAAGATGATTCCCAACCGGACTCGCTGAACTCAGAAGTAATGGCAGCCCTTGAACATCACCCGTGGCCCGGCAACATTCGGCAGTTGCTGAACCTGATTCGTGTCGCAGTGGCGATTGCCGACGGTGAGGAAGTACAGCTCTGGCATTTACCCGAAGATTTTCTGGCGCTCTGCAAGGGAAGGAGCGATAACACAGACACGCCGGTTTTCGATGCCTCAAACTATAACGAGGCCCAACAGGCCAACGACAGCGAACGAGGCGACACCGCCGACCCAACGCTTGTGGTTTACCGCAAGTGCATGGGGAATGTGTCGAGAGCAGCACGTGAACTGGATGTCAGTCGGAACACCCTTTACAAGCGTTTACGCGAGCTGGGTGTACGCTAAAGCCTGCTGACGGCCTTGATCCAGCCATCGTAAAGCCTGTCCCTTTCCTCTTTCGTCATAACCGGGGAGAAACTCCGGTCGCAACGCCACATATTGCTCAGCTCCTCCAGCGATTTGAAAACACCCGCCTGGAGACCAGCCAGATACGCAGCACCGAGAGCTGTCGTTTCAACCAATTCGGGCCGGTCTACCTGAGCCCCCATCACATCTGCAAGAAACTGCAATACCCAGTTATTGGCAACCATGCCACCATCCACCCGCAGAGTGATGGGGCGCAAGCCATCTTTTTCCATCGCCTTCTGCAAGTCTTTGGTCTGATAGCACACCGATTGCAAACCCGCCGTCACAATTTCCTTGATCCCCGTGTCCCGGGTCAGGCCAAAGATTGCACCGCGGGCGTTGGGGTCCCAGTAAGGGGCGCCAAGGCCCGTAAAGGCAGGCACCAGATAGACACCGTGGTCCACCGGCGTACCTTCTGCCAGCGGCTCTGTCTCGCAGGCGTCGCGGATAAGCTGAAGCCCATCCCTCAGCCACTGGATCGCAGCGCCAGCGATAAAGATACTGCCCTCCAGTGCATAGACCGGCTTACCATTGAGCCTGTACGCCACCGTCGTCAAAAGCCGGTGCTCTGAGGTAAGCGCCTGATCCCCGGTGTTCAGCATCAAGAAACAACCCGTGCCATAGGTGCTTTTGGCCATGCCTGTTTCAAAGCATGTCTGGCCAAACAACGCAGCCTGCTGGTCTCCGGCAATACCCATCACAGAGATGCCATCAAGGCGCCCGTTTCCTTCAATGCGGCCAAAATCCGCCGCAGAATCCATCACCTCTGGCAACAGAGATTCCGGGATGCCGAAGAGTTCCAGCAGTTCGGGATCCCACGCCTGGTCGTGGATATTGAACAACATGGTACGGCTGGCGTTGGTGGCATCTGTGCGATGAACTTCGCCGCCGGTCAGACGCCAGAGCAAAAAGGTATCAATCGTTCCGAAGGCCAGCTCACCTCGCTCGGCACGCTCGCGTGCATCGGGAACATTGTCCAGAATCCAGCGTATTTTCGTCGCGGAAAAGTAAGGATCGATTAACAGCCCGGTCTTGTTATTGACGGACGGCTCGAAGCTTTTCTTTTTCAGCGTCTCGCACCAGGAGGCGGTCCGGCGGTCCTGCCACACGATTGCCGGGTACACCGCCTCACCAGTGACGCGATCCCATACCACCGTCGTCTCTCTCTGGTTGGTGATGCCAACAGCGATGACGTCATCTTCATCATTGCAACCGTTATTCAACACGTCGTCACAGGTTTCCCGCACCGTCCGCCAGATGTCTTCGGGATCGTGTTCAACCCACCCGCTGGCCGGAAAATGCTGTGGAAACTCCTGCTGACTGGTCGCGTGTATGCGGCCATCCAGGGTGAACAGGATGGCTCGTGAACTGGTGGTGCCCTGGTCAATCGACAGAATATACTGGGTCATAATGCTGCGGCCTATGATGTTCTTATTTTTTCGCATTTTTACCTTTCTGAAACACAAAAGCCAGCTTTGATTCCTTCCCGCGATCTCCCTGAATCCTTCAACCCCCTAAAAATGCTGCACAAAGCAGAAAAACCCACTAAACTGCGTCCAACCGCCTGTCTGATTTTGGTTCGTTATAGAACAGGCGTTATCCGGAGGGCACTGAATGGCACAGCGACGGCGGCAGGACCTGATCATGGAGCTGATTCAGCAGAACGGCTTTGTGACCACCGAACAGCTGGTGGATCAGTTCAAGGTAACGCCACAAACCATTCGCCGGGATCTCAACGAGCTGGCCAGCCAGAACAAGCTGAGGCGCCACCATGGTGGCGCGGGCATAGATTCAAGCACCGTGAACACCGCTTACCAGGCCCGCAAAATAATGGACCTGGAAGCCAAGGAACGAATCGCTGATGCTCTCGTGGAGATGATTCCCGATAATTCCTCGATCTTCATCAACATCGGTACCACCACGGAAACCATCGCCAAGGCCCTGTTAAAGAAGAACAACCTTCAGGTCGTAACGAACAACCTTCACGTCGCCTCTATCCTCTCGGCCAAAGAGGACTTTCACATCATCATTGCCGGTGGCGAAGTCAGAAACCGCGACGGTGGCATTGTTGGTGAGGCCACCCGGGATTTCATCAACCAGTTCAAAATGGACTTTGGAATCATTGGCATCAGTGGTATTCACAGCGATGGCTCGCTGCTGGATTTCGATTATCGTGAAGTGAGAGTCGCCCAGGCGATTATCCAGAATTCAGACAGCGTGTTACTGGCTGCCGACCATTCGAAGTTTGGACGCAATGCCATGGTCCGCCTTGGCAGTATTGCCCAGGCTAACCATGTTTTTACCGATGCCCCTCCCCCGGCTGAAATTCGCCAGCTGCTGAGCGAACACGACGTCAAACTGCATCTAGTTTAATTCAACCGAACACGCCAGTTTTCGATTCGAACCCATTTGTTCATAACTTGAGCTTCAGGCCGCCCCATATTTTCGTTTTTTTTCTGTATTTTCCTTTACGAATATAAATTGGTTTCGCATAATATCGCTATGATTCTTTAGGTACCGGCAAAGGCGAAGGAAACGTCTTTCCTCTGGCGTCAGGAGATGACATAGATGAGCTCGGAAAACACAACATACGACGTGGTGATTGTGGGCGGTGGCGTTAACGGCACCGGCATTGCCATGGATGCTGCAGGTCGCGGCCTGAAGGTATTATTGTGCGAGATGAACGACTTGGCCTCGGCAACCTCCTCCAGCAGCAGCAAACTGATTCATGGCGGGCTTCGCTACCTGGAGCACTACGAATTTCGACTGGTTCGTGAGGCACTGGCAGAACGGGAGTCGCTGTTGCGCAATTCACCACACATTATGTGGCCCATGCGATTCCGGTTGCCCCACCGCCCTCACCTGCGTCCCGCGTGGATGATCCGTACCGGGCTCTTCCTGTATGACCACCTGGCGAAGCGGGAGATTCTGCCCGGCTCGCGCTCAATCAAATTTGACGAGAAAGACCCCCTCAAGGCAGACATCACCAAAGGTTTCGAATACTCCGATGGCTGGGTAGACGATGCCCGGCTTGTCGTACTGACCGCAAAGAAAGCGCAGGAACGGGGCGCTACCATCCTGACGCGAACCAAATGCATCGACGCGAAACGCGGAGAACATAACTGGGATGTGGCTCTTCAGGACATGAACGACGACAGCGTTCATCAGGTATCCGCCAAGGTGATTGTCAATGCGTCCGGCCCCTGGGTCAGTCGCCTGTTCAGCGAAAGTCTCGCCATGAAGGCGCCCAAAACCATCCGAATGGTTAAAGGCAGCCATATAGTGGTTCCCAGACTGAACCGCGAGACCGAAGCCTACATTCTTCAGAACGAAGACGAGCGCATTGTTTTTGTGATTCCTTACGAGGATGAGTTCTCTCTGGTGGGCACGACCGATGTGGACTACGAGGGAGACCCGAAAAAAGCGAAAATATCCCCAGAGGAAACCGAATACCTGCTGAATATTGTGAATTCGCATTTCAAGCGCCAACTCACAGAAAGTGACGTGGTCTGGTCGTATTCCGGTGTTCGCCCACTGATGGACGATGAACAGGGCGACGCGAAGAAGGCATCCCGGGATTATTCATTCGAAGTTGACAAGGCCGATGGTAAAGCACCGGTTATTTCCGTTTTCGGCGGCAAGATCACCACCTATCGGAAACTGGCTGAGGCCGCCACAGACAAACTCTGCCAGTTCTTCCCGAATGCCGGCGGCCGCTGGACCAAGACGGCCATCCTGCCCGGCGGTGAGTTCGAAAACCATCAGAAGCTGGAAGCCCGCATGTCAGCCGATTATCCCTGGCTACCAGAGGCCGTCTACAGCCGCTATGTTCGCACCTATGGCACGAACGCCTATTACATTCTTGGAGACGCCACTTCCGTCGCGGATCTGGGGTACCGGTTTGCCGGAACTCTGTACGAACGGGAAGTGGAATACCTGGTCAAGCACGAATGGGCCATGACGTCCGAGGACATTCTCTGGCGCAGGACCAAACAGGGGCTTTACGCCACGGACGAGAATGTTCGCGAACTTGATCGCTATCTGGCTTCCCGGGCAACGCCGCAACCCCAAACGGTCGCGCTTCATAACAGCGCCTGAACACGCTGTCTCAGCTGGGGCACAACCTCTTGCTCAAACCAGGGGTTACGGCGTAACCACAAATTATTCCTCGGGCTTGGGTGGGGCAACGGCATTAACTCAGGCCAGTACTCCTGCCAACGCCTTACCTGGTCCGTCACAGACCGTTTCGGGCCTGGCAAATGCCAGGCATGGGCATACTGGCCAATAACCAGCGTGAGTTGAATCTGATCCAGCTTTTGAAGGAGCAACTCCCGCCATGCCGGCGCGCACTCCCGTCGGGGTGGCAGATCACCGGATGAACCGGTGCCGGGATAGCAGAATCCCATGGGCAGAATGGCCAGTGCCTGCTCATCGTAAAAAACCTCACGCTCTATCCCCATCCATTCTCGAAGGCGGTCGCCGCTGGGGTCATTAAAGGGAAGACCCGTCTCGTGCACCCGCCGCCCTGGCGCCTGCCCTACCACTAACACCCGCGCGGCCCGCGATACTTGAATCACCGGCCTAGGTTCATGCGGTAAATGGGCCTCACAGAGCCTGCACTGGCGAACCTGAGCCACCAGTTCTTCGAACGGCCTGTTTTTCTCAGAAGTGGTCATTCGGGTCAATCTCTCCAGACGAAACAGCCATTGCAAGAAGGCCTTCAAGCGGTAAACATAACGCCTGACACTGGCACTCACAATCCAGCCGCCAAAGAACCGCTATAAGGAATGATCGCCCATGAACGCCAAATCAGACATCACACCGAGCCCGGCACTGGATGCGTTTCGCGACGTCGTTCGCAGCCGGAGGTCTGTGCGACGTTTTACCGACGAGCCGGTTCCCGAAGCGGTTCTGGACGATTGTCTGGAACTGGCAACTCTGGCACCAAATTCCAGCAATCTGCAGCCCTGGGAGTTCTTCGTGGTGAAAACTCCCGAGCTGAAAGCCAAACTGGCCGATGCCTGCCTGGGGCAGAACGCCGCCAAAACGGCCCCCGTGCTCATTGTCATTGTGGCGCGCCCGGATACCTGGCGACAGAATTCCCGGCTTGCTCTCAAATACTGGCCTGAAGACAAGCTGCCGGGCATTGTCGAGAAGTACTATTCGAAAATCGCCCCCATCCATTACAACCAGGGGCCACTGGGCCTATTCGGTGCTGCAAAGAAAACTGCTGGTCTGTTCGTAGGTCTGACTCGGCCGGTTCCCCGTGGGCCCTACTCGGTGAACGAAATGAAAATCTGGGCCACGAAATCCACTGCTCTCGCCGCCGAGAATCTGATGCTTGCACTACGCGCCCATGGATACGACTCCTGCCCTATGGAAGGCTTTGACGAGTGTCGGGTTAGACGCTTGCTGAAACTGCCACGCAAAGGACTGGTGACTATGGTGCTAGCGGCCGGCACACGCTCTGATAAAGGTGTCTACAATCGCCAGTATCGGTTCGACCGGGACACCATGGTTCATTACCTGTAATTTCCGTTACCTGTCATTCCCGTGGCGTCAGGCATCGTGGTTCCAGAAAAAACTGGCGCCGTTTTCGGGGGTGCTCACGGCCTTTCGCATCCATCCAAACAGTTCCCGCCCCAGACCGTGACGGTGTGCATCCAGATTCGCGGTTTGCGCCTCGCGGCTGGCCAGGGACTCGTCAGACAAATCAATCTTCAACGTTCCGGAGACGGCATCCACCCGAATCGTGTCCCCGTTCTTAACCCGACACAGCGGCCCTCCGGCGACGGCTTCCGGGTAAACATGAATCGCAGCGGGCACTTTGCCTGACGCGCCCGACATGCGCCCGTCGGTCACCAGTGCCACACGGAATCCACGATCTTGCAGAACACCCAGATAGGGCGTGAGTTTATGGAGTTCTGGCATGCCATTGGCCTGCGGCCCCTGAAAACGCACCACAACGACGCAATCCCGATCCAGATCGCCGGCCTCGAACGCCGCCTTCAGGTCGTTCTGATCATCAAATACCACGGCGGGCGCCTCAACAATGCGGTGCTCCTTTGCCACCGCAGAAACCTTGATCACTCCCCGGCCCAGATTGCCGTCCAGAACACGAAGCCCGCCATCCGGCGCAAACGGTTCACTCGCCGTGCTGAGCACATCCGGTTTAGAACTCTGTTCCAGTGCCGGTTTCCAGACCAGTTTGCCCGCTTCCAGTTCCGGCATTTGCGCATACTGTGCCAGCCCATGACCCATGACCGTCTCAACATCGTTGTGCAGCAAACCGGCGTTAAGCAGTTCGCGAATGAGGAACGGCGTCCCGCCCGCTTCATGGAACGCATTCACATCCTCTTCGCCATTGGGATAGATGCGAGTCATTGATGGAACCACGGAAGAAAGGTCCGAATAGTCGTTCCAGTCGATGATGATCCCCGCCGCCCTGGCAATCGCGATCCAGTGAATGGTGTGGTTGGTTGAACCGCCGGTCACCAACAGTGCGACAAGGGCGTTGACGATGGATTTCTCGTTTACCATCTCCGCCAGGCCTATCTGACCTCCGTGGGGCTTGGATAATTTGATCACCTGCTCTGTGGCGGCTCGGGTGAGAGCCTCCCGAAGCGGGGTACCAGGATTCACGAAGGCGGCGCCCGGAAGATGAAGTCCCATGACTTCCACCAGAAGCTGGTTGCTGTTGGCGGTACCATAAAATGTGCAGGTGCCGGGGCTGTGATAAGACTTGGACTCCGCCTCGAGAAGCTCGTCGCGACCTACTTTGCCCTCGGCATACAACTGCCGAATCCTCTGTTTTTCCTTATTTGGAAGACCGGACGGCATAGGCCCTGCTGGAACCAGCGCAGTGGGAAGGTAGCCATAGCTCAGCGCACCAATAAGAAGCCCAGGTACGATCTTGTCGCAGATTCCAAGCAACAAAGTGGCATCAAACATGTTGTGGCTCAACGCCACCGCGGTGCTCATGGCAATGGTATCGCGGGAGAAAAGGCTAAGCTCCATACCGGGCTGTCCCTGGGTCACTCCGTCACACATGGCCGGGGTACCACCGGCGAACTGGGCAACCGAACCCATTCCATGAGCAGCTTCCTTGATGACGTCGGGAAAGCCCTGGTACGGCTGGTGCGCCGAAAGCATATCGTTGTAGGCGGAAACAATGGCCACATTGGCCTTGTTCATGAATTTGAGCGTGTCTTTGTCAGACTGGTTGCAGGCCGCAAACCCATGGGCAAGATTGCCGCATGACAGCGTACTCCTCTGGGGCGACTCGTCCCTCAGTTGGCCCATTCGCTTTAGATAATCTCCCCGCGTGTCGCGACTGCGTTCGATGATTCGCTGAGTGACCTCTTCCACTGTCCTGTTCATATAGCCGCTCCTGCTTCTGTCATCGGGCCGTTAAATCCTTGGGTTAGATTGTTACCATAATGCATGATTCAGGCCGCTTGCACGCCGTAGTATCCTTAAACATCGTGCAATAGTTGCTGGAAAAGCGCATTGCTTGCATCATCAGACCATACCTCTATACACCAAGAAGGATCTGCCCCATGCTCAGGCGCACCAAGATTGTTGCGACCCTCGGCCCCGCGACTGATTCCAAGGAATCACTGGCCGCCATCATCAAAGCCGGCGTCGACGTTACCCGACTGAATTTTTCCCACGGCAGCGCCGAAGAGCATATTGAACGCGCCCGCAGAGTTCGTGAAACCGCGACAGAACAGGGTCGGTTCGTTGCGCTTCTTGGAGACCTTCAGGGGCCGAAGCTGCGAGTCGCTCGCTTCCGCGACAACAAGGTTTACCTGAAAGTCGGCCAGACCTTTGTCCTGGATGCTCGTATGGACAAGGATGGCGGCGACGAACATGCCGTGGGTATCGATTACGAGCAGTTGATCGACGACGTGAAGCCCGGGGACATCCTCGTTCTGGACGACGGGCGCATCGAGATGGAAGTGCAGTCTGTTGATGGCACCAGTATCCGCTCTACCGTGCTGATCGGCGGTCCGCTTTCCAACAACAAGGGCCTGAACAAGCGCGGAGGCGGCCTGTCCGCCGATGCTCTGACAGAAAAAGACAAGAAAGACATCGTGACCGCTGCTGAACTGGGCGCCGATTATGTCGCCGTTTCTTTCGTACGCACGGCAGAAGACATGCATACGGCCCGCGCCCTGCTTCGAGAGGCAGGGTCGCAGGCATATCTGGTTGCGAAAATTGAGCGCGCAGAATTGGCTGATGATACCGATGCATTGGATGCCGTCATTGCTGCTTCCGATGCGGTCATGGTTGCCCGAGGCGATCTGGCGGTGGAAATTGGAGACGCGCAGTTGGTGGGCGTGCAAAAACACATCATCAGCCGGGCACGCGCATTGAACAAAGTGGTGATCACGGCCACCCAGATGATGGAATCCATGATCGACAACCCCATGCCGACCCGGGCCGAGGTATCGGATGTGGCCAACGCAGTGATGGACTACACCGATGCCGTGATGCTCTCTGCCGAAACGGCGGTTGGTGATTATCCGAAAGAGGCGGTTGAGGCAATGGTTCGAATCTGCATGGGGGCAGAAAAGCACCCATCCATGCATCAGTCCAAACACCGCATTCACGAAAACATGGAGTACATAGACGAAGCCATTGCGTTGTCCGCCATGTACGCCGCCAACCATCTTGATGGGGTGAAATCCATCATCTGCATGACCGAGACCGGGGCCACACCTCTGCTGATGTCACGGATCAAATCCAGCCTGCCGATCTTCGCCTTTTCAAGACACCACAGTACCCAGCATCGAGTAACTCTGTTTCGCGGCGTTCAAACGGTACCGTTTGATTCCGCTAAATTGCCGAACGAGGAAACCAACGCCCTGGCGGTGGCCGAACTTCGCAAGATGGGTATCGTCGCCGACGGCGATCTGGTGGTGATCACCAAAGGCGACTACATGAACGCACAGGGCGGCACCAACACCATGAAAATCGTGAGAGTAGGCACAGACATTCACTGAGTATTGATTGGGGGGGCAGCCTCAGGCTTTAAGATCGGCCAGGCTGCCCTTAACGATACGGGTAATCCCCCGCCAATCTTCCGCAGCGACCAGGTCGGCAGGCGTCAGCCATGAACCACCCACTGCCGCCACTTGTTTGAGGGCGAGGTAATCTTTTGCCGTGTTCCGCTTGATGCCACCGGTCGGGCAAAAGGTCACATCGGGAAAAGGCCCGGCAAACGCATTCAGTGCCGGTATCCCTCCGGCAACTTCTGCCGGGAAAAACTTGAACTCCCGGTAGCCCATGGCGTAGCCCATCATCAGCTCCGACACGGTGGAGATGCCGGGTAATAACGGCGACTCCGAAGTCAGGCCGAAATCCAGGATGGCTTCGGTAACCCCGGGAGTGATCACGAACTGGGCACCGGCAGACTCCACAGCGCGATACTGATCAATACTGGTCACGGTACCGGCGCCCACCCAGACGTCGGGCAACGCCTCTCTGACAGCTTCAATGGCTTTGACCCCGTGCGGTGTTCGCAAGGTGATTTCAAGCACTCGAATGCCCCCCTCCACCAGCGCACGACACAGTGGGAGAGCCTGACGCGGATCCTGTATGGCGATCACCGGCACCAGAGGTGACGCGCCCAGTACGGCTCTTACCCGTTCGTGATGGAAATCTGAAAGCTGATTCATGGCGGTGTCCTCAGTCACTGAAATAGATTCGCAGGCCGGGCCTGATGAAGAGTCTTACGGGCATGCCGTGCGCGTCATCCAGATCTTCACAAGCACGTTTCAGGGTATCCAGCTTATCGGAACCCTTTAGATGCAAGGCGGTAAACCCGGCCTTTTGCAGAATCTTCGGCGTCAGCGTGATGCGGGGGTGAGCCTGAGATGGCGGATTCATTGCGGCGACCCAGTCTTCAGTATCGCCATCCAGCACCTGAGCCAGCTCGGGCGCATCAGGGAACAGTGAGGCCGTGTGGCCGTCCGTTCCCATACCCAGCACCAGCGCGTCCACCGGGAGACTACAATCCGCCAACGCCTCGTGAATGGCATCCAACGCTTGCTCAGGCGAGCCTCCTGGCTGCTTCAGAGAGAAAAACCGACTTTCGGACGCAGGGCCCTGCAACAGCTTTTCTTTCACCAGCCGGGTATTGCTGGCGTCGTCCTGTTCTGACACCCAGCGTTCATCGGCCAGAAGAACATCAATGCGTGACCAGTCGAGAGGCTTCTCTCTCAGGCTCTCGAAGAATGGCACCGGAGTGGATCCGCCAGAGACCACCAGGCTGGCCCTGGGGGCTTTCAATAGTCGCTCGGCCAGATGCTGGCTGACGTCGTCCGCCAGGGCCTGAGCAGCCTGTTCCGGGCTGCTGTGCAACTCGGTCTGAATAGATTCTGGTAAACCCAGATCATGCATCTTCATACCAGCTCCTGCCGTCACGGGTGATCATGGCAATGGAGGCCACCGGTCCCCAGGTTCCAGCGGCATAGCGCTTGGGGGGCTGGCCGCTTTCGTCCCAGTTGCGCATGATCTGATCCACCCATAGCCAGGCGTGTTCCACTTCATCCCGGCGCACAAACAGGTACTGATTGCCTTTCATGATTTCCCACAAAAGGCGCTCGTAGGCATCCGGGATCCGATCTGTCTCAAAGGTTTCCGAGAACGTCAGCTCAAGGGGCCCTTCCCGCAGCCGCATGCCTTTATCGAGCCCCTGGTCCTTGGTCAGAATCTGCAAGGCCATGCCTTCGTCCGGCTGCAGACGAATAATCAATTTATTGTTGGCAAGATGCTTCTGATCCGAATCAAAGATGTAGTGCGGTGCAGGCTTGAAATGAATAATGATCTGCGACAGTTTCTCTGGCAGCCGTTTACCCGTGCGAATATAGAAAGGCACTCCGGACCAGCGCCAGTTGTCGATCACCGCCTTCAGCGCAACAAAGGTTTCGGTCTTGCTGCCTCTGGCAGCGCCTTCTTCCTCCAGATAACCGGGCACAGGCTTGCCGGCGCTCGTTCCGGCTGTGTACTGACCACGCACCACATGGGCGTCCATCATGTCTGGCGTAATCTTGCGCAGGGCTTTGAGCACCTTGACCTTTTCATTGCGAATACTGTCCGCGGAAAGGTCTGAAGGCGGATCCATGGCGATCAGGCACAAAAGCTGAAGCAAATGATTCTGAACCATATCCCGAACCTGGCCGGCTTTGTCAAAGTACCCCCAGCGCCCCTCGATCCCCACGCTTTCAGCCACCGATATTTCGACGTGGGAGATATGATTCTGGTCCCATTGAGAAGCAAACAGATTGTTGGCAAAACGCAGGGCAATCAGGTTTTGCACCGTCTCCTTGCCAAGATAGTGGTCAATGCGGAACAACTGATCCTCGTTGTAAACCTCGCCCAGCTCGTCGTTGATGACTTTTGAGGACTCCAGGTCATGACCAATCGGCTTCTCAACCACGACACGCGTGTTTCGGTCACAACAGTCGTTACTGCGGAGGTTACGGGCGATCTCACCATACATGGCTGGCAGCGTGGCCATATAAACAATCAGATTACTGGGCTCGGCACTGCGCCAGTCTTTCAGAACGCTAAACCCACCCGGATCGGTAAAATCCAGACACTGGTAATCAACGCGTTCCAGGAAGCAATCAACCACGGCCTGCTCAAACTCTCCAGATTTAACGTGCTTCTGCAGACACTCCCTCAACAGCCCACGCACTTCGTCCCGACTGAGAGATTTTCGAGCGATCGCCAGGATTCTGGATTTCGGGTGCAGTAGCTTGGCACGCTCAAGCTGGTAAAGCGCCGGGAACAATTTGCGCTGGGCCAGATCGCCCAGGGCACCAAACATCATCAGATCGCAGCGGGTTTCATTCTGTTCAGCCATGAGTCTTACGTCTCCGTGATTCCCGACCGTCTAGATGCAATGGGACGGCGCCTAGATAAGTAGTAGTTTTATGAAAATAATGACAGTAAAAAACCCGTTTTCCAAGCGCTATGGCGCCTCAATGATATTTTTACTACCCTTAAGAACGATAAATAAAGGTATAATGCCGCCATCTTTGTTCGCACCACGCTCACTCGACTCAGGAGTAACCTCAATGCCTGCCAACACGGCGCAACGCGATGACAACCTGCTTGAGGACATTCAGAATCGCCTGGAGAATCTGAACAAATCCGAGCGCAAAGTGGCTGAAGCCATTCTTCGAGATCCCTCGGCAGCTACTCGTTACAGCATCGCAGCCCTGGCAAGAGCCGCCGACGTCAGTGAACCTACGGTCAACCGGTTTTGTCGCGGCTTTTCGGCCACGGGGTTTCCTGACTTCAAAATCCGACTGGCTCAAAGCATAGCGACTGGAACGCCCTATGTCGGCCAAAACATCGAACCCGACGACACCGTTGGCGAGTTCACTGACAAGATCATGCTTAGCACCATAGCGAACCTTGAGAAGGCACGGCAATCCCTTGAACCGGCAGCTCTGAGCCTTGCCATTGACCATCTAATCCAGGCAAGACAGATTCATTTTTTCGGGATGGGAGGCTCTGCCCCTGTCGCCATGGACGCCCAGCACAAGTTTTTCAGGTTCAACATTCCCGTCATGTTCTACGATGATCCGCTCATGCAGCGCATGGTGGCCGCAGGCGCCTCGACCGGTGACGTGATCGTGCTGATCTCCAATACCGGCCGCACCGTCGAGTCCATAGAGATTGCCCAAAATGCACGTGCCAGCGGCGCTACTGTTATTGGAATCACCACGCCTGACTCTCCCCTGGCGGAAGCATGCACCGTGGTGGTGGGTGTGCCAGAGCCGGAAGACACCGAAATCTATATGCCCATGTCATCCAGGATCATTCACCTTACCGTGGTCGACGTGCTCGCGACAGGCGTTACATTGAAACGTGGCATTGATTTCCAAGGACACCTGAAGAAAATCAAAGAGAGCCTCAAGGCAACGCGCCTGCCACGATAATCCTTCGTCGACACGCTGCTTTAACCATAAAAAAAGGCACCCTATGGGTGCCTTTTCTGGTCAGGGCCGCTCGACCTCAGCGCGATTCCTCAGATACTCCTGATAAGCCGCGTATTCCCGTTGCCCGCTAATCGTCGACAGGAATCTGGTCAACTGCTGGTATTCCTGACTGTCGGCATCGACCTCACCTTCATTGACCTCATCCAGCGCAATGATAGTGGCGCTGTCACCGGCCAGGTGGGAACCATAGACCGTTTCGCCCTGCGGACGCTGAAGCGAAAAGACTTCCGCCATCAAAACCGGATTCAGAGAGGAACCGGTCCGCGCCTGATCTGCATGGTTCGTCCATTCGCCAAGCCCCAGTGCGGACGCATCCTCGCCACTGCGCAAGCTTGCCACAGCCTCTTCAGCGCGCTGAGCCAGCGCTTCCCGGGTTTTCTGACGAGTAAGAATATCGCGGATGTCGGAAGCAACATTTTCGAGCGGCTGCTGACGGGCTTCCTGATAGCTGGACACTCTCGCCACGACTGACATGTTGTCGCCAACATCGATCAGCTCAGTGTTATATCCATCCTCGAGCACGTCCTCAGAGAACAACTGACGCACCAGGCCCGCATGATCAAAGGGTGGCTCGCCACCGTCGCGGGTGACCCCTTCTTTCGTGCGAACCTCCAACGACAATTCTTCGGCCGGAACAGTCAGATTGTCTTCAGCGTAAGCAAGATCCGCCAACTCGGTGCGAACTTCAGCAAAGCGCTCATTTGCACGGCTGCGGGCCAACTCTCGGGTGAGCTTCTCTTCCAGCTCTGCCAGCGGCGGGACTTCAGATTTGCGAACATCCGTCAGCTTGATCAGATGAAGACCAAAGCTGGTAGCCACCGGCTCAGATACTTCTCCCTCTTTGAGGGCAAACAGGGCGTCTTCAAACGCCGGGTCATACACGCCGCGGCCTGCGTACCCAAGGTCACCGCCCTGCTCTGCAGAGATAGTATCGACTGAATACTCCTCGGCAAGCTCGCTGAAGGATTCGCCTTCCGCCAGACGTTGCTGGATCGTCTTCATGACCTCTTCCGCATCGCCACCATCCTCGATGAGAATGTGGGACGCCTGGCGCTCCTCACGGGCCAGATCGGCAGCACGCTCCTGATAATAGCTCTGCAGATCCTCCTGACTCACGTCAATGGTCTCTGCCAATGCCTCAAGTGACAGTACGATGTAACTGGCTTCCACCTGCTCAGGGAGCTTGAACGCATCGGAGTTCTCTTCGTAGTAACTCGCCACCTCTTCTTCAGATACCTCAACCTCATCGCTGACCATTGAAGCTGGCAGCGTCAGCGTGCGGAAATCGCGTGTCTGGTTCTGAATAGACAACAGATGGGAAGCGTTCTGGTCGACCACCAGGCCACTCTGAACCACGCCGGTACGAATCTGATTGATGACGTACTGCTTACGCATGGTCTCGCGGAACTCGGCCACACCCATGCCCATGTTACGAACCGACGATACGAATCGGTCGCGGTTAAAAACACCGTCTACCTGAAACTGCGGCATCTGGGTAATCAGGGCATCAATGTCAGCGTCTGACAATGCCAGGCCCTGCTCACTTGCGTTCTGAGTCAGAACTTTCTGACGAATGAGAGACTCCAGAACGTCCTTACGGATCTGGTCTTCATTCAGCAAAGACTGGTCCGGCGTTTCCATGCGAGAAAGCTGACGCTGGCTTTCTATCTGAACCACCCGCATGAATTCCCGTTCGGTTATGTCTTCTCCGTTCACTGTGGCTACTTCCGGTTCTCCGGAGAATCCACCAATAATGGCATCCATCCCCCAGATCGACAGTGAGACAATCAGCAGACCAATGATGATTTTGGCAATCGTGCCCTGGGAATTCTCCCGAATATCTTGAAGCATGTTTCTCCCGGATCCCTGATCGGTGTCTTGAAGGGTCACTTAACGTAAAAAGGCGCATCCGGTCAGGAATGCGCCTTGGAATTCTTTCGGAGCCAGCAACCTGCGAATCGGACTCGTTGGCTGCTCGCTCCGGCAACAACCCGAAGGCCGCCGCCAGAGGAAAGAGTCCGTTACTTAACGGCGTCTTTCAGGGCCTTGCCTGCTTTGAAACCAGGCACTTTAGAGGCCGGAATCTTGATTTCTGCGCCAGTCTGCGGGTTGCGGCCGGTACGCGCGGCACGCTCTTTCACAGAGAAGGTGCCGAAACCGATCAGAGTAACCTGATCGCCTTTTTTCAGAGCACTGGTGATGGAGGAAGTCATTGAATCCAGAGCACGACCTGCTGCTGCTTTGGAAATGTCTGCGGATTCTGCAATTGCGTCGATTAGTTCGGACTTGTTCACACTAAACCCCTTCGATTTTAGGTTGAAGATGTTATAGGTTGGATTGTTTTTTTGGACGTTCCCGACTATCGCATAAGCGGTCAGAGAATTCCATTCTTCACTTTTATTATTCCTTTACGGCTTGACACCGGCGTTCGGAATACACACTAACTGCGCGGGAGCCCTTGGTATTGGCTGCGTCACGGCGAAACAGTTATACCAATGGGCTCTCTGGCCTGTCAACAAAACTCAACGTGTTTAATGTGTATTTATTCGCTCGGAGCTATCACTTTCGTCATCACGAGGGCTCTTTCCTCCGGCCTCCGATACCGACTCCTCAGACATGGGTTCGGGGGGATAAGCCAGGGCAATGTCCAGCACTTCGTCAATCCATTTGGCCGGACGAATCTCCAGTGACTCCTTGATGTTATCCGGTATCTCTTTGAGATCACGAACGTTTTCATCAGGAATGATGACGGTCTTGATGCCACCTCTGTGGGCCGCCAACAGCTTTTCCTTGAGCCCGCCAATCGGCAGGACGCGCCCTCTCAGCGTGATCTCACCGGTCATTGCAACGTCTGCCCGAACCGGAATCTGGGTCAGCGAAGAAACCAGCGCGGTGCACATCCCGATACCGGCACTGGGACCATCTTTTGGCGTGGCACCCTCCGGAACGTGAACGTGCAGGTCGTACTTTTCATGGAAATCGTCTTTGATCCCGAGACCAAGTGCACGACTTCTGACTACTGTCAGCGCCGCCTGAATGGATTCCTGCATCACGTCACCGAGCGAGCCAGTCTTCACGACACGGCCCTTACCCTTGGTCAGAGCACATTCGAGAGTGAGCAATTCGCCGCCCACCTGGGTCCATGCAAGGCCTGTCACCTGACCGACCTGATTCTTTTCTTCCGCCAATCCGAATTTGAACTTTTTGACACCGGAATAATCTTCCAGCATCTCCGGCGTCAGCGTCAGGGACGCCTTGTCGTCGCTCTCAACGTGGTTGCGCACCACCTTGCGGCAGATCTTTGCAATCTCACGTTCGAGACCACGAACGCCTGCCTCGCGAGTGTAGTATCGAATCAGATCCCTGAGCGTATCCTCCGGTAGCTCCAGCTCATCCTTGCGCAGTCCGTTGGCCTTGATTTGCTTTGGCAGCAGATATTTCAGCGCAATATTCACCTTCTCATCTTCCGTGTAGCCTGGAATCCGAATGATTTCCATACGGTCCAGCAGGGCCGGAGGGATGTCCATGGAGTTGGACGTGCACACGAACATCACGTCTGAGAGGTCGTAGTCCACTTCAAGGTAGTGGTCATTGAAGGTGTGATTCTGCTCGGGGTCCAGCACTTCAAGCAGCGCCGAGGCCGGGTCGCCACGATGGTCCATACCCATCTTGTCGATTTCATCGAACAGGAACAGCGGGTTCTTCACGCCGACCTTGGACAACTTCTGAAGCAGCTTGCCCGGCAGAGCACCAATATAGGTCTTGCGGTGACCGCGGATTTCCGCCTCGTCTCTCACACCGCCCAGCGCCATGCGGGTGTACTTGCGGTTGGTGGCACGAGCCACAGACTGCCCCAGAGAGGTCTTACCCACACCCGGAGGTCCCACGAGGCACAGCACAGGGCCTTTCACCTTCTTCACCCGGCTTTGGACCGCCAGATACTCGAGGATGCGTTTTTTGACCTCGTCCAGACCGTAATGGTCTTCATCCAGAATTTCACGAGCCTTCTCGATGTTGTGGCGCACGCGGCTGCGCTTTTTCCAGGGGATGGACAACATCCAGTCAATGTAACCCCTCACCACCGTTGCTTCGGCAGACATGGGCGACATCATTTTCAGTTTGTTCAGCTCGGTTTCGGTTTTCTTCTTGGCTTCTTCGGGCAGGCCGGCTTCTTCCAGCTTCTGCTCCAACTCTTCAAAGTCGTTATTACCCTCGCCCAGGCTGCCCATCTCTTTCTGGATGGCCTTCATCTGCTCGTTCAGGTAATACTCTCGCTGGCTACGCTCCATCTGCTTTTTGACGCGGCCACGAATACGCTTCTCAACTTCTATGAGGTCGATCTCGCCGTCGAGTTTGCCCAAAAGCAAATCAACACGCTTGCGAATGTCCAGCGCTTCCAACAGTTCCTGCTTTTCCGGAATCTTCAGCTCCAGGTGAGCCGCCATGGTGTCTGCCAGCCGCTCGAGCTCGGTGATACCAGTCAGGGAATTGGAGACTTCGGAAGGCACCTTGCGAGACAGCTTGACGTACTTTTCAAACTCGTCCATCAGAGTCTTGACCAGCACATCCTGCTCTCGCTCTGGCAGCGCATCTTCATCAATGAGCATGGCATGGCCAGCGAGAAACTCGTTTTCGGTAATATCACTGATGGTTGCGCGCGCATTACCCTCAACCAGCACTTTTACTGTGCCATCAGGCAACCGCAACATTTGCAGCACAGTGGCCAGCGTCCCCATCTCAAAGACATCCTTAGCGCCTGGCTCATCCGTAGACGCGTCTTTCTGGGCCACCAGCAGGATTTCCTTGCTGCCCTCCATCGCCGCTTCCAGGGCCTGGATGGACTTCTCGCGGCCCACGAACAGGGGCACTACCATGTGCGGGAACACCACCACGTCACGAAGCGGCAGCAGCGGGTATTCTTGCACAGTTTCTTCAGGTATCAGGGTCATAGAAAATCCTCTGACGGTGTTTCTTTCAGCATATCACCCTTCATTGGGGCGACAGGAAAAAATGCAATCTTTTAGGGGACAGAACTGGAATCCTGGCCTTCGGGCGGACACAAAAAAAGGGCGTCACCGCCCTTTTTTTTGTCTGCCGGACACTCAGTCTTCCGGCACCGCCTTGGCATGGTCGCTATTGGCGTAGATTTTAAAGGGCTCGGATTGGCCCTTAATAACGCTCTCATCGATCACCACTTTGGAAACGTCATGTTCAGACGGAATCTGGTACATAGTATCCAGAAGCGTCGCTTCCATGATTGATCTCAAGCCGCGAGCACCGGTTTTGCGCTCCATAGCCTTGTTCGCAACCGCGCGCAGAGCATCTTCCCGGAAATCCAGCTCGACACCTTCCATATCAAACAGCTTCTGATACTGCTTGGTCAGTGCGTTCTTGGGTTCGGTAAGAATCTGCACCAGCGCAGCCTGATCAAGCTCGGTCAGAGTTGCGACGACCGGCAGACGACCCACGAATTCCGGAATAAGACCATACTTAACCAGATCTTCGGTTTCGACGTCCTTGATGATGTCGCCCATGTTCTTGGTGTCGTCCGGGCTCTTGACCGTTGCCGAGAAGCCAATGCTACTGCGTTCCGAGCGTTCCTGAATCACTTTATCCAGTCCAGCAAACGCACCACCGCAGATGAATAGCATATTTCCGGTATCTACCTGCAGAAATTCCTGCTGAGGATGCTTCCGGCCGCCCTGAGGCGGAACCGACGCGACAGTACCTTCAATAAGCTTGAGCAGAGCTTGCTGCACGCCTTCGCCCGATACATCACGGGTGATGGACGGGTTGTCAGACTTGCGGGAAATCTTGTCGATCTCATCGATGTAAACAATGCCACGCTGGGCCTTTTCCACATCGTAATCACATTTCTGCAGCAATTTCTGGATAATGTTTTCGACGTCTTCACCCACGTAACCGGCTTCGGTCAGTGTGGTTGCATCAGCAATCGTGAACGGCACGTTCAGCATGCGGGCCAAAGTTTCTGCCAGAAGCGTCTTACCACTACCGGTAGGACCAATCAGCAGAATGTTGCTTTTGCCCAGTTCCACCTCTGCCTTGCCTTCGCCGTAGCGCAATCGCTTGTAGTGGTTGTACACAGCAACCGATAGCACCACCTTTGCACGATCCTGGCCGATAACGTATTCGTTCAGCGTGTCGCGGATTTCAGCAGGCGTCGGGAGGCGATCACTGGCCTCTTCCTGCGCGTTCTCCTGAATTTCCTCGCGGATAATGTCATTGCACAGGTCAACGCACTCGTCGCAGATGAACACCGAGGGCCCTGCAATGAGCTTACGGACTTCATGCTGGCTCTTTCCGCAAAACGAGCAGTAAAGCAACTTGCCGTTATCGTCGCCTCTGCCGTTTCTATCATCTGCCATTGAAATACCTCTGAGCTTGATTTGCCGGCGAACTCACCCATGTACGCCGACAGGGAATGTTGCGATTACCGTTCAGTATTATTTATTCGGCGTACGCTTATCAAGTATAGAATCGATCAGGCCATACTCCTTAGCCTGCTCGGGATCCATAAAGTTGTCGCGTTCTGTGTCTCTCGCGATGGTCTCCATATCCTGCCCGGTGTGCTTGGCAAGGATACTATTCAGCGTATGCCGGATCTTCAGGATCTCACGGGTATGGATTTCGATATCCGTGGCCTGGCCCTGATATCCACCCAGTGGCTGATGGATCATCATTCTGGAATGAGGCAAACACGCACGCTTACCTTCCGCACCGCCTGACAGCAGAAACGCCCCCATACTAGCCGCCTGCCCGACACAGAGAGTGGCAACATCCGGCTTGATGAACTGCATGGTGTCGTAGATCGACATGCCAGCCGTCACTGAGCCACCTGGGCTATTGATGTAGAGATGAATATCCTTGTCCGGGTTCTCAGACTCCAGAAACAACAGCTGGGCCACGATCAGGTTGGCCATGTGGTCTTCCACCTGGCCAACCATGAAAATCACCCGCTCTTTCAACAGACGGGAATAGATGTCGAACGACCGCTCACCACGAGCCGTCTGTTCAATAACCATGGGAACCAGGCCGGAATTAGTGACCATTGCGGGGCCATCGATTGGTTTCTGCGTCATGATGCGCGTGAACTCCTTATGGACAATTGGGAGTGACAGATATCCGCCACAGTTTTCTTGTTCAGTGTAGCCCTTACTCTGCCAGCAAGGGCCCAAGATGAAAACAGCCGGACATGCCGGCTGTTGTCTGTCGCGAACTTACCGGGCTTTCAAACCGGCTTGTTTGGCTCAGCCTTGCTGTTGCTGACCGGCCTGAATCGCTTCCTCGTATTTCATCTTCTTCTCTTTCACCTTGGCCTGCTCAAGGATCAGATCAACAACCGCATCTTCCAGAACCGCAGATTCAATCTGCTGCTTCTGCTCAGGGCTGTTTTGGAAGTGTGCAACCACTTCTTCTGGTTGTTCATACGTTGATGCGATTTCCTGGATCTTCGCGTCTACTTTCGCATCGTCTGCTTTCAGGTCGTTCTTCTTGACCACTTCCTGGAACAGCAAGCCCGTCTTGACGCGACGTTTCGCCTGCTCTTCAAAGATTTCCTTCGGCAATTGCTGGAAATCTACCTGGCCGCCGAAACGCTGAACAGCGTCCTGACGCAGACGATCAATTTCCTGATCAGCCAGTGCTGCTGGAACATCAACTTCAGTGCTCTCAAGCAGTCCTTCAACCACATCGTTTTTGACTTTGTTAGAGATGGCCTGCTTCAGCTCACGCTCCATATTTTTCTTAACTTCTGCACGGAAGGTTTCTTCATCTTCCGCTTCGATACCAAACTTCTTGAAGAATTCGGTATCCAGCTCAGGCAACTGAGGCTCTTGAACATCGTTAATCTTGATTTCGAACTTGGCCGGCTTGCCTGCAAGCTCTTCGTTCTGGTAGTCCTCAGGAAAAGTCACTTCGATTTCAAACTCTTCGCCTGCTTTCCCACCTACGATGCCCTTTTCGAAACCAGGGATCATCTGACCAGAACCCAGAGTCAGCTTATGATTCTCGGCGGCGCCGCCTTCGAACTCCTCACCATCGATGAAGCCTTTAAAATCAATCAGCACCACGTCCTTGTTTTTGGACTTGCGCTTGACCGACTTCATGGTGGCCTGCTGACGACGCAGGTTATCAATCATGTTATCAACGTCTTTCTCGCCGATTTCAGTGTTCGGCTTCTCAACAGAGATCTTGCTGAAGTCGCCCAGTTCGATTTCTGGAAGAACTTCAAAGATGGCAACAAATTCGAGGTCTTTGCCTTCTTCCATGGTCTTGGGCTCAAAGCGTGGCCAACCAGCAGGGTTTACATCCTGCTCCTGGATTGCTTTCACGTAGTTGTCACGCATGGCTTCGCCAACGATTTCCTGGCGAACGCTGGCCCCGAAACGACGCTTGACTTCTCTCATGGGAACCTTGCCTGGGCGGAAACCGTTCATCTTTACGGTACGGGCCGTTTCTTGCAGCTTGGCCTGCACTGCCTGGTCAATTTCCTGCGCGGGCACACTGACCGTCAGCCGACGCTCAATGTTGGAAGTCGTTTCAAGAGACGCTTGCATGGAAGATCCTCAAATTACAGATTCTGTATGTGAATGAAATTGTTGCAAAAAGGCCAATCAAGTCCGGGTTTGTCGGAAAGAGGCCAAAATTAAAGTGCGACAGTTTATCACGGTTTGCGGTGTCGAGAGAATCACCCGCGAGGCTTGTGTTTCAAAGATCGAAGAGGAAATTGCCCTGATTGCCGGGCCATCGTTCAGGAGAGGGAAAATGGTGCGAGCGGAGAGACTCGAACTCTCACGGGTTGCCCCACTGGAACCTAAATCCAGCGCGTCTACCAGTTCCGCCACGCTCGCACAGCCAAGCAAGACTCTGAAATGCAATTTCAATCAGGAAAGTCCAACTTTTGCGGAAAACAGCCTTGAAGCATATGAGGGAGAAATTGGGGTGGGCGAAGGGGATCGAACCCTCGACCGCAGGAATCACAATCCTGAGCTCTACCAACTGAGCTACGCCCACCACAGTCAGACGTATTATCGGGATGACTCCCAACAAATACTTACTTCCAGATACAACAGGCTAACTTTGCTGACTCGGTGTCTCCGGGACGGATCAAACCGTCTGCGGTATGGCGCGCCCGGCAGGACTCGAACCTGCGACCACCGGCTTAGAAGGCCGATGCTCTATCCAGCTGAGCTACGAGCGCATAAACCGTTCGCTCACCTGACGTTCACCACCAATCGATCGTAAGAAAAGTGGTCGGGGTAGAGAGATTCGAACTCCCGACATCCTGCTCCCAAAGCAGGCGCGCTACCAGACTGCGCTATACCCCGTCTGAACTGAACAACAGATACCTCAGCAAAGTTGGCGCGCATATTACCGGCGCCGATCCGGTCCGTCAACACGCATTTCATCTTTTCCCTTTTGACCGATAACCAGCGGCCGGGAAGATTGGCTGAAAACGGTAACCGTGAGACAATGCTGCGCCTTTTGATTCTCGCATAACCGACAAGACAAAGACATGACCGCTGAACTTATTAACGGAAAAGAAATCGCTGCCAGCGTGCGCCAGGAAGTCGCCGCAGGCACTGAAGCCCGTCGCGCCCAGGGCTTGCGTGCGCCTGGCCTGGCCGTCGTTCTTGTAGGCAATGACCCGGCATCCCAGGTTTACGTGGGCAACAAGCGCAAAGCCTGTGATCAGGCCGGTATTGTGTCGCTTTCCTACGATTTGCCAGCCGATACGTCCCAGGAAGCACTGGAAGCCTTGATTGACGAGCTGAATGAAAATCCTGACGTGGACGGCATCCTGGTTCAGCTTCCATTGCCCGACCACCTGGATGCAGATCCGATCCTGCTGCAAATTCGGCCCGACAAGGATGTGGACGGTTTTCACCCGTTCAATATCGGCCGCTTGATGCAGCGCAAGCCTGCCCTGCGCCCCTGTACGCCGGCCGGAGTGATCACCCTACTGGACAGTATCGGCACTTCCTACAAAGGTCAGCACGCGGTAATTGTCGGTGCCTCGAATATTGTGGGGCGCCCGATGACTATGGAACTGCTGATGAAAGGCGCAACCGTCACCATCTGCCATCGATTCACGAGAGATCTCCCCAAGTTTGTCGGTGAGGCGGATATCCTGATTGCGGCTGCTGGCAAACCGGGGCTGGTTAAAGGCGAATGGATCAAACCCGGTGCGACCGTTATCGATGTGGGCATCAACCGGATGGAGGACGGAAAACTTCACGGTGATGTTGAATTCGAGGCTGCCTCCGAACGAGCAGCTTACATCACCCCGGTCCCCGGAGGCGTTGGCCCAATGACCATCGCCACTTTGCTACAGAACACCCTTTACGCGGCGAACGAGCTGCACGCCGACTAACCTCCACCAGCCCGGCTACAGGCACCAGCGTTATCACTCGCTTCCGGCAGAGATGCGCTCAGACAGCTGCTGGTGCCTGCTCATAATGCTCTCGATGCGCTCAAGTGACTCCTTGACTGCCGTTTTTACACCTTTTTCAAACTCGATACCGACGAAAGTGGATCCATCTTTCTCATCAACGTGCCTGACTTTAGCAGCGACGCCATCAGCGCTGATTTCTCCAACCTCGGTTTCGAGGCTGAGGCTGATCTGGATCGACTCCTGACTCTGCAGGCTCTCGGCCAGCCCCTGATCAGGACGAATGCCCATGCCAAGGCTGTTATAGTCTGCCACTTCAACAGTCACCCAATCGCTGGAAAACAGGTTCTTCTTCACCCGCACCCAGGCCTGCATGGATATCCATGGCAACCTTTTCCGTCGACGTCTTTCGACCATGACTGTCATTCTCCCCTTCATCAGCAGTGTTTGTAGATACTTCTTCTTGATATCAATACTTACGAAGAACTAAAACATGGAGACCACCGAAGAGTGACCTGTCTCTCACTATGGCGATTTTTATTAACCAGGCACAAAAAACCCGCCAATAAGGCGGGCTTTTGCGAGATTGACCCTGATTACTGGCCAAACTTCTCTTTCGCTTTCAAGCGGTAAGCGTGCAGAAGCGGCTCTGTGTAGCCGTTCGGCTGCTCACGACCTTTCAGAACCAGATCCATCGCCGCCTGGAATGCGATACTGTCATCGTAATTCGGCGCCATGTTGCGATAAGACGGGTCGTTGGCGTTCTGACGATCAACTACCTCTGCCATGCGCTTCATGGTTTCATGAATTTGCTCTTCAGTGCAGATACCATGGTAGAGCCAGTTGGTCAGCAGCTGTGATGCGATACGCAGAGTCGCGCGGTCTTCCATCAGGCCAACATCATTGATGTCTGGCACTTTGGAACAACCGACACCGCTGTCGATCCAGCGGACCACGTACCCAAGGATGCCCTGGGCGTTATTATCCAGCTCTTGCTGCACGTCTTCCGCAGACAGCGAGCTTGGGTCGTCCATAACAGGAACGGTCAGGATGTCATCCAGGTTCGCGCGAGTGCGACTTTCCAGTTCTTTCTGGATGTCGGCCACACTAACCTGATGATAGTGAGTCGCGTGCAGGGTTGCCGCTGTCGGAGACGGAACCCAAGCTGTGTTGGCACCCGCTTTCGGGTGACCGATCTTGGCTTCAAGCATGCCCGCCATCAGATCCGGCATAGCCCACATGCCTTTACCGATCTGGGCAACGCCGCGGAAACCGGTTTCAAGACCAATGTCTACGTTCCACTGCTCATACGCCTGAATCCAGGTTGCCTGCTTCATCGGACCTTTACGGATGAATGGCCCCAGCTCCATGGAGGTATGGATTTCGTCACCGGTGCGGTCAAGGAAGCCAGTGTTAATGAACACGGCACGCTCTTTTGCAGCGTTGATGCAGGATTTCAGGTTCACCGTGGTGCGGCGCTCCTCGTCCATAATACCGACCTTCAAAGTATTGGCCGGCAGCCCAAGTGCATTTTCAACGCGACCAAAGAACTCGTTCGTAAAGGCGACTTCTTCCGGGCCGTGCATCTTCGGCTTAACAATATAAACAGAACCCGTTGTGCTGTTCTGCAACTGGCCAGTGCCCTTCAGATCATGGATTGCGATCAGGGAGGTGACCAGGCCGTCCATCAGTCCTTCCGGTACTTCACTACCGTCTTTCAACAGGATCGCCGGGTTGGTCATCAGATGTCCGACGTTACGAACAAACATCAGACTGCGACCTTTCAGGACCAGCTCACCGCCTTCCGGCTTGCTGTAAGTGCGGTCACTGTGCATCTTGCGGGTCATTTGCTGACCGCCCTTCTCGAAGGTTTCTTCCAGATTCCCCTTCATCAGGCCCAGCCAGTTGCGATAGGCCAGCGCCTTGTCGTCAGCATCAACGGCAGCAACAGAATCTTCGCAGTCCATGATGGTGGTCAACGCGGATTCCATCAGCACGTCTTTTACGTGTGCGCCATCGTCCTTGCCGATCGGATGACTGGCATCGATCTGGATTTCGAAATGCATGCCGTTCTTCACCAGAAGAATGCCAGTCGGGGCATCGGCAGCGCCGGTGTAGCCTACGAAGCCGGCTTCGTCTTTCAAGCCAGTGGTTTCACCGTTCTGAAGTTTGACGACCAGCTTTCCACTTTCAACGGTGTACAGCGCCGCATCTTTGTGGCTGCCAGAAGCCAGTGGTGCAGAGCTGTCCAGCAGGTTGCGGGCGAATTCAATCACCTTGGCGCCGCGAACCGGATTGTATCCACGGCCCTTTTCGGCACCGTCTTCTTCGGAAATTACATCAGTGCCGTACAACGCATCGTAGAGGCTGCCCCAACGAGCGTTTGCCGCGTTGAGCGCGAAGCGGGCATTCATTACAGGCACAACCAGCTGCGGGCCTGCCATTGTGGCCACTTCCGGATCCACATTGGTGGTGGAAATTTTAAAGTCTTCCGGCTCGTCAACCAGGTAGCCGATCTCTTTCAGAAAACCTTTGTACTCAGCCATGTCCAGCTTCTGACCTTTGTGGTCACGGTTCCAGCTGTCCATTTTTTCCTGGATGGCGTCACGCTTGGCGAGCAGCTCTTTATTACGCGGAGCCAGCTCGTGGACGATGGCGTCAAAGTCCGCCCAGAATTTATCAGCATCAACACCGGTACCGGGAATCGCTTCGTTGTTCACAAAATCGAGCAGATTCTTCGCGACCTGAAGGCCGCCGATTTGAACGCGTTCTGTCATCGTTGTTTGCCTCAGTGGGTTACTGTATTCGGTGCCCTGCGCCAAGGTATCCGGCAGGGCCATTCTAATTTGAGGGCAGCATTGTACGAGAAATTGCCTATAAGGTCATTCCTCAAAAAGCCTCAGACGTCTATCGGCCACTATTCAGCGGCTAGCCACGTCGCCAGCTTGTGCCTTCACGACTGTCATCCAGGATGACGCCTTTACTGGCTAATTCGTCACGAATTCGGTCTGCCTCAGCGAAGTCCTTGTTCTTTCGCGCGTCTGTGCGCGCCTGAATCATGGTTTCAATCTCATCTGCACTCAGCTCGCCGTCGACGCCTGCCTGAAAGTAGGCCTCCGGGTCCTGCTGCAATAATCCAAGAATACCACCAAGCCTGACCAGAACCGCTGCACTACGTGACGCCTCATCGTCATTCCCATCGCGACGGTACTGGTTGATTTCATTGGCAACGCTGTGAAGCACGGCCATGGCGCCTGCAGTGTTGAAGTCGTCATTCATTGCGTCGCAGAAACGCTGATCATGTTCGCCCTCCGGCACATTCTTGGCGGGCACAATGCCTCGCAATGCCTGGTAAAGACGATTCAGCACCCGCCCCGCTTTGGCCAGGTTTTCTTCCGAGTAGTCCACCTGGCTGCGATAGTGACTGGAGACCAGAAAATACCGCACAACCTCCGGCAGATAACTCTCAAAAATCTCACGGATGGTGAAAAAGTTGCCCAGAGACTTGGACATCTTTTCCTTGTTTACGCGAATAGCACCCGCGTGCATCCAGGTATTCACAAACGTTTGACCGCTTGCGCACTCAGATTGCGCAATTTCGTTCTCATGGTGGGGAAACAGCAAATCCGGCCCACCGCCATGAATATCGAACGTATCGCCCAGGCAACAACTGGACATGGCGGAACATTCGATGTGCCAACCGGGACGCCCATCCCCCCAGGGTGACGGCCAACTGACCTCACCCGTTTTAGCCGCTTTCCAGAGTACGAAATCCGCAGGGCTTCGCTTGGCTTCCTGAACGTCCACCCGCGCGCCGGCTACCAGGTCCTCCAGCTTTTTCTTGCTGAGCTTGCCGTATTCCGGATAGGACTCAACGGCAAAATAGACATCGCCATTATCGGCGGCATAGGCATGGCCGCTGGCCACAAGCTTGTGGATCATCGCAATGATCTCATCGATGTAGGCAGTGGCTCTGGGTTCCTCAGTTGGCGAAAGTACGCCCAGCTTCGCCTCATCCTCATGCATTGCCTTGATCATCCGCTCGGTCAGGTCCGAAAAGACCTCACCATTTTCATCGGCGCGGCGCAGGATTTTGTCGTCGATGTCGGTAATGTTGCGCACATAGTGCACGTCGAAACCGCAGTGACGCAGGTACCGGGTAATGACATCGAATGCCACCAATACCCGGGCATGACCGAGATGGCAGTAGTCATACACCGTCATTCCGCAGACATACATGCGGACTTTGCCCGGCTCGATCGGTTTGAATGGCTCTTTTTTCTGGCTAAGTGTGTTGTAAATGCTAATCACTTGGCTTTGCCCTTTCCCCATGAATCTCGCAGGGTCACTGTACGGTTGAACACCGGACGCCCGGCTTTCGCGGTCAGCTCCTGATCGCAGAAGAAATAACCTTCACGTTCGAACTGATACGGCAGATCAGTGCCCGGAGAGGCCAGGTTCTTCTCGGCGCGGGCGCCTTTGAGAACCACCAGCGATTCCGGGTTAATGGATTCCACAAAATCAGTGTCTTTGTCGCTGTCCGGTGATTCCTCGATAAACAGCCGGTCGTACTGATTAATGTCAACCTCCACACTGTCAGCCGCGGATACCCAATGAATCACGCCGTTGGGCTTGTAACCCTCCGGGTTGACTCCGAGTGTGTCAGGATCTAATTCGCACTTCAGCTCGACAATTTCGCCTTTGTCATCGCGAATGACCTCACGGCAAGTCATCACATATCCGCCACGTAGACGAACGGCCTGGTCTGGCGCCAGCCGCTTCCACTTACGGGGCGGCTCTTCGGCAAAATCCTCACGATCAATGAACAGAGTCTGGCTCCAGGTCACTTGCCGCTCACCCAAATCAGGATTCTGGGGATGCACGGGCAGCACCAGAGTTTCCGTTTTGTCCGCCGGGTAATTGGTCAACGTGACTTTCAATGGACGCATCACGCACATGGCGCGGGGAGCACGGGCATTCAGATCCTCGCGGATGGCATGCTCCAACATCCCGACATCCACTGTACCGCCAGCTTTGTTCACACCGATCATGTCGCAGAAGGTGCGAATACTCTCTGGCGTAAAACCACGACGACGCATACCGGAAATGGTCGGCATACGCGGGTCGTCCCAACCGTCGACGAAGCCTTCATCCACCAGTCGCTTCAGCTTCCGCTTGCTGGTGACGGTGTAGTTCAGGTTCAGTCGGGCAAATTCGATCTGCCGTGGCTGGCAGGGACCGGAAATGTTGTCCAGCACCCAGTCATATAGCGGGCGGTGGTCTTCAAATTCCAGCGTGCACAATGAATGGGTAATCCCCTCCATGGCATCTGAAATGGGATGGGTAAAATCGTACATCGGGTAGATGCACCATTTATCACCGGTCTGGTGATGATCTGCGTATCGAATGCGGTACAGGATCGGGTCCCGCATGTTGATGTTGGGGGAAGCCATATCGATCTTGGCCCGAAGCACCAGCTCCCCGTTGTCGTATTTGCCCTCCCGCATTTCGCGGAACAGCTTCAGGTTTTCTTCCACCGGGCGATCCCGATAAGGGCTGTTCTTGCCGGGCTCTTTCAACGTTCCGCGATATTCCGCCATCTGATCGGCGGACAGAGCACACACATAGGCTTTGCCCTTCTCGATCAATTCAACCGCAAAGTCATAAATGGCATCGAAGTAGTCGGAAGCAAAACGCACATCGCCCGCCCACTCGAAGCCTAGCCAGTGCACGTCCTGTTTGATGGCATCGATATACTCCTGGGATTCTTTTTCAGGATTGGTGTCATCAAATCGCAGGGTGCAGTCGCCATCGAAGGTTTCGGCGATACCAAAATTCAGGCAAATGGACTTGGCGTGACCAATGTGCAGGTAGCCATTTGGCTCCGGCGGAAACCGGGTCACCACTTTGCCCGTGTGTTCGCCTTTGGCTATGGCGTCTTCAATCAGGCTCTGAATAAAATTATGGGCTTTCTTTGACTCGGCGCTCATACATTCCCAATCGTCGGAGTTAATTCTGAAACCGCGTATTATACGCATAAATGGGCGCCCAACTCATGCACATACGCAAACTCTTGAGTACAATGAGGGCAACTTTTACTGCCTACTTCTGAACAGGAACCACTGATGATTCTGCTGAAAACCTCCCACGGTGACATCACACTTGAACTGGATTACGACAATGCGCCAGAAACCGCCAGGAATTTTGAACAATACGTGCGCGACGGTTTTTATGACGGCCTGATTTTTCATCGTGTGATCAGCAACTTCATGGTTCAGGGCGGCGGATTTGAGCCGGGAATGACGCCAAGAAAGACCCGCAAACCCATCAAAAATGAGGCAAACAACGGCCTCAGCAACATGAAAGGTGCCATCGCCATGGCCCGCACCATGGACCCGCACTCAGCCACGGCCCAGTTCTTTATCAATGTCGAGAACAATGGCTTTCTGGACCACACGGCAGAAAACGCGGAAGGCTGGGGATATTGTGTGTTTGGCAAGGTCGTTGATGGCATGGAAACGGTCAACAACATCCGCTCGGTACCCACCACCATGCGCGCAGGCCATCAGGACGTGCCGGCCGAAGATGTGGTGATCATCTCCGCAGAAGTCACCGGCGACGGGGACCCGGCGTGACCATACGGTTTATTTCCGACCTGCACCTGGAAGAATCCCGGCCGGATATCACAGACGCTTTTCTGGCCTTTTTGAAAGACAAGGCCATGAACATCGACGCGCTCTACATCCTCGGAGACTTTTTCGAGGCCTGGATTGGCGACGATGAAAAAACGCCCCTTCAGGAAACCGTTGCTGCAGCACTCAGGGACGTCAACGCCAGTGGCACCGACATCTACCTTATGCACGGAAACCGCGACTTCCTGATCGGTCAGGACTACTGCGACCGCTGCCGCGCCACCCTGCTCGACGACCCGACTGTGGTGGATCTCTACGGCACGCCCTATCTGTTAATGCATGGCGACAGCCTGTGCACCGCCGACGTGGAATACCAGAAATTCCGCGCCAACATGCGAAACCCTCAATGGCAACAGATGATCCTTCAACGTCCCCTGGAAGACCGCAAACAGATGGCGCGCCAACTGCGGGAGATCAGCATGGCGAAAAACCAGGGCAAAGAAGAGTTCATCATGGACGTCACCCTGGAAGAAGTGGTTCGCGAACTGGAATCCCACGGCGTGCAACAGATGATCCACGGCCACACCCATCGCCCCGCCGAGCATGACCTGACCGCTAACGGAGCACCCGCCAAGAGAATTGTTCTGGGTGACTGGCACGAAAACGTCTGGTGGCTGGATGTTGAACCAGAACAGGCTCCAACGCTGCATAAACACCCGCTTTAAAGGTCGAATCGGCTGCGGTGCGGGGTTCCTTTTCTGTAGGTAATAAAGATGTCTGAGCGCAGCGAGTTCTTTTTGCCGTAAGAAAAGGAACCCCGCGCCGCAGCCAGCCCCAACACAAAAAAGCCGGGCAATGCCCGGCTTTTCCAGTTCCCAACACCAAGTCAGTGCTGAAGGATCTGCTTCAGGAACGACTGAGTGCGCGGCTCCTGAGGATTCGTAAAGAACTCGTGAGGCGGAGCCTCTTCCACGATTTCCCCACCGTCCATAAAGATCACCCGGTCTGCCACTGTCTTGGCAAAGCCCATCTCGTGGGTCACACACAGCATCGTCATGCCGCTGCCTGCCAGCTCGATCATGACGTCCAGAACTTCCTTGATCATTTCCGGATCGAGAGCCGACGTGGGCTCGTCGAACAGCATGATCTTCGGCTTCATGCACAGGGCCCGCGCAATGGCGACCCGCTGCTGCTGACCACCGGACAACTGACCCGGATATTTGTTGGCCTGGTCCGGAATCTTGACCCGCTTCAGGTATTCCATTGCGTCAGCCTCCGCCTCCTTTCGCGGAGTCTTACGCACCCAGATAGGCGACAGACAGCAGTTTTCCAGCACCGTCAGATGCGGGAACAGATTGAAATGCTGAAACACCATGCCGACTTCACGCCGAACGGTGTCGATGTGTCGCACATCATCGGTCAGCTCAATGTTGTCGACAATAATCTTGCCCTGCTGATGCTCTTCAAGCCGGTTAATACAGCGGATGAACGTGGACTTACCCGAGCCCGAAGGGCCACAGATAACGATCCGTTCTCCCTGCTTAACCGTCAGGTTCAAATCCTGTAGCACATGGAAGTCGCCATACCATTTGTGCATACCTTCCACGCGTATGATGTCTGACTTACCCTCGGCCTGACTCGGAACCGGGGTGCGTTGCTCGGTTGCTTGGGATTCTTCACTCATGTTGTTACCCATCAGGTCTTGTGACCGGTATCTAGTTTACGCTCAAGGTTCTGGCTGTAACGGGAGATGCCGAAGCAGAACACCCAGAAACAGAAGGCCACGAACACATACCCCTCGATGGCCACATTTTGCCAGGCCGGGTCTGTCACGGTGGACTGCACCGTTCCAAGTATGTCGAACAGGCCGATGATCAACACCAGCGTGGTGTCCTTGAACAGGGAAATGAAGGTGTTAACAATGCCGGGAATAACCATTTTCAGGGCCTGGGGCAGAATGATCAGGCCGGTTTTCTTCCAGTACCCGAGTCCCAGAGCGTCGGCAGCTTCGTATTGCCCACGCGGGATGGCCTGCAAACCGCCCCGGATAACCTCGGCCATATAGGCCGACTGCCAGAGGGTAATACCAATCAGAGCCCGCATCAGTTTTTCAAAGTTTACGCCTTCGGGCAGGAACAGCGGCAGCATTACCGACGCCATGAACAGCACCGTAATCAACGGCACCGCTCGCCAGACCTCGATAAAAACCACACAGAGCCCACGGATGATCGGCATTTCAGAGCGCCGGCCCAACGCCAGCAAAATGCCAATCGGCAATGACGCAATGATCCCTATGTAGGCCAGGATCAGGGTCAGCATCAGACCACCCCATTTAGTGCTCTCCACAACTTCCAGGCCAAACCAGCCGCCCGGAATCATGAAGTAGCCCACAACAGGCAGCCCCGTCAGGCCAAAGAGACCAAACCATTTGCGCCCCGGAAATCGCTCGATGAACTGAGGGACAAACGACAGGGCCATCAGGCCAAACATAAAGTCAACCCGCCACTGGTGCTCTTGCGGGAAGAACCCATAGATGAAAAAGTTCAGCCGCTCACTGATGAACAGCCAGCAGGCGCCGGTGCCCGAACAGTCGCTCGGCTTGTCTCCCAGAAAGGTCGCTTCAAAGAACAGCCAGGTGAACAGTGGTCCTGCACTGGTTATAACCAGATAGCCCACAAAAACGGTCAGCAGGCTGTTGTACCAGCTGGAAAACAGGTTCTGGCGCATCCACGCCACTGGATCGATAGCAATCTTGGGGGGTTTCATCGTTGACTCAGCCATCATCGCTCCTTAATTGCCACGGCCCGGTTGTAGATGTTCATAACCAGGGAGATGGACAGACTGATGGTGAGATACACCGCCATGGTAATGGCAACGACCTCTACCGCTTGCCCCGTCTGGTTAAGAGTGGTGCCCATGAACACGGCAACCAGGTCGGGATAGCCGATAGCAGTTGCCAGCGACGAGTTCTTTGCGAGATTGAGATACTGACTGGTCAGCGGTGGAATGATCACCCGCATGGCCTGCGGGATAACGACCAGCCGCAATGTCAGACCACTGGGTAACCCAAGCGCTTTAGCAGCTTCAGTCTGCCCTTTGCTAACAGACAGAATGCCCGACCGGACAATTTCCGCAATAAAGCTTGCCGTATAAAGCGACAACGCAAACCACAGTGCCGCCAACTCCGGGATAATGGTAATACCACCGCCGAAGTTAAAGCCTTTCAGCTCTGGCATATCCCAGGTCAAAGGCGAGCCTGCGGCCAAATATCCAAGCGCCGGCACAATGATCAGGATGGCAAGCCCGACACGAAATGTCGGAAAAATATCCCCGGTCGCCAGCTGGCGTTTTTTGGCCCAGATACGAAGACCAGTCACCGCCGCAATGGCAACCGCAATGGCGGCCCAGACCAGGCCGAACCCGTCCTGGGTTAAAGGCTCTGGCACGTACAGTCCACGGTTATTCAGGAACACTGCACCAGCAACGTCCACACTCTGACGCGGCGAAGGCAGGCTGCTCAGAACCGCAAAATACCAGAAGAAGATCTGCAGGAGCAGAGGAATGTTCCGGATGACTTCGATGTACACAAGAGCCAGCTTTGCAACCAGCCAGTTGCTGGACAAACGGGCTACACCAATGATGAAACCGATGATGGTCGCCGCCACAATACCCATTGCGGACACCAGCAACGTGTTCGTCAGACCCACCCAGAAGGTGCGACCGTAGCTCATAGTGGCATCGTAGGGGACCATCGACATAATAATGCCGAAGCCGGCGGTTTCATCCAGAAACCCAAAACCGGTGCTGATGCCCCGGCTTTCCATATTCGAAAGAGTATTGTCGATCAGTGTCCAACCACCCCAGAACACCAGGGCAATGGCCACAACCTGAAAGAAGACAGAGCGTACCCGCGGGTCGTACCAGGGTTTTGGTGACGCAGGTTTCGAATCAATCGCTTGTTTATTCATGTGTGTTCCCGAAAAGCTGAAACGCGATGAGGAGAATCACGAACACAAGGGGCGGGCTACCACGGGCCCGCCCCTTGCACGCTTTCAGGTATTACCGGACGGGCGGAGCGTACAGAACGCCGCCGTCAGTCCACAGGGCGTTAACGCCACGATCCAGTCCAACCGGGGTATTCGGACCTACGTTGCGCTCGTACATCTCGCCGTAGTTACCGACGTGCTTGAGGATCTCGTAGCCGAAATCGTGCTGCAGACCCAGTTTAGCCCCCATATCGCCGTCTTCACCGAGCAGGCGCTTGATGGATGGGTTGTCGGATTTCAGCATTTCGTCAACGTTTTTACTGGTCACACCCAGCTCTTCTGCGTTGATCTGAACCGACAGAACCCACTTCACGATGTTGAACCACTGATCGTCGCCCTGACGAACCACCGGGCCCAGAGGCTCTTTCGAAATGGTGTTCGGCAGGATTTTAGCGGAGCTCGGATCAGCCAGCTTGGAACGTAGAGCCGCCAGCTGAGAACGGTCTGAAGTCAGCACGTCGCAACGTCCGGAAACAAATCCCTGCAGGGATTGTTCAGAGGTGTCGAAAACGACCGGCTTGTATTCCATGCCCTTGGCGCGGAAGTAGTCGTTCAGGTTCAGTTCGGTGGTGGTACCGGCCTGGATACAGATGGTTGCACCACTGAGCTCCGTGGCGTCGTTGACACCCAGGTTCTTATTGATCAGGAAGCCCTGGCCATCGTAGTAGTTTACACCCGCGAAGTTCAGACCCAGTGACGCATCACGAGTAAGAGTCCAGGTGGTGTTCCGGGACAGCATGTCGATCTCACCGGACTGCAGCGCCGTGAAGCGCTCTTTTGCGGTAAGCGGAGTAAATTCAACTGCCTGCCCATCACCAAAGATGGCCGCCGCCACTGCACGGCAGGTATCTACATCGATACCGGTCCAGTTGCCCTCATCATCCGGCTGGGAAAAGCCAGGCAGACCACTGGTCACGCCACACTGCAGGTGTCCTTTATCCTTTACCGCTTCCAGGGTAGTTGCCGCGCTCGCAAACGGGGCTGCAAGTACGCCACACAGCATCGCTGTGCCAATGGCAATTGACTTGGTGTTGTTCATTATCGTTTCTCCGTAATACATGAGTTTGAGGAGCATCAACCGGCCAGCAATTTGCGAGCCAAAATGCATCTCATTGTTTTTATTTATTTTCTTAATTTCGAGGCGCGTTGATTTGTGATACAAGCCACAAAATCGGGCACAACGCGCCTCAATTCAGAGCAGGCCCGATTCTGTTTTAACACCTTTCAAAACGCCTCCATACAGAGTAGAAGCGCTCAGACTAAACGACCAGTTTTGGGGCAATTTTCTTTACAGCTTAAGGCCAGTCGGGCTCCCGATACGTTTCTAGTCGCTTGAGCCAGCCCGGTAACCATTGCTGCTTTTCAATCTCGTTCTTCGCGTGGTTTGCACGCCGGGTCAAAACCAGTGCCGCTGCTTTTCGAAAGGACTCCAAAGCGGTGACATCCTTCGACTGGTCCATCTCCTCAAAAACCTGACGCAGGCCCCAGCCACGGCCGCTATATCGTTCGGATTCAGCCAGCCCTTCGCCTTTGAAATTAACATAGTCAATCAGGGCATAAACGCCACCCGGTGTGCGAACCAAGTCTTCAATCCTGGCAGCAGTCGACGCTCGCGCATTCTCCGGCATCGCCTCAATAATCGCCGTCAAAGCACGACTTGCGCGATTAATCAGAAATTCTGCCTGCAGCCCGCGGGTTGCGAACAGAAAGTCTCGCAACTCCCGGACACGGTCAGTATTAGACTTTTGAATGAGAGAAGCACGAGACTCCCAGGGAGCGTCAAATGGCTCAACGGTTTCGAGAGATTCTGGTAACGTTATTCCTTTCGTTACGAGAAATTCGATCATTGCAGGGAAGCTTTCAACGAAAGGACCGTTGACCTTCTCTGGATACCAGATGAAATGGCCGATACCCAGGGAAGGAAATGCCTCACCTCGATTCCAGTGCACCAGGCAGTCCCTGCGGCCAGCGCACTCGTTTTCAAAAACGCGCTTGCCGATCCATTCAATTTCACCGGGTTGAAGGCGAATATCAAACTCATAATCAGGCTCGACTTTTGAACAGGCCATCAACACCGAGAGCAGACATAAAATGAACACCGCCCGATCAGAGTATTTCACGGTGACGCTGCCCCCTGAAGGCCATTAACAGGTTGCCTGTTCCGCGTAGCAGACTGGCAAAGGGTATCGCCAACCAACTCAATAAATAGAGCACCGGCAATAATATAAGCGCCCAACCAACGAACTGACCCGCTAGTGGCGGGATCCCAAAAACGTCTGCCGCTGCAGCGAAAAAGTCGGATATCAGTCCGGGATGAGAAATCACCAGATAACCGACACCGATGACCGCAGGCCATTTAGCGTATCGTGCGCCTCGCAGCACCAATCTTGCGCCACCGGTCAGTCGCGCTGCCAGCGCTGCCGAGCGGGTGGATACGCGCGCTGTCTGAGTAGTCTTCGCCACGGCACGCCCAGCCCGAAGAAATTTCACCGCGCTGGCAAACACCAACACATCCACCGACGCCCAGCCAATGTCACTGGCCGTTACTTCGCCATCAGTTCGATAGCTCGACTCAAGCTGTCGAATACCACCGGTAAAAAACTGGGTCACACCTTCAGTGATTCTTTCGGTCTGTACCCAATGAGTTTTGCCATCCACATCCGTTTTAAACTGACCCAGGAAGTCCTCACCTTCACGGTCAATAAAGTTCACTGCGTACCAACCTCTTTCAGCGGCGGTAAGAGGTCCCATTGAGGGCGGCGAGTCCGTTGGACTGGCCGGGCGACCGCGCAATTCGTTGAAATAATCTCGGGCACGCTGAAATTGCACGGATGCTTGATTCATCCACTCGACAGTGCTCACGGAATTGCGCAGAAAATATTCAATGGGCGGAAGGGCATGCTCTCCGTAGCGACGAAGAATGCGCTGGAACTCTGGCTCGGCGGCATACATGGGAAAAATCTCGCTGGCCATTGATGGGTAAACCATCATGGCCGCCTGAGCCTTGAGTAACAGCAAAGGGTCATTACCAAGATCAATGACCGCGGCCTGGAGCTCGACCGGCTGATCCATCAGCGCCGGGTAGCCCGGCAATCTCTCACTGGCTTCAATGGAAATCAGTCTGTGCTCAATCGGCACGGGTGACGATTGGAAGCTCACAGCCGCAGCGATCACAACAGCAAGCAGGAAGATCCAGAGTGCTTTTCTCAAACAATCACCTTCAGGGCACGCGAATCAGAACAGATCTGCTCTAAGTTGTATCACAGATTCTGGAAAACACAGCCTGAACGCGAGTGATTACCCTGTTAGATAACCGATGAGAAAAGATTGATAACCACCACGCCACTGACGATCAGCGCAATGCCCACCAGAGCCGGCCAATCAAGAACCTGACCAAAAAAGATAAGCCCGACCAGCGCGATCAGGGCCACCCCGGCGCCCGCCCAGACCGCATAGGCGAGGCCCACTGGCAGGGTTTTCAGGGTGAGAGAGAGAAAGTAAAAGGCAATAACGTAAGAGGCAACAACGGTGACCGATGGCCAAAACCTGGTAAAGCCATCCGCCTGCTTCAGAAAGGATGTGCCAACGACTTCGGCAATGATGGCGACTGCCAGAAACAACCAATGCGTCATCTTCAAACCTCAAAGCCCGGAAACAGAAAACCCCGGAGCGCTAACCCCGGGGTTTCGTGTGCTGCGATCACAGGACCGCAAAGTCTACTGCTCTACGAAGGCCCGCTCAATTACGTAATGGCCCTGATGGCCCTGACGCGCTTCTTTAAAGCCCATGCGTTCGAGAATTTCGCAGGTATCCTTCAGCATGCTAGGACTACCGCACACCATGAAGCGATCATTCTCGAGGTCGAAATCCGGAAGCCCCAGATCCTGGGTGAGCTTGCCGTTTTCCATGGCGTCTGTCAGGCGACCAGTGTTGCGAAAGTCTTCCCGGGTCACTGTCGGGTAGTACTTCAACTTACCCTGCACCATTTCGCCGAAGAACTCATTGTTCGGAAGATCTTCAATTTCCTTTTGATAAGCCAGCTCCGAGATGTAACGGACACCATGGGTGACGATGACATTATCAAACGCCTCGTATACTTCCGGATCCTTGATGATGCTGATAAACGGTGCCAACCCCGTACCGGTGCTGATCATCCAAAGGTTCTTCCCCGGCAACAGATTATCCATGATCAACGTGCCCGTGGGCTTGCGGCTGACCATGATTTCGTCGCCAACTTCAATCTTCTGCAGGCGTGAAGTCAGCGGGCCGTCCTGAACCTTGATCGAGAAGAACTCCAACTCTTCCTCATAATTTGCACTGGCAATACTGTAAGCGCGCATCAAAGGCTTGCCCTCAGTCTCCAGGCCAATCATGGTGAAATGACCATTCTTGAAACGGAACCCCGGGTCACGAGTGGTCGTGAAACTGAAAAGGGTGTCGTTCCAATGACGGACACTTGTTACACGCTCTTTATTCAAGTTGCTCATGTTGCTACCCGTTTGTTTCCTGCAAAGGATGTTTGAATCTCAATTTTTAAATGCTAACCCAAGATCACCTATCGACAAAATGGGATATTTTCATAACCTTGTTCCAATTATTCGATAAAGAGTTTTTCCGTGCCCTCGCAAGAGAACTGCCCACAAAAAAACCCGGGCCAAAGCCCGGGTTTTTTACGTCAACCTTAATCTGAATGGATCAGGCTTTGCGCTTACGTGAAGCGCCAAGACCCAGCAGACCAAGCCCCAACAGAGCCAGAGTTGAAGGCTCTGGAACTGGGACGGTTGTCCGCCCAACAACCGTAAATGCTGCCGCGTCCCTGTTTCCGGCTACCGCCTGCAATTCACCAAGAAGGCGAACGCCGGAGGAGAAATCGACAATAGCGGAAGCGCCAATCATCTCGTCTCCGAAAACTGTCGCAGTACTCAGGTAGCTATCAACATCAATATCCCAGGAGAAGGTTTCACCGGCATCGAAATCGCTGAACAGGATATCGAGAAAATCCCAGGCCGCAATACCGCCGGGAGCGTCAGTCACATTCCCCGAAACCAGTCCAGTCGTTGCACCTGTGCTGCCGACGGCCCCAAAGGACACCCCAATCGAACCATTACAATTGCTATCGCTGGCCGGGTCATAGCAGATCGAGTTGGTGGGCCTAAGGTCCAGTTGGAATCGGGTTACTTTTTCGCCTGCATCAGACGAGTTGGTGATGGAGAACGGCTGGCTAAAAGTGTCTCCGTCAATAATAAAGTCCAGCGCCGGGACGGCCGAAGCTGCGGCGCTCACGGACATGGTCAGAACAAACGCAATTGCAGATTTCATGAATCTCATCCTTGATGGTTGTTTAAGACATTTGCACCCTTTAAGTGCAGCGCGCAATAAAGCAAAAAACAAACCGAAAACCATTTATCTATTTATAAACATTAAGTTAAGCGATATTTATCAAAGTGAGCATGAGGCATGTGTAAAAGAACCTGACGAGCCGGCCACTGATATGAGCGTAGAATAACCAGCCCTTCATTGCGCGCCCGCAGTGAGAGAGTTAATCTATCGAATTACCGGATAACCATCCGCCTACAAAGGAATAAAATCGATAATGCGATATTCCTTCCGTCAGCTTGAGGTCTTTCTGGCTGCTGCCCACTATCAGAACATTACGAAAGCTGCCGACTCACTCGCCATGTCGCAGTCAGCGGCAAGCAGTGCTCTGAAAGAACTGGAAAACCAGTTCAATATCCAGCTGTTCGATCGCGTCGGTAAACGGCTCCAGCTCAACGAGCTTGGTCGCCTGTATCGCCCCAAGGTGGAAGCGTTGCTGGCGCAATCCACGGAACTTGAACAAGCTTTCAGCAAGCACACTGAGGTTGGCGCTCTGAAAGTGGGAGCTACCCTCACCATCGGTAATTATCTCGCCGTGGGAGTCATGGCTGAGTATATGAACACGCCAAGCCACCCCAGAGTTTCGCTTGAAGTCGCCAACACCCGCACTATCGCCAAACGGGTCAGCGATTTTGAACTCGATGTGGGACTGATTGAGGGCGAACTGCAGTCAACAGAATTGGAAGTTGCTCCGTGGCGGGGTGACGAGCTCGTGGTCTTCTGCTCGCCAAAGCATCCATTGGCGGCCAAGAAAGAACTGACAGACGCTGATCTTCTCTCAGCAACCTGGGTGATGCGCGAGCCTGGCTCAGGTACTCGCCAGACGTTCGAGCGCGGCATGCACGGCCTGCTGCCGGATCTGAATATCCTGCTTGAACTGGAGCATACCGAGGCCATCAAACGGGCTGTGGAAGCCAACCTCGGCATTGGCTGCCTATCGAGGGTTTGCCTGGCCGATGCATTTCGCCGCAAAAGCTTGGTGCCACTGCGCGTACCTGAATACCGGAAATTCGATCGAAACTTCTACTTCATACTGCACAAACAGAAATACCGCAGCGCGGGCATTGATCGCTGGATTGACCTTTGTAAACAGCTAGAGGATCCACCCTTACCTGAGCATATTCAGGCCGGAACTGGGCCACTGTGAAAACGAAAGACCTCATCTGGCGACTCGATAAGACGTTTCTCAATTGCCAGGAAGGCGGCCACTCGATGGTCTATCGACTCGCCTGCGGCCTGCTCGGCCAGGCCCAGATAGTCGCGGTAGTGCCTCGCCTCTGACTTCAGCAGCCCGGTATAAAAGTCCGCGAGGGTATCATCCAGATGCGGCGCCAGCGCCGCAAATCGTTCACAGGAACGGGCTTCAATAATGGCGCCGACAATTAACACATCAACCAGGCGGCCGGGATCATCCGACCTCACTTCTTGTCTCAAGCCGGCGGCGTAACGGGCAGGCGTCAAATGGTCGTAGGTAACGCCCCGCTTTTTCATGATCGCCAGCACCTGTTCAAAGTGCCGCAGTTCTTCCCTGGCCAGACGCGACATCTTGTTCAGCAGAGTGACGTTATCCACGTAACGGTACATCAGGCTTAACGCCGTTGACGCCGCCTTTTTTTCGCAGTGGGCGTGATCAATCAGCATCAGATCCTGATTCGCCAGCGCATTTTCGATCCAGCGGTCCGGGGTTCGGCAGGGCAGGAAACGATGGATGTCCTGAAGTGCTTCATTCATAGGTAATGACGACCAGATGGTTCAACTGGAGCCGCATTATACATAACCGTTAGCGACGGTCAGATGATTGTCCAACTTAACTTTGTAAGGGCTTTCCTATAAAATGCGCGCCAACCAAATTCTTACCGCCGTAAAACTCCCGCCGGGCAACGACGCCCACGGCGCGGGACATTCCAACTGATGAGGGTCCATATCGTGTTAGAAGCCTATCGTGAACACGTTGCCGAACGAGAAGCTCTGGGCATCCCCCCCAAGCCTCTCAACGCTGAGCAGACAGCCGCGCTGGTCGAGCTACTGAAGAATCCGCCTGCAGGCGAAGAAGACACACTGGTTTACCTTCTTGAAAACCGCGTGCCACCCGGCGTAGACGAAGCTGCTTATGTAAAGGCAGCCTTCCTGACCGCCATTGTTAAAGGTGAAGCGACCTCACCCCTGCTGAACAAGCCAAAGGCCGTTGACCTTCTTGGCATGATGCAGGGTGGTTACAACATCGCCACTCTGGTTGACCTGCTGGACGATGCCGAGCTGGCCGAGCAGGCGGGCGAAAAACTCAAGCGCACGCTGCTGATGTTTGATGCCTTCAACGACGTGAAGGAAAAAATGGACGCAGGCAATGCGGTTGCCAAAGCTGTCATCGAATCCTGGGCCAACGCCGAGTGGTTCACCAACAAGAAGAAGGTTCCCGAGAGCACCAAAATGGTGGTGTTCAAGGTCACCGGCGAAACCAACACCGACGATCTGTCGCCTGCACCGGATGCCTGGTCCCGCCCGGACATTCCACTGCACGCCCGCGCCGCCTACAAGATGGAGCGTGACGGTCTGAAGCCGGAAGAGCCCGGCGTTACTGGCCCGATGAGCCAGATCGACGAAATCAAATCCAAAGGCTACCCCGTTGCATTTGTTGGCGACGTGGTTGGTACCGGTTCGTCGCGTAAGTCTGCCACCAACTCTGTTCTGTGGTTCTTTGGCGAAGACATCCCGGGCGTTCCGAACAAGCGCGCCGGCGGCGTGTGCATCGGTAGCAAAGTTGCCCCTATCTTCTTCAACACCATGGAAGACGCAGGCGCGCTGGTATTCGAAGCGCCGGTGGACAACATGAACATGGGCGATGTGATCGACATCCGTCCTTACGAGGGGAAGATCCTGAATGAAGCGGGCGAGACCATCTCCGAATTCAGCTTCAAATCCGAAGTAATTCTGGACGAAGTTCAGGCCGGCGGCCGCATTCCACTGATCATTGGCCGTGGTTTGACCGCCAAAGCCCGTACCGCGCTTGGCCTGGGCGCCACTGACATCTTCCGTCTGCCAAACGACCCTGAAGCCGGCACCAAAGGCTTCACCCTTGGCCAGAAGATGGTGGGTAAAGCCTGCGGTCTTGAAGAAGGCAAAGGCGTTCGTCCTGGAACCTATTGCGAGCCACATATGACCACTGTGGGCTCACAGGACACCACTGGCCCAATGACTCGTGACGAACTCAAAGATCTGGCCTGCCTCGGCTTCCAGTCAGACCTGGTTATGCAGTCTTTCTGTCACACCGCGGCCTACCCGAAGCCGGTCGACGTTGAAATGCAGCACACCATGCCGGACTTTATCCAGACTCGCGGCGGTGTAGCCCTGCGTCCGGGCGACGGCATCATCCACAGCTGGCTGAACCGCATGCTGCTGCCAGATACCGTGGGTACCGGTGGTGACTCCCACACCCGTTTCCCGATGGGTATCTCCTTCCCTGCGGGTTCTGGTCTGGTGGCTTTCGCGGCTGCGACCGGCGTTATGCCGCTGGACATGCCGGAATCCGTGCTGGTGCGCTTCAAAGGCGAAATGCAGCCGGGCATCACTCTGCGTGACCTGGTTCACGCCATTCCGCTATACGGCATCAAGCAGGGCCTGCTGACCGTTGAGAAGAAAGGCAAAATCAACGAGTTCTCTGGCCGCATCCTTGAAATCGAAGGCCTTGAGCACCTGACCGTTGAGCAGGCGTTCGAGCTGTCCGACGCATCTGCAGAGCGCTCTGCCGCCGGTTGTACCATCAACCTGTCCGAGGACTCGGTAGCGGAATACCTGCGCTCCAACATCACCATGTTGCGCTGGATGATCGCTGAAGGTTACGGCGACCCACGTACTCTGGAGCGTCGCGCCCAGCAGATGGAAGAATGGCTGGCCGATCCGAAGCTTATGCGTGCGGATAAAGACGCCGAGTACGCCCACGTGGTGGAAATCGACCTGGCCGATATCAAAGAGCCGATCGTATGCTGCCCGAACGACCCGGACGACGCCAGGTTCCTGTCCGAAGTCGCTGGCGACAAGGTGGACGAAGTGTTCATCGGTTCCTGCATGACCAACATCGGCCACTTCCGCGCCGCTGGCAAGCTGCTGGAGCAGAACAAAGAGCCCCTGAAAACCCGTCTGTGGATGTCACCACCCACCAAGATGGACCAGGCGCAGCTGATGGAGGAAGGTTACTTCAACACCTACGGCACTGCGGGCGTGCGCACTGAAATGCCAGGCTGCTCACTGTGCATGGGTAACCAGGCGCGTGTCGCTGCCAAGAGCACGGTGCTGTCTACTTCCACTCGTAACTTCCCGAACCGTCTGGGCGATGGTGCCAACGTGTACCTGACCTCTGCGGAACTGGCTGCGGTTGGCGCGGTTCTGGGCAAACTCCCGTCTCCGGCGGAGTACATGGAGTACGCCAAGGATCTGAACAGCATGTCGAAAGAGATCTACAAGTATCTCAACTTCGACCAGATGGAGCTGTACACCAGCAAGGCGTCTGAGGCCACCGTGGCCTAAACGGAGCCTGAGACTGACCTTCTGGTCCGTTCCATGAAAGCGCCAGCCTTCGGGCTGGCGCTTTTTTTGTTTCTAGCCTGTCGGTTTTGGGGCTTGCCCCCTAGCCTGATGATGTCGGTGTTTGGCCCACGGTCGGTAAGTCTTTTCTTTCGGGAAAAGAACTCGCTTCGCTCAGACACCTTTATCCCTGCAGAAAAGACTTCCCCACCGCGAGCCAGATCCAACTCATGGGATATCGCTTCTACCTTTCATTCAGTAAAAGGAGTAGTGCACTTGGTCAGATCGGCGCGGGGGTGGGATACCCTTTCTGGCGGGAACAAAGGTGTCTGAGCGAAGCGAGTTCTTTTTCCCATAAGAAAGGGTATCCCACCCTCGTGCCAGCCCCCTAAGCAGCAAGCTACAAAAAAAGAGGGCCCCGAAGGAGCCCTCTTTCCACTCAGAAAGTGATCAACACGCGGAGTTACCGCTCGATGTGCTGATACTCGCCGGCATCCGCAGTGACCGAGCTCACCACCATGATGGCAACCCAGGCCAGGATGAAGCCAGGAATGATCTCGTACACACCAGGACCACCCATGAACTCACCGTTCCAGCCCATCGAGATCCAGATCATCACCGTGGCGGCACCCACAACCATGCCTGCGATCGCGCCAGCACCGTTAGTCCGTGGCCACATCAGGGACAGGATAATCAGCGGACCAAAGGCGGCACCAAAGCCGGCCCAAGCGTTACTGACCAGTGCCAGAACCTGAGAGTCGGGATCCGATGCAATCACCGAAGCCACCAGACCAACCAGTACGACGCACACGCGACCAACGTTGACACACTCCCTGTCAGAAGCTTCTTTACGCAGGAACAAACGATAGAAGTCTTCCGTCAGCGAGGATGACGACACCAGCAACTGACTGGAAATGGTACTCATCACTGCAGCAAGCAGAGCGGCGTACAGGAAGCCAGTGATCAGCGGGTGGAACAGAAGCTCTGAAAGGATGATGAAGATCGTTTCGGGGTCATCAACAGTCATACCATTACGCACAGCGTAGGCACGGCCGAACACACCCAGGGACACGGCGCCGATCAGGGAGATCAGCATCCAGCCCATGCCGATATTACGGGCAGTGGGTACGTCTTTCAGTGTACGGATCGCCATGAAACGCACGATAATGTGTGGCTGGCCGAAATAGCCAAGCCCCCAGGTCACCGCGGACAGCCAACCTATGATGGTCAGGCCTTCCGTCCAGGAGAGCAAGGAGGGATCGACTTCATTCAGGGTTTGCTGCGCCTGGGCGAAACCGCCACCTCCTTCGCCAAAGAGAACAACGGCCGGCATAATCACCAGTGCCAGCATCATGATGCAGCCCTGGACGAAGTCCGTCATGCTAACGGCAAGGAAACCACCAACCACGGTATAGACCAGCACCACACCAAGTGTGATGACGATACCCACCGCATAGTCGCTCAAACCACCGAAGTTAAAGATGCCAGAGAACGCACTTTCAAACAGTTTGCCACCAGCAACCAGGCCAGACGCGGTGTACACCGCGAAGAAAATAACGATAACGATGGCCGATACAGTACGCAGAGAGAGCGCCTGGGTCGGAAAACGATTCGCCAGAAAGGACGGGATGGTAATAGCGTTGCCATAGTGAACGGTTTGCTCACGAAGGCGAGGCGCAACCAGCGTCCAATTGAAAAAGGCACCGACCAACAGGCCAATGCCGATCCAGGCAGAACCCAGACCGGAAGCGAACAGCGCCCCGGGCAAACCCAGAAGCAACCAACCACTCATGTCCGAGGCGCCTGCCGACAGTGCGGCCACCTTCGGGCTGAGGGACCGTCCACCCAACATATAGTCTTCGGATGACGACGTAGATGTGCGCATTGCGTACAGGCCGATAACAATCATCAGCGCAAAATACCCAATGAGACTAATCCATACACCAATAGCCATGAAATTCCTCCAGTTTTCTGTGCCGACAGCTGTGTCGGCCAGTTGGTGCGATTGCCGTGTCACGCCTGACATTCGCACTCATTTTTTCTCTCGTATTACTCACTCTGATTCACGACACGTTTGCCGCTAGCTCCTACCCGGCTCTTCCAATAAATGCCCCCTTTTCTGTGAATGTCAGACTTTCTAAATGCCAAGAGACAACAGTGACGCGTTGCCTCCCATTGCTGTGGTATTGATTGTTCGTGTTCGCTCTGCAGCAAAGCGTAGCAGGTAATTCGGACCACCTGCCTTGGGATCAGCGCCCGACAGGCCCTCCCCCCCGCACGGCTGAACGCCTGCAACAGCGGCCGCCTGATCGCGATTGATGTATGTATTGCCTGCCCTCACACGTTTTTCTATGTAGGCAGCTGTGGACTCGCTTCGACTCTGAATACCCAGTGTCAGCCCGTTTCCAAGGCTATTGATCTGGTTGATCACCCCATCCAGATCGTCGGAGCGGTAACGGATTACATGAAGGATAGGACCAAAACATTCATTTTTCAGGTATTTAAGCGATTTTATTTCCCAGGCAGACGGTGCGACGAAGTGACCAGCCGCATCAACGACGGGCATCGGAGACTTTCCGATCAGACGAGCATCCCTTTCAAGAACTTCAAGGTATCGCTCAAACCTGGACTTTGCATCGGCATCCACCATTGGCCCAACATCGGTGGACAGCCGCGTGGAGTTACCCACGCAAACGTCGTTCAGTGCTCCTGCTATTAGCCTTTCGGTCTGATCGGCAATGTCTTCCGGAAGAAACAGCACCCGCAGAGCAGAACAGCCCTGCCCGGCAGACGAAAACGCCGATTCCAATGCATCCCGGACAACCTGTTCCGGCACTGCACTGCTATCAGCAATCATCGCGTTCTGACCGCCGATCTCCGCAACCAGCGGCGCGCACGCGCCCTCACGTTCAGCCAGAAGTCGATTAATCCGACGGGCGACCTGCGCAGAGCCGGTAAAGGTGACGCCCGCTATCCTGGGGTCCGGTACCAGCGTACTCCCGACGAAATCGCGATGCCCCGGTAACAGATGAATGGCGTTTTCCGGAATGCCCGCTGCAAGCATGAGCTCCACCAGCCTGTGAGCCAGCAAGCTGCTCTGCCCGGAGGATTCGGCGAGAACCGTATTGCCGGCAAGCAAAGCAGCGACAATCTGGCCACAGAAGACCGACATTGGAGAGCCGGCGGGACTGACACAAAGAAAGACGCCCCGTCCCTCCATATATAGCTCATTGGTTTCTCCTGTCGGGCCCGGTAGGGCCACCGAATGACCAAATCGTGACCTGGACTGACTAGCGTAATACCTGCAGAGATCGACGGTATTACGCAAATCCTCGATGACACTGCGAATGGGCAGACCGGTTTCCTGACTGCATAACGCGACCAGCTCACAGCGATGGGCCTCAATGGCATCTGCAAACCCTTGTACCGCATCTGCCCGCTCGGCGGCAGGACAGTCACACCAACCGACAAACCCGCAGAGCGCTTGTTCCAGTGCCGACTCCAGGTTTTCCAGTTCGAGCCCAAAACGTTCACCAATCGGCTCACCGTTGTTAGGCGACAAAACGGCTTCAGAACACCCTCCAAGAAAGGTTTTGCCGCCGATGATGGGGCCCGCTTGCCACTCATGGCCCCACCATTGACGTAATCCGGCAACGAATTTCTCACGGTCTGCTGTAATCGCCAGGTTCCAGCCTTTTGCATTCGTCCGCTCACTTCCATACAACAAGGGCGGTAACGGGATAAGGTCGTTTCCCAGGGACGGATACGTTCCCAGCTCCTGCACAGGATCCTTAGTCAGGACTTCAACCGGTGTTTCTGAACCCGCAAGGCGATGAACGAAAGACGTGCTGGCGCCGTTTTCCAACAGCCTGCGCACCAGGTAAGGAGGGAGCTCCTCATGGCCGCCTACCGGTGCATAAATGCGCACCGGATAGTCGAATCGTTTGAGAATCGAGTCGTAAAGTGCATCGCCCATTCCATGAAGACGCTGCAATTCGAGACGGCGGTCTTTACTGCTCGACATTACCAATACCGACGCAACCGTGTGGGCATTGTGGGTGGCCAATTGGGGAAAAAGGCCCCCTTTGGTGTAATCACTTAATAGAAAGCGAAGGCAAGCCAGATAGGACGTATCGGTACCCTCTTTACGCGTAAACACGGGATAGCTGGAAATCCCCAGCTGTTGAGCGTGCTTTATCTCAGCATCCCAGTAGGCACCTTTTACCAGCCGAACGGGAATCTCATCGCCTTGCTCTTTTGCCAGCTTGTTGAGCCAGCACAACGCTGGAAGTGCTCGCTTGGAATAGGCCTGGATGGCCACTCCAAGCCCGTTCCAACCTTCAGCAACAGGCGAGTAATACACCTTTTCAAACAGCTGAAGCGTGAGTTCGAACCGGTCCATGTCCTCAGCGTCCAGCGTAATGGCCACGCCCTGCCCTCTGGCGCAGGCCACCAGATCGCAAAGTATGGGGTACAGGTCGGCAAAGACGCGCTCTTGCTGTGACACGTCGAACCGTGGATGAAGTGCTGACAGTTTTAGGGACACCGATAGCGGACGTGTCTTTTTACCCCAGCGTGACTGCGGCCCGGCTGTCAGAATGGCTTCCTCATAACGGGCGAAATGGCGGGCTGCATCAGAGGCGGTTACGGCAGACTCAGCAAGCATGTCGAAAGAGTAGGAGCAACCTTTACGCAGGCACTCCCCGGCATTTTCAAGCGCTTTGCCAATGTCCTGCCCCAGGACAAATTGCTGGCTGAGAAGCTCAGGTGACTGGTCTGGAGCAAGACGAATCAGATCGGCGGCCGTCTCGGCAGTCGCTTTTTGCTCGGCAGCGTTGCTTTCGGCAAGCACCATGAGTTCGCGAAGATAGGCCTCTTCATCGACAGCATAATTTTCGAGCATGCCGTGCCAGAAAAAGGTTTTTGATTGTTCCTGAAACACAGGCTCCAGGGCCCTGGCGGCCTCGAACATCTGAACTCCCCTGCATCCCTAGATAACCAAACTGACCTAACGTTAGTCGTCACACAGGGATCAGGCTTACAAAATCCTACGATTATTTTGCAAAATCATACTGAGATGGAATTCGTGTGTGCGATAACGGCGTCAGGCCGCCGCGCGAAGGCGAGAAGGCGTGGTGCCCTTATGCTTTTTCAGTGCATTGGTGAGGGCGCTTTGTGAAGAAAACCCCGTGCGATATCCCACTTCTGAGATGGATAGATTCGTACTTGAAAGCAGTTGAACCGCCTGGTCCAGCCGTGTCTGCAACAGAAACTGGTGGGGCGTTATGCCGGTGAGATCCCGGAACATCTCATGGAATCGGCTGGTGCTCAGGCAGGCAACACCCGCCAGGTCCTCCACTGAGATCTTGCGCTGAAGGTTCTCCATGATATAACGGCGAATGGTATCGGGGCTGAGGCTCTGACGCCCGGGGCGGACGTTGCGTTCGCCGTTCAACCGCTCTGCCATGCAATGCAGAATGCTGGCGCCGAGATGGCGTTTCATCGTTTGATTCTCAGGGGAGCGGTCGAACTCTCCGGCGACAAACTGCACCAGATTCTGCATCTGATTGTCGAGAGCCAGTGTTCTGGGCCGCTCGAACAGAGGCGCCAGCTTTTCATAGTCGCAGTGATCGGAAGTATCCAGAGCAGAGACGCCTGGGTCCAGGTCAATGACCAGGACATGATTCTGCAGATCGCCGCAGTAATCGTGCCGGGCCTGGGTGGGCACCAGACAGGCGCTCCATGTGTCCAGATGGGCCCCGGTGCCATCGACGGTCAGATCGGCTTCGCCCTGAACACCTATCACAATCTGATGATGCTCATGGCGGTGCTGATGAGACGCGGTAGGAAGCTTTAGCAGACGCGCATCCAACATACTTAAAGCCTGTTTGCCATCGCCAGGTGATCACTCATTAAAACAAAACCGCGAATGCTTTGCACGGAACCCACCGGGGGTTGATTCAGGATCAACCTCGGGCCAGTTCCTGAAAAAGTGCTGCAATATCACGGCTCACCTCGCCCAGCTCTCTGGCGGCATCAACCACGTGATAACGCTCTGGCGCAATGGCTGCGCGCTCAAGATAGGTTTGCCGAATTCGTTCAAAAAACGCCACGGCTTCCTGTTCAAACCGATCAAGGTCTCCGCGGTGTTTTGCGCGAGCCATGCCGGTTTCCACAGGCGCATCGAGAAGTACGACATGATCCGGTCGCACGTCGCCCTGAACCAGGGTCTCCAGCGTTGCAATACTCTGGAAGGGTACGCCGCGCCCGCCGCCCTGATAGGCAAAGGTTGCGTCCGTGAAACGGTCGCACAACACCCAGCGACCCTGCTCCAGCTCCGGAAGAATTTTCGAATGGAGATGCTGGGCTCTGGCGGCAAACATCAGTAAAAGTTCTGTCAGATCGTTGACTGGCTCTTCCCTGGGCGCCAGCAGAAGTTCACGAATGGATTCTGCCATCGGCGTTCCACCGGGTTCGCGAGTCACCGTTACTTGCAATCCAAGGCTGCGAAGCTGGTTGGCAGCATTCTCTAACTGCGTAGACTTGCCAACACCTTCGGTGCCTTCAAACGTAATGAACTTGCCTTTGGCCGTCATGGGCTTTGCTGGCCCTCTGAATCGTCCGAAGTGCTCGGAGCGGGCGACGAGCGATAATCAGAGCGACGGTTCAGCTGAAACTGGCGCACCGCCTTCTGATGCTCGGCCAGGGTGCGGGAAAACTTGTGCGTGCCGTCGCCGCGAGCAACGAAATACAGGGAATCGCCGTCTGCAGGGTGCAAGGAAGCGTGAATGGCCTCGCGGCCTGGCAAAGCAATGGGCGTCGGTGGCAACCCATCTATTCGGTAGGTGTTGTAGTCGGTGTAGGTGCGCAGATCCTTGCGGGAAATGCGTCCCTGATACTGATCACCCATTCCGTAGATCACGGTGGGATCCGTCTGAAGTCGCATACCCTTCAGCAATCGCCTGACAAACACGCCGGCTACCTGGTCTCGTTCGTGGGCAGCGCCCGTCTCGCGCTCGACGATTGATGCCATAATCAACGCTTCGTAGGGCGAATCGTATGGCAGCCCCTCGGCCCGGTTTTCCCATTCTTCCGCAAGCACGGATTCCATTCGGTTGAAGGCCCGCTTGTAGAGGTCAAGATCTGTTTCAAAACTGGTGTACAGATAGGTGTCAGGAAAGAACCGACCCTCCGGGTGGGCGCCTTCGGCTCCCATCGCAGCCATGATCCTGTCATCGGCCCATTCTGATGTGACCTTATCAAGGCGCTCATTAGTGGCAATCGCCTGCCTCATATCCTTGAACGTCCAGCCCTCGATGAACTGAATCTGCCAGTGCTTTGTCTCGCCAGAGACCATTTTTTCGATCAAGGCCAGTCGGGACATGCCGTCAGAAAACTCATACTCGCCTGCTTTCAGTCGAGCCTGTTCCGGGTGCAACCGGCCATATATCCGCATCCACAGACTGTCATTGACGTAGCCCGCGGACTCCAGGGTGCGGGCCACCTGATCAAAGCCGGCGCCCATAGGGACGGTGAACAATACTGGTTCTTCCAGAGAGACTGGCTGCTCCAGGGTTTTGAGCCCCTGCCAGACCCAGATGCCAAGGCCGGACGCCAAAAGAACCGCAAGCGAAATGGTCGTTACCAATAACTTCTTGAACAAACGAATTATTCCAAGGTTTCAAGAGGATTTGCGATTGTCGCAAGTGTGCCATCAACTGGCAAATTAACCCGCTCCAGAATGCGTACTGGCACAACACCAAACACACTGTTCAGCAGATACAGCCCGCGGAACTCCGGCATCGATGCCAGATCCGCAGGCAAGGGCCGCTCAGCGACCTGCTCCCCTGCCTTTTTAAGACATTCCATTGCGTACTGCCGCATCACGCCCGATACCGCAATGGACCCAACCGGTGGCGTCACCCATTCCTCACCAAGACGGGCCATCAGGTTTGTACGGGTACCCTCTACCAGATCACCGGACCGATCTTTCATAATCAGCTCCCAGTCATCCTCGGTAAATTCCTGGCTCGCCATTACCTGCTCCAGGCGATTCAATGATTTGATGCCAGCAAGGTGAGGGTTAACCATCAGTGGAATACTCGCAAAGCCTGCCACTACGCCGTCAGGATCTGGCAAGGGTGGGAACGTAGAAGCAGACACAATCAACTTGGGCTCCACTGAAACCGGGGGGCGATACCCGCGACCACCACTACCACGGGTCAGAATCATCTTCAGAATCCAATTGCCGGAAGTGTCGCTGGAGCGTTGGCCAGAGAATCGCTGAGCGGCCTGAGACAGCGCCGTATCAAGCTCAGCATGACTTATCGGTATGCCGAGGCGAAGGGCGTCGGTCACCATTCGGTTCAGGTGCAGCTGCCGCAGCACAGCTTTCTGCCCCACCATACGAACCGTTTCAAAAAGCCCGTCACCATAGGCAAAGCCGCGATCCGTTGCCTGAATAGGATCTTTATCAGCAAACAGAACTTTCAGCTTAATGACAGTCAGTCCTCGAATCGCTTGAAGATCAGGGTTCCGTTGGTGCCGCCAAACCCGAAGGAATTAGACAGTGCCGTGCGCACATCGGCTTTGCGGGCGCCGTCCGTCACGAAATCCAGGTCACAGCCCTCTTCCGGATCTTCAAGATTGATGGTGGGCGGCAGCACGCCATCGCGGATGGCCAGTACCGAAAAGATCGCCTCAACCGCCCCGGCAGCACCCAACAGGTGACCCGTCATGGACTTGGTACTGCTTACCGCCAGCTTATGGGCATGCTGATCAAATACGGACTTCACAGCGGCCACTTCAGCAACATCACCGACCTGAGTCGATGTCCCATGAGCGTTGATGTAATCAATCTCGTCGGCAGACATGCCGGCATCCCGAAGCGCATTACTCATGGAGCGAGCCGCACCCGCACCACCTTCCGGAGGCGAGGTAATATGGAAGGCATCGTCGCTCATTCCAAATCCGACCACCTCACCGTGAATAGTGGCTCCACGACGCTGAGCATGCTCCAGTTCTTCCAGTACCAGAACGCCGGAGCCATCGCTGAGCACAAACCCGTCACGCCCTTTATCCCAGGGCCGACTGGCCTTCTCTGGCTCGTCGTTGCGAGTGGAAAGGGCCCGCGCGGCGGAAAATGCCGCAATTGAACTACGGGTAGTCGCCATTTCCGAACCGCCCGCCAGCATAACGTCGGCGTCACCATAAGCGATGGTACGAGCCGCATAACCTATGTTGTGAGTACCCGTGGTACAGGCCGTCACAATGGCGATGTTCGGTCCCTGGTAGCCAAAACGGATAGCCACATTGCCGGAAATCATATTGATCACAGACGCAGGCACAAAGAAGGGCGACACTTTTCTGGGCCCAGAGTTCTCCATGTTGATGATGTTCTTTTCGATGAACTCCAGGCCACCAATACCTGAACCAATGGCAACACCGACGCGTTCTTTGTCCAGCTCATCGAACCGATCCAGACCACTGGCTTCAACGGCCTGCTGGGCAGCAATCAACCCGTAGTGAATAAACGCATCAAGCTTTCTTGCATCCTTGGTGGACAGATAGGGCTCGATATCGAGATTCCTGACAGCGCCACCAATGCGGGTGTTGTAACCGGTCGTGTCAAAGCGATCAATTTCTGATATTCCGCTCACACCTTCCTGGATCGCTTTCCAGGAGCTATCCACGTCATTGCCCAATGGCGAGAGCATTCCCATGCCAGTGACCACAACACGTCGTTTAGACATAATCCTTCACCTGAAGCTGCGTTACCTTTCCGAAACATCCAATAAAAAAGCCGTCCAATGACTTCTCACATGGACGGCTTTCCTGCCTGGCTTACAGACTGATCAGAGTATCAGGTATGCGCGACGATATAGTCGATCGCGTCCTGAACGCTCGTCAGCTTCTCTGCTTCTTCGTCCGGAATCTCGGTTTCGAACTCTTCTTCCAGAGCCATGACGAGCTCGACGGTGTCCAGTGAGTCAGCGCCAAGATCTTCTACAAAAGAAGATGTGCTCTGAACTTCGGACTCTTTAACGCCCAATTGCTCACAAACAATCTTCTTAACGCGCTCTTCAACTGTACTCATAATGTCCTCACTTTTGTGTCAACCAAGCAACTTAGATGCTGCCAGTTTAGTTTAAACCCAACCTGCGAACAAGCAGGGATTCCTTTCAAACATGTTGTGCAACAAGGGGTTGCACGGGGAGCCCGCATAGGGGCCTAGCCCATGTACATGCCACCGTTCACGTTGATCGTTTCACCCGTCACGTAGGCTGCGGCGTCAGACGCCAGGAACGCAACAACCGCGGCAACTTCCTCCGGGTCACCCAGGCGACCGGCAGGTATGACTTCCATCATAGCTTCGCGCTGCTTGTCGTCCAGTTTTCGGGTCATATCCGTGTCGATAAATCCGGGGGCCACACAATTGGCGGTGATACCACGATTCGACATTTCCTTGGCCAGGCTACGGGTGAACCCCTCTATACCAGCCTTTGCTGCGCAGTAATTGGCTTGACCCGGGTTGCCCATACCAGCGACGACAGAACTGACGTTGATGATTCTGCCCCACTTGGCTTTTGCCATACCTCGGAGCACGGCTTTGCTCGTGCGATAGACACTGGACAGGTTGGTCTCAATGACCGAGCTCCAGTCATCCTCTTTCAGCCGCATCAGAAGATTATCCCGGGTGATGCCCGCATTATTGACCAGAATGGCGGGAGCGCCTGCGCGCTCGGTGACTTCTTTCAATCCTTTCTCAATACTGGCCGGATCAGAAACGTCCATCACCAATCCGAATCCGCCCGATGGCTCCAGATCTGCAGAAATGGACTCAGCGCCCGACTCACTGGTCGCGGTACCCACTACCGTTGCGCCCTGATCAACCAATGCTTTGGCAATTGCCTTACCTATGCCCCGTGTGGCACCGGTAACCAGCGCTGTTTTGCCTGCAAGCGACATGATCTACTCCCTGACAGTTAATTGAATCCTTCGAGAGCTTTTTTCAGCCCTTGGGAATCCTCGATACTAAAGACCTTGAGATCGCGATCAATCCGCTTCGCCAGTCCCGCCAGGACCTTACCTGCCCCACACTCCACGGCAGTTCCGACGCCCAATTCTGACATTGCTCGCACGGAATCGGTCCACAAGACAGGCGAATACAGTTGCTTGACCAGATTACTCTTAAGGACGGTGCTGTCGGTTTCAGGCTTAGCGGTGACATTCTGAACAACCGGGATGACAGCGTCGTTAAATACAACCTCGTCAAGCGCCTCTTCCAGCTCCTCCGCGGCCCTCTTCATTAACGAACAATGAGACGGCACGCTGACCGGCAACGGCATCGCCTTACGAGCCCCTCTTGACTTACAGGCTTCAATCGCCCGATCAACCGCTGCAGTGGACCCGGCAATCACAACCTGGCCTGGTGCGTTGAAGTTAACGGCAGAAACCACGTCTCCGTTGGCCGCTTCTTCACAGGCCGCCACCACCTCGGCATCCTCAAGCCCGATGATAGCAGCCATCTTGCCAGTGCCGGCTGGCACAGCAGTCTGCATCAGTTCACCGCGTAACCGGACCAGTTTCAGTGCGTCGATAAAATTGAGGCTTTCAGCCGCAACCAACGCACTGTATTCACCCAGACTATGCCCTGCAACGAAATCGGGCGTGGAACCGTCGGCGAAAAACCATTGCCGCCATAGAGCAACACTGGCCGTCAAAAGCGCCGGCTGCGTGACGGTTGTCTGGTTGAGCTCTTCGGCGGGCCCTTGCTGACAAAGGTGCCACAGGTCATAGCCGAGCACTGACGATGCCTCGGAAAAGGTCTTTTCGACGATCGGCCAGTTGTCAGCGGCTGTTGAAAGCATGCCAACCGACTGCGATCCCTGTCCTGGAAAAATAAAGGATGATTTCATGGTTGAAATTTTACCGGTTAAGTCGATCACTGAAGATTAGCCAATAGTACAAGCTGCCCTGAAAGGCAGCCCATCTGGCAAAGGTGTTACAGACTCTAGTCGGGATTGGAATCAGACTCCACCCTTGCAGGCAGAATCTTGGGGTGAACGTTCTTTAATACATCAGATCGTCGAGGCGTTCATTAATGCGGCCCGGCACTTCCAGCTGCACTTCCCGCACCGCCTGCCGGATAGCCGCCAGCATGGCCCGCTCGTTGGCATTGCCATGGCTTTTTATCACCACCCCCTGCAGGCCCAACAGACTGGCGCCATTGTGGCGTGAGGGGTCCATCAGCTTTAGAAGTCGCCCCATTATTGGCCTGGCGAGAAAGCCAATTATCTTGCCATACAGCGTTCGGGTGAACGCCTGTTCCAGCAATTCAATCAGCAAACCGGCCACGCCTTCACCGGTCTTGAGGGCGATGTTGCCAACAAACCCATCGCACACAACCACATCGGCCACATCCCGGAACAGATCACCGCCTTCAATGTAGCCGATGTAATTGATGTGTTCACACTGAGCGAGCATATGGGAAGCCAGTCGCACCTGTTCGTTGCCCTTGATCTCTTCCTCGCCCACATTCAGCAGAGCCACTCGCGGCTCCGCCTGATCACAGATGGCAGACGCCATCAGCGACCCCATCAAGGCATACTGATAGAGATTCTCTGCGGAGGAGTCGACGTTGGCACCCAGATCGAGTACATGACACCGCCCCCTAAGGGACGGGATCAGTTTGGCGATTGCGGGACGCTCGATGCCCGGATACATGCGAATGACAGATCGACCGAACGCCATCAGCGCGCCAGTGTTGCCGGCACTCACACAGCCTTGAGCTACATTGTCGCGGACGAGCCCGAGCGCCACCGCCATCGAGGAGCTGCGCTTATGGCGCAGCACATAGGATGGACGCTCATGCATGCGGACCACGTCAGCGGCTTCGACAATGCGAATCCGCTCATGGCCTTTATCCTTGCCCTGATGCAACAAAGCCTCGAGCTCACTCCGGATTCCCACCAGAACAAGGCTCAAGGCTTCATTTTCTTCGACGGCTGCCAATGCTGCCTGAACCACAACCGAGGGACCGCGATCCCCGCTCATGGCATCAATCGCGATGGTGACCGGTTTGACCGCTCCTCCATCCAGATCAGGCATTACTGGGCTCTCATTTGCCGCAATTTACTCGTCGCTGGCTTCGATGACCTGCTTGCCCCGGTAAAAACCGTCTGGCGAAACATGGTGACGACGATGAACTTCACCTGTCGTGGTGTCGGTGGACAGTGCCGCCGTGTTCAAAGCGTCATGTGAACGACGCATACCGCGCTTTGAGCGGGTCTTTCGATTTTTCTGTACAGCCATGATTATGCTCCTGACCTGATCAACGTATGTTCGTGTAAAACCGTGGCTTTCAAACCACCACGCCATTCAATGCTTTTTCGTCTTGAGATCCGCCAACACGCTGAACGGGTTATCGCCGGATTTCTGTTCGGGCTCTTCATCGCCCTCTGGCTCTAACGCTTCCAACGTCTCTGAAGCCGGACATTCGTCACGCTCATGAAGCGGAAATGGCGGCAGAACCAGCAGTAATTCGTCTTCCGTCATTGACCAGAGATCTGCGCTGAAATCATCGGTCAGAAACGGCTCAAGCTCTTTAGGCAGATTTTGCGCCTGAGCGTCTGTTGTTACCAAACCGAGCGAAAACTCAGAAATCAGCGTGTGCGGCAAATCTCCCATACAACGCTGGCACTCAAGAACAACAGGCGCTTCCAGCTTGCCGATCACCATTCGCCGTCTTTCGCTGTCCAGCGAAAACTCGAGAGTGACCTGACACTTACTGTCCTCGTCAACACTTCGAACCGCGTCCCGAAAACGAGACAATGCCTTCAGAGGAATCACTCCCTCCAGAACGGCGTTTTGCTCCGCCAACCGAAACGGGTCGACAGATTTGGGCAATTCGGCGGTTGACGCTTTTGGCATAGGCGCGCAATTTTAGGGGCCCGGCCTGCAGGTGTCAAAGACTTCCTCGGCTTTTTGACCCGTCGTGGGTGTGCTTGTAAGTGTATTCTACGATACTGTCCGTAGAGGCTTGTTTGCGGGAGCTGCAATTGCGACTGACGACACGACCCTGAAATCCGGAACCTGGACATTAACTCCCATGGAACATCCACCGCTGCTGCTCGCATCCTCATCACCTTACCGAAAGGCGCTTCTGAGCAGGCTGGCCCTGCCCTTCGAGACCGCATCCCCGGACATTGACGAAACGCCTTACGAGTCGGAACCCCCTGAAGAACTTGCCACCCGTCTGGCCGAGCAAAAAGCCGAAGCCCTGGCACAATCCTATCCGGCACACTGGATTATCGGATCTGACCAGGTGGCGAGCCTTTCATCAGGAGAAACTCTGTCCAAGCCCGGAGACCACGAGCATGCGGTGGCACAACTCATGCGCAGCAGTGGCCGGACGGTCACTTTTTACACTGGCCTGTGCCTGTTGAACGCCGCAAATGGCGACCGTCAGATTCACTGTGAGACCTTCCACGCTCATTTCAGGCACCTATCGACCGCCGAAATCGAACACTATGTGACCATCGAGCAGCCTTTCGACTGCGCCGGCAGTTTCAAAATGGAAGGCCTTGGCATCGTACTCTTTGAATCCCTGGAAGGCAGAGATCCAAACAGCCTCATCGGCCTGCCTTTGATAGCACTGACCAACATGCTCACCCGATGGGGACTGAATCCGCTACTGGCAGCCTCCCCCTCAGCACAAATCACGCTCTAGCGGAGCTGAAGCCGGGACTCCATCAGGTAATCGGCAATACCGCTGCCAATGGAAACACCAAACTGGTCCACGATGTCCTGCAGCGGCGACTTGCGGTGGCTGTAATCAACCAGCTCTTCCTGACCTATTACTTGGCGAGCCACATGAGAGGTGCTGCCCAGCCCATCCACCAGGCCTAGATCCAGCGCCTGCTCACCGCTCCATATCAGACCAGAAAACAATTTTTCGTCATCGGCCAACCGGTCGCCCCGACCTTCGCGGACACTTTCTATAAATTGCTGATGTGTGGTTTCCAGCACGTCCTGCCAGAAATCCACTTCCTGTTCGTCTTCCGGTGAAAATGGATCTAGGAACGCCTTGTTTTCTCCAGCCGTGTAGAGACGACGGTCGATGCCCAATTTTTCCATGGTGCCCGTAAAACCAAACCCGCCAGCCACGACACCGATGGAACCCACCAGGCTGGCCTTGTCGGCATAAATTTCATCGGCAGCCGCAGCCATGTAGTAAGCACCGGAAGCCCCCACGTCAGAGATAACGGCGTAGAGTTTTTTGTCCGGGTATTCTGCTCTCAGGCGTACCATTTCGTCGTAAACGTAGCCGGCCTGAACCGGGCTGCCACCGGGGCTGTTGATGCGCATGATGACGGCAACCGAGTTTTCTTCCTCGAAGGCTCGCCGCAATCCGCCGACGATGTTGTCTGCACTGGCCAACTCATCAGCCGCAATGGTTCCGCTGACGTCAACCACGGCGGTGTGCTTGCCGGAAGCAGACTCCAGACTGCCTGCACCCGGAAATTGGATAACAAAGAACAGGCCGAACAGATAGGCGAACGTCAGCAGCTTGAAAAAGATACCCCAACGGCGGCTTTTCCTCTGCTCAGACTGCAGCGACATCACCAGCTTCTCGATCAGCTTCCAGTCGCGAGAAGACTCCGGCGGCATGGCTGGCGTTTTGCGACTGCCTCTGGGTGACTCCTCCTGCGATACCGGCTGGTCACCCCAACCCGGCTTCTGATCTGAATCCCATTCGCTCATATGCCTTTCCTGCCCCTGATTGACTAGATTCCGAGAACATCCCGCAGATCCGCGACCGTATCCACAACGGCGCGTGGCTCATAATGTGACAGCACATCACGCTGATGCACACCCCACTCCACCCCAATGGAGGGCATACCGATGCGCTGGGCCATCTCAAGGTCGTAACGAGTGTCACCAATCATCACGGCCTGATCCGGGCGAATGCCGTAATACTCGATGATTTCGGACAACATTCGTGGGTCGGGTTTGGAGCGCGTTTCGTCTGCACAGCGGGTGATATCGAAATGAGCCCCTAGACCACTGGAAACCAATGCACCTTCCAGGCCTCGACGACTCTTACCAGTCGCCACAGAACAACCACGTCCTGCGGAACGCAGATCCGTCACCACATCCGCCATGCCGTCAAAAACGTTCTGGGGCGTCGTTACCTTGGAAAAAAAGTAGTTCGAGTACCCTTCACGGATTTTCAGCATCTCGTCGTGGCTAATACCCGGATACAGCTTGTAAAGCGCTTCCACCATGCCCAGGCCGATAATATCTCGATAAGCCTCGCGCTCCAGATCCGGATAACCAAGGTCTGTGGCGGCCTGATGAAGGCTCTGTGCAATGTGCTCAACGGAATCGATTAATGTTCCGTCCCAATCAAATATTACGACTTTTATGTCCATCAAGGTTGTCCTGCCGGAATCGCTTCCGCCGAAAATGGCGGACTATCCGCTCTGATCAATTCTCGATTCCAATATCGAAATCACTTTCGCAAACGCATCGTCATAGGGCGCCTCAAGCGACATTGACTCGCCCGTCGACGGCAATGAAAACTCCAGCGCCCGCGCATGCAGCATTAGCCGCTCACCTCCGGTGGCCCGAAACGCTTTTAAACTTGCATCGTCCATATACTTGTCATCGCCCGCAATTGGATGACCTGCCCAAGCACTGTGAACGCGAATCTGATGGGTACGCCCGGTCACTGGAGACGCTTGAACCAGACTGTACCCCTCGAAGGATTTCAGCACCTTGAACAGGGTCAGGGACTCCTTGCCAGCGTCATCAACACGGACGCGCCGCTCACCGGATTTCAGCTCGAAGCGCAGCAGTGGCTCCTTTACCCGGCCAACCTTGCTGTCCCACTGGCCTGAAACCAGCGCGTGATAATGCTTACGAATACGCTTGTGGCGCAATTCGTCCTGCAGGAACCGCAACGCCGAACGTTTTTTAGCCACCATGATCAGCCCGGACGTATCCCGATCCAGCCTGTGCACCAGCTCCAGGAACCGGGTGTCAGGCCGGGCCGCCCTCAACACCTCGATCAGCCCGAAATCCACGCCACTCCCGCCATGCACTGCGATGCCTGACGGTTTGTTAACGACCAGCATCTGGTCATTCTCGAACACAACCGCATTTTCCATCACGTTTTGTACCCGGGAACCGGGAACCACCTGGGCCGGCTTCTCTTTGCGGGTAACCGGGGGAATACGCACTTCATCACCGGCTTTCAGCCGGGTATCCGGCTTCACCCTGCCTTTGTTCACTCTGACTTCACCCTTGCGGATGATGCGATAGACAATGCTTCTTGGCAGGTCCCGAATCTGGGCCATCAGATAATTGTCGACCCGCTGACCCGCATTATCTTCGTCGACAACAACTTTTTGCACCCCCTGGCGCAGCTGCCCGGGAGCGGGATGGTGGGCACCACCGCCCGACTGGGATGAGCGCTTGGCCGAAGATTGTTTTTGCCGGGGTGGCCGTGACATAAAGTCCTTAAGTGTCTTCCAGGATGCGGGATTGAAGGGCTGAAGCAATACTGTTATATTCCGACGTGCTTTGCCGTTTGTCTACGGCCTGGCCTACATGCCAGAAGCCGGAGCGGCGAAAGTATACCGATACTATTAAGCAGTTTGAACGCTGACATAGACAGTTTGAACGCCGGAGGCCCAATCATTACCGGGCACGGCGCAAAGAATATGCCCGCCGACTGACGGAGCAGCGCCTGAATGGCAGCCGCACCACAGAGGAAACTCAAAGTCTGGCGGGAATGAAAAACCGTACGGAAAACCGACGGGCGACATCGCGAAAAATCATTACCAGCACGCAGGGCCGGGCCGTCCAGCATACGAATACGACGTGAGACCCAAGGCACCAGCGTGAACCTGAAAACGGATAACATGCGTCTACAGACATCGACCTCAAGCGACTCTCTACTGCGTTCTCGCAGTGGAATCGCCGACGGTAGACTCGGATCAACGGGGCTCTTCCCCGCCACTATCTGACTCGTCTGGCCGTCGGCCTGTTTCGGTACATTGTTTACTGAAACCCCACGGCACGCACGTTCTGCTTCGCTGATGAAATCCCCCCGTGTTTTCTGTCATCACAAAACGACAGGAACCATTTCTTTCCCATGAAAAGAATGCTTATAAATGCAACTCATCCCGAAGAGTTGCGCGTAGCACTAGTCGACGGACAACGACTGTTTGATCTGGACATCGAATCCAGCTCTCGCGAACAGAAAAAAGCCAACATCTACAAAGGCAAAATCACCCGCGTAGAGCCCAGCCTGGAAGCCGCGTTTGTGGACTTCGGCGCCGAACGTCACGGCTTCCTGCCGCTAAAAGAAATCTCCAAGGAATACTTCAAGAAATCCCCGGGTCAGATTGAAGGCAAGATCAACATCAAGGATGTGGTCTCGGAAGGCCAGGAAGTGATCATTCAGGTGGACAAGGAAGAACGCGGTAACAAAGGCGCAGCACTGACCACCTTCATTTCGTTGGCGGGCCGTTATCTGGTGCTGATGCCGAACAACCCACGCGCCGGCGGCATTTCGCGACGCATCGAAGGCGACGAGCGAGCACAGCTCAAAGAAGCCATGAGTGACGTGCAGGTGCCAAAATCCATGGGCATCATCGTCCGCACCGCTGGCATCGGCCGCTCAACCGAAGAACTGCAGTGGGACCTGGACTATCTGGTTCAGTTCTGGGAAGCCATTTCCCAGGCAGCCAGCGAGCGCAAGGCACCCTTCCTGATTCATCAGGAAAGCAACGTCATCATTCGCGCAGTGCGTGACTACCTTCGCCAGGACATCGGTGAAGTTCTGATTGACGCCGACACCGTTTACGAAGACGTGCTGAGCTTTGTCCGGGCCGTGATGCCCACCTTCGAAAACAAGATCAAGCTGTACAAGGATGAGATCCCGCTGTTCAGCCGCTATCAGATCGAAGGCCAGATTGAAACTGCGTTCCAGCGCGAAGTGAAACTGCCATCAGGCGGCTCGATCGTGATCGACCCGACCGAAGCGCTGGTGTCCATTGACATCAACTCTTCCCGGGCCACCAAAGGTCAGGATATCGAAGAAACGGCTCGCCAGACCAACCTGGAAGCGGCAGAAGAAATTGCCCGTCAGCTTCGACTGCGCGACATGGGCGGCCTGATTGTTATCGACTTTATCGATATGACGCCGGCCAAGCACCAGCGTGAAGTGGAACAGAAAGTGCGTGAGGCGCTGGAAATTGACCGCGCCCGGGTCCAGGTGGGCAAAATCTCCCGCTTTGGCCTGCTGGAAATGTCACGCCAGCGCCTGCGCCCGTCTCTGGGCGAGACGCGAAGCGAGGTCTGCCCTCGCTGTGAGGGACAGGGCACGATTCGCGGCATCGAGTCCCTTGCGCTCAGTATCATGCGATTGATCTACGAAGAATCTTCCAAGGAAAAAACCGGCGAGGTTCGGGCAATCGTTCCGGTCGCTGTTGCCACTTTCCTGCTCAACGAAAAGCGCAAGCAGCTTGCGGATATCGAGTCAGGCCAGGAAGTGCAGATCATTGTGGTGCCGGCGCCGCACATGGAAACGCCTCACTTCGAAATCGTGCGTATGCGCGACGACGAATCCACTGCCGAGCATGTTTCCAGCTATCAGGTAGCAGAAGAATACAGTGCCCGTGAAGAAGAAGTTCTTGAGGCGCCGGCTACTCCGCCGCCGGTTCGCGAACAGGCTGCGGTGAAGGCCATTCGCCCGGTTGCCCCAGCGCCGGCGCCCGCCGCTCAGGCTGCCAAGACAGAAGAATCCGAGAAAGAACAGACCGAAGGCCTGTTCAGCCGTCTTGGCCGCAAGATTGCAGATTTCTTCAGCGGCGAGGAAATCATCGGTGACATTGAGCCTGATACCTCATCACCGAAACGGCCGAGCCGCGAGGATCGACGCGGACAGGGTCGTCAGGACCGTCGCAAGTCTCGCGTCGCCCGTGAAGATGATGGAGGCGAAAATACGAACAATCGCAGCGGTAATGAGCGTCGTCAGGGCGGGCAATCTACCCAGGGCAAATCCGCAAACGACGAAAACCGCAGTCGCAATCGTGGTGGAAATCGAAATCGCAGTAACGACGCAGCTGATGGCAATCAGAAGCAGGCGACCGGTTCCGAAAAATCTGCCGAGAGCCGTAAAAACGATACCCGCAAAGACGGTCAATCGCCGAATCGTGGTCGCGGCAAGGCACAGAACCGCGACCAGAAGGCTGGCCCGGATAATCAAGAGGCTTCACAGAGCAAGCCTGCTGAGAAAAACGGCTCTGATGAAAAGCGTCGCAAGCCGCGCCGAAACCGCAACCGCGATGGTTCACCGGCGGAAACTCCGTCAACCACGCCAGCTGACAGAAAAACGGCCCGAAGCGAACGTCATCAGAAGGATACCCAACCTGAAAATGGACAGGATGTCGCTGAAAAGCCAGAGCTGAAGGCCGATCAAAAACCGGAGCAGAAAGCTCCAGAGCAGAAAGTGCCTGAGCCGATCGCTGAAGACGCTCAGAAGGCATCAGAGGCGTCCACCGAGACCAGCGCCGAAACAACGACGGAGCGTCGTCCTTCACGGCCTCGCCGGACGTCTGCCCGCAAAGCGGCAGAAAAGAAGGCAGAGCAGAACGCAGAAGCCGATGAGCAGTCCGCAAATGCGACCAACGAACCTGCTCAGCCAAAGCAGCAAGAGGCCGCTGCCTCTGCCGAGGGCGTTTCGGGAGCTCCGGAGGAACCATCTGTGAAATCCGAGAAGCCGGAAGTTGAGGCTTCAAAATCGGACACTGATACACCAACACCGGAGCAAACGCCGGCAGCCGAGCCGGCAGCCGAGATGAGTCCCGCGAAAACCGAAGAAATGTCAGCCAACGCGGATGAAAAATCTGAGGCCGAGGCGGGCAAGACCGAGGTTCAGGCCGACAAACCCGACGTTGAGGCAGATGAAACAATAGCAGAGCAGCCTTCAGCGGCAGCTGCCGAGGCGACTGACCAGGCCAAGCCAGAACCACAGGAGTTGCCAACAGAGCAACAACCCAAGGCCGAGACCTCGACACCGGAGCCATCCGCCACTTCGCAGATGGGCTCTGCGCCAGAAGAGCCATCCGCTTCTTCCGAGGCAACGTCTGCGCCGGAAGAGCCATCCGCCGCTTCCGAGCCGTCGTCTGTAGAGAAGCCATCGGCTACTCCGGAGACAGCGTCGACAGAAGCGGAGGTACCGGTCACTCCGGGCCGCGCTTACAACGACCCGCGGGAAGTACGCAAGCGTCGTCGTGCGGCTGAAGAAGCCAGCAAAACGGCCGGGAGCAACTGATTGATGCTATCCAATTCGGAGATAGAAGCTCTCGAAGACATCCTGTTCGCAGAGCCGTGGGGCGACGAAGCGGTCGACTTTTTCGGTTTGCACGGGATTGTTTGCGCCAGCGTGGTAGGCCCGGTAGCCATGAGCGCTGACGACATCTTTGCGATGGCCACGGGTGCTGAAGCGTCTGCGAACACTGACGTTCCCAAAGCGTTCAGTCAGGCGGTGGAGAAATTGGCTCGGGATATGGCTCAGGCTCTGGACATGGGACAATCGCTTGAGCTTCCAGAGCCGGAAGACGGCGATCCAATGAATGCCCTGGAGAACTGGTGCGCCGGCTTTGTTGACACCTTTCTGGAGCATGAGGATTCCTGGCTCGAAGAGGATGAGAAAGAGACAGCAGATCTATTGGTGCCAATGCTGACTCTGTCCGGCCTTTTCGAGGACGAGGATTTCCAGAAAGTCCGAAAAGACGAGAAGCTGTCGCGTCAAATGTCCGATGCTATCCCGGATTCACTGACCGATCTCTACCTCTTGTTCCACGCGCCGGACTAGGCGCGCTCGGGCAAACCAACCGGTTGTTTGAAATGATGCCAGACGGGTTCAACGCCGTCTGGCATTTTCATAATGCGGCCCAACTCACACCAGGGGGAACCGGGGAAATGAAAGTCGCTACCCTGAGAAGCAAGCAGCTCCTCACGACGACACAGTTCAGCTAAAAACCCCAGGTCACCACTCGACTGGCCTGACGTAGACACTTCCATTGCCCTCCCACCTGCGCGCTTGAAATCTGACACCAGAGCCCTTAGCTTCGTCGCCGTTAATTTGTACTTCCGGGGGTGCGCTAGCACGGCAATCCCACCCGCATCGACAATCCACTGAACAATATCCTCCAGCTCTGGCCAAAATGCCTTAACGTCGCCAGGCTTTCCCTGCCCCAGGTACCGCTTGAACGCCTGATTGATGTCCTTCACCACACCTTCATTGACCAGAACTCTGGCGAAATGAGGGCGACCGGGGACGTCGCCATTGGCTGCCGTCGTTGCCTTGTCCAGCAGATCGTCCACACCGACTTTGCTCAGTTTGTCGGCAATGGCCCGAGCCCTGCCCCACCGATTGGCGTGTTGTGTTTCCATGGCCTTCAGAAAAGTCTCAGAGCGAGGATCAAAATCCAGCCCGACGATGTGGATGGTATGGCTGCGCCAAACGCACGAAAGCTCGGTTCCCGGAATCAGGGACATCCCAGAGCGTTCTGCCGCTGCTCGGGCCTCTGACAGACCGACAATGGTGTCATGATCCGTCAGGGCGAGGTGGGTTACGCCCTGCTCGGCCGCACGACTAATCAGATCCTCCGGCGACAGAGCGCCGTCTGATGCCGTACTGTGGCAATGCAAGTCGATGCAGAATGAAGCGTCTTGGGTTATAGTCACAAAAATTCCGGACAGTCAGTCAATGGGTGCTCAGTGTAACAGCCGCAACTGACCCACACGAACGCCATACACGGAGAACTGAATGTATTACGCAATCATCAGTCAGGACGTTGAAGAAAGCCTGCCACTGCGGGCCAAGGCGCGACCTGCCCACATCGACAGACTGAACGTCCTCAAAGACGAAGGACGCCTTCTGGTTGCCGGCCCCCACCCCGCGCTGGACACGCCGGAACCCGGTGATGCCGGTTTCACTGGCAGCCTTGTGATTGCCGAATTCGATTCTCTGGAAGCCGCCAAAACCTGGGCCGATTCAGACCCCTACGTTGAGGCCGGCGTTTACAGCAATGTGGTGGTAAAGCCATTCAAGGCGGTACTACCCTGAGCAGCAACTGGCAAAAACTCGCCATGGATGAGGGTTTTTTAATGAACCCGGCCTTGTATGAAAAGGCAACTATGACAAAATTGCGCGTCGAAACACTGTTACAGGGATCTCTACCAGTGCCATCACTTCGATCACTATTGTGCTGCCTACTTCTTACTCTGAATGCCTCTGTCGCCTGGGCTGAGACCGTCTACGTGGACGATAATCTTTACGCTCCGATTCGAAGCGGCCAGGGAACCCAGTACCGAATTCTTCATTCCGGCGTTCGCAGCGGCACCCCGCTGGAGTTGATTGAGCGCTCTGAATCCGGTTACTCCAGGGTAAGAACACCCGATGGCATTGAAGGCTGGATGGTTTCCCGTTATCTGACAGAGACGCCGATCGCCCGGCAGCGGCTCGAAAGTGCCAACCGACAGCTCGAGCAGATGAAGGAAACAGTATCGTCTTTGCAATCTCAATTGGCGGAAGTCACTGAAGAGCGCGATACCCTGAGCAGTTCCGAGGAAAGACTGGAAGCGAGGGCCGGGCGACTGAGTCAGGAACTCCAGGAAATCAAAACCGTGGCGGCCGATTCACTGAACCTGAACCGACGCAATGAAGAACTCAGGAACGAAAACCAGAAGCTGAAAAATGATCTGGAAGTCCTGACCGCCGAAAAAGAGCGCCTCGAAGCAAACAAAGACTCCGATTTCATGTTGATTGGCGCAGGCCTCGTGTTCAGCGGCGTTATTCTGGCGCTCATCGTTCCAGCGCTTAAGCCAACGCGGAAAACAGATAACTGGGTCTGACAAGCCGGCCCTGACAAGAAAACCTGACCGCCGCCCCCTCGGGCGGCCGCACCTCCCTCTCCCCCTGAAAACCCCACATATTGTGTTATTTTTGAGACTCAATACTAAATATAAGGGTTTTCTGCGTTTTTATTCCGATGAATTCTTTGACGGTTTTATCCAGACACTTTATAAATAGTGAAACAACAAGCAGGAGAAAAAGTGATGTCTGTGACCATGAAAGACTATTCAGAGAAACGCGATTTTCACCGTATGAGAATGAACTCTGAAATCGAGCTGACAGACAGTCAGGGGGTTGCGCTGGCGGGTGTATGTAGGGATTTAAGCGGAACCGGCATGCAGCTCTTTGTTGAGCGTGAATTTGCGGAAGGTGACGAGATCCATACGCTTCTACCGTCCAGCAACGACCAGTTTCCACCCTTTGAAACCGTCTGCCGGGTTCTGAGGTGCGAACCTGAGTCAGACGGCTTCCTGGTGGGTGCCGAGATAGTCAAAGTAAAACGCTAGGCTCTCGAGCCCCTGATCAGTCAGTCTTCAGGGGCTTTTCAGACACCACGATGCCATTGTTATCGGCGTACACGAAGTGCCCCGGATGGAAAGTCACGCCACCGAAAGTGACAGGAACGTTCAGTTGTCCAACGCCGTGCTTTTCGGTTTTTCTGGGGTGTGTGCCCAGAGCCTGAACCCCGAGTTCAGTCTTGCCAATCACGTCCACATCGCGGATGCAGCCATAAATAATCAGTCCCGCCCAGCCGTTGCTTACGGCTTTTTCGGCTAACATATCGCCCAGCAAGGCTGCGCGCTTTGAACCACCGCCATCGACGACCATGACTTTGCCGTTTCCCGGCAGAGCAACCTGTTCCTTGACAACCGAGTTATCCTCGAAGCATTTAACGGTGACAATTTCTCCACCGAAATTATCCACGCCGCCAAAATTGCGGAACCCCGGCTCTACGGCCTGGATTTCCGGATAGTCGTCACACAGATCGGGAGTTACGATAGGCACGTTAGCGCTCTCCTCTTAAGCTAAATGGTCAGAATGTCAGTCGATTTTCTCGTCGGCCAGGAAGAACCAGGTATCAAGCACCGAGTCGGGGTTCAAAGACACTGAATCGATGCCCTGATCCATCAGCCATTTCGCCAGGTCCGGATGATCTGACGGTCCCTGACCACAGATACCAATGTACTTGTTCGCTTTACGGCACGCCTGAATAGCGCTTGCCAGCAACAATTTAACGGCTTCGTTACGCTCATCAAACAGGTGCGCAATAATACCGGAATCCCGATCCAGGCCCAGTGTAAGCTGAGTCAGATCGTTTGATCCGATGGAGAAACCGTCAAAGTGCTCAAGGAACTGATCGGCCAGAAGCGCGTTGGCTGGCAGTTCGCACATCATGATAACCCTTAGCCCGTTGTCACCACGCTTCAGGCCGTTTTCTGCCAACAGATTGACCACCTGCTCCGCTTCGCCCACCGTGCGAACAAAAGGCACCATCACCTCGACGTTAGTGAGGCCCATCTCGTTTCGTACCTTCTTGAGCGCGCGACACTCCAGCTCAAAACAATCGCGGAAGGTGTCAGAGATGTAGCGGGATGCGCCACGGAAGCCGAGCATCGGGTTTTCTTCGTCCGGCTCGTACAGGGTGCCGCCAATCAAGTTGGCGTATTCGTTAGATTTAAAGTCAGACAAACGCACGATGACTTTTTTCGGCGCGAACGCCGCCGCCAGAGTGGAAATACCCTCCACCAGTTTGTCGACGTAGAAATCCACTGGAGAGCTGTAGCCCGAGATGCGTTTTTCAACCGTCTGGCGGATGTCCCTGGGCAGGCCATCGAAATTCAACAGGGCTTTAGGATGTACCCCGATCATCCGGTTAATGATGAATTCCAGTCTGGCCAAACCAACACCCTCGTTGGGCAATGCCTGGAAATCAAAGGCGCGGTCCGGGTTGCCGACGTTCATCATAATCTTGAACGGGATGTTCGGCATGGAATCCACGGTGTTCTCTTTCAGCTCGAAATCGAGACTGCCCTCGTAGATCATGCCAGTATCGCCCTCGGCACAGGATACAGTGACTTCCTGACCATCTTTCAGCTGTTCGGTGGCATCGCCACAACCGACAACCGCCGGGATACCCAGTTCACGGGCAATGATAGCGGCATGGCAAGTGCGACCGCCACGATCCGTCACGATGGCGGAAGCGCGTTTCATCACCGGCTCCCAATCCGGATCGGTCATATCGGTAACCAGCACATCGCCCGCCTGCACGCGATCCATCTCTTTGATGCTGTTAATAATCTTCACCGGGCCACTGCCAATTTTGTGGCCGATACTGCGGCCTTCCACCAGCACCTTGCCCGTCTCGTTCAGCAGATAGCGCTCCATGACGTTGGCACTGGCGCGACTTTTTACCGTTTCAGGACGCGCCTGAACGATGTAGATGCGGCCGTCATCACCATCTTTCGCCCACTCGATGTCCATCGGGCGCTGGTAGTGCTCTTCGATGATCATGGCCTGCTTGGCCAGTTCTTCCACTTCGGCATCGGTGATACAGAACTTGTTCCGTTCGTCCTGATCCACTTTCACGGTTTCCACATACTGACCGGCCGACGGATCCGTGTGGTAAACCATTTTGATCGCCTTGCTACCCAGATTGCGACGCAGTACGGCCGGGCGTCCTTCTGCCAGGGTCGGTTTGTGAACGTAGAATTCGTCGGGGTTGACCGCCCCTTGCACCACAGTTTCGCCCAGACCATAAGAGCCGGTCACAAAGACCACGTCCCGAAAACCGGACTCCGTATCCAGAGTAAACATGACGCCGGAAGCCGCCGTCTCACTGCGCACCATTTTCTGAATGCCAGCAGACAGGGCCACCTGCTTGTGATCAAAGCCGTGATGGACGCGATAAGAAATGGCTCGATCGTTAAACAGGGAGGCAAACACTTCCTTGATGGAAGTACGCACCTGCTCCAGGCCAACCACGTTCAGGAAGGTTTCCTGTTGCCCTGCGAAGGAAGCATCCGGAAGATCCTCGGCCGTAGCTGAAGAGCGTACCGCAACCGCCATGTTGTCATTGCCGCCCTGCAGTTTGGCGTAGGCCTCCTTCAACGGCTCTTCAAGAGCTTCCGGGAACGGCATGTCAATGATCCACTGGCGGATCTGTGACCCAACACGGGCCAACTCGTTGACGTCGTTGACATCCAGAACGTCCAGCGCGTTGTCAATCTTTTCCCGCAGCCCATCTTTCGCGAGGAATTCCCGATAGGCATTGGCAGTGGTGGCAAACCCACCAGGGACGGTAACACCAGCGTTGGCAAGATTACTGATCATTTCGCCGAGTGAGGCGTTTTTACCGCCTACCCGGTCCACGTCAGACATTCCGAGGTGGTCAAACCAGATGATGTTATCTTCCAAAGCGAGTCTCCCTTGATTGATTCCTGTACGGGCTATCGAACTTGGCGTGTATGATACTGTAACCTGTGGCAATTACCTAGGGAACCCGCCAAAAACGGAGCCTGACCGACCATCATGAGACGCACTGCCTTTTTCATTTCTGACGGTACTGGCCTGACCGCTGAAGCGCTCGGCCACAGCCTTCTTGCACAGTTTGAGAAAATTGATTTCGAGCGGGTCACCGTTCCCTATATTGACGACACCGAAAAGGCCCATGAGATGGTCAAGCGGATCAACGAAGCCGCCGAGACCGACGGGGCCAGACCACTGGTGTTCGACACCATCGTAAACAGCGACATTCGCGACGTGATTGCCGGTGGCGATGGCTTTATGGTGGACATCTTCGGCACCTTCCTGAATCCGCTGGAGCAGGAACTGCAGTCGTCTTCGTCCTACTCAGTTGGCAAATCCCACGCCATCAACAACGCAGGTCGGTATGAACGGCGCATCGACGCGGTGAATTTCGCGCTCGACAACGACGACGGAGCCCGCACACGACACTATGATGAAGCGGATTTGATTCTGGTAGGTGCGTCTCGCAGCGGCAAGACACCAACCTGCCTGTATCTGGCCTTGCAGTACGGGGTGAAGGCAGCCAACTATCCGATTACGGAAGAAGACCTGGACGATCAGAGCGTGCCAGCAGCGTTGCGTCCTCATAAGCAGAAGTTATTTGGCCTGACCATTGACCCGGAAAGGCTGGCGACCATCCGCAATGAGCGCAGACCGAACTCGCGCTATTCCTCAATCAAGCAATGCATGCTGGAAATCGAAGAAATCGAACTGATGTATCGGCGTGAACGCATTCCCTACCTGAACACGACGGCTTATTCGATTGAAGAGATATCCACTCGCATCATGGTGACCACGGGGCTCAAGCGAAACCGCTGAGCCCCGCAGGCCGCGCGATGACTTGAACCTAGAGTTCCTGGATATCCAGGCCCAGATTCTGGACCAGCTCACGGTTGTCGTGACTGGTGATCACCGCGATGCTCGCTTTGTCTGGCGCCAGCCAGGTACTCGCAACACGCCTCATATCGTCCAGAGTAACCGCCAGAACTCGCTCACGGAACCGCGAACGCTGCTCAGGCGTACGGCCGAACAGATAGTTATGGAACGCATGCCTGGCGGCACCCGCAGGTGACCGTGGCCGGTCCAGCTGGCTAATCACTCCCAGGATGGATTCCTCCAGTTCCTGGGCGTCATGCTCTTCGTCCATCAACCAGCTCAGAGACTGGTCAAAATCGTCCAGCGTTTCACTCAGTCGTGGATCCCGGTAGGAGAAAAAGCGGAAGGTGCCATTGACGCTGTCCTGCCCCGCGCCGCCGCCGTAGGCGCCTCCCTTCTCGCGAATGGCCCTGTGCAGGTAGCCATTTCTCAGGAAACCACCGAGGACCGTCAGCGCGGCGGCATCAGGGTGGTCCACCGCAACGGTCGGAAACGCTTTTGCACAGAAATTGACCTGGGTGGACGTGAGCCACGCCTGCTGCACCTGGAACGGACTTTGATGCAGCCTCCATGCCTCGGCGTTCTGCTGAGACGACTCTTTCCAGAAAGCCTTCACATCCGCCAGCATGGGTTCCAGATGCTCCTCTTCAGCAATCAGAAGGAACTGGTTATTCTGGTGCTGAATCTTATGGTGAAGGCTGGCCAGGCGATCGCAGAAGTCAGTCAATTTGGCCGAGTCATCCAACTCTTTGTCCAGTACTTTGGATCCCCGAATGGCTTCAAGCCCACCCAGACGAAAAGACAACCAGGCCCCGGGGCTGATACCTTGCGATGCAGCCCCCATCGCCAGTCCATGGCCACTGCCGGTCACCGCCTGCTCTCGGCGCGCGCGAATCTGTGCGACCAGCTCGCGAATGCGCTCATGCTCGTCAAATCGCGCACCCTTGAAGACATCGCCCAAAAGCCGAGTCAGCGCCGCGCGGTTCCGCGAAAGCGCCTTACCGTTGAAGATGAGGTAACCACTCAGTTCATGAACGTCATCAATCTTCCCTTTAGCGGAGAAGGATACGCTGATGCCGCCAGATTCGGCGGAGATCCGATCCTGCATGCTGAGGTAATCAAGATCCCCACAGCCCACTTCCGGAATCAGAGTGGTGTAGTAAGGCAGCAGCACCAGCTCGTCGGCACTCAGGTTCGGAACCGGCACCACAATCTGCTCATACACCAGACCGTTGGTTCCCCGGGCATACAGGAATGCGCCGGATTCACCATCGTAACGGCCTTCAGGTTCTGGCAATTGCAACGGCACGTCACTGAGGTCGACCTTGGGCAGAATGGAATCATCGTCTTTGCGGGTCTGACGCTCTTCCAGCGCCTGAGCACGTTCAATGATTTCCTGAACTTCCTGATCCGTCAGCGTGGCCCTTCGCTCCGCCAGTGCCTGTCGAATGGCCTCCTGGCGGCGATGCTCCAATTGGTCATCCGGACGCAGGGTCAAGGTGACCCGATGCGGGTTCTCCAGAAGCTTGCGGCGGATCAGGTCCGGCACGTACTGCGGGTCGCGGATCCGTTCACGCATGGTTTTCAATACGGGTTCCAGATCCAGCAGTTCGACCGGATCGCCACCATGAATCATCGGTGAAATTGCACTCATTATGAGCTGCAGGCCATAAGGGAACTGGTCTCCGGCGATTTCGCGCTGATGCAGTTCCAGCTGATGCAGTATGGCTTCCAGGCGCTCCTCACTCACGCCATCCTGAACAACCTTGGCCAGAGTCTCTTCAATCAAAGCCTCAAGCGCAGCCTGTTGCTCGGGTTCGGAGCCCTCAATGCCGCAAACGAAGGTCATTTCACGGTTGGAATCTTCAATGCCGCACATCGGTGACGGGGCATGACCGATATCTGTCGTCTCCAGCGCCCGCATTAGTGGTGAGGCGCTGTTTTCCAGCAGGACACTGGCAAGCAATTGACCTTCCAGGTTCTCCTGGAGATCAAAACTGTGGCCCAGCAGCCATCCCACCACAATGTGCGTCTTGTTGGCGGTTTCTTCGCTGTCGCTGACCGCATACCCCTGTTCCACCCGAACCGGAGAGAACAGGCGCTTTTCATCGTGCACCGGCAGATCAATGTCCAGCCGGTCAAAACGTTTCAACGCCAGCTCTTCAAAACGCTCATGGTGTTCATGGGCGGGAATATTGCCATAAGTGGCAAAGGTCGCATTGCTGGGGTGATAGTGACGCTTATAGAAGTCCAGTAGATCTTCGTAGCTTAGATCCACTATATGGTCCGGCTCGCCACCACTGTTGTAGTGATAAGTGGTTGTCGGGAAAAGATGGCTCGACAGGTTCTGCCACAACTGAGAGGTCGGCGAGCTCATTGCGCCTTTCATTTCGTTGTAAACCACGCCGCGATACACCAGATCGGTCGACGGATCGTTCGGTGTATCAAATTCCAGGCGATGACCTTCCTGGGCAAAGTCCAGCGGATCCAGTGATGAGAAAAACACGGAATCCAGATACACCGTCAGCAGGTTGTCAAAGTCCTTGCGATTCATGCTGGCAAACGGATAAGCCGTCCAATCACTGCTGGTGAACGCATTCATAAAGGTGTTGAGCGAACGGCGAATCATCATGAAGAACGGATCACGAACCGGAAAACGCTCACTACCACAGAGCGCCGTATGCTCCAGGATGTGAGCCACGCCTGTCGAGTCCATGGGAAACGTTCGCAGCGCCACGAAAAACACGTTCTCGTCGTTATCAGCCGCGAGATGTAAGTGACGGGCACCGGTTTTTTTGTGGCGGTATTCTTCTACCGTCACATTCAGAGTGTCGATCCGATGGCTTCGGAGTTGCTCAAAGGCCGGATGGACTGTGCTATCAATACTACCCATACTCTCGCTAACTACAGCCATTTAAAACTATCCTGTCTTTCATCAAAAAGGATTTGTAGGGTAACACGTAGTTTCCATTATCATGCACGAACGTGAAGCGACAAGGTAGCGCGAGAATCAATGACCAATTCCAACGTGTCAGCCCCTCCAAATCCCGGTGACCACAGCAAGATGCAAGCACCCGAAGTGGCAGCGTATTGGGCAGAGAGACGCCGCTACCTTGAGAAAATCCGTAAAGTACCGGAAGTTCGCCAGCGCTTCTGGCGTGCCGTTGGTATCTATCTATTAAGACGTATTCTCTGGTCTTTTGGATTTTTCCCCGTCTTCATCGCGTTTTGGCTGCCACTGGTGCTTTCAAGCTTCAACCCCGTGGTGATGGCAACCGACCTGATTCCTATTCTGCAAGATTTCGTCCAATCCAATCCGGAAGAACAAGCCACAGCAATGAGCACCATGGCAATTGCCTGGGCATCGATTGGCTTCTTCTTCCTGGTGTTTGATTTCGTTCTTACACCATTCAAGTCCCCTTATGAATACGAAGCAGACGTTTACATGCGATCCTGGGAGCAGCTCAACCATGATCAGCTTCCGGACAAAGTGTGATTTGTCCTGCATTCTCGTTAAGTTCAGTGACTTTCTGTTACATAAGCGCCCCCCGACTCGGTAAGATAAAGAACATTCTGTAGTCATGCGCCCTGCTTTGACGGGTGCATTGTGGAAAGCGGAAAGCACTGAGAGGTTGCCCATGGTCGATATCAGACCGCTCCTGTTTATCAACGCCCTTGCCCTGATGCTGTTGGTTACGGCCGGGTTTGCGTCGGTCCGGGAAGACATCAGCAAAGCTCCCGATGTGGCCCAACAGCAGGAACCAGACCTGAGCGATGCTGTGGCGCAGGCCAATGAAGACACTCACCAGACAAACGACAGCGTGTTCCTCGACGAAGAACCGCCCTCTGCTGGCAAGCCGACCGATTCGGTCTCAGACACGCCAGTGGCAACAGGCAGCGCGTCGGCGGGCTCCGAGAAGTCAACCAGGGTTGAAGCCAAACCCTTCGCCATTGACAGCATGCCTGACGATTCCCAACTGCTGGCCAAAGCCGAGCCCGTGGCCGCCATGGCACCAACTCTGTCTGACGCAACACCAGAACCATCGCTCCCCAAACCAGCGGCCAAGCCGCCTGAGCCGGTGAAACCGGAGCCGGCACCGCCCAAAACGGGGCTGCTGGTACTACGCTCCAACGTTGTGGGTGACCAGGTGTCTATCAATGGCAAGAACTATGGCGCGACCCGGCTGGATCTGGAGTTGGACCCTGGCAAGTATGACGTTGTCATTCGCAAGAATGGCTATCAGCCCTGGCAAAAAACGATAACGCTGAGCGCTGGCGACGAAACAACGCTGGTAGGCCGGCTTGAGGCCTACACCCGGGTTAATTACCGCGACGGCACCTGGATTGGAGGCGTAAAAACCGGTGATGGAACCTTGGAAAACAGCAAAGGCCTGCGCTACGAAGGCCACTTCGTGGACGGCAAATTCCACGGTGAAGGTACCGCCTGGTACCCCGATGGAAGCAAGTATGAAGGTGACTGGCAGTCTGGGCAGCGTCACGGGGAAGGTACCTGGCGCAGCGCCGACAGCACCCGCTACACCGGCCAGTTCCGCAATGATCAATTCTCTGGTCAAGGCACGCTAACCATGGCCAATGGCGATATCCTGACAGGGCAGTGGGCAGAAGGTAAACTGAATGGGCATGGCTCACTAACAACATCAGACGGCATGCTCTATGTTGGCGGATTCCGCAATGACGAATTCCATGGCGAAGGCACCCTGACCTACCCTGACGGCAGACTTTATGAGGGTGAATTCTCGAATGGCGAATTCCACGGCAAAGGCAAGGAAGTGTTTGCTGATGGCAAACAGTACGAGGGGCAGTACATAGAAGGTTCGTTCCATGGCAAAGGCCTGCTGAGTAATCCGAATGGCAGCTCGATCCAGGCAACCTTCCGTTACGGCGAACCCTATGGAAAGGTACGCCTGACGACTGCGGCGGGCGAAGTATTCACAGCCCGTACCACGGAACCCGGTGTCTGTTATCGGGACAAGAGCTATCGGGCTACCCAATGCCCGAAATTGGAAGGCTGGTAAGCCTGCGGACTGTGTCCGATAACGAACACGCAAGCTGTTTAGGTTGAGGTTGTAACATGACGATTAAAAACGCGCTTCTGGTGGATGATTCTAAAGTCGCCCGGTTTGCATTAAGCAAGCTGCTCGAAAGCCGTGACATGGAAGTGAATATGGCGGGTTCAGCAGAAGAGGCGCTGGATTTCCTCAGCTCCAATGACCGGCCCGACGTCATTTTCATGGACCACCTGATGCCTGGCATGAATGGCGTTGAAGCCACCAAGGCCATTAAAGGAAATCCGGAAACTGCGGGTATTCCCATCATCATGTGCACCTCTAAAAAGTCCCAGTCCTTCACCGAGGAGGCCAGGAATTTCGGCGTATACAACATCCTCACCAAACCACCTCAGGTCGATGGGCTGAGCTCTGTTCTGGAACAGCTCGATTCCGACGTTTCCGGTGGTACGCTGCCAGAACCGCCCGCACTCGACTTTGCTGAGGAGGCAAGCGACGAGGAGCCCCTCGATATTCCGGAGGACGCATCCCTGGAGCTTTCTCCCAAAACCGAAGGCGATTCGAAGACCTCATCGCAGGAAAACCAACCTCAGGTTGTTCCTCTGACCAGTGACCTGATTGAACAGATCGCCAGATCTGCGGTGAAAACACACATCAACAACCGTTTGCACGAACTGCTGAGTTCGCTGTTTGACGAGCAGTTTGACCACCTCAAGCGGGTGCTGGATGAATCCAGTCGCAAACAGGAAGCGGTAATAGAAGAGCGCCTGAACGCGGTTACCGAGATGGTTGAAAGCCGAACCGCCAACCTTCGGGATGATGTGGCCGCGGAAGTCAATCTTAACCTGGTACAGGAGCTCACCCAGGTTCGCAAGGAACTCTCAAAAAACAACGGCTTTACCGCTGAAAACATGTCTGAACTGAAAGACCACATCACCAGCGTTCAAACCATCGACACAGAGTTCTGGCAGACCCTTCAGTCTGAAGCGATTCAGCAAGCACATGAGATTTCGCGGGAAACGGCTGAAGATATTGCTCAGCGCACCATCGACCTTTTCATCTCCCAGCAGCGTTCGGCAACGTCACGCATCTACACTATCGGCCTTGCGGCCAGTCTTGGGGTATTCGCTGTAGGCATCGCTTTCATTTCTGGCCTGTTTGGCTGATCGCAGCCGAGGTAAAAAAACCATCCTCGCAACGCCCCGTCAGGCAATGTTCTGCCTTTCGGGGCGTTTTGCGTCATCCCTGTCACAATTAACTACACTAACAACACACGATCTAATTAACCTTTGCCTTCAACCGGAATATTGTAGAGTCATCAAAAGAATAATAAGTGCGGTTGATCTGCAACAGTACCAACCTGAAACCAACCACAAATGGTCAGCAAACAGTGAGAACAGCATTGTTTCTGCAAATTGTCGGAGCTGTCCTACTGCTTGGCCTGTCTTTTGGGGCACACAGTAGTGGCGTCGAGCCCATTGTTATCGAGCCGAACAGCCCGATTCAGCCGCATTTCGAGTACCTTGAGGACCCGGACGCCAATTTAGACATTGAGGATATTCGGAGCAGGCCTGACAACCAGTGGCAGCTGGCTACGGACGGAAACGCCACTCTGGGAATTACAAAATCAGCCTACTGGCTCAGATTCACCATCAATAACCAAAGCGACGACCGCCTGAATCTGATTGCTGAATTGGCCTACTCCCAGCTTGATGATGTCACGTATCACATGTTCTCTGGCGGTGAAAAGGAAAAGACGGTCCGGACGGGCGATGCTTTTCCCTTCTACCCCAGAGAGGTCGATCACCCTCACATGCTCCTTCGTTTTCATCTGTCGCCGGAGCAGAACAAGACGGTTTATGTGCGGGTTAAAACCGCAGGATCGATGATTATTCCGCTTCGGATCTGGCGGGAGAACAAGTTCTTCGGTGCGGCGTCTAACGAACAGAAACTGCATTTTTTCTACTACGGCAGCCTGACCGTGATCATCCTGATCAATCTGGCTGTCTTTTTGACACTGCGGGAACGTCTTTATCTCTATTACGCACTGGCGATCAGTGGCTATCTTCTCTTTTTTGCCTCGGCAAAAGGCTACAGCTTTCAGCTGATTTATCCGGAATCGCCCTGGCTGCATGCCCGCGCACTGCTGGTTTCCATGCCATTGCTGGCCCTGTTCTCGGTTCTGTTCTGTCGACGATTTTTGAGAATACCCAGCCACAGTCCGAAGCTCGACATTGCCATTCGTGCCATGATCGTCTTCGAAGTATTCAACTTCGCCTGTGCCCTGACGTTGAGCTACAACGCCGCGGTATTGCTGTCTTCCGTATCAGCCTTATTCTTCTTTTCACTGCTCTTCGTGGCGGGCCCGATTACCTGGGCTGCAGGCGTCCGCGCTGGCGCCTTTTTCACGCTTGCCTGGACACCACTGACTGTCGGCGTACTGGCAACGGCTGGCCGTGCTCTGGGCTTCTTTCCGGAAAACTTCGTGACGGAACATGCGATGCAGATTGGCTCGGGTCTGGAAGCTTTCATCCTGACACTGGCGCTGGCAGACCGGCTCTACCGGGAGCGTGAAGAGAAGATCGCTGCCCAGGCAGACAGCCTCAGAATTGAGAAGGCCCGTAATGAAGCGCAGAACCGGCTGACAGAAGCCATGACCCACGACCCAGTCACTGGCCTGCCGAACCGTAACCGATTCGAGAGGATGGTTAACCGGCAACTGAGCGTGGATCCTGAAGGCAGCTATTTCGTCGGTGTGGCCAGGATTACTCGCCTGGGAGAAATCAACCGCACTCTTGGCTTGAACCGCAGCGAAAAACTGATCCAGAGAATTGCACAGCACATGACCGAGCTGGCATCGCGCCTACCAAGCGTCCACGTGTCACGGGATGATCAGGGCCGCGAGGAACGCGTCTATCAGATTTCAGGAGACTGCTTCGGGTTGTTGCTGAACTCACGTTTCGTAAACGACGATTACGAGGGACTCAACCAATCCCTACGTTCTCTGGCAGAACCGGTGATGATGGGGAATCTGGCCATCGAACTTCACCCCAGATTCGGGGCCGCCTTTTACCCCACGCATGGTGACAACGCCGCCCTGCTGATTCGCAATGCCCATGTCGGGATGGAGATCGCGCCCCACAGCAGATACGAAACAGGGGTTTACTCCTCACAGTACGACATCTACAACGAAAGTCGGCTGACCTTGATGTCAGACCTTCGTGAGGCCCTGAACCAGAACCTGACCGAATTGTACTACCAGCCAAAAATCTGTCTGAGGAGCGGCAAAGTGCTTGGTGTCGAGGGGTTGATTCGCTGGTACCACCCGGTTCGGGGCTGGGTGCCCCCCGGAGACTTTGTGCCGCTGGCGGAAGAAACGGGTGTTATCATGCACTTGACACGCTGGGCCGTTGAACGCGGTTTGAAGGACCTGTCGTCGCTGAGCAGTCGCCACCCAAGCCTGAACCTGTCGATCAACATTTCAGCCCGGGATCTCTCATCCGTAAACCTCAAGCACGAGATCAACGAGACTCTGCAACGCCATGGGATTCCTGCGAGCCGCTTTACATTGGAATTGACTGAAACCGCAGCCATGGAAGACCCAGCCAGAGGCCTAATTGCACTCAAGCATCTGTCTGACAACGGATTAAATATATCCATTGACGATTTTGGCAGCGGATATTCATCGTTGTCTTATCTGAAAAAACTTCCGGCCAAGGAACTGAAACTGGATCGCTCCCTGGTTATGGATATCTGCACCAGTGACAGCTCCCGTGTGATCGTTGAAACCGCCATTAATATGGCCCACGGGCTGGACTATACGGTTGTCGCAGAAGGGGTGGAAAACGCAGAAACAACCGAGTTATTGAAAACGCTTGGCTGTGACAAACTGCAGGGGTTTTGGCTTTGTCACCCGCTCCCCCTCCACGAATTGCAGAATTGGCTCGACAATTATCAGTTTCCCGAACCTCCAGCGACGGCAAATCGCTCGCGAAACTGACGGGACACCCGCAGCCAATCGGCATGGGTATCCACGTCATCAAAGGCGCCGACAATTGGCAGCCTGATGGCCTCGTGCCTTGCCAGCACGGAAGATGCCCCTCGATCCCCGCTCAACATCATCACCTCCGGCCAAAGCGCGCGCGGCAGGTAGGCCGGCGCAGCTGGTTTACCATGAATATCCGCTGCCAGTGGCACTGACGGTGTCTGGCGGGCCGCAATGGCCAGGTGATGCAGATCGTCGCTTTCAATCAAGGGTTGATCCAACAGCAACACGAACGCGCCCAAAGCCCTTGGCCCCAGGGACATCAGCCCAGCCTGCAGAGACGCCGACATACCCTCGTACCAGTTTTCCGCATGGCACCAGGACGACGCCATCCTGCGGCAACGATAGCGGATCAGCGGGTAGCCACTACCGGTCACGACGGTGACGTTGGAACCGAGTCTTTTGCCCTGCGCAATGGCGCGGTCCAGCAGGGTTTCCCCATCGAATGACAGCAAGGCCTTGTGCCGCCCCATTCTGCGAGACGCGCCGGCAGCCAGTATCAGTACGGGAAACGCCTCATGGTTGTGTCGGTCAAACTGTTGCATGCTGTTTCCTGAATGATTGGCAGATTAGAGCTGGAAGCACGAGGCTGCTAGCGACTCCGGATTTTTGCTAGAATCCTGCCAACATACAACCCACTCCCAATACACCCCGTGGACTCGCTTGATGAACCATCTCTTCGTAGACAATCTCACGGTGATTGATTTCGCCTACCTGGACCCTGCCCGGGGGCTGGTTGGTGAAAGCTGGATCGTGGACGTCGTCCTGGGCGGCGAGTTGGACGAACAAGGGATGGTGTTTGATTTCAGCAACGTAAAACGCACCATCAAACGCGTGATTGACGAGCGGGTTGACCACCGCCTGGTCATTCCTCGTGGCTATTCCGGCCTGAAATGGGACGAGAGTAACCCACAGGTGTTTCACTGGACGCTGACTGACGGTACCGAGATCGTACATCGTTCGCCGGACGAGGCGGTCGTGTGGCTGTCTTCAGAACGCGTTCTCCCCTCTGCAGTCTCGGCTCTGCTTCAGCAGGAATTGCGGGCCGTCCTTCCAGGAAACGTCACGGACATCGACATTCGCCTTCGTGAAGATGTCATCGAAGGCGCCTATTACCATTACGTACACGGCCTTAAAAAGCATCTCGGCAACTGTCAGCGAATAGCTCACGGCCACCGCTCCCCCATCCGGATCGACCGCGCCGGCCACAGGGACCGTGACCTCGAGCACAAGTGGGCAAAGCTCTGGGAAGACATCTACGTGGGTTCCGAAGACGATGTCGCCCGTCGCTGGGTATCCGATGATGGTACCGCCTATGTCCACTTCGAATACGAAGCCAATCAGGGCGAGTTTTCTCTGACCCTGCCAGAAAAACGCGTCTACATGCTCAATTCCGACACAACCGTCGAGTTGATCGCGGCCCACATTGCCGATCGTCTTAAGGACGAGTTCCCGGGTGATGACATTCTCGTCAAAGCCTACGAGGGCGTTGGCAAGGGGTCGATTGCCCAGCGTTAATCCCCGATGCTTTTATGCAGGCACAAAAAAACCGCCCGAAGGCGGTTTTTTTGATCGTTAACCGGTGGACTAAACCAGCTAACTGTATTGGCGTCCCCTAGGGGGTTCGAACCCCTGTTGCCGCCGTGAAAGGGCGGAGTCCTAGGCCACTAGACGAAGGGGACTAAAACTTGGTGGAGCCAGGCGGGATCGAACCGCCGACCTCAACACTGCCAGTGTTGCGCTCTCCCAGCTGAGCTATGGCCCCTCAACGGCTGCGTATATTAAGGATCGCCCTATGGGAGGTCAACCTTTTTCCCGTGATTTTTTTCATTATTCCTGCAACAACGCAACAAATTCTTTCTCGACCCGCTTGGTTTCCTTTTTCGAGAAACCTCCCAGTACTTCAAGAGCATGGCGGAGACGGGAACGCGTCATGTCTGGCCCCAGGATCGCCATGGAGTCCATGACGGACCAGGAATTTGGTGTGCCTGCGATGGCCACAAATACCGAAAACATGAAATCACCCATTTTCAGCTCCATGGCCTTCGCCAGCGTTTTAATATCGGCAAAGATATTTTCCTTGCTCCAGTGGCGCTGGGCTTCCAGTTTCCAAAGGGTGAACTGCAATACCCGCTTCACCTGTCCCTCATCCAGTTTATTATGTGCAAAGTCTTCTGGTTTTAGAGGCAACATGCCGGAAAACATGAAAGAAGCCATAGGCGCTACATCGCTGAACACTTCAGCCCTGCCCTTGATGTGAGGCACTAGGTCTTTCAAAGCCTGCTCGTTGAACCACCAATGGCGCATACGCTCGATAAACTGATCGTCAGTGAGCTCTTCCCGAATCCACTGCCCATTCAGCCAACGCAGCTTTTCAACATCGAAAACCGGTCCGCCAAGAGACACCCGCTGAATATCGAAATGCTCGACCATTTCGTCGAGAGTGAACTTTTCCCGCTCATCCGGCATGGACCAGCCCATGCGCCCAAGATAGTTGGTGACGGCTTCCGGCAGAAAGCCCATGCGCTCATAGAAATTGATACTGGTGGGATTCTTGCGCTTCGACAACTTGCTTTTGTCGGGGTTACGCAGCAGCGGCAGATGGCAAAGCACTGGCATATCCCAGCCAAAATATTTGTACAGCAGCTGGTGCTTGGGCGCGGAATTGATCCACTCCTCGCCACGCAAAACGTGGGTAATCTTCATTTCATGATCATCAACCACGTTCGCCAGATGATAGGTGGGCATGCCATCGGACTTCAGCAGAATCTGGCAATCCACCTGCGCCCAATCGATTTCAATGGTGCCCCTCAGCATGTCGTCTATTTCGCAGGTGCCATGTTCGGGCACCTTCATCCGGATCACGTAAGGTTCACCCGCTTCCAGGCGACGGTTTACTTCTTCCGGCGGCAGCTCTAGATCACCTTTGATGCCTGGATTCAGGCCTTGCGCCTTACGCTCCTCACGGATTGCATCCAGCTCTTCCGGTGTTCGGAAACAGTAAAAAGCATGCCCGTTGGTAACCAGGTCTTCGGCATACTGTCGATAAGAGTCTTTCCGCTCGGACTGTCGGTAGGGACCGTAGGGCCCACCCACATCGGGCCCTTCATCCCATTCGAGGCCCAACCAGCGCAGGGCATTCAGGATGTCCTTTTCGGATTCCTCAGTACTGCGGGCCTGATCCGTGTCTTCGATTCGCAGAATAAACTGGCCACCGTGCTGACGGGCAAAGCATAGATTGAACAGGGCCACAAACGCCGTGCCGACATGGGGATCACCGGTAGGTGACGGTGCGATTCGAGTGCGTACTGTCATGAAAACGTCCTGATAAATAGAAACGGTCGCCTGAAAAGGCCTTGGTTTGCAAGCGATGCATTATAACGATCACGAGCACGATTCGCATGGTTCGGAAATCACCGCGGCTTGGCCTCGCATCGTGGTTGTTATATTATAACGTTTCACAAATTACAGGACCCTACCATGTCTTTTAGCCGACACGGCCACTTTTATCTCGCGACACTCTTGCTCTGGCTTGCATTACTCCCTGCGTCTTCTCTGGCAGCGTCTAAAGTTGTTGTGTCAATCAAACCTCTGGAACTGCTGGTTCGAGCCGTTGCGACCGATGACACCTCGGTTACAACGCTGGTCCCGCCCGGTGCCAACCCACATAAATACGCCATGAAACCCTCCGGACGACAGGCACTGGCAGAGGCAGACGCGGTTTTCTGGGTCGGACCGGAACTGGAAAGCTTTTTGAGCAGGTTGCTGACCGGAAGTGAATTCGCAGATCGCTCACATGCGCTTGGTAACAATGATTCGACAGATGACAGTCATGCTGAGCACAGCCACGATCATGATCATCATGGCCATGAGTCAGATACGGACCCCCATGTCTGGCTGGATCCCGAACTGGCAAGACAGATGGCACGGCAGATCCACAGCGAACTTAGCAAGCTTCCCGGCGCAGACACGACAACTCTGAACGGCAATCTGGCAAGGTTCGAGCAGGCTCTTACCGAGACCGAGAGGACGATACAAAAGCAACTGGCGCCAGCGCGCGAATTGTCGCTGTTCACCTACCACAACGCGTTCAACCATTTTGCCGAACACTACAACCTGACCTTGTCTGGCGTGTTAACTCTGAATCCGGATCTGTCACCCGGAGCCAGGCATGTGGCTGAGATTCAGGAGCGACTTGGCGAAGTTCCCCGCCCCTGCCTGATGACGGAACAGCCATACAACCCGGACAGCTGGCACGCCATTGTCGGCGACATCAACGTTGCCTTCAGTGCCTGGGACCCACTGGGATCAGCCATTGAGCCCTCACCTGACGCCTATATCCAGTTTCAGAAATCTGTGGCACAGGCGGTATTGAACTGCCTTTGATGGCTCATAAAAGGTAGGCGAGCATGATCGGGATGGTAACGATGGCCAGTAACGTCTGGCCACTGATGATGCCTGCCATCAACGCAGCATCCCCGCCAAGCTGGCGAGCCAGTATGTAGGAGGACGTGGCCGTCGGAAGTGTGGCCAGCAGAATGGCTGTGGGTGCCAGATTACTTGTAATTCCCAAGACAACCGTCAACCCGGCCGTCATCAGTGGAAAGGCCATCAGTTTGAGACCGGAGGACAATAGAAAAGGCGCGGACATTCCCCGCAACCCTTTCAGCTGCAACCCTGCTCCTACCGTCATTAACCCCAGTGGTAATGCCAGGTCACTCAAGGGCTCCAGGACACCTGCCACCAGCGGATGGAACCCAAGCTGCCAATACCCCCACAGAGCACCAGTAACGGAGCCCAGAATCAGGGGATTCGTAGCTATTGCTTTCAGCACACCCTGCCACTGCACACCAATGCCCTGGCTGACCGCCATTGAGAACATCAGGATGCACAGAAGATTGATCAGCGGAATCTTGATGGCAATGACGATCGCCATTGCCGAAAGGCCGCCATCCCCCAGAAGCATACCGGCGGCAGCGATGGCGACAAAGGCGTTGAAGCGAATACTACCCTGGTACACCGACGAAAATACCGGCCCAGTCCAGCGAAACCACCATTGAAGTACCAGGACCGCCAGTGTCATGGCCACCAGCATTGAGACCGTCAGGGCAATCACATCTCCGTATACCGTGACTGGAACCGACGCTTGACCCAGTTTGTAAATCAGCATGGCCGGAAACAGCAGGTAATAGGAAAAGCGTTCTGCCTGCATCCAAAAGCTGTCTCCTGGAAATTGCATTCGCCTGAACAGGTAACCCAGAAGTATCAGCACGAAAACCGGAACGAGGGTCTGGGCCATCACCATCATGGGTCTATCGCCACAGGCGTTTGATCACGGCCCGAGTCAGGGCCGATGGCGCTGACTTGGCCAGCGGCCACATCGCTCTGAACTGGGCAGAAAGCGGACGGTGCAAGCGAGGATGATGCGCCTGTTCCCAAACCGCGGCGGCAACGTCCCTGGCATCAAGGTTCACGCCCATGCTGCTGAACAACGCAGACTGCCCTTCGTTGGACTTGACCATGCCAGTGCTAACGAACGGCGGCATCAGGTCACCCACCTGAATATCATGCTCTTCCCACTCAATGCTCAACGCTTCGGTCATTGCCCTCACCGCGTGCTTGCTGGCCGAATAGGAGGCGAAGTCCGGAATGCCAAAAGCGGCGGAGGCAGAGCTCATGTTAATCACCTGAGCACCGGGCGTAGCCTTCAGATAGGGAAAGGCGGCGTGAAGCACAGTAATCAAACCCGTGACATTGATATCCACGATCTGACGATGGGTGGCCATGGGAATGTCTTCAAATCGGCCCACCTTCAGGATTCCAGCGTTGTTGTGAAGCAGGCGGAGCTGGCCATCGGTCTTCCTGGCAAAATCATCCAGGCCCTGCTGTACCGAAACTTCGTCAACCACATCCATCACGTGCGTCGTACAGCGTTCTTCACCAAGTTCCGCGGCCAGTGCCTTCAGCGCTGCCTCGTCACGGTCCGCTGCACCCACAAACCACCCGTTAGCCGCAAACAAAAGCGCCGTTTCACGACCAATACCGGCTCCCGCGCCGGTAATAAATACAGTGTCATGCATGGGTTACTGTCCTCAAGTATCCACCGGATTGGGGCGAGCCTCGGAGAAAGGCCGTTTGTTGTCGCTATCGTAATAAGCTCGAATCCAGTCCATTACACCCTGCTGAGGGATGGGCCGGGCAAGATGATAGCCCTGCGCTGTGTCACAACCCATGGCCGACAGCAGGTCGCAGATTGGTTGGGACTCTATACCTTCAGCCACCACTTCGTAACCCAGGTCGTGGCACATGTTGATGGTGGTGCGCACAATGGTTTCGTCACCCCGATTCGTGTCCATCTCCATCACAAAAGATCGGTCAATCTTGATCTCATGCACAGGAAGCTTGCGGATGTATGACAGAGACGAGTAGCCCGTTCCAAAGTCGTCAATGGACAGACGAATGCCTGATTCGTTGAGCAACCTCAGGCAATGCAGAGCCGCTTTGGGGTCGACCATGGTGGCGGTTTCTGTCACCTCCAGAATCAGCCTTCGGGCTTCAACCTGATTGCGCCCAAGCACCGAGAGCACCTGCTCCACAAAGCCAGCTTCACGCAAGTTCACTGCTGAAATATTGACCGACACACCAACCGGATACCCCGCTTGCTCCAGTTCGCGACAAAAGGCCAGAGATTTATCCAGCACCCATGCGGTAACCGGCCCAATCAAGCCGGTTTGTTCAGCCATGGGAATGAATTCATCGGGTGGTACGAAACCATGTTCGGGATGCTGCCAGCGCAACAACGCCTCGAAACCCGAGACTTCCCCCGTGCTCACCTTCAGCTGGGGCTGGAAGTTCAGCGTCAACTCATCGTTCTCAAGCGCTTTGCGCAAGTTGGTCATCAAAGTCAATCGACGCTCACTGTAGGGATTCAGGTCGGGCGTATAGACGGCCATCTGATCGGCCTCGGAAGCGGCCCTGTCGAACGCAATGAATGCGTGCCGCAGAAGCGTTGCCACATCCGGGCTGTCGTCAGGGTAGAAAGAGCAGCCGCCCACAACTCTCAAATCAACGCTAAGCCCGCGAAAGTCGACAGGCTTGCGGATACCTGCACCCAACTCACTCATGACCTGCGACATCGAATCACTGTCGGTGGTACTGAAAACGCAGGCGAAGGTGACTCCCTCAACGTGGGCAGCCGCGAAGGCCCTGGAAGAATGACTTTCGATCAAAACATGCGTCGCCTGCTCCCTGACCAGAGCATCCAGGCGGTTGGCGACTTCCGTCAGAATGGCGTCGGCATTTTCATGGCCAAGCGTCTTGTTGATGTCATCGAAACCCCTAAGGTGAAGGAGCACCAGGGCAAAGGAACGAACAGAAGAGCCTTTTCCCTGCATCAAAGTGTGAAGGCATTCTTCCAACGCCACCCGATTTGGCAGTCCCGTGAGCCCATGATGACGGGCGGCGTCGACCACTTTGCCTTCTGCTGCTTCTCTCGCTCGCATCGCCTCAATGCGAGCGTACTGCTCGCGGATTCTCGCGCTTCTTTCTGTGTGCAGACGATCCGCCAAAGCAAAAAACAACAGCAGCGATGCCAGCACGCTGCCCGTCTCCATGGCGTACGGAATCACCCATTCTTCCGCCAATACGGCGCTGAGCCCAAGTACGTGAAAAACCACACCCAGCAGCAGGGCCACCCAGGCCATAACAAACTGTTTTGCCGCCCGGTCGCCACGCTTTGCCAGAGCCAGACCAATCGTCAGAATGACCACACACATCAGTGCAGAGAGTGCCACCGAGATGCGTGTGGAAACGCCATAGGTCAGGACGAACCCAGATACGAAAGCCAGAAACGCGAGGGCAGACATCACCTGAAGCACACGATACGCCCCGTGCATAAGGCGTTTCAGGTCCAGAAAAGCCATACTGAACATCGCAAAGAACATGGCCCCCAACGGCACCGACGCCAATATCAGCAATTCATGCACCCTGGGGCGATCCGGAAAAAGGTATTGGAAAGCCACACCATGCAATCCGGTCATGATGACCAGTAAACACAGCTGCACGGCAAAGAAATAACCGAAACTCCACTCGCGGATGGTAAACGCCAGATAAAACGTCGACGCCGCCAGGATCAGCAGCATGCCGTAGAACATGGCTCGCCACATCATGTCCTTTTCGTTGGCTCTGTAAAAAGCGTCTGGCTCCCAGAGCATTGCCGGCAATTGATGCGATCCTGAGGTCTGGACTCTCAGGTAGAGAACATGTTGACGTTGGTCATCAAGCAATAATGGAAATACGAAGGTTCGGACGTCGATGGGCCGATTTTCATGGGGCAGTCGGTCCCCGGCAAATGATTCAAATACCTTTTGATTACCCGCAAAATGGTATAACTCAAGATGATCCAGTAGAGGATAAGTCACTTCGAAAAAGCGCTGTATTTGACCTGAACGATTCAGATCGATCTCCAGCCGGTACCAGATGGCATCGCTTCGGTAGCCGAAATTTGGCGGACCTTCCAGGTCCTGCCAGCGCCCTGAGCCAGAAAGGTTTCGAACCTGATCAATGGACCAAGACGGGTTCCCTTCCACCAGATACTGGTACCCCCTTACAATTTCTATTTCTGACTTTAGCGGATCGATTTCCAGCGCGGATTCTGCGTTGGCAACAGCGGTGGAACCGGACCAAAGCAGGACCAACACCGCCAGCAACCTGCTGAACGCCATGTTGAATAGGCCCGCTGATTGTTGTCGTACAGAAGATCCGTTCATCCACCACCGAATGGAATAGTTTGTTATTTTTATTGGCCAATTTCTGCAGCTTCAAGGACAAAGGCTGCGCATTCGTACCCGCTACGACGCAATTATAGTCAAGGGATTCCTTAGCGAAGCCGCTCGTAACATTAACCCAACAAATTGCCCGCCAACCAGGCCGCTCCGCGAACGCCACTCGAATCACCGTGGACGGCTTGCCTGATCGGGGTACTGCATTCCCCGCCAAACACGTAGTCAGCCAGCCGGTTTGGCAGCTCCTCGTAGAGCTGTCTGGCATTACTCATGCCTCCGCCCAGCACGATAATGTCAGGATCCAGCACGTTGATCACTGACGCCAGGCCGCGAGTCAGATGTTCCAGGTAGACCTTCATCGTCTCGCAGGCATCTTGGTCGCCGACGCTGGCCTGCGCGACTACATGTTGGGCACTCTGATTCACGCCAGTCATCAAGTGATGGGTGAGCGACAAGCCTGTCCCAGAAAGAAACGTTTCGTTGCAGCCAAATCGGCCACAGAAGCATGGGCGCTGCTCCAGCTCCGCCTGCGGCGTCCAGGCCAGAGGATTGTGGCCCCACTCCCCCGCGACACCGTTAGGGCCCTCGATCACCTGGCCGTTGATACTGACGCCAGCGCCGCAGCCAGTCCCCAGCACGGCGGCAAACACAGACATGTGGTTCTCTCCTGCGCCGTCTGTCGCTTCCGACAGTGCCAGGCAATTGGCATCGTTCGTGAGGGTAACCGGCCGCTGTAGCAACGCCCGAAGGTGCTCCTGCATTGGCTGGCCGTTCAACCAGGTGGAGTTGCCGTTCTTGACGCAGCCCGTTGTGCCGGACACGCTACCGGGAATCCCGATACCTACCGGCACGCCGGACGCGCCTGCCTGGGCTTCGGCCTGAAGCACAAGGGTACGAATGGTTTCCAGCGTGGCCTGGTAGTCGCCGGCCGGTGTTGGCCGACGTGCCCGGAAATGCTCCGTGCTCTGTCGATCCAAAAGGATGACTTCGATCTTGGTACCGCCGAGATCAACGCCGATAAACCAGTTACTTTTCATTTCGCCAAAGCCCTACGGAAATCATGTGCCAATGAATGATAAACTATCGCATCTGTTTTACCGTACCAGTCCGCACAATCGGTTTGTCGAAAGCAACGGGTCTTTTAATGTCTGTAATGCCAGCCCAAAACAACGCCCGGCCCAATTCCGGCCTATCGCGCCGCTTCTGCGTGGCGCCCATGATGGACTGGACCACGAGTCACTACCGCTATCTCGCCCGCATGCTCAGTAGGCACACCCTGCTCTATACGGAGATGGTAACGACAGGCGCACTGATTCACGGTGACACGGCCCGATTTCTGAGACATAACTCTGAAGAGTATCCGCTTGCACTCCAGTTGGGAGGCAGTAATCCTTCAGAACTGGCCCATTGCGCGCATCTGGCCGAGCAGTATGGGTTTGATGAAGTAAACCTGAACGTGGGGTGCCCCAGCGACCGGGTGCAGAACAACATGATTGGCGCCTGCCTGATGGCTCATCCAGACAAGGTGGCCGAAGGTGTCGCCGCCATGATCGAGGCCACCACGCTGCCTGTCACCGTAAAGCATCGCATCGGCATCGACGGCCACGAGTCCTGGGACGATCTGTGCGAATTCATTGAGAAGGTCTCGGCGGCAGGCTGTCGAACCTTCATTGTCCACGCCAGAATCGCCGTTCTGGAGGGGCTCAGCCCGAAAGAAAACCGCGACATCCCACCGCTCAAATACCCATGGGTTTACGACCTGAAGGCCAAATACCCGCACCTGGAAATTATCATCAACGGCGGAATCAAAACCTTTGACCAATGCCATGAACACCTGCAATACACAGATGGTGTGATGCTGGGCCGCGAGGCTTACCATAATCCCTGGCTACTCGCTGGTGTAGACACCGAGTTCTTTAATGCTCCGGCACCGGTTTCCAGCCGACATGAAGCACTCCGCCGGGTGTTACCATTTGTTCAGGAAGAACTGGATCGTGGTGTCTATCTCAGCCACATTACCCGCCATCTGATGGGACTTTTCCACGGCCAACCAGGAGGTCGTCAATTCCGTCGCTACATCAGCGAGAACGCCCACAAGCCGGGATCGGGCATTGAGGTGCTGGAAGCGGCGATGGCGAAAGTTCCTGAACCGGAAACATCGGAAGCAATGCCCGCCTGAATCCTTTTACATCCCTATTCCCCTTTTGGCTGTCTTGTTCCCGTAGTAGCAGCCCGTTATTGTAGGCATAACGCTTAAGCGCCTGCAGGACGGGCCACTATAACAACCTATCGGGATGAAAGGACGAATGACCAGCAAGCTTGAACAACTCAAATCCATGACCACCGTGGTGGCCGATACCGGCGATCTGGACGCCATTGCCCAATGGCAGCCTCAGGATGCCACCACCAATCCATCGCTTCTGCTGAAAGCTGCGGCGTCCGAGGCCTACCGCCCTATGCTGGACGACGCAGTCGCGGCCGCGCGCAAACAGGGCGGCTCTGATGCGGAACAGCTGACTTACGCCACAGATATGCTGGCCGTGTTGGCGGGGCGAGAAATTTTGGGTCGGGTACCAGGCGTGGTCTCAACCGAAGTAGATGCCCGTCTCTCGTTTGATACCGACGCTACTCTGGCCAGAGCGCGGCGGCTGATTGAGTTGTATGACCAGTTGGGCATGGATACCAGCAGGGTATTGATCAAGATTGCGTCTACCTGGGAAGGCATCCGGGCTGCGGAACAACTTCAGCGCGAAGGTATAAACTGTAACCTGACACTGTTGTTCTCTTTTATTCAGGCTGCGGCCTGCGCCGATGCCGGAGCCTTCCTGATTTCACCTTTTGTTGGCCGCATTCTGGACTGGCACCTGGCCGCGTCCGGCCGTGATAGCTTCCCAGCCGCAGAGGATCCGGGCGTCCAATCCGTCACCCGAATTTACAATTACTACAAAGCCAATGGCTACAAAACAGTGGTTATGGGCGCCAGTTTCCGCAACACCGGCGAAATCGAAATGTTGGCCGGCTGTGATCGGCTCACCATCAGCCCTGCTCTGCTGGAAGAGCTGGACCAGGATTCAGGCAGCCTGGAACGTCAGCTTGTACCAGGCTCTGCATCAAGCATTGATCAGCCTGGCCAGATTGATGAGAAACTCTTCCGCTGGGAGTCCAACGAGGACGCCATGGCCACGGAAAAGCTGGCAGACGGTATTCGCCGTTTCACCAATGATCAGATTGAACTGGAGAATCGGGTCAGGCGGCTGTCCAACGCCGCCTGACCTCAATGCAACGAACGAAGTGAGCTGCCCATCATGATCGAGCGACTGAAGCAGTTTTTCGCACCGGATAACAAAGAGCCCGCCAAGCCTGACGATCATCAGCTGACCGTGGCCGCCACAGCCCTTATGGTTCAGTTATCGAGAGTGGACAACAATGAAGATGAAGCCGAACTCAAGGCCATCGTAGACTGCGCTGTGCGCAGTCAGGAAGTCACTCGCGAAGAGGCAGAGGAAATTCTGGCGGATGCCCTAAGCCACGCTGACGATGCCACGTCAATGTATGAATTCACAGGCATGATCAACGAAAACCTGGATCAGGAGCAAAAGCAGGCGCTACTGGAAAGCATCTGGCGTGTGGCGTTTGCCGATGGGCGTATCGACAAGTACGAAGAACACCTGATTCGCCGTATGGCCGATCTGTTGCATCTTAATCATCGGGAATACATCCAGGCCCGACACCGCGCTGAAGGCGCAGACTGAATTCCAAGGAGACATCATGCTAGCGATATTGCACCCGGATACGGATATGCAAGGCGAAGCCTATCGGCAAACCATGCATTTTCTGGAGAACCTGCCCGGGGTGTCGGTTCGGGTTCACGAGGTGCAGGGTGCTAACCAGCGACTGACCGAAGTATATCTTCTGGGCGATACCAAGGGTCTCAACAAGGAAGAGATCGAGGCTCTGCCAGCCGTTGAGAGAGCCATCCGTATCTCCGATGACTATCGCATCCTGGGCCGCCACAAGGATGACCGCCGTCAGAGTGGCTTTACCTACAACGGCGTGACGTTTGACCAGAACAACCTGAACATTTTCGCCGGTCTTTGCGCGGTGGACGTGCCAGAACATGTTGAGCAGATGATGCAGGCACTGGAGCAGCAGGGCGAAGTCTGCACCCGGATGGGCGCCTATAAACCACGGACCAATCCCTATTCGTTTCAGGGCCACGGCAAGGGTTGCCTGCCCTGGGTGTTCGAAAAGGCCGGCAAACACGGTATCAAAGTGATCGCCATGGAAATCACCCATGAAAGTCACATTGAAGAAATCGACGAATGCCTGGAAAAACTTGGGCGGCCAACCGGCGTCATGCTGCAAGTGGGCACCCGAAATACCCAGAATTTTGAATTGCTCAAGGCCATCGGACGCCAGACCACCTATCCGGTGCTTCTGAAACGAGGCTTTGGTATTACTCTGAACGAATCCCTGAACGCAGCGGAGTATCTGGCCAGCGAGGGTAACGCCAATGTAATTTTCTGCCTGCGAGGTATGAAAACCGAAGCCGGCCAGCCGCATCGAAACATGGTGGATTTCGCCCATGTTCCGGCGGTCAAACGCCTGACCCGCATGCCAGTGTGCGTGGACCCGTCCCACTCCGTGGGTAGTCGAGAACAATCCCCCGACGGCGTTCTCGATGTCATGCACGCTACCGCACAGGGCGTGATTGCCGGAGCAAATATGGTGCTGGTGGACTTCCACCCCAGGCCCGAAAAGGCCCTTGTTGATGGCCCACAGGCGCTGTTGATGGACGAGTTGCCGGCCTACCTCGAGGACATCCGTCTTTGCCATGAAACCTGGAAAAAGCGCCAGGAGATCTACCGTCGAATGAAGGAAACCGCCGCAGAATGATTGTATATGGGCACAGAGGGGCAAAAGGCGAAGCACCAGAGAACTCACTGGCAGGTTTTCGGCATGCCTACCGTCATGGGGTGAGGCATTTCGAACTGGACCTTGTGCTATCCAAGGATGGTATACCAGTGATCATTCACGACCTGACCGTGGATCGAACCACCGGGAAAACCGGCGAAGTGAATTCCTACACGGCAGCAGAACTCGAGAATATGGATGCACGCCGCAACGCGGTTGCCTGGCCAAACAAGGTGGGTGTACCGAGACTGGAAACCTTACTGGATGAACTTCCGGAGTTAGAGAATCTCCAGCTGGAAGTAAAAAAGGACGCCCGACAACGTCTGAACATTCTGTGCAACCGCATCGTGGAAATCATCCAGCGCCGCGGCCTCCAACATCGCACTGTGGTGACCTCTTCAGATGCATGGTTTCTAAGGCAGGTAAAACGCCGGGACAGGCACATCAAAATTGGCCTGGTAACCGACAGGAAATTTCCGCGACCAGTAAACGTTGCAGCAAGGCTGCACTGTGACTACCTTTGCCTGGGCTGGAAGATCTGTACTCAAGGCCTCGTAGAAGAGGCCCATCGACGGGAGATACTGGTATCCACCTGGACGGTCAACCGAATCCACGACATGCTGACCCTCGAAAAAATGGGGGTAGACAGCATCATTACGGACTACCCGACCAGCACCCGGATGTACTTCGACAACCGGGCGCACGGTCTACGGCAGCTGGCATCGAACACCGGCTGCGACTTGACACCGGCCTGATCAGAAAATCCGATTCAGGCCGTTGAGCGCAGCCACGCGATAGGCTTCCGCCATGGTGGGATAGTTGAAGGTGGTATTGATGAAGTAGTTCAGGGAATTGGCCTCGCCTTCCTGATTCATGATGGCCTGGCCGATGTGAACAATCTCCGCCGCCTGATCCCCAAAACAGTGAATGCCCAGAATCTGGCGGGTTTCCCGGTGGAACAAGATCTTCAGCATGCCCACGGGATCACCGGTAATCTGCGCCCTGGCAAGATCCTTGAAAAACGCCTGGCCTACTTCGTAGGGCACCTTGGCTTCGGTCAGTTCTCGTTCGGTTCCGCCCACAGAACTGATTTCCGGCAGCGTGTAGATGCCCGTAGGCACGTCCGTTACATGGCGGAAATACTCATCTTTAACAATATCCGATGACGCCGAGCGGCCCTGATCATAGGCAGCGCTGGCAAGGCTCGGCCAGCCGATCACATCACCGGCGGCATAAATGTTTTCGACGTCTGTGCGGTAATGCTCGTCAACGGCCAGCTGACCGCGACCGTTTGGTGTAAGGCCGATATTCTCCAGACCCAGTTTTTCGGTGTTGCCACTGCGGCCGTTGCACCAGAGAAATGCGTCCGCGCGAATCTTCTTACCGGATTGCAGCGACAGCACAACGCCATGGTCATCACCATCCACAGACTCGTATGTCTCATTGTGGCGGACCAACACACCGTTGTTGCGCAGGTGATAACTGAGCGCGTCCGAAATCTCGTCGTCCAGGAAGGTCAACAGACGGCTTCCGGGGTTGATCAGGTCCACCTTGACACCAAGCCCGGCGAATATGGACGCGTATTCGGAACCGATAACGCCGGCGCCGTAGATGATCAGCGTACGTGGCGTATGTGACAGGTTGAGTATCGTGTCCGAGTTGTAAATCCGGTGGTGCCGGAAATCCACATCTGGCGGCAAATAGGGACGCGACCCCGTTGCAATGATTGCCTGCTTGAAATGAATAATTTCGTGAGACTTGTTGCCACGAATTTCCAGGCGGTTGGCGTCAAGAAAGCTGGCACGGCCATTGATCAGGTCCACCCTGTTACGGGCGTAGAACTGGGTGCGCAACTTAACCTGCTTGCCAATCACCTTCTGGGCGTTCTGCAACACACGGGGAAAGGAAAACCAGCGCGGCTCACCAATGTCCCGGAACATCTGGTTAGTGTTAAAGGTGATGATCTGCTTGACGGAATGACGCAATGCTTTTGAGGGAATCGTGCCCCAGTGGGTACAGTTACCGCCAACGGTTTGCTTGTCTTCAATGATCGCGACACGTTTGCCGTGTTTCGTCGCATTCATTGCAGCACCTTCTCCCGAAGGCCCCGCGCCAATAACGACCACGTCGTAATGGTGCTCTGCCATTGCGTTCTAGCTCCTTATCGTCGTCCGGTCAGCCTGTTGATTCAGTGCTTGCCGGTTTTGGATGCATCGTAAGTTAAATCATCAGCGGAATCGCCACCGTTGGCGCCCTGTTCATTCTCTTCTTCACATTTCTGTGGGTTGCCGCCGCATATGTCACAGGTTTTGCTGATCCCCATGGCTCCAAGGCCACCGCAGGAACCGCTGATAGGCTTGCGGCCAAGAATAACGCCTACGGACATGGCCGCCACCAGCAACAGAACAATAAACAGTACAAGTACAAAGGTACCCATAGGGGCTCTCCTTAACTTTTAGGGGCAACTTACCGTCGCGCCCTGTCAATCTGTCAGGAACGAAGAAAAGGCTGGGGAGTACATGCTCTTGAAGCCACTCTCGCCCCGAACAATAAAATAGGCTGCGATGTTCTCTCGCGTCGATAAAGCCATGGCCTGTTCTGGCCCCATGACATTAAACGCGGTTGCGAGCGCATCTGCAGTCATACAATCGTCGGCTATCACGGTGACTGACGCAAGGTTATGCTCAATCGGCCGACCGGTTTCAGGGTCTATGGTATGCGAAAAACGCTGCCCTTCCGATTCGTAATAGTTACGATAGTCGCCTGAAGTTGCCATGGCTCGGTTGCCAATCGCAACAACGCGGTTGACCTGCCGCTGCTCTGACACGGGCTCTTCTATGGCCAGCCGCCACACTTCGCCGTCCGGCTTCCGTCCCTGTACGCTGACTTCACCGCCGATTTCCACCAGAAAAGCGCTAACACCTTCCTCTTCAAGGAACCGGGCAACCGCATCCACGCCGTATCCTTTGGCAATGGCAGACAGATCAACATACTGATTGGGTTCTGCACGCAAGGCAGGCGGTGAATCACGAAGCTCAAGCTTTCGGAAACCCGTGGCCGACAGGGTGGACTGCAACTGTGCGTCAGACGGCACCTCTTCAGGCCTTGCCTGTGGCCCGAACCCCCACAGATTCACCACCGGCCCGATGGTCACGTCAAAGGCGCCATCGGTCAGCATGGATAACCGGTTGGCAGTAGAGAGCACTTCGTGCAAAGCCGGAGAAATGCTTCTCCACTCACTCTGGTCTTCCAGGTTGTTGAAAATGGAAAGCTCTGAGTCCTCGCGCCAGGTAGACATAGACGCGTCTACGCCCTCGAGCACCTCTTCAATACCCGATGCCAGTGCCTTAAGCCGTGGCTGATCATCGGCCATCACCACGTTGATGTGGTAACGGGTTCCGAACACCGGGCCGGATATCTCCCAGACTTTCTCTTCTGCCTCAAACGAACAACCCGCCAGCGCGACGAAAGCCAGCGCAAGAAAAGCGCTGGCCAAGGCCACCCTGACGGGTCGAGTCACACCGGATGTCATGAAAGTCGATTAACCCCCGAAATCATCCAGCATGATGTTTTCGTCCTCAACACCCAGATCTTTCAGCATCTTGATGCAGGACGCGTTCATAATGGGGGGCCCACACATATAGTACTCACAGTCTTCCGGAGCCGGGTGGTCCTTCAGATACTTCTCATACAGTACGTTGTGGATAAAGCCTGTCGGGCCTTCCCAGTTGTCTTCAGGCAGAGCGTCAGAGAGGGCGACGTGCCACTCGAAATTCTCGTTCTCTTCCTGAAGCATGTCGAAATCTTCGACATAGAACATCTCACGGACACTTCTCGCCCCGTACCAGAAGCTGATCTTCCGATTGCTGTTCAAGCGCTTGAGCTGGTCGAAGATGTGCGAGCGCATCGGCGCCATACCGGCACCGCCGCCGATAAATACCATCTCTGCGTCGGTCTTCTTGGCGAAGAACTCGCCGAACGGCCCCATCACTGTCACCTTGTCACCCGGCTTCAGAGCAAACACGTAGCTCGACATGATGCCAGGCGGATGATCGGTGCCCGGAGGCGGTGTCGCAATCCGGATGTTGAATTTTAGAACACCCTTCTCTTCCGGATAGTTCGCCATGGAGTAAGCGCGGATGGTCTCTTCCTTGTTCACCGCCTTGTAGCGCCAGATATCCAGTTTGTCCCAGTCTTCGTGGAATTCTTCCTCAATGTCGAAATCCTTGAAGTCGATTTCGTAGGGCGGGCACTCAAGCTGAACATAACCGCCGGCACGGAAGTCGACTTCCTCGCCTTCAGGCAGTTTCAGTACCAGCTCTTTGATGAAAGTAGCCACGTTGTGGTTGGACACCACTTCGCATTCCCACTTTTTCACGCCGAAGAACTCTTCCGGCACTTCGACTTTCATGTCCTGTTTCACAGGAACCTGACAGCTCAGGCGCCAGCCTTCTTTTTCTTCACGATTGGTGAAGTGGGTTTTCTCGGTCGGCAGCATCGCGCCACCACCTTCAAACACCTTGCACTTACACTGCGCGCAGGTACCGCCGCCGCCACAGGCAGACGACAGAAAAATGCCGCTATTAGCCAGCGTACCCAGAAGCTTGCCACCCGCTTCTGTTTTCAGAGTGTGCTCCGGGTCGTCGTTAATTTCGATGGTCACATCACCGGTGCTTACCAGCCTGGAACGGGCCGCAAGAATCACTGCGACCAGGGCCAGTACGATAACGGTGAACATGACCACGCCAAGCAGAATTTCAGTATTCATGGTCTCGCCTTTTCGTTAAATCGAATCACCGGGGTTTATTACAGCGAAATGCCGGAAAACGACATAAATCCAAGCGACATCAGGCCAACGGTGATGAAGGTGATGCCCAGGCCACGCAGGCCTTCAGGAACGTCGCTGTATTTCAGCTTTTCTCGGATACCGGCCAGCGCAATAATCGCTAGCGCCCAACCGAGACCTGCACCAAAGCCGTAAACCACGCTTTCACCAAACGTGTAATCACGCTCTACCATGAACAGCGAAGCACCCAGAATGGCACAGTTCACAGTAATCAGCGGCAAGAATACGCCGAGCGCCGCATAAAGCGCCGGTATGTATTTATCCAGAACCATTTCCATGATCTGGACAATTGCCGCAATTACACCGATATACGACAACAGGCCAAGAAAGCTCAGGTCCACATTGGGCAGACCTGCCCAGCTGAGGGCGCCTTCACGTAATATGCCGTTATACAGCAGATTATTCACCGGAACGGTGACGGTCAGAACGACCACAACGGCAATGCCAAGACCTGTGGCTGCTTCAATCTTCTTGGAGATCGCCAGGAAGGTACACATCCCCAGGAAGAAGGCCAGAGCCATGTTTTCAACGAAAACGGCTTTCAGAATCAGGCTGATATAATGTTCCATCAGAAGGCCTCCTTGGCGGTATGGCGAGACATTTTAAAGTCAGCCTCTTCTACCTGCTCCGGCTTCCAGGTGCGCAGGCCCCAGATTGCCAGACCAATGATGAAGAATGCGCTTGGCGGCAGTAGCAACAAACCATTTGGAATGTACCAACCACCTTCATTGACCACCGGCATAATGGAAATGCCAAACAGCGATCCAGCACCCAGGAGCTCACGGAAGAACGCCACGAAGATCAGCAGTACTGAATAGCCCAGGCCATTGCCCACACCATCCAGGAAGCTGAGCCACGGACCATTCTGCATGGCGAAACCTTCTGCACGCCCCATCACGATACAGTTGGTGATGATCAGCCCAACAAAGACTGACAGCTGCTTGCTGATTTCGTAGGCGTAAGCTTTAAGTACCTGATCCACCACGATAACCAGCGATGCAATGATGGTCATCTGCACGATGATCCGGATGCTGCCGGGTATCTGTGACCGCACCAGTGATACGGCCAGGTTGGAAAAAGCGGTAACGGCGATAACGGCCGCACACATAACCAGCGTTACATTCATGCTGGTCGTTACCGCCAACGCGGAACAGATACCCAGTATCTGCAACGCGATGGGGTTGTTACTGAAGATCGGTTCGAAGAGAACCTGTTTGGCGGATGCGTCTGCCATGATCAGACCTCCCCTTGGCGAAGTTTTTTCAGATAGGTTTCGTAGCCACGGTCACCCATCCAGTAGTTGACCAGTTGCTGAACCCCGCGGCTTGTCAGCGTCGCACCGGACAGAGCGTCGATCTTGTGCTCTTTGTCCGCAGCGTCGGCACTCACACCACCTTTGACGAGTTTGATCTGCGGTTCATCCAGATTGTCGCCGTAGACCTCCTTGCCAACCCACTGCTTTTTCCAGCGTGGATTATCGACTTCGCCGCCCAGGCCCGGAGTTTCCGCGTGAGAATAGAAGCCCAGGCCTTCAATGGTATTCGCGTCACCTTCCAGCGACATAAAGCCGTAGAGGGTCGACCAGAGGCCGTAACCGTGAACCGGCAGAACGACGCGCTTGAGCTTGCCGTTTTCACTCAGGGTGAAAATCTTGGCAACATTCGGACGACGCTTGATGCCTGCCTTGTCTTCCGACGACGGAATGTTTGTCGACATGGCCGGGTCAGACGCTGCCTTGTACATGTCGTACTTCATCGGGTCTGTAACGCCCACGGCACTGGGTTCAACGTATTCGCCGGTATCCAGGTCAAGAAGACGCACTTCGAAGCGAGAGAAAGTCTCTTCGATTTCTTCCGCGCTGGCGCCCGGCTCGAGCATGCCGGCGGCAGAAAGAATATTCGAACGGATATCCAGATTCTGGTTTTTAACCTGCGCAGGACGCAGCAAAACCGCAGCGGTGGACACGACTACTGAGAACACAATACTCAGTACCAGTGCCACCATTAACGTTCTGGAGACGGTTTCTTTTGGTTTAGCCACGTGCAAGCCTCCGTTTGATATTGGCCTGAACCACGTAATGGTCCATCAGCGGAGCGAACAGGTTGGCGAACAGGATGGCCAGCATAATGCCTTCCGGGAACGCCGGGTTAACCACTCGGATCAGGACGGTCATAACGCCAACCAGGATACCGAAGCACCAGCGACCGGTGTTGGTCATGGCGGCAGATACCGGATCGGTCGCCATGAACATCATGCCGAACGCAAAACCGCCCATCACAAGATGCCAGTGAGCAGGTACCGCAAACATCGGATTGGTGTCCGAGCCAACGGCATTCAGCAACATCGACATCCCGATCATACCGATCAGAACACCGCCTACAATGCGGTAAGAGGCGATCTTCATCAGCAACAATATCGCCCCCCCGATAAGCACCGCCAGAGTCGACGTTTCACCCATGGAACCCTGGATGGTGCCCATGAATGCGGACATCCAGCCAATCTGGCTTTCCAGTGCCTCAACGCCGCCGCTTGCAGCCCAGCTGAGTGAGGTTGCGCCGCTGAAGCCATCAACCGCGGTCCATACCGTGTCACCGGAAATCTGCGCCGGATAGGCGAAATACAGGAACGCACGACCAGTCAGCGCCGGGTTCAGGAAGTTCTTGCCAGTACCGCCGAAAACTTCCTTACCGATCACCACGCCGAAGGTGATGCCCAGAGCCACCTGCCAGAGCGGGATGGTCGGCGGGCAAATCAGCGCGAAGAGTACCGAAGTCACGAAGAAGCCCTCGTTCACTTCGTGGCGGCGAACCGTAGCGAACAGCACTTCCCAGAAGCCACCCACGATGAACGTCACCGCGTATACCGGCACAAAATACGCCATGCCATAAACGAAGTTATCCCAGATGCTGGACGGATCGTTACCCGCCAGGGCTGCGATAAAGGCCGTACGGAGGCCACCGTCGCCCATCAGGGCATCCGGATTTTCCGCCAGGAAGCTGTTGGCCTGGAAACCGATGTTCCACATGCCAAAGAACATGGCCGGGAAGGTACACATCCACACCGTGATCATGATGCGTTTCAGGTCGACGCCATCACGCACATGAGAAGTAGTGGAAGTTACCTTACCGGGGGTATAGAAAATGGTATCGATTGCTTCATAGAGCGCATACCAGCGCTCATACTTGCCACCCTTTTCAAAGTGGTGCTCGATGCCATCGAGAAACTGTCGAATTGCCATCAGTTAACCCTCGATCTCGATTCGGGTCAGATTCTGGCGCAGAATCGGACCGTATTCGTATTTGCCCGGGCACACGAAAGTGCAGAGCGCCAGATCCTCTTCGTCCAGCTCCAATGCACCCAACTGTTGCGCCGTTTCTGTGTCGCCAACGATCAGTGACCGCAGTAGCTGAGTCGGCAGAATATCCAGAGGCATCACTTGCTCGTAAGCACCTACCGGAACCATGGCACGCTCACTGCCATTGGTCGTGGTGGTGAAGTTAAACAATTTGCCCTTCGTGAGTTTGGACAGATAGATATTCAGAACCGAGAACTTGTTCGGCCCGGGCGACAGCCACCCCATGAACTCGCGCTTGTAGCCTTCTTCCAGAACAGAAATCTGGTTCGCAAAGCGTCCAAGGTAGGCACATGGGCCATCACCGCGGCGACCACCGAAGACAGAGCCGGAAATCGTACGAACTTCGCAGTCTGTGGCAATTTCACCGTCCAGAAGTTCCGTCAGGCTCGCACCGATACGGGTACGCAGCAGGCGTGGCTTGGTGGCCTTGGGGCCACCAACCGCAACAATGCGGTCAACCGGCAGCTCACCGGTCTGGAACAGTTTCGCAATGTCGATGACATCCTGGTAACCAATACTCCAAACCACCTTGTCACCTACAATCGGGTCAAGATAGTGGATATGGGTGCCAACGTTGCCGGCCGGATGCCTGCCGTCGAATTGCTGGACTTCTACGGAGTCGGACTCCGGCACCGGCACGTCTGAACCCGGCTTGCCGGATACAAACACCTTACCGTTGGTCAGTTTGGTCAGGATACGCAAGCCACGTTCGAAGGCCGCTTTGTTCTCACCGATAATGACGGTTGGATCGGCGGCCAGTGGATTGGTATCCATTACTGACACAAAAATTGAGTTGGGCGCTGAATCGATCTCCGGCACTTTGCTGTACGGCCGGGTCTTGAAAGTGGTCCACAAGCCGGATTCCACCAGGTTATCAACAACCTGCTGGCGCTCGAGAGACGCAATATCAGATTCATCATAGCGGGCAAAAGATTCCGCGTCGTCGCCATCGATCTCAATCACAATGGACTGGAAAACACGGCGTTCACCGCGATTGATTTCCTTGACGACACCGGCTGCCGGTGATGTGTAACGAACGCCTTCGGTCTTCTTATCCGTAAACAGCAGCGTACCGCGCTTAACGCGATCTCCCTCTGATACAGCCATAGTGGGCTTCATGCCGTTGTAGTCAAAACCGATCAACGCCACGTGGCGAACGGTATTGCCTTCATCTATGGTCTGCTCAGGAGCGCCGCTGATGGGAAGATCCAGGCCTTTTTTGATCTTGATCATTAGCCTCATCCAATCATCAGAAACTGTTCGATGGATTTTAACGCCCGACCCCTGCGGCCCGCCCCCTGTCCGGAGAATCCGGTGGGCAGAACCACAGTGAAGGATGCCCAGGCTAAAACAAGCCAGACATTCGACTGCAGGAGGTCATGGGAAGCGGGTGCCAGACGTACCCAAAATCGCGCCAATTATAGAGTTTACGGAACACTATTTCCACCAGAAACCCCGCCTAGTTTGTCGCCAAACGTAATTCGCCCAGTGGCATTTCAGGCATAAAAAAACCCCGGACGTAAAGGCCCGGGGTTCTATTTAGACCGATTATCAGGCTGAAATCAGCCGCGTACCCGCTTCGGGAAAATCGGATAGTCCACGCCAGCCATCTGGTTGACCACGCGAATCACCTGCGCGCTGTAACCGGCTTCGTTGTCATACCATACATAGAGGATCAGACGCTTGCCGTTGGCAATAGTGGCCTGAGCGTCGACAACACCGGCATGCCGGGAACCAACGAAATCCGTCGAAACCACTTCTGGCGAGTTCACGAAATCAATCTGCTTCTGCAGCTCGGAGTGAAGCGCCATATCCCGCAAGTAGTCGTTTGCACTTTCGACGGTCACGTCTTTCTGCAGGTTCAGGTTCAGAATGGCCATGGACACGTTCGGAGTCGGAACCCGGATCGCGTTGCCAGACAGCTTGCCCTTCAATTCCGGCAGCGCCTTGGCGACCGCTTTCGCCGCGCCTGTCTCGGTAATTACCATGTTCAGAGGCGCACTACGGCCGCGACGGCTACCTTTGTGGTAATTGTCGATCAGGTTCTGGTCATTGGTGTAAGAGTGCACGGTTTCAACGTGGCCATCTTCGATCCCGTACTCATCCTGAATCGCCTTGAGAACCGGCGTGATAGCGTTGGTTGTGCAGGAGGCTGCAGACAGAATGCGATCGTCCTCGGTAATCCAGTCGTTGTTGATTCCATGAACGATGTTCTTGATATCGCCCTTGCCTGGCGCGGTTAGAATCACGCGGCTGACGCCTTTGGATTTCAGGTGCAGACCAAGGCCGGCCTCGTCGCGCCAGATACCGGTATTATCGATAACAATGGCGTTATTGATGCCGTATTGGGTGTAATCCACCTGATCGGGGCCCGGCGAATAAATCACCTTGATAAAGTTGCCGTTGGCAACAAGTGCGGAGTTCTCTTCATCAACGGTGATGGTGCCGTTAAACGGCCCATGTACGGAGTCCCTGCGCAGCAGACTGGCACGCTTTTCGAGATCGTTGTCTGCACCACCCTGGCGAACCACAATCGCACGCAGCCGGAGATTGTTACCGCCACCCGCTTTTTCAATCATGATGCGAGCCAACAGACGACCAATCCGACCGAAGCCATAAAGCACGACGTCTTTGGTATCTTTCTCCGCGTCCTCTGCCGACTGGGACTGATACTGACCAACGATCGGCCCGATTTCCTCTTTCAGGAAGTCCTCAAGAGATCCACCGACTTCTTTGAACTTGACCGCCAGTTTGCCGATATCAACGTGGCCACGACCCAGGTCCATTTTATCCATGGCTTGCAGGATGGGCAGAGTGTCGTGAACAGACAGCTCGCTGTCTTCAACCTGACGCACAAAACGATGCGCGCGGATGATGTCGATCACCCCCTGATTGATCACGGCACGGCCATAGACGGACGTCACCACATTATTCTTTCGGTAGAGTCGACCGATAATCGGAATCATCGCTTCCGCAGTGGATTCTCTTTCCGTCCAGTTAGACAGGTGCTGATTGATCTGTTCGTGACTCACGCTTGAACCTCTACTATTGGAACGTCTGCAAAATTGGGCGCACATTATCCAACGGAATTGCCTCCACAGCAAATACGAACTGTCCCGGAGTTCGTAGGCTCGGCTTAACTGTCATGACAGCACCACGGTCGCCCGTTAGAATACGCCGCTCGCTGCTTACTATTCAGGCGCCAGATATCTTTCAGGAGTTCTGCACCAATTATGATTCATGGTGATTCGAAACCCAGCTTAAACCCCCGACTGGTTGCCCCGCCCGCACCGGAAAAACCGGCAGACCACCGGCAGTGGGGCCAGTTGCATGGCAGCAGCGACGCACTTGCGATTTGTGAAAGTGCCCGCGAACACCAGGGACTGACGCTGGTAATCACCCGAAACACAGACGAAGCGATCCGCCTCGAGCAGGCCATGCGCTTCTATCTGGGTTTGCCAACAGAAGAAGACGAAGCAGCCATTACCACCGACGGGCTGGAATTATTGTCGCTGCCGGATTGGGAAACCCTGCCCTACGATCTGTTTTCGCCGCACCAGGATATTACGTCCCGGCGCATCCGCGCACTGCACCGGTTACCGTCGACTCAACACGGCGTACTGGTGGTTCCCGCCCGAACGCTGATGCATCGGCTGCCTCCCGTCAGCTATCTGCAAGGCAACACCCTCTTGCTGGAGGTCGGCCAATCGCTGCACATCGATTCCTGGCGCCTGCAGCTTGAAGCTGCCGGTTACCGTCACTCTGATAACGTTTACGAGCATGGGGAATACGCCGTAAGGGGCGCGATCCTCGATATTTTCCCGATGGGCGCCACAAAGCCATACCGAATCGATCTTTTCGATGACGAAATTGAAACCCTGCGTACGTTTGACCCGGAAACCCAACGCTCCATAGATCGCATCGAGAAAGTTGAGCTTCTGCCCGCCAATGAGTTTCCATGGCATAAAGAGGCTCGTTCCGGCTTTCGAAACCGCTGGTTTGAGGCATTTCCACACGCCGACAAAGAAGCGCCCATCTATCAGGACGTTACCCAGGCCATCACCCCTCCAGGCATTGAGTACTATCTGCCGCTGTTTTTTGACCAGACAGCAACCCTGTTCGATTACCTGCCGGAAGAGACGCTGGTATTCACCGCCGAGGGCCTTCATGCGGCGGCTGAACAGTTTACTGCTGACACCCGAGCCCGCTACGAGGATCGCCGACACGACCGTTTGCGCCCGATCCTGCCACCTTCGGAACTGTTCCTGAAAGACGACGAACTGTTTGGACTGCTCAAGCGCTATCCACGAGTCACCATGAGCAGCGAGCCAGCAGACGGCGCCGGGGCCGTTAACTGCCAGACCGAGTCTCTGCCCGATATCGCGATGGATGGCAGAGCGGCTGACCCCTCCGGCCGCCTGAAACGTTTTCTCCAGGAGTTTGAAGGCCGGGTACTGATCTGTGCAGAATCCTCCGGCCGTCGTGAAGCACTGATCGACACTCTGGCCGACCAGAATCTGAACCTGCAGACCCTGGACAGCTGGCAGGAATTCCTGACTGACGATGCCTGCCATCTGGGTATCACCATCGCACCCATGGAACTGGGGCTGGTGCTGCCACAACAAAAACTGACACTGATCACCGAAACCGCCCTGTTTGGCGAACGAGTGCTGCAACGACGTCGGCGCCAAAAGCCAACCGAACAGGACGACGCGGGTTACAGAGACCTCTCCGAACTGCGCATTGGCGCACCAGTGGTGCATATTGATCACGGCGTAGGCCGCTACCAGGGCCTTGAAACCATCACCGTGGAAGGTGAAGCCAGCGAGTTTCTGATGCTGGAATACGCAGGCGGCTCAAAACTCTATGTGCCGGTGTCCAGCCTGCACCTGATCTCCCGCTACACAGGCTCTGACGTCGACCACGCGCCGCTTCACAAACTGGGCACCGAGCGTTGGAGTAACGCCAAACAGAAAGCTCTGGAGAAAATCCGGGATACCGCTGCCGAATTGCTGGATGTTTACGCCCGTCGGGAGGCGCGCAAAGGGTTCTCGTTTGATGACCCAAAAGAAGCGTATCGCGCGTTCGCAGCAGGCTTTCCGTTCGAGGAAACGCCCGATCAGCAGTTGGCTATCGAGTCGGTGTTCGAGGATATGGTCAGCGAAAAACCCATGGACCGGCTGGTGTGCGGCGATGTGGGCTTCGGCAAAACCGAAGTGGCCATGCGAGCAGCTTTTATGGCCACCTATTCCGGCAAACAGGTGGCGGTGCTGGTGCCTACGACACTTCTGGCCCAACAGCATTACGAATCCTTCCGGGACCGCTTCTCGGATACCGCCGTCAGCATTGAACTGCTCAGCCGATTCCGCAGTGGCGGTCAAACCACCAAAGCCATGAAGGCCATTGAGGAAGGCAAAGCCGACATCGTCATCGGCACCCACAAGCTGCTTCAGGGCGACATCAAGTTCAAGAACCTGGGCCTGGTCATCATCGACGAAGAGCACCGATTCGGCGTTCAGCAGAAGGAGAAACTAAAAGCCCTCCGGGCCGAAGTGGACATGCTGAACCTGACGGCAACCCCTATTCCCAGAACCTTAAACATGGCCATGGGCCATTTGCGCGACCTGTCGATCATCGCCACGCCACCGGCCCGGCGTTTGTCGGTGAAAACGTTTGTGCGTCAGCGCGACGAGGCCATGGTCAAAGAAGCTATTTTGCGGGAAGTTCTGCGGGGCGGTCAGGTGTACTTCCTGCATAACGACGTCTCAACGATCCAGAAAACCGCGGAAGATCTGCGTCGACTGATTCCTGAGGCGCGCGTCGGTGTAGCCCACGGTCAGATGCGGGAGCGGGAACTGGAACAGATCATGTCGGACTTTTACCACAAACGGTTTAACGTTCTGGTGTGCACCACCATCATCGAGACCGGCATCGACATTCCCAGCGCAAACACGATTATTATCGAGCGGGCAGACAAATTTGGCCTGGCCCAGCTTCACCAGCTTCGCGGGCGTGTTGGGCGCTCACACCACCAGGCCTACGCTTATTTGCTGACACCGCCACCAAAATCCATTTCGTCGGATGCAAAGAAGCGTCTGGAAGCCATCTCAGAGGCGCAGGATCTGGGAGCTGGCTTTATGCTGGCCACCCATGACCTGGAAATACGCGGCGCGGGCGAGCTACTTGGCGAAGAGCAAAGCGGCCAAATCGAAAGCATTGGCTTTACCTTGTACATGCAGTTGCTGGACGAGGCTGTCCAGGCTATCCGGGAAGGCAGAACCCCAAATGCCGAACTGCCGCTGAGTCACGGTACTGAAATGAACCTCCGAATACCTGCCTTGATTCCGGACGACTATCTGCCTGACGTTCACAATCGCCTGATGCTGTACAAGCGAATTGCCAGCGTGGATAGCAAAGACGCATTAAAAGAACTACAGGTAGAGATGATCGATCGGTTCGGTCTATTACCGGAACCGGCAAAAAACCTGATGCGTCAGTCGGAACTCAGAATTCAGGCAGAGGCCCTGGGGATCACGAAAATAGACGCCGGCAAGGAATGGGCAGGCTTCGAGTTTGGTAATTCAACACCGGTAGACCCGCTGGTTTTGGTTAAAAAAGTGCAATCCGCACCCAACGACTATCGGCTGGACGGCGCGAACACTTTCCGTTTCCGGCTGAAGGATGCATCAACCAGTGGTAAACTCGACGGCGTTTCCGACATGCTCGGGCAACTGGCGGGCTGAACCCTCAGCCAGCTTGCCTGTGGCGGTGACTTTCTTGAGCCGCAAACACGATGATCAGCTAATGAGTGGAGCCAGTATCTTGCAAACGCCCGGTCGACGAACACGTGGATTCCAGTTTCTGATGATAACTGCTTGTCTGGCCTTTGCAGGCGCTGCCTATGGGCAGGAGGGCTCTGAAAGCACAGAAAACCCAGCAAGCCCGGACAGCGCGCGAACCCCCGAGGCAGACAATCCGCCAGCCCTGACGCCTGAACAGGAAACCCTCGCCAAAGACTTCTACCGCGCCGAGTTTGTGATTATCGAACGCAAGATCGAACCTGATCAGGTTGAAGAAAAAATGTCTGACCGCCTGCCCGCCCCACCCGATCTGAAGGCGGGAGAGGTGCTCAGGCATACCGGCGAAAACGGAGAATCGACCACCACGCTGAAACTTGTCCCCAAAAAAGAACTGCATTTACAGGATGCGGTGCGTCGCCTGACCCAAAGTGGACGATATCGCGTCCTGCTGGCAGAGGGTTGGTATCAAGCGTTCCCTCCTGATTTCAAAGGCGAGACCATGTGGGTCACGATTGGCGATTGGCTGCCCGGTGCCGAGCACACCGATGTTCAGGGCCACATCACCATCGACCGCCAGCGATACCTGCATGTGGATGTTCAGCTCAACCATTGGTTACCGAAACCCGAGACCCCTAACTCCCTGGGTATCGACCTGAATGCTGAAACACCGTCGCGCCCCCCTCTTCCGCGTATTGCCATCAAACCGCCGGAACCTGAGGAAGCCTCTGAATCCGAAGAAGCCAGCGATGCTGCGACCGAGACAGAGGCACCATCAGATTCGGATGGTGCATCAGAGCCGGAAGTCAGGGAACGGGAGTTAATCGCAGGGCTGAATTGGCCGCGCGCCGAATTGCTGACCTGGATCAAGGAAACCCGCCGGATGCGAAGCGAGGAAGTGCATTTTCTGGATTCGCCAACACTGGGTGTGCTGATTTTCTTCAAGAAAATCGAGCCGGAAGATGCCGCCCCACTGATCCGGGCGCTGGGTTTGACCGGCGAAACGACTACGGGTGAGTCAGAGCCCCAAGCGGCGCCATAGACACTTCCAGAATACGCCTGACTCCAGACATTCCCTCGTCGATGGCAGCCTCAATATCTGCCATGGTGATGATCTGATCGGTTTTACCGGCCGCCCAGTTCACCACCAGTGCCAGGCAAACGTAATTCATGCCCAGTTCCGCAGCTAAAACGGCCTCGGGCATGCCGGTCATGCCCACAAGGTCACAACCATCCCTTTCCAGCCTTACGATTTCTGCGGCAGTTTCCAGACGCGGACCCTGGGTGGCGGCATAGACGCCAAAATCCGACACCGACAATCCTGCCGAGCGGGCGCCTTCCACCAGGATAGCCCTGGCCTCTGCAGAATACGGATGGGTGAAATCAATGTGAGTCGTGTGGGTCAGATCTTCTTCAAAGAACGTGCTGGCCCTGCCCCAGGTGTAATCAATCAGCTGGTCGGGGATCACAATTCTGGCGGGCCCCATCTCCTGATGGATACCACCCACAGCGTTGACGCCAACCACGGTTCTTACACCGGCATCGTAAAGGGCCTGCACATTGGCCCGATAGTTCACTTTGTGTGGAGGAATACGGTGCGGATCACCATGTCGGGCCAGAAAAACCACCTTCTGACCGCCAATTACGCCCTCTGACAGGCAGGAGGAAGGTGTCCCCCAGATGGTAGAAACCTCGCGCTGCCCGGTAATCTGAAGGCCAGAAAGCGTGGTGAGGCCGGTACCACCAATGATACCGACGGGAGCGGCAGTTTCACGCTTCATCACTTTCTCCGTGCTCCTGATGGAGTGTTTCGCCAGCGGAAGGCCGTTGCGACGATGCCCCCTTTTCTGGCCCAGATCCGGACTGCCCGGTGGAGGTCGGACTGCCTTCGGTCTGATGACCGCCGTCTCGCTCCGCCAGGCGATCCGCAATGTGCAATGTACGAGTCGGGAAGGCAACTTCTGCCCCCTGCTCTTCAATCAGGCCACTGATTTTAAGGAGCACGTCCTGCTTCACCTTATGGTACGTAACCCAATCTACGGTTTTGGTGAAGGTATAAACCATGATGTCCAGTGACGAAGGACCGAACGCCTGGAAGTTCACGATCAAGGTCTGTCCGGCGTCGATGTCATCGTGGTTCTCAAGCATGCGCCGGATGCTCGCCACGATAGTGGGCATCTGGCTCACATCGGCATACCGGATACCGACGGTCTCGTAGATTCGCCGATTGAACATTCGCGACGGGTTTTCCACAGCAATGGTGGTGAATACCGCGTTCGGAACATACAGCGGGCGCTTATCAAAGGTTCGGATGGTGGTCAGGCGCCAACCGATATGCTCGACGGTGCCTTCAATGTTGCGGTCTGGCGATCTTACCCAGTCGCCCACTTTGAACGGGCGATCCAGATGGATGATGAATCCGCCAAAGAAATTCGCCAGCAGGTCTTTGGCCGCAAAACCCACGGCAATACCACCGACACCACCGAAAGCAAGCACACCGGAAATACTGTAGCCCAGCGACTGCATGGCAGTCAGGACAGCAGTAATGATCAAAGCGGCGCGCGAAAGCTTGCTGATTGCGTTCACCGTGGTGTAGTCCATCGGCGTCTGCATCTTCACCGGAGAAATGAGGATCTCTTCTACCTGTTTGATCAGGCGCAGCAGGGTCCAGACAAAAATCCAGATAAAGCCAAGCTCCAAAATGGAGTCGTTGACCTTGAAAACTTCCGCTTCGGAATAATTGTATGCAACCTCTGCCGCCCAATAGACGCCCTGAAGCCAAACGAACCCGACCACAGGCTTGCGCAAGGCGTGCAGAAAAGCGTCATCCCAGAGGTTGCTGGATCGGCTGAATTTCTTTTCAAGCACACCCACAAGCAGGCTGGCAAGATAGGCAACAACAGCGGTGCCAAAGACCAGGCCAAAAATAACGAGCGCTACCCGCCAACTTTCAGACAACAAACTCCAGTCCTGAATCATGGTGTCAACAATGGCAGGTGTTTCTTCTAGCATTAGCGTTCTCGTTCAAGGGCTCAGGTAATGGTTACGGATGTGCCTGCACGAACCTGTTCAAACAGTGCGATAACATCGTGGTTTCTCATTCGGATACACCCATGGGATCTTGGAATACCCATCGGCTCCGATTCGGGCGTGCCATGAATGTAGATGAAACGCCGAAAACTATCGACTTGACCAAGGCGGTTTCTGCCGGGCTCACAACCACAGAGCCAGAGAATACGGGTCAGAATCCAGTCCCGCTGCGGGTACTGTTCAGACAATTCCGGGGTCAGAATCTCGCCGGTGGGACGGCGGCCGACAAACACGGAATTCAGTGGTTGTCCGTCACCGATCATCGCCCGGATGTAGTGTTTTCCTCTGGGGGTGCAGCCGCTGCCATTCAGCTCTCCGGCGCCATTCAATGCAGACGAAATCGGATAAGTGACAGGTTCAGCCTGGTTTTCGAGCCAAAGGGTCAGAGTCTGCTGATCCAGGCTGATTTCCAGTCGCGGGAAAGATTCCCTGGCAGGATCATTCGGCATGCGTAGTCAGCCTCCCGGAAATTTGAGCAGAGGGGAAGACTAACCGAGTAGAAGGTAATCAGGCAACCGAGGTCTTTCCGAATGTCGGCATCATCAAAAGCGGGTCTTCGGCCTGCATGCCTGCAGCAAGGAAAGGAACGAGTCGTGCAGCAATTTCCTGAACCGTGGTTTCCACGCCAAGCTTGTTCTGCAAAATATCTCGAAGAGCATCACTGCTGGACATGGTGAATGCAGTGGCGCCAAGCATGAACTGGATACGCCAGTAACGATCAACGGCGGACAACTGCGGTGTAGACTCTTTCAGCAAACGCATGAAACGGCTGAACGGCTGGCTGTATTCCTGCTCCAGAAATTTGCGCAGATGCCCCTGGGATTGGGTATAGGCAAGGCCCAGCAGACGCATAAAGATCGAAATCCCCTTTTCGTTGCGTTGGGGCATGCGCACCGCACTTTCTGTCAGTGCCCACAGCGTTTGATTCAGGGTTGGCGGCTGACCATCACAGCGTTCTTCAAGGTTGTTGAAAGCCGTTTCGAGTGTCGAGGAGAATGGCGTAAGAAAGCGGGCAAAAACTGCATGAATCAGCGCGTTTTTTGAACCAAAGTGATAATTGACAGCAGCCAGATTTACCTTAGCCTTACTGGTAATCATCCGCAAAGATGTTTCAGAGAAACCTCGCTCTGCGAAAAGCTCTTCAGCAGCATCCAGTATGCGGTCAACCGTATCAGACTGAGCCATAGTTTTTCAGCGCCTCTACCAAACGTCTGTTTCAAACATACGTTTGATAGTTGATTCTGTCAAGCACTGCCCTCGGAACGTGCGGCCACCGATTCCCAGCCCTGATCCAGGGCTTGCTGATGTCCCTCGAAAAATGCCTTTTCAGCCCGCCCGTAGGCCTTTTCAGCCTCGAGCAGATACATCAGATAAAGCCTGACGTGCTCCCGGCGGGTTATGTGTTTCGGCACCGCTCGGCGCTCTGACAATGCCCGCAGCTCGCTATAGCGGGTTGCTCTCAATGACGCATTGAATTCGGCCAGGCGGGCACATTGCCAGACAAGCCCCTCTGCGCCCTCAAGATGGGCTATATGTTTGCGGGCATCCTGTAGCATTCGACGTCGCTTGATGATCAGGTCGAGGTAGGAGGGACGCCGGGTTATCAAGCCGCGAATGGCGGGCAAGCCAAAGAGCAGCAAAATAACAAAGGCACCAAACCCGCCACCGGCAATCCAGGCAGGAACAAACCCGGTCATGCCGCTAAGAAAAGTAATGGCTGCAACCAGCGTGCAAAATAACCAGATGTCCCGGCTGCGCCTGGCCACGGCAACGGTATAATTATCGGGCCAACCTGGCATCGCAAGTATGTCGAAATCCATCAGCATGACCCGATCACACTGCCGAAGCATCAACCGGAGCTTCCTCTGACGGGACTCGGCAATCGTTTTCTCTACCGCCGTCACCCGTTCGTCGTTCGAATCCGTGGGGGCCTCACCGGTCGCATCAGCAGGCACGCTGGCTTCATCACCCTCACCCTTCGCGGGAATTCTGGCCGTTGCGTCAGGAGCCTCTTGCCTGTCTTCTTCAGGCACAGGATCGGCCGACCGCCCTTGACGCAACAATGGTTGGTCGGGGGAAGCTTTTGCCTGTCTGTTTGAAGAGCTTCTGTTTTCTGCCATACACGATCCATCGGCCAAAAGGGCCAATTCTTGAGAGCTCAGTCGCTGATCCTGATTGAACGGTTCTGCACAAAACCCGCTTGGCAGAGTTCTGGTCGGCCGGTATCCTTCCCCGATTCAAACCCAAAGCTTAAAAGGCGCCGGTGCCATATCCTCTTAATGGGAGTTTGCATGTTCACAGGCATAGTTCAGGGTGTTGCGGTGGTCGATGATATCAAAACCGCTACAGGCCTTAGCAGTTTCGCCATACGTTTCCCTCCCCATCAGCTCGAAGGCGTCACCATTGGCGCCTCTGTGTCGATAAACGGCACCTGTCTGACAGTCACTCGCCAGGAGAAAGACCTGCTGTTCTTTGATGCCATGCAGGAAACCCTTGGATTGACGACACTCGGCAACCTGTCGGTTGGCGATCGTATCAATTTCGAACGCGCCGCCCGAATTGGTGATGAAATTGGTGGTCACTTGCTGTCAGGCCACGTGCATACCACGGCCAGAATTACCGCCATCGATCGCCCGGAAAACAATTGCACCCTGACTTTTGAAGTTCCAGAGACCTGGTCGAAGTACATTTTCCCCAAGGGCTATATCGCCATCAATGGCGCCAGCCTGACGATTGGTGAGGTTACCGGCAATCAGTTCAACATCCATTTGATTCCGGAAACCCTTCGTGCAACAACCTTTGCCGACGCCGCCGTCGGAGAACAGGTGAATATTGAAATCGACAGCCAGACCCAGACCATCGTCGACACACTGGCTCGTATGGGCTATGACCGCCCCGCCTCTTGACGGCTGGCTTCAAACACAACGAATTTGGGGGACGCCGCCAGTTGCCGAACCCGTTTGAACGACCGCTTAAGGCTCTGGTGATAACCCAGATGGCGATTACCGACCATCAGTAAACGCCCGCCCGGAGCCAACCTTCGAGCCGACATTTCGAACAGCCTCAGAGCAATGTGATCTCCAACGACTCCGCCTTCATGGAAGGGCGGATTCAGCAGGATCAAATCAAACTCCCCCAACGACTCCGGTGCGCCATCACAATGAATGAATTCAGCCTCTGACTCGGGCAGAGCCCGCTCGAGATTGTGCCGCGCACTGAGCAATGCCTGGCTCGATACGTCCGAGAACGTCACATGAAGATCCGGCCGCTGTATCAGTGCCGACAACCCCAACACACCGTTACCGCACGCCAGATCAAGAACGCGGCCACCCGGCTCAAGAGTTCTCGACGCCTGTTGCACAAGAGGCAGAAGTTCACGCGTGCCAATATCGAGTTTACGACGAGAGAAAACCGCTGGCAGAGCTTCTATCTCGGGCCCCGTATCCGACAGCGGATAGCCTCGCCAGAGATCCGACCAGTCGTCGAGCGTTGCAGTACCGGGCTCTGCAAGAATGACTCGGGCCTTCTTTCTGGCGGGGCACACGGTTCGGGTATAAACCAGCTCTCGAAAAACATCGGCACTTCGGTCCGGTAGATGTTTGATCATTCCACCAGCAATGATGACCCCCTGTGAAGTGAGGCGCTGATTGACCCATCTCAGCAACCAGGCCAGATAATCGGCCTGCCGGGGAATTCGCATCACCACCAGGTCAAATTTGCCATCCGGCGGCGTCAACCAGCTATCAACAGGGGATGGTGGGCCTTCCGCGTTCAGCTGCATGGCGGATGAAAGGGTAGCGCTGTCTGCAACGCAAACTGACGCGTAGTTCTTCAGTGCGAGCGAGATGGCACCGAACTGGTCGTCGAGGATCAGCAATTTTTGAGGTGCTTTGCCAGACAAATGCGCCAGCGCCTGCTCGATCAGCAGTTCATCTGCCGCATCCCAGCCTCTCAGCCCCCGGGAGCCGCCATGAGGGCGGCGGATCGACAGCTCCCTGCCACCGATCCTTAATCTGTCATCGGACATATCGATCTTATTGGCTCTCTTTTTAGTCCCCGATATCAAGGACCGTCATTCTAGGCTGATTATTCTAGAAATTAACCCTAACCTTGGCCCCAATGATATTTAACCGCAACACAGAGGCTGTTTATGATTTCCGATTCCCTCAAAAAACGCTACGACGCTCAGCTTCGCCCACAGGTAGACCGCGCGTCTGGCGAACTTCGCAAGGTACTTAACGGACTGGGCGTATCCCTGGAAGAAGAGCGTTCGTTGAAGGACGTGATCGCCCAGATCCGCAGCAAGAACCCAACGTTCCGGGACCTGACCCTGAATCTGGATTTCGCCACTTACGATCTGCGCAAGAAGCTGTGGTGGAATGCGAACATGTTGACGGCCTATGCCTATGACCAGGCCGGCAAAACCTTTGAAACCGAGGTCATGCCCAAGGTCAGTAGCGCCCGCGAGCGCGCCGAAGCCGAAGCCCGCCGCTTTTTCGTGCAAATTCGTGAATTGACAGGTCGCAAAGCGGCCGATGCAGAGACTGCGAACGACCAGTAACTGCCTCGACTCTACCCCTTTCGTTTGGTCCTTTGTTCAGGACACAAACTTTTGCCCCTCACCCCAGGGGCTTTTTTTTGTCCTATCGTTTTATCGCAGACCAGACAATGAATCTTGTGTTCTCTGCAAGCACTTTCGCTGGCCCGATGTAACGCCGGATCAACGGCTCGTAGGGCAGAAACCGATTGGCAACGACACGTAGCTCACCACCAGACTGCAGGACGCTTCTAACCTCTTTAAAAAAAGCCTCAGCGACTGACGTATCGGTACGAATCCCCGAGTGGAATGGCGGATTGGTCACCACTGCACCGTATTTTGCATCAACCTCGGCCAGCCCATCGGACGCGGTAATGGTTCCGTTCGCGCCCGCTCGGTCAAAGGTTTTACGGGCGCACGCCACCGCCTGAAATTGCACATCCATACCGTCGACGGGCGTCACAGGGAGTGAATGAAGGGACTGATAACCTTGAAGCCAGGCACCAATCACTCCGGCGCCGCAGGCAAAATCCAGTATACGTCCGGCAACTGGCGGAATTTCAGCAAGGGTGTCCAGTAACAGTTCAGTGCCTGCGTCCAACTCACCATCGCTGAATATGCCTGGCAAGCCCGCAACATCCAGGCGAACACCATGACTCTGGACGTGATGCCACGTCACCCAGTTCGCCACCTGGAATTCAGCGCCGGGCGCCACACCATCCGCCAGCCAGACCTGGCAATGCCTGGCGCTGTCAATTTTCTCAGCTTGAGGGAGGCGCTCACGCAATTGCTTTACGGCTCCGGCGATCCCTTCCTTTTTCTCGCCAACCAACAGCAATCGACCGCCACTTTTTACCAATCCAAGCGCCAGAGAAAGACGCATGGACAATTCGGCTCGCGACTTCGGCACAAAAATAACGATGGTATCGGCAACCTCACGGATCAGCGAGGAGTCGCCGTAGCCAAACGCCGCCGTCCAGGATGCATTCGACGCCAGGCGCTCGTAAAGGCCCGCATGTTCGGACATGACCAACCCACCTTGCGGCAGCTCAGTCAGCAGGCCCGGATCACTGATCCCGAGAATAGCGAGGCGACCGAGCAGGCAGTGGCGATTTCGTAGCAGGGCTTCGTGGGAATTGGGTAAAGCGGACATTATGCAGAGCACCCCGGCGCAGAGGGCCTATCGAGGCCACACAAAATTCGGGATACTCTAAACCGAATACGGAGTTAACGAAATACGCCGCCAGATCTCGTCAGGAGAACGGCGGCGCCAAAGGGGGATTTCTCTGGAGCTATTTGTAGCCGGAGACCATGCCTGCTTTCAGGGCTTCTTCCGGTGACATACCCCAGTCTTCCGAGGCAGTAGCCGGTGCCGATGTATTCGCAGGGCGACGATACTTAGCAGACACTTTTTCGGCTTTGCGTGCGTTCATCGCGCTCAGCGCTTTCTGCATCATCTCTCGCATGGTGCTTCTCCTCAATTGCTACACCGACAGTGTAACAACGGAGCAAACCCACTTCTGTGATGCCGCCGAGGGTCACCAAGTGACGCTCGTCACGAATTATTGACAGAATTTGACACCATTTGTGTCGCTATTTTTGACGCCCCGAGCGGACTGGTCGCGAAACCAGGGCTTCAACACTGCTTTGTCTGATTTCATCTTTATCGCCATCCGAGCCTATATGCAGACCCATATCGCGCAACAGACCATCTTTGAGGTCGTATACAAAACCGTGAACCGTCAGCTTCTGCCCACGCTTCCAGGCTTCCTGAACGATGTTATTCTGGCAAACGTGATTGACCTGCTCCACCACGTTCAGCTCACAAAGCCGGTCTACCCTGTCCTGCTCCGCAGAAACGTCTTCAAGCACATCAAGGTATTTGTCTCTCACGTCCTGGACATGTCGCAACCAGTTGGCGATCAGGCCAAAGCCCTCGTTGTTCAGGGCCGCCTTCACACCGCCGCAACCATAGTGGCCAACCACCAGCACATGTTTCACCTTGAGCACGTCGATGGCGAACTGCAACACCGACAAACAATTGAAGTCAGTGTGCACCACCACATTGGCGACGTTACGGTGAACGAATAGCTCACCAGGCATCAAATTGACGATCTGATTGGCCGGAACCCGGCTGTCGGCGCAGCCAATCCATAAGTACTCCGGCGCCTGTTGTTCAGACAATTTCTGAAAGAACGTCGGGTCTTCTTCCTTGATAGCGTCAGCCCATTCCCTGTTTTTTTCCAGCAACGAATCCAGCTGGCCCATTCACTCACCCTCTATCGGTCCATCAGAACCGCCATTGTACGCGCACAACCGAGGTAACGCAGCGTTCACTCGGCTTCGCCGACAACTTCATCGTGCTGTGTATGCATCGTGGTTTGGGCCAGATCCAGAAGTTCCCTCAAAGCCACTGAGAACATGGCGTATTCTGGCTCACGTACGCTTTTGAGCTCTGACAACATGGTTTTCCAGCGATCAATCAAAGCGCGATGACGCGCCATCCAGCCGTCAACACAGGCAACCACATCGTCAGGCTTGCCGGCGATTTTCAGCACACCGGTGGTCAAAGCACGCTGTTGCCAGTCCAGATCCTCGCGGAAGCTTTCCCGTGCCAATGCCTGCCAGTGAGAGGCCGGAACCAGATCGGCAATGGCTTTGGCAAACCAGTTGAGATCGAGTTTGTCACCCAGGTCATAATACAGATTCGCCACAGTTTTCAGAGGCATACCGGTGGCCTCGTGAGCTTCAATAATGCCCAGAGAGGAGTACAGGTAGTTGGTGCCGGATACCACCGACGCCAGCTCCTCTGGCAGCCCTGCCTCAACCAGTTCGTCATAACGACGCTTCCAGTCGGCTCTGGCTTGCTCACCCAGATATTCAGGCAAATCGGCAGTAATCATCCAGACGTTATCCGCGAACCGCTCCATATGGCTCTGGATGCTGAGCTCGGCGCGGCGATTGCGCAGCAGCCAGCGTACGGCCCGGCGGATCAGACGCATGAGGTCGTTCATCAACTCAATCTGGAGCGAGGCCGGGATGAAATAATCCAGGTATTCGATCTTGTCCCACCAGGTATCCAGGCGGAAAACATCCCTTGCAATGATCCAGGCTAGCGCGACAGACGCCGAATCAGCGCCCGTGGATTGCTTCAGCCGCTCCACAAAGGTGATCCCCATGTGGTTGACCATGTCATTGGCAATCTGGGTCGCAATGATTTCACGGCGCAATTGGTGCTCGCCCAGCTCTTTCGAGAACTTGCGGGTAAGATCCTTCGGAAACACCTTGTACATTTCGCCAGCAAGAAGGGGCTCATCGGGCAATGAGCTGTCGATCAACGTCTGCTTCAGGTCGCCCTTCACATAGGAAATCAATACTGACAGCTCCGGCCGTGTCAGCCCCTTCTTGTCAAACTTGCGCTCTGAGAGCACCTCATCCTCTGGCAGGAATTCCAGACTACGGTTCAGCTTGCCCTCTGACTCCAGGGTGTTCATCAGCCGACGGTATTCTTCCAGACGGTTAGCCGCACCGACACTGGCAATGCTGATCGCCTGAGCCTGGCGGTAATTGTTTTTCAGCACCAGACGGGCGACATCGTCAGTCATTTCCTCCAGCATCTGGTTGCGCTGTTTGGCCGTCAGGTCACCCATCTGGACGGCCTGATTGAGCAGGATCTTCATGTTCACTTCATGGTCCGAGCAATCCACGCCACCGGAGTTATCGATAAAGTCCGTATTCAACCGGCCGCCGCGGAGGGCAAACTCGATCCGCCCATTCTGAGTCATACCCAGGTTACCGCCTTCACCCACGATCTTGCAGCGAAGCTCGGAACCATTGACGCGCAACGCGTCGTTCGCCTTGTCGCCAACGTCACCATGGCTTTCAGCCTTGCTTTTGACGTAGGTGCCAATGCCGCCAAACCACAACAGATCCACCTGGGACTTGAGGATATGGGTAATCAGCATATTCGGCGGCACACGGTCGGACTTGATGCCCAGCAGTTTTTTCATCTCCGGGCTCACCGGAATGGACTTGGCGCTGCGGTTGAAGACGCCGCCGCCTTTCGAAATCAACTTGGTGTCGTAATCGGTCCAGGACGAGCGGGGAAGCTCGAACAGACGTTTGCGTTCTTTATAACTCTTGGCCGCATCCGGGGATGGATCAATAAAGATGTGCATGTGGTTAAAGGCGGCCACCAGTTTGGTTTTCTCTGAAGACAACATGCCGTTGCCGAACACATCACCGGCCATGTCGCCAATGCCGATGGCGGTAAATTCATCCAGCGCCGGATTGATACCCAACTCCCGGAAATGGCGCTCCACCGATACCCAGGCACCACGGGCCGTGATCCCCATCTTCTTATGGTCATACCCGTTACTGCCACCTGATGCAAAGGCATCACCCATCCAGAAGCCATAATCGGCTGACAAGCCGTTGGCGATGTCCGAGAAGGTGGCTGTGCCTTTATCGGCGGCCACCACCAGGTAGTGATCATCGTCGTCGTGACGAACTACCGACTCCGGCGGTTTGATACCTGTTTCAATCAGATTGTCGGTGATATCCAGCAGACCACGGATAAACGTCTTGTAGGCCTCGATACCTTCTGCCTGAAAGGCTTCGCGATCGGAATGGTCAGGAAGCCGCTTGGCAACAAACCCACCCTTGGCCCCAACAGGCACGATAACCGCGTTTTTCACCTGCTGTGCCTTTACCAGGCCGAGGATTTCGGTGCGATAGTCCTCAAAGCGATCAGACCACCGGAGACCACCCCTGGCAACCTTGCCGCCACGAAGATGAACACCTTCCACTCGGGGTGAATAGACGAATATCTCGAACATGGGCTTTGGCAGCGGCATGTCCGGAATTTTATGGGGATCAAATTTCACGCTGATGTAGGGCTTGGTATTGCCCTCGCCATCGGGCTGATAGTAATTGGTGCGCAATGTCGCCTGCATCAGTTCGATGTACAGCCGAAGCACCCGATCCTCACTGAGGTTTTCAACCGCATCCAGGCCCGCGTTGAATTCAATTTCCAGTTTCTGCTGCGCGGCTTTGCTCTTACCTGCACTCTGGTAACGTTCGGGGTTGAAGCGTACCTCGAAAAAATCCAGCAACAAGCGCGTCAGATCGACATGGTTAACCAGCGTGTTGGAGATAAAGGTCTGACTGTTGGATACCCGTATCTGCCGCATGTAGCGGGCATAGGTTCGCAACAGGGCGATTTCCCGCCAACTCATGTAGGACGAGAGAAGCAACCGGTTAAAGGCATCGTTCTCCGCATCGCCGTACCAGACCCGGCTGAACAGATCTTCAAAGATCGGACGAATCCGATGAATGTCCACAACTCTCCCGCTGTAGGCCTGCAGGGTAAAGTCATGAATCCACACCACATTGCCCGAACGATCCCTGACCTCAAACGGATGCTCACCGATAACCCGGAAACCCAGGTTATCGAAGATGGGCATCACATCTGACAACGGCAGGGTTTCGTCAGGGAAAAACAGTTTGAAATGCAGCGTGCTCTCGTCTTCCTCCAGCGCCCGATAAAAACTCATGGTGAGTTTCTTCTCACGAGCGCATTCATCAATGTGCTCAAGATCAATCGCTGCGCGGCGAGGCGAGAACATTTCCTTGTAGCTACCGGGGAATGCCGACGCATATAGACGGTACATTTCGTTGCCGGGCTCTTCGCCATAGGCTTCGTTCAGAGACTCCAGCAGACCATCTCGCCAGGACTGGGCCAGTCCAATCACCTTCTCGCGGATTTCCTGATGGGGAATCTGGCGATTTTCCATCTGGGGGACGCGGATGGTGAATTGAACGCGGGCCAGAACCGATTCGGAGAAATGAGTTACGAATTCGATGTCTTCTGCGTCCAGCGCTTCTACCAACACCTGCTCGACTTTCAAGCGCAACTCGGTGTTGTAGATATCCCGCGGAAAAAAGGCCAGACAGGTCACAAATTGCCCGTACACGTCTTCCCGCATGAACAGCTCAATGCGCCGACGCTCCTGGATATAAAGAATGTTCTTGGCCACAGACAGCAAATCAGAAGGTTCAATCTCGAACAGCTCATCCCGTGGGTAAACAGTCAGAATCTGATCCAGTTCTTTACCGGCGTAGTCGTCCCTCATGAATCCCGAACGCCGCATCACCGTCTGGAACTTTTGCCGGAGCAGGGGAATTTCATCCGGGCGTTCGTTATAGACGCGCGAGGTATAGAGTCCAAGGAAGCGGCGCTCCCCCACCACTTCGCCCTTCTCGTTGAATTTCTTGACGGCGATGTAATCGGGATAGGCGGGCCGGTGCACTCGCGAACGCTGGGCGGACTTGGCAAAAATGAAAATATCATCCGTGCGCGTCATTTCATGGCGGGTTCTTTGTGGTAGCTCGTTCAACCGCACCATATCCGGTCGTTCGTTGTTGACCCGCAGAATGCCCAGCTCGGAATTTTCAACACGGCGCACCACAATGCCTTTTTTGTCTTTGACAAAGTCGTACTCGTCATACCCCAGAAAGGTAAAGTGATCTTTTACCAGCCAGTCGAGAAATGCCTTGGCCTCCTGTTTGTCTTCGTCTTCGATGAATGCCGCATTTTCTTCCAGTTCTTTGCTGATCTGATTGACCTTTTCCGTCACGATCGGGAAATCGTTTACCGCAATCCGAACTTCGTGAAGGATGGTCTGGATAACTTCTTCCAGATTTCTCAGATCATCAGGGTTACTGTGGCGATCAATTTCGAGCACGATGAACGCTTCGTATTCCGTATCGCTAACTTTCTTCTTGGGCGGATACAGCTTCTTCAACTTGCCGTCGGCATCGCGCTGAACCTGAAGAATCGAATGCTGAATGGAATGAGTTCCGATTTCCCGCTGGTTAATGGCAATCCGCAAGGAATCGATCAGGAACGGCATGTTCGGATGCAGGATAAAAATCACGGTGTGCGTCGACTGCCATCCGTCGCTTTCGAGGTCAGGGTTGAATACGGCTACCGGAGATTCCTCTGGCGGGCGTTTTTGCAAAAACTGCCAGCCCGCCAAAATACCACCATAGGTATCTGAAAACCGGCGATTTGCCAGCTCTTCAAGAGGAATGTGTGCAAAATGCTGCTTTGCGAAATCGGTGATTTTCTTCGCCTCAGTCTTCGCAATTTTCTCTGCGAAAGCATCAGCCAGCTGCTTGAAAAAATCATCCTTGCTGGCGATTGTCATCGCATTCATAGTCAACCTCTGAATGTGTGAAAGAAACGTAATCGTTTGACCGTCACATAAGGATAGTCAAACCCTTGATTTTTGCCGCTCAGATGCGAAAACTGCGGCAACTACCTACGACAACTACCTTTCGAACCGGAGTGAGCATCATCCATGTCGTTACAGGATACGTTTGGCGATCTGAGAACTCAGTTAGCGAAAAGGATAATCGGCCAGGGAAAATTGGTTGATCGTTTGCTGATTGCATTGCTGGCCGATGGCCACCTGTTGGTTGAAGGCGCCCCGGGCCTGGCAAAAACGACAGCGATAAAAGCCCTGGCAGACCACCTGGAGGGCGACTTTCACCGTATTCAGTTCACACCGGATCTTTTGCCCTCCGATGTGACGGGCAGCGAAATCTATCGCGCTGAAACCGGTCAATTCGAATTCCAGCGCGGCCCCATTTTTCACAACCTGGTTCTGGCCGACGAGATCAACCGCGCCCCGGCCAAGGTTCAGTCGGCGCTGCTGGAAGCCATGGGCGAACGGCAAGTCAGCGTTGGCATGCGTACTTTCCCGCTGGATAAGCTGTTTATGGTGATGGCCACGCAGAACCCCATTGAGCAGGAGGGCACCTACCCACTTCCGGAAGCCCAGCTGGACCGGTTTCTGATGCACGTCGTTATCGACTATCCGTCAGCCGAAGCAGAAAAAGCGATTCTTCATCTGGCCAGAAACGATCATCGCAGGGGCCAGGTAGCCGCCGAGACAAAGGTGTCGGCGGATCAGGTGTTCCAGGCTCGCAACGAAGTGTCTGACATCTACATGTCGGACGCCGTTGAGCAGTACCTCCTGGCTCTGGTACTTGCCACTCGCTCACCCGAATCGGTAGACCCGGAACTGGCCCGCTGGACGGCATTTGGCGCCAGCCCCCGCGGCACCATTGCTCTGGATCGCTGTGCCCGGGCCTATGCCTGGCTGGATGGGCGCGACTACGTCAGCCCGGATGATGTTCGAACCATCGCTTTCGACGTTTTGCGTCATCGTATTCTGCTGACCTTTGAGGCGGAAGCCGAAGGCATGACCGCCGACGCCATTATCCAGCGGCTGATCGAACAAGTTCCGGTAACCGCCTGAGGGCTGTGACCATGACGCCTTCTGAACCGGCAACCCACATTGCCCTGCCCCAGCTGATTCGGCTGCAGGCCGACGCCAGGGCGCTCAAACTGCCTGCAGCAAAACAGGTTCGTTCAAGGCAGGCCGGCCTGCAACGCTCGCCTCGCCGTGGCCGCGGCATGGCCTTTGCGGAAGTACGCCAGTATCAGCCAGGTGATGACATACGCAGTATCGACTGGCGGGTCACAGCCCGTCGGCAGTCTCCCCATACCAAACTTTACGAGGAAGAGCGCGAGCGCCCCGTATTGTTGTTGTGTGACTTGGGGCCAAGCCTGTTTTTTGCCAGCACCGGTGCTTACAAACAGGTTCGCTGCGCCCAGTTGGCTGGCATCCTGGCCTGGCTGGCTCTCTGGTCTGGCGATCAGGTGGGCGGCATTGTGTTCGATGGCCAATCACTGACGGTACAGCGGCCGGCACGCCGGAAAAAGTCGGTGCTGCAATTTCTCGACACGCTGGCCAGCCTGCAACGAATCCGCGGCCAGAAAGTGGCAGTCGCGGAACACGGTTCGACCAATGCCACACTGGATACCGCATTGAGCGAAGCAAGGCGAGTGGCCCACACCGGCAGCAGAATCTTCGTGATCAGCGATTTCATGAACATCACCGACGACACCTCCAGACTGTTGGGGGCTCTGGCGAAGCACAATACGGTCAGCGCCCTGCGCATTGTTGATCCTCTGGAACAGAAACTGCCGGACAGCGGGCGTTTCGCCATTGCCGGTGACGATGGCCCAGTCTGGTTCGATGGTAGCAATCCCCGCTTTCAGCGCGCCTATGCTGACAAAGTTGCTCAGCATCGTGCCGTTCTGGATGATTGTTTCCGCACCTCCGGGGTCCGGCCAGCCACGGTTATGACAGGTGACGATCCGGCTGCCTCACTTCAGGCGCTGCTCGGCCCCAGGGGGCACATTGGTTAAAAACAGGGTTTCGAACAAATAATGGAACAGGATCCACTGAGCCAACTCAGAGACATCCATATTCCGCCACCCGACGGATTCTGGCCGCCTGCACCGGGCTGGTGGATTTTGTTGCTTGTGATTTTGTGCCTGATAGCGGGGATGGTCGTGCTGCTGAGGCGCCGTAAGCAGAAGAACGCCTGGCATCGTGCAGCCAACCGCGACCTTGGCCGCCTTGTCAATCGCGCGGCGGTTACGTCCCAATGGTTCAATGAATTGAATGCGTTGCTCAAGCGATCGGCCATGGCTCGCTACCCGGAAAGACGTCCGGAATCCCTGTCCGGTAACGCGTGGATCGATTTTTTGCTGGAGACCAGCCCCAAAGACCGGATAGCGTCAAGGCCAGTAGTCACATCGCTGGTTGAAAGCTGCTATCAGCCCGTGCCCAGCTGTTCCACAGACGATGCCGTGCGGTTTGCACAGCTTTGGCTGGGAGGGCAATCATGCTGAGCCTGGCCTATCCGTGGGTACTTGTGCTTATCGCACTGCCGTTCGTGCTGAGCGCCCGGAAGCGGCGCAGTCAGGCGGTGGAAGCGCCCTATTTACCAACAGGCCATTGGCTCGCCGACCTACCCGGTGTTAGCCGGAGTGGCCATCGCAAATCACTTGTTCAACAACTGATTCTATTGCTCATCTGGTCGCTTCTGGTGCTGGCCCTGGCTCGACCGCAACACGTAGGAGAACAGGTGCAGCTACCGGTCAGTGGCCGCGATCTACTGCTGGCCGTCGATATTTCCCCAAGTATGGACGAGCAGGACATGGTCATTCAGGGCCGCAGCATAAACCGACTGCAGGCTGTTAAGCGGGTACTGCATGACTTCATCGAGCGCCGGCAAGGCGATCGCCTGGGCCTGCTGCTGTTCGGCACCGAACCCTACATTCAGGCCCCCCTGACGTTTGACCTGGGAACTGTGAGAACCCTTCTGGATGAATCCGGCATCGGAATGGCCGGGCGTGCGACGGCGATTGGCGATGCCATTGGTCTGGCGGTCAAGCGATTGCGCAATCGGCCTCAGGAACAGCGAGTGGTCATACTTCTGACAGACGGAGCCAACACCGCCGGTGAAATTCCTCCGGACAAGGCCGCGGAAATTGCCAAGGCCGCGGGAGTGCGCATCTACACCATTGGTATCGGTGCGGAATCCATGGTGCAGCGGGGCTTGCTCGGATCCAGACGAATCAATCCTTCGCGGGATCTGGACGAGGGCCTGCTTACCCGCATGGCACAACAGACAGGCGGCCAGTATTTTCGCGCCCGAAGCCTGCCGGAACTGGAACTGATCTACGAGAGCATCAACCAGCTTGAGCCGATTGAACTTGAGGGCAAACGTTACCGCCCTGTCACCGAGCTCTTCGTGTGGCCAGCCGGGTTGGCCGCCACCCTCTGGTTACTGCTGCAAATCGTTCGCTCTCTGATGCTGGCCCGTGGCGCCATCAAGGATCGCAGAGGAACAGAAAACCGGGAGGGTGACCATGGCTGACTTCCATTTCATCCGACCACTCTGGTTACTGCTGTTGATCGCTGCACTCCTGATGCCGCTGGTTCTCAAACAATTCCGCAGCAGTGATAGCGGCTGGACCCGTATCATTCCAGCGCGATTATTGACGCCACTGATTCAATCCTCCAGCACTGACGGTGTTGGCACCCGTTCGCCGGCTTTGCCCATGATGCTGGCAATCGCTCTGCTGTCGATTGCACTGGCAGGGCCTTCCTGGCGAGAGTCTCCTACCCCTCTGCAACAACAGGATGACAGCCTGGTTGTCGTTCTGGATTTATCCCTGTCAATGCTGGCCACGGATGTGGAGCCCGATCGCCTGACCGTTGCCAAACGCAAAATCCGGGACATCCTGGAGGCACGGGAAGGTAGCCTGACGGCTCTGGTTGTTTACTCGGCGGATGCTCATGTCGTGACACCGTTAACGGACGACCGCCAGACCATCGAAGGCATGCTTGGCGTGCTGGACCCGGTGATTATGCCAGCAGCCGGCAACCGTGCAGACCTTGGCATTGAACGCGGCCTCAACCTGCTGGAACAGGGCGCACCGGGCAAGGGAAGACTACTGCTGATATCAGACGATGTTGCTGATCGTTATCAGAACAGCATTCGTTCAACCCTCACCGACAGCCCCTATTCCTTAAGCACACTGGTAGTGGGCACACCCAAGGGAGGCCCCATACCACTTGAGCGGCAGGGTTTTATCCGCGACCAGGGTGAGATCGTGATTACACGTGCGGATCCCGATGCCATGGCATCGGTCGCGAGATCCAGCGGTGGCCAGAGCCATCCGTTGACCATCACCAGCGAAGACATCCGCGCACTGGAACTGCGCTCCGAAGACGCCGAAGAATGGCAGGACAGCAAACTGGATGTGACCGTCAAACGCTGGCAGGACGACGGTTACTGGCTGCTCTGGCTGGCCATTCCGTTTGCGCTCCTGGGCTGGCGCCGCGGCGCGGTGATCGTCCTGGCGTTTATAATTCTGCCCATGACGCCTCGGTCGGCAATGGCGCAATCCTGGGACGGCTTGTGGCAGCGAGAGGACCAGAGAGCACCGGAAATGATCCGGCAGAATCCGGAACAGGCGGCGCAGACCCTGAGCGACCCTGACCTTCGTGGAAGCGCACTGTACCGCTCTGGAGACTATGAGAGCGCCATTGAGTCATTTTCGAAAGGCGATGCACCATCAGCTGAGTACAATCGTGCCAATGCACTGGCCAAAGCGGGAAAACTGGAAGAAGCGGTGGAAGCGTACGATCAGTTTCTCGAAAAGCATCCGGACCATGAGGATGCCCGCTTCAACCGGGATCTGGTGAAAGACCTTCTGGAGCAACAGCAGCAGCAACAAAATCAGTCTGATCAACAGAATGACCAGTCCGGCGATTCCTCGAACCAACAGCAGCAAAACGGCCAACAAGGTTCCGAGAATCAGAACAGCGATCAGAACCCGTCCAGTAATCCACAGAACCAGAGTGAGTCTCAGGGCGAGCAGCAACAGCAAAATGGTGAGAACAGCCAGCAAAGTCAGCAGGAGCAGAACGGTCAGCAAGATCAGCAGCAGGAGCAAAGCGAGGGACAAAGCCAATCCGATACCGAGGCAGATAATGACCAGACAGAAGCGCAGGCGCCGGCCGAACTGGACACCTCACCGCTGACTCAGGGGCAAGAGCAATGGCTACGCCGTGTGCCTGACGACCCTGGCGGTCTGCTCCGGCGAAAATTCCTTCAGCAATACCAACAGCGCAATACACAAACTGACGAGGGCGACACACCATGGTAAGACGGCTGGTTTTCCCGCTCATTCTGATCCCTTTTCTGTGGTCAATGGTTGCCAGCGCCGTTGCGTCCGAATCGCTGTCGGTTGAGCCTGACCGTACACGCCTTTACCAGGGCGAAGTGCTGACCCTGACGATCAAGGGCACGACCAAGATCGACATCAACCTGAGCAACCTGTTTGACTTCGACACCTCGAAATTGCCCAGCCCCGACATCGAGAAACTGGAGAAAGATTTCGAGATCCTGGGTCAGAACCAGAGGTATTCGATTCGCACCGTCAACAGCGAAATGATTGGAGAGATTACCTGGACCTATCAACTGGCGCCCCGGAATCCGGGCAAGGTCACTATCCCCTCACTGACCTTCCGGGACGCCGTATCCGAGCCTGTGACCATCGACGTGGTGGATGACAACCCGCCTGACCAGAACAACAGCCCGCGGGACAGCTTCATTGAGCTGAACGCCGACAAAGACAGTGTCTACGTTCAGGAGCAACTCGTTCTGACGGTGAAACTGTTTTTCAATGGCAACATGGTCAGAGGCGAGTTGTCTGAGCCCTCTCACCCCAATGCCATTATTGAAAGCCTGGGCAAGCAGACCGAATACACACGATATCGTGATGGCCTGCGTTATCGAGTGGTGGAACGCCGCTACGCCATCTTCCCACAGCAAGCCGGCGAGCTTTCATTACCGCCAATCCGTTTCGAAGGCCAAACTCGCGATCCATCGGGCCGGTTAAAATTCCTGCGAGACAGCAAACAACTGTTCAGCATCCCGGTCAAAGACGTACCCGCTGAGTTTTCCGGTGACACCTGGCTTCCCGCTTCAGAATTGAATCTGTCAGAGTCTGGCCTGCCCACGGTTTCTTCCATTGATACCGGCCAGAACCTGTCGCGCACGCTGTCTCTGGTGGCAGAGGGCCTACCGGCTGAAGCCCTGCCACCGTTTGCCAATAACGCACCCGACGGCCTGAGGGCTTACCCGGAAAAACCGGAACGTACAACCGTACCCACCGAGAACGGACTAACAGCAAAGTTGGCTCAGACCACGGCCCTGGTGCCAACACGAGGCGGCACATTGACCTTGCCCGAGATCCGAATTCCCTGGTGGGATACGAAAACCGACAGCCAAAAGCTGGCGGTCATTCCAGAACGCACCTTTGAGGTAACGGGCGCCCAGAGTCAGGCCAACGTGAACACCTCGCCAGCTACCGGTTCTGAGGCGCCTGAAACCGAGCCTGGGGATTCCTCTTCCGAAAGCACAGACGGCCGCATGGAGTCAGGTGTAAATACCTGGCTCATCGTTGCCTTGATCATGCTGGCAGGATGGGTGGCTACTGCCCTGGCCTGGTGGGCTTCCCGCCGTGGAAAAAACACAACTGAGGCTAGGCCGGTAAAGGCAGACGAATCTGAAAAAGCGCTGTTCGAGACTCTGTGTCAATCGGCTCGCGCCGGGGCGCCTGAGACGCCGGATCATCTGATCCGCTGGGTCAAACATCTGCACCCTGACCGCCGGGTAGTGAGCCTGACGGACGCCTTTGAGTTGATAACGGAACCAGACGTTGAACAGGAAATCGGTCGACTGCAGGCTCTTACCTACGGTCACGCAGCCACCTCTGCAGAAGATTGGCAAGGAAAGACATTGACTGATGCCCTCAGTCGCTATCGTGAAGACAAACTTCAGAAAAAAGCAGGCAGCGGGTCTGAGAAAAGCCCGCTGCCACCGCTATACCCGGAAGAACTGAACGTGCGGTAAAGGTGCCTACTGGGTCAATTGCGTATCAATCGTAAGGATGACGGGATCGGTTTCGCCCGCCCGCACCTGAATAGGCTCTGCGACAGCACCCTGCCAGTCTCCAGCCTGTGGCAGAGCGTTTCCCGATCGTGACAGCCGCGCCTGGACCCGAACCGAGTCGGCATCGGATATTTTGGCTTGTGGCGACATGGCATTTCGGTCATCCAGACGAATAACGGCCGGCAGCTGCCCCGCCGTCAGACGGGCGACCGCCAGAGGCGTTCCACCGGTCGCGCCAGCCGGCCGGGCAAACACAAAAAGCGGGGTCGCATCCGCGATATCTGCTTCAAATGCAGGATCGATTTCCACCCGAACTGTCACCCCGGGCGATCCCCCTGCGAGACTCTGTTCACTGGCTTGAGGCGCTGGGGGCTCCTGACCGAGTCGCTGGTATGCCTGTTCAATACCCTGGCGGATAGACCCGATCTGAGGGTGGTCAGGCGCCACCTGTACGATTCGTTCCCAATACTTCAATGCGTCCTCAAAGTTCTGCTGCCGGAATGAGGCAATGCCCAGCAGCCCCAGCGAATTCACTTCATCGGGATTAATCGCCCTGGCTTTTTCGATGGCCTTTCCAGCGCCAGCAAACATGTCGCCATCATGCTCGAAGAACAGGGCCTGGGCTGCCAAGCCCCAGGCGGTTGCCTTGCGTTGAGGATTGTCCTCGATGGTCGCCGCCAGCTTTTCGAACGCCCAGGCTGCTTCCGAGTACTGCTGCAAGTTCATGTAAGTACGGCCAAGCAATCCCCATCCTTCGGCGTTACCCGGCTTTTGCTCAAGCTTTTCCCTCAACTGCTGGGCCAGATCTTCCATCTTGCCCATTCTGCCACCCTCAGTGGCCACCATTTCCTGCATGGCGATGAACTGCTCCATCTCATCCATCGCGCCCCACTGGTCATAGAAATAGACGGCGGCAGCCGGGATTGTAATCAGGCACGCCAGAACAATTGCCAACGCGCTTCGCCCGCCTTTCACCTTGGCCGGCGAATCCAGGATGCCCTTTTCAGCATCCGGAACGTCGTCCATCAGGCTACCGGCCAGTTCGTCTCGCAACTGCTGATAGCTTTCCTGATCCAGGGCGCCCGAATCCAGCTCTCGATCCAGCTCCTCAAGACGGCTGCGGTACGCCAACAGGTTCTGATTGCGCACGTCCAGAGCGGCGCGACGGCCTGAGCGATGAAAAATCAAAGGTGCAACAACGAATGCAAGAGCCAGCAGAATCAGCACACTGGCGATAAGCCAAAAGGTTTGTGTCATATAAGGGTCTGTCGGTCGTGTTGAATCTAAAAGTTAGTGGTCGTTCTTGTCGTGGCGGTTCAATAGCTCGTCAGCACGCGCGCGCTCCTGGTCGCTCAGCGGTGTTTCGGTTGCCGCTTTTTTGCTAGAGCGCCGGACCGTCAGGGCAATGACCAGAACGCCAATAAAAACGACCAGGGCCGGCGTCGCCCATAGCATGATCGTGCGCTCGTCCACCTTTGGCTTGTAACGCACGAATTCACCAAACCGGGAAACCAGTTCGCTGGTTATTTTTTCATCGCTGGCACCATCGGACATCATCCGATACACCGCTTCTCTCATGTCTTTCGAGATCGGTGCGTTGGAATCGGCAATATTCTGATTCTGGCATTTCGGGCAGCGCAATTCGGCAATCAGTGACTGGAAGCGCTGTTCCTGTTCGGGAGAATCGAATTCGTAAACGTCGCGGGCCTGGCCGACGGCAACACCGGCAGACAGACTCAACAACATCAGGAGTGCAAAGCGAAACAAGGGTTTCATGAACTCACATCCCCGTATTCTTCCATTAAAGGAAGGAACTTCTCGTTCCACACTGTTTCGTTAACCACCCCAACATGGCGGTAACGAACAATACCCTGCGAATCAATGAAATAGGTTTCTGGTGCGCCGTAAACACCCAGGTCAAATCCCAGAGTACCTCTGGGATCATAGACACTGACCGCATAGGGATCGCCCAGGGTCTTCAGCCACTTGAGTGCCTCCTGGCGATCATCCTTATAGTTCAGACCAACGATCCGAACGCCTTTTTCGCGTGCCAGCCAGATCAGGTCATCGTGTTCATCTCTGCACGCGGGGCACCAGGTACCCCAGACGTTCAACAGAGACACCTGCCCCTTGAATAACGACTGGTCGTGCTGACTGTCTGGTGCCTGCAAGTCCGCAAGATTGAATTCAGGTACCGGCTTACCGATCAACGCCGATTCGAGCCGATTGGGATCCTTTCCGATGCCCGCAAACAGAATTGCGCCCAGAGCCACGACCAGTACAACGGGTAAAAACATCAAAGCCCGCTTCATGAAGCAGCCTCCGCAGGTTTACCGGCCTTCGACCCGCTGGGAACAGGTACATCTGTATCCCGGACCTTGTCCCGTATCCGGTATCGACGATCAGAGATGGCCAGGAAACCGCCAGCAGCCATAAAGATCGCGCCGAGCCATAGCCAGCGAACCAAGGGCTTGTACTGCAACCGAATGGCCCAGGCGTCCTCGGCAACCCGCTCACCCACAGCAATGAAAATATCGCGGAACAGCCCGGCGTCTATGCCAGCCTCTGTCATGACATTGCGCTGAACCAGATACTGACGTTTTTCCGGCATCTGCACAGACACAAGGTCACCTTCGCTGTCCAAAATTTCAAAGCGCCCATACTCGGCCGTGAAATTGGCACCTCTGCGATTACCGGTTTCAACGAACACAGCTTTGTAATCGCCCACCTGTGCCGTGTCACCCGGGGACATCCGGACATCTCGTTCAATGCCATAATTGGACGCAATGGTGGCACCGGCCATGACAATGGCCATGCCCAGATGACCCAGCACCATGCCGTAATAGCTACGGGACTGGCGCTTCAGACCATAAAGCCGCCCTTTGCGAGAGCCTGATTTCTCCCACAGATCCCAGAAAGTGGCGATGACGACCCAGGATGCTGAAAAAGTACCGACGAAGGCCCAGGGTTTAAACTCTCCATAGCCAACCATCACCAACGCAGTGACAAGGGTGCTCGCGGCCAGGGGCCACAGCAGTTTGCGTCCCAGCCAACCACCGTCGGTTTTCTTCCAGCGAGAGAAGATGCCGGCGCCCAGAAGAAGGCCGGCGGCCACTGCCAATGGGCTGAAGGTCAGGTTGAAGAAGGGCTCACCGATGGACAGGCGCCCCATATCCAGATAATCCAGCACCAGCGGATAAATGGTGCCCAGCAGAACCAACAGGGTGGACGCCACCAGCAGCACGTTGTTCAGCAGCAAAAAGACTTCTCTGGACAGGCCTGCGTATCGCGCCCGCACGTGAACTACCGGCGCCCGGAACGCATAGAGGGTCAGGCTGGAAACGATGGTAATAGCCAGCAGTATCAGCAAAAACGTGCCCCGCTCCGGATCCGACGCGAACGCATGTACCGAGGTCAGCACGCCCGAGCGAACCAGGAAGGTACCGAGCAAGCTCAGGGAGAAAGTGACGATGGCCAGCAATACCGTCCAGCTTTTGAAGACCCCGCGTTTCTCAGTGACCGCAAGGCTGTGCATCAACGCGGTGCCAGAAAGCCAGGGCAACAGGGACGCATTTTCGACCGGGTCCCAGAACCACCAGCCGCCCCAGCCAAGCTCGTAGTACGCCCACCAGCTACCAAGAGCAATCCCGAGCGACAGGAAGGACCAGGCAACCGTCGTCCAAGGACGGGACCAACGTGCCCAGGCGGCATCCAGTCGACCGTTAATCAAAGCGGCAATGGCGAAAGCGAAGGCAACCGAGAAACCAACGTAGCCCATGTACAGCATGGGTGGATGAATAATCAGGCCGAAATCCTGCAGCAACGGGTTCAGATCCGCACCATCGGCTGGAACATTTGGAAGAATACGGTCAAAGGGGTTGGAGGTCAGAATGGTGAACAGCAAGAAACCCACCGTCACCATGCCCATCACGGACAGCACCTGCGACACCATCACCGTGGGCAGGCGACGGCTGAAAACCGCGACGGCCAGAGTCCAGCCCACCAGCATCAGTATCCATAAAAGCAGCGATCCCTCGTGGCCACCCCAGACCGCACTGAACTTGTAATACCACGGCAGCATGCTGTTGCTGTTATTGGCCACATAAGCCACCGAAAAATCATCCGTCAGGAAGGCATGTGTCAGCAAGGCGAAGGCCAGGGCCACAAAGACAAAGAGCCCGGCGGACAAAGGCCTGGAAAATGCCTGAAGCTGCTCCCGACCTGTAACAGAGCCCACCAGCGGTACCACCGCCAGCAGAGAGGCAAGCAACAGAGCCAATATAAGAGCCATTTGTCCGAGTTCGGGATACATCGATTCACTCCAGCATTTTTGCGTTGGCAGTGTTAATAGCCAGTTGAGGATTCCGCTGCGCCAGTGCTTTCAGCAGCCCGTAGGCTGGCCGCTTTCTCAAGCGCATCGTTTACCTCGGGCGGCATGTAGTTCTCATCGTGTTTGGCCAGCACCTGATCGGCCATAAAGCGACCTTCACCATCCAGGCGGCCCATCGCCACCACGCCCTGACCTTCTGCAAACAGATCCGGCAATATACCGGTGTACTCCACCAGTACCGACGACGTGAAATCAGTGACCTTGAATTCCACTTTCAGGCTTTCTGGATCTCGAATAACCGAATCCTCCTGCACCATACCACCTGCGCGGATACGAACGTCTACCGGAGCCTCACCGGCCGCGATCTGGCTGGGGTCGTAGAACAGGTTGATATTCTGGCGCAGCGCGTAAGTGGTCAATGCCACTGCAATCGAAAGGCCGATCAGAAGGAATAGAACAATGGTCAGGCGTTTTTTCCGAACAGGATGCATCTAGGCTACTCGTGGTTATGTGCGACTACGCATGTCAGTCTGATTAACGTTTGGTGGACTCAACCCGCGCGAAATCCGCGGTTGCGGGTTCGCTGACAGGACTGCCAGCCCCGCTTTCTCGACGGGCAATTCCGCGCATCGCGGACCTGCGCTGATAACGCGACCAGATGACCAATACGATGAAAAGCGCAAAAAAGACGAAATAACAGGCCCACACGTAAGGCCCGTGGCCGCCCATCGCCAAAAAGGCATCGAATGAATCAAAGGCCATCACGCATTCCCTCCCGTCTGGACCAGCGCTTTCACCCAGCGGGTTCTGCCCTCGCGAATCAGGATTTCCGTCTGCATTCTCAGGCATGCCAGCCAGCCAAACAACAGATACAATCCCAGCACCGCCATCAGCAATGGAACCCACATCTCTGCCGGCATGCTGGGCTTTTCGGTAAGTTTGAACGTGGCTGGCTGATGCAGCGTGTTCCACCACTCAACCGAATATTTAATGATCGGGATATTCACCACGCCGACCAGTACCAAAACGGCAACGGCTCTGGCTGAAGACTTTTCATCAGAGATGGCATTGCCCAAAGCAATCGCCCCGAAATAGAGAAAAAGCAGAATCAGCATGGAGGTCAGGCGAGCATCCCAGATCCACCAGGTGCCCCAGGTCGGCTTACCCCAGACCGCCCCGGTGAACAGTGCCAGGAAAGTCAGAACTGCCCCAACCGGCGCCGCAGATTTGATGAAAACATCCGCCAACTTCATGCGCCATACCAATGTGACAACGGCTGCCACGGCCATCATGATGTAAACAGACTGGGCCAGAAACGCCGAAGGTACATGGATAAAAATAATGCGGTAGCTGTTGCCCTGAAGGTAATCCGGCGGGGCAAACGCCAGCCCCCAAACCACACCCGCCATGAACAGCGAAACGCCGATCCAGAACAGCCATGGCATCAACCGGGTCGCGATGTCATAGAACCATTTAGGCGATCCCAGCTTGTGAAAAAATTGCCACATCCAGTGTTTACCTTTCTCGTCTTTTCCAGATTACCCGTTCGACAGGCTGATTCGAAGAGCGGCCGCCGAAGCAAAAGGGGCCAGCGTCAACGCCAGCACCAGACAGGCGCCCATCAGCGCTAATTGCCCCGCCACAGGCGTTCCATCTGCCGCTGCCATCACTGTACCGGTACCGAAAATCAGAACAGGAATGTACAGCGGAATGATCATCAGGGACAAGAGCACCCCTGCCGACCTCAGCCCCAGGGTTAATGCCGCCCCAATGGAGCCTATCAGGCTGAGCACAGGCGTTCCGATCAGCAGCGTTAGACACAAAACCCGAATGGAGTTCCCGTCAAGATGAACCATAACCGCCAATAACGGCGTCAATACAACCAATGGCAACCCGGTCAGTAACCAGTGTGCAAGGGTTTTGGCCAGCACCAGCAGAAAAAGCGGCTGGGGCTGGAGCACAAGTTGCTCCAGGGTGCCGTCGTCAAAATCATGTCTGAACAGATGATCCAGCGACAACAACACCGAAAGTAACGCCGCCACCCACAGGATGCCGCCACCGGCCTGGCGCAAAAATTCCACTTCCGGGCTGACACCCAACGGAAACAGCATGACCACCAGCACAAAGAACAACAATGGGTTCAGAAGATCACTGGGCTGACGAACGGCGGATTTCAGATCCCTCAATATGACCGCTTTCATCGCGCCGAGCTCAGACGTCATCGCCAACTCCAAGCTGTATACGCTGCATGTTCGGAACCTGAAGATCGTGATGGGTGGTTACAATGACACTGCCACCCTCAGCGACACGGGTCATCAGCAGTCGTTCCAGCGCTTCAACACCCTGAGCATCAATGGCGGTGAAAATTTCATCAAGAATCCACAGTGGCTCGTCTGACACCAACAACCTGGCCAGCGCAACCCTGCGCTGTTGCCCAGCAGATAACCGGCGACAGGGTACGCCTTCGAACCCGGCCAGCCCTGTTCCTTTGAGCGCCTGTATCAGAACCTGATCGGAAAGCTGCCCTCGGCCGGCCGTAAGCGCCTGAAGATTCTCGAGAGGGGTCAGCATCGCCTTGATACCCGGCCGATGGCCAATGTACAGGGTGTTCTGCAGGAAAGCTTCGCGTTGGTGCCGGCGATGCTGACCGCGCCAGAGTACATCGCCCTCAACGTTGTCATTCAAACCGGCCAGAACACGAAGCAAAGTGGTCTTGCCCGAGCCATTGGGGCCCTCGACACGGATCAGGGTACCGGGCAGTATGGAGAAGGACAGATCCCGAAACAGGGTACGATCGTCGCGCTCACAATGCAGATTAACAGCCTGTAGTAATGGCTCGGACATTAGGGCCCCGGCGCTGATTCATGGGTTTGGAAAGACTAGGCTCACCGGCGAGCGCTATAATACCAAATGCGGTTCACGAATACTCTGGTCAGGCATTAAATGAAAAACGATGAAGTTACCAAACGGTAATCCGCCACCTCCCCAGTCGACAGACAGAAGCTCACAGGCGAAACCGACATCGGGTCCGGTCAAAGGTGTTGCTCAGTCTCTCGAAACCGGCTCCGCCAATCCCGCAACCTCAGCGAAGGCACAGCTTGCGCAGCTGAAACTGGCAAATCGCGAAACGACCCTTGCCAGGGTGGCTGAAATCATCAACCAGCAATCATCAGGTACCAGTCGCCTTCTTCTTGATGTTCGCGGGCAAACCCTGCCCGTCAATGCCGCTATTGGTGACACTTCGCTCGAAACCGGCGACTGGGTCAAGGTGATGAGAGCAGGCAACGAACTGCGTTTACTGGGCAAACTCGCGGCCACGGCTGAATCCACGGTGTCACGGGCCCTGGCCCAGCGCCTGCCATGGCAGCAATCCATAGATTCGGGTCTGGCAAAAGTACTCAGCGCGCTGACAACGGGAGTGAGTCCAGAACAGGCAGCTTCTACCAACAAGGCCGAGGCGTCCTCACTTCCACTGGCACGGCTCACACAACAACCACTGCCAGCGCCTGTCCGGCAAGCGATCGAACAGCTCGTCCAATTGCTGCCGAACCGCCAGGCACTCTCAGGTCTGGCCGGTGCAGAAATGGGCAGCAAACCACAGAACCCTCTGGGCACAGGAAGCTATACATCACTCGCAAGCGGTTCAAAGCAAGCCGCAACGCAACAGATCCAGCAATGGATTGAGCGAAGCGGACTGTTTGCCGAATCGCGAACCGCAAGAGCACCCGAGGCGCCTCCTTCGGATCTGAAGCTGGCTATTGGCCGCATTATTCATCAGCTGTTGGAGCACCAGGGGCAACCAGCCAACAGCTTTAATCGCATTACCCCTATTCCGACGCCAGATCTTGTGCAGTCGCCCCTGCAATTCCCGGCACCATCGGCCAGTCAATCGCCGCAAACGTCATCCGAACCAGCCAGCGTCGGGCAGATGTTACGGTTGCTTGCAGGTGTTCTTAACCGGATCACGGTCAATCAGCTCCACAGTCAGGTTCTCTCAACACGGACCACGGCCGATGCCCCCGCTCCCAACAACACGCTGGTGATGGATCTGCCCTGGCTGAACCAGAATAACGAACCCCGGGTGATGCAATTGCGCATTGAAGAACAGGCGAGCCAGGACGAATCCACTGACAAAGCCAGGTCCAGAAACACGGAATGGAAACTTTCTCTGGCCATGAATCTCGACGAGTCCGGGCCCATGCACTTTGATGTATCGCTTGGCCAAGGACAGGTGTCTGCCCAGGTCTGGGCCGAAAGACAATCGACGCTACAACAGGCCCGTGAGCAGTTGCCGGAACTTCGCAAGAGCTTCGCGAATCTCGGGCTGGAGGTGGTGGATCTGGAATGCCGGAGAGGCATCCCCCAGGGCGCCACCACTCACCTTGAACATCGACTGGTGGATACACGGGCATGAAGAATCAGCAGGAATCAGCGTCTTCATCTCCCGCCGCTGTGGCGCTGAAATACGACGGCGAACGAGCCCCCACCATTGCGGCCACAGGCACCTGGGAGCTGGCAGAGGAGATCATTCGGATCGCAAGGGAACATGGTGTGCCACTTTACGAAAATCCGGAACTGGCCGGCATTCTGGCCCGACTGGATTTAAACGACGAAATACCCGAAACCCTCTACCGGGTCATTGCCGAGATACTGGCATTTGCTTTCAATCTGGAGGGACGCACGCCTGAAGACGCGAGCAACCTTCGCCGGCCATCAGTTGATCAATGAGCGCAATGCCCAGGCACGCTGCCAGTTCTGCCCGGATCGGCTCGACACGATCGTTTCGAAATAGTGTTTCAGCCGTCGACGATCTTGGGGCTCATCTTTGAGGGCGGTTCCCACCAGATGATTCATCAAAACGTCGACAGTCAGCCCGCCGTGCCCACCTCCGTAATACCAGGCGTTCAAACTGGCGGCATGTGCAACTGCGACCGCCTCAGCGGTTGAAAGCACGGCTCCTGCGAGACGATCAGTGCTTCGTCCATCCAGGGTCTGGCCATTTCTGAGCTCGTGAAACATGGTGACAAGTACTTCGAGCACTCCAGGGTCCAACTCGATGGAAATGCCAGAGGCCAGATTCGCCCGTCGGGTTTCGCGGACCACAACCTCCATTTCATCCTCAAGGTTTCGGATGGGGCGAATCTCCTCAAAACCCAGTCGACGCTTGAGGGCAGCGCTCATTCGAAATATGCCTTCGTCGAGACTGTTGGAAGTGCCAATCAGATTGAAACCCTCTCGGGAAAAAATCACGCCGTCTTCACCGGAAAGCTCCGGAATGACTACAACACGGTCCGACAAAACGGAAAGGAGGGCATCCTGCAAAGACTGCGGGCATCGAGCGATCTCTTCGAAACGCACCAGACGCCCTTCCATCATGCCTCTCAAGAGCGGGCTGGGAACCAGAGCGGATAGACATGGGCCCTTGGCACTCAGGATGGACTCATTCCAACTGTATAGAAGCTGACCAACATTCGTGACTGCGCCACCTTGCAGAGTCAGCGTTGAATCGCTGGAAATGGCAGCCGTCAACAACTCTGAAAGCCAGGACTTGGCGGTGCCCGGCTCACCGACCAGCAAACACCCCCTGTTCGTACAGAGCGACACGATAATGCGCGAGACCATTGATCGCTCAGCAACGAATTTACGTTCAATGCCTTTCGACTCGTCACCCAGAATGAACGCTTCAACGGACCTTGGTGACAAACGCCAACCGGGAGGAACCGGACCGGTGTCCGATGCGGCCAGACGTTCCAGTTCTTCCCTGAAGGCAATTTCAGCGGGCTCTCGCTGGAGTTTTCGCTTGTTTTCTGGACCCGTATTGGTCATGCCTTGTTCCTTCTGCCACCACGAACTTCCGGAGCCATTCTTTCCATCGGCAGTATCCTGGGCAATTCGGTCAACGGAATGATCCCCTCAATGACATGGTCCAGAGCGCTATCGCGCATGGTGACCAAGCCGGCATCCAGAGCCCGCCAGCGCAGCTCTCCAACGGGTGGTTGAGATGAAATCGCATCGCGGATATCACTATTGACCTCCAGGTATTCAACAATGGCAACCCGGCCACTGGTTCCTCGCCCCTTACAGTTCGCACAGCCGGCGCCAACGTAACACCGGAAGTCTGATGGCGCACCGTCCGGGAATAGCTCATCCAGAATCGCCTGATCCGGCTCTGAAGGCTTACGGCAGTGGTGGCAAACGCGCTTTGCCAGGCGTTGAGCAATAACCGCCAGAAGCTCGCCCGCAATAGAGTTTGGGTGGATTCCAAGGTCGTACAGTCTTTGAAGAGAGTCGACAGCGTCATTGCAATGCAAGGTTGAGAGCACAACGTGCCCAGTCTGCGAGGCACGGATAGCCTCAAGCGCTGTTTTCTGATCCCGGATTTCTCCCACCATAATCACGTCAGGATCCTCTCTGACAAACGAATGCATGGCATCAGAAAAGCCAAACCCTATATCTGGCCTGACCCGTGTTTGCTGAACATTATCAATGGAGTACTCGATCGGGTCTTCTACAGTAATGACCTTGCGCCTGCCATCGTCTGCCAAAGTCTGAAGCCCTGCGTAGAGGGTCGTGGATTTCCCGGAGCCCGTTGGGCCGACGACCAGAACCAGTCCAGCGGGATTATCCAGCAAACGTTGATAGCGTGAACCCACTGATTCGGACATGCCGAGCTCTGCGATCGTCATTGCTCGACCGGTCTGAGGCAGCAATCGGATAATGATGTGTTCGCCATGAAGCGAAGGCTGGGTTTGAACACGCAGGTCGTAAGAGGTGTTCCCCACCTTCAATACGGACCTACCACCCTGAGGTAGCCGATGCTCAGCAATATTCAGCTCAGCCCGAAGCTTGATGACATTAACAATGCCTTTCAGCTCCCTGGGCGAAAGCTGATATTGGGTCAGTTCGTGCAACTCACCATCAACCCGAATCCTTAGCCGAACTCGTTTATGATAAATTTCAATGTGGATATCACTTGCTTTCTCGCTGACCGCATCAAGCAGAATGGCCTCGTAAACAGACACGAGATAGGGACTCAGTTGGTTTCGTCCATTCTCGCCGGCCAACAGATCGTCAGACTCAGCATGGAGATGACTTCCCTGGCCCGAAGCTACTTCGCCATGGTCGGCAACAAACTCCTGACCTTTTACCGTGAGATCCAGAGACGACCACAGCCTCTTGAAATCCGTTGCTGACACGAGCGCACACTCGATATCAGCGGTCTTGGTCAGTCTTTCCAACTGATCGGTTCTGGCATCAGGGTCATCGGTGACAACCAGGAGCTTGCCATCCTGCTCGCGCACTGGAATCAACCGCGAAAGATCCAGAAAAGCACGTGAAAAGCGGCGAAACAGATCCGGCTTCAGAGTAGGAAGCAGGTCGTCCGCTGCAAAGAGCTCCATTTGCCTCTGCTTCGCCAGGGTACGGTAGAGATCCGCCTCCTCAAGATGCAGACGCTCACGAATCACATCAAGAAGTCTTTTCCCTGAGCGCTCTGCCTCCAAACGGGCGGCGTCCAGAGACGTTTGATCGACAACACCCAGGTCGATAAGTATCTGCTCAGAGTTGCGTTTGAAATCAACCCAACCAAGCGTTCGTTCTCTGCCAAGAACCCCGGCTTTTTTGGTATACAGAGCGAGACTGGGAACCGGACCTGCACGCCCCTCAAGACACACAAGCAATCCATTCTCTCGAAGATAGGGGCTTAACGGGGCGTAAGAAGCAATAAACGTCGTACACAAAAGGACATCGCACAGACCATCGACAGCGAGGTCTTGCTCCGCATCACCGACGATCACATCAATGTTGGTAGCGCCCAGACGCGAGAACCTTTCTTTAGCTGCCTCGGCGACTGCCGGGTTGCGATCGACGTAAACCACTTTTCCTGCAAGCTTGGCCAGAACAGCAGCCACATAGCCAGCACCACCCCCAATGTGCATCAGCGTCTGATCGGGGGCGATTTCAGGCATCAACGTGAGAAGGTGTCGTAACGCGTGTTTCTGGGGGATCGAATGGCCGGAAACGAAAGACGACAGGTCGGAACTCGCGACAAATTCACTTCGACGTACAGCAATGAGAGCGTCCTCCGCTCTCGGATCTAAATGCTTCATCCAATAGCGCCCTGAAGTTCGGGTTTCAGGCTGCCTGACGCTTCCTCAATGCAGACACCAGCTCAGCCTCTGGACGGGATATACCGCAGGTGTTCATAAGATCGTCGATGTCTGCTCCTAAATCAACCAGGCGAGAGGCCTCGTCGTAGGATACTCGCAGCGGGTCATTCTGGCGCATCTCGTCCAGGGTACCATGAAGCTCATGAAGCTGACGCTCGCACGCAACGACTCTTTGCCCGACCCCCATACTGCCGCTGGCAGTTGCGTGAAGCTCGCGGCCCAGATCTTCATATCTCTGTTTGAGTTCACTTCTGAGTTGGCGGATTTGCCGGTGAAATACCAGGCCCTGAACGCACATCAGGCCCAGGATGGCCACGGTCAGGATCCAGGGAGCCTGGGAAAGAATCAGATCAATCATGACGGACGTCCTCGTTATGTTCTCGTTTTGAGAGCCACGAAGGCGTCCATCTTCGATCTGTCTCCGGTCAAAACCGGCTTTACAGTGCGGAGATCTCAGCCCACTCGTGGTCTGACAGCATCTTGTCGAACTCGACCAGAATGATCAGTTCGCCGTTTTTGTTACACACCCCCTGGATGAACTTGGCGCTTTCCTCGTTCCCCACATTGGGTGCTGTCTCAATTTCACTGGCTTTCAGGTACACCACCTCGGCCACCGAATCCACCAGAACACCCATCACCTGGTTGGAAGATTCCATCACCACAATCCGGGTCGCATCGGTGACTTCCGCATCGGCAAGCCCGAACCGGCGCCGGGTGTCAATCACCGTGACCACATTACCCCGAAGATTGATGATGCCAAGCACGTAATCGGGTGCGCCGGGCACGGGGGCAATTTCTGTGTAGCGAAGTACTTCCTGAATCCGCATTACATCAAGGCCGTACGTTTCGTCATCCAGCCGGAAGGTCACGTACTGCAATACCTGATCATCATGAGCCTGATTCTGTTGTCCGCTCGGGGATGCCATAACCTTCTATCTCCTGTTCGGCTGCCCGACGGGCAACCTGATCGTCAAAAAATCATCATCAGTGCCCATTACTATAGTTCAGGGCACAAACCGTGCCAGTGAAGTCTGGCAGATCACCTATTTGCTGTTTAGCTAAGATCCAGATGATGCTCGCGCTCGGCGCGCACCAGCAGGTCAGCCATAGATTTCACATCAATCAGCGCGCACATGTGTTCAATCACCGTACCTGCCAGCCATGGACGCTTGCTACGGGCCGTCCGCCATCGCACCTGATCTGGCTTCAGCGTGAATGACTGGGCCACGTCATCGCAGGCCAGGCCCCATTCACTGCTGTCCAGCCTGATCACAAACCGATAATGTTCGCGGGCATCTGCAGGCGCACGGCCTGCCATAATCCACTCTGCGGAATCCACCACCCGCAGATTATGCCCCCGATCCGGACGCATGCCCATATACCATTTTGGGCTTCCTGGAATAGGTTTTACAGGTTCATCGATACGATGGATCGCTCCCAATAGAATCAATGGCACCGCCAGTTTCAACCCCGCCACGGTGAAAATCAGGCATTCAAACGGCTTGTGGGACCAGTCCGGTCTACCCGGAGGCTCCTCGGAAGGCGGCGAAGGGGCAAACCCTTCCACAGTTTCAGCTTTGGCTTCAGGGGCATTGTCTTCCGCTTCTTCAACGTCTGTTTCTGTTTCTGTTTCTGTTTCTGTTTCTGTTTCTGTTTCTGGCTCTGGCTCTGGCTCTGGTTCTGGTTCTGGTTCTGGCGCGGATACTGTTTCAACGGACAACTCTTCTACCACCGCGGTTTCATCCTTGGCAGAGTCGGTCGCTGTGTGCAGCAGTTCATCCAGATAGCTTGCGATCGCATTGGCGGGATCGGCTACCTGTGTCAATTTTTTGTCAGCCATCCCGGCGCTCCGTGCGGGCGCTGATGAGTTCTGGAAGATCTTTCAGTAAACGAGCGTAGGCCCGGACGCCATGGGTATCAGGGTCGTACGCGGAGGGCGTTAGCCCGGCCTGGCTGGCATCCCGAAAACGTGTATCGACGGGTATCGCGAATCGCCAGAGAGTGTCTTGATGGGATTTACGAAGCTGATTGAGACTCTTGACCGATGCCTGTGTGCGGCGATCAAACAGCGTCGGCACAATGGTGTAGGACAGGTTGTTCTTTTGGGAACGCATAATCATCTGAAGGGTGTGCAGCATCCGCTCCAACCCCTTGATCGCAAGAAATTCTGTCTGCACCGGAATAATAAGGTGCTGGGCGGCCGCCAATGCATTGACCATCAGCACCCCAAGCGAGGGCGTGTTGTCCAGCAACACGTAGTCAAAATCGTCCCAAAGCTGAGCGAGTGAGCGTGAGATGATGAGCCCCATGCCCTCAACGCCAACCATTTTGCGTTCCAGGGTCGCCAATGCGGTACTGGCCGGCAGCAGCGACAAATTGTCGCTGCTGGTGTCAGTGATCAGTTGCGCAGGCAAGCCATCAGGTACTTTGCCCTGGTGCTGAAAAAGATCAAACACACTGTGAGAAAGCGAGTCCGGGTCATATCCGAACCAGCTGGTCAGGGACCCGTGGGGATCCAGGTCAACCATCAGCACCCGCTTACCCTGCTCGGCCAACAGACCACCCAGCGCAACTACGGTAGTTGTCTTGCCCACACCACCTTTTTGATTCGCTACCGCCCAGATTCGCACGTTCAACTCCCCAGTATGACCGGCTCCGGTACCGCCGGAATCCTAAATGAATTATCGGCTGGTATCGGCCCAACTTGAAGAAATTTCGGCAAGCAATTGCCGCTACAGGATTTTCAGGAGAAGAAATACAGATATTGTGCCAACTTGCCAGAAGTGCCTGTTAAATCAGGCGCAGCCTTATCTCATGGCACCGCGAATGCTGGCATCCCGGGAAATCAGCAGCACCACCCGGCGATTCCGGCGGCGGCCTTCTTCGGTATCGTTGCGGGCTACCGGCTGGTACTGGCCATAACCGACCGCGGCCAGGCGCTGTGCGTCAACGCCTTCCATGGTCAGCATACGGACAACGGCCGCAGCTCTGGCAGCGGAAAGCTCCCAATTGGAAGGAAAGGCGTTGGTACGGATAGGCTGGTTGTCAGTGAACCCTTCAACCCGAACCGCGTTGTCTTTATCAACCAGCACCGAAGCAATGGTCTCGATCACCTCAAAGGCGTCGTAGTGGGGTTCAGCATCACCACTGCCAAACAGCAGACTGTTGCGCAGACTGAGTTCTAACCATTCCTCGTTGCTCTCTACCGTCACCACGCCCTGGTTGATCAGCTCATCAAATTCCAGCGCAAGTTGATCAGCCATTGCCCGCAACGCCTCGGTTCGGCCTGCTTCATCCATCGTGGGGTTTCGGGGCGCTTCCGTGACCGGAGGCTGGATCACGTCTTCGGCAGCTTGTTCGGGCGACCCCTGTGGCCGTTCGCCAATTTCGATTGGCTGGAAAGATCGTTGAGGCGCGTTGAATACGCCGGTCAGTGTTTCAGACAGAACCTTATATTTGCCCTCGTTAACGGACGATACCGAATACATCACCACAAAGAATGCAAACAGCAGCGTGATAAAGTCGGCGTAGGAGATCAGCCAGCGCTCCGTGTTGTGCAGATCGTCTTCCTCTGTCCTGCGACGTCGGATCACTGCAAGAAGCCTCTTAACCTTAGTTCGATGGATTTCGGGTTCTCACCTTCGGCAATCGCGATGATCCCATCAATCATCATGTCTTCGTACCGCGTACGCTCGCGCAGAATACCCCTGAGCTTGTTGGCGACCGGGAAAAACAGCAGGTTGGCCAGAGCAACGCCGTAGATGGTGGCAACAAAAGCGGTGGCAATACCGCTGCCAAGGGATTGTGGGTCTTCAAGATTGGTCATGACCTGGATCAGACCCATGACCGCACCGATAATACCGATGGTTGGAGAGTAGCCACCCATGGCTTCAAACACCCGGGCGGATTCAGTATCCCGCTGCTCCCGGGATTCCAGATCCACTTCCATGATACTGCGAATGGTTTCGGCTTCGGATCCGTCTACGAGTAACTGAAGTCCTTTACGCGCAAAACGTTCCGGCTCCTTTTCAGCCAGACCCTCCAGCCCCAGAAGCCCCTGCTTCCGAGCTTTCACGCTCCAATCAATGACTTTTCCAATGCCGTCTTCCAGACTGATATAAGGCGGGAAAAACACCCAGCGAACCTGGCTAACCGCCCGTTTCAGCAGCGGCCAGGACGTTTGCAGAATCGTCGCCGCCAGGGTGCCGCCGATGACGATCAAGGCTGCGGGACCATTAAACAACGATCCCAGCGCCCCACCCTCAAGAAGATTACCTCCAAGAATCGCCGCAAAAGCAAGAATGATACCGAGGAGGCTAAGGATGTCCATTAGCTGACTCCTTCTACCAACCGCGCGCCAATCTCATCAAGAGCCAGAACTTCGTCACTCAGACCGGCCTTGGCTACCGCCATCGGCATGCCATAGATGACCGAGGATTTCTCATCCTGGGACCAGACGTCTGATCCACTTTGCTTCATCAGGCGGCAGCCTTCTTTTCCGTCTGCGCCCATGCCGGTCAGGATCAGGCCCAACGTTTTGCCGGGGAAGGCTCTGGCCACCGAACCAAAAGTAACGTCCACACAAGGCTTGTAGTGCAGACGATCATCCCCTGGCAGTATGCGAACTCGCGCCTGGCCGCCGCGGTTATCAACAATCATCTGTTTACCACCCGGGGCCAATAACGCCACGCCGGGCTTCAACGGATCGCCGTCCTCGGCCTGGCGGACCTCAATTTTGCACAGTTTGTTGAGACGCTCTGCAAACGCCGGCGTAAAACTCGCGGGCATATGTTGAATCAACAGAATGGGCGCAGGGAAAGACGCCGGGAGTCCCACAAGAACTCGCTGCAGAGCCACTGGGCCACCGGTCGACGTGCCAATCGCAACCACGCTGTAATGCTTCGCAGCGCCTCGGCGGGCGCTTCTTCTGGGTGCTTCCGGCTGCTCAGGCGCCTTTTCTGCTACGCGCTCCGGCGTCTTGGTGGCGGACCGCTCACGACCCGCTGATGGGCTCGATGAGGGTTTCGCCGCGGAGGACGGCGCCTTTGCAGGAGTTGGTGCCTTGTTGCCAGGCTGGCTGCGGGCAACATCCAGAATCCGTTCAATCAGTATCTTTTGGAGCTGACTGGAATCCCTGGCAATCTCTTCAAAGTTTTTGGGCAGAAAATCGACAGCCCCGGCTTCAAGAGCATCCAGTGTGACCCGGGCGCCCTCGTAAGTGAGCGACGAAAACATCAGCACGGGCACCGCCCGTTTGCTCATAATTTCCCGAACCGCAGAAATGCCATCCATGACCGGCATTTCGTAGTCCATGGTGATGACGTCTGGTTTCAGCTTCTCGGCCAGCTCAACGCCCTCACGGCCGTTCGTCGCAACACCAACCACCTTGATTTGGCCAGAAGCCGTCAGTATCTCCGTCAGTCGTTTGCGGAAAAACCCTGAATCGTCAACGACCAGGACAGAAACCGTCATCCATTTCTCCTAAACCTGGCCATGCTGCATTACTTCCCTTAGCCGTAGTGCTGCAGCAGGCTCGGAACATCGATAATAAGTGCGATACGGCCGTCACCGGTGATGGTGGCACCCGCCATACCGGGGGTACCCTGGAGCGCACGGCCAAGGGGCTTGATGACAACCTCCTCCTGGCCAATCAGCTGGTCCACTACAAACCCGACGCGGCGCGTTCCCATCGCAACGATGACCACGTGCCCGCTTTCAGGTTCTGGGCCACCGTCTCTAACCAGCCAGCGTTTGATGTGGAAAATCGGGAAAACCTTGTCCCGCACCACAATGCATTCGCGACCGTCCACAACATTTTTCTTGGTCAGATCCAGATGGAATATTTCCACCACATTGACCAGCGGCAAGGCGAACGACTGTTCGCCCAGCATAATCATCAGAGTAGGCATGATCGCCAGAGTCAACGGCACTTTGATAACAATCCGCGACCCTTTGCCGAGCTCAGACTCGACATTGATCTGGCCATTCAGTTGACTGATTTTGGTTTTGACCACATCCATACCCACACCGCGACCAGAGACATCAGAGATCTGGTCCTTGGTGGAGAAGCCGGCCGAGAAAATCAGGTTGTAGCATTCGTTATTGGTCAGACGATCTGCAGCGTCCTGTTCGTATACGCCTTTCTCGACAGCCTTGCGTCTGAGCACGTCCGGGTCCATACCCGCACCATCATCACTGATGGAAAGCAGAATGTGGTCACCCTCCTGCTCTGCAGACAACACCACATTGCCCTGCCGGGGTTTGCCGGCCTTCTCGCGAACCTCAGGCGACTCTATGCCGTGATCAACGGAGTTGCGAACCAGGTGGACCAAAGGATCAGACAACGCCTCTACCAGGTTTTTGTCCAGGTCGGTATCTTCCCCGTGCATCTCAAGATTGATCTCTTTCTTGAGGCTTCGGGCCAGATCACGAACCACCCGGGGGAAACGACCAAACACTTTCTTGATGGGCTGCATCCGTGTGGCCATCACCGCAGACTGCAGATCCGTCGTGACAACATCCAGATTCGACACCGCTTTGTGCAAGTGCTCATCTTCACTGTCGGTACCCAGACGCTGAAGACGATTTCGAACCAGCACCAGCTCCCCCACCATGTTCATGATGTCGTCCAACCGCTTGGTGTCGACGCGGACGGACGTTTCGGCCACCGGAGCATTAGCATCGCGGCCAGGCATGGCAGGCGCTGCGGCATTGCCAGCTTCTTTTCCGGATTCGGGCTTGGCTGCGGAGTCTTTATTCCCTGACGGCTCTTTTTTGGCTGGGGGCTCTTTCTTGGCTGAGGACTCTTTCTTCGCTGAAGGCTCTTTATTGGCTGAAGACTCTTTTTTCGCAGATGACTCTTTCTTCTCTGAAGAGTCTTTCTTCGCAGCCGGCTGTTTCTTGGCAGGGGCAGATTTCTCGTCGGCCTTACCTTCGGTGGGGCTGCCGCCTTTGCCGTGAAGATCGTCCAGGAGCTTTTCGAATTCATCATCACTGATCAGATCCGGATCACCGCCCTGATCTGAACTATCCCCTGAAGACTTGTCCTTCGCCGTGTCTTGTTTCTTGTCGTCTTTCTTCTCGTCTACCGGTGGTGGGCCGGAAAACTGGCCTTTTCCGTGCAAATCATCCAGCAGGCTCTCGAATTCATCATCAGTGATTTCGTCATCATCATTGTCTGAATCTGATGACTCTGCTTTCGCCGCCGGCTTGGCACTACCGCTGGCTTTCTTTTCGTCTTCCAGGGCGTCCAGAAGCTGCTCGAACTCGTCGTCAGTGATGTCGCCACCGTCATCTTCGCTGTCGTTGGACGAGTCGTCTGAGTCAGAGCCCTCCTCGTCCTCATCATCACTGCCTGCTTCAGGTTCTTCAGCGTCCTCGGGGTCTTCATCGCCTTCGGGGACTGCTAGCTTGTCCAGTGCCTGAATCAGTTGTTCTGGCGCTGGCGTGGGTTCCTCGCGATGACGCACCTCCTCGAACATGGAGTTAACGTTATCGAGCGCCTCCAGCACAACATCCATCAAATCGGAATTAACTTTCCGCTTGTGATTGCGAAGGGTGTCGAAGACGTTTTCCGCGGAGTGGCAACAATTCACCAGTGCTTCCAACTGCAAGAAACCTGCACCGCCCTTTACTGTGTGGAACCCACGGAAAATGGCGTTCAGCAAATCACTGTCGTCGGGACGCTGTTCAAGCTCCACCAATTCTTCAGACAGCTTTTCGAGTATTTCACCGGCCTCTACGAGAAAGTCCTGTAAAATCTCTTCATCAGCATCTAACGCCATGCGTTACCCTCTCAACTCAGAAACCAAGGCTCGATAACAGATCATCTACGTCGTCCTGTCCGGAAACCACATCTTCCCGCTCTTCAGAATTGATCTGCGGGCCAACGCCTTTCTCGGAAGATTCCTTTTCCTTTTCTTCCAGTTCGTGCACTGTGCCAGTCATCTGATCCACATGGCTCGCCATAACCACAAGGTTCAAAAGGTGTTCTTCCACTTCCTTGACCAGTGTTGTGACCTTCTGGATAACCTGCCCTGTCAGATCCTGAAAATCCTGAGCCAGCAAAATCTCGGACAGGTTGTCGTAGGTCGCGCCTGCATCGGCATTCAAATTAATGAAGAAGGTATCGATTCGAGCGTACAGGGCTCTGAATTCTGACGGCTTCATTTCTCTGCGGCGCAACCTTTGCCATTCATCGCGCAGTTCGGCGGCTTCATCCCTCATAGAGCTGGCACGAGGCATCGCCTCTTCAACAAGATCCATCGTGCGATTGGCAGCCTTGCTGGTCATCTGCACCACGTATTCAAGCCGATCTGACGCATCAGACATCATCGACAGCGCTTCAGATTGCTCGGCGTTGCGAGGATCAATCTGAAAATTCCGGATCGCCTCGTGCAGGCTGCGTGTCAGCCGCCCCACTTCCCTATATAAGCTCTGATCCCTGACTTCGCTCAGGTCGTTGATCAGCGTCATCGCTCGGGCATAATCACCGGCATTGACCTGCTCAACCAGCTCAGCAGCCTGATTGCGGAGCTTCTCGGTGACCTCGGGATCGAGGCTTTGATGGTCTTTCTCGCGCTTGCTCATGGAGCCCATCCAACCTCTGGTTACTGGATTCGTTCGAAGATCTTCTCAATCTTTTCCTTGAGAACCGCTGCCGTGAACGGCTTAACCACATACCCGTTTACCCCGGCCTGCGCAGCCGAAACGATCTGGTCACGCTTTGCCTCTGCCGTCACCATCAGCACAGGCAGTGTTTTCAGATCGTCGTCAGCACGAACTTCCTTGAGCAGATCCAGGCCGGACATACCCGGCATATTCCAATCCGTTACCAGAAAATCGTACTTGCCGCTCTTGAGCATAGGCAGAGCGGTGTTGCCGTCATCTGCTTCATCGGTGTTGGTGAAACCGAGGTCTCGCAGCAGGTTTTTAATGATCCGTCTCATGGTTGAGAAATCATCCACGATCAGGATTTTCATGTTTTTGTCCAATGGGACCTCCAGTTAGAAATGCCCAGAATTCATTCTTTGTCGTTGGCCTACAGTTTAGCAGGCCATTGATTAATCCGCTGTTTCGGTTACTGATGCCATTCTGACAGCCGACCCCTTAAACGAAGTGCTGCCTGGCTGTGTATCTGGCTGACCCGGCTCTCGCTCACTCCCAGGACAGCGCCGATTTCTTTCAGGTTGAGCTCTTCCTGATAGTAGAGACTCAAAACCAATTTTTCTCGCTCTGGCAGCTCCTCGATGGCACCGACCAGGCTGCTTCGGAAGCTGTCTGATGCCAGATCTTCCAGAGGGTTATCATCCGCGTCTGTTTGGTCTATCGGCAGCTCACCCGAATCATTAAGCTCATCCAGACTAAAAAGCCGCCCACTGTTGGCATCACTGAGTCCGGCGTAGTATTCGTTAATGTCCAGACCCAGCTCTTCCGCCACTTCCCAATCCTGGGCTTCTCGTCCCAGACGGTCTTCCACTGTTTTGATCGCTCGGGCAATACGACGAGCATTTCGGTGAACTGACCTGGGAACCCAGTCGCCCTTGCGAATCTCATCCACCATGGCGCCACGAATTCGAATGCCAGCGTAGGTTTCGAAAGTAGCGCCTTTGTCCGAACTGTAGCGTTGCGCCGCTTCCAGGAGCCCCATCATGCCAGCTTGCGTGAGGTCTTCCAGCTGAACGGATGGAGGGAGTCTCGCCATCAGGTGAAGTGCAATTTTCTTGACCAGAGGGGCATGCTCCTCAACCAGTGCTGAAGCGCCGCCTGATCCGGTTCTCTTATAAATTCCGAGTTCTTTCGCCAATGTCATGTATCCGGTTACTCAATGACAGGATCAAAATCAGACTTCGACGAGCCGCTCCACAAAGAATTCCAGATGTCCTCTGGGAGATGATGGTAATGGCCAGTTGTCGACTTTTTCAGCCAGCGCCTTGATTGCGAGAGACGCCTTAGCCCGTGGGTATGCATCCAGAACCGCTTTTTGTCTTTGCACTGCTTTTTTAACCGCTTCGTCATACGGCACTATTCCTACATATTGTAGCGCCACATCCAGGAACCGCTCGGTTACTCGCGTTAATTTATCAAACAGATGACGACCTTCCTGCTCATTTCGGACCTGATTGGCAAGGATACGGAATCGGTTGGTGCCGTAATCCCGATTCATTAATTTGATCAGGGCGTAGGCATCAGTAATCGAGGTAGGTTCGTCGCACACCACCAGAAGCAGCTCCTGGGACGCGCGAAGAAAACTGACAACGGATTCTGAAATACCGGCAGCAGTGTCCACAATCAATACGTCAATCTGGTCACCCAGCTCGCTGAACGCATTGATCAAACCCGCATGTTCCATATTGGAAAGCTGGGTCATTCGCTGGGTTCCGGATGATGCGGGCACAATCTTGATGCCGCCGGGGCCGTTCACCAACACGTCTCTCAGGTCGCACTCACCGGAAATAACATCCTGAATATTGCGATTGGCTGTTATACCAAGCAGTACGTCAATGTTGGCCAGGCCGAGGTCTGCATCCAGCAGAACCACACGACGCCCCATCTGGGACAGCGCAATGCCAAGATTGACTGACACGTTGCTCTTACCAACGCCCCCTTTTCCGCCTGAAACCGCAATTACCTGAACCGGGTGTGGTCTGCTCATACTGACTCTGTTCTCTTGCCCCGCCTGAGCGAGTGCTCTGCATTGTTTTTAGAGTGTATTCCTACACTGCAACGGCATTCTGTTGCTGGAGCTGCTTCAGCCTTTCTACAGCCATTCTCACCAGCGTGACAGACTCAGCTCGGTGCAGATCCTCAGGGATTTTCTGTCCATTAGTGTAGTAAGCCACCGGCAAACCTGTCTCCATGACGAACCCCAGAGCCTCTCCCAGGGTCAACGCCTCGTCCGTTTTGGTGACCACACAACCAGAGAGATTTGCCATCTTATAGCAATGCCAGACGGATTTCATGATCCGAGGCTGACTGGTCGCAGATGCAACCAGATGCGTCTGTATACGATGATGACTCTTGGCCAGCTCATCGAGCTGTTCTTCATAGCCTTTATCGGAGCTGGTCAGCCCCGCCGTGTCAATCAACACCAGATGACGATCAGACAGGTCATCCAGAATATCGTCCAGAGAGTGGCGTTCATCAACCACCCGGACAGGCACGTTCAGAATCCGTCCGAATACAAACAACTGTTCGTGTGCCGCAACGCGGTAACGATCGGTAGTCACAAGCGCCAGGGATTCGGGGCCGTGCTGAAGCACGTAATGCGCCGCCAGCTTGCCGATCGTTGTTGTCTTGCCTGAACCTGTCGGGCCAACCAGGGCATAAACACCACCTGCTTCGCCCCACTCTGCACGATTGGTTTTTAGACCCGCTGACAGCATTTTAAGGGACTGTTTCCAACCTTCCTCCAGCCGACCTTCCCGGTGCCGCCGCGCCAGGCTTCCCGCCAGTTCCAGACCCAGCCCAAATTCCTGAAGCCGCTCGGTCAGTCGCTGCTGAACCGCATTATTCGCCGGCTTTTCCGCAGCCTCATGGCGCTGTGCGCTCATCATATCGCGAAGTGAACTGATCTCCGCCCGCATCTGCGCCAACTCGCCCGAATAGGCCTTTTCGGAAAATGGATCGGAGGCGTCCGTCTCCGCCTCCGAAAAACGGTTCTGCGCACTCTGGGGATGCCTCACTGCCGGTTGCTCCACCCGCTCTTTTTCTGACTGGGTCTCGCGAACTTCACGAATCCGGTCCCTGGAGCGATTCAATTCATCTTCCAGCTGACGATGCTGTTCGGCCTGCAATTCCGCCAACCGGGATCCATTGGTCGCTTCTTTAGCAGCGTCACCCAGACGCTGACGCGCCATGTTTTCGTCGTAATCCAAAGCCGTCACAATTTCGACACCACCATCGACCCGACGGTTGGAAAGAATCACCGCGTCGTCGCCCATCTGCTCGCGGACCTGGCGCAGCGCCTCAGACATGCTTTGTGCGAAAAACCGTTTTACTTTCATGATGAACTTTCCTCCGGGGCCCGCGATATCCTTCGCCTGCCGCTATGTGAGCCGTGACCTTACTGGCCGACGGAAGCCACAATGGTTATCTGTTTGTTATCAGGCACCTCCTGGTAGGACAGAACGTGCAGGCGCTCTACGCCATAACTTGCAAACCTTGCCAGCACCGGCCTGAGAGGTCCGGACACCAGCAAAATGGCCGGTTTGCCCAGCATTTCCTGTCGCTGGACGCTGTCCCTCAGGGACCGCTGAAGCTTCTCAACCATGTTGGGCTCCAGCACCAGGCCAATATCGTCCTGTCCGCCAGATTGTTGACTCTGTTGTACCGACTTCAGCAATAACTGTTCCAGATCCGGATCTAGCGTGATCACCGGTATTTCACTGTCGTTGCCACAGATGCTCTGGATGATCATCCGCCGCAGCGCCTGACGGGCCATGGTGGTCAGAACTTTCGGGTCCTGACTCTTCGGATGCACGTTCACGATCGCCTCGGCAATCGATCGCATATCCCGGATCGGCACTTCCTCTTTCAGCAGGTTCTGCAGCACTTTCAACAGCAGGCTGATGGAAACGGTGGTGGGCACCAGCTCTTCGGCCAGCTTGGGAGACATTTTTTCGAGCTGATCCAGCCATTTCTGGACTTCCTCGTGCCCAAGCAATTCATGGGCGTGTTTCTGCAGAATCTGGTTCAGGTGGGTCGCAACGACCGTGCTGGCATCCACCACGGTGTAGCCCAGAGTCTGAGCCTGGTCTTTTTTGTCGGGCTCGATCCAGCTGGCGTCCAGACCAAACGCGGGGTCCTTACCTTCGATTCCTTCAATTTTCCCGAATACCTGACCCGGATCGATGGCCAGCTCCCGATCAGGATGAATCTCGGCCTCTGCAATCGTGACGCCCATTAAAGTGATGCGATAGACATTCGGCATCAGGTCCAGGTTGTCGCGAATATGAACCGACGGCATCAAAAAGCCCAGATCCTGGGAGAGCTTTTTACGAACACCTTTTATGCGGCTGAGCAACTGCCCACCCTGGGATTTGTCCACCAGGGGAATCAACCGGTACCCCACTTCCAGCCCGACGATGTCCACAGTGGCAACGTCGTCCCAACCCAATTCCCGAGTTTCGCCAGGGGGTGGAAGCTGGGCGCCCTGCTCCGTGGTTTCACCACCTGCTGGAATTTCCCGTCCGCCGCCACGAGGTGCGCCGCCACGGGCCGGGAAAACGCTATCCTCTTCCACGGTCTGTCGTTCATGATTCCAGATGTACCAGGCAATACCGCCCGCGATGGACCCCAGCCCCAAGAACGCCACGTGCGGCATCCCGGGGATCAAACCCAGAATAATCAGAATGGCGGCTGCAATGCCCAGCGCCTTTGGCGCATTGAACATCTGTTCCAGAATCTGGCCGCCCATGTCCTGGCTGGAAGTCACACGGGTCACCATGATGGCCGCAGAGGTAGACAGCAGCAGCGAAGGAATCTGAGCAACCAGACCATCACCAATGGTCAGCAGGGCGTAGTTCTGCATCGCGGTCCCAAAATCCAGGCCATGCTGGATCATGCCGATGGCCACACCACCGATGATGTTAATCGCCAGAATCAACAGGCCGGCAATCGCATCACCTTTCACAAACTTACTGGCACCGTCCATGGAGCCGTAGAAATCCGCTTCCTGGGCAATTTCGGAACGACGGGCCTTGGCTTCCTCCTGATTGATCAGGCCAGCATTCAGGTCCGCGTCAATGGCCATCTGTTTGCCTGGCATCGCATCCAGGGTAAAACGCGCACTGACCTCTGATACCCGGCCTGCGCCTTTGGTGACGACGAGAAAGTTGATAATCATCAGAATGGCAAAGACCACCAGGCCAACGGCGTAATTGCCGCCGATCAGCACGGCACCGAAAGACTCAATAACCTTACCAGCGGCATCGCCACCTTCATGGCCATTCAAAAGCACAATCCGTGTAGATGCCACGTTCAAGGCCAATCTGAGCAGTGTCGCCACAAGCAGCACCGTGGGGAAAGAAGCAAATTCCATAGGCCGCAGTGCGTAGACACACACCAGAAGAATCACAATGGACAGGGTGATATTGAACGTGAAAAACACGTCCAACAGGAAAGTCGGCATGGGAAGAATCATCATGCCCAGCAAGCCCATCAGCATTACAGGAACGCCGACGTTACCCCGCGTCAGGGATTTGACATTATCGAGGACAAGCGCTCGGTCCATGCCGTCTTATTCTCCGAGAAACAGTCAGTTGCAATTGGATGTGGTCGTTTTTTTGACGCCACACCTACACATAACCCTGTCTTCGCAATATCCGTACCAGTACTGAACCGATTTCTTTCGGCCTCGCCTGACGCCTCCTGTCAGATACGGTATCCTTGCGGTTTTGCGACAGATAACGCTTTGCGACAGACAGAAGGGATCCCGCCATGCCAATTCACGAGGTAGAACATCCGCTGATCCGCCATAAACTCGGCCTGATGAGACGCGCAGGCATCAGCACCAAGAATTTCCGGGAGCTGGCGCAGGAAGTAGGCGCACTGCTCACCTACGAGGCCACCAAGGATTTTTCACTGCAGGAAAAAACCATTGACGGTTGGGCCGGCCCCGTGACCATCGAGCAGATTCAAGGAAAGAAAATCACGATTGTTCCCATCCTGCGCGCAGGCCTGGGCATGCTGGATGGCGTCCTGAGCCTGATTCCTGGGGCCAGAGTCAGTGTTGTTGGTCAGGTTCGTAATGAAGAAACCCTGGAAGCCAGCACCTACTTTGAAAAACTCGTGGGCGAACTGGACCAGCGTATGTCCATGATCGTCGATCCCATGTTGGCGACAGGCGGCTCACTGATTTCGACCATCGATCTATTGAAGAAAGCAGGCAGTACCGAAATCCGAGCGCTGATTCTGGTGGCCGCTCCGGAAGGCGTGGAGAAGGTTCTGGCGAAACATCCCGACGTGTCTATCTACACCGCATCCATCGACGACGGCCTGAACGACAAAGGCTACATTCTTCCGGGCCTGGGCGACGCAGGCGACAAAATATTCGGCACTAAACAAAAGGACGTATAACCATGCAAGACCACACCAACGACCCGATCTGGAAACAGGCGATCGCTGGCTCACAAATGTTGCTGGTGGCGTTTGGCGCCCTGGTATTGATGCCTCTGATCACCGGCCTGGATCCGAACGTGGCCTTGTTTACTGCGGGCATTGGCACTCTGATTTTTCATATAGTGACGGGTGGCCAGATTCCGATCTTCCTCGCGTCCTCGTTCGCGTTTATCGCACCCATCATTGCCGCGAAAGGCCGTTTCGGACTGGAAGAAACCCTGGGTGGCCTGCTGGCGGCAGGCGTTCTGTACGTGGCTTTAAGTGCCGCCGTTCGCGCCAAGGGCACCGGTTTCATTACCCGGCTTCTGCCGCCAGTGGTGATTGGCCCGGTCATCATGGTTATCGGGCTTAGCCTGGCGCCGGTTGCAGTACACATGGCTTCTGGCCGCACAGGCGACGGCGCCAATCAGCTCATTCCCTACGACACGGCAATCTGGATCGCGATGATTTCACTGGTGGTAACGGTCGTGATGTCAGTCTGGGCGAAGGGCATCTTCCGGCTGATCCCGATCATGTTCGGCATCGTGGTGGGTTACGTTATATCGGCGGTTATGGGCATCGTGGATCTGACCCCGATCACGGAAGCCGCCTGGTTTGCCATTCCCAACTTTGTCGCGCCGGCCTTCAGTATGAGCGCCATCCTGTTCATGGTGCCGGTGGCTATCGCGCCCGCCATTGAACACATCGGCGACATCCTGGCCATTGGCAACGTCACCCACAAAGACTATCTCAAGAAGCCGGGCCTGCACCGCACATTGCTGGGTGACGGCCTGGCCACCAGCGCCGCAGCTGCTTTCGGCGGGCCGCCAAATACCACCTATTCGGAGGTGACTGGCGCTGTGGTGCTGACACGTAACTTCAACCCACGAGTCATGATCTGGGCCGCGGGCATCGCCATCGTGCTGGCCTTCGTCGGCAAGTTCGGCGCGGCATTGCAAACCATTCCGGTGCCGGTCATGGGCGGCATTCTGTGCCTGCTGTTTGGCTCTATTGCGGTGGTCGGCCTGAATACCCTGATCCGTCATCAGGTGGACCTGTCGCAGGCTCGAAACCTGGTAATTGTGGCCATCACGCTGGTATTCGGCATTGGCGGCATGGCGTTGGGACAGATGGAAGGCATCGCGCTGTGCGCAGTAGCGGCCATCGTCCTGAACCTGATCCTGCCGGGCAAAGGCGAAGCCTGGGGAAACACCGATGAAGCAACCAACGGTTAAAGACAGCACCGGCATCAGCTTCACCGCGCTGTATACCGGTGCCGTCTGGCACCGGTATGGCCTGTCGGACGATATCCTGGCCACCGATCAGGGTAGATGGCTGTATCATTTGATGACGCCGTTTGAAGCCGCCAGCAAAGCCATTGTCGGCGGCAACATCCGCACTTTTCTTCTGCAGCGGCACCTGATCATCGATCACCTGATCGAACAGGCCATCGAGCGCGGCGTCACCCAGGTGCTGGAAATCGCCTGCGGCATGTCGCCACGAGGCCTGCGGCTGCGGCAACAGCACCCGCAAATCCACATGGCCGAAGCCGATCTGCCGGATATGGCGTCACGGAAAGCGGCTCGCCTGATGATCTCCGGCCATCTGGGCCCAAACCATCAGGTGATGCCCATCGATATCCTCGCCGAAGACGGTGATCGGAGCCTGGAAACGGTGATTGATCGAACCTTCGATAATCGGGAACCGGTCATTGTGATCACGGAAGGGCTGACCAGCTATTTCTCTCTGGAGACGATGACGGTCTTTTGGCAGCGCCTGGCCAGCAAACTCTCCGAACGACCAGGGGCGGTCTATCTGGCCGAAAGCTACTTTATGCCCAAGCAGGCCCTGCTGAGCGGCACCCTCAAATCCCTCGGCGGCCTACTCGGTTCGGTCACCCGCAGCGACGTCAGCTTTCACTTTCAGAACGACACTCAGGCTCACGATCACATGGTCCAGTGCGGTTTCCCGTCGGTGACCGTCCACAACCCCCGGGATTTCTACGGCACCTTGCCGATTCCTGAGAGTCGCCGTGACCCAATGATTCGGATTATTGAGTCTCGGAGTTAGCTCTCTGGGTAGCCTTCCGGCTTGAGCGTTTGAGCCGAAGGAGCGTGTTTTGGAAGCGCCTCCCCAAAACCGCACACCCGCCATACCAGCAGGCTAGGCATTCAAGAGCGCAACTCCCAAATCAAGAATCGCGCCGCAGCTCAGAGGGAATGGGGAAATCCGGAACGTGAGGCTTGTCGCCCCGCCCTTTGCGGAACTGTCGCAGCTGGAACACATAGGCCAGAACCTGGGCGATGGCCATATACAGTCCATCGGGGATTTCGCCGCCCAGCTCCGTATTGTGGTACACAGCCCGAGTCAGCGGCGGCGTACGCATCAACTCAACCTTATGCTCCCGGGCAATTTCCATGATCTTGAAGGCCGTTTCGTCAGTGCCCTTGGCCACCACAATCGGCGCCGCCATTTTCTTCTGATCGTATTTCAATGCCACCGCATAGTGGGTCGGGTTGGTGATCACCACATCCGCGCCGGGTACTTCCTGCATCATGCGACGCTGGGCCATTTCACGTTGAAGCTGGCGAATCTTGCCTTTGACCTCGGGCTTGCCTTCCGTGTCCTTGAATTCGTCTTTGACCTCCTGCTTCGTCATCCGCAGCTTTTTCTGATGGTCAAAGATCTGGAAAGGCACATCGATGGCAGCGATCACGATCGTGGCGCAGGCCAGAACCAGGAAACTCCACCCCAGCGTCCACACCACATGTTCCATAGCCGATTGAGCGGGTTCCTCAGAGATACTCAGCAGGTCATCGGTTCTCAGATTGAGGATCAGGATGGCAACGGCCAAAACCAGCCCCACCTTAAGGATGGCTTTGACCAGCTCGATCAACGACCGCATGGAGAACATCCGGCCCAGCCCCTTGATCGGATCCATACGGTTGAGCTTGGGTGCAACGGCCTTGCCACTGATCAACAAGCCGCCAATACCAATGGAACCTGCAATAGCGGCCACCAGCATCAGAATGAGTAGCGGCGCAGTGGCCCAGGTGGCCTCTTTGGCAGACGCAAGAAGTTGAACCGTCATGTGACGTGTATCGAAGATGGCAGAGCGTTCCAGCACGAAGCTGTCCCGCATGATATCCGCCAGGGACGCGCCCATGGCCGAGCCGAACATCAGCAAGCCACCCGCGCCGGCAAGCAGAACCGCCATGGTCGCCAGCTCTTTGGATCGCGCTGTCTGGCCATCCTCCCGTGCTTTCTCGAGTCGTCGGGGGGTGGCCTCTTCGGTTTTTTCCTGACTGTTGTCGTTCTCTTCAGCCATGTAAAAATCCTAGGGCTGGCCCTGTAGCTGGCGCATGAATTCAAAGGTTGCCCGGGAATACTGCTCGAAATGTGGCAGAAAATTGGCGTGCAACACCCATATGGCAAACAATCCAAAAATCAGGCCAATTGGAAAGCCCAGGGCAAAAATGTTCATTTGTGGCGCGGCGCGGGTCATCACGCCGAATGAGATGTTGACGATGAACACTGCGGTTACAGCCGGCAGCGCCAGCAGCATGGCGGCGGCAAACATCCAGGAAATTCGATGGGCCAGTGACCAGACACCCGCCTGCCCCAAACCCTCCAGACCAATCGGCAGGGTATGAAAACTTTCGATGAACACATCGAATGCCACCAGATGGCCGTTCATGGCCAGGTACAGCAGGGTGATTGTAATGCTGTAGATCTGCGCCAGGACTGGCACATTAACGCCGTTTGCAGGGTCGACCATCGAAGCAAAGCCCAACCCCATCTGCATCGCGATCATCTGTCCGGCAATAACAAATAGCTGGAACAGGGCCGTCAGGGCAAAGCCCATGCCGACGCCGATCAGAATCTGCTGCAAGGTAATCACCACGGCATCGGCGCTCAAGGCGTCTACCTGCGGTACCGGTGGGATCATGGGTACTACCAGAACGGTGATCAGTAACGCCAACCCAAGACGAATCCGGGCCGGTACCAGGTTGGTGCCGATAAAAGGAATCACCATCATGAAACTGGCCAGCCGGAACAGCGGCCAGAGGTGCTGACCAATCCATTGGCTGATCAGGTCAACGCTGATTTCCGTTGGCATCGCCGATCAGCCGATCAGGTAGGGAACGCTGGAAATTAATCGCTCCGCGTGATCGGTGAGCTGGGTCAGCATCCAGGGGCCGGCCACAATGATAGTGATCAGGGTAATCAGCAGTCTGGGAAGAAAGCTCAGTGTTTGCTCGTTGATCTGGGTGGCGGCCTGAAAGGTGCTGACCACCAAACCAATGACCAGACCAGGACCAATGATCAGGCTGGCCAGCAGAACAATCATCCACAGAGCCTCACGCAGAATATCGATAACGGTTTCCGGAGTCATGTTGTCACGCCTCTATATCCCGTAACTGGCAGCCAGCGTTCCCATGATCAGGGACCAGCCATCCACCAGAACAAACAGCATGATTTTAAACGGCAGCGAAATAATAATGGGTGACAGCATCATCATACCCATCGCCATCAGTACACTCGCCACCACCATATCGATGATCAAGAATGGTATGAAAAGAATAAAACCGATTTGAAAGGCGGTTTTCAGCTCACTGGTCACAAACGCGGGCATCAAGACCCAGAAGGACACATCCTCTGGCGTCGCATACTGCTCGTCTGCAATGCGCATAAACAGTGCCAGGTCACTCTCACGGGTCTGGGCCATCATGAATTTACGAAATGGCTGGCTGGCCTGTTCCAGCGCTTCCATTGAGGTGATTTCCTCCTGAATGTAAGGCTGCAGGGCCGCCGTGTTTACCTCCTCCAGCACCGGTTTCATGATGAAAATGGTCAGGAACAACGCCAGGCCCAAAAGAATCTGGTTGGACGGCGTGGACTGCAGGCCTATAGCCTGCCGGAGTATGGCGAACACGACGATGATGCGAGTAAAGGAGGTCATCATCATCAACATCGCCGGCAGGAACGTCAGCGCCGTCATGAACGCCAGGATCTGCAGGGACACCGAGTAATCCTGCACGCCTTCTTCCTCTCCCGGCGTTACCGTAAACGCGGGAATTCCCGGAATGTCTGCCATCGCGGAAGGCGCAAATAAAACAAGGAGAATCAAAGACAGCAGGGACACACTTTTCCCTGATAGTCGGAACGTCATATCAGGAACCATCCCTGCCGGAGCCCCAATTGCGACCAATCATGCCCTGGAGTTTCCGGGCGAAATCGCCAGACACAGGCTCACTGGCCGACACAACAGGTTCATCGAATACATGGAGAGTGCGAATCGCCTGAGGGGTTACGCCGACCAGAATCTGTTTGTCGCCTACCTCGATCAGCGCGATACGCTCGCGAGTACCCATTGGCATTACAGACACGACTTTCATGGCGCGGGTGTTGCCACCTGTCATGCCGCTCATGCGGCGTACAATCCAGGCGCAGCCAAAAATAATAGCGATCACCGCAAGCAGACCAACACCCAGTGACAGCATGGTCATCAGCGTATCAGGTGCGCTACCTGAACTCGCTGCGGTATTTGCGGCTGCGGCTGCCGTTTCCTGTTCAGCTGCCATGTTATTTCTGCAACCGTTTGATGCGCTCGCCCGGGCTGATAACGTCGGTCAGACGAATGCCGAACTTCTCGTTCACCATCACCACTTCGCCATGCGCAATGAGCGTGCCATTAACCAGCACATCCAGTGGTTCGCCTGCCAGCCTGTCCAGCTCGATCACCGAACCCTGATTCAACTGAAGCAAATTACGGATCGGAATCTGGGTGTTGCCCACTTCCATCGAAATGGTGACCGGGATATCCATAATAACGTCAAGGTCCGGAGCCGGGCCGTCCCCCTGAGCGATCTTGCTACCCTCTGGAAACTCTTCCATCGGGGCAGCCCGCACGTCGTCCTCTTCGCCCTGATCGTCTTCGTCTTTGTCTTCGGTGTCGCCCGACTCTTCCATGGCGGCGGCCCACTCGTCGTCCCGGTCACCACTGTCGGAATCATCCTCGCCATCACCAGACTCTTCCATGGCGGATTCCCACTCGGCGGCAAGCTTTTCGTCTTCGCTGAGCTCCTGCTCGTCTTTCTTGTCGTCGTCAGCCATTGCGTCCCACCTTCAGTTGTTTTTTGACCTTGGGCCTTGATGCCCGATCCTTGATTCTCATAGCCAGTTTCCCGTCGCGGGTGCCAAGCGAGGCGTTATAGACCGGAATACCGTTGGCCGTCAGAGTCAAAGTCTCCGGAATTTCGACAGGAATAATGTCGCCGTCCTTCAGGTTGGCCACATCCCGCAGGGAAATGCGGCGACGGCAAACCGTTGCATTGATCGGCACATAGACATCTTTGATGTCTTCCTGAAGCGCGTTTACCCAGCGCTCGTCCACGTCATCAATGTCACTCTGTACCCCCGCATCCAGGACATCCCGCACCGGCTCAATCATCGAATAGGGCATGGCCATATGCAGTTCACCACCGCCACCATCGAGTTCAATGTGGAAGGTGCTGACCACGACCACCTCACTGGGGCTGACAATGTTGGCCATCGACGGGTTGACCTCCGAGCTGAGGTACTCGAAGTCCACTTTGAGAACCGCCTGCCACGCCTCTTTCATGTCGTGAAATACCTGGTCCAGTACCATCTGCACAATGCGGGTCTCTGTGGGTGTAAACTCACGACCTTCAATCTTGGCGTGACGACCTTCACCGCCAAAGAAGTTATCCACCAGCTTGAACACCAGCTTTGCATCCAGCACAAACAGCGACGTACCGCGCAGCGGCCGGACTTTGGTCAAGTTGAGGCTGGTCGGTACATACAGGGTGTGAATGTACTCACCAAATTTCATGATCTGAATGCCGCCCGTAGAGACGTCAGCATTTCGGCGCAAGAGGTTGAACAGGCTGATACGGGTATAGCGGGCAAAGCGCTCGTTGATCATCTCGAGCGTCGGCATCCGGCCACGGACGATCCGGTCCTGACTGGCGAGGTCGTATGATTTTATACCTTCGCTGTCAGTTTCCTCCTCGGTATCAATATCACCATCATCCACCCCATGGAGCAGCGCATCGATCTCGTCCTGTGACAGTAAGTCCTGCATACTTATACCAGCCTATTGAACGACAAAGTTCCTGAACAATACTTTCTGCAGCGGGGGTTCCCCTTCCTGCTCCAGCACCGAATTCGCAGCCACCAGCATATCTTCCGCCAGCTTTTTACGGCCCTCGGGAGTCTGCAATTCCATAAAGTCCTTCCCCGCCAGAACGCCAATTAACTGGCTGCGCAACAACGGCATGTGCAATTGGGCAGCGGCAAGCGCATTCTGGTCTTTTGCCTCCAGCGCGAGATATATCTGGGCGTATCGCTGACGCCCTTCGGCCTGCACCGTGGTAACCAGGGCTTTTTCGATCACGGTGTAACCGCTCGGCACGAAGACATCTTCCACTTCCTCCGGCGATGATTCCTCGCTGCTAAAACCTGGAATATCAGCGCCAATAAACCAGAGCGTGCCCACAACGGACAGGCCAATAGCCAGCATGACCAGGAAAGTCAGTATCAGAATTAACTTGAGCTTGCCCTTTTTCTTGGGCGGTGCTTCTGCGGTTGCGTTGTCTTCAGCCATAACCTTTGTCTGCCAGAATTCCGTCGAAACGGTCAGGTTTAGAGGATTAGAAGCAAAGGGCGGGCCAGAATGGCAAATCCCCCTTACCAGAACAGCAGTTTAGCGTTGGTAAGGGGGATCGGCAAAGACTCTTGAACATCCATCGAAAGGCAGGCAGAAGAAAAGCAGATCAGGCAAAGGTATCCACTTGCCCGTTCCAGGTAAGATCCAGAGACTGTGGCTCTGCGCCGGCTTCATCAGTATCGGAATCTGCCATCAATCCCTCGCCGGTATCACCGCCACCACCAGACTCGCCCTGGCCCGCCTGTTGGCTTCCGGAGTCAGACACATCGAACTTCTCTAGCGAAAATCCTTGCTCGTTGAGCATATCCCGCAGCCTGTGGCTGTGCAGTTCCAGTTGATCTCTTACCACCGGGTTGGCGGAATGCACCGTAATATTGGCCTGATCCTGCTGCACCTGCACACGAACCTCCATCGGTCCCATATCAGGTGGCGTCAGGTGAATTTCCGCCACTGACATGTTTCTGGCGGTCAGGAAGGTAAGTTTGCCGGCCATCTTGTCGCCCCACTCCGCGTGGCTGACGGGCACATCAATAGACGTCGCATAGCCGCGCATCACAGCCGCTTCGGGTGACATCCTAGGGGCATTGACCGAATTTGGCTGGTTGGTCAGAGATTCCAGTGCGCCCTGGAAACGAATCGCGTTCTGCAGAATGGAGTTTTCAGAAGCCTTGCTGGCAGTGTCGCCTCCCACCCCAGCCAACAGTGATTCAGCCAGCGCCACTCCGGTCGTTGACGTCTTCTGGCCTGGCGACTGGCCCGGCAAAGCGCCTGATTTGCCGTTTCCGTTCATGGTCATATTCGCCATCATCGCGCCCTGCAGTGTCGACCCTTGCATCACAGAAGCATTTTGGCCCGCGCCAGGCAGGGCTGTCCCCGAAGAGGAAGCCCCAGATCCCTGATTCAGGCTAACCAGGGATTGAAGACCGGCAAACGTGACGGGAACCGACTCCACATCGACAGTTTCGGAAGCGGTTTTTTCAGTCGTTTCGCCGAGTTTGAACAGTACGCTCTCAGAATCCAACGCTTGTGATTGCCGAGCACCATCTTCAGATACGGCAACCGATTGCCCTTCGTCTTTCGAGGTCGACTCTTTTGCCGCTGGTGCGTTTTTTTCTGTTCTTGACTCGGAATCAACTTCTTTGTCTTTGTCCCGGGGTTTACTGGTTTCCTCACGGCTGCCTGTTTCCGCCTTGGCCGACCGCTCTTTGCCGCCATCCACTTTTTTATCGCGGGCCGCCTCCGCGCGTTCGGCTTTCTCGGCGCGTTCGGTCTTCTCGGCACGTTTTGCCTCCAGGCGCTGCTGCTCAGAGCGGGATACCTGATCGAACCGGCTGTCACCAGACTTCTCTGTCGCTGTCGAAGCTGATGCGGGAGAGTTCTTGGCCTCTGGGGCCTGATTGTTTGATAAATTCTGGGGGAGAACCATCTGTGACATGGCAACCTCTTGCCGCTTTTGCTGGAAAACAAGCGCCGATTCGCAAAATCAATCAGCTTTACTGTTACTCAGCAAAACCAGTGCCATAGTCTCAGCGGCTATGATCAGGAGAGAAATTCTTTGAGGGTCTTTTGAATTCGCAGGAATTCCGTTTCAATCTGGTCAACCACTTTAGCCGCGTCGCCGAGGCGATTGGCTTTACCCGCATTCTCCGCTTCAAGGCAAAGATCACCCAGCTTCGGTGCACCAATGTTAATAGAGCTGCCTTTGAAGCTGTGTGCTGTTTTGGCAAAAGCATCAGCGTCGGCCGAGCCAATGGCATTTCTAAGGTAGGTGATCCTGTCTGAAGAATCTTTCAGATAGGTGTTGATAAGAACAGCGAATTCTTCTTCCATGACGTCTTGAAGCTCGGTCAAAGCTTCTTCATCTAGGTGCGGTTTGTCGTTCATGACTAACCCCTGGTTATGGACTAGCGCTCCCTATTCGGGAACGGGCTCGGCTAACTCCCAATCATAAACAATTTCAGCGCAGCTGCCATACTCGGAATATCGCAATGAATTTCCGAGCTTTTGCATCAGCATCAACCCTCTCCCACTATAGTGGGCTTCCGTTGCCTGAGACTCAAGCTCTGTGGTGTGATCAAACCCATCGCCACTGTCTTCGCAAATAATTCTGAGCTGCCCACCGGCATCGGTTTTTCGATGAGCAAGCGAGAAGCGGATAAAATGGCCGTCCACGTTTCCCAGGCGGCGCTCCCTCTCGGAATAATAGTAGCTGAATCCGTCGGATGAGGTTTTCAGGTCCGACGATAATTTCAGCACTCCGTGTTCCAACGCATTGTTATACAGCTCGGACAAAAGCGTGTAGATATCAGCGCTTTTCCTGCGCAGCCCTGGCACTTCCATACAAATGTGCAGAAGCAGCGGCAGAGGGCTGAATTTGCCCAGGGTTTCGTCCCGGACCTCGTACACGCAATGCCAATCCGTCGGCCCCTTGAGAACCGACTGAGGCAACTGCTCGGCGGGCTGACGAAACTCAGCATCCACCACCATCTTCAAAGAGACCAGAGTCAGATCATCCCGCCCTTTCCGATGCCCGCAAAACGCAACCACATCCGTTAAAACCGCGTCGATCAGCTGTTCCGATGCAGACGCATTGTCCAGAGCCTGTTTCAACCGGGCTCCGCCATACTGTTCAGAATTCTGGTTTTCGGCCTCCAACACACCGTCTGTCATCATCAACAGCATGTCTCCAGCACTGGTATGAAACACCTCCATACTGGCATCAAACCGTCCCGAACTCAGAACCCCAAGCGGGAGGTACTTCGATTCCAGAAACTCTTTCGTACCGTCTCTCCTTATTAAGACGCCATCCGGAAGCCCACCGTTCCATATTCGCAACTGGTTCAAGTGGAAATCCGCCTGAATCAGGGCTGCGCAGCAAAACATACCGGTGGGCAGAATACGAACGAGCTTGTCGTTGATTTCTCTTAGCAAATCACTGCCGCTGAACCCCATGGTCGTCATGCCATAGAAAATTTCTGCTATCGGCAAAGCGCCAATCGCGGCAGGCAGACCATGCCCGGTAAAATCACCAACCAGAATATGCATACCGCCGGCAGGACGGGGACAGGCAAACAATATGTCGCCGTTAAATATCGACAAAGGCGAAATGTGGTAGCGGATATTGTCGGCATCAAGGCAACCGGTATGCGCAATATTATCGAATACCCGCTTGGCCAACTGTTGCTCCTCAAGCAACTGTCGGTTGCGATCCTGGATCAGATCCCGCTGACGGCTCAGAGTGCGATGCATCTGGCGCATTCTGTTGAAAGCACCCAGCTTCGCCTGGATAATTACTTTGTTGTAGGGCTTGGTAAGGAAGTCGTCACCGCCAGCATCCAGGCAATGGGCGAGAGCGTCAGCGTCCGTCAAAGAGGTCAGAAAGATGACGGGCACCAACTCCTCACCCGCCATTTCCTTGATGCGGCGGGCTGCATCAATGCCGTCCATCACCGGCATCAACACATCCAGAAGCACAATATCCGGTTGGTAATCTGGGAAAACGGTGACCGCCTCTCTTCCGTCACTCGCCGCCCTAACCTCATGACCAAGGCGCTTGAGAAGGGTCTTTAGTATCAAGCGGTCACTGTCGCTGTCATCAGCAATCAGAATCCGTAATGCCGAGGCGTCCACGTGATCGGCGGAGACCTTCATTGAATCGAGAATAACTGCTCAAAGTTGGAAATGGTCAGTATTCGGCGAACGTCATTGTTGCAGTGTTTCAGCTGAATACGTGCTCTGTCGCCACCGGCGAAATCCCGCAGTAAAAGAAGCATGCCCAACGCAGAGCTATCGAGGTACGTTGTCTGCGAAAGGTCGACAACGAAGTTGCTGACCTCGCGATCCTCGTGCTCATAGGCATTGCGGAATGCCTGATGCGTACTGAAATCAAATCGCCCTTCGATCTGAATGGTCAGGGTCTGACCATCATCGCTGCGATGTGTCCGAATTGGCATCCAGAAGCCTCCGTAAAAAACAAGCAGGGTGAGCGAAAAGCGCGACAAACTTCTGGATTAAAGCATAGACGAAAGGTGTAATTTTGCATCTGGATACGAAAGCGACTCGCTAGTAACGCCGGCGCTGAAAAATTCGGTTGGCAGCTTCGTCCGCCAGTTTCTGTTCCCGGGCATCCATTTCCTGTTGCTCCTGTCGGCGACAGGTTTCAATGTATTTCTCCATGCCCCGTCGGCGCTCCCAGGCTTTTTGCCATTCCTGCCGACACGCATCCAATCGGGCCTGAGCCTTTTCCAGTACCGTCTGCTGTTGTGCAATCACCTGATCCAGCTGCCCAATAAACGCCTGCCAGGCCTGCAGGCGCGAAACGGCAACAACGCCGTGCTGGCTGGCGCGTATCTGTTCTCGGTATTCCTGTTGATAACGCTCCAGGTTCTCAATCTGCTGCCGCTGGGATTCATGGGCCTGCTGGGCCTCAGCCATTTTCTCCAGAGCCCGATGTTCCCTCTGCTCCTCCAGCTGAAGCACCACTTTCAAGCGCTCTGAGCGAAGCATCAGCTTGCCTCACTGGCGGAGCTGGGAGGCGATTTGGGGCGGTCTGCCGAACGCCGCTCAGGCACTACTGACATCAATTGCTGAACGCTCTCGTCCAGCGTGGCACTGTCGTTAAGGCCCTGTTGCAGGAACTGGCGCATATTGGCGATATGGGCGATAGCGAAGTCGGTCTCGGGATCAGACCCTTTTACATAAGCGCCCACACTGATCAGATCTCGGGCTTGCTGGTAACGGGAATAAACCTGTTTGAAGCGCTGAGCGCGAGCAAAATGATCGGGTTTTGTCACCTGAGGCATTACCCGGCTGATCGAAGCCTCCACGTCGATCGCAGGGTAGTGACCTTCCTCTGCAAGACGACGGGACAAGACAATATGACCATCCAGTATGGCCCGCGTGGCATCGGCAATGGGATCCTGCTGGTCGTCGCCTTCCGTCAGTACGGTATAAAACGCAGTAATGGAACCACCGCCTGGCCGCCCGTTGCCGGTTCGTTCCACCAGTTGCGGTAATTTTGCAAACACCGAGGGCGGATAACCCTTGGTAGCGGGGGGCTCGCCCACTGCCAGGGCAATTTCTCGCTGAGCCTGGGCGTAACGAGTCAGAGAGTCCATCAGTAACAGCACTCGTTTGCCCTGATCGCGGTAGTATTCAGCAATTCGGGTTGTCAGCATCGCCGCCCGGAGCCTCATCAAAGGCGAATCGTCTGCCGGGGAGGCTACGACCACCGAACGCGCCAGGCCTTCATCGCCCAGAATGTCTTCGATAAATTCTTTGACTTCACGGCCCCGTTCGCCGATCAGACCAACCACGGTGATGTCTGCGTCGGTAAATCGGGTCATCATGCCGAGCAGCACACTCTTACCAACACCGCTGCCAGCAAAAAGACCCAGGCGCTGCCCCTGACCCACCGTCATCAGTGAGTTAATGGCACGGATGCCAACATCCATGGACTGACGGACCGGCGCCCGATCCAGTGGATTGATAATGTCTCCGGTGAGGGCGACCCTTTTTTCGGTCTGCAGAGGCCCTTTGCCATCCAGTGGCTCGCCGTTGCCATTGACCACACGCCCCAGCAATTCCGGACCCACGGGCACACGACTCGCAGCCGATAGAGGCACCACGCGGGCACCGGGACGAAGGCCTTCAATAGCTGTCAGAGGCATCAGATAGACGCGTTCGTCTTCGAAACCGACAACTTCTGCTTCCACCGTACCGGCGCCCTGGCCAGTAATCACGCAGCGGTCGCCGACCACCATAGGGCAGCCAACGCACTCAAGCGTCAGCCCCACCATCCGGGTCAATCGGCCAGACAGCTCCGGCTCCGGCTCGGACGCCAGACCGTTCTGAAGCTTGTTGAGGCGCTCAGCCAGGGATGTCATCGCCCTCACCTCTTGCCTGATCAGAGCCATCCTGAGCCGGGTCTTCTTCATGCGGTTCGTCGTCAGGCTTGTCGGTGTCAAGGACGTCCCGATGGAAATCCGTCAGGTCGTCCATCATGGCGTCCAGCTGTTCGCCTTCGCCCGCGGCCTCCTGATCCAGCTCTTCACTGAGCATGTCCTGAACGGCTTTCTGAAAGCGTTTTTCGATGGTGTAATCCACCAGGCTGTGGCGCGTCTCAAGCTTGCAGCCACCGCGCATGATGGCAGCGTCTTCCACCACGGACGCCTTGGCCTCGAATCGTTCAGCCACTTCGCTGACGTAATCGTAGTCGTCGGGATGAATATGGATGCGGACGTTTTCGCTGGTGGAGGGCAGCGACGCCATGGCCTTTCTGACCACGGCTGTAATCTGTGAGGAATCCAGTGATAGTTCTCGGTAAAGCACCGCACGGGACAATACCGTGGTCAGGTTAACCAGCGCGGTTTCCAGCTCATCTTCGTGTCGCTGGATCGGTACCAGCAGCTCGCCCATGACCTGTTCAAGCCGTTCCAGCCGAGCTTCTACGTCTTTACGGGTCTCTTCCAGGCCTTGTTGCTCACCCTGGTCCCGACCTTCTTTTTCACCGGCGGCAAAGCCTTCCTGATGCCCCTTCTCCAGGCCCTCTTTGTGGCCTGCTTCGTAACCTTCCTTGTGACCCTCTTCCTGGCCATCCTTGTAGGCTTCCTGACGAATCTTTTCGATATCCGCCGCCGTCAGGGGTTTGACGTTGCGCTCTTCTTCCCGAGCGACCTCATTGCCTTTGGCATCCAGCAGCGGCAATTCCCAGCGCTCATAGGCTGTCATATTTTCTTTGGGAATGCGGTCGAGGTTGCGGCGCGGGTCTTTCATCAGGTCAGCATCACATCATTTCTTCGCCAGCACCACCGAGGGTGATCTCACCGGCTTCGGCCATACGGCGGGCAATGGTGATGATGTCCTTCTGAGCAGCCTCCACCTCACTGACCTTGACCGGGCCCTTGGCCTCGAGGTCATCCTGTAGCAGTTCCGACGCACGCTTGGACATGTTCTTGAAGATCTTCTCCTGAACGTTGTCGTCCGCGCCTTTGAGTGCCACCACGAGAACCTCCGAGGATACCTCGCGCAACAGCGCCTGAATGCCACGGTCGTCGATGTCGGCCAGATTGTCGAAAACAAACATCAGGTCTTCGATGGTGGACGCCAGATCCGGATCCATATCCTTGATGGAGTCCATCAGACTGCCCTCGGCGCTACGCTCCATAAAGTTCATGATGTCCGCAGCCCGTTTCACGCCGCCAATACGGCTTGCCTGGCCGGCAGAACCACCGGAGAACTGTTTCTCCAGAATATCGTTGAGTTCCTGCAAAGCCTGGGGCTGAACGCTCTCCAGAGAGGCAACCCGCATCATCACATCCAAACGCACCTTGTCGTCCAGCGTGCTGATGATTTCAGCGGCCTGATCCGGGTCCAGATAAGATATGACGATCGCCTGAATCTGTGGGTGTTCGTAACGGATGATGTCGCCGACGGCTCTTGGCTCCATCCATTTGAGGGTGTCGAGGCCAGTGGTGTTGCCGCCGATAAGAATACGGTCGATCAGACTGGATGCTTTGTCGTCACCCAATGCCTGGGTGAGCATGGTACGAATATAATCATCATTGCCAACGCCCAGGCCTGTCTGCCCGCCGACGGCTTCAACAAAATTGTTCAGCACATAGGAGACGTCGTCCTTACTGACTTCCTTCATCTGCGCCATGGCCACACCCACACGCTGAACCTCTTTCGGGCCCATGTGTTTGAGTATCTGGGCGGCATCATTTTCGCCCAGGGACATCAGCAGGATGGCCGCCTGTTCGACACGCGGAATTTTGCGCTGTGGCTTCTGCGCCTCACCCTCGCGCGCATTTTCATCAGTCATCGACATTCACCCATTGACGCATCACCTGAGATACCCTGGCCGGGTCTTCGGCAACCAGGCCTTTCAGGGCGTTCAATTGCCTATCATAACTGTCTGTCGCACCCGGCAAAAGCAGATCATCCTGGTCTTTCATGGCCTCTCTGAGCTCATCACCGCCTTCAATGCCGTCGAGCCCCTCATAGTCGTCACCCGTGCCTCCACCACGCTGAGACCGACCACCCCCGGACAGGGACTTGAGAGTCGGGCGCAGCAGGCCAAGGATCAGTACCAGAATGACCAGCCCGGCCAGAACTTGTTTCATCAGGTCCCAGAACCAGGGCTGCTCCCAGAAGCCAGGTTCGGTAAATTCAATTTCTTCCTCGGAGGCAAAGGCTGTGTTCATCACGGTAACACTATCGCCTCGAGCTGCCGAGTAGCCGACGGCATCCCGAACAAGCATGGTCAGGCGCTGCAGTTCCTCTTCCGGCCAGGGTTCATAGGTGACTTCGCCGGTATCCGGGTTGACCACACGCATGTCGTCCACTGCCAGAGCCACACTCAGACGGTTGACCCGCCCCATTTCCTGCCGGATGTAACTGACCGTGCGGTCCATTTCGTAGTTGCGAGTGGATTCTTCACGCACGTTGACCGGGGTCGGTTGGGCGTTACCTTCGCCATCCTCGTTGTTGCCCTGATTGACCTGTTCGGGCACCGTCGCGTCTGCCGGAGGCTGGTTGGACAAGGCACCGGGAATACCTCGAGCCCCTGCGGAGGTGCGCTGTTCGGTCATGGATCGCTCGCTTCGCACCGCCTGCTGCTCGGGATTGAACAATTCTTCCGCCTGCTCGACGGATGAAAAGTCCAGATCTGCCGTGACTTCGGCGCGGAATCGACCCTCACCGACAACCGGACGGACAAGCGACGCCACTCTGCGAGTCAGGCGCTCTTCAATGCGGGAAGTGTATTCATACTGGTCTTCAATCTGCGCGCTCTGGTTGTTCTCATCCTGACCTGTCAGCAGGTTGCCGCTCTGATCGACGACCGTCACACTATCCTTGCTCATCTCCGGGATACTGCCTGCCACCAGATTCATGATGGACGCGATCTGCTCCTGCTCCAGTCGACGACCGGCAAACACTTCCAGAAATACCGAGGCAGTTGGCTCGCGTCTGTCTCGCACAAACACCGACCGCTCCGGCATTGCCAGATGAACCCTCGCCGAACGGACAGAGCGCATGCTGCTGATCGTGCGAGCCAGCTCACCCTCGAGACCCCGACGATAGCTGATGGTTTCCATGAACTGTGACGTGCCCAGGCCACGATCCTGATCCAGCAATTCGTAACCAATGGTCTGCTGATCCGTTACGCCCTCGGCGGCCAGTTTCAGACGAGCGTCGTAAACCTGATCTGCAGGCACAAGAAGCGCCCCTGAACGCGGGTCCATCCGGTACTGAATATTGTTGCTCTCCAGAATGCTGGTGACGTCCTGAGGATTGTATCCGGACATGTCACCCACCACAGGCTGATAATTAGGCTCCTGCGCCCAGAGAACCACCGACACACCCAGCGCAACACTGGCCGCAAGCCCAACCATCAGACCGATCTGGCGAAGCAGATTCAGTCGATTGAACCCAAACAGCATATCGCTTTGACTATCCATACCTCCGGAAACGGTGGAGGGCGTGTTTTCGTTAGTGGTTTCGGCGGGTACGCTGGACATGGACTTGCTCCGCTATTAAATCGGCATATTCATAATGTCTTCGTAAGACTGCACGACTCGATTTCTCACCTGAGTCAGTGCTTCGAAGGCAATGGAAGACTTTTCGGACGCAATCATTACGCGGGTAATGTCGACATTGGGATCGCCCATTTCATAAGCGGTCTTGAGGTCGCTGGACTCCTTCTGCACCTCATTCACCGAGTTCACCGCCTGGCTGAGCATGTCACTGAACTTTGGCGTTTCCTGGGTTTCCTGGACGCCAGCGGGGCGATCAATCTGACCACGAACCGCGTTGTCCTGCTGAATCCGCTGGTTGTCCATCATCTGAGACCGCATATTGCGGATCTCTGAAAGCACGCTGTTGATGTCGGCACGTTGAACCATGAGTCTCTCTCCCGGGCGGCCAAACGTCGGCCACTCCTGAACTGTTCATCTACAGCCATAGAGCAGCAAATTACAGGCCAACCATATTTTCTACATGCATTTCAATCGGTTAATAAACGAAAGTTAACGCTATAGGCCACTAGCGACAATCTTTTGACAAACAAAAAAAGGCACCCGAAGGTGCCAATCGAAGGAGACGCATCAATGCATCAGGCGGTCGCAAGCTCTGAATCCAGGTCAATACCTGCATCCCGCATCTGGGCAAGTTTGTATCGCAAGGTTCGGGGGCTGATTCCAAGCTGCTCGGCAGCGCGGTTTCGACGCCCACGCTCTTTGCGAAGCGCATCAATGATGATCCTGAATTCCCGCTGACGAACCTCGTCGCCCAGGGAGGTTACGCTGCCAGTCTGATCGGCAGGCGGAGACGCCAGGACATCATCTGGTTCTTCAGAAAGGATGCCATGCTCAGGCTGAATCGCCGCCGACGAGGACTCTACTGCCGCTGCGGCCGGAGATTCCGCGTCCATCCGACCGTTGATACCCAGCTCCAAACAGAGATCACTGGCCTGAATGACGTTTCCCTGATGCAGCACCAGTGCACGCTGCAAAGCATTGTCCAGTTCCCGGACGTTGCCCGGCCAGCGATGGTTTGTAAGGGCTTCCCGGGCATCCGGCGCAAAGGTAATACCGGTCAGCTTCATCTTGCGACAATGGGCCTTAAGAAGAGACGTTGCCAACGGCATGATGTCCATGGGTCGCTCCCGCAGAGGCTGCCAGTGCATCGGGAATACGGTCAGGCGGTAATACAGGTCTTCCCTGAACTGCCCCTCACGCACGTAATGACCAAGATCGCGGTTGGTCGTCGCAATGACACGAACATCCAGGTTGATGGTTTTGCGCCCACCCACACGTTCCACTTCACGTTCCTGAAGCACACGAAGTAGTTTGGACTGCAGGCCCAAGTCCATCTCTGAAATCTCGTCGAGCAAAATGGTGCCGCCATTGGCCTGCTCAAACTTGCCCGGCGAAGAAGCAACAGCGCCGGTGAATGCGCCCTTCTCATGACCAAACAAAATGGCCTCCAGCATGTTCTCTGGAATAGCCGCACAGTTGATCGCGATGAACGGCTGCTCTGAGCGGGGCGATTGATTGTGGATGTAGCGCGCCAGCACCTCTTTGCCTGTGCCGCTCTCCCCGGAAATCATGACGGTCGAATCGCTGGCAGCTACTTTGGCCGCCAATTGGAACATGCGCTTACTGATTGGATCCTCAGCCACTGGCTGATCGCTGTCTTTTTGCCGACTGCCACCCACAACGCGACTTACCGCTTCCACCAGAATCGAGGGCTCGAAAGGCTTCACCAGGTAATCGATGGCACCGGCCTGCATCGCCGAGACCGCGTGGCTGATCTGCCCATAGGCAGTAATCAGCATTATCGGCAGCCCGGGATACAGTTTCTGGACTTCGTAAAGCAATTCATGACCGGACATGCCCGGCATGTTGACGTCGCTGACCACCATATCCAGCGGGCCTTCTGCCAGGCACTTCAGCGCCTGTTCAGCATTGCTGGCTTCCCTCACCCGGAACTTCGCGAGTTCCAAAGTGGTTACCAGCGCCTCGCGAAGATCCTGGTCGTCCTCAACAATCAGAATTTGAGCCTTGGCCATAATTGCCTCCGATACCTTCTGTTGTACTAGCTATTCTTCTGCTTGTTTTTCGGCTGCCGGTCACCGGATGACGAACGCAGCAATGGCAGAGCGAGAGTGGCCACCGCGCCACCGGCGGCCTTCGATTCAATATCAAAATGTCCCTGGTGGGCTTTAACCACCGCCTGCACTACCGCCAACCCCAAGCCAGTCCCATGGGATTTAGTGGTGTAGAAAGCCTCCAGCATCTGGCTGGTTTGCTCGGCAGAAAACCCCGGGCCGTCATCGGCCACCTGAATACTCAGTTCCTGCCCTATCTGATTCAGGGACACGCTGATGTGCTTGGCCCCCGCCTCGATGCTGTTATTCACAAGATTGGTACAGGCGCCCACCAGCGCATCGCGATTGCACAGCATTGGCTGATCGGCAACCTGGCTGTCCAGATCGATGTGGACATCGGATGGATGGCGAAGCCCCTCGATGGCAGCTTTCAAAGCCTGAGCGACGCTTTCAGTGGAAAGCTCTTCCGCCAGACGGGTTTCTCCGCGGGCGAAGATCAACATGTCTCTGACCTGCTGCTCCAGATGGGTCAGACGGGACATCAGACGCGAAGCGCACCTCTGTCGAAGCTCTTCTTCCAGATCTGGCTGACTCAGATGGCCGCCGTAGAGAATGGCCGCTGACAGCGGAGTACGAATCTGGTGGGCCAGAGAAGCAACCATTCTCCCCATGGCCGACAGGCGCTGTGCATGGGCCAGCTGACTTTGGAGCTGACGGGTTTCCGTGAGATCGGTAAGCAGAATCAACTGGCCCGGCTGATTTTCCATCGTTCGAATTTCGATACTGACTCGGCGACCATCTTTCAGAGACACTTCATGACCGTCGTCACGACGAGGCGCAAAACAGCGGCGGATCACATCCAGCCAGCGCTCACCGTCGAGTGGTTCACCAAGAAGCGTAATAGCTGCTGGGTTGGTTTGAGTCACCACCCCCTGACTGTCCAGAACAACCACGCCTGCAGGCAGTGCATGCAACAATGTGGACAACCGGTCAGCCAGCTCTTCCTTCTGTTCCAGTTCAGCCTGACGCTGTCGGGATTCCGCAGACAATTCACCCGAGAGCTGGTTAACCCGGGATTCAAGCGTTCGGTACGAGTCGGTAATTTGCCGGGACATCTGATTAAACAGGTCCAACGCAGTACCTACCGTTTCGTCGTCGTGCTCCGGAAACAATGCGGTCACTTTGTCATTTACATCGGCCGCGGCGTTGATGGAAGACTCTTCCGTGGACGCTCCGCCTGCTGACTGAACCACAAACTGTAACTGACTCATAAACTCGCCCTCTGACCGGGCCTTTGATTTGGCCCGAACCAATCGGATGGATCGTTACGGGTTCGAAAGCGAGGAGCGTGCCAGAATTATTTTTTCGTTTTATTTCAATAGGTAGGAAAATCTAATAAGCGGTAAACGACGGTTTTCTGTCGCCCAGAAAGCAGTGCGACGCCGAAGGTTACGAACCTTTGACGCCGCAAACAAGTGCCAAAAGGCAGTCAGGTTTCTTCTGATTCTTCGTCTCTAAGGCCGTATTTACGAACCTTCTCGACGAGCGTGGTACGACGAATACGAAGTTTTTCGGCAGCCCGTGCGACCACGCCCGCAGACTCATCCAACGCCTGCTGAATCAGCTGCTTCTCTAGATTGGAGAGATAATCCTTGAGATCAATACCATTCACCGGCAGCAAAGCCGGCGCATCCAGACCCACCAGCCCGGGCACTCCCATGGGCATGCCGGAATCTTCCACAGGCCGGTTTTCGTCATAATCGTCGACGTAACGGAATTTCTTTGGCAGTTCCTGTACGCCGATGACGCCATAGGGGTGCATGATCGCCAACCGCTCCACAAGATTGGCCAGCTCCCGCACGTTGCCCGGCCAATCGTGGCGACACAGACTCATAATGGCAGCGGAGTTCATCCGCAGCGATCCCCGCTTTTCTTTTTCCATACGGGAAATCAGCTCGTTGATCAGCAGAGGGATATCCTCCACCCGATCTCGCAAAGCCGGCATTTCTATCGGGAAGACGTTCAGACGGTAGTATAGATCTTCACGGAAATCGCCGGTCTCGATCATATCCTCAAGCTGTTTGTGAGTGGCCGCGATCACACGCACGTCAGCAGACTGAGTACGGTTACTGCCGACTTTTTCAAACGTGCGTTCCTGGAGAACACGCAGAATCTTCACCTGCATGTTCAAGGGCATGTCACCAATTTCATCGAGGAAGAGCGTGCCGCCTTCCGCCATTTCAAACCGCCCGATGCGGGCCGTGATAGCACCGGTAAATGCGCCTTTTTCGTGGCCGAAGAGTTCGCTTTCAAGCAGTTCGGCTGGAATGGCGCCGCAATTGACAGGCACAAAGGGTTTGTCACGTCGGGTGGAATGATAGTGCAGGTTCCGGGCGACCACTTCCTTGCCAGTGCCAGACTCGCCGGTAATCAAAACGCTGACTTCCTTATCGGCCACCTGCTCCATCAACTGGCGAACCGACTGTACTTTTCGGCTGGTGCCTACAAGGCTACGAAACAATTGCAGACCGCGCTGCTGACCGCGCTCTTGATGACGGGCGAACTGGTCGCGGAAGATCTGTGCCCGATAAAGAGAGTCCACGAATTTCGTGTAGTTCAAAGGCCATTCCATACGGACAATGATGCGCCCGGCGTCTTCTTCAGACAGGCCTTTCAGATCAGGGTCACCCACCATCAGAATTGGAAGCCCCTGAGTGGACTGGCTGATCGCGGCTACCGTGTTCTTTGCGGAATCGTCACTGCCGTCCAGGATAACGACCGAGGCGGCGTCCAGAGCTTCCGGTTCTTCCAGCATTGCCGCCGCTTCGTCACCCGAAACAATCTCTTCTTCCCCTATGAATTCGAGGATAGTGGCAATGTCGCGTCTTCTGGTTTCGTCCTCACTGAGTACCAGCACATTATTATTCTTGGACATTCAAACGAATCTCTTGCGGGGAATGTTTCTGCCGTATTTAAGACTGAACGACTCCAAGAGTCAATTTTATGACGCGCCTTTCTGAAAAATCCCTGGCAGCCATCCAACCAGGGCGAGCGCTTGCGTCACTTCGAGGGGTTCAGCGATACATTCTGATAGGCTTTGGCCGCGCTGCGATTCTGGTTCACGCCTTCCAGAGCTCGCTTGGCCTCGGCCTTGGCATCGTTCGCCGAAATATTGGCACGATCGCAGAACGTCTGAAGTTGCGCCAACCGCTCTCGAACCGGCTCTGCGCCCAACTCGCCGATCTCAAGCGCTTGCATCAGCGGCTCAAGGGTCGGTTTGACCAACTGATTCAATCGTGACAGCTCTTCCCAATTCTGCTCGGAAAGAGCCGTTTTCAGGTGTTCTATCAGCGTATCAATCGCTTCCAGCCGTTCGTCTGCCATCACAGGGGACCTTCTGATCGAAAAATGTCAGGTATCACCTCTCTGGCATCCCCGTGTCAGCGACGGGCATCACGCCGGGCTGCAGAAGCAGAGAACTGATCACCGCGGAAGCCCGGGTCAAAATCATAAGCCGGGTAGCCGTTGTCCAGGCCATCAATGTAATACCGTTCCGCCTTCAGATCATAAGTCATTTCCATGGTCGTCCAGAAGACCGGCTCGCTGTAGAAGCTGATGTTATGAGCTTCAGACACACGCCAGAGATTGCCCTCTTCATCGTACTCTTCTGTTGCCAATACCTGCCAGCTGTCTTCATCCACATAGAAAACCCGGCGCGCGTATATGTGGCTGATACCCGTGCGCAGCTTGGCTTCAACGACCCAGACTCTGTGCAGTTCATAGCGAGCCAGTTCCTGATTGATATGCTGAGGGCGAATAATGTCGTCCGGACGAACGTCGCTGTCATGCAGCTGGTAGGCGTTATAAGGCACGTAGATTTCGCGTTTGCCTTTCAGCTCCCAATCGTACTGATTGGGGGCGCCGTTATACATATCCTTCTGATCCACTGCTCGCAGGGAGGAAGAGTTCGGAAGATCGGTTTCATACGCCAGGTTCGGCGAGCGGCGAAGGCGACGAGAGCCCGCGTCATATCGCCATGCCAGACGGGGTGAACGAATCTGATCCAGGGTCTCGTGGACCAACGTTATCGTACCGGCCAGGTTCGATGGGGCGATGGTGTCTGTTTTCAGATAGAAAATCTTGTTGTCGATGTCAGCAAGGTTGGCACCACGCCGGCTGTAGGCAATGAAATAGTCGTACTGGTTTACCACCTCGTTATAAGAACCACTTACCTGGGGAGTAGCCGAAGCGCTGCGGAACGAAACTTCCTCACCGCGGTAGCGCAGAATGTGGTTCCAGATAACCTCCAGTCCGTTTTGAGGAATCGGAAACGGGCTGGTCATGATGGTATCGCGAACACCGTTGCCGTTCCTGAGCAGCTCGGCCGTCAAAGCATTCTCTTTGTATTTTTCGTACACATGATCCGGAAATGCCGCACTGCGACGAGTCTGATAAATCGGCATCACGAAATCGGGGCCGTATTCTTCAAGCATTTTGATATGGCCATCCGTAAGCTTGTCTCGGTAGAGGTCCATATTCGCTTGAGAAATCACAAACAAGGGCTCATCTTCCGGGAAAGGGCTTACCTCAACATCTCCGGGTGACCAGTTTGCAGGCGGTTCAGAAACGCCACCATTCCATGCGGGAATGACGCCGGAGGCATTGCCGCTCTTGACGGCTCCGACTGGCGTCAGATCTTTACCCAACCGTTCGGCCTCAGCCGCCGGGACCTTGGCTTGCGCCAGACCAGCCAGCCCGACCAATCCCGCCGCTACCGCTGCAAATATCCGATTCCGCATTTCTCGTCCCCTTCACTGAAACATAAAACACTGTGCATTCGCTTCAACGGCCGGATGGCCAATAAAGCTGGTTCAGATCTCCGGGCCATTCTGTCTAAATTCAAACGCCCGTTTCAAGTGACCGTTTGTTTTTTATTGTCACCAGGATCCGTGATCGCAATGGGAGAATTTTTATACGATAAATGGTAGGATAGACGTTAATCCACAGGTTTGGCTCTTCCCGAAAACTCGTTCTGACAGGTCTTTAATGGCATCGCAGTGGCATTCGTTGATATCGCAGAAGGTCTTTTTGGCTAAAAGCCTGTTGAACCAGCGTGACCGAACAGACTCGATTCCGGAACAGGAAGCCTGCTGGCAAGGTGCCGTGGAACTGGCTCTAAGGTCGCGCCAATTACTGATGGTCATGATTGCGCGTCTCTATCAGGATAAACAGGGTGAGCCACACAACCTTGAATCCCTGAAAACGTTACTTGGGGACGACATTCCAGAAGTCAGTGAGCTGGAATCGATGGCATTGGGCGCCGGCAACTGGTGGGCCTACTTTGACCAACTACAGCGTTATCAAACACGACCACCGTCGCCCAAGAAAACAGTCAGCGATGAAAACATCATCGCGGTGGCTGCTGACTACGGACCTGAACGCTCATCGGAGGCACTGAACCGCGCCTTGGCCGATATGAAAAACTTTACCGACGTCCTGGAAGAACGTCACAGCGAGTGGTAAGCCGCGGCTGAAAGATCCAGGACAATGAAATGAAAGGCTTTGAAATGTCACCTTCTTTTTTTGAAATCGTACAACTCAGTAACGGCGACTATGCCCTGCGCCGCGTGGATGATGACAGCGCGCCGCTGGTCAAAATCTCGTTTTCATCAGAAGCGAAAGAAATGATGGAAGACCGGGATATGGCCGTTGCCAAGGCCATGATCGCAGCTGGAATTGAAGCCGCAGGCAACATCAGCCACGACATAGAACTTGAGGATGAAGAGCCAGAGGCTCTGGATGTCCAGCCCTCTTACACTCTTCACTGACGGCGTTTGGCCATAGGAACTATCTTTGGCGCAGCACAACGCCGTGACTATTACCCTTCGCTGAAGCCTGCTCCAGGGAAGCAAGTGACTGACGGCTCAGCTTTTTAGTCCACATAACCACAGCGTGGCAGGTGCCGGCGCTCAGTGCCCGCTCAGCGAGCTCTCCCGCCGGATGTTCAGACGTAGACCGCAGTACCAGCAACTCACCCGCGACAATGCCTCGCATTTTCTGCCATTTGCTAACAAGGCTCTGGGGCGGATCAATCCATGCCAGCCAGCGCTTTTCCTGATTCAGTTGCGTCAACATTGGAAGTAGTAACTGAAAGTTTTCAACCTGTCCTTCCGGAAGGATAATTTCCGTCACATTACCGGTTGAAGGCGCGGACTTCGGGACACTGGATTTAACGGTGCTTCGAACCGCCGGCTCCGACATAACTACCTGCTCTGGCAGATACTGGGTATGGCCGTTTGCGTATGCCAGATTCTGGTTAAAGCTGAGCTGTTCCATATTGTGCCTCACTTGTCTTTCAAGCTTTCTACCTTGCCGAGCGCGGATCTAGTGAAGGTCAGAGCGGCGAATAACACCAACCCCAAGCCCTTCAATAAATAATTCCTGCTCCGTGAGGTCCACTTCGATCGGATCGAACTCTTCATTTTCTGCAATCAACAGAACCTTGGAGCCTTCTTTTCTGAACCGCTTCACCGTGACTTCGTCTTCGCCCACACGGGCCACAACGACCTGGCCGTTATGGACGTCCTGGGTGCGATGGACTGCCAGCAAATCGCCATCCAGGATACCGATATCCTTCATACTCATTCCCCGAACGCGAAGAAGGTAATCGGCAGATGGCGAAAAGAATTCCGGACGAACAGTGCAGTGATCTTCGATGTGCTCCTGCGCGAGAATCGGACTACCGGCAGCAACCTGACCAATCACAGGAAGTCCCAGATCCTCTTCCGCCTCAGGCAGACGAATACCCCGACTGGCACCCGGAACCATCTCAATCGCCCCTTTACGGGCCAGTGCTCGGAGATGCTCCTCTGCGGCGTTGGCTGAACGAAAACCCAGCTCTGCAGCGATTTCCGCACGAGTGGGTGGGTACCCGGTTTCATCAACGCAGCGGCGGATAATATCCAGTACCTGTGATTGTCTTGCTGTCAGCTTCATCGGTTCGCCCTGTTTTTATATACAGTAAAATGACTATATACAGTGTTTCATCCAGTGTAAAGCCAGCGGTCTGCTTTTTTTCGAACGGCAAATGGCACCGCACGGTCAAACGGGTGTGTTAAGGTCAGAAAGTCACTCGTTAAGGACTTGATCATGAGCAGCAGATGCAGAATGCCAGACATTCTGAACACGAAGGATGGCTCGGAACGCAAAGTCGGGGTTGAAATTGAACTGTCAGGTTTGGGTTATGAACAGCTGGTAAAGCTGACCAGCAAGCTGCTCGGAGGAGAGGGAAAACAGGTAGCCCGATACGTTTCAGAAATCCAGACAGATATTGGTGTATTTACCATTGAACTGGATTCCGACCCGATCAAGGATCTGGATCTTCAGGATCCCCGCTTACCAGAATCTGTTCGGGAGCTTGGCGGCCATGCCATGAGCGTGATTGACGCCGCTGCCGAGAAACTCGTGCCACTGGAGATCGTCAGTCCCCCACTTCCGTTTTCACTGCTCGAACAAGTCGAGATGTTGTGCGACCGGCTACGGGATGCCGGCGCCCTGGGCAGCCGCGAATCCATCTACTACGCGTTTGGTCTTCAGCTGAATCCGGAACTACCCGACCTTGAACCAGGCACACTTGTGAGATATCTCAGGGGCTTTGCGGCGCTCTACGATTGGCTCAAGGGTCGACATCAATTGGACATCAGCCGCAAACTGACCACCTATATCGAACCCTGGAGCAGTACCTATATTGATCTGCTGCTTGATAAAGACTACGCGCCAGACAGAGAACAACTGATGCGGGATTATCTGCATTACAATCCAACCCGCAACAAGGCACTGGATCTGCTTCCTCTGTTTGCCCACATGGATTCTGGCCTGCTAGCGGAATTTGTGGATGACCCCCGCATCAAGAGTCGGCCGACCCTTCACTATCGTCTGCCGGACTGCGACATCGACAACCCGGCCTGGCATTTTTCAACCGTCTGGAACGACTGGGTATTGCTTGAGCAGCTCGTCGCCAACGCCGGCGACCTGTCGGATCTGGTCGAGGCTTTCAGGCAAAGCCGTAAAATCAGCTTGCATAATCTGACCCACAGCTGGATAGAAACCTGCGAACAATGGCTACGTGAACGAGGCTATGTCTGATCTAAAAGGTCCAAAAATCTCCGTCGAGAAGCCCGAACATCCCGGACTGACCATTGGCATCAGTGGTCCTGCGAGGCGAAGCCTGGCTCATCGACTTATCAGCTTTGCCCTGCGCATCCAGGGCGCCCGAACACACACCATTCGGCCCGGCTCAAAAGTCGACGTGGCTCTACTGGACGGCCTGGTGCTTTCCGGCGGCACTCATGTTCATCCTTCCCGTTACGGCCAACAGCCGGAGGTCACGGCCAACTACGATACCAGACGTGACGAAACGGATTACCGCCTGCTTTCCCACGCGGAAAAACTGGGGCTGCCGGTGCTGGGCATCTGTCGCGGTGCGCAGTTTATCAATATTTTCCGCGGTGGTTCGCTTTGCCAGAACGTTACCCCGCTGAGGCGCCACACACGTCATCGCCCGCTGCTGCTGCCCCTTCAAACCGTTCGCCTGGTTGCCGGCAGCCGTTTGATCAATGTGATGGAAGAGCCGGTGATTGGCGCCAACCGCATTCATAGCCAGAGCATCAAAAAGCTGGGGCGGCATTTGCAAGTCGTAGGGTTGGACAAGGACTGGTTCGTTCAGGCGATCGAAAACACCACTGGCCAGTGGTTAATGGGGATCCAGTGGCACCCGGAATACCTCCTTTATCACCGCGGCCACCGGCGTATTTTCAGGCACTTTGTTCAGGCAGCCGAAGAGCGCAAGCTTGTCCGGCTGGGCGAGGCTTCCCCGAGCACACGCTAGCCTCAAGCCATTAAAAATCCCGGGTATAGAAAATATCGAGGGACGACGCCAGCCCACTGGCGGCTTCAAGATAGAAATACTGGCCAAGATCATAGCGCACGGCAACCGTGTTGATGGGTTCGAAGATACCAACGCCATAGCGGATACTAAGATCTTCCGTCAGATAACCGCTGGCCACCACCGCGGCTTCGTTACCCGAGCCTTCGGTTTCAAGAATAAAATCTTCAATCCCCAGTTCCTCGCCAATTTCGCGGGTAATGCCGCTGGCCTGAGTCAAACCCAGCGATATGGCAGCGTTTTCCATTTGCCCTTCATCACCCCGGCCCTGGGGCGCCCGCCCCAAAAGCAGGTAAGAAAGCGCGTCAGTCTGTGGCATGCTGGGCTCAGAAAAAACCTGGGTTTGTGGTTGGGATATTGGCCCACTCAGCCGAATGCCAGCGATGATCGTATCAACCCGGCGGATGGCCTCTACATCCAGGTAGGGCTGGCTCAGAGGGCCTGTAAACAGCAAGCGAGCACGCCTGAGTTCCAGTTCCTGCCCATAGGCCTCGTACTGTCCATCGATCAGGCGGAGCGAACCTCGAGTGTCCATATTATTGCCAATGCGTAGGATACCCTCCAGATTGCCAACGACTTCAAACCCGTTGAACGACACCCTGTCTTCACCGACCACCACGGTGATATCCATATTCAATTGACGAACGGCTGGCTCGTCTTCCTCGACCCCGACAATCACTTCATCGTCCGACACGGAAACGGCCTGAGCGGGCAGTCGGGTAATTTCAATGGCGCCGCGAGGCACCTCAAGCTTTCCGGTAATACTCAGGGCGCCGCCGCCATACTCGATATTCAGGTCCGGCTCGAGCTCTATCCGGGCATAGGGGTCGTAGATCACTGGCAAGCGGCTTCCAGTCAGACTGGCGCTGAATTCAGGATCAGAGGCCCAATTCGCACGGCCGTCAATCGCACCGTTGCTGCGATCATTGCTTTTCCACCGACTCGTCAACTCCGCTTCATAGCCTTTCAGGGTTAGGTTAGCCACCAGATCTTCCAGCGGCAGCGGAAGCGAAGGGTCGGAGATTTCGCCGCCTGTCAGGGCGATATCACCGTTCACTGCTGGCTTCATCAGTGGTCCGGAAATCTTGCCCTGACCATTGAGCTTACCTTTGACTTCCTCCAGACCAGCGAAGACGGCTCCCATTGCCATGTCCAGATTGGCGATCCTAAACTGGCCATCCAGATTTCGATCTTCCGACCGAGGATCGACGCTCATGTTGGCAGACAGCTCTCCAAGGCGAGGGCCATTCACTGTGACGCCAAGATTTGCCCGATCAGGCAGCAGTTCAACCTGTGCGGAAAGCGCAGTGTATTTGAACGTCTCCCACTCACCGGCGTTGCTCACCGCAAATTCACCATCACCCGCATCCACGGTCAGGCTCCCTTCCCGGCCCGCATCGGTGGTCGTCAAGGCCAGATCAGCATCCAGCAAAGTGTCCCATCTGAGCGCTTCTGGCATCAGGGGAGCCAAGGCAGTTGTCGGGAAGTTTCGAACGCGATAATCCAGCGTCGTATCCGGAAAAAGCACCTGCTGGCCTGCACACACCGATGCCTGCTGCCACAGCCAGCAATGCTTGCCAAAGGTCACCCGACCATTCTTCCCATACGCAAGATCCGCTGGCTGATCCAGCTGCCAAAACTGATCCTGACTGACCACGTCAATTTCACCTTCGGCCAGCTTGCCGGTCCAGGATGACCAATCTGACCCTGCCCCACCAACAAACGAGAAAAGAAGGGTGGCTTCTTCGTGCAGGCCATTGATCGTCAGACGATGATCGTCGCGGGTGCCTGACAAGGCCAACGTGAGCTTTTCCAATGACTGTCCGCCACCCGACAACTCGGTTGCCACAAAATCGGCCTTTACACTTTCACCGCTGGAAAGACTTGCCGACAAATCCAGCTGACTCACGTCCAGCTGGTCTGCCCAGCCAAGTTCCTGCCAGCTCAACGACACTTTGCCTTCTGGCCGCTCGGGTGAACCCGCGATCGACACCGATCCATTAAGAACGCCTTCAAGTTCCGGCAGGAACAATTGCGGTGATGGCACATTGATTTTGAAATCGCCGGACAGTTCTGGACCCCATTGCCCCTGCCCTGAGACCCGGTTTTCATCAATACTCAGCACCAGATCCGACAATGTCAGCGCCTTTCCAGATTGACTCAGGTTGCCTCGAATGGCCGCCTCGCTGGTCCGCCAGGTGCCCTGCAGATCCCATATGGCATTGACCCTGGGAGAACCTTCAACGGGCAAAGCACCGTCGCTACTGACAGCGCCATTCAGGCTGGCCTCCAGAGATGGCAGCCAATAGCCGGGATTAAACCGACTCAATGTCAGGCTTGTTTGCCAGGTAATAGGACCGGCGAAACCGATCTTTGCCTCACCGCTGAGGAATCCTCCACCGGTGTTGGCCCGCAATTCGGTCAAGGAAAGCGATTCCAGATCCCCTGCGACCCTGGAGGCAAGGTTGGCGGTGCCCTGGGGGCCATCCACCACCGCTTCCAGCGACGCCGTGTAACGCCCTGCCTGATACTGGACATCACCATTCAGTCGATTAAGCATCACGGGTGGCGGGGCTACTCCGGGCAGCAGGTTAAACCACGGAAATGCCTCCAGGGCGACGGTCGCGTCTGCCGAAAAGGCCTCCGCCCAACTGAGGGAGCCGTTCACCGTGACGGTGCCTTTTTCCGCGGCGCCAACGCCGTCATCTGTCAGCATCAGGTTTAAATTCTGAACGTCTGTCGTGCTCACCAGTCCTTCAAGGGCCAGGTCAATATTGCCCTTGTTGCCCGGTAGGCTTCCGGTACCGTTGACCTTGAAACCTTTCTCAAGACTGCCTTTCGCAGCAACCTTTGCCTTCTCAAGGGTCAACGTATCCGGAAGGCCTCGCGTGGCCTTGAAACGCGGCGTTTCCACGCTCAACTGAGCCGGCAATGCCGCTTTCAACGGTTCAGTCTGACCTGACAGGGTGGCGTTCAGGTATCCTTCACTGGTACCACGAACGAGTAGCTGCTCGACGCTACCGGTCAGGTTCAGATCCAACAGCCATCTGTCGCCTTCAGGCGGCGGCAAAAGCGCCTTGGCCCTGAGATCCAGCGGCCAGGCTCCGCGTGTTGTCAAACGGCCGGAGACATCCAGTGACAGGGTTTCCCGCGCAAAGCTCAAAGAAGCAATGGACCAATCCGACCCTGACCCTTCTAACGCAAACTGAAAGCGATCCCAGACAACCTGCTGCCCAAGAGTGAACGGTCCAATGTCCACTGAACCGATGGTCACCGCCAGCGGCAGGTCTATCTCTGGCAACTTAATGGGGCCGCCTGTTCCCGGGTCATCGCCGGCCGGCGGTAGTGACAGATTCACAGATTGTGCTTCCAGTTCCTCCAGACACAGCTCTAACTCAAAAAGGCAGGTTGGCGACCAGTCGATAAACGGGGCCTCAACCGTGACGGAAGTTCCAAAGCCCTGCCAGCTCAGAGACTGGGCATGCCAGCGGCCCAGCAAGGTTCCCTGCCCTTGTGCCACTTCCAGCCCTGGCACCCGATCCAGCACCCAGGCCGTTCCCGCGTCAGATCGCAGAGCCAGCACAATCGCGCCCACCAGCAGAACCGGTATCAGCACCAAGGCGGCCAGCACCGTTAAGATCCAGAACGTCGGGCCGCGTCGGCGAGGCATGGTAGTTTCATGCTCTTGAGTATCTTTAGGGGAATCGGTCATAGTTCCGGCCCCATGGAAAAATGCACTCGCCAGCCACCACCAAATTCAGGATCAAGTCCATTGGCGATATCCAGCCTCAGCGGGCCAACGGGACTGATCCAGCGGATGCCGGCACCGACGCCGGTCGCCAGTGTTTCTGTCAGGTCATCAATGGCGTTGCCCTCGTCCACAAAAGCAGCCACTCGCCACCTGTCGATAAACTCATACTGATACTCAATACTGCCCACCATCAGATAGCGGCCACCGATTCCAATGCCGTCACTGTCCTTCGGCGACAGGGTCTCATAGCCATAGCCGCGAACACTCTGGTCACCACCGGCGAAAAAACGCAGTGAGGGTGGAACGTCTGAGAAGCGATTGGTGGCAACCCCGCCCAAGCGGAACCGGCTCAGAAACCGGTGGTTGTCGCCCAGTGTGTACAGCCCCTTGGCGATACCCAGTACGTGAAGAATATCCGCATCGGACAGCGCGGCCCGGTGCGCCCCGACCACTTCGATGGAAAGTCGGTAGCCCCGGGAGGGATCAAACGCAGAGTTGGCGTGAATCCGAGAGTAGCCCAGGCCGGGAAGGAGCAGACGTGTTTGTTCCCGGGAACCATCGCCAAACTTGAATCGCTCATCTTCCCAATTGATGGACAGGTTCTGTAGCCAGCCACTACCAAGTTGATGGGTCCATGTCTGCCCGAGAGTAATCAATTCAGACTCCACGTCTTCAATGTCCTCCCGTTGATAGCCGGTGGACAGACGAATGGAATCCGTCATTGGCGGATCAAGCGGCAGCTCGTACCATGCCGAAATATTCTGACGAGGCTTGGATAGCTCAGTTTCTGCTCCCCGCCGATGGCCCATCGGATTAATCCAGTGTTCTCGCCAGGTACCCCGGAAGCGAGGACCCACGTCGGTTGAAAAGCCCAAGCCTGCCGCAATCGAACGCGGCGGCCGGGTGCGCAGTTCTACCTTCACCGGAATCAAGCCATTCGTGGCCTTTGAGGGATCTGCATCGACGTCCACGCTGGAAAAGTAGCCACTGTTCGAAAGATCACTGCTGAGCTCTGCGACTTTGTCAGAGTGATAAACTTCGCCCGACTCAAAGGTCACGAACTGGTTCAGGAGAGTCGAATCGAATCCGTGCCCCTCCTCGAAAGTCACCTCCCCTAGGCGATAACGCCGACCGCTGTTGAAAATCAGCGTAATGTCTGCGGTTCTCGATTTCGGATTCACTTCGAGCCTGCGCGTTTCGAAGGTGCCATCAAAGTAGCCCAGGCGGCTGGCAGCGTTGCGGATGGTTTCCCTGAGTGCGTTATAGTGACCGTGATTGAGCACGTCTCCCTCAGCCGGGCTGCTCGACAGACCAAGGGAAAATTCCGAATCGTCATTGGCAGGCCCGTTGATGGTCACGGTTCTCGAACGCACACGCACGGGCTTTCCGGGTTCCACCGACAACACCAGCCGGGGTGGGCTTTCATCGCCATCCGCCTGCAGAATCTCCCATTCAATCTCTGGCTGATAATACCCAAGCGCTTTCAATGCCTGGCTTACCTGATCTTTCGCGGTGCTGACGTAGCGGCGCAATCCGTCCGCCGATCGGCCCTCCACTTTCCGCAAAAACGCCTCCGCGTTGTCCTGAAGTTCGGGGAAATCACCTTTCACCTCCACCGTCACCTGCTGCGCCTCACTCAGAGGAGCGAACGCAATCAGCGCCAAACAGAGGCAGAACGCACTCCATCGAAAACGAGGCAACAAAGGGTGATACATCCGGATATCTGGCGTCTCAAAAGGTGAACATCGAACTTTCCCAACACTGGGAGTTTCACAGGGTCAGGTCAAGTTAATCAGGCGCAAGGTAATCCATGCTAGGCTAATTCCAATTTTGTGCATCTTTGCCGGACTTACGAATGCTTTCCATCAATACAGAGAATCTGAAAAAGAGCCACCAGCTGATCTGGTTCACGATCGATTTCGTGATGCTGGGCCTGTTGATCATCAACCTGGCTTTTATCATCTTTGACTCGGTATACAGCTTTGACGCCATTCAGGATGGGCTTGAGTCTCTGGCGCCCGCCATAAATGAAGTATACCGGCCAATACACCGGAACTTCATTTTCTACGACCTGGTGTTCGTGGGCATCTTCCTGACCGAATTTATGTTGCGCTGGGGCTACGCGGTCAAGGCCAAAGTGTACGACCGCTGGTACTTTTATCCTTTCATTCACTGGTACGACATTATTGGCTGTATTCCGGTTGGCAGCTTCCGCTTCCTGAGGATCCTGCGGGTGATCTCGATCATCTACCGGCTGCATCAGTACAAGATCATTGATGTCACCCAGACCAAGGCCTTCAAGTTCGTCAATTTCTACTACGAAGCGTTTCTGGAGGAGTTGTCAGATCGAATCGTTATCAAGGTGCTCTCAGGCGCACAAGACGAGATACGTCGTGGATCGCCTCTTTTCGATCGCATACAGAACGACATTCTGTATCCACGACGGGGCATGATCAGCGACTGGCTTTCCCAACGCGTGGCCGAAGCGGCTCAAGAAGGATACGTACCCAACCGGGGTGCCTTACGCACATACCTGGAAGATCGGGTGGATACCGCGCTCAAACAAAACCTGGAGTTGTCACGCCTGAAGTATCTTCCAGTCGTTGGCCCAACAATTCAGGAAACGCTGGAAGAATGCGTGGGCGACATCGTCGCTCATGTGATTCATCAGATTCTGGAAGACCTGGCGTCGGCATCCAACCACGCCTTTATAGAAGACATCGTAAACGTGTTCCTGCCATCACCGGACGATAACGGGCAGGACGAAGTGCAGAACGAAGCTCTGATCAACCTGCTGACAGAAATTCTGGAAGCCATCAAAACCCAGGTCAGCGTAAAGCACTGGCGTGAAGAGTTGCCCTGATCCAAATTCAACACCCGGATAACGAGATGCCCATGACGTCACCCCTGCATTACCGTTCCGCGACCGAACTACTGAAGGCCCTGAGCGATGGCAGCGTAACCAGCACCGACCTCACCAAGGCGCTGTTGCAACGTATCAGCGAGCACAACCCGCAGGTGAATGCGATCGTGGCGATGGATGAAGCAAAGGCACTCACCAAAGCAGCGGAAGCCGATGCGGCCCGCGCCCAAGGTAAAACGCTCGGCCCTCTGCATGGATTGCCGCTGACGCTTAAGGACACCTGGGAAGTAGTCGGCATGACTTGCACCGCCGGGGCACCGGCTCTGAAAGACCATCGGCCGGAAAAACACGCCGACGTTGTAAAACGGCTCGAGGACGCCGGCGCCATCGTACTGGGCAAAACCAACGTGCCGCTCTATGCCACCGACATTCAAAGCTATAACAAGCTGTTTGGCATGACCCGCAACCCATTCAACCCGGCGCACACGCCCGGTGGTTCATCTGGCGGAGCCGCAGCCGCCCTGGCATCCGGGATGACGCCGCTGGAAGTCGGCAGTGACCTTGCCGGCTCCATTCGGATACCGGCCCATTTCTGCGGTATTTTTGGTCATAAACCGTCCCGCAAACTGGTGTCGTTGCGCGGCCACATTCCAGGCCCTCCCGGAACGGAATCCCAGCCTGACCTGGCCGAAGGCGGCCCCATGGCAAGAACGGCTGAGGACCTGACGTTGCTACTGGAAGTGATTGGGGGGCCGGCAGAACGGGAGGCCAACAGCTGGAAACTGGCGATGGCACCCGCCCGGATCGATTCGCTTGAACAGGCCAGGGTTGGGCTCTGGCTTTCAGATCCACTCTGCCCCGTGGATCAAGAGCTAACCGACGGCTACCGGAATCTCGCCCAGGAAATTGAAAACCGGGGGGCGCTGGTTTCAGATGCGCGGCACGACCTGCTGAACCTTGCGCATATACTGCCCGCCTACTTCAACCTTCTTGGCAGCCTGTTGAGCACGTCGCTAACCCCCTCACAGCGACGACAGATGAAATGGATCGCCCGCCTGGAAAAATGGCTGCATCTGTTCGGCCCGGTAACCGCCTACGTCGGTGAGTATGGCCGAGGTGTCAATCAGCCGATTTATCAATGGATGTCCTGGAGCGAAACCCGCGAAAAAATGCGGGCCCAGATCACCGAACTCTTTGAAGAATTCGACGTGCTGCTGACGCCGATTACACCAACCGCAGCAATTCCGCACGACCACAGCAATCCGGTTTTCAAGCGCACCATCACAGTGGCCGACAAACCCCGGGCCTACATGGATCAGTTCTGCTGGATCGCCATGGCAACCCTGCTGGGGCTTCCCGCCACGTCCGTTCCCATCGGCCGTACCAAAAACGGCCTTCCCTACAACATTCAGGTAATTGGTGCGCCTGGCATGGATCTGACAACCATCAAATTCGGGGAGTTGTTGGAAAAGCTGGGCCTGGCGGGATTCCAGGCGCCCGAGGGTTACTGACACGCGGCATAAGCGACAATTTCAACCAGCATTTCCGGCCGGGCAAACCCGGACACAATGATCGCCGCCCGATTCGGGAAAGGTTCGGCCACATATTCGGCGTACACCCGGTTCACCGCCGCGAGATGTTCGCGGTCGGTGACGTAGATCAACGCCTGGGCCAGCCCGGCCATGCCAACGCCAGCCGACTCCAGCGTATGTTTCAGGTTGGCCATGGTCTGCCTGGCCTGGGCGTCGATACCGCCATCAACCACCTGGCCGCTGGCGTCAATGGGAATCTGTGCAGTAAACAGCACACCGTTGGCGGTCACCGCCCACTCCAGTGGCGCTTTGGAACGGGGCAGATCTGTTTCAACCGGGGTAATGGTTGGTGAGGGCGTCATTGGATGGCTCCGATCAGTCATTGTCACTGGTCCCTGCTCCGGCGCCGCTACGGGAGGCAGCAGAGGCCTCCACCAATAGCCTATCGGCCAGGGATTTGAGGGTTTTCCACAGCTGGTCATCGACTTCCAGACCTTCCACCAGTGCCCTATCCCGTTGCTGTTCCAGTTCCTCTTCGGTCTGCCGCATCAGGTTGGTCAATGCATAGTCCGAGCGCAGGCTGGGCAGCATATCCACATGGTTGGCCATGATCAGGGTGATACCGTCATTTTTTTCAGTATCATCCGGGACATCTTCCAGGCTGTAGACACAAATCTCCGGCACCGGATGACCGGCTTTGAAACCCACCACCTGTTCGATGAGGGGTTCGTGGGAATTTCGCCAGAAGGCGGTCACATTCATGCCACGGCGGGCAAGCCGGTAAAGGTAACCGATCACCAGCACCCGATTGTGGCAATGCCGAACCTTGGTAATCGATAGCCCACGAGCCCTGGCTCGCGCATAACCAAGCTCCACGGCCAGACTGGCATTGCCAAGAATGCTGTGATTATGAGCATCCAGAACGCTGAAATCGGCGTCCTGATAGACCAGGGTCGGGGTATCTGTGGGATCTTCGTTCAGCAGGTAGTCCAGGCCTTTTTTGAGCGCTGCAACACCGCCAAGACCGTGCGCCTCCATCCAGGCAACCATTTCCGCCGCGTCGATGGCGTCGCCCTCGGCAAAACCGATTCCCATGAATGCCTTTCGGCCCATGCCCTGCAGTTCATTAAACGAGACTTTCATAGAGCGCTCGAATCCGGTTCTGTTGGAAAGCTCCAGTCGTCCAGCAGCGCAAGACGTGCCTTGTCAGTCCCGTGTTCACTGAACAGTTCGCTGAACAGCGGTGCCCCCTGAAACAGGGTGACTCTGACCCATCGGTCGGACTTGGGATCAAACCGGCTGGCCCCGAAAAATGACAGCTTGGTGCGTAGCAGGTGCATGGGCTTCATATCCCGGTGCCAGAGATTGGCCTGTATCTCGCCATACGGCGTGGCGCCCATGGTCTGAATGCGACGCACGCATTCCTTCTGGCCAGGGTGAGCCATCAAAAACTCCACCACCGATCCGCGAGGACTCCTGTCAAGAAACGCATCCAACAACTGGTACGTGCGGTGTATTCGCGGGCCGATTGCCAGTTGAAGCTCTTTTTCCGCACCAGGCTCCTCCAAACGGACGCCCAGCCTTGGCTCTTCTTTTTCCACCGAGCGGTACCAGAACCAGTATTTGTGGTCCGGGTTTTTGGGGTCGAAATCCAGCGCCCAGGCGAATTTTGATTCAATCATCTGCTTGAGGGCGGTTGCGCGCATCTCTGGTTGCAGCTCCAGAATTTCCTCGCAGCCCAGCTCGTCCTCGACGGCATCGATCAGATCCGGATAGAGTTCAATCAGCAGGGTATTTATAAGCTCCTGGGCTTCCAGCGAACAATTGTCGTCGGCCCAATCCAGCAGCTCGTCCCAGAGATTCGGCGTCGCCTGCATTTGATCCAGCCACTGAATCACCGAAGCAATCGAGGCCACCGTAGCCGCATTGCGCTGCGTCTGCTCATTATCCTCGGTCACCGTTTCCATGAAATGCCGGTGGGCCCTTTGCAGAAGAGTCATCAATTCCCTTCGTGTTCCTTCCGTGGGCGGCTGTTCTCTGGCCCAGGCAAGCGCCCGTTCGCGGCAATACACCCACTGCTGAATCAACTGCGGATGGTTGATCAGAAACGGCGCCATTCCCAGGCCGGTAGAGTTACCGATTCCCAAATAACGCTGCAACGCTGGCGCAAGCCCAACGGCGCGGTCAGGGTCCCGGGACCGGGCCAGATGCTCTATCTGTTGAATGGAAAAATGCCTCAGCAGATACACCGCAAACATCTGCGCGGAAAACGGCCGATTGAAATCCGGATTTTTCTGCAGGCGGGCATAGTCAGCAATGCCAAACTTGCCATTGCCATAAACCGCCGTGGTGCGATAAAGGTAGCCGACCCGAGTAAGCCAGGCAGGATTCGGCTGATGGCCGGACGCCAGAGCATCCACAAAGTGGTCGAAGTTGCGCAGGCTCTTGTTGGCCCGCGACAGCACCAGCAACCGGGGGTGCTGACGCCCGGCTTCCTGTAACGGTACATTGGCCGCCATCTGCGCCAGCAGCGTGTCTTCAACCGCGCCTTCCACCAGCGCAAACGTGACGTCCCAGGCTTCTGCAATCACCCGGTCCGAACGTTTTTCCGGCGCCAGGTGCTGGGAAAAAACGACGCCATGGTAAGTATGGTGCGGCGTTTCCAGACGATAAATCACCACGCCATGACCGTGCTCGTCCAGATCATTTCGGACAGTCGTCACCGTCCAGTCTTCCCGAGCCATCTGCCTTACCAGGCTGCGGGAGAAACTCAGGCGGCTGGCGTGCAGGCTACCCAGCCGGACCAGGTTCATTACCCGGTCGGCAGGTCGCAGTTTCAGCTGTGGTTGCACATCCAACTGGGTAGCCATCGCTTATTTCCCCGCTGAGGATTCAATCGAACCCGTGGTTTTTCCCACCAACGCCACCTCACCTTTGGGCGGCACGATTCCCTGTTCCCTCGCCATGGCATAGGCGGATTTTGGCCCGATGTAAAGCGATGGCAACAGAATCAGTGACACCGGTATAGCCGTAATTACGATAAATTGCTGCAACGCACTGATCTGTCCGGCCCCCATGTAGAGCAACACCGCCGCCATCAGAGCCATAGCCACACCCCAGAAGGCACGCACGAGTGGCTCAGGAGCATCATGGCCCGCGCTTACCATCGCGATGGCATAGCTCATGGAATCACCCGTCGTGGCCACAAAGATCGTGGTCAGCAACAAAATGGCCACGGCCATGAGCGGGCCACCAGGCAACGCCTGCGCGACCGTCAGCGTCGCCACATCGAATTGGAAATTGTTCAAAGCCTCGGTCAGATCGATGACACCAGTGAGCTGGTAGAAGATCCCCGAGCCACCGAGAAGTGTGAACCATATGGTGGTCGCTATGGGCGCCATCACGCCTACTGCGAGAATCATCTGGCGAATAGTTCGACCCCGCGAGATACGGGCAACAAACAGCGCCATCAGAGGGCCGTAGCCGAGGAACCAGGCGAAGAAGAACACCGTCCACCATTGCATCCACCAGCCTTCAGAGGTCACAGACGTCACCGTCGCCATGGCGAAGAAGGAATTGATGTATTCGCCGAAGCCCTGAGTGTAGGCGTTGGTGAGGAACAGCGTCGGCCCGAAAACAAAGATGATTGCGGCAATGGCCAGGGCCAGGAACACGTTGAACCGGCTGAGTATTTGTATGCCTTTGTGCAAGCCTGTCATGGCGGACGTCACGTAGACCGAAGCCAGAACCAGAAGGATAATCAACTGGGTACCATAGCCCTCGGCCACACCAAACAATTCGTGCAGGCCAAAGCTCACCTGAGTTGCAAGAAACCCGATCGGTCCAACGGTACCGGCGACCACTGCGATCACGCAGAGGGCATCCACCACCCCGCCAAACCAGCCTTTCATGACGCGGTCGCCAAATACCGGATAAAGCAACGTTCTGGGCTGCAATGGCTGGCCTTTTACATAATGGGCATGAGCCAGAACGATGGCCGACAACGTGCCCAGAATGGCCCAGGCGAGGAATCCCCAATGCATGAACGACTGCGCCAGCGCTGGCGCGACCGCCTCAGCTGTGCCCGCCTGGGTATCAAATACGGGCGGAGTGACCACAAAATGGTACACCGGCTCACCGGCGGCAAAGAACACACCTCCACCGGCCAGAAGCGTACACATGATAATCGACAACCACTTGAAGGTGCTCAGCTCCGGCGTGTCCAGATTGCCCACCTTGGCACTGCCGGCGGGCGAAATGGCGACGCCCATGCCAATTAAAAAGGTCAGCAACAATAGCATCTGGAAAAACGATCCCAGCGTCTGTGCTGTCCATGCGAAACCGGTGGAAATCAGGCCGGCGGTCCATTCGATGTCGTACAACGACAGGCCGAGGAACAGCAGGATAAACCCGATGCTCAGGCCCAGAACGACCGGGTCACCGAATTGCTTTATACCGGATTGCGGTACTGCGGTAGAACTGACTGAAGTTGTCATAGCATTTACCCGTTTTTGTTGTTGGAACTGGTTTGTTCAGACAGTAGATGCTCAGACCACGGCCCCTGCCTGCGGACGCGTACCCTCGGTTAATTGAGTCAGCCAGTTTCGGCCCATGATTTTCTCGACCTCATCGTGATGGAACCCCTTCTGGCGCAGGCCCTCGGCAATGTTCGAGAAATGACGGTTATCGCTAAACCAGGACAATGGCGCAGGCCAGCCGGCATTCGACTGACTGCCCTCCCCGTAGTCCATCGCCTTGGTCCAGCGACCATTTCGCATCCAGGTCAATACCGATTCCGGCTGCCCCTGGCAAAGATCCGTGCCCATGCCGATATGGTCTATGCCCATCAGCTCGGCGGTATCTGCCACCATGGCGCAGAATTCATCCAGCGTGCAGTCCGGGCCGTTCTTCAAATGAAAGGGATACACAGAAAACCCGAGAATCCCGCCGCTCTGCGACACCGCCTTCAGCACCTCATCGGATTTGTTGCGCTTGGCTGCGTGGAAACTCGCCGGGTTGGCATGAGAGATAATCACCGGCCGCTCAGAAAGCTCAATCGCATCGAGCGTCGAGCGTTCCGAGCTATGAGACATATCAATCAGCATGCCAACCCGATTCATCTCGCGAATCACCTGCTTGCCAAACCGGGTGACGCCACTGTCTTCAGATTCGTAACAACCACAGGCCAACAGGCTCTGGTTGTTGTAGGTAAGTTGCATGATCAGCAGCCCCAGCCGGCGCATGATCGCCACCAGATCAATATCGTCTTCAATCGGCGAACAGTTCTGGGCGCCGAAAAAGATGCCCACGCGGTTCGTCTCCCTCGCCCGCTCGATATCACTGGCCTCGTAAACGGGCATGATCAGATCGTTGTGTGCTTCAAAGCGGCGCTGCCATTCCCCGAAACGCAGCAGGGTTTCACGGCAGTTCTCGTGATATACCAGGGTGGCGTGCACCGCATCCACTCCGCCTTCGCGCATTTCCTCGAAAATAGTCCGTGACCAGTTCGAGTACTGCAGCCCGTCAATCGTCAGAACCGCTTGTGACATGGCAGTGTCCTCAGGCCTTGATGTAACAGGTTTTGACCACGGTGTAGAACTCCCGGGCATAGCGACCCTGTTCCCGAGGTCCGAAGCTGGAATCCTTACGCCCACCGAACGGCACGTGGTAATCGGTGCCCGCGGTTGCCAGATTTACCATCACGCAACCGGTTTCTGCCCTGGCCTTGAAATCCGACGCTCGGCTCAGGGAGCGGGTGATCAAACCGGCAGTCAGGCCGTAATTGGTATCGTTCAGAGTAGTCAGAGCGGTTTCGTAATCCGGCACGCGGATCACACAGGCGACGGGGCCAAATACCTCGTCCTGGTTGATGGCCATGTCGTTGGTCGTATCGGTGAACAACACAGGTTGCATGTAGTGGCCATCGACACCCACGTCGACGTCTTCGCCGCCGAACGCCAGCGTGGCGCCTTCGCCCAGTGCAACGTCAACCCAACGGAGGTTGGCGGCCAACTGACTCTCGCTGGCGATGGGGCCAATGACCGTGCCATCTGCCAGCGCCGGACCGACTTTCGCGGCGGCCAATTTCGCCTTGAGCCTCTCGACGAACTCATCGTGGACGGCGTCGGTAACGATCAACCGGGAAGATGCCGTGCATTTCTGACCAGAGCCCGAATAGGCGCCGGCGAATGCGGCATCAACCGCCAGATCCAGATCTGCATCATCCAGCACGATCAGCGCATTCTTGGAGCCCATCTCAAGCTGACATTTCACCAGGTTGGCAGCGGTAGCAGCCGCCACACGACGACCAACATCCAGCGATCCGGTAAAAGTGATGGCCTGAACATGGGGGCTGGTGATCAATGCTTCCCCGGCTTCCCGGCCATTTCCGGTTACCAGATTGAAGGTACCGGCTGGCAGTTCCTGGCGGCTGATGATCTCCGCCAAGGCCCAGGCACTGGCGGGCACCAGATTGGCGGGTTTGAAGACTACCGCGTTGCCGAACGCCAGAGCCGGAGCGATCTTCCAGACTGCCGTGGCCATGGGGAAATTCCATGGACTGATGACCCCAACGACGCCGAGAGGCTCACGGCGGGTTTCAATCTCCACACCAGGACGAACCGATGCGACCCGGTCATCAATCTGGCGTAAAACTTCAGCAGCGTAGTAATGGAAAAACTGGCCGGACCGGTACACCTCACCTTTGCCCTCGGCCAGAGGTTTGCCTTCCTCACGGGACAGCAATTCGCCCAACTCGTCCTTGCGGGATATCAACTCATCGCCAATGGCCATCAGCGCGTTGTAGCGGGCCTCAAGTCCAGTTTCCGCCCAGGCTTTCTGACCCACCTTTGCCGCTTCAATAGCCCGTACCACCTGACCGGCACTGGCCTGATCGTATAGACCGATGGTATCGCCAAGATCGGATGGGTTGATGTTGGCCTGGGCCGGGTGCTCACCTGGCACCCACTCGCCGCCGATAAAAAGTGCGTGTGAATCTGACATGGGGTCCTCCTCAATGGTTACCCCAAGCCTAGACTTCATGCATCAATAAGGATAATCAAAAATATCGTATTTTTTATAAGCTATACTTATCGTTTTAGCCGGGAGCGGAAGGATCCAAAAATGGCACTTGAACTCAAGATTCAACCACTGAGGTATGTTCTGGCGGTGTGCGAAGAAGGCAGCTTTCATGGCGCCGCCCGTCAGCTTCATCGCAGCCAGCCTGCGCTATCAATGGCTATTCGTGATCTTGAAGACCGACTTGGCCAGCCACTGTTCGAGAAAAATCATAAAGGACAACTCACCCCTTACGGCGACTACTGCCTGCCCAGATTCAAAGAACTGGTCAAGCAGCACGATCAAGTCGCCAAGGACTTGCAATACGTAGCACAGGGCGAACAAGGTCGGGTCACTATGGCAACCGTACCGTCCGTTGCGAGCCGCCTGATGCCTGAGTTTCTGGCAGGCTTCATCACCGAGTACCCAAACATCAACATCAATCTTCATGACGAAAACGCGGATTTCGTTTGCCGCATGGTCTCAAACGGCGAAGTCGATCTCGGTATCAGCAGCATCTGGGCCCAGGATGAACACTTGAGTTACACCCATCTTTTTGAAGACAACATCGGCGTGGTACTGCATCGCGACCACCGGCTGGCCAACCGGAAAAGCCTGCAATGGCAGGAGTTAGAGGAAGAACGTTTTATCGCCAACGGGACCTCCAGGCTATTACACAAGACGGAGGCCGCAAGCCTGGTGGATAACAACGACTTTTATATATCGAATATGATTTCATTGGTGGCCATGCTCGAAGCCGGCAGCGGCATAACGACACTTCCAAGGCTGGCCTTTCCAGTGGATAACCAGAAGCTGCGTTTTATTCCATTGAGTGACCCCAAGCTGGTCCGGCGAATCGGCATCATCAAACTGACCAACCGAACGCTGTCACCCATGGCCCAGGCTCTGGAGCGAAGTATCCTGAAAGGTTTGGCGGGCGCGGGTACTAGGCTCTGAAATACAGGAAAATGACAATCTCCCGACAAATTCCACATGCTCCATTTTTGAATTTGTCACGTAACGGACATATCCAAGCGCTAAATTGATCAGGCAGTAACGTGAAAAAGTTACTGCCAAGACGAAACAACACGAGGTATGTAGATGAGCATTCGACAGTTTTCAGGTCGCTTTTTTCTTCGCGACACCACCATTCAACTAAAAATGGGTGGGCCGGTGAGTGACGACGGCCAACAGACGATCATCGCTATTAATGAAACAAACCACGATATGCGCATCATTCGCTGCGACCTGGAGGCCTTTAACTTTGCCGGGCTTGCGGAGATGCTTCAGGATCAATTTGCCCAGCAAGTTGCGTTACCGGAGCAGAACATTCGCCAGCCGTCGCCATCTCACCACTAGTGATCAGCGGCGAACGTCGCTGGCAATGAGACCTGCCAACGCACAAACACGACGATCAGCAGCTTCTGTCCCGTCGAGTTGACTGGCTCGGTCGGTCAGGTTCTCTGCGTACGACGTGTCGATGGTGTCGAGTCTGGTCCGCAAAGACTTCCAGACATGCTCCGCCGCGACGAAATAATCGGCGGTTTGACCAGAGCACTGAACATAGGTGATAGCTGCCCATTGCCCTACGGCACTCAAGGTCGCGCGCTGATCATCCCTCAGGGCATCAGTGCCAGGCTGTTCCGACTCATTGGCGAGCAGTTTCATACTGGATGCATCAATCGCCAGACGATCGAGGCCCGTTTTAAAGCCCTGACTTACGACAAAGCGCTCTGGTTCAGGTTCATCCCAGAAATTGCCGAGTGACCGGGTAGGCAATTGCAATTGCCCGGATGCCGATACGCCATATTCCTGATAGAGCCCCTCAACTCCAGATGGCTGTGACGCCTGAAAGAACAGCATGAACACCGCCAGCCCTGCCAATGCGGTGCCTGGAACGAGCGTATAGAGGTTAAACAGGTTTTTCAGCTTGCCAGCGAAGGAAGCGCCGTGATCCTCTCTAGCCGTTTCACCAGCCGTCACAGACGCTGCTTCCGGAATCGGATCTTCACCGAGGATTCCGAGCTCCTCGGCATACTCAAAGGACATCAACCATTGGGCATACACAGCATCATCACCGGCAAGATGACTCAGAACCTCCGCGCGCCGCGTCTCTGACAGGGCACCTTCGTAGAGCGCTGCGAGCTCTTCCGGGTCGGGGCGATCACCGATGGGCTCTCCTTTATAGAGCGAGAGCGCGACCGACACCATCGTTGTAGGAGACTGATCATTCATTCATCGCATACCTTTTTGCCATTAGACGGCCAGCGCCCGGAATCTGTGCAATGCGCGCCCTTGCCCTTCAACGTATTGCACTGCGCAGCGACTCAAGGTCCAGATCACAGGCTCGGAAGGCTTCAAGAAGGCGATCAAGCGCCGCATTGATACGTCGCCCTCCGTAATGGCCTGGCTTACCAAGAGCTCGGGCGGCCTTGCTTTTCGTCAGCCCATCAACAAACACCATCTTCAGCAACACGGTTTCTTCGTCGTCCAGCTGCAACTGCTCGTGCAACGCTCTCAGCTTTTCTGTTACTTCAGTATCCATAGGCTCCGGAATAGCCTCATCCTCCAGAGGAGCCAATTCATCGGCATCGGATTCAAGGGAGGAAATCAAACGTCGGAACAGCACAGTGGCCTGTTGCTCTACCCTTGTACCGGCCGGGATATCACGGGAAACAAGACCTGTCGCATCGCTCCAGGACTGGATATCGTCCGTCGCACACTCACCAGCACCGCCCTGGCCGCAGGTCGGAATACGCGCTTTGATCACACGGATCGACTGCTTCACCGTCTCAACGGTGCGCTGCCCGCTCAGCGTCAGCCGATCTACAACAGTGGGAACCGGTTGGCGCTCCAGGCACACCATCTTCCACAACCTGACCCAGAGTTCCCCCTGCGCCTTGAGCCATACCGGCGGGCGGGGACGCCCGAAACGCTTGCGGGAAAATTCCTCGATGAGATTACTGGCCAGCGAAACCAGAAAGGTTTTCACCTGGGACTGCCCACGGTATTGGCGACAACGCTGCCAATTCTCCTCGCTGAGTTCTTCCAGCACGTAATTGGTGGCCTCTTCAGCAAGCACGTCCTGACCGAATCGGCGGCGGGCCATTTTTTCGACATAGCCCGTAAACGTCGGATCAAGCACTCTTTCCGCCCAGTATTCCCCACTGTCTGGCTTCCTTTCCTGCTCGCTTGTCAAATCAAACTCCTGATTTTCCCTTGAGATTGAGTCGCGCCCAAACCCTGTCACGACCCCGGATTCCGGTTCGGAAATCTGTTTCTAAATTTCGTGGAGGATTTGTAATGCCGTTAGACATGGATACACTGTTAGCAATAAGTAATGCAAGAATTGCGGAAGTACTGTCATCCTAAAAAAGAGAACCACTATGGACTTGGTTCGGATAAATCTCATCATTGTCGTGGCCTTGCATGCCGGGCTGGCTGTTCTGGCGACAACGGTTCCAATGCTGGCTCAGTGGTTAAACACCACGGGCATTGCTGTTTCAGGCATTCTCTGGAGCGGAGTCTTAGCCCTTTCATGGTGGCGTTCGGCTAACAGAAGCAACGCAGAAGCCACCACGGAGCCCAAACGCGCACCAACCCGTAAAACGCCGCCCCCAGCTGCATCACCTGCCACAGAAGCGCCCGACTGGAAGCAACGCCTGGCGCAAGTGGCGGATGAAGTCGCCAACGACAGCGAACTGGAGAAATGGTCCGGTTGGCGTGAATTTGTCATTGCCAAGAAGCGAATCGACAGCGAAGACGGCAGCATCTGCTCTTTTTACCTCGAGCCTTATGACAAAAAGCCCCTTCCAAAGCAGAAACCAGGTCAGTTTCTTACTTTTAAACTGACCAACGTGGATGGCGCAAAAACCATCACGCGCTGCTACTCGCTCTCTGACGCCTACAATCAGGATTATTACCGCGTCTCTATCAAGAAGCTGCCGCCACCACCAAAGCAGCCAGACCTGCCACCAGGTATCTCGTCAAACTATTTCCATAAGAACCTTCACGAAGGCGACATACTGCAACTGAAAGCGCCCGCCGGGCATTTTTATCTGAATGAAGACAGCCCCCGGGGCGTATTGCTGATTGCCGGTGGCATTGGCGTGACGCCGATGGTGTCTATGGTTCGACAACTGGCGGCCAAGGGCAGTGATCGAGAAGTCCATTTTTTCTACGGTGTCGCCAACATCGACCAGCTTGCGCTGCTGGACGACATAAGAAGCGCCGTGGACGCTCTGCCGAATGCCACCCTGCACGTGTGTGTCAGCCAGCACGACGGAAGACCGCTTGAAGGCCTGAATATTCATGAAACCCGGGTGTCCGTCGATTTATTTAAGGAACTTTTACCGTCCAATAACTTTGAGTATTACCTGTGTGGCCCGGGACCTTTCATGGAGTCCATTGTTTCAGGGCTTGAAGACTGGGGTGTTCCTGAAAAGGACATCCACTTTGAAGCATTCGGGCCCGCCAGTATCAAAAAAGCCAAAGTAAATACGGGCACCTTCAAGATCAATTATAAAGAGAGCGATGAGACCCATACCTGGGATGGCAGCAAAGATTCTTTGCTTGAATTCACCGAAGAGCAGCAAATCGACCTGTCGAGCGGGTGCAGAATGGGCAACTGTGGCGCCTGCATGACCCGTCTGCTTTCGGGCGAAGTGTCCTACCCTAATGGGGAACCCGGCTGTGAAAGCCTGGAAAAAGGTTACTGCCTGCCTTGTGTGGCTGTACCCGCTTCGGATGTCACCCTGGAGGCATAGGGTCCGGGGTCAGAAAAAATATTATTGGGATGAGAGGCTATGACGATCGCAAAAGGATTTCTGCTGTTCTGTTTCCTGGCACTTTTCACCGGCGGCGCAGCCCACGGCAACGAGTGGAACCCGGAAGACGTCATGGGTTACAAAGAGTGCGCAAAGTGCCACAAGCCTCAAATCCGGAAATGGCAGGAAACCGCTCACCACGAGACGTTCCGCGAATTTCATCGCCAGGATAAAGCCAAGCAGATCGCAGAAACCATGGGCGTAGACCGCGTCCGCGATACCGACGCCATCTGCGCAGATTGCCACTACACCGTGGGGATGGACCGGGGCCGGGAGAGGGTGATTTCCGGCATTAGCTGCGAAAGCTGCCACGGACCCGCCACAGACTGGATAGCGATTCACCAGCCCGAGGGCAATGGCGTCAAACGGGAGTACGAAGCCCCTCACGACCGTCAGGAACGTCACGCCAAGGTCCGCGCAGCCGGTATGATCATCCCCAGCGACACCTACGGCTTCGCCAACAACTGCATGGGCTGCCACCTGACCCCCAACGAGAAACTGGTCAACACCGCAGAGCACCCTGCAGGCAGCAGCTTTGATCTCATGGAAAGGCTGGAAAAGGTCCGCCATGGTCCAGAGCCCGATGCCAACGAAAAGAACATGATCAAAGTGATCGGCTACGCCGTCGAGCTGGAACACAGCCTCCGAGGCCTGGCCCAGTCCAAAGAGGCGGGTCGCTACCGCGATAAAATGCAGGAGCGGCTCTATGTCGCGCTGGCAAACCTCAACGGGCTGGCAAAATTGACCGGCGCCGCCCCGCTTAAAGGTTTGTTGTCTGAAATTCCGAAGGCCTATAACCCGACGGACTCGGCCTCACTGCTGAAAACGGCAGACCAGATCCAGAAAAAAGCCCAGAAGTGGTCCGATGATAAGATCGGTGACCAATTCACCAATGCAGTCAATCACAAACACATCGCCAGCGCCCCGGTTCCCTCGGCACCGTCAAGTCAGCCGAAAGCGCCTGAGCCTCAACCAGCGCCAGAGCCCGCCCCTAAACCGGCAGAGCCTGAACCCGCGCCGCAGCCTGCACCCCAGCCAGAGCCCGAACCTGCTCCGCAGCAGCCCGAGCCAGCAGCATCTCCGGCGGTCCAGCCTGACCCAGCGCCGACGCCTGCACCGACGGTGCCAGCAACTCCAAAGGTTGAACCCAAGCCGGCGCCCTCCAAGCCTCAGCCCCTGGTCAGCGAATTCGGCGTCTATACCCCGCAATCACGCCAGCTATGTGATACCGATAATCCCTGGTTGCTGGGCAAAGTGCCCGCGTCACAGACACGACTGGCTTCGGAGAGCTGCTTCGGTGTGGACATTCAGGCACGGCCCGGCGCCAACGTATATCTGATTTCTCAGAGCAGCGGTGCCGCGCCCTTGATGCTGTTACCGGATCCCTGTAACGCCTTCGGTGGGCCAATTGCGAAGGGACGCTATCATGTTCCAAACGCGTCAGGACAACCCACAGCGCTCAGGCTTGATCCGGGCGCCGGAGAAGAGTCTTTCCACCTGGTCGTGATCGACAACGCGGATGCCAACGAAGCATTCCAGAGCATTACATCGGCACTTCCAGACGCCTGTGGCAATTATCCCAGCCAGCAATTAACGCAATCGCTGGAGGACAGCCTGCGGGCGTTCGAAGGGAATCACTCTGACGTTGATTGGTCCGTCATCAGGTTCAGTCATGACTGAGGACAATACCCCGACTCAGATCAAGCGCCCGAAAAAATGGGATCATGCGTTCTCTGCCGAGATGGCGCCGGATCAGGTGGCCTCTCTGCTCGAGAGAGAGCCTTTCGTTTCGATGGTTCCACCGTCGGGTGATTCCGGCACAGACGCCAAGGCAGAGAAAGTACGCGGCAAGATTCAGGACATTCTTCTGAACGAATCTCGCCTGCTGAACTTTGAAAAGGACGAAGTGATCGTTCGCCAGGGCGACTACGGGGCCACGGCCTATTTTATTGTTTCGGGTAATGTCAGTGTTCTGTTCAATGTCGACAAATCCGCGCTGGGTCGCGGCCAGGCGCCCCAGAAAAGCTTATGGGCGCATGTAAAACGAGTACTGAGCAACCCGTCGACACCCGAAGCAAGAGACCCTGAGCAATACGACCCCGCCGGCGCGACCGAAGAACGCCTGCAGCAAGGCGTCTTCCTTCAGGACGTTCCCAGGGTGATTGCCGCCCAAAAGTATGATCCGGACGAAATGGGCCCGGGAGAAATCTTTGGCGAAATCGGTGCGTTGTCGCGATCCATTCGAAGCGCGACGATTATCGCAACCTGTAAAACCCAGTTACTTGAAATCAAATGGCAGGGCTTGCGGGATTTGCTTCAGGTCAGCAAACCCTTCCGGGAATCGGTGGATCGGGTTTATCGCGAACGTAGCCTTCGAAGCCACTTGCTCTCCCTGGACCTGTTCCAGAAACTTCCCGAATCCGCCTTGCAGGCCCTGGTGGATGGCGCCGAATTTGTATCGGTCGGCAAGCGGGATTGGAACACCAACGCCGGCGATACGACTCCCATCGTCAATGAGGGGGACTACGCGTCTGCCCTTCTGATCCTGCGGTCCGGTTTTGCCAAAAAAACCAAGGCCTACGGCCACTCGGAATACACCATCAGTTATCTCTCCAAAGGGGACGTATTCGGGCTCGACGAGATGCTGGGGGCCTATCAGGGGGCCAATACCGGCAACAGCTACCAGAACGGCATCGCCGCGCTTGGCTACACCGATATGATCTCCCTGCCCGGCTCACTGTGTGACAAACACCTGTTTCCACACCTGGAAGCCGAAGCATTGGGTGTGCACATAAACAAGCCCACCTCCGGTGACCCACTGGAAGACACCAAGAAAAACCAATTGATGGATTTTTTCGTCGACGAGCGCTTTATCAATGGCACCGAGACGATGTTGATCAACCTGGACCGCTGCACCGGTTGCGACGACTGCGTGCGAGCCTGCGCCACCAACCACGACAACAACCCGCGCTTTATCCGCCACGGCAAGCAGTTCGAGAACATCATGGTGGCCAACGCCTGTATGCACTGTGCTGACCCGGTGTGCATGATCGGTTGTCCGACCGGCGCTATTCACCGCAGCGAGAATGGTGAAGTGGTGATCAACGATACCACCTGCATCGGGTGCCAGACCTGCGCCAACAGCTGCCCCTACGACAATATCCGCATGGTGGAAATCCGGGATCAGAAAGGGCATTACATCCTGGACGAGCAGATGCGCCCCATCAACAAAGCCACCAAGTGTGACCTCTGCTACGACAACCCGGTATCGCCAGCTTGCCAGAATGCCTGCCCACACGACGCACTCCGGCGAGTAAACCTGGCGGATGAAGAGGCCATCAAGGACTGGTTGAAATAATTCATGACCCGGACAGTGAAACGCACATTAAAACTGCTTTTGACGGCTGCCGGTCTGGTGGTGGTGTACTTTTTGTTCGACCGGTTAACCCACACGGGGTTTCAGTTTCACTACGCCCTCGGGTGGCTGTTATTTGCCTGCCTGCTATTCCTCGTTTGCTTTAACTGGCGCAAAAAGCTCAACTTCCTGCCGATCGGCAAAGCCGCTGTCTGGGCACAGATTCACTATTACCTGGGCTTGTTCGCCCTGGGCCTGTTGCTGCTCCATATTGATACCGTCTGGCCGAACGGATGGTTCGAGCGCTTACTGTTTGTCTCATTGATGATTTCGTTGTTCAGCGGTGTCATCGGGCTGCTGGCGAGCAGGATCTACCCACCGGTACTGGTAAAACGAGGGCCACAGGTCATCTATGAGCGAATCCCCCGTTATCGAAGGGAAGTCAGGCAACAGGTTGAAAACCTGCTGACCGATACCGTGCGGGAAACCAAGCGCACGTCTCTGGCGGACTTCTACGAAGCCAAACTCGAGCCCTTTTTACTCAGCCAACAGAACTTTCTTCACCATGCCATTGACTCTCCCCGCCCCGCCCACTTCTGGCGCAGGGAGTTTCAGGCCATCCGGAATTACCTGAGCGAGGGAGAGCAGGAAGCGCTGGATCAGATCGAACAATTAGTTCAGCGCAAGATCAACCTGGATCTCAACGCCGCTCTGTACCAGATCATGCGCTACTGGCTGTTAATCCACATTCCATTCAGCTATCTGACGCTGGTACTGGCCATGACCCATGGCATTCAAATTGAGCAATACAGTTAAAGGTTGGGGCCGATAGCATGAGGCATGAAGACGATTTTGGTTTCCGCAACAGCCAATACGAACGTCCCAACCAGAAATGGGTGTGCGGAAGACAAGCGGATGGCCAGGGATGCAACATAGGCCCTGACGGAAAAGGGCAATGCCAGGCGCTGTCTGAATGCGAACCCTTCAAGGAAGGCGATCGCTGGCACTGTAACCGACCCTTCACATCCGGAGGGAAATGCGAACAGGGGCCGCTGGCAAACGGCCAATGCTGCCTCAGCCGTCCGCCCTGCAAGCCCAAACTGAGCAAGCGCGTGATAAGAGGTCGAATCGTCATGTCGGCCAGCGTTCTGGGGCTACTGATCTTCGCGTCACTGTTCCTGATGGGTAGCGACAACGTCTTCTTTTCACCCGGGCAGCTGACCTCTTCCCACGCCAATATCGATTCCTGTCAGGACTGCCACGGGGAAGCGACAGTTTTCAGCAGCGGTCATTCCAATGAGCTGACACAGCAATGCGCCGACTGTCACGAATTCTCTGAAGCGCCTCTGCAGGCGCACAATATGCGCTTTACCGACACCCTGGATGAAACGGTTTCACTTCAGTCGCAGCACCAATGCCAGACCTGTCACCAGGAACACGAAGGCGAAGCTGCCCTCAATATGACGACCGCCGGCAAAAGCTGTGCAAGCTGTCATACCGACGTACTTGAATTCCCGGGCAGCCATCCCGGGCTTGGTGACGTAGCCGCCCGGCCAGTCAGTGAACGCGCACTGGCCTTCAACCATTCGACCCACGCAAACAAATATTTCCCGGATCAGAATCAATCCGAGTTCGAATGCGCCCAGTGCCACAAGCCAGAAGCGCAAGCCATGGGTAATGATTTTGCGGTGCAGCCATTCGACCAGAGCTGCGGCGACTGTCACCAGAGCGATGTTACCGGGGAATTCTTTGATGGTGGCCTGGTGCTCTGGTCTGTGCCCGCCATCGACGAGGCAAGGCTGGGCGCTGGCCAGGAGCTACCAGAAGCCGTCTACGACGAGCAGGCTTTTGTGAGCCCGGCCCAGGCCTGGCTGTTGAACAAATTGGGCGACCCGCCGGAAAACCTGAAGGCCATGGTCAACTTCGACCTCGATCCGCTCGACACCAGTGAGTTCACTGCGATCCAGAATCAGCAGGTGGAATACTTTGTGAGGGAAAGCCGGCAATTGTTGAACGCGCTTCAGGCACCGAACAGCCGTCCGCAGGCCACAGACCCGGCGGTAGAAGCGATGCTGGCGCAGTTGAATCCGAAGCAGATGCAAACGGCCGACGCCTACTGGTTTGACGATCAACCGCTTCCGGACGACGCGCCCTACTACAGCCAGCTGAACGAAGGCGGTACCTACCTCCGTGGATTCACGCTGCGCTATCGTCCCTCGGGCCATTCAGACCCGCTGTTCAAAGCCCTGATCGAAGACCTGGTGACCGGCGAAAAGAACGCGGTAAATGAGCTGCTATTGAAAGATCTGCTGTCCGAGGAGATGGCGGGACAGTGCGGGCGCTGCCACCAGGTGAATCGGGATATGGCCGATAACAGCAATATCTGGCAACCCGCCTCACATCAAAAGCCGCTGACCAGGTTCGAGCATCGCCCACACATGCAGCCCCTGTCGGATCAGCAATGCGTTGATTGCCACCAGGCCGAACTGGATGATGCCGAACATGATTTCCAGCAGATAGAAGTTCAGGAGTGCGGAACCTGTCATCAGCCAGAAAAGGTGGGCAATGACTGCCTGCAATGCCACCAGTACCACGCCCACCCAAAGACGGAAAGCTGAATTACAACTTCGCCTGAACTTCCTCGACGGAGACGCCTTCCAGCTGCGCAAGTGCATCGAGTTGCTCCTGCACCTGCGCATTGCTGAGGGAAGCACTCTGGCCACAGAGATTAGCCACGCCGCCAGCGAGACTGTTCATTTGCTCCTTGGGCTCTTTGGCCGCCACAAGGATGAATCGAGTTTGGGCGGGCTCAGCACCGACCTGGAAAACCCCCGGCTGGGAATCAACGCCTCGTGGAAGACGCTGAACCTTTTCCGGCTCAAATTGAGCACTGTTAAAACCGAAAGGTCGACAGTTTTCAGCCAGCATAGATCGAGGATCACTGCTGTCACCCAATTTGAGCAAAAGCACCGTGGCCTGACTGGATAGCTTGAAGCGCAAACCATAACAGCCCGGCGAACCGGAGGATTCAGAGATTGACTGCTCGCCTTCCATCCAGGGCGACTGGCCATTGCAGAGGGAGTCATTGGCAGGGACCAGAACCGACAGATCACTGATCAACGAAACGTCAGCCTGTTCTTCTGACGCTGCGGCGCCATCGACTTCCCCGGCTTGCTGTGGATCTTCATCGGCGGACGCGACCTCTTCATCCGAGGTTTCTGTCTCTGGCTCGCTGACAGAAACAGACTCGTCCAAAGGCTCGGAACCTTCATCTTCGCTGGCTGAGGAGACCGGTTCGGTAGAGGAATCCCCTTGATCGGCGACCTGGGGCGCTGAGTCGGCTCCATCCTGCTGGAACACCTGACTGAGCAGAACACTGGTAATCAGCGATAGCACAATCAGGGCAACAGGAATAAGATAATTAGAAGATTTGGCCTGTTTATTGGACACAGCATTGATCCCTTAACTGTCTTGAATTCGGTTCCATTCTCTGCTTTTGTCCATCTTATAATGCCAAGCGCCTTTTTGCATTGTTGTCGCCAGGCATTTAGGCAGAGCCGAATATGAAATGACATTTGGGGATGAAAGCCATGATCAAGGAAATCATTAAAATCGGTGTTCTGTGCACTGTCGCATTCACAAGTGTGTCTGTCGCAGCCAAAGACTGCACCGAGGCACAAAACTACTTTAATGAGGGCATGGAAGCTGGCAAAGCCGGAAACTGGGCGGAAGCCAAATCACTGCTTCAATCGTCCATCGATGTGTGCGAACGATTCGATAACTGGTATCTGCTGGGTCAGGCCAACTTCTATTCCGAGTCCTATCAGGAAGCAGAAAGTGCTTACATAGAAGCCCGCAAATACGCCAAGCATGACGACCAGATTGCATTGGCGATCGCTCGCTATGCCGAGGCGCGCAATGCCATGGGCTACCACACTGAAGCCGTCAACCTGCTGCACGATGCCCGCGCACTTCATAACGACGCGCCACAGTGGATTGCCAAACTGGCACTGGATATCGATTCAGAGCTCGCCAATCAGCCGGTTTCCGGCGAATCCGTGACCCGTGCGCTGACAACCTTGCCCCCGAAGAGTTTCCACAAGTACCAGCCCAAGTACTCGCTTCGTCTGAATTTTGAGTACGACAGCGAAAAACTGGTCAACCCGGAAGCGTTTGATCCGAAAGTGATTGTGGAAGCACTTAAAAACAAAGAATTGGAAGACAAAGTATTCACGCTGATGGGGCACTCCGACGTTCGCGGCGACGAGAACTACAATGAAACCCTGTCAGAGCGACGTGCCCGCGCCATCCGTCAGGCCATCGTAGACGCAGCCCCGGATCTGGCGCCTCGCATCAAGACGCTGGGCAAGGGTGAGACAGCACCTCTGTACGAGGGCAACTCTGAGAAAGAGCACTTGCTCAACCGCCGCGTCGAAATCGCAGTGGAATAAGAACGGGGCTCTGGTACTGGCCGCTTACTTCTCGTCCAGATACCAGACGCCCTCTTCTGGCCGGAGCAGCCCCCGCTCCAGCCAGCTCTGGATTGTTTCCACATCAGCCTCGTAGCCCATCCCCGGCTCGGGGCTGACCCACTCTCCGGACTGCTCAATGGCCGCCAACCAGGCTTCCCATTTGGCCACCCTTTCAGGATTGAAGCGCTCGTCCTGACGCTCGCCCAAAGCATAGATGGTTTCCGCCTCCGAACGACCCTTTACCTTGACGCAAGCCAGTCGCCGTGTAGCAATATCCAGCTTTGCGGCCGCATTGATAAACTGATGGCTGGCAATGATGTCGCTGGAAAACTTGCGGGTCAGCCCCTCCAGACGGGAGCTCAGGTTCAATGGGTCACCCAGTATGCCGAACTTCTTGATGCCCTTTTCCGGTCCGATGTTGCCCATGGTCAGGTCGCCAAAGGCCAGGCCAATGCCAGCGCGCATACCGCTTTTTATATGAGCCTGAACCTGTTCATCCTCCAGTGCATACTCCCGGTCCCCCATGGACTGGAAGTACTCCTTCTGTAGACGGTTGAGCACCAGGGCCGCTCGCAAGGCGTTATAGCGGGCATCAGCATCGTACTTTTCAGGCCAGTAGAAGCAGACTTCATCGCCGGTGTAGCCCTCCAGCCAGGCTTCACAGTCACTTTGCACCTGCTGGGTTACCGCATCCAGATAGCGATTGATTTCCCGAAACACAATCTCGGGGTTCTGAACCAGGCTGGTGAAGCGGGTATAGCCTGCAATATCACTGATCAATACCGCGCAGGCGGTCTTCTGGCTGAAAGACATGTTGCTGACACCTTCACGCAGCACCACGTCTCGAACCTTTGATGGCAGATAGCCAGATACAATCCGCGCCTCTCGCATACTCCGATTTCGCTGAAATACCACGACCAGCCCCACCAGCAAAGCGGCAGCTAACGTTGGCCCCACGATCGGGAGCAACAAGGCAGGGAACGAGAAATACCCGATGGCGAACAACACACCCGCAATCAAAGGCGGCACCAGGAAGGCCAGCCGGATGGAGAAGCGGTAAAGCACCAGAAGCGCCAACAGAAGGCCAATCAGGTAGACACCCATAGCCGCCCAGTCCTGGAGCAGTCTGGGATGATCCTGATAGAGACGGGTCTCAATGGCGTCCGCAAGAAACTGGGGCCCAGCCGTTAACTTTGCGTCGCCATTGAACGCGGTGGTCATGGGCGTGTTATGGAAATCAATGGGCTCAAGCGGTGACGACGCCTGAAGAATAAAGACTTTGCCCTCAATCCGTGACCGCTGTGATGGGGATAACCCTGTATCACACTGGGCCAATGTGCTCAGAGGAATCAACGAACGGTCATCGCCTGTCAGAAAACTAAAATCAGCCACAAACGGGCCCTGCCGCACGCGGCTGCAGGCAACCTTGCCCTGTCCGGACACTTCACATGGCTCCGAGGCCTGGGTCAGCGCTTCCTCCTCGCTCTGGCGCCCCACATCCGGATCAATGGCGGCGACCAGCCGGTTGATCGCGTGATCGGGATCGTGGCTCAACCACCGGGATACACCGTCTCGCAAACCGGGGTCATCGGGCACGACCAGTTCATCCCTGCCCACGTGATCGGCGGCGCGATCCGCGGAAACCGAACGCCCGAATAACGCCCAGTATCTTGGGGGATCTGTATCTATGTGAGGGGGCGCGTAATAAAAGCGTTCAAATGCCTCGCTGTCCATGGATAACGGCCCGCGGCGGCCTGCGCGGCTGCTCATCAGGCCGCAGGTTCCGGAATTGGCTGTGCAGCGGGGCTGCGACCACCTGACGCGGCCAGAGGACTCGATACACTCGGCAAAGGGCAAACGGCTGTCGACGGTCAGCGGCACCCGGGCGTCCAGGAAAACCCCACTGGCGCCGGCAGCAACCAGCGTTTCGGTGGCGCGGGAGAACAGAGGAAGCATCTGGGTGCGGCCGACTTGAAGGGGAACACCGTCGTCTACCGCCACAACCCCGGCGTGCTGCCAGGCCAGCCGGGGTTTTGCGACCGATATGGCATCGTGTAAAGGCCTGTCCAGACGGTAGCCAAGGGTAAAATGCCAGACCAGCGCGGCAACCACGCTGGTCAAGAAAAGAATCAGCAACGGTCGGGGGCTGATCCAGTCAAACCTGTTATCGTTATCCATTCGATTACTGGTCCTGTTCCCGAACGACCGCTCTTAGAGATTAAATGTCTGCTCCCAATACTGCATTGCAAAGCGATGCTCATTGAAACGAAAGTCTTTCAGATTTTCTGTCAGGCATTGGGACAATGCTTCCGGGTGGTCATGCTCGCTTCTCAATTCGAGTTGCTCAATCTCGCCGGATTGGCTGATCAGCCAGGATAGCTCAACCGCAGTTTCCGATTCCTGGAGATTGGAACGGCAATCAGCGACTTTCGGCTTCATCTGTTTCACGCCGAAAGCAATGTCTTCCTTGTAGTTGAACGGGAACATGCCAGACGCTTCGCGGGTCGACACCGAGGTGGTTGCAGTGGGCGTTGCGCCATCATTCATCGCAACCGCGACGCTGGTGGAACAGAACATTTGGGGGGCGCCATCCCCTTCACAGCGATACAGATTGCCATCCCAGGCACAGGTCGTATCCGCAGCAGCATGCCCAATATCTGCTTTTTCTGGTGCAACCGTCAGACGAACCGGCTGCTCACCGTTGTTGTCACACACCAGCTCCTGCCCTCCAGCGTCAGGGCGTGAATACACAATCCTGCCCCAGGGCGACAGTTCCACGACCTGTTTACCCGGTGATGCTTCAGCGCAGCCTTCAACTTGATAGCCCTCGCTCTGCTGTGCCATCAATTCCCAGCCCGTATCGCAGCTGTCAGCGGCGTGAGCCGACGCGACACCAAACAGGCTGAACGCGAATATTGCTACTATGCTGAAAAGGCGTTTGGTTTCCATAGACAACCCCGGTAGTCAGTTTTGAAATGGCGATTCAAAAGTCGGCGATAGACCGTCTAAACTATAAACAAAAGACGGACAAAGGTTAGAACATGGACTGGATATTGGCTCATTTCATCGGAGATTATCTGCTACAAAACGATTGGATGGCAAAGGGAAAAAAGAACAATCCGGGCATCTGTCTGGTCCACGTCGTGTGTTACATGTTGCCCTTTCTGTTTACCGCGTTCGCCTGGTGGCAGCTCCTGCTGATTGCCGTTCAACACTTCTGGCAGGATAGATCAAACTTCGTTGCCTGGTATATGAAAACCATGGGCAAGACCGATTTCATGAAGGCGCCGTTCACCCCCTGGTCCTACATACTCATGGACAACCTGTTTCACATTGTCTTTATTGCCCTGGTCGCCGCCCTGCCAGGTTGGTGGTTGGCCGTGATCCAAGCCTGATTTCATTCGATCTTTCGTTCAGGGAACCCATAACATGCAATGGAACCATCTCAACCGAATTCTGGCCGCGTCTCTTCTGGTCTTCAGCGCACAGGTCGCCGCCGACTGCGACTACCTTGATGCAACACCGCAACCTGACTGGGTGACCCAGCCTAAGGCGCCCGAGGGGTTCTATACCGGCATCGGTTCGGTTCGCATCGAGGACGATGATTTTGCAGGCAGCGTCCCGATCGCGAAACAGCAGGCCATTTCAGATCTTGCCGCGTCTATCAAGGTCAGAGTCCAAAATCAGTTAACCATTACCGAAGCGATGAACAGCAGCGGGGAAAGTACCCGCGACATGGAATCACTCTCCACCCTCACCGTTGATAACACGCTCGAATTTGTTGAAGTGGACGAAATCTGGCTGGACCGGGAGGAGTGCATTCTCTGGGCTCGCGTGAAAGTAACGGAAGAGTCTGTGACCAAGCAGAAAGAAGCCACCTACGCCCAGCAGCTCTACACCGAATTTGATACAGCCCTGGACAACACGGACAATCCAAATCTTTCCTTTTCCGACCGCCAGGACTCGCTGAATACAGCCACAGACCTGCTAAAGCAAATCGCTTTCGACGCATTGCCAAAGGTTCAGGCCAGCACCGCACAGTCCCAGCTTCAGGCGGCTCAGGACCGCATGAATCAACTTGCGCAGACGTTCAGTGAAGGCAAAGCGCTGCTTGAAAACCTGCGCCAGGCCAAGCTCAACTACAACAACGCAAAAAGTTCGGATGCCCGTGCAGAAGCGGCCATGAATGCCAAGCAGATCGGCATGCGCATACAGCAAATCGCCCCCATCAATCAGCAACTAGGCCTTGCGGAGCAAGCACTGTTCGAACTTGCCGACATTGACCTGGCAAGCAACAACAATTGCGCCGCCCTCACCCGCCTGCAGACCATTACCAATAGCAGCCAGAACGATGCTTATCGGTCGCAGGCAGAGGAGCAGCTGTCATCGCTTGAATGCTCGGCGGAAGGACGCAGACAGGCGGCCGTCAGGAATACCATCGAAGCCCAGAATATCCGGCTGTGGTGTGGCAGCCAGACCGGTGGACAACTGCAATACTGGGCCAAAGCCTGCGACAAGATGCGGGAGTGGGTAAACGAATTCGGCGGCGTTGTGGTGTCCAGCAAGAAAGTCACGCCAGAGCAGCTTGATAGCCTGGACAGCTTCGAAGGTAAGGACGGAGCGCTCGACTTTATCGTCTACGCTGGCGGCGAAGTTCAGTCACGGGATAACCCGTCCAACCCCAACGGCAAAGACTATCGTTTTTCCGGCGATGTGACCCAGAGCGCCCACAACCCGAACACAACATTGATGATTGATCGCTTCAATGGCATGACAGGCTGGAACCCGGTTGGCGAAGCCTTTGCTCTGGACCTGCTGGCGATCAACCTGGTGAAACGGTTTGAAGTGAAACTTGGCGGTGCTCTGACGCCCTAGCCCAAGTCGCGATGTTTCGATCATTGAAAGGAAGCCTCTGGAATGTATAGAACTGACAAGATGAACAGAACGTTTAAAGGACTCAGCGCTGCGCTGCTGTTCACCATTACCTCACTGCTCAGCGCCAATGCCCTGGCTGCCAACTTTGAAAAAGTTGCCGTCATGGTGTTTCCGCAAAACGAGGCCGCCGAGCGCTTTGCCAATAACGCGCAGAGCCATCTCGAAATGATCCTATTGGACAATGGCATTACCGTGCTGGACAAGGACGAAGCGGAGGCCCTGAAGAACGGCTGGACCCAACTCGAAGACCCGGGTGCACTGATCACCGCAGAAGACTTTGTCGAAAATGCAGACAAATATGCCATCGACGGCATACTCAGGATCTACCTCAACCTGGATGTGCTGCCATCCATCGCCAACAGCTACAGCGCCACAGCCCAGGCAGACATCCGGTTTGTGGATGAGCAGGCCAACGTCGAAGCGGCCGTTACCAACCCCATGGGAACACGAGGCAACCCGCCATCCGACGGTTTATCCCCGAGTTCCGCCAGTATCAACGCAATTTACCGGGCACTGGAAGAAGCGGCACAAGCCGTCAACCTGGACGTATTTGGCAAAACACAGCCGCGAGCGTTCAAATACAAACTCACCGAAACCACTGACACGCCAAAGATGGCCATGAAAGCGCTAAACCGCCCAACCGACAAGCATGAGGGCAAGGTAGAGCTGTTTGATTCAACCTGGAAATGGGAAGACGCCTCCTGCGCCAGCGAGTCCCCCAATGGAAACATGATCGCCGTGGCGGGCTATGTCACTGAAACCGGCAGTGGCATGAGCCGCAGCTGGTACTCAAGGCTGCACATCTATGATGTCGTCAACGAAGAAACCCCTTACGTATTCGACGCCTGGCCAAAAGGCACAAAACCCAAGCGTTTGGGTGGCACCTCGCAGTTCCTGGATTGTGGCTTCATGGGCAGCTGGCGTTTTGCCGTTGCGATGAGCGGCAACTATGTCTTCCTGTGGGATACCGAGCGCGGTATCGAAATGTCCAAGCACCCGCATAACTTCGAATTCGATCGAGGCGATGAGCCAAGGCTTAAAATGGGCGGCGGCGACAAAGAGACGTATTTGAGTGTCGAGGATGAGGACGGCGAAGAAGCACGTTACTACAAGGTCGAAGTGGCTGAGTGATCCGTTGAATGGCGGGATTCTGGAAAACCCAAGGCCCATGTGCGGCATTCGCGCATGGGCCTCGGAAATGTAGTGGCGGGTCTCAGAATTTGACGCTAAGACCAACAGCCAGCGTAGAGATAGTGATATCGAAGTCGGAATCCACTGCCTCCAGGCGACGATATTCACCGAAAACAGACGTTGTTTCAGAAATGAAGGTTTTCACACCTCCCTTTAACTGAAGGAAATCGGTGTCGTCCTGATCACCGAATGACAGAGCGTAAGAACCGCCGACGTAGGGAATCAATTCCGAACGCGGTGAGAACAGATAGTCAGCACCGAACGTAAACTGGCCTGAGGTAAAACCTTCACTCTCAAACATGCTAATGCCAAGAATGCCCTGCAGATTGTCAGTTAACATCTGACCACCGGTAAACAGCAGAAAGGTGGTTTCGGAATCGGAGAAGTCTGTTTCCGTTTCCTGGATAGACAGTGAACCTGAAATTTCTGTATCACCCTTCAAAAGCTCGGCGTTTGCATTCATCGCGCCCAAAAGAGCAACACTCGCTAGCCCAATCGTAATCTTTCGTGAAAACATACATCTTCCTCTATTTTTTCTCTCTCGTCTGTCCCTGAAATGAGTATCCCTGGCGTCCTTGCACGAATGGCGCATCCGTTTGAATGCGTCTGGGGATCGGGTTCAAACGTCTGGTTCTTCAGCCAATGCTGCGAAACCCAACGTTCAGAATTCTGCAAACTCCGAGTACAGTTCCTGCTCTTCCTGCTGGCTCAGTTTCAGCTGTGTGCCCTTGGCGATCGACCGGAAGGTACTCTTCATTTGCGTCTGATTCAGTACCATCATGGCGCACAGGTTATCCTTGCCATCCAGCTCCACCACTTCTATCCGCTCGGGCTGGGTGTTGGACAGCACCTGATCCGTCACCAATTCCGCTGACTGTGAAAAGTGCTGGCTGCTTCCGGTGGCCGTTTTTTCACTGTAGAGCTTGTCGACGGCATTCACTCGGGTCTCCAGCTTCTGGGCCAGATCACGGCGCGCCAGGGCCGTCGCCATATTCCGGGACATGGCCATATCGTTGGCCATTGGGGCACAGCCCGTCGCTGCCAGACCGGCGCTGCTTTTCGGGTTCATGACCCAATCCGGAATGGAAGAGCTGGAGGGGCTGGAGGCGCAGGCGGTTAAGCCCAGGATAGAAATCATCGTCAACGGCAGAATAACTTTCATGTTGCTTGGCTCCTTGTACACAGATCCTTCAAAACTTTGTACATCAGGTCTCGTTATTCTTTATAGATGGACAACGCAAACATTTGAAACCGTTTATATCTGCAATTCGGTCAGACTTTCTCACCGATCACACCGCATCCATGCCTGACTGTCTGCGCCTATATGACAATCTTCCGGTCATGAGTTATTACTGTTTGTAGGTTCTCAACTGTCCGTCCAATGTAATCAACGGGACAGGTCAGCCGTCTGATCTGGATTACAAAGTGTTAAGGGAAGAATAGCACATGCTTGAACTATTAAAACGCACCGTCCTGATCGCCATCGTGTTTCTGGCAGCGGGTGCTCAGGCACAAGGCCAGATGGCGTTGAAGTACCATGGTGACAACCATCTGGGGGCTATTCACGACATTGCTGTCGACCTTGAGCGCGCTTTCATCTACAGCGCCGGGAACGATGGCGTTATCAAGCAGTGGTCACTGGACACGGGCAGTCAACTGACCAATCTGTATCCGCCAGACATCAGTGGCAAGGGTGGCCGGCTCAATGCCATTGCGGTTCGGCCACAGGACGGCCTGGTGGCCGCTGGGGGCAATCTTCGTAACAAACGGGGTGACGCTCTTGTTTTCCTGCTTTCCAGCCGGCAGAAGTTGCTGGGCGCGCCCCTGACAACCAGCGATACCGTTACCCGACTGGCAATCTCCGAACAGTCTCCGGATCAGCTTGTCGCGGGAACCACCACCGGACTGGAAATCATCAACCTGGGCAACCGGAAAACGATCAAACGAATCGATCTGGGGGCTCAGGTTACCAGCATCCTGGCCCTTGAATCCGGCCAATGGGCCGTTGCAGACAGCAGCGGCGTTATCCAGCTCTTCAACAAGAACTGGTCTCCGGTACAAAAGGCAAAACTGCCCTTTGGCAACGGCATTGCCAGTGTGGCGGCCGATCCCACGGGGCAATATCTGGCACTCAGTGCCATCGGTAAGCCGGATATACGCATCATCAATGCCCGCACCCTGGACGATGCATTCTCCATCAAGCTCGACAAGATCAACCATGGGGATCTGGCGCAGCTGTCCTGGACCGATGACGGCACTTTGCTCGCCTCTGGCAGCTTTGGGCCAGGCAACAGCATCGGGTTGGTCAAATGGTCCGGCGATCAGCTTGGCAAGCGGCAACTGGGCACTCTGGACCGGAGACGAACCAGCCGCTTGATTGCCCTGCCCGATGGCGATGTGCTGTTCGCCACCCATCGCCCGTCCATCGGCCGCATTGGCCCTCAAGGGCAGAGCCGCTATTTGAGCCATTCCCGTCTCACTGACGCTCCCTACAGCCGCATTGAGCTGGATCGCAATGCGGATCTCGCGCTCAACCTTTACGGCGACGACGGGTCGATACAGATCAATCTGGACAGAATGGCGTTACAGGCCAGTCGCAATCTGACCGAACCAGGTGCCCGTGAAACGCTGCCACGGGTGGTAAACCAGACCTTTTCACTGAAGGGCGCCTCGTTTTCACTGGCAGACGGAGAGCGGCTGAGAGCCCTCACATCCGGGCCAGACAAAGCGTTTGTTTCCAGTGATTTCGGCCTGCGCGGGGTTTCCTCGGGGGGCCAGCAACTCTTCTCAAGGCCGACCCAGGCAACCGCGTGGGACCTGGCTTACGACCGCTCAAGGGACTATCTGTTCACCCTGGAAGCGGACGGCGTGGTACGCCTTTATAACGCCAGCAATGGCAAGCACCTGCTCGATCTGATCGTTAACCGCAAAAACCAACAGTGGGTCGCCTACACACCCAGCGGCTATTTCTTCAGCTCAGGCGCGCCGCGCCAGATGCTGGCCTGGGTGGAAACTCAGAGCAAAGACAAGCTTGCCGCGGCCTTCGACATTACGCTGTTTCAGCAGCAGTACTACGATTCGAACCTGATGCAGAAACTGGGCAAGCAAGCGCCTGAAGTACAAAAGCAAAAAGACTCGGTGCCCTCCAAGCTGCCACCGCAGGTAGAGATCGTTTCCCACGACGCCACCGCGCTTTTCTCTGAACCCGAAGTTGAGCTGACCTATCGCCTGACTTCGAAAACAGCGGTCAGCGACGTAAAGATTCTGGTCGATGGCCGCCCACTGCCTGACACCAGGGGGCTATCGCGCAGCAAAGACACCAAACGTGAAATCGAGCGCACGGTAAAAGTTACTTTGCCCAGCAAAGACAGCGTCCTTAGCGTGGTTGCGATAGCCGACGGCCTGAGCTCCTCCCCGGCGACGGTCAAGTTCGTGTGGACCGGCGTACAGGAGCAGAACGTCATCAAGCCCCGGCTGTACATGCTGGCCGTGGGTGTGTCTGACTACGACAACGACGAATACGACCTCGCTTACGCCGCCAAAGACGCCAAGGACCTGGCCAACACCATCCGCAAACAGGAAGGCCAGCTGTATCGCAGTGTTGAGATCAAGGAACTAGCCAATGCCTCCAGAGACGAAGTTTTGGCCGGGCTGGAGTGGCTGAACAAAGAAGTTACCGCCAGAGACGTCGCGATGATCTTCATTGCCGGACACGGCATTAACGACAACACAGGCGACTACTATTTTGTGCCCTCAAACGGTGATATCGAAAGCCTGACCCGAACCAGCGTCTCCTACTACGAGATCCGTAAAACCCTGAGCAACCTACCGGGCAAAACCGTTCTTTTTGCCGATACCTGCTTCTCCGGCAATATTCTGGGTGGCATGCAGCGCCGTTCGATTGGTGACGTCAACCGCGTCGTCATGGACCTGACCGGTGCCGACAATGGCGTGGTGGTGTTTGCCTCTTCCTCTGGCCGGCAGTATTCGCTGGAAAACCCGTCCTGGGGCAACGGCGCATTTACCAAGGCGCTGATTGAGGGCCTGAATGGCAAAGCGGACTTCTTCTCCAAGGGCGTGATTACCGTGAACACTCTGGACGCCTACATTGCGGAACGGGTCAAAGGCCTGACCGGCAATCAGCAGACACCCACCACCAGCAAGCCCGACACCGTGAGCGACTTCCCGCTGGCGATACTGCAATAACAGAAGGCCCACTCGGCAGCCCCAAAAAAAAGCGCCCATCCAAGTGGGCGCTTTTTTATTTCGGCTTCAGGGCCAATGCCCGATGCCGTTCTGATCGCACAATCTAGAATTTACGCTTCAGTTCAATCTTCGCGCTGACAATGTTTCTGTCCTGCGTGCTGTCCTGATCGTTTTCCAGCGTGGCGCCGGTCACGTCAAACCGGGCCAGCCAGGCGCGGCTCAGGTTGCGCTGGTAACGCACACCCACGCCATACTGATTGCCCTGGTTGATCGTATCGGTGGCGTCTGAATCCTGACGGATCGATGCGCCCACTTCCACGACCAGCTGCTGGCTCAGATCAAACAGATAGGAAACGCCAATGGCACCGCCGTAAACGTCGTTGGCGTTGGCATTGAGAGACTGAAAACCCGTCAGCGCATCGCCCTCGAACACAATACCGGTGTTTTTCAGAATGCCACCAGCACCGGCACCGCGTGCCAGCGACTGCGGGTTGTCCACGCCAACAAAGAAGTTGAAGTAGGGAACCAGCGTGGACGGCAATTCGGTGATCAGGGAGTTCTCCAGCAGCAACACGGCGCCTGTAGCGGAGTCGTTGGCTTCTTCATCCTGTCCGAAGTTACCGATCACCCGAATGCTATTGGACAACCAGCCGAAATAACGCTTGGTAAACGCCACAGTCACGTTGTGGTAGTCGTGGACGTCCTGATTGCTCTGGTCATCCACGAAGCCGTAGCCGATTTCCCAGTAGCCCTGATTGGCTTCAAGGAAGGCAGTCGTACCGAAGACGGCGGTATCGTCTTTATCAACGACACCGTTCAACGCATTTACATCGTCGAAGCCGGCAAAGAAGGTCACGTCGTAGTTCGAGATATTCAACGCCTTGCTGTTCTGCGCGGGAATGGTGACTGCCAGCCCGGTGAACGCATCGTCTACCCAGATGCCGTTCTGGAAAAACAGGGGCATCAGACCAAACGCGAACGGCAAGTCCCAGGACTGGTATTCCCCCGTCGCGCCCGTCACCAGGTAACCGAGGTCACCCTCGAAAAACAGAGAATCGAACCGGAAGTCGCTCTCGAACTCCTCTTCGTCCTTTGTTTCATCGTCATCGTTGCGCACGATTCGCGTAAAACGGTTGCGTTCTTCCAAGGGCGTCAGCTTAGCGTGAATACGCTCGGTGCCGGTCAGGCGCCAGTCGAGTTCCAGGTTCAGCGTAGTCGCAAGGCGCTGCTCGCTTTCAACGTCGTTGTCATTATAAGCAGCGGCCGTGCGCCAGTCCCCATAGATGGCGAACTCGTGGTTGACCGGGTTTTTCTTGCCCAACCAGTATGAGGATTCATTGATCATCCCCACCCCGTAGATGGGATTACCCAGCTCTAACAGCGCTCGCGGATTTTCATTCTCGGATTTGTCACCGTAGATTTTCAGCTGCGCTTCGTAGGAATAGTTCTGCTCCGGGTAGACCGGACCAGAACGGAACACGTCACTGGAGTGCTCAACTGTCTTGGCCTTGTCATCCATGTCGACGCCTTCCGCAGACACCGCCACGCCCGAATAGCTGGCCAGAAGCAAGGTTGCCGCCAGCACGTTCGTTTGCTTGTAAATAGTCATCAAACCGGCTCCCTGGCTCATTTCACTTCAAATTCAACGGTGTAGGGATGAATGTCGATCATGTTCTCATTCATCGCCTGCTCCATTTCGGAAGTCGCGCCGACAAAGCGCATGAAATAAATCGGCTCTGCCCTGCTTCGCGTACGAACGGCCAATTTGTAGGTACCCGGCTTGGTCATCAGGTCACCCGGTACAGAATAACTCGCTTTCTTGTTGCCCAGCGGAGGAATACTGCGGCTTTCCATCCGTACCAGCGGCGGATGGTTCATGACCGTTACCGGTTGAGCGGGCGGTCTCAGGAACGGCAACTGGTCGATATCAAAGTTCACCGGCAGATACATCTCACGGTCGGTGCCCTTCACATTCGTGGTCAGGAACTTGGTCTGCAGATTGAACAGCTGGTCATCGTGTTCAATCTTGCCAGCACGCACATCCAGCGAATGCAGATCCGCCATGTCGCCATTGCTGTCGACGTAGCCAGACTCCCAGATGTTGTTGCCGTCCGGATCGATCAATGCAACGTTCACCCAGATTTCCGGCTGGGCACCCAGGGAGCCAGACGGCACGTTGTGGCCAGAGTTGGTGTTGTACATCACGTAGTGGAAATCGAGATCGTCACCCACGCTGGGGTCGTCGTCGAAGAAAGGCCCATCCATGTGGGTACCGTTTTCCATGACCTGCTTGCGGGTCTTGTCGCGATAGGCCAGCTTTCTCTGGTTGTCTTCGATGATCCAGCGTGCATCTTCACGGTCGATCGGGTCCGCCCAGACGTCGGGGAACTCGTAATCATCCGGCACTTCGTCCTCGAATTCCGGGGTACCCCAACCGGCACGGTAGTCAAAGGCCAGCCATTCTTTGATGGTCCAGCGTTTGGCGTCCGGGTGATGGGGGAATATTCCCGGGTGGGCGATGGAGTAGCCGGGGCCATAGAACGAATGGTTTTTATGATCCCGCTCTTCCCCAACCGGCCCGGTAATCAGCTCGGCTGCATGCGCACGCTCGTAGCCGGAAGGAACGCCCGGCACCCTGCCCATGTGGCACTGCTGGCAGGAAACGCCCTGTTCATGGGCGGGGGACGCGCGATACTGGTCCCAGACCACCTCAAGCTTGATGCCGAGGTTTACCGCCACCTGGTGGCAGGAGACACAGAATTCGGATTTTTCCAACTGTTCAAACTCGATGGCGTCCTGATGAATTTTCATCCCCATGGTGTTCGGGTCACTGGACGTGGTCACCGAGTGTTTGCCTGGGTTAGCCAGGATTTCCTGCAAAGGCTCTGACTTGTTAGCTCCGTAAACCGGCTCTGTGATGCCGCCCGGTACCATGCGGCGGGAACCATTCACCTTGCCGTATTCCACGTTCACCCGGTGGCAGCTGACGCAGGTCACACCCTCGCGGGAAACCGGGTTACGATCCCAGGCGTCTGTGGCGCGAGACTCACCGATGGTGGTACCAACGCCCTGGTGACAGCGTACGCAGAAGTTGCCGATGGTGGGTGCAAGGGAGTTAATCGCCTGCTCGAACTTGTGGAACATGGGAGAAAGGCCGGCGTAGGCATGGGCCGAGGCGCTCCACTCGTCGTAAATTCTCTGGTGACATCCCGCACATTGATCAGCGCTGGGGTACATGGTTTCAGAGAAAACCTCGGCGTGAGGATCCTCTTCCTGCGCCGATACGGCGCCTGCCCCGAATGTCAAAACCGCCAGCAACAGAGCCCCGAGCACTGTCATGCTCCAATTCTCGTTTCTGACAGAAGACACGCGGCGGCGGGAACTACTGGGGCGATCGACCTTCTTCCCTAAGCAAAACATGATTTCTTCCCTCTCACACATCTCATCTTTATCTTCTGAGCATTGCGCCCAAAGTCGTATGATTAATTCTTGTTAACCTATAGTACAGAAAAACCGCTTTTGCCTAGCGAACCGGCAAGTCGATTTAAAAAAATTGGCCTGGTTCTGCCGCACACTTGCCGGGTTTCAGGGCTGGCGAGCCGTCAACAGAGTCAGGTCAGTCACGCCTTTTGACATGGTCGACCCGGCCAGCAACTCCCGCAGCCGGGTGCCCATTGAGCTGTCATAAGCGAACTGGGCATTTCCCACCAGGGATTGATAGGTCTCGTGCGGGTCGTTCAACACCACAAAATGCACCACATCGCGGCCGTAGGGCTCGGTAACCTGCATCAGGTCGGTGAACGAAATCTTTGACTGACTGGCAACGCGCTTGGCCTCAGCGTCAGTGAAGGGGTATATCACGTTGACCGTGCCATCCGACGTGTAATTCAGAATCATCAGATACCCGCCGTCAGGCAAGCGGACATCAAGCCCGATGAGTTCGCCAGCCACCGCAGCACTGCCACGGGCCAGATCGCTGAACCCGGCCTCGATGCCCATGCCACGGGCACTGTCGCGGGTTTCTGACAAAAGTTTTTGCAGCCACCGTTCGTAAACAATCTGCTGCTCAATCGCCCCGGCATCCACCTGGCTCAGGCTCCTGACCAGCTCGCCGCCGCGGTCGACCACGTGAAGACCGCCACTGGCGCCTGTTTGCGCGTTGCCTGCCATAAAGCCAACGTCGTACCTGTCGGAAACGAACTGCACGCCGGACAGGCCCGCCAGATCGCTCTCGTCGATGTTCAATGCCGGATCAACGTAAACCTTGAACCCGGATGCCTGTGGCGCGGGTTTTTCAACGGCAGGCTCGGGCGCGGCAGCCGAAGACGCCTGAGTTGGCGCCTCAGTTGGCGCTGGAGTGGGTTCAGGTTGCGCCACTGCAACCTGCTGTGTGGTCGTGTCTTCAGCTGATTGCGGCGCGGGTTCCTGTTGCGCTGGTTCTTCCTGCGCGGGTTGTGCGGGGTTATCAAACAAGAACACGCTGCGCTGAGCCAGGCGATCGTCATCCTGCTTGACGGCAGGAAGCCCCTGGGGCGTGTGATTGAATCCCCGGCGCTGCATCAGCGATTGCAGCGATTGACGCAGCTCGGCGTAATTGACGCTGCCGTCTTTGTTCACATCCGCCGCTTCCGGCGAACTCATAAACCTGAGCAGCGTGTCCGTGAAAGCACCGTGAGGGTTATTATCGAAGGTGTCGTACTCTTCGATCATGCGCTCTGGAATGTCCTGAGCTTTCTCATGCTCGCCGGACGCCCCCAGATAAAAGACATTTTTATAGGGATAGACAACCTCGTCCCCGCCCTCGTCTTCCCAGGTGGTTTCTTCAGAGGTATCCAGATCCGCTCCGAAGCTGCGGGGCACCAGCTGGTTCAGGCTGAGATGGCGGGTGGGCAAAGGCTCTTTGCGAAACGCGCCACGAACCGTATTCCCCGAATAGCAGGCATCAATCGCTACAAACAGGTGCCGGCCGTTGGAATCAAACTGTTCGAAGCGGGGCCGCAGATCGTCACGGCCCACCACCAGCTTCTCCACCAGCTCCTGGCGGCTGGTTACCCCGGCAATATCATAGGGAATAAAGGCGCCACTGGTGGTGGGCAACGGTGCGCGGATCTCGTAATCCTGGGCGCTGGTGCCGTGACCACTGAAGTAAATGAAGACGTTATCGCCCGGCTCTGTGCGGGCGTACAAAGCGTCTATCGAGGAGAGAATCCGGTTCTTGGAGGCCTCTTCATCAAGCAACACCTGGACTTCGGATTCGGCGAAATTCCATTTATCCATCAAGACGGTTTTTAAAGCAGCCACATCGTATTTAGGGCCTTCCAGTGGCTGAGCCGGATAATCCCCCACGCCAATCAGCAAGGCATGGTTTTTTGCCGCTGCAACCGATGTGAACCCCATCGCCAATCCGACAAAAAACAGAGTTCTGTACTTTTTTAGAGTGTCCATCTTCAAAATATCCATCGAATGCCATCCCTTGTATTGCAGCAGATATTGCGGCTGATAACGCATCAGAGCCCCGCCCTGTCTGATCCCGTTCGCCCGTCTACTATCAACTGTCTAATAAGGGTATAGATGGACAAAGAACCGAATTCAATCAACATCCGGTATCCACGCGTTCAATGCGACCACTTGCGATTTCCCCACGTTCAGGTTATCAAGTGGCGACAACAGACAATTACGACGGTGTCACGGAACACAACCATCTTATGCCACTTTCGCCAGAAGGCTCACTCGACCTGCAGGATCTGATTGAGCACGCCCGCCGCAATGAAAAGATTGCCCGGACGCTTTTCGAGATTGAAGTCGAGGTCATGAACCTCAGCGATAGCGCCAGTTTTCTGGACCGGCTGACCGCCCTGGTGCGCACCCGATATGCCCTCGACGAGGTTTGGCTGGTGTTGACCGAGATCGACACCAACAACCAGCTGTGCGCAGCGTTGGCAGAACAGGGCGCACTGACGACACCCCTGAAAGTCCCCGCCGTCGATTTCATAAGGCACATCGGCGATACACGCCTGCCAGTTTTGCTGGACCAGCCCAAGCGCTATCGCCAGTTGATTCCCCCGGAAATCCGGCAAACGATAGGTTCGATGGCGATTCTGCCACTGATCATGGAAGACCGGATTGTCGGCGGCCTGTGCCTGGGAACCCAGGATGCAAGCCGCTACCAGCCAGACATGGAATCGTTTTTTCTGGAACAACTGGGGGTGAAAGTGTCGATCGGGCTGACCAGCGTCTGGGCCCGTGAACAACTGCGGGAACTGGCCACGCGAGACCCTTTGACCGGGCTACGCAACCGCCGTGACCTGGACGACGCCATCGGCCAGGGGCTGAGCCGCTCCCGCCGCTACGGCCAGTTGCTATCGCTGCTGTTCATCGACCTGGACGACTTCAAGAAAGTAAACGACACCTACGGCCACGATTGCGGCGACGCTTACCTGTGCTTCATTGCCAACGAATGCCAATGGCTGTTGCGGGAGGATGATTCGGTTTACCGATTCGCCGGGGACGAATTTGTTGTGCTGCTGCCAAACCAGAACCTGGAGTCTGCCCGCCTGATCGGCCAACGCCTGACCGAACACTTTCAACAGACCGAATTCCACTGGCAAAACCACCAGTTTAAGGCACGATTCAGTTGGGGCGCCGCCAGCTCGGAAGAGCCCGGTTTGAATGCACCTTCCAGCTTGCTTCGCATGGCGGATCAACGGCTCTACGAGCAGAAACGAATGCAGAAGGCACAAGCCCAAAGCAACATCTGATACAAGGTTACACAACGCAGCACAGGTAAACCGAAATTTACCAATTTCCTTATTGCCTGCCGGCCTTACAGCCCCTATTATTCGCGCTTTAGAGGCAATCTACCCGGCACAGGCTCATCCCATGGAACACACCAGCAAAATCTCCCCAGCCGTGCCGGAAATCAAACCGGTTAAATTCGATTCCGTCGAAATCGCCGGCCTGATTGTGCCCCTGCTTTTTGCCATTCTCACCATCGTTCTGGTGGCCATGAACCCGAATCCATCCGGTACGGCAGCCGCAGCCAAAGACGCCAAAGCGCCCCAGGAAAGACTCGAGCGAATCCAGCAGCGCTAATAGCAGGAATTCGGCTCTGAATCCGGGTTAATATCGCCGCTGACCTCTTCGGGATCGATGCCATGGCTGGTCAGCACTTCCCGAACAAAATTCACCTGGGCCAGCACCCGGTCGGCATCGTCGCCGTACTCGAACCGATTCACTTCCATTGGGTGCGGCATAAACGTGTAGGCGATTTTCAGAGCTTGAAGGGTATCTTCGTCGGCCATTCATCGGTCTCCTGTTTGCAAACGTTAAAAACGAGCCTGTTAGCGAGTTCCTCGCTCTCATCTGGTTGAGCAAAGAGTACGACTCGTACGGGAACACAAGATTTGCATCCTACCAGTTTAACGAAAGCCTGTTTCAGGGCCATGCAAGGATGGCCCTGTTTCGGTGACGTGGACGATATGATTTGATGGCGGCAGCACCATTCGTTTTCCCATGGAGCAGCACGAAGTATGACCACCACTTTCCCCTTGCATCTACAGCAACCGTTCAATCTGCGCATGACCGTGGAGAGCCACGGCTGGTGCCAGCTTGCGCCCTGGTGCTGGGATGGAAAGCATCTTGAACGGACGGTGAGGCTTGGCCCTGGCGCGGAGTGGGTGCAGGTGCAACAACCGGTCGCAGAACAGCTGTTGATCGAAACATCCTCATCCGACACCGCCGCTGTTGAAGAACGCGTGTCCCGCTGGCTGCATCTTGACTGGGACCCGTCAGAGTTTCTCTCGCTTTGCGATCATAACGACACCGACATTGCCCGCTTTATCCGTTCCGGAGGCGGGCGATTCCTGCGCGGCGACACCTTTTACGAGGATCTCATTAAAACCGTTTGCACCATCAATACCACCTGGAAACAGACCAGATCCATGGTCGCCTCACTGGTGAATCTGGCTGAGGGCCTGTTCCCTGAACCAGAGCAACTCCAGGCTATTGGCCCGACCAGGATGGCCGAGGAATGCAAGCTGGGTTTCAGAGCCAAAACCGTGGATACGGTGACCCATCAATTGCTGCAAGACGACGTCATCCACATCGATGGTTCTGCCCGCGAAGGCATCGTTGACTACGAGTATTTGAAATCGCTGAAGGGTATCGGGCCCTATGCCGCCGCGCACACCATGATGCTTCTCAGAGATTTTCAGACCCTGCCGGTCGACTCGGAAGTCAGTGCGTACCTGCGTCAGCAAAGCCTCGATCCCAAAGACGCCCAGAATGCCTTTCAGCATTGGGGCGAGTATCGGTTTCTCGGCTATAAACTCAAACGAATCGTCGACCAGGAAAACTGGATCGGCGATTGATGCGTCAGAGTTAAGCCGGGCTCAACTGACACGCGGCGTACTTGAATTCCGGAATCTTCCCAAACGGGTCCAGCGCCGGGTTGGTGAGCACATTGGCGGCTGCCTCCACAAACGCGAAGGGTATGAACACCATCCCTTCGGGCATGGCCTGGTCGACCCTGGCTGTCAGAGTAATGCTGCCTCGCCGGGTAGCAACCTGGATGGCATTGCCCGGCGCAACACCCAGGCGATCCAGTTCCGCCGGCGCCAGATAGGCCGCCGCTTCCGGTTCGCGCTCATCCAGCACCCGGCTTCGACGGGTCATGGCGCCGGTGTGCCAGTGCTCCAGCAACCGCCCGGTGGTCAGAACAATGGGATAGGCCTCGTCCACCGGCTCGTCGGGCGGCAGCGGCCGTGTGGGCGACAGTTTGGCCCGGCCCCCGGCGCGTGGAAACGCATCGGAGAAGACAACGTCCTGCCCCGGCGCATCGTCCGCAGGACAGGGATAAGTCACAGAGCCTTCACGTTCCAGGCGCGACCAGGAGATATGGTCGAGCGAGTGCATGCCCTGCTTCATTTCGGCAAACACCTGCTCTGGGCCGGCATAGTTCCAGCCCAACCCGAAACGCCGGGCCATTTCCTGAATAATCCACCAATCGGCCTTTGCCTCCCCCGGTGGCGACAGCGCGGCACGGCCCATTTGCACCTGACGGTTGGTGTTGGTGACGGTACCTGATTTTTCCGACCAGGCGGCAGCGGGCAGGATGACATCGGCAAACTGGGCGGTCTCCGTCACGAACAGGTCCTGCACCACCAGGTGCTCAAGGGACGCAAGCGCTTCCCGGGCGTGGGTCAGGTCCGGGTCGGACATCGCCGGATTTTCGCCGAGAATGTACATGCCCTTGATGGTACCCGCCTTGATAGCGTCCATGATTTCGACAACCGTGAGTCCCGGTTCAGGATCAAGTTTGGTTTGCCAGAGTTCTTCGAAAGCGGCGCGCAGCTGGGTATCCCCGACCGGTTGGTAATCCGGCAGTACCATGGGAATCATGCCCGCATCGGAGGCGCCCTGGACGTTGTTCTGGCCGCGCAGCGGATGCAATCCTGTGCCGGGCCGCCCCGTGTGTCCACAGGTCAGTGCCAGGGAGATGAGGCAGCGGGCGTTGTCGGTGCCATGCACATGCTGGGAAATGCCCATGCCCCAGAAAATCATGGCCTTGTCAGCCTGCGCGTAAGCACGAGCCACTTCGCGAATCGCCTCGGGTTCCACACCGCAGAGCGGGCTCATTTCCTCTGGCGACATTTCCGCAACGCTGGCCGCCAGTGCCTCGAAGCCCTCGGTATGGGCATCAATGTAAGCCCGGTCAAAGAGTGCCTCATCAATGATCACATGAAGCATGGCGTTGAACAGCGCCACGTCGCCTCCCGGCGAAAAACGCAGGCTGCGCCAGGCATAGGCATCCAGTGACTGCCCCCTGGGGTCGATAATGATCAGTTTGGTGCCGTTGCGTGCCGCCTGCTTGAAGTAGGTAGCGGCCACCGGGTGATTGACCGCCGGGTTGCAGCCGGTAAGGATCACCACATCCGCCTGAAGTGCCTGCATGAACGAGGCCGTCACGGCGCCCGAGCCCAGGCATTCCATCAACGCCGCCACCGAGCTGGCATGGCAAAGCCGGGTGCAGTGATCCACGTGGTTGGAGCCGAAGCCGGTGCGCACCAGCTTCTGGAACAGCCAGGCCTCTTCATTGGAACATTTGGCACTGCCAAAGCCCGCAAGCGCACTTGGCCCGTGCTGCTCTTTAAGCTGGGTCAGCCCGGTTGCTGCAAGTTCCAGTGCCTCTTCCCAGCTTGCTTCGCGGAAGTGAGTCAGCGGCTTGGCCGGATCAAAATCCGGGTCCATACCTTTGGGCACGCCTTCCCGTCGGATCAGAGGCCGCGTAAGCCTTGCCGGGTGTGCGGGATAATCAAAACCAAAGCGGCCTTTCACACAGAGCCGGCCCTGGTTTGAGGGCCCGTCCTTCCCTTCCACAAACAGGATACGGCCCTGTGTTTCCCCGTTCTGGGACGGCTCGTCCTTCACGTGATAGGTCAGCTGGCAACCAACGCCGCAGTAGGGGCAGACGGAGTCCACCTTGCGGTCGGCCACGGCGGAATCGCCCCGGCCCTCAGCATCCATCAGCGTCGCGGGCATCAGGGCCCCTGTCGGGCAGGCCTGAACGCATTCACCGCAGGCCACGCAGGTGCTGTCTCCCATGGGATCATCGAAATCAAAAACCACCTTGGATGCGGCCCCGCGATGCGCCAGCCCGATTACGTCATTGCCCTGCACCTCGATGCAGGCGCGCTCGCACAATCCGCACGTAATGCAGGCGTCCAGATTCACGTTCATGGCCGAGTGGGTTTGATCGTGGCCCTCGGCATGGGCCAGTTGATCCGATCGCGGAGTGACGTGGTGGACCGTGGGTTCGTCACGGTCTGAACGAGCAGGTAAACGTTGGCGCACGGTACTGGCATCAATGGTCAGCTGATCGGCCGTATCCCATAGATGGCTGGAGCGGTCGGGGCTGTTATCCCTGTCAGGTTGATCGGCCAGCAGCAATTCCAGCACCGCTTTCCGGGCTTTCTGGGCACGGCCGGATGCGGCGCTTCGCACCACCATGCCGGGGGCAGCTTCGCGAATACAGCTTGCGGCGAGCACACGCTCACCTTCCACTTCCACCATGCAGGCGCGGCAATTGCCGTCGGAACTATAACCCGGGGCGTCTTTGAAACAGAGGTGCGGGATGGTCTCGCCAGCGCGCTTGGCCACCTGCCACAGGGTTTCCCCAGCGAAGGCCTGAACCTCAACGTCGTCCAGCGTCAGGGTGAAGCTTTCGGTCGATTTGCTCATGGCTGTTCTCGTTTCGCTCATGGCTGTCTAACCCTTCGCAATCAGGTTGCTGTTGGCGAGTTCGCTGCGGAAGTCTCGCAGCAGGCTCAACACCGGATTCGGTGCCGCCTGGCCAAGGCCGCAAATAGAGGCATCCGCCATCACACTGGCCAACTGCTGGAGCGTTTCCTCATCCCAGCGGTCGCGCTCCAGCAGGGTGAGCATTTTCTCGGTACCCACACGGCAAGGCGTGCACTGCCCGCACGACTCGTCGGCGAAGAAAGCCAACAGGTTAGACGCCGCTGCCGCCAGATCGTCCTGGTCAGACAGAACGATGATCGCAGCGGAGCCGATGAAGCAGCCGTGTTCCTGCAGCGTGTCGAAATCCAGCGGAATGTCTGCTTTGCTGGCCGGCAATATGCCGCCGGAGGCCCCACCGGGCAGATAGGCCAGCAGGCGATGCCCTTCCGCCATGCCGCCGCAGTATTCGTCGATCAGTTCATTGAGCGTGATGCCTGCCGGTGCAACGTGCACCCCCGGATTAGCAATCCGCCCAGAAACCGAAAAGCTCCGAAGCCCCTTTCGACCATGCCGCCCCTGGCCGGCAAACCAGTCCGCGCCCCGGGCGTGGATCAGCGGAATCCAGTAAACCGTCTCGACATTGTTGACCAGGGTGGGACGGTCAAACAGACCTTTCTGGGCAACAAACGGCGGGCGATGCCGGGGCTTGCCCGGCTTGCCCTCCAGGGATTCGATCAGCGCCGATTCCTCGCCGCAGATGTAAGCGCCGGCGCCCCGGCGCAGGATGACGAAGCCCGGCTCGACAATGGCGGCTTCTTCCAGCTCCGCAATGGCCTGTTTCAGCACATGGTGCAGGCCGGGGTATTCGTCCCGCAGGTAAATGTACAGCGCCTTAGCCTCGACAGCCCAGGCGCTGACCAGCGCCCCTTCCAGGAAAACGTGGGGCTCACGTTCCAGGTAATAACGGTCCTTGAAGGTGCCGGGCTCACCCTCATCCGCATTAATGACCGCATAGCGTGGGCCGGGTTCGGCCCTGACCGCCTGCCATTTGCGAAAAGTCGGAAATCCGGCGCCACCCAGTCCCCGAAGGCCGGCCTGCTCCAGTTCCCCGGCAAGTGATTCAACGCTCACACGGCCTTCACGGCAGTCAGTGAGCAACCCGTAACCATTCACCGAGCGGTAATCCGCCAGGCCCTGCCATCGGATTGATTCCGGCTCAGTCTGCCCACTCAGGACAACCGCGTTCACCTTGTCCGAATCGGCATGACAAACATGGTGATGGCCAACCTCCACCACCGGCGCTGTGTCGCAACGGCCCATGCAGGGTGCACGCAGGACCCTCACCTGCTCAGGGTCAGCGCCGTCAACCAGCGCCTGGCGCAGGGCCTCTGCCCCGGCCAACTGGCAGGACAGCGAGTCACACACGCGCAGCGTTGTCTCAGGCGGTGGCGCCTGCTCGTCGTGGATTACGTCAAAATGGGCATAGAAGGTGACCGTTTCATAAACGGTGGCCATCGGCACATTCATGAATGCCGAGAGTGCACGAAGATGGCCCATGGACAGCCAACCATAGGTATCCTGCAAGACATGCAGGTGCTCTATCAGACGATCGCGGTGGCGCAAGACCGGTTCAATACGTTCGTCACCGATCAAATCCCGAAGCTCTGCCAGAATGACGGGGTCGGTTTGACGGCCACGCAGTGAAGCGCGACGGCGTTTGCCGCTTATTTCGTCTGTAGTCATTGTTATTATCCAGGCCTGAAGTACACACGAGACAGCCATCATGGCTGGCCTGATTAGCTACAAATCATTGAAGCACATCCTGTCAGTTTGTCGCCAGATGATTCTGAATTGTCGGGCAAGCCCTGGAGCCCGCTATCGTGCCAAAACCGGCGTTGGACAGGCGCTGTAAATGCATGAGCCATAGCGCCTTAGACCAAACAGACTAAACACCGAAAAAAACTAGTCCAGTCATCATATTTACAGCCTCTGTTTAGATCTCTCTTGATCCAGATTTCTCATATCCTGTACCCAGGTCAGGCACTTCTTTCGCGCCGTTTCCCGGCGTGAACGCACAACATGGGAGGAGCAAGGTATGGCCGCACAAGAACAAAAAGAGTTTGGTTTTGGAACACAGATTCGCAAGTCGACCTACTTCGATGCCACCGTGCGTTGGGGAGCCAAAGGGTTCTCGGTGTACAACCATATGTACATCCCCCGCGATTTCGGTGACCCCGAGCAGAACTTCTGGAACCTGGTTAACACGGCCATTCTTTGCGATGTAGCCGTTGAGCGCCAGGTCGAGATCACCGGTCCCGACGCCGCAGAATTCGCCCAGTTACTGACGCCACGCGACCTTTCAAAATGCGCGGTCGGTCAGTGCAAATACGTGCTGATTACCAACGCCGAGGGTGGAATTCTGAACGACCCAATCATGTTGCGCCTGGAAGAAAATCGCTTCTGGATTTCCCTGGCAGACAGCGACATTTTGCTGTGGGCACAGGGCGTGGCTATCAACTCCGGCCTGGATGTTCAGATCTTCGAACCGGACGTGTCGCCGCTTCAACTCCAGGGCCCGGAGTCCTGCCGAATCATGGAGGCACTGGTTGGCGACAGCATCAATGATCTGCGTTATTTCTGGCTGCGCGAATACGACATCGACGGTATTCCGGTCATTGTTTCCCGCACCGGCTGGTCAAGCGAACTTGGCTACGAACTGTATCTATTGGATGACTCCAAAGGTGAAGAGCTGTGGGAAAAGATCATGGCCGCCGGAGCACCGTTCGGACTCAAGCCGGGCCACACCTCGACCATTCGCCGGATTGAGGGCGGCATGCTGTCTTACCGCGCCGATATGGATATCACAACCAACCCCTATGAGTTGGGTATGGACCGCCTGGTGGACCTGGATATCGAGGCCAACTTCATCGGCAAGGCAGCACTCAAACGCATCCGGGACCAGGGCGTGTCTCGCAAGCAAGTGGGGGTTGTGATCGATGGCCCTGCGCTGGCAGGCCCCAACGTCAAGTTCTGGGCGCTGGAGGCAAACGGCAAACCGGCTGGCAAGGTGACCTCTGCGGTTTATTCCCCGCGGCTCAGACAGAACATTGGCCTGGCCATGGTTGGCGTGGACTTCGCGGAAACCGGCACCCGTTTCGACATCGAGACGCCTTACGGAAGAACCACGGCCACCGTTGTCGACAAGCCGTTCTATGATCCGAAGAAGCAAATCGCTGTGGCTATATCTCCAAAACAGGCAGTGAACGAACCAATGCCACCGGCGAGGCTTCTTGCCCAGGCTTGAGTCGCCCGTGTAGCCAACCCATCATTCACTTATCGGCAGGATCGATTTTATGGGGCTGCGATCATTTCTTCACAAACCCGACTCCGATAACCCGGAGCATCAAAACTCTGGGTTGCTGGAAGACTTCCTGAGCGGCTATTCGATTGAAGTGATGCCGCGAACCGCAGCCAAAGTGGAGCGTTTCCGCGACATTCTGCCTGCTGGCACCCGCGTCTACATTGCTCATATCGACGGCACCTCAATCGACGACATGGTTCGCACCGCGCGACGGGTGGCTGAGGAAGGCTTCCCGGTTATGCCCCACTTCCCTGCTCGCCTGATCAGGAACAAGGCCGAACTGGCCGAGTGGATCACCCGGTACCAGGGCGAGGCAGGCGTGGATCAGGGCTTGCTGCTGGGCGGTGGCATGAATTCGCCGATTGGTGAATTCGCCGATTCCATGCAATTGGTCGAAACGGGGCTTTTCGACAGCTTCAAGCACCTGAACTTTGCAGGCCATCCTGAAAGCAACCGCGATATCGATCCCGATGGCTCCGACCGGATGGTGATGCAATCCCTGAGGTGGAAGCAGGCGTTCTCAGAGCGAACCGATGCCCGGGTGGCGCTGACTACCCAGTTCTGCTTTTCTTCGGCGCCAGTAATCGCGTGGGCCGACCGGCTGGCGGCCGAAGGTATTGATCTGCCCCTGCACATCGGGGTGGCAGGGCCGGCAAAGCTCCACACCCTGATTAAATACTCCCTGTCTTGCGGTATAGGTCCCAGCATGCGGGTACTGCAACGCAGGGCGAAGGACATAACCAGGCTGATGCTTCCCCATGAACCCACCGAATTTCTGCACGAGTTGGCGGCTCACAAACAGCGCCACCCGGACTTCGGGATCGAGCAGGTGCATTTCTTCCCGCTAGGTGGGGTTGGCGTGACCACCCAATGGGTCATTGAAAACGCAAAAGCCGCTGGTCGGCCGGTCTCCGCTGACGAAGGTTACCCATTACTACAGGGTGCATGAACAAAGATGAGGCTCCCATGAGTCCACAAATCATTGACGGCAAGGCATTCGCAGCCACGGTGCGTGAGCAGGTCAAAGACTATACCCATGGCCTGAAGCAACAACATGGGATCACTCCAGGCCTGGCGGTCGTTTTGGTTGGCGATGATCCAGCGTCTCAGGTGTATGTCCGCTCCAAGGGAAAGCACACCGTCGAAGCAGGCATGAACTCCTACGAGCACCTGTTGTCGGCAGACACCTCCGAAGCCGAGCTGTTGGCGCTAATCCATCAACTCAATGCCGACCCGGCGGTACATGGCATCCTGGTTCAGCTTCCCTTGCCGCCCCACCTCAACGAAGCGTTGGTGATCAATGCGATTGACCCATCCAAGGACGTAGACGGCTTTCATATCTCTAATGTCGGGCTGCTTGCGACCGGGCAGAAGGCTATGGTGCCCTGCACTCCGTTGGGGTGCCTTATGATGATTCGGGAGTATTGCGGCATTTTGACGGGGTTGAACGCCGTTGTGGCAGGCCGTTCACACATTGTTGGCAAACCAATGGCACAACTGTTACTGGCAGAAAACTGCACGGTCACTGTGGTTCATTCGCAGACGCGCAACCTTCCGGACATCTTGCGCAGTGCGGATATCGTCGTAGCTGCCGTAGGGAAACCGCTATTTGTTCAGGCCGACTGGATCAAGCCAGGCGCAACGGTGATCGACGTGGGTATCAATCGCGTCGAACAGGAAGACGGGACAACACGCTTGGTCGGCGATGTGGACTTTGAATCAGTGAAAGAGGTTGCGGGGGCAATCACACCAGTGCCGGGTGGCGTCGGCCCGATGACCATAGCCTGCCTGTTGGCCAATACGGTCACTGCCTGTTGTCGTTTGAACGCGCTTCCGGAACCGGGATTCCTGAATCCAATTACCTGACGATCCGAATACAAACCATCAAGCCGTTGTCAGGGCTGTTTTTTCATTGCCATCAGCTTCGACACGCTAATAGGCTTCGATTTCACACTTCGCGTAATGAAGTAAACATAGTAGCGATCGATATTCAGTTCCTGATTGAGCAGTTCGTCTATCAGGCCCTGAAATTTTTGAAGACTGGTGGTGACCACTTTCATGACATAATCAGCCCCGCCACCGACCGCGCTGCATTCAACGATTTCATCGATACCCTGAATATAATATTCGAATCGTTGAAATTCGGCCCGGTTATGAGTCTTGAGCCAAATCGCGACCCACACTTCTGTCAGATCAACGATTTTGTCGATGGCGATCACGCCCCGATAACCCGTGATGTAACCGCCGCTTTTAAGCCTTTCAAGTCGAATCAAACAGGGAGTGGGCGACAAATTCACCAGCTCTGAAAGCCGTGTTTTACTGACTTGTCCGTGCTGCTGAACCGCGCTCAAAATGCGGATATCCACGGCATCCAACATGAAATTTTTCATATTTTTATAAGCTCAGCTGCAGCTGGTGTCGCTGAAATCGAGCCTAGTAATCCCAAACCCAACGGTCAAGCACGGGCTTTAAAGCCCTCCAATCTGGCGAGGCCAGCCACCACTAATAATTTCGTCAAGCCCGGACACATCGGGGTTGTACAGGTAAATCCAGGCGGCCCCAAACGACGTTTCAAGCTCGCGACGGTCATAAAGACCCAACGCCGGCGCCTGCGCGTTGTAGTCTTCCAGTTCATCCAGTCGGTCGAAGGTCTCGGCATTGACGTCATAGACCTCCACATCGACCCCGTCGCTGGAGCGCAGCTTCGCACCCGGATAAGGCCCGATGTCGTACAGGGTAATCTGATTCAACTGGCAGTGGCCGACGTAAAGGGCACCGGCCAGAATCTGATGATTGGACTGGCCTTTTTTCAGGGTGCCGTAGACCGCTACGCGCCGAAGGTTGGCTTTTACCTTATTCGTCCCCAACAACTCACCACAATTACGCTGAACAGAGTTTATGAACGTAGAGTTCACGGTTAGTGTAACAGCACCAACCGTCGCTGCGTCGTTTACCAGCAAGCATTCACACCAGATACGAAAACTGGATGGGAGACTGACCATGGAAAATCGCAAAGTCCGCTGGGGAATCCTCGGTACCGCCGAAATTGCCACCAAAGTTGTCGCCGGAATGCACGACGCAGCCAACGCCGACGTGGTCGCAATCGCCAGCCGCTCTCTCGACCGCGCTCAAGCCTGGGCAGACGAGCACACCGTGCCGCAGGCTTTCGGCTCCTACGATGAGCTACTGGCCGATGACAGCATCGACGCAGTCTATCTGCCCGTGCCCACTGCGTTGCGCAATGAGTGGATTAAAAAAGCGGCCCAGGCCGGCAAACACGTATACGCCGAGAAGCCATTTGCAGACGGCGTGGAAGACGCCATTGAGGTGTGCCGACAGAACGGGGTCCAGTTCATGGACGGCACCATGTGGCTGCACAGCAACCGCACCCAGGCACTGGAAAAACACGTGGCGGACGGCGACATCGGCGACGTAAAACGAGTCACCAGCGCCTTCACCTTCAAAGCCCCGGACAAGGAATGGTACGAGGGCGGCAACGGCCGCACCGATAAGAACCGCGAGCCCATGGGCTGTTTCGGCGACCAGGGCTGGTACCCGATCGGCGCGATTATGTGGAGCTTCGGTTACGAACTGCCGGAAAAAGTACAAATGACCCACGTCTCCAAAAACTCCGTGGACACCATCGTCGCCTGTGGCGGCACCCTATGGTTCTCCGGCGGCCGCATGGCCACCTTCGACGCGGGCGTTGAACTGGCCCACCGCTCCCAGTTTGAAACCGTCGGCGACGCCGGCCTGATACGCGTTGATGACCTGGTGGGCGGCCAGGGCCGCACCGGCAACTTCGCCGCCTACGGTGAGAAGTTCACCGGCAGCACCCACTACGTTGTGGGCGACGTCGAAGGCAAAGACACCCAATACGAAGTCGAAGCCTGCGACCACGTGGTGAAGCTGGTTGAGCGGTTCTCAAATAATGTGCTGGTGGGCAAGCTGGAAGACGAGTGGCCAAAGCGAAGCATTGCATGCCACCGCGTGATGTCGGCGCTGTTTGAATCGGCAGAATCTGGCGGGACCGCTGTCTCTCTATGAACAAACTAGCCCTGATCACCGGTGCCAGCACCGGAATCGGCTACGAGGCCTGCGCCCTCTTTGCCCGGCGAGGCTATCGGGTGATTGCTCTATGTCGCGAGCCGAATGGCGCCACGCCCGCCGATCTGGAGCTGGCGCTGGATCTCGAGTCCTTTGAGCAAATCGAAGGGCTTGCGATGGCGCTGGACACCGAAATCGCAAATGCCGAGCGAGTCGTTCTGGTGAACAATTCCGGTTACGGCCAGTTCGGTGCGGTTCGGGACCTGTCTGAATCCATGTGGCAGAAGCAATTCAGTACGCATGTGTTCGGGCCGATCAAGCTGGCCTCTGTCTGCCTGGAACTGTGTGAACAGCACAATGTCCCCTTGCGGGTCATCGCCGTTAGCTCCGTGTTGGCCATCGTGCCACAGAAAATGAAAGGCGCGTACTGCGCTGCCAAGTCAGCAATGAACGCCGCTCACGACAGCTTCTGGTTTGATGAACGTGGCAGTAACAGCCTGGAGAGTGTGTCGCTGGTTTTGCCGGGGCCGGTGAAGACAAAGTTCAGAGAACATGCCCTGGCGGCTTTGAAGCCTGTGATCAGTGAAGTCGGCTCCGCGCGGCAATCGAAGTACGAATCTGTTGAAGCCGCTCTAGCACCCGGCGCCAAAGTTAAGCCGTTTACGGCCAGTGCGTTAGACGTTGCCGGAAAGATTTATCAGGCTGCGGAGGCGACACGCCCGAGACCGCGATATCTGGTTACACCACAGACGTACGTCGCTGCGTTTATCACTCGTTTTCTGCCGGTTTCTATTCAGCGAAGACTATTGAAATAGGACTCAGCGACCGTTCGCAGCCTCTGTGCAAAATCTCACGGTCGCATCAGAATCATCGCCCTGCCGCTCCTCGCGATCCGTCGGATTAATTTACACAACAGCAAGTAACGCCAATTCCTATAGGGCTCAAGGTCTCTTAACCATCCGAAATATTTGAGTTTTCCGATTTATGGCGCGGATTGTGTTGTGAAACCTGAAATCAGTAATATTCAATCTTTTAGGAGTACAAAATGAAGGCATTGGGAGCGGTATTGGCAGCAGGACTGCTGTCGGCCGGGGCAGCGCAAGCTAACCTGATCGTGAATGGAGATTTCGAGGCACCGGAACTGAGCGGCTCTCAATGGGCAGTCTACGGTGATATTCCCGGCTGGAACACCACCGACGGCTCCGGCATTGAAATCCAGCGCAATACGGTCGTTAACGCGCAATCCGGCAACCAATATGTGGAGCTGGACTCGCACTACGCAACCGATACCAACAGCACCATGTCCCAAGCGATCAGTACATTGAGCGGGCAAACCTACACCCTGTCTTTCTGGTACCAGCCCCGCACGAATGGTGGCAGCAACGACAACGGCATCAATGTATTCTGGGATGCGTTCGGCGGTGACATGCTGAGCTTTACCGCAAGCAACGAGGTTCTGAACCTGGAGAACTACACCCGCAGCCAGTCCAATGGCTGGACTAATTTCACACTGGACATGGTGGCCTCCTCAAGCTCCATGGCGCTCTCATTCCAGGCCGACGGTGCCGACAACTCCCTGGGCGGTTTTGTTGACAACGTCTCGTTGGTAGCCAAGGTTCCGGAGCCGGGTTCACTGGCACTTCTCGGACTGGGGCTTGCTGCGCTGGGTTTTCGGGCGCGCAAAGCTGGCTGATCCACGTATTTGAATCAGGGCCCCTCGGCAAGAGGTGGCTCCTGCTTGCAAAGGGGACGTCTGTCCCCTTTTTGCTGCTCCCCGTTTGTACCGTATTGTTGCCCTCCCACCGCTGTCGTGGCAATTCAGCGTGCTACTATTGCACTCTTATAGCACTCTGAAATTGATCCAAGCTCTGGAAACGACACTCTATGTTTAACCGCAAAATGTCCTGGTTCGCGATTGCCACTGTGTTTCTCATACTAGCCGGCTGCGCAACCATGAACGAGCAGGAATGTCGCGTTGCCGACTGGCACGCCATCGGTTATCAACACGGCGCAAGCGGCCAGGGCACACAAAGCTTTAGCGAATACCAGTCAGATTGCGCGGATCACAACATCCGAGCGGATTTCCAGGCGTTCAAAGAAGGACACGAGTCCGGGTTGTCTGACTTCTGCGTGTTTGAGCGCGGTAAAAACCTGGGGCTGCAAGGCGCCAGCTATAACGCCAACTGCACAGCCTCACGCTACCCCGATTTCAAAAAAGGCTACGACATGGGGATTGAGGGATTCTGCACCTACGAGAACGGCCTAAGAACCGGCGAAGCAGGCGGCAAGCTCAGCCCTGCATGCTCAGAATTCCCTCGTTTTGCAGAAGGCTACCAGGACGGCTATGCCCGGTATGAGGTGGTCGAAGCCATTGACCGTGTTGAAGACCAGCTAAGAGCCACCGAGCAAAAGATCGACGAAGAACAGCAGTTTATTGAAGATTCAGAGGCGCTCATCGTCCGTGATGGCACCACATCAAAACAGCGCGCCGATGCGCTTGAGGACATTAACTACCATCGGGAAGAAATGTCCCGCCTGAGACGCGAGCTACTGATCCTGGAGGATGAGCGTAGCGAGCTAATCCACACTCTGGAGACGCTTTAGCGCCAGAACATCAGCGCTCGCAGTTTCCGGATCGTACCTAAATCGGGCAATTGGTCGTCTATCCAGTGGATGCTCTGATGCCCTGCCCCAGCTCCCGCAAGCCAGCCGCGGGGCCTCTACCGCGACAACATCCCAGCCCCGCGCTGCAAGAGCACTTGAATCCCGACCGCTGCCTGCGCCGACATCCAGAGCAAGACCTGATTTATCGCGAAGTAAGGAGAGCCAGTCTTGGTGAACCTGTTCGCAGGTAAGCGACTGGTACTGGTCATAAAAGCCTTTAGCTTTCATGCAGTAGACGTCAGTCACGAATATATATTCCACCTAGGGATAAAGGGATCAGCTCAAAACGACCCTGAGCTCGCGCTTATCCTATCAACGAAACCGTACTTCACTGAAACTCTGCCATGAATCCACCCCTTAGGATATTCATCAACGAACGCGGCGTTAAGTTTCCGAGCTACCCACGAACAGTAGACACTTCCAAAAAAAGATTGGACTTACCTCAGCGCCGTGTGGGTGAGCTGTAGAGCTAACCGAGAATTCAAAACGATCTGTACCCGGCCCCAAGCCAAGCCACTGTATATATTTACAGATTTTTTGAGGTATTCTTTATTGAAAACCTAGTGCAAGGGATTGGAAGCAACTACAATGGAGTTAACAAGTGAGTTTTCGTCACACATTTGACCCAGAAAGGGAGTGCGTCGTGAAAGACGAAGAGGGCCTCAAGCTTATCAATGAACTGCTCGAAATCTACGATCAGGGTTTCATTGCCAAAACTCTGAATGACCTAGGGTTCGACTCTTGGTGCAGAGAGAGTATCAACCGCTGGGTGAAAGGAAAAGCTGACAGAAAACTTAGTCATGGCGAATTTGAGCACCTCAAATCCCTATTACCGAAAGCCTTTCAAGAGCAGGGCCATGGATTCCGGTTCATAGACCTATTCGCTGGCATTGGTGGAATACGACGCGGGTTTGACGAGATTGGTGGAAAATGCGTTTTTACCAGTGAATGGAACAAATACGCTGTAAGAACCTATAAGGCTAATCATTACAACGATTCGGAACACATTTTCAACAAAGACATCCGTGAGGCCACGCTTTCAGACAGAGAAGATGTTTCTGAAGAAGAGGCCTACGCTCACATTGACAGCATCATTCCAGATCACGATGTCTTACTCGCTGGGTTTCCCTGCCAGCCCTTCTCTATTGCCGGTGTCTCGAAGAAGAATTCGTTAGGACGTGCTCACGGATTTGAGTGTAATACTCAGGGAACCCTTTTCTTTGATGTTGCCAGAATTATCCAAGCAAAACGTCCTGCAGCTTTCCTGCTAGAGAATGTGAAAAACCTGAAAAGTCACGACAAGGGTAAAACTTTCAAGATTATCCTGGAAGCGCTGGATGAGCTTGGATATGAGGTCTCAGATGTTAATTATGAAGGCACACAGGATCCGAAAATTATCGATGCGAAACATTTCGTTCCACAGCACCGTGAGCGAATTGTGCTGGTAGGTTTCCGTCGGGATCTTGATGTACATAACGGATTCACTCTAAAAGACATACGAAAGCACTTTCCGGAAAAGGTAACAACATTCGGCGAGATCCTAGAGCCGGAAGAGGAAGTTGATGACCGGTATATTCTGACTCCAAAGCTCTGGCAGTACCTGTACGACTATGCCGCAAAACATAAAGCTAAAGGAAACGGGTTTGGGTTCGGGCTCACTGGACGCAATGATGTGGCCCGAACACTATCCGCACGTTACTACAAAGACGGCTCAGAAATACTTGTGGACCGAGGGTGGGATATGGACGCCGGTTTTGAGGATATGATCAATCAAGGAAACCGGCCACGACGCCTGACACCCAAGGAGTGCGCAAGACTGATGGGCTTTGACGAACCGGGCGAGTCAAATTTCAAAGTGCCGGTATCGGACACCCAGGCTTACAAGCAATTCGGAAACTCCGTAGCCGTTCCGGTTTTCCGAGCTGTCGCAAAGTTGATGCGCCCCCGCATTCTCGAGGCGATCAAAAAGCATGAACAAAGAAAATCCAAAGCAGCATAATTCATGGCAGACGTTCACGACAAAGAAACCAGAAGCCGCAACATGGCGGCTATCAAAGGAAAAGGAACCAAACCGGAAATCTGGTTACAAGCCCGCCTGTCCGAGCGCGGATTCGACTTCCAGACAAACCTAAGGGACCTTCCCGGATCCCCGGATATCGTGCTTGACGAATACAAAGCAGTTGTTTTCTTCCACAGCTGCTTTTGGCACGCGCATGGATGCAGTCTATCCAATCTACCTGAGAACAACCGTGACACATGGGAAAAAAAATTCAGCGCGACGAAAGAACGAGATTCAAGAAATAAAGGGCTTCTTAAGGAGCTAGACTGGCGGGTGTTAGAGGTTTGGGAATGCTCTCTTCGCGGAACTGACAAGCTCAATCCAGACAGCCTTATTGACCTTATTTCAGAATGGATCCAAACCTCAACATCCTCCACTCGCGAAATTACTGGGACAGCGCCAAACGAAAGCTCCAAAACCAAGTAACCACTTGCCTTCGGACTCTGTAACTCCCTACCTTCGATCTCTAACGCCCTTAGACAGTAGCGCTCAAAGAAGATAGTTTGCATATTTTTATTATCTTGGAGTACTTTCTTACACTGTTCTCAACAGATTGAATTAACAGCACTTGTGGCTTAATAACAATCTATAAAATCACGACTCATTTCTAGGGTTTTGGGATGCCAAAAAAGATCGGGACCTACGATACAGAAACAGCCAAACACGCAGGTCTTCAAAAAATACTCGATATACTCTCGGACCTTGGTGCAGAAAAAGTCTACGTTAAACACCTCGCCCCTAACGACAACAGCAAGAATCAACCATATTTTGCTTACCATCTAACAGAGATTCCCTTCATTCCAACGGGGGAAACTGTTGCTTCGGAAACCACATCCAACAAATCGAAAGCAACCCAAGACAATAAACGCGCGATTAAGTACCAAGCCTCGATGAAATTGAACTGGTTTGATGCTGAGGGCCGCACCTATCCAGCTCCCAACGCGAAGCTAATTTATTATCCTCAATATCCAGAAGTTCGATTTTCTGGATTTTTGAAGGGTTCCAAAGTGCAAGCCAGTAAGTGGATGGATCCAAAAAAAGAAGGGCGTGCAGTAAACCGTTGGCTGATTCTCGGCGTTTCCCCGGACGAAACAATCCACGCTTATCTCGTTACACCTGATTGCGCCCTTGCCACAGAATTATCTGAAACCCAGTTCTTTGAGGCAAGTACAGTATTCGGGGAGATAAACGCCAGCAAGAAGGTCGTCAAATCCACCCGGGGCGCACTGATTGCCAAGCTACTTGAAATCCATCAAATGGGTTGGATACCAGGACAAAAACTGGGCCCGGCAGGCGAAAAAGAACCTTATACCGCATTGAACGCTGGCGGCTATACACTCGAAGCGGAGCTTGGCGTAAGTCCCAATGGTATTGCTGAGCCTGATTTTCTTGGATGGGAAGTCAAACAGTTTGGTGTGACAGGCTTCCCGGCTAGGGGCACCAAACCTACGACTCTCCTCACACCTGAACCTAATGGCGGTTTCTATGTAGACCAAGGCGCCCAAGAGTTTGTGAGGAAGTATGGGTACGCGGACAAATCAGGTAAGTCTGATCGTCTAAACTTTGGCGGCAAGCATCTGGTCAATCAGGCCTGCGGTGCAACCAGCCTTACAATGAGGATCACCGGATTTGATAGCGAGAACTCCACCATTACAGATGCAAAAGGTGGGATAGCGTTGCTCGATGATAATGATGTCGTCACGGCAAGCTGGAGCTTTGCGAAACTCATGGACCACTGGAAGCGAAAACACGCCCAAGCAGTTTATGTTCCAAGCATGCGACAGCCTGTAACAGGTGGTGGCAATGAATACCTCTATGGCAAGAACATTGAACTTGGCACCGGAACAGACTTCGAAATGTTGCTCACAGCGTTCGCTTCAGGTCACGTTTATTACGATCCAGGCATTAAGCTCGAAGGTGCATCTTCAGGAAAACCAAAGTTAAAGAAACGTAGCCAATTCCGAGTAAGCCACAAGGAGCTTTACAGCCTTTACCGAGCGTATGAACTGATTGATATTACGGAGGCCTAGCAAGGAAGCTTTAATGTTTGATTTATCCGCATCAACCGTAAACAAAATGCTAGATTATGTCGACTTCCCAAAGACGCTTAACGTCAGCAAACGTCGGGATGCTTACGTCACTGAATGGTATTTCGAGACTTCGATTCTGCCGGAAATTACCGAAGGCCAGACATCAACCGGATGGTGTTACGTTAGTCAGAATCGCACCAGAAACTGGTTCAAAGTCACTAACAACACAGGTCCAGCGGATCCTCAACGAAACACAGACCGACTAATCATCACAGCCTTAAAAGAAAAAGATCCCGCTCAGCGTTTCTTCTCTATTTTCGAGGACAGGGGCTCTGTTCGTCTGAGAGAGATCGTTCACAATCAGGACGGATGGAGGCAGGTCCGGCCAGCTGATACTGCGAACATCTGTAATACCCAGTTGATCAACGAAACGGCAACCACGCTCTCCGAAAAACCAAGGCATAAATTGCCGTTCGCTCATATCTGGCTTAACCACGTGCCTTCCAGCTACAAAACAAACCTTCTTATACAACGACTCTTAATGAACTTTGGCCTGAAGAAGAAATTCCCTCTTGATGTTGACGCTATAGAGATCAACGACGGCCAATTGGTCTTCCATGAGTTTAAGCGGAAAACGAAATGCGCCGATGGCTGTTTTATTGTTGGCGACATAAAAATCACTAGGCGAATGCTCAAGAACATACTCGACAGATGCAATGCTGCGGGACTGCCCTATGGAGATAAGCTCTTCGATTTTGTCAAAAGCAACTTAAAGTACCAAAGAGACACAAATGCTCAATGCTACGGGCTCGATAAAGGTCATCTATCGAACTACGAGTTCTGCCATAAACACGAAATCACCTTCAGACACACCATCTGGGACTCCTCTAACTATCCAAATAAGCCAAACATCAGCGATCTATTTAACGAGGACCAAGAGCCGCAAAAGGCCGTCAATCTGATTTCCTCACAGATCACTCCCGACAGCTTCATGGGCTTTATCTTCACCTATGGCGATAACTCTGGAACGATTACATCCGATCTACGCATTCAGGCCACATTGAGAGCAGAATGTTTTGAATAAATTCTCCTAATGGGCGTATGGGCGGGTTTCCTTGCCACTAACCAGCTGTTTGATTCTGGTATCAGCCAAAAGAACATGGACAAGGGGTAGAACCGTAAGCAAGCCAGCGAGGTTAAGGCAAAAACGGTGTCTGTGCGGCCGGCACGTAGGCATCTGGCGGCCCCAACTCTTCTTGGCTTAACGTTCCATTTCCTCAAAATGCATGACCTGGCAGGCTTTGTGGATGAACGCTTTTAAGAGGCAAAAGGACCTTTTCCCAAAGCTCGCTGGCCACTTTGATAAATACAATGGCATCTAACCTCCCTTCTCCATGCACCAACTAAACTAGCTGGATAACTCATTAAAACTGCAGCGAAAATTTTAAAGTGGCAGAACTTGGTATATGCTCGTGTCATGTAGGCGACCCACATGGAAGAGAGGAAAAGTTCACTGATGCCGACCCCCTACGTATCCAGTCTCAGAATAAAAAACTTCAGATCGTGCTCGAATGTCGAAGCCCTTCTCTCGCGATTCACTCCGTTGGTGGGTTACAACAATGCTGGGAAATCCAATATTCTGACGTCACTCTCATGGCTTTTGCGAGGCAAACTCCTCAGCGAGCCTGACTTTTTCGACTCGGAAGAGGAGATCTCTGTCGAGGGAATGATTGAGGGCATTACAGAGGAGACCTTACTCCGACTCCACGACAACCACCGCCTGCGTATTCAAGAGCGCCTCATTGGCGAAACCCTAAGGATTCGTCGACGTCAGCCAGCAGATGCCGAGAAAAAATCCGATGTGAGATTTGAGGTTTATAATCCTCAAACTGATAATTTTGGGCCGCCACCGAATGGTCTTGAGGCAGGTATCAGTAGGCTGTTTCCTGAACCGATCAGGATTGGGGCAATGGAAAATGCTGCAGAAGATGCGACCAAAGCCAAGACATCAAGCACCATTGGAAAACTGCTAAACGAGTTGAGCCAAGGAGTCCAGGCAGCGCACCAACTTGAAATTGGGGAACACTTGGAGGCCGTGCGGGGGTTTGTCGATTCCTCTGGCGCAAACCGCTTTGGCGCACTGTCGGAAATCGACGGAGCAATAAACGAGAAAATTAGCAACTTCTTTCCGGGTGTGGAAATCAAACTCCACTTCCCGGTACCGGACTTCACGGAGCTATTTTCAAAGGGCACAGTAAAGGTTTTCGAGGATGGGCACACGCCCCGAGATTTCGAAAATTTTGGACACGGTGCCCAAAGATCGATCCAGATGGCACTCATCCAGTACCTCGCAGAAGTAAAGCAAACTGCGAACGTGCCGACGACGACGCTTCTGCTGATTGATGAGCCCGAACTGTATCTTCACCCCTTTGCGATTGAACAGATCCGAACAGCACTGCTGACCCTTTCTAAGCATGGGTATCAAGTAGTCTTCTCGACGCACTCTCCTCAGATGGTTACGGCACAGCACGCTCACCATACTCTGCTGGTCAGGAAAGAGGAGCGTCAAACACAAATTCGGAAGCGCTTGGAAGAAGCAATTCAGGATATTGAACCACGAGCAGATCATCAAATAACTCACTTATTCTCTCTAACCCAGTCTCACGCTTTTCTTTTCGCTGACAAGGTGGTCTTGACAGAGGGAAAGACAGAAAAGCTTTTGTTGCCGGCCCTGTATCAGTCCATGACCGGTAGGACTCTTGCTCAGGACCAAATAGCTCTAATCCCGGTGGGCGGAGTCGATAGTCTCGCCAAGTGCATCCGCATTCTTGACCACATGGACATTCCCACCATAGCTATTGCGGACCTCGATTATGGTTTCAGGGGTGCAATCGATTCCGGCATGGTGGGCAATGAGAACCCGGCCCTGGTCAATCTCCGCACGCTTCTCCAAAACCTCGCGAACCAAAATCAGATGGCATTAGATCAAAATGGCCTGCCATCCAAACGCAATAGCCCTGTATCGCCATCTAAGGCCTTCGAAATGCTTGCTGAACATGAAGAGGCACGACCGCCCATTGAGTCACTTCACCAACAGCTTAAAAACAACAAAGTTTGGCTATGGCGAAAAGGAGCTATCGAACCTCACCTTGGGTTGGAGGGAAAAGGTCCCGCTCACTGGGCCAGCTTCAGTGGCAGACTTTCCAGAGATGGTTTCGAAGCAGTGTGTGCAGATCACCATAGTATTCGAGAGCTGTTCGACTGGATAAGGGAACAGTAATGAGAAATCTTAGTCGTATAAGGAGTGCCTTATGGACGCAGATGATCACCCGATAGAGACCATCTTTGCCGACACCCGCCGGTTCATGATCCCTCTATACCAGCGAAAGTACCAGTGGGGGGACAAAAGACTGGGCCCTTTTTGGGAGGACATCGAGGCTAAGGCAACCGAGGTCCTTGAAGGCGAAAGCAGATTCCAGCATTACATGGGAGCTCTCATATTGGCGCCAGTTGGCGAAGGGGCCCAAATCGGTGTCACGCCAAAAGTCCAAGTGGTGGATGGACAACAGCGGCTGACAACATTTCAGCTTTTCCTTGCTGCAGTTCGGGAAGTAGCCAGAAAGTTTCAATGTGATGACATCGTTAAACATACTGAAGACTACTTATTCAACCAACTCAAGAGCAAAGACAAAGATCCGCTTACAAGATTCAAGCTAACCCCCACCCCTTCCGACAGACAAATATTTCACGACATACTCGATAACAATTACAGCGACGTCAGAGCAAAATACCAGCACTTCTATTGGGGTTCGAAAGTCCCCAAAAACACAGACGCAAGGGCTCTACGGGCCTTCCACATTTTTTATGAAAAGGTGAGCACTTTTGCTGAGTTCGGGACGACTGACAGTGATGATGTCACCGGCTCAATGCTTGAGTCTGGAAACATCCCCTCAACCGATGTAGAAGAACGTCTAGAAGCACTTCTGAAAGCTGTTCTTAACCGAATGAAACTTGTAGTCATCACCCTCGGTGAGGACGACGATGCACAAGTTATTTTTGAAACTCTCAACTCTAAGGGCGAACCATTGCTAGCAATGGATTTAGTCCGAAATAATATTTTTCATCGAGCCGAACGGGAGGGGGCATCTGCAGATAACCTCTATCACGAGTTGTGGGATCCGTTCGACAACGACTGGTGGAGAGAGCCAGCTCCTAACGCTCGTCCTAAAAGGCCGCGTATCGATCATTTCCTGGCTCACGTGCTAGCTGCCGAAACCGGAGAAAATATATCATTGCGCGAACTTTACGCAGAGTATCGCGCCTTCGCGGTGCCAAAAGGAAAACCCCGCTTTGATGTGGTTGAACAGGAGCTCAGACTGCTTGAACGGTATTCACCAGTCTATGAGACTTTGGAGGGGCGTAAAAAGTTGGATCACGATTTACACTGGTTGGGAAGAAAACTTGCAACTTGGCAGGTCACTACCGCTTACCCCATAGCAATGCAAGTTGCAGCTTCAGGGCTACCAGGGGAGGAGCGAAAGAAAATCTTTGAACTGATCTATTCATACATTGTTAGACGGGCCCTATCAGGGCTCACTGCAAAAAACCTGAACAGGGTCTTCCAGTCCATTGCCGCGCACTTAGTGAGAAACGGAACCTCACTGGAAATGTTCAAAGGTTTTTTTGGCGATAAAACAGGGGATAGCACCCGTTTCCCAAGCGACAGAGAATTTAAGAAAGGAATCCTCACACAGCCTGCTTATCAGATTGCTCCCGGCTCGCGAATTAAAGATGTTCTATGGGAGCTCGAAATGTCATCGAGGACAAACTTCGCTGAGCAGATCGAAATGCCGTCCGGCCTTCAGGTGGAGCACGTCATGCCCGTTCAATGGGGGCAACAATGGCCTTTCGCGGAGGGAGAATTCTTAAGCACATATTCGGATGACCCCAGAGCTACATCACGGAATCGCATTATCCACAGTCTAGGCAATCTGACGCTTCTTACCGGCGGACTAAATAGCTCCTCTAGCAACTGCAACTTTGGTGAGAAGAAAGCCAAGTATGGTCAGCATACAACTCTTTTTCTAAACCGTTATTTCTCGGATCATGAAAATTGGGACGAAGATGCTATTGAAAGGCGGGGAAACTATCTTGCAGAAAAAGCAACAGAGATATGGAAAGGGCTATAAATTTGAGCCCTACAGGATGTTATCTAACGAACTAAATCGAATAGCTTCTGGCCGCATGGAACAGGATACGTTTCATGTCTTCTAGGCGGTCTCTGTCACTGTGCGCTAGGGTTTCGTTGGCCTTCCTGCTTTCCGCAACATATCGGCACAGGCCCGGCAGCTGATCAGTCCCATCCATTCCTCTTCGCAAAATCTCAGCTCGGCAATCTGCCAAAGCCCGGTGCTCCTAATGAGGGTAGCCGGCCGAAGTTGTTCATTGACTTCCAGGGACGAGGTCAGGAAGAGGTAGGCAAAGAATTAATCCTGAGCACGCTAAGGTTCGGAAAGTTATTACAACAACGCCAACACCAGCCCCTCTTCCCAACTGATCAACACCAACGTGAGAATGGTGGCCAGAAGAAACGGCAGCAAAGCCCGGAAAATAGCCATCGGCGATGCGCCCGTCATGGCGGAAGAAATATACAGGCCCGCGCCAACCGGTGGCGTAAGCAGGCCAAGTACCAGGGTCAGGCACACCACCACGCCGAACTGATAAGCACTGATGCCGAACTGGGCTTCCGCGATGGGCATAAGGATTGGCACCACCAGTATCAATGCGGCAATACCATCGATCACCATGCCCACCAGCAGCAGGATGCCGACCACCAGCATCAGAAACATGAAAGGATCTGTGGTTTGTGCGGCGATCCAGGAGGCCGCGCTTTGGGGAATTTTTTCGAAGATGATCACCCAGCCGAATACGCCGGCGGCGGCGATCAGCATGATGACCATGCCGGAATTGAAGGCGGTCCGTTTCAGAACACCGAACAGGTTTTTGTATTTGAGGTCTTTATAAACGTATTTGCCAATCACCAGCGCACCCAGTGAGGCCAACGCAGCGGATTCGGTGGGCGTGGCCAATCCGGTAAGGATACCGCCGATGATGATCAGCGGGATAAGCGCTGCCGGAATGCCCATTAGGAAATACTGCTTGGCCTGTTGGCGCGTTGGCCATTTGCCCTTCGGATACTGGTATCTGAGGCCGAGCAGGCTGATGGCGATAAAAAACAGGAAGGACATGACCAGCCCAGGAATGATGCCAGCGATGAACATGTCCGCAATCGGCACCTGGGCCAGAACGCCAAACAGCACGAACAGCATGGACGGCGGGATAATGGGCGAGAGTAATCCGCCGGCGGCCGTTATGGCGGCGGCGTAGGGCTTTTCGTAACCGTCCTTCTCCATGGCAGGCACCATGGCGCGGGACATCATGGCGATCTGTGACGCCGCAGAGCCCATAATGGCCGCCATCATCATGTTGGCCACCAGGTTGATGTACGCCATGCCGCCGCGAAACCCGCCTACCAGGATGCGCGCCAGGTTCACCAGCCGGCTGGTAAGGCCACCTTCATTCATCAATTCCCCGGCCAGCATGAACAGGGGTATCGCCAGCAGCCCATAGCTCTGGATGGCGCCGAATAGTTGCTGCAGGTAGGAATCCAGCAGCACGGTATTACCCGAATCGTAGATATACCAGAGCGCCGTCAACGCCAGTACCAGTGAGATCGGCACCGCCAGAAACAACAGAACGGCGAAGACAACCGCAGTCATGTCATACCCTCACTCTGTTCCGGGGCGGTCTCGGAATTAAGAAGGTTGGCCAAGCCGTGAATGGTCAACGTGATCGACAGAATGGGCAGCACCATCCACACCCAGAACTTCTTGATACCCAGGGTGCTGGTGTTTTCCGCGTACATGAAGTTGAAGGTTTCCGCCTGGAAGCTTTGCAGGTCGAACCCCACCTGATACAGCGTGACCGGGTCGTACCAGCGCCAGCTTAACCAGGCCAGAATGCCGCCAAACAGCAGCACCATCAGGTCGCTGATTTTCGCCAGTACGGTTCGGGTTCCCCCTTTCACATACTCGGTCAGCAGATTGACGGCAACGCTTTCCCGCCGCTTGAGCAACACGGATGTCGCGAAGAAGGTCATCCAGATCATGCAGTAGATCGCCAGTTCATCCACCCAGTAGATGGCGTAACCGGCAGACCGGGTGACGATGTTGAGCAGGATCAGCAGGGTCACCGCACCGGCAAGCGATGCGGCGATGACAGCTTCAATGCGTGCGACAAAATCCGATACAGCTTTCAGCATGGTGCGTCGCCCGGATTATTGGGCTTTGATGTCCTCGGCGACGTTGCGCAGAACACCAAGCGACGGGGCTTTCTCAGCCCAGATGTCTTCCCAAGCGGAAATGGCGTCGGCAAATTCACTGCGGTTTGCTTTCTTAACGGTGATATCCAGCTCTCTGAGCTGTTGCTCCTGGTCTTTCTCCTGGGCAACGAACTTGTCCATGACGGCATTCAGGTGGGCTTTCATGGTTTCCTGGATGAGCTGTCTGTCCTCGTCGCTCAGGTCACGCCAGACCTTGCCAGACACCACGCCCACCATGGGGAACATCATGTGGTTGGAGATCAGCAGGTGGTCGGCACGCTCGTAAAACTTGAGCACCAGGATGGAGTCGAAATCCATGTCGATGGCGTCGACCTGGCCGTTCGCCAGTGCGTCATACACCGCAGGCAGTGGCAGCGGTGTCGGTGCGGCGCCAATGGCGTTGTAGAAATCCCGGATGGGCTCGAACGGGGTAATGCGCAGCTTCTTACCTTCCAGATCGGCAGGGCCGGAAACTTCATCGCGGCTCAGCACCTGGCGCATTCCGGCCATGGCATAGCCCACACCCACCAGGCCAACGTTGGCCGGCAGTTTGTCCAGGAGCTTGTTCGCCTCATCAGAGCGCAACAATTCCGCGGCCTGGTCAATGTTGTCGACCAGATAAGGCGCGTATAGGGCGCCGAAATCGGGCACCCGGTTGGACACTTCCGCAATGGTCAGAAACGCCATATCCAGCGCGCCGGTCTGAAGCTGCTGAACCATCTGGGCCTCGTTACCCAGCTGCCTGGCCGGGAAAACGGTGACCGAGTGCTCTCCGCCGGACTTCTCATTAAGCTCTTCTCCAAACTCGTTGGCTGCCTTGGTCCAGATGTGGGGCGGTGGCGTGATCAGGCCGAGGCGAAAATCACGGGCCTCAACGGCGGCACTGGACATAACGGCAAGGGATGCAAACGCGGCAAGCAGGCGCTTCATTGAACTCATCGGAGGCTCCATTTGTGTTTTTTTTAGTGATCAATCGATGGCTTCGAAAACTCAATCCCGAACCATACCCTAGAACGGCGCAGTTTTGGATATTTCCAATATCGCAACAAAAAAGGCAGACCAGTTTTTAACTGATCTGCCTTTTCTAATTGGTAGCGGGGGCTGGATTCGAACCAACGACCTCCGGGTTATGAGCCCGACGAGCTACCAGACTGCTCTACCCCGCATCAAACTGGTTGTTGCCGGGTTGCCCCGATCAACGTGCCACGCATGGTAAGGATCGGGGTGGGCTGTGTCAAAGACCTTTTCGGAAAATTTCCGATTTTTCTGAAACTTACCGTTCCGCTATCGTTCAACGATGGCGGTCACACCCTGCCCTCCGGCGGCGCAGATGGAAATTAGACCGCGACCACTGCCATTTTGTTCCAGGATTTTTGCGATCGTGGCCAGAATGCGTCCGCCGGTGGCCGCAAACGGGTGGCCGGTGGCCAGGCTGCTGCCTTTGATGTTCATTTTGCTGCGGTCGATGCTGCCCAGTGGTTTGTCCAGGCCGAGCTTGTCTTTACAGAACGCCGGATCTTCCCAGGCTTTGAGGGTAGACAGAACCTGTGCGGCAAAAGCCTCGTGGATTTCGTAGAAATCGAAATCCTGCAGGGTCAGGCCAGCCTTTTCCAGCATCCGGGGCACGGCGTAGGCCGGGGCCATCAGCAGGCCTTCTTTTTTGTCGACAAAGTCTACAGCGGCTACTTCGCTGAAGGTCAGGTAGGCCTTCACTTCCATGTTGTTGGCTTTGGCCCACTCTTCGCTGGCCAGCAGTACGCAGGAGGCACCGTCGGTCAGCGCGGTGCTGTTGGCGGCGGTCATGGTGCCGTTTTCGCGGTCGAAGACCGGCTTGAGCGTGGCGAGTTTTTCCAGCGTGGTGTCCGGGCGCAGGATGTTGTCTTTGGTCAGTCCCGCCAGTGGGGTCATCAGGTCGTCAAAGAAGCCTTCGTCGTAGGCGGCCGCCAGTTTCTGATGGCTTTCATAGGCGAGCTGGTCTTGCTCATCCCGCGGTATGCTCCAGTCTTTGGCCGTGATCTGGCAGTGTCCACCCATGGACAAGCCGGTTCTGGGCTCGCCGTTTTCTGGAATGGACGGGGCCAGATGCTTGGGGCGGAAGCGAGAGATGGCTTTCAGTCTCTCGCCCGCAGTCTTCGCACGGTTCAGGTCCAGCAGGATTTCCCGCAGGCCTTCGCTAACGCCAATCGGCGCATCGGAGGTGGTGTCGGTGCCGCCAGCGATACCCACATCAATCTGCCCAAGCGCGATTTTGTTCGCCACCAGAATGGCGGCTTCCAGACCGGTGCCACAGGCTTGCTGAATGTCATAGGCCGGGGTTTCGGGTGCCAGGCCGCTGCTGAGAACCGATTCGCGGGTCAGGTTGAAATCCCGCGAGTGCTTGATCACCGCGCCGGCCACGACTTCGCCCAGGCGCTGGCCCTGCAGGCCAAAACGATCCACCAGGCCACGCAGGCTGGTGGTCAGCAGCTCCTGGTTGCTTACCTTGCTGTAGGCGGTGTTGGAGCGGGCAAACGGCACCCGGTTGCCACCAAGGATGGCCACACGGCGAACGCCCTGGCTGCCAGCCGACGTCTTTTTCGCGGTGCTGCTAGACTTGGTGGTCTTCTTTGCCGCTGTGGTTTTCTTTTGAGTGGTTTTCGGAGCCTGTGCCATGATGTCGTCCTACCTGTCGAATGATTACGTTGGTGTGCAGTCTAGCGCTAACCCGGTCTGGCTCATTGGCATTGTTGACATCTGCCCTGTGGCGTTGAGTCAATTCAAAGCCGGATCAATTCTTTACTCTATAGCCCTTATTCTTGTCGCAGAAGGAAAACGCTATGTCTGATCTTTATCTCAGATTCGTCAATACACCGGTTGGCAAAACCGCCGCTCAGTCGCTGGGTCTGCCAGCGCCGGTGCCGCTGAAACGCTGGAAGCGCAGCGACCAGCCATTTGTTGAGGGTAACGTGCTGGTTGGCGCTGCTGACGGCGCCAAGGCCATCGCCAACCTGGGCCAAACACTCAGCGCAAGCCCTGCGAAGCTGTTCCATGCCAGTGATATTGCCACTCTGACGGATTCCGCCAAGGCAGGCAACAAGGCCAAGCCACTGTCTTTGGGCGGCGAGATCGAAGAGCGCTTTTCTGCCCTGGTGTTCGACGCCACCGGTATGAAAGACACCACAGACCTTCGCGCCGTTTACGACTTCTTCCACCCCACCATTCGTAAACTGGCTGCTCAGGGCCGTGTCCTGGTGATTGGCCAGGAGCCGTCCAGCTGCCGCTCACCGGCCAAAGCAGCGGCGCATCAGGCGCTGGAAGGCTTTGTTCGTAGCGTTGCCAAGGAAATCGGCAAGAAAGGCGCCACCGCCAACCTCTTGTGGCTGGCCCCGAGCGCTGAAAAGGCATTGGACTCCAGTGTTCGCTTCTTCCTGTCATCCCGTTCGGCCTACGTCTCTGGCCAGGTGGCCAGAATCGGTAAGACCGCTGACGCACCGGCTACCAGCCCGGCCGCCCCGCTGACCGGCAAAGTGGCCCTGGTCACCGGCGCCTCACGCGGGATCGGCGCGTCCATTGCGGAAACGCTGGCTCGGGACGGCGCCACCGTGATTGGCCTGGATATTCCACCAGCCATGGACGAACTGCAAAAAGTCACCGACGCAATCGGCGGCAAAGCCCTGAGCTGCGATATCACCAGCGACACGGCACCTGCCGAGATTGCTGACTTCATCCAGAAGCATTTCGATGGTGTGGACCTGGTGATTCACAACGCAGGTATCACCCGCGATAAAACCCTGGGCAACATGCCCGAGCATTTCTGGGACATGACCATTGCCGTGAACCTGACGGCGGAAGAACACATTGACGAGGAGTTGATGAAGCGCGAGCTGCTGAAGGAAAACGGCCGCATCGTGTGCATTTCCTCCATCAGTGGCATCGCCGGTAACTTTGGCCAGACCAACTACTCCACCGCCAAGAGCGGCGTGATTGGGTATGTGGAAGCCATGGCCAAGCAGGTGAAGAACGGCGTCACGATTAACGCGGTGGCACCGGGCTTTATCGAAACCCAGATGACGGCGGCTATGCCGATCACCATTCGCGAAGCCGGGCGCCGGATGAACAGCCTGTCGCAAGGTGGTTTGCCGGTAGACGTGGCCGAGACCATTGCCTGGTATTGCCACCCTGCCTCAAACGGCGTGAACGGCAACGTGGTTCGCGTGTGTGGCCAGTCGCTGATTGGTAAGTAAGCATTGGGGGCTGGGCGTGCGCTGGCGTTGCAAAACGTTGGCGCATGCCAGATAACCTGCTGAACAAGCGCAGGAAACCACAGACATCAGGTACGGGAAAAAAATGGTGGGTGGTACTGGGATCGAACCAGTGACCCTCGCCTTGTAAGGGCGATGCTCTCCCAGCTGAGCTAACCACCCGGGAATAATCGAAGAGATAAAAATGGCGGAGCGGACGGGACTCGAACCCGCGACCCCCGGCGTGACAGGCCGGTATTCTAACCAGCTGAACTACCGCTCCGCGTGGGCCGTCACGTCAACGCATTCAGGGGTGTGAATGCTCTGTGACAACGAGGGCGCATTATAAAGAGGCGGCCTGCCATGTCAACGATTTTTCTGAAAAAACTTCGGCGATGTCCGCCTGTTCACATGGCATCAACCATCGCGTCCTTGCCCTGCGCGGTTTTGCGGTATTCGATGGGCGTCATCCCCGACCAGCGTTTGAAGGCACGATAAAAAGTACTGGGTTCCGAGAACCCCGTGAGATAGACAATCTCATCAATGGATTCGTCGGTTGTCGCCAGCAGCTGACGAGCCAGCCGGTAACGAAAATCCGCCAGTACCTGGTTAAAACTGGTCTCTGCTTCTGTCAGACGAGTACGCAGGGTTCTGGATTTGATACCCAGGCGCTCGGCCACCGAATCCAGGGTGACTTCGCCGCTGTCCAGCAGCTCGGCCACAATGCGCTCCACCTGCCCCACAATGTCTTTTTTCTCCAGCCGGGCCACCTGCTCGCTGGCAAAGCGCTCGTGCAGGTCCAGCAGTTCTGGCTCGGCGTGAGGCGATGGGTGTGCCAGGAAATTGGCCGGGAAGTACAGGCGGTTCTCTTTGGCCCCAAACACCACGTCACAACCCAGAATGTCCTGAACGTGATCCTTGCCCCGCTGCCGGTCGTGCTCGAATTCAATCCGTGACGGGTAGAAGCGGTCTTCGGTGATGGATTTGAAAAACGTGATCAGGCCCTGAACAAAGCATTCATTGAAGTGCTGAAGACGGCTGACTTCATCCGACGCGGTATCCAGGACCATGCAGGCCTCTTCGCCTTCGATGAAGAAGTCGGTCTTGGCGGCGTCGCTGAGGAGACGCTGATAGTTCTGAGCACGGCGCAGGCCCTCACCGAAGGTGGGGCTGCTTAGAAACAGATACTCAAGAACCTGACCATTATAGGCCGGGAGCAGCTGGCCAAGATGCAGGCCAACATCGGGGTCGCCAGAGACATCTTCAACCACTTGCCAGAAATACAGTTGCGCACTGTGGGGCGTTCGCAGTTGCTCGGTGTATACGTAATCTTCGTCTACTCCAAGCCGGGCAAAGATGGCGTCGGTATCGATACCTTTTTTCTTCATGGCTCGATAAATCAGGCGCAGCATTACGCCGGCATCGCGAAGTTCCTGCATAGCATCCCGCTTTATAGTTGTTAATGAATCGGCTTGGCCGGCGCAACATGCTGCACTGCAAGCCAGGTCAATGCTCATGCTGGCCGGGTTTGCCAGACTATGAGACCTTGTTCTCAAGTTACCCGTAATTAGAGCATATCAGGCCACTGTCGCACAGGTGTACAAGGAGCTGTAACAAAATGACTCAGAACGCAAAATACCATAATCAACCACCGGGGCTGCTTTCGATGTACGGCAAGGCGCTGCTGCCCAAGCGGGAACAGTCTGAAATCACCAAGCTGCCAGACGTTTCAGCCCAGCTGATCGGTGTCACAACCGGCGGCGGCGATCTGAAGCAATACCGTAAGGTATGCGGCTTTGCCCCCACGCGCGCCGTGCCTGCCACCTGGCCACACATCCTGGCGTTTCCGCTTCACCTGAAGGTGTTGACCGACCCGAGCATTCCCTTCCCTTTGCTGGGCCTGGTGCACCTGCGCAACCGCATTGTGCAGCACCGTCCCATTGGCGAGGGCGAAATGCTGGATCTGGATGTCCGTCTTGGCGAGGCGGTCAGAACGTCGAAGGGGCTGGAGTTTGATCTGATTACCGAGGCTCGATCAGCCGGGCGCCTGGTGTGGGAGGAAAACAGCACGACGCTGTTCCGCCAGCCGGAGCGGGACAACGGCAGCTCCCGCAAGCAGCCGCCGGAACTGGCAAAGTACGCCAACAGCGTCGACATCGATGTGCCGGAATCCACCGGGCGTCAGTACGCCGGTGTTTCCGGAGACCGCAACCCGATTCACCTGTATCCGCTGACCGCCAAGCTGTTCGGGTTTCCGCGGGCCATTGCCCATGGCATGTGGAGCAAAGCGCGGGTTCTGGCGCATCTGGAACAGCAGCAGGCATGGAAAAGCGGTGCCTTTGCGATGCATTGCGACTTCAAAAAGCCGCTGTTTCTGCCGGGCCAGGCTGTGTTGAACTGGGAGTCGGCCAAGAAGGGCCTGAACTACCAGTTGCTGAACGGCAAAGGCACGGCGCCGCATCTGAGCGGCCACGTGGAATGGCTGGATTAAACGCCGGAATCAGACCTCGACCGCTTCCGTCTTGGCGGCGGGCAAGGTGAAGAAGAAGCAGGCGCCTGGTGTTTCTGGCCGCTGATAGCCAATCTCGCCACCTTGCGCCTGAATCAGCGAGCGACACATCGGCAACCCGATGCCCATGCCGTCTGCCTTGGTGGTGAAAAACGGCAGGAACAGTTTGGCTTCGTCTTCGTCGGCCAGGCCGGTGCCGGAATCCGTCACCTCTACCCGCACGAACTTGCTGTCTGGCATGGTCACATTGACCCTGACCGGCTCGGACGATTGGGCACTGCGGGTGGCCTCCAGGGCATTGCGAATCAGGTTCAGGGCAACTTGCTGCACCTGAACCGGGTCTGCGTAGACTTCCTGAACATTGTCGGCCACCGTGACCTCAACGCCACCCTCGTTATTACGAATGTCCACTTCCGCAAACTGACGGGTATCTTCCAGCAAGCTGGTCAGCGACAACACTTCTTTGCCGGCGGCCGGTTTTTTCATGAATCCGCGGATACGGCGAATCACTTCACTGGCCCGATGAGACTGGGCTTCGATCTTTTCCAGAGTTTCCGCCAGCAACGGCAAATCCGGTTCGTCTTTGGAGATCATCCGCTTGGCGACGCGGGCGTAATTGGTGATAGCCGTCAGCGGCTGGTTTACTTCGTGGGCGACCCCGGCGGCCATTTCCCCCATGGTGGTCAGGCGGGAGACATGGGCCAGCTGGTCCCGTTGCTCCTGAACCATCGTGCGGGCATCGTCCAGGGCCTTTTCGTTTTCAAGCTCGGCGGTGATATCGCTGAACACCACAACAGCGCCGTACAGCTCATCGCCTTCCCGTTTGGGGGTTGAACAATACTCGGCGGGGAACCGGGTGCCATCAGCGCGCAGCATTTCCACACCACGCTGTTTCTCGGCCAGGCCCTGACAACAGGTCGCGTGGGCCGGCAAGTCGTCCAGTTTCTGCTCCGGGCGACCGAAATGCAGCTCGAAGAAGTTCTTGCCGATCAGCTCGTCAGCAGAGCTTCTGACGATCGTGGCCGCTGCCGGGTTGGCAAAGATAATGCGGCCTTCTTTGTTCAGGCCGTAGATGCCTTCGCTGATGGAATTCAGGATGCGGGCCTGATCGCTTTCAAGCTGCCGGTTACGGGCCTGAAGCTCACGTTCCAGCCGTGTCACCTGGGCGTGTGTTTTCACCCGGGCAATGACTTCCTGGGCCTGAAACGGCTTGGAGATATAGTCAGCACCGCCCAGGGAGAAGCCGCGCACTTTGGCGCCTACATCGTCCAGGGCAGACAGGAAGACCACGGCGCAGTCTGCGGTCACCGGGTCGGCTTTCAGGCGTTCGCACACCTGATAGCCGTCCAGCTCCGGCATCATGATATCCAGCAGAATCACTTCGGGTGTATGACGATGAGCAAGGTCCAGTGCCTTCTCACCGTCATTGGCGATCAAGAGGCGATAACCCTTGTCTTTCAGGGTTTCGTAGAGCACTTTCAGGTTCTGAGGGTTGTCATCAACAAGCAGAACCGTGATGTTTGTAATCTCCTGAGCAGGGTCAGTCATAGAACCTTGGCCGGTTGCGAGGATGTAACCATCATGCCGCCGGGATTACCGCGCGTCGATACGGTCCTTTACGGACAGAATCATGCGCACCAGATGCGCCAGGGAATGGGTGCCCATCTTGTGCATCACGCGGGAGCGGTGAATTTCCACCGTGCGCTGGCTGATTTCCAGCTCGATGGCAATCACCTTGTTGGCCTGCCCTTCAATCATTCGATCCATGATTTCATGCTCGCGGGGGGTCAGGCTCTTCACGCGGCGCAGGATTTCCTGCTTTTCGCCCAGCGTTTTGCGCTGTTCGATGTCCTGCTGCAACGCCGCCTCGATTTTCTCCAGCAGCGCTTCTTCCCGGTAGGGCTTCTGGATGAAGTCCACAGCGCCTTCTTTCATGGCATCCACAGCCATGGGAACGTCACCATGGCCGGTGACGAAAATGATGGGCAGGATGGAATGCTTGTCGTTCAGTTTCTTCTGCAGCTCCATTCCATCCATACCGGGCATACGAATATCGAGCACGATGCAGCCGGCCATGTCGTCAGAATAGTCTTTCAGAAACGCATTGGCGTTGTCGTAAGTCTTTACGGGCTTGCCGTCCGATTTCAGCAGCAACTCCAGTGAATCCCGCACTGCTTCGTCGTCTTCAACTACGTAAACCGTTTGCTGACTGTCCGTCATGGTTTCTGCTTCTCCTGTTCATGGCGCTCGTGTTCCTGGCGCTCGTGCTCTCGCATGTTTTCAAGCCGTTGCTGAATCATGCCAAAGACGCTCTGTTTTGGATAACGACCTTTCGCGTTTGCCTTGCCCGCCGGTTTGCCCAGCAACAGGGAAATGGCTTCTTCGGCGTGGGTAACAGAGTACACCGAGAACTGCCCATTGCGCACGGCCTGAACAACTTCCTCGTCCAGCATCAGGTTCTGAACATTGGTGGCAGGCACGATCACGCCTTGCGTGCCCGTGAATTCACCGGTCAGCCTGCAGGTAGCAAAGAACCCTTCCACCTTTTCGTTCACGCCACCAATGGGCTGAACTTCACCAAACTGGTTGACCGAGCCGGTCAATGCAAGATCCTGACGCACCGGCAGACCAGACAGCGCCGACACCAGGGCGCACATTTCCGCCAGCGAGGCACTGTCGCCATCGACTTCACCATAATTCTGCTCCATGGTCAGACTGGCCGACAGGTGCATGGGGTCGGTCACGGCAAAGCGGGAGGACAGCCAGGAGCTCAGAATCATCACCCCTTTGGAGTGGAGGTTGCCGCCCAGCTTTACGTCGCGCTCGATGTCCATCACACCGCCATCGCCATAGTAGCAGGTGGCCGTGATGCGGTTGGACAAACCAAATTCAAAACCGCCAGTCGATAATACGGACAGCGCATTGACCTGGCCCACACAGCTGCCCGAGGTGGATACCAGCGTTGTGCCATCGCGAATCGAATCGTAGAACTGATCCCTGATGCGGCTGCTTCGGTAACGGGCGCTTTCCAGTGCCTGATCCACGTGGCTGTTCTCGATCAGTTTGGCTTTGGCCTGCCGCGCCCAGAAATCCGATTCCCGCAGCAGATTGGCAATGTCTGCCGCATGCAAGGACAGCCTGTCCTGATGGTCTGCCATGCGCGCGCTGTGTTCTATGATGCGGGCGACCGCACGGTTGCTGCAGTGCAGCAGTTTTTTCTCTTCCACCAGGCTGGCAATGAACTTTGAATATAGAAGCTGGCTATCGTCCGTGCGCATCATTTCGTTTTCAAAATCGGCGGTCACCCGGAACAGCTCTGCGAATTCGGAATCGTATTCCTGCAGCAGCATCCAGGTCTCGCGGTCGCCAAACAGCACAATCTTGACGTCCAGCGGGATTTCCTCCGGCTCCAACGAGATGGTGCCAGACAGCGTCAGCTCCCGCTCGAGAGAGTTTATCTGCAGAGACCGTGACCGCAGCGCACGTTTGAGGCCGTCCCACACGAACGGCTGCTCCAGCACCTTGATGGCGTCCATCAGCAGATAGCCACCGTTGGCGCGGTGAATGCTGCCGGGGCGAATCAGTGAAAAGTCGGTAAAGACAGACCCTTTGAAGGTCACATTTTCCACATAACCAAACAGGTTGTGGTAGGTGGGGTTGTCTTCCACCACCACGGGCACCTCTTCCGTCTTCTGATGCACCAGCACATTCACCAGATATCGGCGGGGGGTTTTCTTGTCCAGAGAGGCGTAGGCGATAGCCGCCTGTTCCTCGTTCTCTTCCAGAAAGATGTCCAGGCTGTCGACCAGGTCTTTGCGAACCCCTTCCAGGTAGGTGACGACGTCTGGCTGATCGCTGTATTTGCTCACCAATTCGTCGATCTGGTGGCCGGAAATGCCATGCAGGGTCTCTTCGTTCAGGGCCTGCTGCGCCTCGGCGTATTCCTGTTCCCAGTCCGCGACCTTGCGAAGCGCCTGGCGGAGTTTTTTCTCCAGCTTGTTGATCTCGGCTTCGAATTTGTCTCGCTGTTCCTGCGTCAGGGCCTGGAAAGACTCCGCCGTGTGGGGCTCGTCGCCGTTCATGGCCACCAGCCGGTAGCCGCCGGGCGTGGTGATGTTCAGGCTGACTTTCTTTTTCTTCGCCTGGGCGCCGATCTTTTCCAGCTCTTCTTCCTGCCGTTGGGCAAACTCGCCCTTTAGCTGCTCGGCGCGCTCCAGGAAGCTGTCGCTGTCAAACGTCTGAGGCACCATCTTCATCAGGCGACTCATCAGCTTGTCCATGTCCTGCTTCAGCTCATTGCCCTTGCCCGCCGGCAGCTTGAGCACTTTGGGCACGCGAGGCTCTTCAAAGTTGGCCACGTAGCACCAGTCGTGGATCTGGTGTTCAAGATCAGCATGATGCTCAAGATAGCGAAGCATCATGGTGCGCTTGCCCAATCCGGGCCGGCCTACTGCGTAGACGTTGTAGCCACCGTGCGGCATCGCCAGAGCAAAGCTGACCGCTGACTGGGCGCGATTCTGGCCGACGATTTCCTCAAGGGGCTCCAGCTGCCGGGTGGTTCTGAATGGCAGGTCTTTCAATACACAGGCTTTGTATAACTGGTTAAGAGACAGTGGCTTCAAGATGGGGTCCTGTAGCTAGGGAAAACCAAACAATAATGGCCGATCATTGTAGAATCTGGGGGGGAGTCTGTCGCGCCTATTGCTTATGAAAGGCTAAAGATTGGGCGCATTGTGCCGTTATTTTAATCAAATGGTTTCATCTTTATCAGGACAGAAGCACTCAAGGAAACTCTAAAATGGACATTTACCGCAATCAGCCCCATGGCATATCGGTGCTGGAATCCATTCGCAAGCAGGGAACCCAGCGTACGCCCGCCGCCGAGGAATCGTCGGCCCCGCCGCGTCGGCCCTTGAATGACAGGCGCCTTCAGCCGGACCGTCGTCGTGCCCAGAGAGACTTTCAGGGCCCGGACCGTCGCAGGAACCGCAGCCGCCGCAGCACTGGTTTGCTGCACCCGCGCACACGAAAACCCGCGCCTATCGAAGACCGGCGTGGTCAGATTTTGACTACTCAGGCCTGATTTGCCTATTGAACACGGTGCAAATCAGACCACACTCTAGTGATAAATCCATCACATTTTAACGAATGGTCATTTTTCAGGCAGTTATTTGCCTACTAGACTTTGTTGCCCCAGCAGGAAAATGGGACAACAAAAAAGTACGCTCGGTATGGATGGAAACCAACGATCTATGAGTGATTCCACAAGCTGCGAAACAAGTGATCGCAGGATAAAAGACCGCTATACCGCCACCTGCCTTAAAGTAGAGCTGCAGGAGCGTGGTTTTTTTGGTCGTGGAAAGAATTCGACTGCGGTGACCTGCCTTGATATGAACCGTTACGGCATGGCCGTGCTCTGCCCACGCCCCGTGGAGCCAGGTGCTCGCCTGTTCTTGAGCTTTGACGGCAAGTACATCCGCGAATCGCGGGTGGCCGCCCGGGTCGTTACCTGCCAACCGTTTCAGACCGGATACCGGGTCAGCATCCAATTCAGTTACTGCTTCGAGAGAAAAGGCTACTCCCGCACCGTAGACAACGCCCTGTCACGCATTGAAGGCTTCTACAACCGCTACGCGGGCTGACGCAGCCACCTGAACTGCCTATATACTGGGTCATTATCTGAATTTTTGGAGTCAGACCTGGCATGGCGTTCAACATTGTATTCCCGATCTTTCCCGGCATTACCCAATTGGATTTCACCGGTGCGGCCCAGATGCTGACTTATGTACCTGATGTTCAGCTGTGCGTGGTCACAGAGCATGGCGAGCCGGTTGAAACAGACTCAGGTTTCGATTTGATGCCACGATTCAGCTTTGGCAACTGCCCAAAGGCCGATATGGTCTGTGTGCCCGGCGGCGCAGGCGTGTTTGAAGCGGTCAATAACGACGCGCTGGTTGAATTTGTGGCCGATCAATGCCGAAACGCCCGGTACATCACGTCTGTTTGCACCGGCGCTTTCATTCTGGGTGCGGCCGGACAACTGGAGGGCAAGAAGGCGACCACTCACTGGGGCTACACCTCTGCGCTTGAGCAATGCGGGGCGACGTTTACCGAGGGGCGCGTTGTGATCGACGGCAATCTGATCACCGCTGGTGGCGTCACCTCCGGTATTGATTTCAGCCTGGCGGTCATTGGTGAAGTCTGGGATGACACCCTGGCCAAATCGATACAACTGCGCATGGAGTACAACCCCCACCCTCCGTTTGTGGGCGGTCACCCATCCCTGAGCGAACCCGGGGTGCTTGCTAAAGTTCAACCTTTCTACGACAAGGCCCTGGCCAGAATGCAGGAAGCTCTGTCCGCAAGAAAATCACGGCTGAACTGATTCGATATCCCTAGAAGAGGCCGGCATCCAGGCTGGCCGCCATGGTCATCCCCAGCTCTTCGCACTGGCTTTCGAATTCATCCCGATAGTCACCGCGACAGATCAGCGGTTCCTGTGCCAGGCGCCAGCGTAATCCTGTGGTGATGGACTCGATGGCCCGATGGGTGCCCGTGCCGTCGAGGCCGGCACGAATGTAATAAGCGAAGGGAAGTGCCTCAGTTTCCTCGATAACGCTGTAGTAGGTTCGATCGAAAAAATCCTTCAAAGCCCCATTCATGTAACCCAGGTTTTCGGTGGTTCCCAGTATGATGGCATCGCAGGCAAGCACATCCTCCGGCCCCGCATCCAATGGCGCCAGCACCTTCACCTCCACCTGTTCAATATCCTCATGCTGTGCGCCCCGGGCAACCGCATCCCGGAGCTTCTGGGTGTTGGGAGAGGGTGCATGAGCGACAATCAGTAGTTGCTTGGTGTCCGCCATAATCAAACTTCAACCTTCCAAAACCGTCACGACGATGAGCTTGTCTCAAGCTCCTTTCGCAACATGAACTTCTGAATTTTGCCGGTGGACGTGGTCGGCAACGGGCCGAACACGACTTTCTTGGGCACTTTGAAACGGCTAATTTTCTCGCTGCAGAAGCTAATCAAATCGCTTTCCGTCAGGTCGCTGCCCGCGCGCAGCTGAACAAAAGCCGCCGGCACCTCTCCCCACTTCTGATCCTCCATGGCCACCACGGCGGCCAGTTCAACGTCGGCATGGCGCTGAATGGCTTCTTCCACTTCCAACGACGAGATATTCTCGCCACCGGAAATGATCACGTCTTTCAGCCGGTCGCGAATTTTCAGATAACCGTCCGCTTCCACCACCGCCAGGTCGCCGGAGTGGAACCAGCCCCCGGCAAAAGCCTCCTGGGTGGCTTGCTCATTGCGCAGGTATCCCTTCATCACAATGTTGCCCCGGAACATAACCTCGCCCATGGTTTTACCGTCCGGCGGAACCGGCTCCATGGTGGATGGGTCAAGAACCGCCACACCCTCTTCCAGTGGGTAGGTCACTCCCTGGCGACCGTTCAGACGCACGCGTTCTTCCAGAGTGCATTGCTCCCACTCTTCCTGTTTGGCGCAAACTGTCGCAGGGCCATAGGTTTCCGTCAGGCCGTAGACGTGGGTGAGTTCAACACCGATCTTCTCCATCCTTTCAAACACCGAGGCCGGCGGCGCAGCACCCGCAATCAATCCAGACACAGGGTGATCGAAAACCTCACCTGCTGCGATGGCAGCGTCAGCGATGGTGGCGTGAACCACCGGCGCGCCGCAGTAATGGCTGACCTTATGTTGCCGGATCAGTTTGAGAATCTGACCCGCATCCACCCGCCGCAAGCAGACACTGGTGCCACCGATGGCTGCCATGGTCCAGGGAAAGCACCAGCCGTTGCAATGGAACATGGGCAGCGTCCACAAATAAGTCACATTCCGGGGCAGGCTCCACGACAACACATTGCTGACGGCGTTCAGGTAGGCACCGCGATGATGGGTAACCACGCCCTTGGGCTTGCCGGTTGTGCCGGAGGTGTATCCCAGGGCAATGGCGTCCCATTCGTCCTCCGGTAACTGCCAGTTCTGTGACTCCGGCTGCTTTGCCAGAAGTGCTTCGTATTCCAGGTCGCCCAGCCTTCTTTCATCGCCCTGGCTGGCATCCGGTACATTGATAATGACGGGCGCCTCGCCCTCCATCATCGACAGCGCCTTTTCAGCCACATCGCAGAATTCCGTATCAACCAGCACCAAGCGCGAGCGGCTGTGATCGAGAATGTAGGCAACGGTGGCCGGGTCCAGGCGAATATTAATGGCGTTGAGCACCGCCCCGACCATTGGCACGGCAAAATGCGCTTCGAAAATGGCCGGGACATTGGGCAGCAACACCGCAACGGTGTCGCCACGGGAGATACCGAAACTCTGCAACACGGAGGCAAGGCGACAACATCGGGAATAGGTCTGTTGCCAGCTATAACACTCATCGTTATAGATCACGGCCGGTTTGTTGGGATAAACGGCGGCAGCACGTCGAATAAAACTCAATGGCGACAAAGGCACATAGTTGGCCGCATTCTGATCCAACCCTACGTCGAACTGGCAGGTATCGCTCATCACCTCGCCCTCCTACTGTTCGGTCCCAGACCCAGGCGCTAATGGCCCGGCTGCTCCCAGGTGGGTTTACGTTTCTCGAGAAACGCATCAATGCCCTCGCCAACGTCGGGGGTCATCATGTTGTCGGCCATCACATTGCCTGCCAATTCATAGGCTTCCGCCAGCGTCATTTGGCGCTGCTTGTGGAACATGGCCTTGCCATAGCGTATGGCAGACGGGCTTTTGGCAAGAATCTTCTCAACCTTCTCTGCCACGGCAGCATCCAACTCAGAGTCGTCGACCACACCGCTCAACAACCCCCAGTCGAATGCGGTGTCTGCGTCAATAAAGTCGGCGGTCACCAGCATGTCGAAGGCGCGCTTTGCACTCACGTTCCGAGACAGGGCAACTGCGGGCGTCGAACAAAACAGGCCGACGTTGATGCCGGAAACCGCGAAACTGGCCGAACGCCCGGCAATGGCGAGATCACAGCTGGCCACCAACTGGCATCCTGCTGCTGTGGCCATACCCTGGACTTTTGCAATCACCGGCACGGGCAGGTTGACCAGGCTCTGCATCACCCGACTGCAATGCCGGAACAGGGATTGGTAATACCCGTGATCCGGATGCGCCCGCATCTCTTTTAAATCATGCCCGGCGCAAAACCCTTTCCCATTGGCCGCGATCACAACGCAACGCACCGCCGGATCTTCAGCAATGCTGTCCAATTGGTCCTGCAATGCCGTCAGCAAGGTTTCGGAAAGCGTATTGAATTTTTTCGGGCGATTGAGGGTCAGATAAACGGCACCACCTTCGTCTTTGCGAAGTAGCTCGTTTTCAACGGCGCTCACGTCATTCATAGGTCGTCTCCGCCATGTATCGTTTCAACACACCTGATTCAGGCTAATTGCTACAAAGATAGTTGATCATCGCGGCGATGTTGATCGAATAACAGACAAAATTATTGCGGGCTACAAGTAGAGAGCGGGCTATGAATCTGGGATGCGGGAAGGGAATCCGGCCCTGCCCCAACATCACAGGATGAGGTCAGGCGCAGGGCCGTGGAGGAAGGTTTTAGAGCAGCTCTTCGTTCGCCTCTTCAGGCGCCTTTTCTGCTGCTGCTTCTTTACTGACAGGCTTGGGCATCAGCTTATCCCGAACGCTGGTCTCAATCTCGTTGGCCAGATCCAGGTTTTCTTCCAGGAACTTGCAGGCGTTCGCCTTACCCTGGCCAATCTTGTCACCTTTGTAGGCGTACCAGGCGCCGGACTTGTCCACAAAGCCTTCTTTCACACCCATGTCCAGCACTTCGGCCATGTGGTAAATGCCCTTGCCGTACATAATCTGGAATTCCGCCTGTTTGAACGGCGGCGACACTTTGTTTTTGACCACCTTCACCCGGGTTTCGTTACCCACCACTTCGTCGCCATCCTTCACCGAACCGATACGGCGAATATCCAGTCGAACGGAGCAGTAAAATTTCAGCGCGTTGCCACCGGTGGTGGTTTCGGGGCTGCCGAACATGACGCCGATCTTCATCCGGATCTGGTTGATGAACACCAACAGGCAATTGGCGTGTTTGACGTTACCGGTCAGCTTACGCAACGCCTGTGACATCAGGCGGGCCTGCAAGCCAACGTGGCTGTCGCCCATCTCGCCTTCAATTTCCGCCTTCGGCGTCAGAGCGGCCACCGAGTCGACAATGATGACATCCACGGCGTTGGAGCGAACCAGCATGTCGGCAATTTCCAGAGCCTGCTCACCGGTGTCTGGCTGTGATACCAGCAGCTCGTCCACGTTCACGCCCAGCTTTTCAGCGTAGATCGGATCCAGCGCGTGCTCTGCGTCTACGAAGGCGCAGGTCTTGCCATCTTTCTGTGCTTCGGCAATCACCTGCAGAGTCAGGGTTGTCTTACCGGAACTCTCAGGGCCGTAGATCTCAACAATACGACCGTAGGGTAAACCGCCAATACCCAGAGCCACATCCAGCCCGAGGGAGCCGGTAGAGACCGCAGGAAGTGCTTCGCGGGGCTGATCCCCCATCTTCATAACGGCGCCTTTGCCGAATTGACGTTCAATCTGGCTGAGCGCAGCGTTAAGCGCTTTTTTGCGGTTATCTTCCATTGTTCAATACCCTCATCTGTACAGCGTTGCCTGTATATTTAAACAGTATTAAAACACAAGCCAAACCGAAGGCCAACCCCTGCATTCAACGAACGGCCAGATAGGCCTCTACCCCCTGCAGAGCGAACAGCACAGCCTGGCGCCGAACCTCGTCGCGGTCGCCGCTGAAGTGCTCCACAACGGCTTCTGTGTCTGACGGGGAATTACCCCAGGCAAACCACACAGTACCGACCGGTTTGTCTTCCGTGCCGCCATCCGGGCCCGCTACGCCACTGATCGAAACGGCCACGTCCGCCCCCGTGGTGGCCAGTGCGCCTGCCACCATTTCGCGCACCACTGGCTCGCTGACGGCTCCATGGTTCTCCAGAGACGCTTCGGTTACCCCCAACAATTCCCGCTTGGCGTCGTTGCTGTAGGTCACCAGGCCGGCCAGTGTGTAAGCCGATGAACCGGCCCGGTCGGTCAACACTTTGGCAACCCAACCGCCGGTACAGCTCTCGGCCGTGGCAATCGTCTGCTTGCGGTCGATCAGTACTCTTGCAAGACTGTCTGCGGCTTCACGTAACTCTTCATCGGTGAGTGACATAAGGCTCTCTTCACCCCCTTCCGTTTCATCATGGCGAGTATTTTCTTACAATCGCTGCCTTTACTGAAAGACTTTCACCCCAAGACCTGGACCCGGAACCACTCATGTCAGCAGCCCAGACCGATCTGACCCAGCATACGCCCATGATGCGGCAGTACCTCAAGATCAAGGGCGAGCACCCCAACGAGCTGGTGTTCTACCGCATGGGTGACTTCTATGAGCTGTTCTACGACGACGCACGCAAGGCCGCCGAGTTGATGGACATTACGCTGACCGCCCGCGGCCAGTCAGGTGGCAGCCCGATACCCATGGCCGGTATCCCGTACCATTCCGCTGAGGGTTACATTGCACGTCTGGTTCGGGCTGGTCAATCCATCGCCATTTGTGAGCAAATTGGCGATCCGGCGACCAGCAAGGGGCCGGTTGAGCGGCAGGTAGTGCGGATTGTTACCCCCGGCACCCTGAGTGACGATGCGTTTCTGGAAGACCGCCGCGACAACTTGCTGGTCGCCATTTATAACCGTCAGGAGCGCTTCGGTTTTGCGTCACTGGACATTTCCAGCGGCCGTTTTACGGTTTCCGAACTCGACGATATGGAAGGTCTGCAGGGCGAACTTCAACGCCTGCGCCCGGCTGAGATCCTGATCAGTGAGGATTTCCCGTTCCAGGAAGTTCTGGAAGGGTACAGCGGCATTCGCCGCCAGGGCCCCTGGCTGTTCGAATCGGACACCGCCCATAGAGTGCTGACTCAACAGTTTCAGGTTCGCGACCTGACCGGTTTCGGCTGCGACGACCTCACGCTGGCCATCTGTGCCGCAGGTTGCCTGCTGCAATACGCCAAAGAAACGCAGCGCACGGCCCTGCCCCATATTCGCAAAATCCGCCGTGAACGCCGCGAAGAGGCGGTGATCATGGACGCCGCCAGCCGCAGAAACCTGGAAATTGACACCAACCTGATGGGCGGCACCCAGCACACTCTTGCCTGGGTGATGGATAAAACCGCGACCGCCATGGGTGGCCGTCAACTGAGGCGATGGCTGAACCGGCCGCTGCGCGACGTGAGTATTGTGGAGCAACGTCAGCAGGCTGTGTCTGCGCTGCTCGACGGATTCCACTACGAACCTGTACACGACCTTTTGAAAGCCGTCGGCGATATCGAACGTGTGCTGTCCCGCGTGGCCCTTCGCTCCGCCCGACCACGGGATCTTGCACGCCTGCGGGATGCGTTTCAGGTTCTGCCGGATCTTCAGAAAGCCCTGACACCGGTTAATTCCCATCAGATCGTTAAACTGGCGACCACCATCAGCGAGTATCCGGAACTGGCCGATAGGCTGGAGCGGGCAATCATCGATAACCCGCCTGTGGTGATTCGTGACGGTGGCGTGATTCGCGAGGGTTTTGACGAAGAACTGGACGAGTTGCGCAACATCAGCGAGAACGCCGGGCAGTTTCTGCTGGATGTGGAAACCCGCGAGCGCGAACGCACCGGCATTACCACCCTGAAAGTCGGCTACAACCGTGTGCACGGTTATTACATCGAAATCACCCGGGCCCAATCTGGCCAGGCGCCGGCAGACTACATTCGCCGCCAGACCCTGAAGAACGCCGAGCGTTTTATTACGCCCGAACTCAAGGAATTTGAAGACAAGGCTCTGAGCGCCAAAAGCCGCGCCCTGGCCCGGGAAAAAGCCCTCTACGACGAAGTGCTGGAAACCGTGGCCGAACAATTGGCGCCACTGCAGGATGCCGCTCAGGCACTGGCCGAACTGGACGTGCTCAGCAATTTCGCCGAGCGAGCCACCAGCCTGCGATTCAACCCGCCGGAATTCAGCGAATCACCCGGCTTTGATATTGAAGAAGGCCGGCACCCGGTGGTGGAACAACTACTGAGCGACCCGTTCGTACCCAACGATCTGCTGATGGACGACCAGCGCCGCATGCTTGTCATTACCGGCCCGAACATGGGCGGTAAATCGACCTACATGCGCCAGGCGGCACTGATCGCACTGCTGGCCTACACCGGGAGCTTTGTACCGGCAAATCGCGTAGTCATCGGGCCGGTGGATCGCATTTTCACACGCATGGGCTCGTCGGATGACATTGCAGGCGGTCGGTCTACCTTCATGGTGGAAATGACCGAAACCGCCAACATTCTTCACAACGCCACCGAGCACAGCCTGGTGTTAATGGACGAAGTAGGCCGTGGCACCAGCACCTTTGACGGGCTGTCGCTGGCCTGGGCCACAGCGGAGCACCTGGCCAAGCAGATTCGCTGTTACACGCTGTTTGCCACGCATTACTTTGAGCTGACGCAACTGGCCGACGAACTGACCCACGCAGTCAACGTGCACCTGACCGCCACCGAGCACGATGACACCATCGTGTTCCTGCACAATGTGCATGATGGCCCGGCCAGCCAGAGTTACGGCCTGCAGGTCGCCAAACTGGCAGGCGTACCGCAGGATGTCATTCGCCACGCCAAGGAGCAGCTGGCGCACCTGGAAGGAAATGCCACACCCACGGCGCCCATGCGGCAAACCAGCCAGGCGCCTTCAAACCCAGCACCGTCTACCTCGCCTGCGGCGATGCAGGGCGACATGTTTTCGGCCCTGGAGCCCAGTAAAGTCGAAGAGGCGCTCTCAAAGCTGGACCTGGATGACCTGACGCCAAGAGAAGCACTGAACCGGCTTTACGAACTGAGAGAGCTGCTGGGGAGCAGATAAGCCCTTCCAGCGCTTGCGGTACTGCGGGGGCCTCCCTACAATATCGCGCAATTATTCTTACACTGATGAGACTGATGACTGAATCAGGGGACTGACCATGACCTTTGTCGTTACTGATAACTGCATTAAGTGCAAATACACGGACTGCGTAGAAGTTTGCCCGGTAGACTGCTTCTATGAAGGGCCCAACTTCCTGGTAATCGATCCTGATGAGTGCATCGACTGCGCCCTGTGCGAGCCAGAATGCCCTGCGGAAGCCATATTCTCGGAAGACGAATTACCGGCAGGCCAGGAGCAGTTTATCGAGATCAACGCGGATCTTGCGGGTAAGTGGGAAAACATCACCGAGAAGAAAGACCCGCTGCCAGACGCAGAAGAGTGGGACGGCAAACCGGATAAGCTGCAATATCTGGAGCGCTAAGCCGGCCCGTCCAACCCCAGCTTGAGGCCAATTGCAACGAAAAAGCCGCCCGTCAGTCCGCTGAGGGCGCGCTTCACACCCTGCCCCACCTCAAGCTGGCTGGATTTTAGTATCAGACCCGCCACTGTGCACTGCCAGATCATCGCGATTACAAAATGAAGCCCCGCCAGGAACATTGACTGCAAGAACGCAGAGCCCGCCGGATCGATAAACTGTGGCAGCAACGCCATGTAGAAGAGCGCGGTTTTCGGATTCAGAAGATTCGATAACAGGCCTTCCCGGAACGCAACCTTGCCAGACACCCCCCCGGATGCATCCGACTGCTCGGGCAGAGCCTCCTGCTGGCTACTGCCTCGCCGTGACATTGCCTGTCGAAATGACATGATCCCCAGCCAGATCAGATAGATGGCGCCCGCCCACTTGAGCACGGTGAACGCCCAGGCGGTTTCGACCAACAGTATAGAGATGCCCAACGCCGAAAGGGTGGCATGAATAAACAGGCCGCAGCAGATACCCAGACTGGTAACGAAGCCGTCACCCAGGCCACCACGCCCGGTGTTTCGCATGACAAGCAAAGTGTCCACGCCGGGCGTCAGGGTCAGCAGTGTAATGGCCAGTAGATAGGCCCACAGCAATTCAACAGGTATCCACATTCAGCTCAGCCCTCTTGCAAGAGGAGTTTCCGTGCCGCCGCTGAATGGTAAAAGGGAGTCAGACGGCGACGAACCAGTGCCTCAAGGTACCCCTCCTCGCGAAGAACGTCTATCACGGGTATCGCGTAGCCTTCCAGTTCCGCCATCACCAGGTGTTTGTCCACCCCCACCTCATTGAGCAGGTCGAGCACCGGCCGGTCGCCGTATAGCTCGAACAGATGGGTAACAACGGCCTCGACACAGCCTTCGAAGTAAGGCGTCTTGCGGAACTGTAGCCAGAACTCGTAACCGAGAACCACGAACTCCTGCAGTTGAATATCCCCCAGCCCTTCCTGCAGCTCCTCGATGGTTCGGTCTTCCAGCGAAACCCACACCGCCATCACACTGTCCCGCAGCTCATCGTCCGTCAGGGATTTGTGCAGGAACTGCTCGCTGCGGCTGATCAGCCCCGGCAAACTGTCGGAAAGCCAGGTTTTGAAACGACGCTCGAAGGTTTCATCCAGTCCCGGCACGGCTTTGTTGGCCATGCGCTTGCCGAACTTCATCATCGAGCCCACGCCGGGCACGCTCTTGGTGATCACGTTGTCTTCGTAGAGGTAATTCACCACTCCCTGATAGACCAGGTTGGACACCAGCTCCTGGTAAACAGGATGGGCCATGATTTCGCTGATGGCGCGCTCACGCTGTTGTTTCAGTTCAAGTGCTTCTTCAAGAAAACCCGTTGCCTGCTCGCGGGTGATGATCTGGCTTAACGTGGTGGTTTTCTGAACCGGCGCGTTCAGCACTTCCGTCGCCATATCCCCCGCAAGCTCAGGGATGCCCGAGCCCAGGTCCATATCCACCACAGTCCGGCGGATCAGACCCATCACATGGTCAACCGATGTAATACGACCCAGCGTCACCTCGCTGGCGTACTGAAACAGCTCGTCCACTTCTTCTTTCAGAAACTTGCGCAGTTTGGCGCCTTTCAGTGAAGCCAGCTCGTGTTTCACATGGGCTTCCAGCAGGTTTTCTGCGAGGTCGGTGTTGGCCTTGGTCATGAACGACGTCCTGAATCGTGAATGTGTGCAACTGGCCTGAGGACCATTGAAAACAGGCTAACACCGGCATGGTCTGATTGCGTTTGCCGCAGGAGCAGGATTTTTAGGAAAGGCGGCCAAGGGCGAAAACCATGTTCGCGCCCTGGCCTGTCAGACATCACTGGTAGTCATTGAAATGGTGTGGCTCGGCAGCAAGGGCCAGGCACAAACTACCCGGACCCACATAAATACTGCTGGTAATGCCCATCTGCGACAGCAACAGTTCCACGCCGTTCTCTTCACAGGCATCGCGCAAGCGGTTCAGCCCCGGCAACGCCTCGATCTCGGTCCAGCTCATGCCGCAAGACAGACTGATGTAGGGCGTGAGCAACCCGGCCTCCAGTCGGCCGATCGCGTAATTCATGACCTTTTCGACGGCCACGTCAAAGCTTCGGGTTTTAGCCACCGGTTTGCCTTCAACGCCCTGGCCAAAAACCACTGGTGTAATGTTCAACGTTTTCCCCAGAAAAGCACCGAACGCCGAGACGCTTTTGTCACCCCTGCGGCGGGCGCGTTCGCGAACGTAGTGCAGATCCCGTGGAATCACACAGGTGTAAATCTTACCCGTGAAGCTGTCGACTTCGTTGCGTAGCGCATTCTTGGAGAGCTTCTGATCAATCAGCTTCAGGGTGTGCGCGGCCAGCAAGCCCTGCCCGGCAAAGATTTGCTTGCTGTCGATGACTCGCATGGAAAACTTGCCGGGGCGGCCGGCTTGCTCTCGCGCCGGCTGATAGTGGGCCATAACGCTGTTCATGGCTTCGGTGGCATTGTCGAACACCAGACTTCGGCTTTTTGCCACGGTTTCGCAAATAGCGACGTCATATTCCGTGATGATCTTTTCCATGAACAGGTCGTGAATCTGAGTCGCAGAAAAGGCCTGAGTCTCCGCCGTGTGGCCTTTATCAAGCAATCCGCTGCTGTAAAACTCCTGGGTTCTGACCGGGTCGTGATCATCAATATAAGTTTCGCCATCGATCACCGCTGTGACGGGCATGATGAATATATCGTTCTTTCGGGTGAACTCGTGTGGTAAATCACAGGCAGAGTCCACGATCAGGCCAACTCGCATAATCGCCTCCATTGCCAAAAAGGGGGCTGGTAAGAGCCCCCTTGAGACAATTGCTCTTTATTGTTGTATGAGACTTACTGTTTTAACTCAAGATCGCTTAGATTTTTATCGATCAGGTCACGATTATCGTGTTGCCAGGGATGAAATCCCTTTTTCAGGTAGGCCATGAAGTCAGGAAAGCACTTTCTGATGACGCCGGGCTTGCCCCACAGAAAGTTCATACCGCTTGCCCAGGTGCTCAGGCTCCAGAGCTTGCCGTCTGCCTTTAGCAAGCTGCAGGTGTTCAGGAAGGTGTATTTGAAAAAATTCCAGGTTACGAATAGAAAGACAATACGACGGAGTTTTTCGTTGCCGATGCAATGCTGGTACACATCGAAGGCCACAGATTTGTGCTCGGTTTCTTCAATGGCGTGCCAGCGCCACAACCTGGCCATCTCTGGCGTTGCGTCTTTCATCCACTCCGGGTGCTTCAGAATCGCATTGGCCAGAACCGCAGTGTAGTGCTCGGCGGCACAGGTACCAGCCAGCTGGCGACTCGGTGGCAGATTACCCACCCAATTCATGTGCTTTCGGAAACGCTCGTCAAGCGCCTCAATGTCGTATCCGCGGGCTTTCAACGCATCGTTGTAGTGTTTGTGCTCGCGACTGTGGAGGGCTTCCTGACCAATAAACCCACGAATCTCCTCGCTGAGTTTGGGGTCTGTCACCTTGTCGCGGTAAAGCCTGACCGCGTTGATGAACTGCTGTTCGCCATCGGGAAACTGGAGTGAAAGCGCATTAAAGAAAGCCGTGCGAAACACGTCGCCGCCGTACCAGAGTGTCTTTAGGTCATTATCCACGTCGAAATGCAGATGCCGGGGCGACACCGACACGCCTGACGGGGTTGAACTGATGGTCATACAGCCTCCTGTTCTTGTCGTTATGATTCTAAGGGCCGGAAGAACTGTTATTAAAAATCATGTTCATTTTTCGAACAATCTCAGCTTACCGCCACCAACGTCCGAAAAGAAAGGCTCTGGCGAATGCTGCGGAAACATTGTCACTTAATGACATCTTTGTTCAGAATAGGCATCCATTTAACACCGCCGGACAGACACCATGCGTTATCCCCTCTATCAGCTTGATGCTTTCACGAACCAACTGTTCAGGGGCAATCCCGCGGCGGTCATGCCACTGGAAGACATACTTCCGGACGACACCATGCTTGCCCTGGCCGCCGAAAATAATCTTTCGGAAACGGCCTTTTTTGTGAAGTTGCCTGAAGGCGAGGATGCGGACTTTCATATCCGCTGGTTTACCCCGGGCACGGAAGTACCTCTGTGCGGGCACGCCACGCTGGCTTCGGCCTGGGTCATTTTCAACCTGATGGACTGGCCCAAGGATACCGTTTGGTTTCGTTCAAAAAGTGGTCCGCTGGGTGTGTCCCGCGCTGACGACGATTGGCTGACACTGGATTTCCCCAACTTGCCATTCCAGGAGTGTGATACACCGTCTGAGGTGAAAGATGCCCTGGAAAACGCGCCTGCCCGAGCTTTTTACGTTCCGAACGACACAAATTACATGATTGTGATGGACGACGAGGCATCCGTAAGAGCTGCCCAGCCGGACATGCGCGCGCTGAAATCCCTGGGCAACCAGGGCCTGATTATTACCGCGGCCGGTGATGAGTGTGATTTCGTCAGCCGGTATTTCGCCCCCGGGGCGGGTATCGACGAGGATCCGGTCACCGGTTCCATCCACAGCGTTCTGGTTCCCTACTGGTCGAGCAAGCTGGGCAAGAACAATCTGGAAGCGAGGCAGGTTTCCGAACGGGGCGGTCTGCTCCGGTGCGAGTTGAAAGGGGAACGGGTAGCGATTTCCGGCCAGGCCGTGCTTTATATGGAAGGTAACGTTCACCTGCCATGAACCCGGTGAACGCTGCCAATCACTATGATGTTGTCGTTATCGGTGCCGGCGCCGCCGGGCTGATGTGCGCAGCCACAGCGGGCTATCGCGGTCAACGCGTGCTGGTGCTGGACCACGCCAATAAGCCGGGCAAAAAGATCCTGATGTCTGGCGGTGGCCGCTGCAATTTCACCAACCTGAACAGCACGCCCGCGAATTTTTTGTCGGATAACCCCCACTACTGCATATCCGCACTCAAACGCTATACACCGCAGGATTTCCTGGAACTGGTAGATCGCCACGGGATCGAGCACGAGGAAAAAGCGGCGGGGCAACTTTTCTGCAAAGACAGCGCCAAAGACATCCTCAACATGCTGCTGACCGAGTGCGACTGGGCTGGCGCTGAAATCCGAATGAAAACCAGTGTCGAATCGGTGTCCCCGTTGGAGCAGGGTTACGCTCTGACAACGTCGGCCGGCGACTTGCGCTGCAGATCCCTGGTGATCGCCTCTGGCGGGCTGTCGATCCCCACCATGGGCGCCAGCGGCTTTGGCTATGACATTGCCAGGCAGTTCGGTCTGAAAATTCTGCCCACCCGCGCCGGGCTCGTGCCTTTCACTCTTCAGCCACAGCTGAAAGAACAGTTGTCTCCCCTGTCTGGCGTCAGCTGCCCGGTGGACGTGCATTGCGGCAAGTTCCACTTTCTGGAACCCATGCTGGTGACCCACCGCGGTTTGAGCGGCCCATGCATGCTCCAGATTTCGAGCTATTGGTCACCGGGCGATACGCTTGCTGTGGACCTTTTGCCTGGGCGGAATGTGCAGGAAGATCTGTACCAACTCCGCAAGGAAAAGCCCCAGTCCACCGTGCAGAATTACCTGATGCAACATCTGCCAAAACGGTTTGCACAGGCTTTCGCCGAAATGCATGACTGGTCTGGCCCGCTGCAGGGTTTCAAGAACCACGATCTGGACGCCGCGGCCGAAACACTCAGCGGTTGGCGAATCAAACCGGCTGGAACAGAAGGTTATCGAACCGCGGAAGTCACCCTAGGTGGCGTCGATACCCGCCAATTGTCGTCTAAAACCATGGCGGTGCTTGATCGCCCCGACCTTTACTTCATAGGCGAAGTGGTCGACGTCACCGGGCACCTGGGCGGGCATAATTTCCAGTGGGCATGGGCGTCGGGTGTGGCGGCAGGTATGGATGCATAAGAGTTTTGCCAGAACACAACGTCTTGTTACATCCGATAGCACTCTGTTGATCTTATGTGCATAAGTCATACATTCGGTCCACGCGAAATCAACACCCCGAGCATCCAGAGCGTGTAGCGTGAGTGTGTGGGCCTGGTTCGCGGCGTCTACCAGGCATTGAACGCGAACAGCGAAACGGGGTGAAAATCGATGAGAAAATTCCAAAGACACCTGCAACTAGGCTGCGCCCTGGTTGCCAGCGCCGGGCTTCTGGTCGCCTGCGGCGGTTCCAGTTCGGGCGATTCCTCAGCAACAGGCAGCAGCTCGGTTGCATACAGCGGCCCAGGCTCGAAATGGGACGTCACTCTGGAAGACAGCGGGGATTTCACCATTGAACGAAGGACTTCGCCAGTCGACCCAGTCATCCTGACCGTTGAAGGCACTTATGAGCGGCTCGATTCGGGCTTCGTATCACTTGAAGTGGGTTCCGCCAACGGCACTGATGCACCCAACCCGGGAGATATGGCTTGGGCGCTCGAAGTGCCTGGCTATGCGTTCCTGCTTAAGCCCATTGATGGCGATCAGGTTATTGCCATGGTCACGGCCGGTGAGTGCCCGACAACCGATATCGATGCAAACTGGGTCATGGTGAAAAAAAGGGCCGGCTCCGATGCTACCTCACAGAGTGAAGACTATTTCGGCACCTTTGAATTTGACGTCTCTACTTCAACACCCAGTTTGCCGGTAAAGCGGTCTTTGGACACCGGCTTCCCCAATGTCACTGAAGGCGGTATATCCGGCGGCGGCAGCTGTGAAGACGGTTTGATGCTGGTTGGCGAAATGCCAGACGTCGCGGCCATGTATCTGACCCAGAGCGGTGGTGCGATTGTGCAAACTGATATTGCCGATGAAGCAAATTCTAGCTTCGTATTCGGACTCAGCGCGGATGCAGTCGAGGGCTCGAACTTGGATGGCGATTTCGCCGGTATGTTGTTTGACGACACCATGGCCGATGGCAGCAAGATTAATCCGGTGTCGTTGAGCTGCGAGTCCGGTGTGTGCACGGGTGCTCTTGTGACAGACATTGAGACAGGCAGCCTCAGTTCCGACACCGTGACCGTAACCTTCACCGGTCTTGCAGGCGAAGACTTTATTTCCGGCACCATTGAGGATTCAGACAGCAACAGCGGTAACCTCGTCTGTATGGCGGATCAGAACGCAGCAGGCTCTGGCAAAACCATCGTCAGCTGCGTTGGACAGTCACCGGGCGACAATACGCAGATGTTCAACGTCATGTTTGTCAGCCGGTGATAGAAAAAGGACGACGCCCCTTCGGCGTCGTCCTTTTTTTCGTGCGTAGATTCGGGAGGTGTCCGACTTAACGCAGTACAACCGTGGGGGAATCTTCTCGGCTCTCAGCGTGGTTGTGGTGAGAGTGTAAAACTATATGACACTCTCATATACTCAACTGAAAGGCTTCTTACCTACCTGTTTTTCCAAGATTTTCTGACTTTACTTTGCGCTTTCCCGTTTAAGGAAGCCCTACTGCCCCACCGAAACACATCAATCAACATTTTCCCAAGCCATTGTTTTATAGGGACAAATGTATTTATTGAACTTTAAGCGTTTCTGGCCCGCTTTATGCAAATTCACACATGACAAATTGAAAAATGCGGGCACGATAAACGTCCGCCGATTGTCTGAGCCTCACCCTGTTCGGCTGTCAGGTGGTGCTTCAAGCAACCAGCATTCATAGGGAATGAATCATGGTTACCACAAACAGCTATTTTTCAATAAGTTGCGCCAGGGTGAATGGTTCTCTCCAGACCACCTTTGCAACAACTTTGCCCCACCAGCCTCGTATTCAAAACTCCAGAGCGTCAACCAGAATCGCCAACAGTGGTTCGGCTTGCCTGTATAAAAATCTGACGTCTCTGGCAATCAACGGAGAAATGAAATGAAAACAGCAAACGTATTCCGTTCTGTTGTCGGAGCAATACTCCTGTCTGCCAGTGCCGCGGTTGTGAACGCGATGCCGATGGTCAGCGTTGATCCGGAAACATCCTTTGGATCTGTCGGCGACACCCTGTTCGTTGACTTGCTCTGGGATGGCGATGGCAGCCAGTACATCGGAGACTGGGATATCGATCTGACCTATGACCCGACGGTGGTGTCTTATTCGGGTAGCGAGTTCCACTTTGGCGTGGACTCATTTGGCTGCTTTATTTGCGGCGATGACAGCGTCCCCGGGCTGATCGACCTTTACGAAGTTTCCTTTGATTTCCCGGCTGATCTGATCGCCAATCAGGATTCGCTGGGCAAAACCTTCAAACTCGCCACCCTGAAATTCACTGGCATTGCCGACGGGATCTCACCCTTGCTGTTTTCTGGCCTGCAAACGTTCGGCGATGAAAACGGAGACCCGTTCACCCCGGTGTTGGCAAACGGTCGAATCTGCATTGGCAATGTAGATTGCCCGGTTGACGTGCCCGAACCAACGACGCTGTCCATATTCCTGATCGGCCTTGCAGGCCTTGCCCTGCGCAGAAAGCGCGGGTCAGGTTTAAACGTCGCGTAACACGAAGCAAGAGATAAAGGCGGGTTTGCTGTCCCGCAGGCAATCCAAGGATTGGACAACAGTCAGGCAGTCGCTGTCCAAATAACTGGTTTTAGAAAAATCCAGTGAGGACACACTATGTTTCCGAAAGCACTCAAATCAGTGTGCCATGCGTCAGTCACCGCTTTTCTGGCTGTGATTATGACCACCGCATGCTCCACTGCTCCAAGCGACTCAGTTTCGACCGAGTCAGAGAAGTTGCTCTTTGTTGGCCATGCAGATGGCGATCTGGATATCTATCTGACGGACCTGGATTCCGGCAAAACAGAAAAGCTTACTCAAAACGACCGCGACGACGCGCAGCCCGTGTGGTCACCCGATGGTCAACGCATCGCCTACGCCTCATCAGAACATGGACTCTACGAGATCTATGTCATGAACAGCGATGGGTCAGAAAAGCGAAGAATCACAAACAACAATTATCTGGATATGACCCCGGCGTGGAGTGCAGATGGCAGACATCTCCTCTACGTGTCTGCCCGCAATGGGCCACAACAGATTTACCGGTATTCGCTGGACATTGGTTCCGAAGAGCAGATTACCCACAGTGAAACCGGTGTCTCCATACCAAAAGTGTCGCCCGATAATCGACACATCGCGTTTCTTGAATTCGACAGCGGTAAACAGCGCCTGAGAAAAATGTCATTTGATGGCAGTCAGCAAGAAAAGCTCGACGATGAGTTCAACATCATCAGTTTTAACTGGTCTCCGGATTCCCAACAGATTGCTTATGCAGGCCGGAAAAGCCGCCAGATCAACCTTTTTGTGATCGGTGTCAATTCCCTGGATCGACGTCAGCTCACTAATACGCGATGGGCAGACAATCATCCGGTCTGGATGCCGGATGGCCAGGGGCTGATTTTCCTGAGCGCGCGCGATTCCATGGACCGCGCACAGATCTACAAGCTCGACCTCGGCACCCCGGATAGGCCGGTCAGGTTGTCTGACTCTGGCAAAGAGGAAATGCATGTATCGGTGTCGCAGCAAGGCCGGTCTCTGGCGTTCGTTCGCTTTGAGAACCGTTTTTTTCACACTTACTTAATGGATCTTTCAACCCTAGAAACAAAGAAAATCGCGCCGGACCACTCCCGCGCTCATTTAACCCCGGCTATCAGGCCTCACAGCTGAAAGGTCGATTTACAACCTCTCGGTGCCTGAAAGCACAGGACGATAGCCGTATCCGTCGTTCGATCACCAACAATCAATATGATGGATAGACCAATGAAACACTTACTCAAAACAGCAATGGCACTGGCGGTGTCACTACCTCTGTCAGCACAGGCAACGGATTTTGTGATCACTAACGATGCTGACTTTGCACTCGGAACACTACAGAGCCTCAATTTCGACGCACCAAACAGTGATCAGCTTCAGATCAGTCAGACCCTCTCGACCTTCCCAGTGCTATGGATAGCCAATGCCGGTGAAGATACGGTTTCCAGAATCGACACCGACAATGACTGCGAAACGGCCCGTTATGAAACCTGGTTCAATGCCGGCATAACCGGTGCCTTTGGGGGGCCCGCTCCGTCACGCACCGCGGTGGACGCAGACGGCAATGTATTCGTTGCCAACCGGCATTTTGATCGCAAAAACGTTGCAGTTCTGAAAATTTTGCTCGAAGGCGGAATTGATCGAAATGGCAATGGCATTATTGACACGTCAGCCGACACCAACGGGGACTGCGTCATTCAACCTGGGGAGATGATTCCCCTTGTAGACACTAATGGCAACGGCGTTCTGGAAGACAGCGAACTGGCAGACGAGCGGGTCGCGTTTATTGAGCAGATTCCCAACACTACCGGGCATCTGGGACGGTCCCTGTGTATCGACAACGAAGGCGATATCTGGGCAGGCACTTTCTCCCCAGGCAACTACTATGAGCTCTCCCCCGTGGATGGCACGGTCATGAACGGCCCAATCTCGACGGGCACAAGCAACTACGGCTGCGTGGTCGACTCTGACGGCATTCTATTCGGGGCATCGCTTGGCGGCAGCATGCCTATTGTGGACACCAACACGAAAACGCTTCTGGGTGTAAGGAATCACGGCCTTGATTACGGCATTGCTGCTGGCAATGGAAAAATCTACAAGGGTCGGGCGGGATCTCCGTACCTGATCTACAACCCGAATAGCGGCCCAGGCGAACCTGATGGCAATCCGGTGACCGGTACGTTCAGCACGCCTCCCGTGTCTGCAAGCAATAGTCTGGGCATCGGCGTTGACGGTAACGGCGACGTTATCCAGGGCAACACCATCGTTCGCAAATACGATGGCGACACCGACACATTAATCTGGGAAACGTTTAACCCAAGTGGCAACAGTAATACCCGAGGCATTATCGCCGACAGTTCCAACAACATCTGGGCTGTCAACTTGAACGCCAACAACGTCACCAAGTTTCGCGGCACCGACGGCCAATTTCTGAACACCGTGCCCGTCGGCAACGGGCCTTACACCTACAGTGACGCCACCGGCATTGGCTTCCAGATTGCCAACCCCAACGGCACATTTATCAGGGTTGTAGATGGTGGTGCAGCGGATACCGAGTGGGATGTCGTTCGCTGGAATACCGAGCCGGAGGGTTCGGTGCCAGCAGGTGGCTCGATCAGTGTCGAGGCGCGGTCAGCCAATACAGTTGGCGGTCTCAGCCTCGAAGCCTATGCCCCGGTAAGCAATGGCGCCACAGGTCTCGGACTGATGGGACAGTTCATTCAACTCCGGGCGGTGCTCACTCCGGGCACCGATCAAACCAGCCCAGTGTTGTCTGATATTGTGGTCAGCAGTGTTTCAGTACAGACCTGTGACCAGGACGGGGATGGCGATGTTGATCGCAATGATATCGGCATCATCTCCGCCGCACGCAACACCACTGCTCTTCCGGGCGACCCGAGGGACATCGATGGCAATGGCATCATCGACGTTAACGATGCCCGCCAATGCGCGGTCCAGTGCACCCGTTCAAGGTGTGCTCCATAACACCTGAATCGGAAGATAAAAAGACCGGCTTTCTGCCGGTCTTTTTACCTGCGTCCACCATCTGGAGGTATTTACCATGAGAATCATCAATGTGGGGGCATTCGTTCTGGCGTCGACGGCCATGCTTGCATCGGGTTTTTTTCTGCTATTTGGCCAACCGTCCGGGGAGTTTATGATCACCTCCCCAGATTCGGCCTCCAAATCAGAGCCATTTGCACAGAGCGCGAACTCTTCAGCCAGAGAACCACTTCCTTCTGCACAGCAGAACACAAATCACGCAACGATGAAGGCTGGCAGCGACGCAGCAGTTGATATCGGGGAAAGCAGTTTCGAAAACCTAACAAATGATTCGCCAGCCACCGTTCCACCCGATAATTACGTTGAGACCTATCTGACCAGTTCTGAACTTAACGCCCTTCACACCCAGTTACTGAGCAGTTTCACCAGCCACATGCAATCAGACATGACCCAGTCTATCCGCGTGAATACACTTGGCCTTGACCGCTCGCAGCGACACCAGGTTTTCCTTGAACCTGAGGATGAAATCATTCTGATAAATGACACTCCAGTGGCGGACCTGGCCAGTGACCCTGCAGTCGGCTCCATGTTGGCCGGGCCTGCCATGAAACTTGCCGTTCAGCGCGGCGCAGAAGTTTTCGAGGTCCAGCTCAGCTCTTATTAGTGGATTACTCCGCGGCCCGACACTGAGTAAGACCGGCTTCAAAATGGCTCATCATCATGACACCGGTGAACTTAAAGTATTCACAAAACTCTCATATTGACGAGAGTGATTTGTGGTTCAATACTCGGCCTTCAATCCTTGCACCGTGAAAGGCATGACTCATGAGAATCGTCGCGTTCTACAGCCCAAAAGGCGGAGTCGGGAAAACAGCGTCGGCCGTCAACATCGCCTACCTGGCCAGCGCAGACCACCTAACAACCCTGCTCTGGGATATGGATCCACAGGGCGCAGCCAGTTTCTACCTGTCTGGAGCCACCCGTACCAAGGGTAAAAAGATCGGCAAGCTGCTGGATGGCCGGGAACCCATTGCGGATTTCATCGAGGAAAATGTCTATCCAAACCTGGACCTTTTGCCCGCCCACCCCAGCTTCCGACATTTTGACTTGAAGCTGGAGGAAGACGGACGGAGCAGTCCGCTGAAGGAGATTCTGGCGCCGCTGTCCGAGGACACCAGCCTGGTGATCCTTGATTGTCCACCGGGCCAGTCACGGCTGACGGAGCACGTCCTCAAAATCGCGGATCTGGTGTATGTGCCTCTGGTGCCCACCTGGCTGTCTCTGAACAGCTGGGGCCAATTCAAAGAGCTGGTGAAAGATAAAAAATTGGGGAGCAAGAAACTGCGTCCGTTTTTTACGCTGGTGGACCGGCGCAAAAACCTGCACAAAGACCTGGTCGATCGCAACGAGGAGCTGTTTGACCACCCCTCAAGAGCCATCATCTCCTATTCCAGCGCGGTGGAAAAAATGGGGGAAAAAGGCCAACCCCTGGAAATTCTGGCCCCGAATTCCCAGCCTGCCGCAGGATACCGCCAGATCTGGAAGGAAATGAAGAAAGAGCTATGGCGCTGATCAGATGTTCATATCGCCATAGCAGCGAGGCCGGAAACTGACTTTCTAAAAGTGAGGGTGTTAGGCCTTAGCTTTTCTTCGAGAAAAAACCAAGCCAACTAAACCTAAACCTAGTAAGCCGAGCGAAGCAGGTTCTGGGACACGACCAGCGATAATGTCAGCCTTGGCAACATCATTGTATGCGCCACTAAGAAGAGAAAGAGAGGAAGTAGAACCAGACCGAGTAAAATCATAGCCAATCCAGCCATAGATAGAACCAGCTGTTAAAAAGCCCAGGTAACCACTATGACTGCTCCCCCAAACACCAGCCGTGGAGCCATCAACCAGGATCGTATCCCAGTCCGAACTTGCACTAAACTCTGTACCAAAGTTAGCGACACCAATCGTTTCACCTGCCGCATATGAATCCAGGAAATAATACCCCAGTATCTGAGTTGAGGTGGTCGAAAATGTGCCAGATCCCGGGAGCTGGAAATCGAAATATTCGCCATTAAACCCTGGGTCAATAGTGAAGGAACCAGCGCCACCCAAACCAATTGTCGTAGCTGGCAAGTCAGCAACACCGCCTTGCGAATAAGTTTGATTGATATCAAACGAAACAATTCCAGCGTTAGCGACTGTACAAACCAATGACAATAACGCCCCGCAAAAAATCCTTTTCATGCCATTCTCCATAGCTGAAATCTATTTGAATCGCATATGCATGCAGATATCATACCAAAACCATATCTGATTGTTTTAATGTAATTTACTCGTTCAATTTTCTAAAAAATACTCTGACCTGTAAAAAAACCGGACACTTTTCCGTCTCCAAACGCACCTCTTCCCATCTTTACGATCACCTGACTCACGACAGCTGAAGAAAGGTGTTCCGACCAGTGTCCTGCGTACTTCCTCAGTACTTGGGGCAGCCAGGGTAAAGCTGGAGCCCGCCAGTTCGCCAAGCTCCCCACCGGCAATGTAACGTCCCACCTCATGCATGTTCCACGACACCATATTGTCCGCTTTACCGCCGTCGGAGGCGCTGTCTTCGTGAGCTCACATCTGGGTGCTTGCAACCGTCAGGCACAGGCACCAGATCATCAAGATCGATCTCAATTTCATTGGAACTCTCCTTGAATACAGGTTGTAGCGCGCCGTGTTCCTGTCAAAATGTCAGGTTCTTGTTTTCTTCGATAAGCAAGCTTTGATGGATAAAACGTCGTGACCCCACAGCATTTTGAAATACACGTCAGTCATACCGGTGTTGCGGTGGACCTGATCGCCGAGGCCACCGGGCTTTCAAAGCAGAAAGTGAAAGATGCCATGACCAAGGGTGCCTGCTGGTGGTCAAAAGGAAAAAAGCGGGTGCGTTTGCGCAAGGCCAAACAGGATGTTCATGCCGGTCAGCATGTTGAGCTGTACTACGACGATCGTATCCTGGCGCTGGAGCCGGCAGCCGCCGAGCTGATTTTCGAGGGGCCGCGTTATTCGGTCTGGTACAAACCGCAGGGACTACACACGCAAGGGACTCAGTGGGGTGATCACTGCAGCTTGCTGCGGGTGGCAGAGAAACACCGAAATCGACCCTGTTTTCTTATCCATCGACTGGATGCAGATGCGGCCGGTTTGGTGCTGATTGCTCATGACGGCAAAGCGGCGAGCGTGCTTTCTGAGCGCTTTGTCAGCCGCAAGGTAAAGAAGATCTATCGCGCATTGGTAAAGGGAGAATTAAATGCGGACAGCCAGGAAGTTCGCGAGCCAGTCGATGGCAAAGCCGCACTGAGCACACTGAAGACGCTGGCAGTTCTCACAGAAGAAGACGCGACCCTGGTTGAAGTGAACATTGAAACGGGCAGAAAACACCAGATCCGTAAGCACCTTGCGCATCTGGGCCATCCGATTATCGGGGATCGCCTGTATGGGAATGCATCGGCCGGCGGACTCAAACTGGCGGCAGTCAAGCTAGGGTTTGATTGTCCTTTTGCGCGCCAGAGGCAGGTCTTTGAACTCAGCCCTTCTCGACTCGGCGAGCTGGGCCTGATGACGCCGGGTGAAGAAAGTGTTTAGCGATTCGCCATTCTGCGCAGGGTTAGGTCGCAAAGCGAGCATTCAGTTGAACAAACGGGTCCAGACGCCCTTGCTGTCCGTCAACCAAACGCCGAAGATTGCCATCGCCTCGCCGTCACTGTTTGCCGACACGTGTGGCTCGAAATCCCCATAGTCGTCGCCTACGACCGGCAGCTCAATGGCGCTTGCCCAGCCGGCTTGCGACCGGTATCGGTTAAACCAGAGTTTGCTGTTCCCGCTGTCTTGGTCTTCATAGGACCAGAAGAGCACGGCATTTCCGCTATCATCGATGGCCACGTCATAGTCGTAATAGTTAATGCTTGAGTATTCGAAGGTTTCTTCGGCGCCCCAACCTTCTCCGGGTGTGTAAACTTTGCTGCGGAACTGAGTGAGTTCAGTGGCTAGCTCGAATTTTTGCCAGACAACCATGGTCATTCCGCTGCTGTTAATAGTCACAGCAGGACTGACGGCCCAGACATCGTGATTTTCAAGAAGTAGCTCTTCTTGCCAACCGGTATCTACGTCATATCGGTTGGACCAGAGATTAACATTTGCACCCTCGTCCTGAAGCCACACAACGACCGCATCGCCACCTTCATCCATGGCGATTTGCAGGGATTTTTGGTGATTAGCAGCTCCTGTCTCCAGGCCTTCTATAAGGGTCGCGGCGCCCCAGCCATCCCCGGCCACGAAGCGGTTTGCGTAGACACTGTCACGGGCACCATCGAATTGTCGCCAGACAGCAATGGCATTGCCGCTCCCATCCACGCCGACGTCTACGTTGAGAGGATCGCCAGTACCTTGTTCAATGAGTTCCGGCAGGCTCCAGCCCACACCTGGAGTGTAATAGCTCGCATAAAGGTTTAAGTTTTCAGAAGGGCCCTGGGACCACACAGCCACCGCGCTGCCATTGGCGCTCAGAGCAACGCGAGGTTCACCTGAACGATCCGCTAGCGAGCTGACCTTTTCCGGGTCGTCCCAGGTTTCTGTGGAGCTGACGTAACGGCGAGCCCAGATATCCGATTGGCCCTGGCGCCAGATAACAATGGCATTGCCATCCTTGTCGGTCGCCAATTCGGGAGGCATCCAATTCGAGCTGATCTCTATTTGCACGGGCACAGGCGTGCCCCAGTCGTTTTCGACGGTGTAGTGGTTAGCCCAAACCTGGCTGGTACTCATCATGCCGTCCAGCGTCAGTTCGCTCCAAATAGCAATTGCTGAACCATCGTTGTGGTAGGCGATCTGATGATGGGCGTAGTTCCGGACGTCGCCACTTACCACTTGCTCGGAGCTGGCGCTCAAAGACCCATCGGCGGTGGTGAAGCTCCACGAGTAGTCGCTGCTCAACGCGTTGCCGGAAAGGTCTGTGATGTCGGTGCCGAGAGTCGCTGTATAGGTGGTCAACATGGCCAGCGCTTCATCGGGCGTGAAGGTGGCCTGATTGGTCAGGGCGTTAAAGGTGACATTGCCCGCTAGGGGGGAGCTCCTCTCCAGGCGGAAGCTGGATTCTGAAACCGTCGTGGCAAAGAGGTCCTCACTGAAATCAGCGGTCACAGCGACAGAGCGGGAGACGTCAATGGAGCCAGCGACGGGTAAAACACCGCTTACCTCGGGTAAGCTATTATCGGTGTCCGCCGTGTCACCGCCGTCACTCCTACCGCCGCCACAACCGGCCAGCGCAAGAGCGATGGCCGAGCCGAGAATAAGAGACCGCTTCATACCTTCCAATCCTCTGATAAAACTTATGAACTGCACTTACTGACGGATGGTCACTGTGCCGCCACTTTGAATGTCGCTGGTTTCCAGCATCACCGGCATGCCATCGGCGGTTCTGGCCACTTCCACACTGGACAAACTGACGGTGAAGGACTTCTCCACCGTCGTCTCGCCTGTGTTGCCGGAGTCGTTGGACGACCCGCCGGAGCCACCGCCACCACAGCCCACGAGTGCGAGTGCCAGGCCGGTGATCTTTAGAGCTGTTTTAACGTTGTTCATGAATGTGTCTCCGTTAGAACTCATAGGTCACCAGGAAGCGGGTTTCGCCCACCGGCAGTGGCCAGGCTTCGGTCAGTGTCAGCGTGAGCAGGCCACCGGCCAGCTCGAAGGTGCCTTCGCTGATCAGCTCGCTGGCATCAGGCACACCGTCCTCGTTGTCATCGCGGTACAGCCGCACCATCGAGATATCGGTGGCCGGGTCCAGGTCGCCGCCGCCGGCCAGGGTAAAGGCGCGCACTTCGTTGCCGGTTTCGGCGCTGTTCAAGGCGAAGGACAGCACCACCTGCTCACCGTTGGCACCATCAAGGACTTTGTCGGTGCCATTGCCAGCGGCCGGATCGGCCATACTGATGTGATCTTCCGCATCCATGACCCCGTTGTTGTCATCATCGGTGTCGGCGTTGTCGCCAATGGAATCGCCGTCAGCGTCCGCCCATTCAGTATCATCCAGCGGGAACGCATCGGCGCCATCGACCACACCGTCGTTGTCATCGTCCGGATCGGCGTTATTGCCAATGGTGTCACCGTCAGTGTCCACGGATTCGGTGGCGTCGTCCGGGAAGGCGTCGGCGTTATCGCCAACGCCGTCGTCGTCCGTATCGGCGATCTCAGTCGGGTCAAACGGGAAGGCATCGTCTGGATCTGCCGTACCATCGGCATCAAAGTCACCGAAGGGGTCGTACTCGATGGCGCCGATGTCCAGCTCTTTGTAGAGCGGGCCGTCCGGATGGTCCGGGTTGTAGATACCGTCAATGCGCTCGTTGCCGAGGAAGTCGAGCGTGTGACCGTCCGGGTCACCCATAAAGCCGGCGTCGATAGTCGCGCTGCCAGGCACCGGGCGGAAGTCGTTGTAGTCTGGGTCTGCCAGGTACACCCAGCCACTCGAGGTGACGCCGCAGGCGCTGTCTTCCACCCAGCTGTGATCGCGCCGGGTCCAGGTGGTGACCTCGCAGGAAGCCGTCCCGGTTGACCCATGAAGGATCAGGCTGTTGTACAGATCAGCCGTCCCTTCGCCCTGCACACGCAGGGAGCCGCCCTGGTGATCCACCACGGTGCTGCTGAATAGCTGCAAGCGGCCGTCGGCCATATCGATGGCGGGGAAGTCGCCCGAGGTCCGGGCCAGCACGCTGTTCTCCAGCGTATAGCTGCCGAGTTCTGAGCCAAGGGCCGGCGCAGTAGTGTCCGCGATTAATGAGAACTCAATGAGCGCCCAGCGGCCATTGGTGATGTTCACTACACTGCCTTCGCCAACCAGGTTGTTCCTGTCCAGATCCACGCTGGCGTAATCGATAGAACCGCCGGTCAGCGTCAGGCCAGACAGATGAAGGAACTGGGTACCCGGCAGGTGCTCGGGCATCACCACCCGGAACAGCTCGCCGGTGCCATTGCCGTCAATGGTGACCGCACGGTTGCCGTCGATCTTCATGCCCTTAGTGACCAGCAATGGGCTTTCCAGCGTGATGGTCATGGGCCCGTTGAAGCTGATCACGTTCAGGTCCGAGAACTGATCGTTGGCACACAGGTTGGTCGTGGCCTCGCGCAGGGTGCCAGGACCACTGTCGGCGTTGCTGGTGACGGTGATGGCGGTGCTGGTGCAGGCCACAAACGGGGCTTCGTCGGCGGCGTTGTCCACGCCGTCGCCATCGATATCCAGGTCATCGCCATCGTGGGTGCCGTCACCATCGGTGTCGGCCCAGTCCCGATTCAGGTCATCGGTGGGGCTGGGGTCTTCACCGTCGGGAAAGGCATCATCATCGGTGTTGCTGTCCAGCGGGTCGGTTATGAACCCGTCCTCGCCCAGGGTTGTTTCTTCGATGTCACTCAGGCCGTCGTTGTCGTCATCGGTGTCGGCGTTGTTGCCAATGCCGTCGCCGTCGGTATCCAGCCATTCGGTATCATCGTAGGGGAAGGCATCGGAGCTGTCGGCTTTGTGATCACCGTCGTCATCCCAGTCCTGGCTATTGGCCACACCGTCACCATCGAAATCATCATCGTACGTGAGGTGGGCTGAGCAGACGGTTTCGCCGGTGACGTCCAGCGTGGCTGGCGTGACGCAGTAGCGAATATCCGTGCCGACGGCCATGGCGCCGTCAAAGGTATTCTCGGTCGCACCCGTTATGTCCACCCAACTGCCACCGCTAACGCGGCTCTGCCACTGATGTGTGCTAACAGGCTGGTTGCCATTGGCATCGGAGAAGCTGTACGAACCGGCTAGAATATCGCCGCTGATGGGCACCGGCTGCAACGACTGGATGTACACATCCGACGCCACTGGCGCGACGGACACTTTGTACCACTTGGAGCATGTTTCAACGGTTTCGGAAACATCGTCTTCAACAATGTCCCGAGTCATACAGAAGGCCAGCCACCGCCCCTGGTCAGCAAAGGTGGCCTGGTACCCAAACTCGTTGCTGGCTAAGGTGATGGGGTTGCTGCCGTCAGCACTTTCCGAGCGTACCCAGCGGAAATCGGTGGCTTCCACGCCCCAGGGCACATTGGCAAACAGGTAGTCGTCCGGTCGCAACAGGCCCGTCAGCGGTGCGGCTTTGGGTGGAAATTGGGTTGGATTCCACCATTTTCCATTGTCGGGGTGGGGTATTGCGAACCAAGCCTGGTGACCGCTGCTCCAGCTGTTTGTTGCGCCGTGATAACTCTCGGTTCCAATATAGCCAACCGTGCTCGCGTGGATCTGCCAGATGTCCCAGTTGTTTGAATCGGGTAACCATTGGGCCTGGTCAAACGTATCCTGATCGTTTCTATGCCGGCTTGGCCACCAGCCAATCTGGTCCGGGAGATCATAATTCAGGTAGCTGGCAAGCCGGTCGGCCGCCCATGCTGGCGGCTGGATGCGTTGCTGCCAGGTCTGGGAGTCGACTTTCGACCAATCGACATCGCCAAATATCTTCTGACTGATGCTGGTGTCGTCAAGGAAGAGGACGGTCCAGAAAGTAGCAGAATTAATGGCGTCAAGATTACTGTAATCGAAACCATTTGAATCCGTCACCCAGTGGGCGATTTCCCACGCCAGATTCTCCCCCCCCAGAATAGTGGGGTCAGTCACTGCAAAATCGGTACAGGCGGTGGAGACACCGTCAAACAGGCAGGTATCGTAGTGGTTGACGGTGAGCCACAACCACCAGTCAGACCAGGGGAAATAAAGGTCCCAACCCCGGGCCACGTTAATATTGGCGTGCATGCGCGCCAGCGCGCCCTGGATTTTTCCGCCGGTGTACTGGTTGTCAGGGGCAAGCAGTGAGGTAGCCACCTCGTCACGCCAGTAATCAAAATGGGGATGAGCCTCACTCCCCCACTCTGAGTCTTCCTTGTCCATCCAGTAGCTTCGCACCAGCTGCATGGGCTCGAAGTCCGCGTCCACATAAGGCAGGCGGGGGGTGTTGAAAATGCCCCGGCTGAAGGTATCCACCGGTGGCGTCATAAACGCACAGAAATCATCGACATCGTCGTCCGCGCCACAGCCGGACTTGTTCAGCAGCGGGCTGGTTGCAGCGCCGTGGTAGCGGTTGTGGAAATAGCTCAAATCGGTCACGAATGGATTGCCATGGCGGATACTGATACCGATCCGCTCAATCTGGAAGCCCCGATCCATGCTGGTGACGTTGCCCAGCACCATGAAGCCCACACGGCCGGCGAGCACCTTGCCAGAGGCGGCAGCCTCGGTATCGGCATCCTGCATCAGGCGCAGGTTCAGGCTGCTGAAGCTGTCAGAGCCGTTTACCAGGGTGGCTCCCATATACAGTGAACCGGCGGAAACGCCGTTGAAATTGCCCTCGCTCAGACGCTTTAACAGCGGACGCTGCAGCTGCACGACGGTGGTGGCGTCGTTAAAGCTGGCCCCGAGCTCAAAGCTCTTGCCGGCAAAGTCGGTGTCTTTCAGTTCGGTGGAAGAGACCAGCAGTACACGGCCGTCGGCCAGTCGGTGCCAGCCTTCCTCGGCGACAAAGTAATCGACGGTGACGCCTTCCAGATCCGCGCTTTCAAAGCCCGGCGTGGTGCGCACCACGAATTTGAAGGTGTTGCCTTTCATCAGCGGCGCCATCGGGACCACTGACACGCCGGCGTTGACCGATGGGTCGCGCACCTGCAGGAAGATCGCCGGGCGGTAGTAGGCCCGTTCGGTGATGAGATCCTCGATGGCATTGCCGGCGCCGATGGTAAAGGACCCCACTTCGCCGGGTATCCCTAGCAGTGCTGGCTCACCGCTAATCTCTATGTAATTGGCCACCACGTTGCTGGTGGCGCTGCCATCACTGCTCACATAGGCCCACTGATCGCTGCCATTTTCCACTACAAAGCCGGGGACTGCGGGGTTGAGTGCCTGAGCGAAAATGCGATTCTCGCCCGTGATGTAAGCACCAGCGTTGGCCGGGGTGCTGGAAAGCAAACCGCCAAGGCCGTAGGAGGTGATGGAGGATGCGTGGGCGAGAGTGGTCATCACCATGCCCAGAACGAGCAGGCCGAGCGCCTTCCCTGACTGCAATTTCATACTGCATTTACCTTTGCGTGATAGCGCGCCTACAGGAGATCGGAACTGCCGGTCTCGCGCACAGATCGGTTTGGTGCCTGGGATGGTCGCGTTTGAAAATAACCGTGCGTTTTGCCATCCAGTTTTCAGTCAGTCGGATGGCATCAGCATTAGAGGTGAGGCCGGAAGTACCGGGGGTCGCAGTGAAGCAAGTTCCGTAAAACGAAAGACCGCGGGTTCTGTCAGAGTGACCGAGGCGTCACTTTAACATAAACATGGAGCGGAAAAACCGCAAAATTCTGTGAAAAATGGCGACTTTGTGACCAGTTTCCTCGGTTTAGAGATTATGTTGTTCGGCCCCCAAAACTCGCAGTCGTAGACCGATTCGACCAACAACAATGTCCAGAACAGCAGACCTCATCGCAGGATCACCAAAGGCGTTTTGGCGGTCTCCAGCATGGTGGTCGTGGTACTGCCGACCAGGAAACGACGGATCGTCGAGTGGCCGTAAGCCCCCATCACCAGCAGGTCAATGTCGTGCTCTTCCTGGTAGCCGTGAAGCGCAGGCTCCACGTCGCCAGCACGAATGGCCAGGGTAATGTCGGCACTGACACCCGCCAGCATTTTTTCCGCCTTTTTCAGTTGTTCCCAACGGTCTGCCGTATCAGGACCCACCATCACCAGGTGGAGGGGCAGACGTTCCAGAACACCACTACCCTTGAGCAGTTCGATGCCTTTGAAAGCCGTTGCGCTGCCGTCGAACGCGAACATGGCGCTTTCCGGCTTTTTGAAGTTATCTGGCACCAGCAGAACGGGGCGATGGATACTGCGAATCACGGTCTCAAGCTGGCTACCGATGTGGATATCCCGGTCGGAACTGCTTTCACCATGCAACCCCATCACCAACAGGCGTGTCTGACTCTCAAGAGCCTGCACGGATTCGGTAAGGTCACCATGACGCTGGCGCTTGGTCACGTCTTTGACGTCTGATTCGTTTACCCTTCGTTCGGCTTCATCCAACAAATGATGGCCATGTTCCAGCGCCAGTTTGGCACGCTTGCGGTCGAGTTCTGCCAGCTCGTCCATCAGCAACTCGCGGCTGCCCAGGCCAATGCTGCCCGCCAGATCCGGTTCGATCGGGTAACGGGCCTCGTCCAGCACGTGTAACAGGGTTAAAGGGGTTTCCATGTGGTGACTCGCCCAGGCCGCGTAATCGCATACGGCGGGCGCGGCACGGGAACCATCTATGCAGGCCACAATTCGGAACATGTCGTCCTCGAGCTGGTTGTTGTTTGTCATGTCAGTGCCCCATCAGCTGGTCAACGGCTTCCGGTTTGTCGTGCACACCGAAGCGGTCCACGATGGTGGCACTGGCTTCATTCAGGCCGATCACTTCCACTTCAGCGCCCTCACGGCGGAATTTCAGCACCGCCTTATCAAGCGCCCCAACGGCCGTAATATCCCAGAAATGAGCGCGGCTCAGATCTATCACCACATTATCTACCGCTTCCTTGAAATCAAAGGATTCGGTGAATTTTTCTGAGGAGCTGAAGAACACCTGCCCTACCACAGTGTAGGTGCGCGTGTCGGTCTTCTCATCCAGGTCCGAGGTTACCAGCATGAAATGGCCGACCTTGTTCGCAAAGAACAGCGATGCCAGCAGTACCCCGGCCAGAACACCGAACGCCAGGTTATGGGTAGCGACGACGACGATAACGGTCACCACCATGACGATATTGGTCGACAATGGATGTTCCCGCAGGTTCTTGATGGACGCCCAGCTAAAGGTACCGATGGATACCATGATCATCACCGCCACCAGGGCCGCCATGGGAATCTGGACCAGCCACTGATCCAGTACCAGGACCATGATCAACAGAAAGACACCGGCCGTCAGTGTGGACAGTCGTCCCCGACCGCCGGACTTGATGTTGATAATAGACTGACCAATCATCGCGCAACCGGCCATGCCGCCCAGTAATCCGGAACCAATGTTGGCAATGCCCTGGCCACGACACTCGCGGTTGCGGTCACTGGTGGTGTCTGTCAGGTCGTCCACGATGGTTGCCGTCATCATGGATTCCAGCAGGCCGACTACCGCCAGCCCAACGGAATAAGGCAGGATGATCTGCAAGGTTTCGAAATTCAGAGGCACATCCGGCCACAGAAAAATCGGCAAGGTATCCGGAAGTTCGCCCATATCTCCGACGGTGCGAATGTCCAGATTCAGCCACATGGCCACGCCCGTCATGGAAATGATGCACACCAGCGGCGACGGCAGAATCCGACCTACCACCGGCAACAACGGAAACAGATAGATGATCGCCAGGCCTGCGGCCGTCATGGCATAAACGTGCCAGGTCACGTTGGTCAGCTCCGGCAGCTGCGCCATGAAAATCAGAATTGCCAGCGCATTCACAAAGCCGGTGACTACCGATCGCGACACAAAGCGCATCAGGCCACCGAGCTTGAAGTAACCGGCCAGAATCTGCAGTACACCCGTCAGCAGGGTCGCTGCCAGCAGGTATTCCAGGCCATGCTCCTTCACCAGAGTGACCATCAACAGCGCCATGGCGCCGGTTGCGGCGGAAATCATGCCGGGTCGGCCACCCACGAACGCAATCACCACCGCGATACAGAACGAGGCATAAAGGCCAACTTTGGGATCGACCCCGGCGATGATAGAAAAGGCAATGGCCTCGGGGATCAGGGCCAGGGCAACCACGATGCCGGCCAGAAGATCGCCTCTGATATTTGAAAGCCAGTCGGCTTTGAGCTTGTTAACCATAAACTTGATGTCCGTTGGTGTTCGTCAGAACAGGGCTATAGCCAGCCGAATTTCCGATAAAGGCAGGGGAAGTAACACGCGGAGGGACTGTCACGATTTCAGTTACTGCAGGCATTCGGACGGCTGACTGATAAAGGCGGCGAAGCTTATCAGAAGCACGCTTTAAAAGTAAGGCGAAGCCCGGACCCCATAGGCCGGGCTAAGGGAAATCACGCAGGTGCCAGGCTAATCACACCATGGGCCCCTGCAGACCATTGGAGGCCAGATGAATGGCAATCCCCGCCATCATGGTGCCAATGGCGCCGTCGATAAATCGCCAGGCTAATGGCCGCGCCAGCCAGGGAGACAGCGCAGCACCCGCAAGCCCAAGCGCGCTGAACCAGAGCACCGACGCTGTGCTGGCGCCTGCGAAAAACGCCACCTGGCTGCCCTGCTGAGCGCCAATGGAGGGAATCAGCAACAACGTGTCCAGATAAACCTGTGGGTTCAACAGCGTCACTGCGAGCGTGGTCATCACCACCGCTTTAAAGCTGGTTTCAGCCCGGCTCTCCGGATCCAGCCCCTGTCTGCCACGAATCACATTGAAAAACGCGACCGCGGCAAGCCAGGTCAGAAAGGCAACACCCAGCCAGCGCAACGCTTCCATTGCCTCGGGCACCGCCAGTAGGGCCGCACTGACCCCCAGCATGCCCAGGGTAAACAGAAGAATGTCCGCACTCATGCAAATGCCAACGCAAGTCCAGTGATGCTCACGGCGAATCGCCTGCCCCAGTATGTAAGCATTCTGGGCACCGATAGCGATGATGATTCCGCCGCACACAATCAGACCGGTAAGAAAACTTGTTAGCACTGCTCTCTCCTTCGTCAGGAAGCTGTCGTTCAATTTGAGTGGAAGCTTACCCAGACAGCGCTATACTTAAAAATCATATTCGTTATGCCCCATAAGATTTTCTAATGATTGATTACAAACTCATTCAAGCACTGGCAGCCGTGGTGGAAAATGGGGGGTTTGAACGCGCGGGTGACGCCCTGGGGCTGACCCAGTCGGCGGTGTCCCAACGAATCAAATCTCTCGAAGTCCGGCTGGGACTGCCAGTCATGACCCGACATCCGGAGCTCAGGCCAACACCAGCCGGCCAGAAACTGCTGAATCATTTCCAACAGGTTCAGTTGCTGGAAAGAGATCTGACCCGCAACATACCGTCTCTGGCGGAAGAGACCACGCGCCTGCGCATTGCGATCAATGCGGACAGCGTGTCCACCTGGTGGGCAACCGCCGTCGCCGAGTTTTTCCGGGAAGAAGGCGTGCTGATGGATCTGGTTATCGAAGATCAGGACGTTGGCCTGAGGCGAATGCGGGAAGGCGATGTAGCAGCCTGCCTGTGCAGCAGCCCGCAACCCGTTGCGGGCGCGCGGGCGGTACCGCTGGGCAGCATCACCTACCGGGCGCTGGCCACAGAGCAATACATTCAGCATTATTTCGCGGATGGCATCAGCACCGAAGCCCTGGCGGTGGCGCCCGCCATTGTCTACGGCCCCAACGATCAGCTTCAGCACCGTTTCCTGCAGAGCTTCGGCTACCATGGCAGCTTCCGCTTTCATCTCTGTCCGTCATCAGAGGGTTTCGTGAGATTTGCCACAGCAGGCATAGGCTACGGTATGATTCCGGAAATACAGGCCCGACACTGGCTAAAAAACAATCTGCTGGTGGATCTGGCGCCAGAACACGCGTTGAACGTGCCCCTGTACTGGCATTTCTGGCGTCACAGTGGGGACCTTTTACAAACCCTGACACGGCTACTGGAAAGGAAAACAGAAGAGATACAGCAATGGACGATATAGCCGTCAATTTCCTGGACAATCATGCCACTGCAATCAATTTGCTCATCGCTTTGCTGCTGGGCGCTGTCGTTGGTCTGGAGCGCGGCTGGGGAAGCCGAAACAAAGCGCCAGGTGAGCGAATCGCCGGCATTCGCACCTTTGCCCTGATCGGTTTGATGGGCGGTTTTGCAGCGCTTCTGGCAGAGCAAATCACGCCCTGGGTGTTTCCCGCCATGCTCATTGGGCTGATCGCCATTGCGTTGGTGGCGTTCAATCAACAGGTGGAAAACTCCCGCAATGTGAGTATCACCGGCATTGTCGGTATGGTGCTGACGTTTTGCTATGGCGCCGTTGCGGTGGTGGTTGACCCGATTTTGGCGATCGCGGCGGCAGTGATCACCGCCATTATTCTGGACAACAAAGCAGAAATACACGGCGTGGTCGCCCGTTTGCAGGAGCATGAGCTGGACGCCGCATTAAAATTGCTGGCCATTTCGGTGGTGCTGCTGCCGCTGTTGCCCGATGAGGGACATGGCCCCGGCGATGTACTGAACCCCAGGGCGATCTGGTGGATGGTGGTGTTAATCGCATCGGTATCGTTCGTCGGTTACTTTGCGGTAAAGATTTTCGGAACGGGGCGCGGCATTCTGTTTACCAGCGTATTCGCCGGGCTAAGCTCCTCCACCGCACTGACACTGCACTACGCCCGGCAATCCAATCAGTCGCCCGAGCTTTGCCCTCAACTGGCCAGCGGCATCCTGATTGCCTGCGGCACCATGTTCCCCCGCATCCTGGTCTATTGTCTGCTGATTAACCCGGCCCTGCTCGCAGACCTTTGGCTGCCGGTTGTCGCCATGAGCCTGTGCCTGTTTGGTCCCGCCGCCGTTATCTGGAAACGAAACCAGCAACGATTATTGAAAAGCCCGTCACTGGCAACGCAGAACCCGCTTGAACTTACATCGGCCCTGACGTTCGGTGCGCTGTTAACGCTGATTCTGCTGCTCGGCCAGCTGGTGCAGGAGTGGGCAGGAAACGCAGGTATCCTGGCGCTGGCGGCGGCGTCCGGCATTGCGGACGTTGATGCCATTACTCTGTCACTGTCGCGGATGTCTCAGAACACTCTGTCCCACGACCTTGCGATCATCGGTATTGTTGTCGCAGCAACGGTCAATAACCTGGTCAAGACAGGCATGGCAGGAGCCATTGGTGACCGGGCTCTGGGGCTGCAAGTAGCCGGCCCCATGGTGCTGTCGCTCGTGGTAGGCCTCACTGCGGCCATTGCGCTGTAACCCGCTACCTGGCTTTGCGAAAGGTGAGGTTGTAGCGGCAGGCGCCCGTCAAAGGATGCTCGACAGATTTGAGCGTCAGTACCCCGTGATACCTCAATCGTGACGGCCCGCCCCAGACAACCACGTCGCCATGTTCCAGGGGTATTTTCTGCGGCCGGTCGCTTCTGCGCAGTCCGCCAAACTGAAACACGATAGGAGAACCCAGCGACACCGAGACGATCGGCTGTTCGAAATCTTCTTCGTCTTTATCCTGATGCAAACCCATTTTTGCGCCGGGCAAGTACCGGTTTATCAGGCACGCATCCGGATCAAAATCGGGGTATCCCGCCTGTTCGGCGGCCGCTCTGGCAAGGTCCCTCAGAACAGCCGGCATGTCAGGCCAGGGACGGTCGGTCAGCGGGTCAGTTGTCTGATATCGGTAGCCCTTTCTGTCCGTCACCCAACCCCAGCTTCCACAGCAGACCATGGCTGCCGACATGGTGTGGCCGCCAGGCGTCTGCATCTGGCGCAGAGGCGCCTGCCTGGCCACCTGTTCGATGGCATCGAGCAGTTCCCGAGCATCAGAGCTGGCAAATCGACGAAGAACAACCGCCCCATCTTCCAGGGGCTCTTCCCAGGGCTCGGCTGTGTCAGAGAACAAATCCGGCGTCACCCCACCCTCCTTAAAACGGTCTTTTGAAAACAGGTACGTTGGCGAGAACTACGGCGCAATTGACGACTAGTCATGAAATTTTGGCACTCACGGGCTACGTTTAATTGACATACCCACTGACCGCCGCAAAGGATCATCATGCCCAGTCGCCGTTCACCGGCCCAGTTTTCGCTCGCAGTGCTCATTGCGTCAACCATCAGCCTCGGCATGCTGATTCTCGCCATCGTACTGGTCGGTCAGAGTTTCCGCGGAATGGAAACGGCCAAATTGAAAGCCGCCAGCGCGGCCGCTCACCAGTTGGCCATCAGTGTAGACGACCGCATTCAGGCCATCATCCAGCCACCCGCAACCGCGCTGACCATCCTCAGCCACGATTCCATTGCCTGGGCCAACACGATCGGCAAGCGGCTGGATCGCTTGCCGATGATGGCGGACGTGCTTACCGGTAGCAACATCGTGAGCGCTGTTTACGTGGGATACGACAACGGCGACTTTTTCCTGTTACGCGTACTGCCCGACGGCGAGCGAACCGAATATACCAATGCGCCACCGGGCTCTCGATACCTGCTGCAGACTATTACCACTGAAAACCCACAGGCCAAAACTCGCGAATATTTCTTTTATAACCGGCGATGGGAGCTGCTCGCCAGACAGGTCCCGGAAGATTATGACTACGACCCTCGCTTGCGAGGCTGGTTTCAGGCTGCCACGGAGCCCGGCCGTAACTATTTGTCGCCTCCCTACGAGTTTTTTACCACTGGCGAGACCGGGCTGACTCTGTCCCGAAGGTCATCGTCTGCGATGGGTGCGGTATTCGGCATTGATGTCACGATCACTGACCTGAACGGACAGCTAGAGAATCTGCGGCAAACGCCGGGGACCGAGATCGCCATTTTGAGTGATCGCGGAGACCTTCTGGCGCATACGGGTTCGGTCAATGGGCAGCCGGCCCCTATCCTTGCCGAATTATTGGAGAGAACCCGATCATCACAAAGCACATCAGACACGCGCTATTTCGAAGTGGAAGACAGACAGTGGTGGGGTGAAACCGAGCCCCTCTATTCTCTGGATCAGAAAGATCATCTGATTGCCGTGGCCATACCGTCAGACGAACTGCTTGCCGATGTGTGGGCGACGCTCAAACAGCAAACGGTTCTGGCCAGTGCCATCGCTCTGATTCTACTGGGTACTGGCTGGATTCTCGGCCGACAACTGGGTAGGCCATTGGAGCTGCTCGCGGACAGAGTGGGCGCGTTATCAAAGTTCCAGTTCTCCACCTCTCTAAAGTTGAATTCCCACATTCGCGAAGCCCGTCACCTGAGCGGCGCGTTGGACGATATGGCCAGCACGATACGAAGCTTCCAGAACATCACCACTGTGCTCAATCGCGGACAGGATTTGAACCAGCTTCTCCATGACGTCTTGCAACAGATCGTACAAATCATCGGCCAGAAACGTGGCGCTGTGTATCTGGCCAACGGTCAGGAGCAAAAACTGGTGCTATCGGTGGATCAGGGACTGGCGCCACCGGCTGAAATCACCGGCATTGGAGGGGAGGATGACGACAGTGACGTGATCCAGGCCATGCGTGCGCAATGCAGTGGTCACCCGGTTTTCGCCATCCTGCGCAACCGAAGCCGAAAGCTGATCGGTGCCCTGGTGATTGAAATGGAGCGCGGTGACCAGACCCAGCTGACCGACGAGCTGATCGTGTTTGTGGATGAGATTGCCGGCTCCGCGGCCGTTGCCATCGAAACCCGGGAACTGATCGAAACCCAGCAGGCACTCCTGGAGGGCTTTATTCGCCTGGTGGCAGGCGCCATCGACGCCAAATCCCCTTATACCGGAGGGCATTGCGAGCGAGTACCGAGGCTGGCACAAATGATGGTGGACGAGGCTATCGTCAGCAACGCCAAACCCTTCGCCAATTTCAGCATGACCGACGACGAAATGTACGAATTCCATCTGGCAGCCTGGCTGCACGACTGCGGCAAGATCACCAGCCCGGAATACGTTGTAGACAAAGGCGTGAAGCTGGAGACCATCTATAACCGCATTCACGAAATTCGAACCCGCTTCGAGGTGCTTCACCGCGATGCTGAAATACGGTATCTACAGCGATGCCTGAGTGGTGACGATCCGGACCAGGCAGCACAAGACCGGGATGCCGAGCAACAAGCACTGCAGGAGGAATTTCAGACAGTCGCAAACGCCAATACCGGTGGCGAGTTTATGGACGACAAAGACATCGACGCCCTGCACGCCATCGCTCGCAGAAGCTGGCAAAGACATTTCAGTGACCGCCTGGGGCTGTCTTCCGATGAGCAGGAAGCCATAGGCACTCTTCCTGAAACGCCCCTGCCTGCCGCTGAAACACTGCTGGCAGACCAACCTCATCATGTTCGCCCCTGGGGGGACAGACGACCACCGGTCACCCGCGATGACCCGGCCAACCGTTGGGGCTTCGACATGGATCTTCCCGAACACGCAGCCAACGGCGGAGAACTCTATAACCTTACCATTCGGCGGGGTACTCTAACCCCGGAAGAACGATTCCGGATCAACGACCACATCGTTCAGACCATCTGCATGTTAGGCTCTCTGCCATTACCCGACTGGCTGGCTCGCGTGCCCCACCTGGCCGGAACCCATCATGAGAGGATGGACGGCAAGGGATATCCCTGCCGACTGACTGGCGAACAGATGGGCGTTCCTGAACGCATCATGGCGATAGCGGACGTGTTCGAGGCATTAACCGCCGTCGATCGCCCCTACAAGGAAGGAAAAACGCTGACTCAGTCGCTCACCATCATGAAGCACATGGTGAATGAAGGACACCTGGACCGTGACGTTTTCCATTTGTTCATCCAGTCAGGTACTTATCGGCGTTATGCTGAGCAGTTCCTGCGACCAGATCAGCAGGACAACGTAGACGAAAGCCAGTTTTTGGACTGAAACCCTTCCTATTGATAAGGACACAACCATGTTCGGCCTGTTTATCGGCGGTTTGATCGGCTATATGTTCGCGCGCCTTCCCGGATTCCTGATCGGCGCGGCTGCCGGTGTTTTCCTGACCCGCCTAATAAAACAACGCCTCTGGCAGAAAATCAGCCAGGTTCAGACTGGCTTCCTGGAATCCGTCTTCGCCGTCATGGGGGCACTCTGTAAGGCCGATGGCGTGGTCACCAGAGACGAGATTCAGGTGGCTGAGAAGTTATTCGAGCAATTCCGATTGTCCGGTGAAAGCCGGGAGCGAGCCAAAGCTGCCTTTAACCGGGGCAAAGCCGACGACTTTGACCTGGATGCAGAGCTTCAGCATTTTCTGAGCATCAGCGGCAGACAACCAGCGCTGCTGCAGATGTTTCTTCAGGTTCAGGTATCTGCCGTCGCCGCAGATGGGGTTATCCATCCGGCGGAACATGAAATGTTGCTGCGAGTGGCACGGGGGCTTGGACTGCCCGAGTCACAGGTGGAGCAGCTGGAAGCCATGCTGAGAGGGTCGCAGGGCGGCCAGGCTGGCGGCGGTGGTCAACAATCAACCGCCAGCCAATTGGAGAACGCCTACAAAGTACTTGGAGTGTCCTCGTCGGACAGTGACGCGGACATCAAAAAGGCCTATCGCAAACTGATGAGCGAAAACCATCCGGACAAACTGGCAGGTCGTGGATTGCCCGAAAGCATGCGGGAAATGGCCGAGCAAAAAACCCGGGAAATCAGCCACGCCTACGACGTCATAAAAGCGGCCCGCCAGAACGGGTAACTCACAGCCAGCGAGGAACCTTCTGGCGATACTGGAGGTAGGCATCGCCGAATAAGCCGGCCAGTGCACGCTCTTCGACTCTTGCCTGCCGCATCATAACGGCAACGCCGGTAATCAGGCACACCAGCGAGAAAACAGAGGGAAAGGCCAGGAAAAAACCGAGCTGCCCCAGCATCACCGTCATGAATACCGGATTCCTGGTGCGGGCGTAAGGCCCCGCAGTAAGCAGATGCTGGTTCTGGTCGGGATCGACTCCCGAACGCCATTGTTCGTGCATATAGGCCTGAAAATAATTCACCAGGCCAAAGGCCAGGATCAGGAACAGCATCCCCGTTACCAGAACCGGCCAATAATAAAGCCATTCAAACACCCCAAACCAGGCATCAATATCCACAAATATCCGGGCCACCACCGCGGACAGAATCGCCGCCCGGAACAGATTGAATAACTGCCGATTCCACCAGCCCGATGAACCTTTGCTGCCATAGTTGATGTAGGAAAAGCCGTTTCTCGCATGCAGCCCAAGGCTGCGCGCGGTAAATTGCACGCCAATCATCAGAAAAAAGATCCCGAGAAAGTTACGCACAAGCGGCTCGGCGAATGCCTGCATTGATTGTTCGAACATGAAACTCACTTACTGGATTACCCGATATGACATATCGCTACATTAGCAGTTTAGCTAGAGTACCCTTAAAATTTTGCTGAGGATGCTCATTACAGATGGCTGCAAACACTGGACAACCGTCATTTCACACCTTTCGCGACGACGCTCTGGGACAGTATGACGCAACGGAGCTCGCAGATCTCCTCAAGCAGGGAAAACGGACATCCGAAGAGCTTATTATAGCCAGTCTTGAACGCGCAAGACTGGCCCAGCCCCAATTAAACGCTCTGGTCACACCGATTGCAGAAGGGCCTGAGGCCTTGTCAAAACTGATGGCTGGCACGCCAGAATCGGCGTCAGCCCGGTTCACTGGCATCCCCACTGCGATCAAGGACAACACCGATGTCCAGAAGTTCCCGACCACCCAGGGAACGGACGCCCTCCAGGCCAGACCAGCCCAACGCACAAGCCCCTTCGCAGACCAATTACTGGCCCAGGGCCTGGTTTGCATTGGCAAAACCACGTTGCCGGAATTTGGCTTCAATGCCACAACGGAGCCCGCTCACAGAGAGCCCACACGCAACCCCTGGCATACGGGTTACTCCACTGGCGCTTCATCGGGCGGATCCGCGGCACTGGTTGCGGCCGGCGTTTTGCCCATTGCACACGCCAACGATGGCGGCGGTTCCATTCGAATACCCGCCGCGTGCTGCGGCCTGGTTGGCCTGAAGCCTTCCCGTGGCAGACTGGTGGACAATGACGCTGCTAAATCGCTGCCCATCAATATCGTGGCGGACGGAGTGGTCACCCGAAGCGTTCGGGACACCGCCAATTTTTATCACGACGCCGAGCACTACTATCGCAATCCCAGGCTTCCTTCCATCGGTCTGGTAGAAAAAGCCGCCGACAAGCCCTTGAGAATTGGCCTGATTCTGGACTCTATCAATGGCAAACGCACAGACGATGAAACCCGCCAGGCTGTAGAATCCACAGCCAAATCTCTGGCGGAGATGGGCCATCACGTCGAAGAGATGCCCATGCCCGTGCCAGATACATTCCCGGCAGACTTTGCGCTCTATTGGGGGATGCTGGCTTTTGGCGTGCGCCAGAATGGCAAGCGACTGTTCCAGGCCCCGTTCGACCGGAAAAAGGTGGATGGCCTGACCGTCGGACTGGACAAAGCCTTCAAAAAGCGGTTTTACCGATTGCCAGCCGCCCTCTGGCGATTGCGACGTTCCTATCACGACTATGCCCGGGCAATGGCCGGTTTTGATGCGGTATTGACACCGGTTCTGGGCCATACCACGCCGGAAATCGGTTACCTGAGCCCCAACGTGCCTTTTGAGGAGCTGTTTGAAAGGCTGTTCAGCTATGTCAGCTTCACCCCTCTGGCGAACACCACCGGCGCGCCAGCCATCGCTTTACCGGGTGGGCAGACGTCCAACGGGTTGCCCATTGGCATCCAATTGATGGGAAAACATGGGGGCGAGAAAACGCTGCTGGAGCTGGCCTTCGGGCTGGAAGAGGCCCAGCCTTGGCCAACAATACCGCAGCGTGAAAGCAGCGCCGAGTCTTTAGACCGGGTTGTCTGAAGCCACCGGCTGAATATCCGACCGGGATATGACCCGATTGCGCCCGGCGCCTTTTGCTTCGTAGAGTGCCTCGTCGGCTTTTGCGAACATACTCTTGGTGGCATCGGCCCGCTCTGGACAGCCCGCGCATATACCAACACTGACCGTCAGGTGGAGTATTTCATCGGAGACCCGAAAACCGGTTTCTTCGATTTTTTTGCGAATCTTTTCCGCGACACGAATGGCGCCCTCTTCCGGCGTTTCCGGCAATAGCACCACGAACTCTTCCCCTCCGTAGCGAGCCGCCAGATCCTGAGTTCGGGTAACGTATTCACCAATGCAACCCGCCACCATTTGCAGACAGTCATCCCCGACCAGATGACCGTAGGTGTCGTTAAACTTCTTGAAGTGATCGATATCCAGAATCAGTAACGACAGTGGCTGGCCGAACCGGAATGCCTTAACCACCATGGATTTGAAGATCCGGTCGAAATACCCACGATTCTTCAGGCCAGTCAGGGCATCGGTAGAGCTCAATTCCTGTAAACGCTCGTTCAGGGATTCGAGATCCTGAGTGCGCTCCTGCACGCGTTGTTCAAGAAGAGTATTGGCCTCCTGCTGAACCTGCAGCGATTTGGCCTGAGCAATGCGAGCCTTGCGCTCCTCCGCCAGTAACTTCTGCTGGGCTTCGAAAGCACGCTTTTTCTCCTGATTCAAACGGTCCGCCAGGGCAACCGACAGCAAAATCACACCGATGGCCGAACCCACCTGGGTCGCATTCTCTGTCAGAAAGTTTCTCGGCAGCAGGGTGAACTTGTTGAAAGCCAGTACTATTCCGCCGGATAGCATAAAAAACCAGGCAACGGCATAGTATTTCGCAGCCGGATCCTGTTTTAACCACCTGACCACGCCCAACAACAGCAGGATGCTGCATACAAGGGCTGCGAGTAGGATGGTTGGCAGAATCATATACTTGTAGGGCACCAGGACACTGGCCGCTGCAAAGCTTCCCGAAATAAGCATCAAAGCGGCCATGACCCGGTTCAGAATCGGGTGATTGGATCGATGCACGGTCAGAAAACGCAGACTGAACGCCACGCCAAAGAACAGCGTCAGATTCAGGAACACCACGATCGCCCGATCATTCCACCAGGTGGCGTCCTGCCAGAGATATTGATAGCTCACGCCGTGAAGGCTGGCCAGGAATAGCGGCATTGCGGCAATGTAGCCCACGTAATAGAGAAAGCTGCGTTCGCCCACCGCCCGATAGACAAACAGGTTGTACAGAATCATCACCAGTACGATGCCGTAATACAGCCCCTCAAACAGGCTGCGGGCCTGCTCCGCTTCGAAAAACGCGTCCCTGTCCCAGAGCACCAGCGGCACCTGCATGGAGCTGGTGGTGTCCACACGCAGGTACACTGTCCGCGGGTAACCCGGCGTCAGGGTCAGCGGTACCAGAAAGTTACGGTGATGGATCAGCCGCTGGTCGAACGGTTTGCTGTCGCCCAGTTCATGGAATTCGAGTAGCCGACCCTGTTGCAGCATGTACAGTTCAATGTGATCCAAAACTGGGTAGGCTATTTCGAGATACAGGGACTGAAAGGCGGGCGTACCGTTGGTCATCTGGAAACGAAACCAGTAAACATCGTCACCGTAACCCAGGTTGATGCTCTGGCTGCCGTTTCTCTGCCAGGCAGACTCCGGCAACTGCCGCACTTCTTCCAGCGACTTTGGGCCGCTTTGCTCCAGCCAGAACTCTACTTCTTTGGCCATCTCGATTCGCTCAACGCCTTCTTTCCACACGGCGCCATCGGCCTGCGCCAGGGCGGGCAGGACGAACAACAGGCAAATCACCAGAAAGCTCTGGCACAATCTCAGCAATTGTTGATTCAGGCTGCGCAAAAGTGAATCCCTGTTCATGTTTTGGCTCCATTATGGTCCAGAACATTGTCGAACGCCTGCCGCATTAAGAAATGAAGCAATGACACAACAAAACTTCACATTCAGGGCCGGGGATTCTTGTGGCCGTTATGTCATTGATTGCCCGATGAGGCCAGAGACCTGACTCGCGCTCCAACTCGATTACCCAGTACAAGCAGGGACGGCGTCAGCAACAAAGTTAGTATGGTGGCAAACGCCAATCCCCCTGCAATGGCACTGGACAGTTGGGTCCACCATTGCGTTGAAGGTGCTCCGATGCCGAGCGAGGGAGTCAGCAAATCCACGTTGACGCCCAGCACCATCGGCATCAGCCCCAGAATCGTGGTCACGGCGGTCAACAATACCGGCCTTAGACGCAGGCAGCCAGTTTCCAGCGCCGCATCAAAAGCACTGAACCCTTCCTTTCGCATCTGGTTAAAGGTATCGATCAGGATAATGTTGTTATTCACCACGATGCCTGCCAGCGCAATGATGCCCATGCCCACCATCACAATGCCGAAAGACTGGCCATTCAATAGCAAGCCCAGCAACACACCGGCGGTCGACAGAACAATGGCAGAGAGGATCAGCATGGTCTGATAGAGGGAATTGAATTGAGTCACGAGAATCAACAGCATCAGCCCGATGGCCACCATGAAGGCCGAAGACAGGAAATTCGCAGCCTGTTTCTGATCCTCGTTTTCACCGGCGAAGCTGATGGTGATGCCTTCCGGTGTTTCAGGCATCTTCTGCTGCAATTCCTTCAGCAAGGCGCTGGCCTGGCGGTCCGGCTCCACGTCGGATTTGACGGTAACCGTGCGCTGCCCATCCACCCGGACAATACTGCCAATTTTGTCGCCCGGCTCCAGCTTCACAAATTGCGACAATGGCACTTGCCCCCGGGAGGTTTGAATCGTCTGACGCTGAAACTGGTCCAATTCACGCCAGTTGTTGGGGACGCGCACCACGATATCGACTTCATCCCGGACATCTTCCGGCCGATAGGTAGCAAGCACCAGGCCGTTGGTGACCAACCTGACTGCGCTGCCCACGCCAAGAACGTCAGAACCAAAGCGGGCCGCGGCTTCACGATCCACATTCAGCCGCCATTCGATACCAGGCAGGCTGCGATCGTCCTCTACGTCGACGAAACCACCCATCTCATTCATCTGGTCTTTCACCTGATCGACGTATCGATCCAGCTTTTCGATATCCAGGCCGCTGATCTTCAATTCAATAGGCTTGCCGTCCGCGGGCCCGCCTTCCTGCTTGCGAAATTCCAATTGGATGCCGGGAATGTCTGCCGTGCGCTCTCTCAGGTCTTCCAGAATCTGCGTTGCCGGGCGACGCTCGTTCCAGTCGGTGAACTGGAACTGCAGTACGCCAATGACGTCCGGGGCCATGCGGTTTCCGGCGGCAATCATCGAACGGGCGTAAAGTGCTTTCACTTCGGGCAAGCCCTGCAACCGCTGTTCGACGTCTCGAACAATTTCATCTCGCTCCCAGACAGACAGGTCGCCACGGGCTCGCACCTGAACCTGGGCGGAATCTGGTTCTACGCTGGGGAAAAACTCGACGCCATGGTTGAATTTGTAATAGGCGCCGTAAATCAGGGCCACCACGCCCAACACGCCAACCAGGGTCAGCCATGGCGATGCCAGTAAGGTGGCCAGGGCTTTCCGGTACAGTTTCCCCATCCTGCCCTGCTTTACCGTCGCCCGTGTCCGCTTTCCGCCACTCAGGCTGCCCAATACCGGCAGAAACACCAACGCCATGGCCAGCGAGGCCAGCAAGCAGATGATCACCGTCATTGGAAGAAACTTCATGAATTCGCCGACCACCCCGGGCCAAAACAGCAGCGGCAGAAATACCACCAGTGTCGTGGCGGTCGAGGCAATGATCGGCCATGCCATTCTTGATGCGGCTTCGCCCCAGGCCCTGGAAACTTTCTGGCCCTCGCTGAGGTTTCTATCCGCCAGTTCCGACACCACAATGGCGCCGTCCACCAGCATGCCCGCCACCAGAATCAGGCTGAACAGGACAACGATATTAAGCGTCAGCCCCATCCCCCAGATCACCAGAATACCGGTCAGGAACGCCCCGGGGATGGTCAACCCCACCAGAAAGGCGGATCGTGGGCCCATGAAGGCAATGATCAATACAATCACCAGTACAATGGCGGTGAGCACGTTGTTCAACAGGTCGCTGAGGATGTCACGCACCTCGCCCGACTGATCCATGATGTAGCGAACTTCCAGCTCTTCCGGCAGCTGGTCCTCAGCGGCCCGCATCAGGCCTTTGACCTTTTCAACAGTTTCAATGATGTTGGCGCCAGTACGCTTGGATACTTCCAGAACCAGGGCAGGCTCGCCATTGATGCGTGCAAACCCACGCGGATCTTTGAATGTGCGCTGCAGCATGGCGACATCACCAAAGGTGACGACGGTGTCGCCGTCTACCTTGATGGGCATCGTCATCACATCTTCGATGGTTTCGATCACCCCGGGCACCTTCATGGTCATGCGCCCGGCACCGGTATCCAGACTGCCCGCAGCCACCAACTGGTTATTGCGTGTGACCAGCTGGCCAAGGGTGTCGTAATCCACGCCATAGCTTTCCAGTACCTGTGGATCGACCACCACTTCCAGAAGGTCTTCCCGGTCGCCGCCAATTTCGACTTCTAGCACTTCCGGAATACCTTCTATGGCATCCTGCAGTCGGCGGGCGACAGTCACCAGTTCCCGCTCTGACAGCGGCCCCGAGAGTCCGACGGACAGAACCGGAAACAAAGCCACGTTGATTTCGTTGACGCGCGGTTCATCCGCTTCCTGCGGCAGCTTGCTTCGCGCCGTATCAACGTTTTCCCGAACATCCTGAAGAGCTTTGTCCGGATCAAACCCCGCATCGAATTCCAGCATCACCGAGGCATGTCCTTCGGAAGCGGTGGAGCGCATTTCCTTGATACCCTCCAGCGATCGCAGTTCCTGCTCCATGGGGCGGATCAACAGTCGCTCGGAGTCTTCCGGGCTGATGCCGTCCAGCGTCATGGACACGTAAATCATGGGAATGGTGATGTCAGGGTTGGCTTCTTTCGGAATCAACTGGAAGGCTGCAACGCCCCCGATGATCAGGAATAACAGGGTCAGAAAGGTGGTGCGGCTTCTGTCCAGCGCGGCAAAAATAAGCGTGCGCATGGCGATCAGCCCCGCTCAGTGTTGGCGGCAACAGGCTGCACTTTCTGGCCCACCGACACGAAACCGGCCCCGCGGGTGATCAGCTGAATTTCATCCGGCAGACCGGTAACCCAGGCTCCCTCGGTGGTGATGTTCAATAGTCTGACGGTCGTAAACACGACTTCGTCGTTGCCGTTGACATGGCGAATACCCGGACGCCCATCGTCTCCGAGGCTCAGAAACGCAGGCGACAAAAAGATGGCTTCCACCTCTGGAAGCGCAATGCGCAAAGTTGCACTGCCACCGGCAACCCGTTTGCGTTCAGGGTTATCGACCTCGATCTCAACCGCAAAACTGCGGGTGTCCGTGTTGGCGGCGCTGGCAACGAACGTCACCTGCCCATTCAGGGTGTCGCCGTCCAGGGTCTGAATGGCAACGGGCTGGCCCGGTTTCACCTGACTGACGGACTGTTGCGGCACCTGACCAGTGGCTTTCAACCGGTCTATCTCTACCAGTTCAAACAAGGGCGAACCTACCTGAACCAGATCGCCCTCTTCCACAGACTTGCGATTAATAGTGCCGGCAAACGGCGCTTGTGGCGTCAGATAGTCAATTGCCAGTTGTGCTTCAGCCAGTTCGGCTCTGGCAGTCGCAAGCTCGCTCTGCAGAGCCAGTATTTGAGATTCAGAGGTCAGATCTTTTGCCCGCAGACGCTGAGCCGCTGCCAGGTCTGCCTGCAGCTTTCGCAATCGTGACTGCCACCGCTCTACCACCTCGGGCCGGCCATCGTCCGACAACCTGGCCAGAACCTGACCTTTTTCAACCCGGTCCCCCAGACTGACTTGCAACGACTCAACCGTGCCCGGAAGCCTGGCAGAAATAGCCAGGGACCTGGCAGGTTCAATCTGCCCTTGCAGCAGCAACCCCGGCTGGTAGAGGCGGGCCTGTCGTTCTTCTACCTGCACTCTGGGAAGCTTGGCCTCGTCGGCCTGCACGGCGTCGGGCGCTTTACTTTCCGCCTCTTTGACATCGCCGCTGGCAATCCAGAACACGAGCGCTACCACCAGGAAAAGAGACAGCCCAATGGAACCCAGTTTTTCTTTTGTCATGACTCGCTCGCAGAAGGGAAACTAAAAATTGGTTGCAACCGGTTAAAAACGTGGGTTAGATTCTACACATAATTATTCAATAGATTCAGAGCCGTTGCAGATTTTATGAATCTCATTTCAGTGATTGTACTAGTGAAGGTCGTCCTGGTGGTCGTGGTGCCATCCGGGGGCTTTTGCGTGGACAACCGAGTGAGATAGCGACAACTCGACAAGACACCAGAAAGCCCCCGGAACCGAAAGGTCCGGGGGCTTTTTTTTGCACTGATGAAAGACGAGAAGGACACCTAGCCCATGAACGGCGCACAACACATTCTGGATGCATTCCATCGTCACAGTATCGACACGGTTTTCGGCTACCCCGGCGGCTGCATCATGCCGCTATACGATGCGCTGGTAGACGATGTGGTGGTGGAGCACGTGCTGTGTCGCCATGAACAGGGTTGCGCCTTGGCAGCTGACGGCTACGCCAGAGCAAGCGGAAAGACGGGTGTATGCATTGCCACTTCGGGCCCGGGTGCCACTAACCTCATCACCGGTGTGGCCAATGCCCATCGTGACTCCATACCCATGCTGGTGATCACCGGGCAGGTACCGTCTGGCCTGATTGGCACCGATGCGTTTCAGGAAACCGACGTTCTGGGCATGACGCTCGGCATCGTCAAACACAGCTATCTGGTCACCGATGCTGACGAGATTCCGGACGTCATGGAAGAAGCCATCCAACTGGCCAACTCAGGTCGCCCCGGGCCGGTATGGATTGATGTTCCCAAGGACGTCTTGCTGCAGCAGGTCACAGCCAGCGCCGACCAAACGACCAGGCCATCAGCGGCGCACTGCCCTGACCTGACGCAAGCCATCCAGATGCTGCGCGACGCGAGGCGGCCTTTGCTCTACAGCGGCGGAGGCGTCAGCCTGGCCCACTGCGAACAACCTTTCCGCCGGTTCGCAACCACGTCAGCCATGCCTGCGGTCGTCACACTCAAAGGGATCGGTAACGCCGGCAAACACAATCCCGACAATCTGGGCATGCTGGGCATGCACGGTTCCCTGGCAGCCAACCGCGCGGTGGATGAATGCGATCTTTTGTTGGTCGTCGGCGCCCGCTTGGATGACCGTGCCACCGGAAAGCTGGACGAGTTCGCTCCCAACGCCCGCATGATTCATATCGATGCGGATAGCGCGGAACTGAACAAATTGCGCCCGGCTGACGTGTGCTTACGAGGCCCACTGGACCAGATCTTAGAGGGCCTGACCCGGGCAATAGAGTCGCACCCGCTGGCCATTGATGACTGGCGCAAACAATGTCGCCAGTGGCGCACCACCGGTGGCTTTTCGGCTGCGGATAACGAAGAACCGCTGTCTGCCATCACCGGGCCAGCATTTACCCGCCAGCTTTCCCGTATTGCGCCGGATGATGCGGTTATCGCCTGCGACGTTGGCCAGCACCAGATGTGGGTGGCTCAGCATTACGAATTCGACCACCCACGGCACCATCTGACCAGCGGCGGCCTGGGCACCATGGGCTTCGGGCTGCCCGCTGCCATCGGCGCACAGTTCGCTAACCGCAACAGCACGGTGATCAACGTGACCGGCGATGGCTCGTTCATGATGAACGCCCAGGAATTGGCGACCATCCGCCGTTATCGCCTGCCACTGAAAATCATCGTTTTGGACAATCAGTGCCTGGGCATGGTGCGCCAGCAACAAGAGCTGTTTTACGACAACCGCGAAAGCCAGATCGACCTGGACGACAATCCGGATTTCGTCGCCATGGCCCGGGCTTTCGATATACCGGCGCTGCACATCGAACGCACCGACCAGATTCGCCGTGGCATCGAAACCATCTTGGCCTTCGACGGGCCCATGCTGCTGCACGTGGCCATCGCCCGGGAAGAAAACGTCTGGCCCATCGTTAAACCCGGTTCGGGCAATCGCGAAATGATTGATGAATCTCAACAAACAACCAGAAAAACCAGGGAGCAAGTTGCATGAACGCGCAAAGTAAACAAACGCAACCGAGCTACAACTTGAACTGCCGAATGGCCTTCGAACCGGCCGCACTGGAACGCCTTTGCCAGGTTGTCCGAATCCGCGGCTTCCGCATTGCGAACATGGCGGTAGACAGCGTGGGTGAACACCTGGACATCAACCTGATCCTCGAGGGCAGCCGGCCCATCGCCATGCTTCAGTCTCAATTGGAAAAGCTGCACACGGTGGTTGAGGTTGCCCTGGCGGAGGCGCCTTTGGTTCGGTCTCGGGTTGGCTGATTTTGGAGGTTGGCCTTTGTAGCCTGAGGGTATGGGTGTGGGTCGGGGGGGGGGACCCATTTCTTCTGGGAAAAAGAACTCGCTGCGCTCAGACACCTTTGTTCCCGGCAGAAAAGGGTTCCCACCCCCTCCCGACAGACTTTTTAAGATAACGCTCTGGTCGGTAAAGCAAATGTTTAACAAAGCGAACCTTGCTGACTTAGGTTTCGCACCCGTTGTTCTATCGTTTTGCCTTTGTTCTTGTCTCTGTCTTTATCTTTAACGAGAGATATCCATTGGTTTGCTCGGCGCGTGGAGGGTTTTGGATTTTTGCCGGAAAAAGGTGTCTGAGCGCAGCGAGTTCTTTTTCCGGCAAAAATCCAAAACCCTCCACGCAAGCCCGCCCCCCAAAACCAATCCTGCAAAAAAAAGAAAGCCCACCCCAAAGCCAAAGGCCCCAGCGGTGGGCAAGTTCCCGGATTTAAGGCAGCATTACCAGGATTTATAAGGCAGGAATTTACCGTTCATGGTGATCACGACACGATCACCCTTCGGGTTCTCTTCCTTGTCGATGTCCATAGAGAAGTCGATAGCACTCATGATGCCGTCGCCGAACTTCTCATGGATCAGTTCCTTGATGGTGTCGCCATACACGCCGACCACTTCGTACAAGCGGTAAATCAGCGGATCCTGCGGGACTGAATCGCCCCAGGCTTTCTTCGGGCAAACCTGCAGCATTTCTGCCACAGACTTATCCAGACCCAGTGTCTCGCAGGTCGCAAAAGCTTTATCTTCAGACATGCTGTTCATGCCCAAGCACGCCGATGTGGCGAATACCGGGGACATGCCAATGGCCTCGCCCAGCGCTTCCCAGGAAACGCCTTTGGTGGCTTTTGCTTCCAGGATTTTTGCGGTCATCAGCTCTTTCGTCATCATCCTTCGTTCCTCCTCTTCGTCATCTATTCAGCAACTGAATGCAGAATACATGCTCTATTGTGGTGCACATTTGATCGATAACTCGCTTTCTGCGATCGATCCTGTTTGACTTTCTTCATTGGCCACTACCTGTATCGCATTGTTCGTGCCAGATTCCAGAAAAACCTAGAACTCTGTTTTTATTGTATTTTTTGAATACCTATTTCATTACCAGCTCACGATATTTCGTTATTTACGATTTTTCGGGAGCCAAATGACGATTTTTCGTGTTTTGGCATGACTCTTGGATCCCCTGAATCCAATGATCTTCTCCCAGCATCAAGGAGCCCCATGTCTAACCTGAGCGCAGCAGATCCGACCATGCCCCTCCAAACCGACACTCAGTGGATCGACCAATTGCCCGAAGCGGCAATGCTGGTGGATGTAAAGAGTGATCGAATCACCAGTGCCAACAGCGCGATGGGCGGTTTGACGGGCATCGAACAGGAGGCGTTGATCGGCTCGTCCTGCGCCCGGCTTTTCGAAGGCCAGCGTCCGCAATTGATCGCCTTTACGGAAGAAACCCTGTTCAAAGGCAGAGCCTGGAGCGGCGACTTTCACCTTAGCCACCAGGATGGGCATTCCATCGGGCTGGAGATTTCTTCCTCCAGAGCTGAACCCGCAGACCCTCAACAGGTGATATTTCTGTTGCGCGATCGCCGGCAGTTAAGAGACCTTCGTGAGCGTCAGGAAGCCAATCACTACCACCGTGGTGGACTGTTGGAGTGGCGGCGGGTTCAGGAACTGTTCAAAGACATGGAGCGCGAGAACCAGCTGATTCTTCATGCCGTAGGTGAAGGCATCTACGGCGTCGATGCAGAGGGACGAACCACATTCGTAAATCCGGCGGCAGAGCAAATGCTGGGGTGGCGGAGCGATGAACTGATGGGCCGGGTGACGCACCGAGTGGTACACCACTCTCACGAAGACGGATCTTTGTTTCCATTGAAGGAATGTCCAATCTACGCCGCTTTTCAGGACGGCAACGTTCGGCAAATCGGCGAGGACTGGTTCTGGCGCAAAGACGGTTCCGGGTTTCCGGTGGAGTACACCAGCACGCCCATTATGGATAACGGCCATCCAGTGGGTGCGGTAGTGGTATTCCGGGACATTTCCCAGCGCCGGGAAGCCCAGAAAGAACTTCATCAAGCGCTGGAGGAAGTTGAAACTCTGAAAGATAAGCTGGAGATCGAAAATGCCTATCTTCAGGAAGAACTGAGCGCCGAATACTACTTTCACGAGATCGTCGGCCAGAGCGACGCGGTCAAGGGCATTGTTCGCCGTATTGGTCTGGTGGCTCCAACCGATGCCAACGTTCTGATCACCGGTGAATCGGGGACCGGCAAGGAGTTGATCGCAAGGGCCATTCATCAGTCCAGCGATCGCCGTGACCGGCCGCTGATCCGCGTCAACTGCGCGGCCATCCCCAGGGATCTTTTCGAGAGCGAGTTCTTTGGGCACGTCAAAGGTGCCTTTACCGGTGCCTTCAGCGAGCGGATTGGTCGATTTGAACTGGCCGATGGTGGCACGCTGTTTCTGGACGAGGTAGGCGAAATTCCGCTGGAGTTGCAGGGCAAACTGTTGCGGGTGTTGCAGGACCAACAGTTTGAGCGGGTCGGCGACAACCGTACCCGTGCAGTGAATGTGCGAGTCATCGCTGCCACCAACCGGGAGCTGAAAGCCGAAGTCAACGAAAAGCGGTTCCGCGAAGATCTGTATTTCCGCCTGAATGTATTCCCGATCGAATCCGTGCCTCTGCGACGGAGGGTCGAGGACATTCCAATGCTGGCCCAGGAATTCTTGGAGCGCGCCTGCGTCAAGTTCAACCGTCCCAGACGGCTACTGAGAAAAACCGAGGTGGAAAAACTGAAGCACTACCACTGGCCGGGAAACGTCAGAGAATTGGAAAACGTGATTGAGCGACGAGTAATTACGGCCGACGGCGAGCTGGATCTGGATCTGACCGGGCGAGACCAGGGGGCCGATTCACATGGATCTGAGGATCAGCCACCAGCACGCCACTCCGGTTCACAGGTTATGACCGAGCAGGAGATGCAGGACCTTGAGAAAACCAATCTGATACGGGCTTTGACGGCCGCCGCCGGCCGCGTGTCAGGCGACGACGGGGCGGCCGCCATGTTGGGCGTCAAGCCAACAACTCTGGCCTCAAGACTGAAAAAATTGGAACTTGATCCAGCAACCTTCAGGAACCGGCCGTAAGGATATGGACCAGATCGCTACAATCCTCCATCGGATCATCGCAATTCACAACGATGTCGGAGTGGGCAATCACGTAGCTTCTTCCGGTGATTGTGTTCTCCACCACGTCAAGGTCGCCCTCATGTCGAACGGCTTTGAATTCGCCCACAAATCCCGTTTCCCTCAATGATACTGTTTCAAGGCAGTCGCCCGGCTTGATCAGACCCTCATAATTCATCAGCGCCAATCGCGCAGAGGTCCCCGTGCCTGTCGTGCTGCGACAGATCACGCCGGGATGGACGTACGTAGTGGAGCGGGATCGATAGTAATGGTCACCCACCGTTTCGATCGGCCCCATGAAATGCAGAAACGGCAACGGGCCCACATCGCCCAGGGAATAGTGGGAGTAACTACGCTGTGCCCGAATGGCCTCGACAATTGCGTGGGCGCATTCGGTCAGTTTCCGCTCTTCGTCCAGCGTCAGCGCGAACCCCAGCTCAGTGGCATCTACCAGACAATAGAAGCCACCGCTATAGGCAATGCTGTAGGTCACCGTACCGATACCGGGGACGTCCACAGTGTCTTTGTACGTATCGATGTAGCTGGGCAACCCTGCGCAGGTAATGGATTCAACAACGCCATCAGTGACGACCGCATCGATGTTGACCAGGCCAGCCGGAGATTCCAACACAAAGCTCTGCTTGCCCTCCTGCTTCTGAACAATCCCGCACTCCAGCACAGCTGTCGCTGTGCAGATGGTGTTCGAGCCGGAGTAGATCGGATATCCCATCACTTCCATGATGATATAACCGGCCACGGCTCGGGAATCGGTGGGCGGCACCAGCAGATCCACCGACATCTCAGGAATGCCGTGGGGCTCCTCCAGCAGACACCGGCGCAGGCCATCGGCGTGATCTCGCAGGTATTCCATCTGCGCCCGGACCGTATCACCGGGCAGCGGTTTGATGCCTCCGGTGACCATTCGGCTGACATCACCGCCGGCGTGAGTGTCCATGACTCTGAACGTGAGTGGCTTTTTCATGCCCCGCCTCCCAGAGCAAAACGCGCCCCATGTTCTTCCCACTGGGCGTCCGGCACCACCACGATTTTCCCCAGGTAGTGGCTGCCACGATCGGTGAAGTAACGCTCACATTCATGCAGCTCTGACAGCCGGAAGGCGGCGTGCAGCACTGGCTTCAGCTCGCCATCGCGAATCCAGGCAATCAGCTGCTCGGCCTCTTCCCGGGTTCCGTGGGAAACGCCGAAGATCTGCACCTGATAGAGGTAGATCCGGGTCCACATGATTTCACTGAGGTTGCCGGCGCTGGCACCGGCAATGCTCAGGCGCGGGTAATCCGCTCGGTCTTTCATATTGAAAATCATGGCGTCGATGAAACAGTCGGTCATGGTGCCACCCGCCAGATCCATCACCGCGTCAAACGGATGCCCGCCGGTGACGGCTTTTACCTGATCAACGAAGTTGTCCATGTCCGAGCGGTCCAGAACCGCCTCGGCGCCCAGACTCATCAACGCTTCGGACTTGTCGGCCTGGCTAAGCGCATAGGGAATAGCCCCCATGATCCGGCACATCTGGATCAGGGCCGTTCCGACCCCACCGCTGGCACCGGTCACCAGAATCCGCTCTCCGGCCTTGACCCGTGCAGAAGTCAGCATGTGCAGACCGGTCTGGTAGGAGCACATGCCCATGGAAGCCAGCTCGGCGTCCGCCAGTTCCGGGTTTGGCACGTGGTGAAACTGGTCGGAAGGCACCGCGATGTATTCCGCGTAACCGCCATCGGCACCATGGCCGTAATAATCCGGCGTCAGGTTGATATCACGGCGATCATCAGCGTAGAGATTGAAATCCAATAGCCCACGCTGGCCGATCCGGCTTTCCTCGACCCCGTCGCCAACCGCAACCACATGACCCACCACATCGGCTCCTTGAATGCGGGGAAAGGTCAGTGTGGGCGACCCACCCATGGCAAAAGAGGTCACATCGCCCTTGTCTTTTGTGGGGTACAGACCCTCGCGGGCCTTGCGATCGGTGTTGTTTTTAGCAGTGGCAGTGATCTGCGCCAGAACCTGACCAGGACCCGGCCGGGGGACAGGTACAGTATCTTTATACTCGAGTTTCTCGACGCCGCCGTGGCCGGTCAGCAGCATCGCGCTCATGGTTTCTGGAATCATTGAAACTACCTCTACCGTAAACTGATTCCGAGAGAATAGGAGAGATTTCGCAAGCTGTCAGTTTCCCAACCTGTCCCCGTAAGCGTCTTTTTTCGAAGCGGTTAACCAGATACTCTGGCGACACAGGATACGACCCATAAAAACGAATTTGCTCACAGAGATTCCTAATATATGGCCAGCTATACCATTGAAATTAAAGATACTTTCGATTTGCCGCGCGAGCAGGTATTCGCTGTTTTTGCGGACCATGAGACATTCGGTAAATTACTCGGCGCCCCGATCAAGCGAGTAAGGGATAGCGATCAGGCTGACCCCAATGGCATTGGCTCTGTGCGGAAAATCGGAATTGGCCCGCTGGGCATCGAAGAGACGGTGGTTGGATTCGAGCCGGAGTCACTGATCGAATACACCATCACGAGCGCCAGCCCACTCCGTCATCACATGGGCCGGATCCGCTTCGATAATGATTCCAACGGCCATGCCCGTGTCCGCTACACCATCACCTTTGAGGATCTGGTGCCATTCACCGGGGGGCTGATTCAGAAGGCGCTTGAACAGGCCATCCGGAAAGGGGTACAGCGGGTTCCAAAATTTGTCTGAGGGCAATGTGACGGGGTGCTGTCTGATACCCATCCCGCACCGCCAAATAAGTCTGTTACCTACCCGGCATGTCGAGTAAAATCCGCTGTTTTGAAAACAAGATCGAGGCAGTACCATGGGCAGAGCCTACCAGAACCGCAAAGACTCCATGGCCAAGACGGCCGCTGCAAAAACCAAGGTTTACAGCAAGTACGGACGCGAGATTTATGTCTGCGCGAAATCCGGAGGGCCTGACCCGGACGCCAATCTGTCTCTGCGCGGTCTGATTGACCGGGCGAAGAAAGACCAGGTACCTGCCCACGTTATTGAGAAAGCCATCGAGAAGGCAAAAGGTGGCGCCGGTGAAGACTTCTCCCCCGCCCGTTACGAAGGCTTTGGCCCGGGTAACTGCATGGCCATCGTCGACTGTCTGACCGACAACCCCAACCGTACCTTTGGCGATGTTCGCCTTGCCTTCACCAAGACCAAGTGCAAAATCGGCACTCAGGGAAGCGTCAGCCACATGTTTGACCACTGCGCCATCTTCGCGTTCAAGGGCGAAGACGAGGAAGCGGTGCTGGAGGCTCTGATGGCTCAGGACGTCGACGTCACCGACATTGAGTGCGAAGACGGCATGATCACCGTCTTTGCCCCCAATACCGAGTACGCCAAGGCCAGGCAGGCTCTGCAGGAATCCTTCGAAGGCATCGATTTCGAAGTGGACGAGATTCAGTTCCTCCCCCAGACCACCACCAAGGTAGAGGGCGACGATGTTGAGCTGTTCGAGAAGTTCATGGACATGCTGAATGACCTGGATGACGTCCAGAACGTCTATCACAACGCCGTTTTTGAGGACTGATGACTGCCCGCCTGATCGTACTGAAAACCGGAGACACCCTACCGCCGATCAAGGAAACCTATGGCGACTTCGACCGCTGGTTTTTGGACGGATTGTCGGATCAGCTAGATCGGCAGGTTGTGGACGTCACTCGCGATCCCCTGCCGGGAACGCCTCGACATTGGGATGGCATCGTGGTCACCGGCTCGCCCGCCATGGTCAGTGATCGTGCTGGATGGAGCGAAGCGGCAGCCGCGTGGTTGGCCGAAGCCGTTGAGGCTGATGTGCCGGTACTGGGAGTCTGCTACGGCCACCAGCTTCTGGCTCATGCGCTCGGGGGCAAGGTGGGATACCATCCTCAGGGCCGCGAATCTGGCACCTACCCGGTTCAAAGGCATGGGGCGTCGGATGGCGATGCGCTGTTTGATGGCATGCCGCAGACGTTTCAGGCCCAGTTGACCCACCGGCAATCTGTTCTGGAATTGCCTCCAACTGCGGTGTTGATTGCCAGCAACGACTTTGAGCCTCACCAGGCTTTTCGTGTCGGACAACGCGCCTGGGGCGTACAGTTCCATCCGGAATTCACCGCGGACATTATGCGCGCCTACCTGAAAGCACAGACCCCGGATCTGGTGAAGGAGGGACTCTCACCAGACGAGCTGATCGCTCAGGTCACAGACGCGCCTCACGCCGGCTCATTGCTCAAGCGTTTTTCCGACATCGTTATGGCAAACCGCTGATTCCTGTCAGTCCAGAATGTAGGCGGTCTTTTCCATCGCGTTTTCTTCTTCATCAACAAACCGGAACTCGTTCCAGCCAATCCGCACCAGATCGTTGCTATTCAATCGCTGGCGTTCGTTGACCCTGAGGTCATTCACGAACGTGCCGTTGGTGCTGTCTTTGTCTGTGATGTAGTAGTCCACCGTACCTTCCAGATAGGCATTCGGCATCCGCTCGATCACGGCGTGGTGCCCGCTGACAGAAATCTCATCGATACGGATATCGTTGTCGGCGCGGCGGCCGACATGAACCTCGGTTTTTTCCAGCTCAAACGTGTTGACCACGACGCTGTCTACCAGTTGCGAAAAAGTTGCCATACTGTAAACACCCCCTCCTTCACTTCATTCTGCCGCCAATAACACAACAGACACATTGTCTTTCGCCTGTTTTTCCAGGCTCTCGGTTACCAGCGCTCTTACCGCCAGGTGCACCGACGCTGAACGATCAATTACTTCAGGCCAGAGCTCTTCTTCCAGAGCCCCGGTCAAGCCATCAGAACAAAGCAACAGTCTGTCGCCCGGTTCCAATCTCACTTCTGCCAGGGTAGCGGTAGCATCAGACGCACCCAGCGCGCGGGTAAGAACATTGCGAAAAGGCACGTTGGGAACTTCTTCTTCCCGTATGCTGCCATCTTCTACCATGTTCTGAACCACGGTATCGTCCCGCGTCAGGCATGTGAGGCCGCCATCGCGATACCGATAACAGCGGGAATCACCAATATGGGCCAAGGACGCCTGCTGACCGTGCACCCAGGCAATCACAATCGTTGTGCCCATCTTGTCCAGATTTGGCTCCTGACGTTTTCGCGCATCGATTCGCTCGCTGGCCTGATCCAGGGCCGATTGCATCAACCGTTCCCGGGACGAATGCTGGCTTTCTGCCTCGGCTTTCTTGATGGCGGGGCCCAGTAACTCCATCACGGTGTCAACCGCAATGCGACTGGCGACCTCACCGCCCTGGTAACCGCCCATGCCATCGGCGACGATCAGGAGCGCCTGACCAGAGGCACTGTCGATCAACCAGTCTATGGCATCCTGATTGGCGCTTCTTACGCAGCCAATATCGGTCTGGCCTGCCGCTTGCAAATGCATCAGCTTACCTCCTCGGTTTCCCGGGTGGCCTGTCGACGCAATGCCTCGGCCATGGTGGCGGCATTGGCAAAACGTTTGTCAGGTTCACGCTGAATGGCTTTGTTGATCAGCCTCACGACGCCGTTGGGCAGCTCTTTATTGAACTCCCGCACGCTGCGTGGACGCTTGTTCAGAATCTGGTAGGTTAATGCAGCCAGGGTATCGCCCTGGAACGGCGTTTCGCCAGACACCAGTTTATAGAGCGTGATCCCGAGGCTGTAAGTATCCGATGCTCCGGTCACTTTCTGACCCTTCAACTGCTCTGGCGACATATACAGAGGACTGCCCATCACGCTGCCGGTGCGAGTCCGGGAGTCGTCGGATATCTTGGCAATGCCAAAGTCGGTAATCTTGATATCGCCGCTATCCGGATTGTAGATGATGTTACCGGGTTTGATGTCGCGATGAATGATGTTCTGCCGGTGGGCGTAATCCAGGGCATCAGCAACGCTGGCCATAATGGCCAGCACGGTGTTGAGCGGCAGAAGCCGGCCCGGCTTACCGTAGTCGCTCAGCGGACGGCCCTGGGCATAATCCATGGCAATGAAAGCCAGGTCCGCTTCCTCTCCGACGTCATACACCGTCACGATAGCCGGATGGCTCAAACGTCCCGCAGCCTCTGCTTCACGAAAAAAGCGGGACTTGAGGTCATTGAGCTCCGAGGCGTCAAAGGCATCGTAACTCAGCGTTTTGATTGCCACTGTGCGGGCAATTTTGGGGTCTTTACCCAGATACACCACGCCCATGGCGCCACGACCGATTTCCCGCTCAATTTCGTAGCGCCCCAACGTCGGACGGCTTACGCTCTGTTCCGGCAGTACCAGAGTACGGGTGCTATCGAAACCAGCACCACCCACCGCTCCTGTCTCTGCCGCCATGGATTCCAGCGCCGCCAGACGTTTGGTGGCGTCGCGATAGGAGCGCCTGGCAGACACGATCTGGCGGAAGGTTTCGGTGGCTTTGTCGTACTGGCGTTTGCGTTCCTGAGTGATCGCGATGTCGTATTGAAGTTCCAGAATGGTCTCGTCAGGCGGACAATCCGCCAGCACTTCCAGCGCATCGTCCGGGTTGCCCTGGCGCAACAGCAACTTGCTCAGTCGCGAACGTGCATCCACCACATTCCGGGTCAATTCTTCGATGGTTCGGTGAGGCTGAAGCCAGAACAGCATCAACAGGTAGCCTGCCACCAGTAAGGTGACCACTTCACCAAGGGGCAGCCAGGCGCTCTGATAGAACATCAGCGCTGATTGCAGCACCACAATACCACCCGCCAGAAGCAGAACCAGCGGAAACGCCACGGCCCCGCCCAACCTTGGCACCGCCAGCACCAGAAATAGGGCCACGGCCATGAGTGAACCGCGTATCGCTGCAGCAGACCAAGCGGGCTCCCTCAGTCCCCGTGCATCGATAACCTCTGCCACGGCGCTGGGCTGAATAATATTCAAGACTGCCCCGGACGCACCACCGGAAGTATCACCCAGAACACTGAGCAGCAGCCGGTCCACATAACTCACGACAGGCAGGGCATCCCCAGTGATGGCAAGCACGACGGCAGCAACCACCACCAGCAACCGAAGGCTAAATATTCTCTGAAAAACAAAACGTAGCGAATTCACAGCGATCCATATCAGGTTCTTGCCAGGTTTCAGTCTAGAAACTGGCGGAGCCGAGGGATAGAACAAGGCACCGCCTTTTTTGTAAGTGTTTGTTCACCTGGGAACCGATTCACGAGATGACCAGGAACCCGTCTGAATGAAGGGTATGTAACTTACGTAAGGCCTTTGCTGACGTATAGTTCGGATTTGAAGGGAAACGGCTTTGGGAACGGGAACCTCACAATGACACTTAAGTTATTCTTTGGGCTGGTGTTGGTGCTCATCGTAGGAACCGGCCTTTATCACTCGTTGAAACCTCTCCCGACAGGGATTGCCTACGAAGGCTCGATGCATCCGCTGATAGAGCCTCGACTGCTGACCGACCGTACCCTTCATTTCGGCAATGAAGCGCCGCGATTGAATCATGAGATCTTTGACCACGCACTGAAAATGATTGGTTCTGCCCATCAGTTCATTCTGGTCGACATGTTTCTGTACAACAGCACGGGGGGCAGTGGCGAAGACCGCAAACGCCCTAACGGCGATACTCACCTCAAAAGTCGCCCGCTGGCCGATCAGCTGACGGATGCTCTGATCAGACAGAAAGAGGCCTTCCCTGCACTTCAGGCAATGGTTATTACAGATCCGCTGAATACCTTGTACGGTGGCGTGGAATCAGAACACTTCCAGCGCCTCGAGTCTGCCGGCATTCCCGTTATCGAGACCCGACTGACACCACTTCGGGACAGCAACCCTACCTGGTCCGCACTCTGGCGCCTGTGCTGTCAGTGGTTTGGCAATTCGGCGCAATCCGGCTGGCTACCCAACCCGATCGGCGATGAGCCGGTTACTCTCCGCAGCTATTTAAGCCTGCTCAACTTCAAAGCGAACCATCGCAAAGTTCTGATCGCCGATCAGCAGAACCACTTCAGGGCTCTGGTCTCTTCCGCCAACCCTCACGATGGCAGCAGCCAGCACAGCAACATCGGATTGAGCTTTCAGGGCCCGGCGGTGGCGGATCTGCTGCGAAGCGAGCGGGCCGTTCTGGTGATGTCTGGTGCACCAACACAGGCTGTCGATAACGCATTGGGCGAAATCTCGGAAACCGCGGAAGCCTCGGATGCCCGTATCCAGATCCTGACGGAATCAGCCATCCGCGATGCCACTCTGGAAATGGTCACAATGGCGGAATCGGGTGATCAACTTGATTTGGCAATGTTCTATCTATCTCATCGGGGCATTTTGACCAGCCTGATCAAAGCCAGCCGCCGAGGTGTTCATGTACGAGTACTGCTGGACGCCAACCACGACGCCTTCGGTCGGGAGAAAAGCGGCGTCCCGAACCGTCAGGCCGCCATGGAACTACATAACAATGGCGTAGACGTACGCTGGTGCAATACGCGGGGCGAGCAATGCCATAGCAAGCTGCTTTTGCGGCAAGATCGGGATGGACAGGCCAGTATGCTGCTCGGGTCGGCCAACTTCACCCGGCGCAATCTCGACGACCTGAACCTTGAAACCGATGTGCAGGTTCTGGCCTATCGAAGCCACCCCACCATAGCCAAGGCCGACCTGTTCTTTGAAGAGCAGTGGAACAACGGCCCTGGAAATCCCGCTGTGATGAGCTTGCCATACAAAGCCTGGGCAGATCATTCCCGGGTACGTTACTGGCAATACCGGTTCATGGAAGCGACGGGGCTATCTACGTTTTGAGCTTCTGAAACAGCGCAACATCCTTGGCCGGCACCTCCAGCGTCCAACGGTATTGGTCGGCCAGCCACTGCAAGGTGGATTGGCGATAAAACACCACATGAGTGGGATCGCGCCGATAATGCCAATTGGCAAATCGGCTGTCCTCGGTCTGAAAACAGGTCATGATCCCCAGCCAGCCACCGGGCTTGATCAAGTCATCCAACTGACGAAAAACCTGTGCCGGCTGATGCAGATGCTCCACCACTTCCGTGCAGGTCACAAAATCGTACTGTCGCTCCAGCGGCGTGGTATCCGGATAGAAGTAGGGATCGTACAAGGACATCACCATACCGGCTTCTTCCAGCATGGTCGCCAGGGCGGGGCCCGGGCCACAGCCGAAGTCCAGCCCTCTGGAACCGGTCGGTACGCGAGCCTCAAGTGGCCCGGTCAGTCGGGAGAGAAAGCGACGGTAGCCGGAATCGTGCGGGTCGTTGTTGTGAAGCGCATAGACCGCGCGCTCATCGTCGGAATTCAGTCGACACTCGGGTGCCATCAGGGTCGCCATGCACACAGGGCAACGGTTGTAACGAATGGACTTTATCGTCTGAAACAGAGACGGCTGCCCCTGTTCGCACACCGGGCAACGATCCGTCAAAGCCAGAGCCAACCCATTACAGCGCACCCAGAAAAATGGCCACCAGGATCGCAATCACCAGCAGAAAGCCGATGGCGTAGCGGTCAGCCCGGTCAGTGACGTCTTTGGCAGAAGGTTCATCTGGTTGATTGGCCTCATACTGAGCGATCAGATCACGGGCTTTCGGGTAATCGTCGTCCTCGACGTGCACATTGGTGAAACCGGCGGCTCCGATTTCACCCATGGCACCTTGCAGGTAATGACCACCCACATGGGTCTCGATTCCCTGCGCGTGCAACATGCCAGCAACGATGTGGGCTTCCGCAATATCGCGAGCGCGGTAGGCTATCTGCATGGCAGCACTCCTTCCATCAGATCTTGACCTTACCACGCAGGGCCTTGGTTTTTCCTTTCTGGGTTTTGCTATCCAGTCGACGGCGTTTAGAGGCTTTCGTGGGACGAGTCGGTCGGCGGGCCTTTTGTTGTCGTGCCGCACTCTGAATGAGTTCCCGAAGCCTCTCCAGAGCGTCTTCCCGGTTCAGCTCGAGGGTGCGAAAAGACTGCGCCTTGATCACAATCACCCCCTCTTTACTGATGCGCTGGTCCGAGAGCTTCATCAACCGCTCCTTATAGAACGGCGGCAGGCTGGAGTTGGGAATATCAAAGCGCAGGTGCACGGCAGACGCCACCTTGTTGACGTTCTGCCCGCCAGCACCCTGCGCGCGAATCTGTGACAGATCGATTTCCCAGTCACCCAGGGTGACAGAACTCGAGATCCTTAACATAACTATCCATTAGAAACTTCGTTGTGCTCCATTATGCCCGTCTGAATCAGTCATGGGGAATCGGATCCTCGCTTCGGTCCCAACCTACCAGGCCCAAGGTGGCAATCACGCCGATCAACAGGCCAATCCAGGGCTCAAAGAATGCCAGGGACGCACCGATCAGCACGACCGTACCTCGGGAAGCGTTCTCCCGCGGAATGGACATGGCTATGTAGGCGCAGGCAAAGCCGGTCAGCACCAGCGTGAGGGACAGCGCGATGCCCAATAGCGGCTTGAGCCCGGTCAGCAGCGGTACCAGGAAGTAAATGAACGGCAACCCCATCAAATAGTAGGACGCCATGCCGCTGTGCAGACTGTTCATGGCTGCCGGACCCTGCTTCCAACGTTGCACGACAATCACGTGGACGCCTGTCCACACTGCGCCCTGTGTCGGGAAGAAGGGCGCCAGAATCGCCATGACTCCGTTGCGGATGGCCAGCGAAAAGTGGGTGCGGTTCAGGTTAATGTCGATGTGCTCGTCTTTACGCGCCGCCATACCGTCGCGCAGCACTTCGTTGCCGGTGACGATGTCGCCAAACAGAATGATGTAAGCGATCAACGCCAATGGCACACTCTGGGCAATCATTTCCATGGTCGGCCAGCCATTGACCAAAGGCGATGCTTTGGCAAACGCCTCACCAATTGGCGGGATCATGAATCCCCACTGAATATCGAAAGACACTTCGCCGACAAACGGGCCTACCGCGGCCGCGATCAGAAAGCCGGGCAATAATCCGAGAGCCCCGAGCATCATGAAAAAGCGATTTCGCGCTTTCAGTTTCTGCATGGGGATGGAGAAGGTAAAAATCAGGCAAACCGCACAGGCCAGCGTGGTGGCAATCGGTTGTTCAAGAAGGAATTTGTCCGCGTCGTCGATGAACACACGCTTCAGGGCAGCGATCGAGGCGCCCAGAATAATGCCAGCTTTCAAGGTATCTGGCAGCCAAATAACAAATCGTCGCCCCAGCCCCGTTATACCCAGCATAAACACCAACGCGGTAAATACGAGGGTAAGCGCCGTCATGGCCTGAAATCGGCTGGAAGGGTCTTCATAGCCCCCGATCACAAAGGCCAGAATCAGCGGCAGTGCCGGGGTGATCCAGCCACCAGCATAGGGCTCGCCAAACACGATCACAGCCGAGGCGATCAGGAAGGCATGAACCATGGATAACGCAACGGCTTCTTCAAAACTGAATCCGAAATAGGCCGTCATCACAGGCACCAGCGCCAGACCGGTGGCCGCCGACACCAGCAGCCCCTGGAGGAACTCGGACATGCACAGTTTGGTGTGATAGAAGGGAAGTCGGAAGGTAAACGGGCCCCATCGCCAGCCCGGCAATTCTTGTCGTTCAGCCATTATGGATCACCACCGGTTGTTATCTTTGTAGTGACCTGATTATGGGAACAGTCTGGTTATTCCGCGAATCAATTTTGCTGATTTACCTACATAAACCACAGTTATTCATTCACCGGACTTCTGATTACCCCAGATACGTGCAACAGCGCTGTCGCTGCCCAGCACGGCCACCACGGCGCACACCAGACTGATTACGAAAAAGACCACAACGGGAAACAGAGCGCCAAAGGTGCCGGTGATCATCACGAAAAACAGGGTCGCCATGGACAGCACGAAGAACAGGAAGCCCACGGCGAACAGAATCTTGCGATGGGAAGGACGGTAACCCTCCGAACTGCCTCCTTTTTCAAAAAAACAAAGGATGGGCCAGAACAGTTTGATGAATTTGTCTTTCATCAGGAATTGCCTCTTGAATCAATGGATGCCGAATCTTTCAGGGTGCCGCCGCAGTGCGTAAAGCGCGATCATATCGTACACACCGTGCCACACCATCACCAGTAACAGGCTGTCCGTCAGCCAATAGACGATACCCAGAACAAGCCCCAGCCCGGTGGCAATCAAAAAGTAAACGAAAGACAGGTAGTGCACCAGGCCAAAGGCCATTGCCGCAAGAACGATGGCAAACGCGTCATTGAGGTGACGAGTCATCCAGCCTTGCAAGGCGCCCCGGAAAAGTAGTTCTTCCCCCACGCCCGCAAGCAACGACAGCGCAGCAAGTACCCACCAACCGTAATCGTTGGCAAAGGATTGCAATTGGCGCATGTGCTCGGACAGCAGATCCTGCATGGGGCCGGCCGCCCGCGATAGGCCGCTGAGCGCTACAAAGGTGACGAGGCTGCCAGCAATCCCCAAACCGGCATCAACGGCCCATCCATGCTGGCTAGTCAACGCATCGACGCCCAGCAACCAGACCGCAAGAGCGCCGACAACGGCAATGCTGCCCTGGAAGCCCAGGGCAGCCGCCGTCGATATTTTTCTAGTATCCTGAGGCACCGTAAAAGCCGCCCCCTACCAGGGCAGCTCTTCTCCGTTGCTGTGCCAGAAGCTGCCGGTGTTCTGCAGATCAAGGGCATCAATTCGCGCGGCCAAACCTTTCGCGGATTCTTCCGGCGAAATCAGACCGCCAAAATTTACCATGCGCGTTTTAACATAGCCCGGATGTAACTGCGCAACGGCAATACCTCGGGGTTTCAGGTCCATCGCCAGGGATTTTCCAAAGGCATTCAATGCCGCTTTGGACGCCCGATAACCATAACGACCTCCCGAATCGTTATCAGCAATTGACCCCATTCGGCTGGTGATGTTGGCGATTTTTCCACCTTCCGGAATCTTTGCCACAAGCGCCTCAGCTACTCGCAAAGGCGCGTAGGCGTTGATTTCCATCTGCGTTCGAATCGAATCGAAATCGATGCTGCCCAGTTTCTCATCCTGAAGCAGGCCAGCGTTATTGATCAGCAGATCGATTGATGTATCCGCAAGCCCGCTGACGAGCGTCTTTATGCCCTCATCAGTGGTGACATCGACGCCATCGATCACACGAGTCGCAATCGCATCCAACTCACTGGAGCTTTCACGACAAACACCTATGACAGACCATCCCCTCTCGGCGTACAGCTTGCTAAGCTCCAGACCAATGCCTCTATTGGCACCTGAAATGACAACCGTTTTACTGTTGGACATAGCCCCTCCGTCTATCATGCGAACGACAACCCGTTGAGAATTTCATAAGCTGGCACCCAATTCGGGTGCTGGCAGTTGAAAGTCAAACAACCATAAATCAATACGATGCCGGAGATCACTCATGCAAACAAATCCGATAAAAATCGCCATCTTCGGCGCTGGCAGTATTGGTTGCTACATCGGCGGCCGTCTGATGTCCGCCGGTGCCGATGTCACCATGATTGGTCGCCCCCGAATGCAGGAGACCTTCCAAAGCCATCCCCTCAAGGTGACCGATTACGAGGGTTTTGAAAGTGGACAGAGCCTCACCGGCGATCAGTACACGACGTCTGCTGACGCCGCTGCGGAGACAGACCTTGTGCTAGTCACGGTCAAGTCTGCGGCCACTCGAGAGGCCGGGGAAGCATTGGCGCCCTTCGTAAAACCCGGCGTTCCCGTTGTCAGTTTTCAAAACGGCATCTCCAATGCCGAGCGGCTGCGTGACACTATGCCAGAAGCCACAGTGATCGCTGGCATGGTGCCATTCAATGTGCTGCAGCAATCACCCGGGCATTTTCACCAGGGCACTGAAGGTCATCTGATGGCGGCGGCGGATCCGGCCCTGGAACCCGCCCTGCCCTGGTTCAACAACGCAGGCCTGCCACTGGAACTGCGAGACGACATTGAATCCGTCATGTGGTCCAAGCTTTTGTTGAACCTGAATAACCCCGTTAACGCGCTCTCCGGCGTCCCCCTTCTGGAAGAACTCTCCCAGCGTGACTACCGCCTGGCACTGGCGATGGCGCAGAAAGAAACACTCAGACTACTCAAACAGGCGGGCATTCCAACCGTTAAGCTGACCGGACTCCCCAACGCGCTGATTCCGGTCCTGATGTCTGCACCCAACTGGATTTTTACCCGAGTGGCCAAACAGATGCTGACCATTGACCCGGTAGCCAGGTCATCCATGTGGGAAGACCTTCAGGCCGGGCGTCCCACAGAAATCGACTGGATCAATGGCGAAGTCGTCAAACTCGCCGAATCCTTGGGTTTGAAGGCGCCGGTTAATCAAAAACTGGTGGAATTGATGCATGAACAGGAACAAAACCCCCGGCCCTGGGCACCAGAATCGCTTTTGAATACTCTCAAACAAGCCTGAGCGCCAGTGGCAAAAACGTGAGTTAGCAACTAAATTTCATCGGTAGCCTGAACCACTCAGGCTGGTTCCACCGTACCTCCTTGCGCTACCTGAAAAGTCGACAACGATAAATATAGGCTATAGGACTGGTGACTAAAACTAAATTGTGACAATCGCGACCCACTGCTATAACTGAAATATCTCAGCGGTGAACGTCCAGATTAAGTGCATAGCGTGCTCTGTAACGGCGTTGACCCAAACCTGCAATCGACGTCTGAGATAGGTAGTTCAAAACAACCAATCAAGATCGGAGAGAGTTATGGGCGGTAACGATAGCGCCGGAAAATGCCCGGTAATGCACGGCTCAAACACGCAAGAACACGGAGATGTGAAGGCGTGGTGGCCGGAAAATCTGAATCTCGAAATCCTTCATCAGCACGACACCAAATCCAACCCGATGGGCGATGATTTTGACTATCGGGAAGAAGTCAAAAAGCTCGACTACGAAGCCCTTGAAAAAGACATGCACGACCTGTTGACCAACAGCCAGGACTGGTGGCCTGCTGACTGGGGTCATTATGGTGGCTTGATGATTCGTCTGGCATGGCACGCGGCTGGTACGTATCGCCTGGCGGACGGTCGTGGTGGTGCCGGAACCGGCAACCAGCGTTTTGCTCCACTTAACTCCTGGCCAGACAACGGGAACCTGGACAAGGCGCGCCGCCTGCTTTGGCCCCTTAAAAAGAAGTATGGCAAAAAGATCAGCTGGGCCGACCTGTTCATTCTGGCTGGCAACATTGCCTATGAATCCATGGGCCTGAAAACTTTCGGCTTCTCCTATGGCCGCGCCGATATATGGCACCCCGAGGAAGACATTTACTGGGGTGCGGAAAAAGAGTGGCTGGCCCCGTCAGATAGTCGTTACGAAGACGTCAACAAGCCCGACACCATGGAGAACCCGCTGGCCGCCGTTCAAATGGGTCTGATCTACGTCAACCCCGAAGGTGTGAACGGTAACCCCGATCCTCAAAAGACGGCGGAGCAGATTCGCACCACCTTTGCTCGCATGGCAATGAACGACGAGGAAACTGCCGCCCTGACGGCTGGCGGTCATACCGTCGGTAAGGCACATGGTAACGGTGATGCAGAGGCGCTTGGTCCAGAGCCGGAAGGCTCTGATGTCGAAACCCAGGGTTTCGGCTGGATGAACCCCAACCTGGATGGCAAAGCCACAAATGCGGTGACCTCTGGTATTGAAGGCGCCTGGACCACCAACCCGACCAAATTCGATATGGGTTATTTTGACCTGTTGTTCGGTTACGAGTGGCAGCTCACCAAGAGTCCGGCCGGTGCCAACCAGTATGAACCGATCGACATCAAAGAAGAGCACATGCCGGTTGACCCGACCGACATGAAAACGCGCGTCAGGCCGATGATGACCGACGCCGACATGGCGATGAAGGTCGACCCGAAGTACCGCGCGATCTGCGAAAAGTTCATGGCCGATCCGGCCTACTTTCAGGATTGCTTCGCCCGCGCCTGGTTCAAGCTGACGCACCGTGACATGGGCCCGAAAGCCCGTTACATCGGCCCGGATGTACCTGATGAAGACCTGATCTGGCAGGATCCGGTTCCTCAGGGTGAGACCAACTACATCGAGGAAGTGGTTAAAGAAAAGATCGAAGAAGCAGGCCTCAGCCTCAACGAATTGATCACCACTGCCTGGGACAGTGCCCGTACCTATCGTGGTTCAGACATGCGCGGTGGTGCCAACGGTGCGCGCATTCGCCTGGCACCGCAGAAAGACTGGGAAGGCAACGAGCCTGACCGTCTGGCCAAGGTTCTCAAGGTCTACGAGAAGATTTCCGCCGACACGGGTGCCAGCGTTGCTGACGTCATCGTTCTGGGCGGTAACCTGGGCATTGAGAAAGCCGCCAAAGCCGCCGGCCATGACTTACACGTGCCGTTCCTGAAGGGTCGTGGCGACGCCACCGACGCCCAGACAGACGCAGAGTCGTTCGAGCCGCTGGAGCCGCTGGCCGATGGCTTCCGTAACTGGCAGAAGAAGGACTATGTGGTCAAGCCGGAAGAAATGCTTCTGGACCGTGCTCAGCTGATGGGCCTGACCGCACCTGAGATGACAGTTCTGCTCGGTGGCATGCGGGTATTAGGTACCAACTTCGGCGACACCAAGCACGGCGTGTTCACGGATCGCGTTGGCCAGTTGACCAACGATTTCTTTGTGAACCTCACCGACATGGCAAACCGTTGGGAGCCCACTGGCAAGAACTCCTACAACATCGTGGATCGCAAGAGCGGCAATACCAAGTTCACCGCGACCCGTGTTGACCTGGTGTTCGGTTCCAACTCGATCCTGCGAGCATATGCAGAGGTGTATGCCCAGGACGACAGCGAAGAGAAGTTTGTCAACGACTTCGTCGCAGCCTGGACCAAAGTGATGAACGCGGACCGCTTCGACGTGGCCTGATCGCTCACACTTCACCAGGAAACAAAGCGTGGCCGGAACCGGTCACGCTTTTTTTTGTGCTTGCGGTAGACCATACTTGTCAAGAGGCATCAGAATGCTGGCGCTTGCGGCCAGTGTTTCTATGGGACATAAGCAGGACAATGTTGACTCCGGCAGCGTGCACCTCACAGATGTACCAGCTTTCAAAACGCCTGATTGCTCTGATGAGTTGGTCAGCAGGCTTCTTTTTTATCACGTTCACCACGGCAATGGCCGAGATTCGCTGCAAGAATCTCGTGGTGAGCGGCAACCCGGAATACCCCCCACTGCTCTGGCAGGATCGTGATGATCCCGGCAGCCTGATCGGTGTCGTTCCTGCCTTGCTAAAAGAAATTGTGGAGCCAATGGGTGTGACCGTCGAGGTGCGTCATGTCGGTAGCTGGGCAAGGGTTCAACACCAGGCCCGGGCCGGCGAACTGGACATGGTGGCTGGCGCTTTCATGACCAGTGAACGCTTCACCTACATGGATTACATTCTGCCGCCCATCCTGCAGCTTCCGACCACGGTATGGGTGCCGGCTGGTCAGGAGTTCCTTTACCGTCACTGGCCTGACCTGCTGGGTAAAACCGGTAGCACGCTTATCGACAACAGCTTTGGCCAGAACTTTGACCGCTACGCCGACGAAAACCTGAATATCGTTCCGGTTCGATCAATCAGGCAGTCTTTTCTGATGGCTCAGGCAGGCCGCGTGGATTACGTGCTTTATGAAAAGCTCCAAGGCCAGGCAAAACTGGCCCGGGAAGGAAAAGAGGGTCAATTCACCGCGCTTGAGCCACCCATCAGCTCAGAGGGACTTTTTTTTACCTTCCCGAAAAAGTCTCCCTGCAATAACTTCGATTTCCGAGAGGCAGTCGCCGACAAACTCTACAAACTGGTCCAGGACGGACGTGTCGAAGAATTGATCGCCGAATACAACCAGCAGTACGTGCTGAGAAATTAATTCTTGTCACCGGCGATCATAATTTTCTATAAGGTTCATGACACTGGACTCGATTTTAATCAGTTACGATAACCACCCTTCACCAGAAAAGAAGCGCCCAATCTTGAAACGCCTTATTCATGTGATCAGCTCATCTGCTCTTTTGCTTATCTTGCCGCTCACTGCTGCAATGGCCGATAGCCGCTGTAACACGCTTATCGTGAGTGGAAATCGAGAAGCTCCACCGTTTTTATGGCAAGACCGTGACAACCCGGATCACCTCATTGGTATTGTACCCGACCTGCTGAAAGAGATTCTTGAGCCTCTAGGAGTGACTGCTGACGTGCGGCATGTGGGCAATTGGGCCAGGGTGCAGTATCTCGCCAAAGCAGGTGACCTGGATATGGTGGCTGGCGCGTTCATGAGCAGCGAGCGTTTCGGATATATGGATTATATCCTGCCACCGATTTTTCAGCTTCCAACATCGGTATGGGTGCCCGCTGGCGAGGAGTTCGTTTACCGGCACTGGCCCGACTTACTGGACAAAAAAGGCTCCACCTTAATCGACAATAGTTTCGGTCAGAACTTCGACCATTACGCCGAGGAGAATCTGAACATCTTTGGCACCCCATCCATCCAACAATCCTTTCTGATGGCTCAGGCAGGCAGAGTGGACTACGTGCTTTTCGAAAAGTTTCAAGGTCGCGCAATGCTTGCCCGCGAAGGCAAAGCAGATCAGTTCACAGCGCTTGAACCGCCGATTAGCTCTGAGGGTGTGTTTTTCACCTTTCCCAAAAAGTCTCCCTGCAACAGTGATGACTTCCGAGAGGCCGTAGCGGACGTTCTCTACAAGCTGGTCAAAGACGGACGAGTGGAGGAGCTGATTACCGAATACAAGCAGCGCAAGGCTATTGGAGACTAATCCGGTTCTGATTGCGGCGGCGTCCAGACCGGAACATCTTCCCTCTTGGGATCGTCCCAGTCTGTCTGCATCGCGGAACTGAGGGCTTCTTCAAGCTTCATGAACAGTTCGCCGTATCGGGGGCTAAAGCTTATGCCCTCCTCAATTTCCTGCCAGGCTTCGTACAACTCGTCTTCGTGGGCGGATTCGTTGTCATAGAATGCCCAGGTCATCTGTTTCGCCCGCAACGGATGCACTCCCATGGCGGTTAACGCGTGACCACCCAGTTCCAGAGCAGAATGGTAGGTTTCCCGAACAACGTCGTCGGCGCCAGCACCTCGCAACTGGTAGCCGTGTCCCCGATCAAACGCCCTTGCCAGCACCCAAACACCGGGATAGAACTTTTTCACGTGCTCCACCATCTTGACCGACCGCTCCCGATCATCAATGGCTACAACCAACAGTCTGGCCTGGGCAATTCCTGCAGTCTCCAGCAGTTCAGGGCGACTGGCATCGCCGAAATAGCTTTTGATCTGGATCCGCCTGACGTTTTCAATTTGCTGTATTTCGTGGTCCAGCACGACGATCGGGATGTTGTTCGCCCGCAGAAGACGGCAGACAATCTGACCAAACCGGCCCACGCCCGCCACAATCACCGGAGCTGCCTCGTCAATGCTGTCTGCCTCCGGCTCGTTTGTCCTGCGTCTGTACCGGGGAAGCACAACCTGGTCATACAGAATGAAGAGCGCCGGCGTCAGGAACATTGAGAGCGCCACGACCAGCGATAGAACCTGGGAAAGATCCACAGGTATGACCTGATTCTGAACAGCGTAAGTCAGCAGTACAAATCCGAATTCACCGGCCTGGGCCAGGCCAAGGGTAAACAGCCACCCATTGCTGCCCTTGATGCGAAATAACAGCGCAAGGCCCAGGAGAATCAGGGCTTTTACCAGCAAAACAACTGCCGCCAGAGACAGTACCACGCCCCACTGCTGCGCCAGCACGTCGAAATTGATACCGGCGCCCACGGTAATGAAGAATAACCCCAGCAACAGCCCCTTGAACGGCTCGATGTTGGCCTCCAGTTCATGGCGGAACTCACTGTTGGCCAGCACCACACCGGCCAGGAAGGCGCCCAGTGCGGGCGAGAGGTTGACCAGGCTCATCAGCGCAGCGATACCGATTACCAGCATTAACGCCGTGGCCGTAAACACCTCACGAAGGCCAGACTGAACCACATACCGGAACAGGGGCCGACTCAGAAAATAGCCACCCACAATCACCAGCGCGACCGCCAGAACAACCACGCCGCCATGTGCCCAGACGGGCAGGCCATCAACCAGGCTGAGATCGGCGCTGTGAGAACCGCTAGAGGCGCTGGTATCCATCAATCCCGGCAAGGCCAGCAAGGGTATGATGGCCAGCATGGGAATGACGGCGATGTCCTGGAACAGCAGCACCGAAAAGGCACTTCGGCCTCCCTCGGTGCGTGCCAGACCTTTTTCATTCAGCGTCTGCAATACGATGGCGGTGGAGGACAGCGCAAACACAAAGCCCACCGTCAGCGCCGTTTGCCAGACCAAACCAAGCCAGAGAGCAAAGGCCATTCCTGCCAGCGCCGTCAGCGACACTTGCAGACCACCAAGCCCGAGCAACCGCGCCCGCATTGCCCACAGTGCTTTTGGATCCAGTTCCATGCCAACCAAAAACAACATCATGACCACGCCGAATTCAGCAAAATGCTGGATGGTGGTTGTTTCCTGGCCTACCAGGCCGGTGACCGGGCCAATAACGACACCGGCCACAAGATAGCCGAGCACCGAGCCCAACCCGAATCGCTTTGCCAATGGAACCGCGATGACCGCCGCCGCCAGATAGATAAACGCCTGAACGAAATACGCTGTCACTAAACCTGCTCCTGCTTGGGGTTAAATCGTCTTTTTTTCAGGGCCCAGCGCAAAATCAACGGCGCTTTGTGCGTGCAACTCAGTGGTATCGTACAGCGCCACGTCGGTGTCCGAGTCGTTGATGAGTAATCCAATTTCGGTGCAGCCCAGAATAACCCCCTGTGCGCCCCATTCACGAAGCCGATCCACCGTGCCCAGGAAGGACGTTCTAGAAGATTCCTTAAAAACGCCCTGACATAGCTCGTCGAATATCACCGCGTGCACCTGGTCCCTTTCATCGGAAGGAGGCACAAGAACACTAATGCCTTTGGCCTCGAGCTTCTCTACACAGAAGGCCTGCTCCATGGTGAATCGGGTGCCCAGCAGGCCAACGCAATCCCTGCCATCAGCCAGAATGGCGTCTCCAACCGCATCCATGATGTGCAACAGCGGGATATCGATGCTCCCAGCGATCTGCGGAGCAACTTTATGCATGGTATTTGTGCCGATCAGCAGACAATCGGCACCCGCCTGCTCAACAGAACGAGCGGCGTCACTGAGTATACGGGCGGCTGCGTCCCATTCGTCGGCCTTTTGCAATTCGGCAATTTCTGCAAAGTCGACGCTGTAAAGAAGAATCCGGGCCGAATGAAGCCCACCCAATTGACGACGCACCTTTTCATTCAAAAGACGATAGTAGGTCTGTGTGGATTCCCAGCTCATGCCTCCCAGCAATCCAATTACTTTCATTGGCAACATAAAGAAACGATCCTGTTCATTGGCCTTCGGGTATATTAGCGCTACTCTGACCCTGTATATTAACCAACATAACAAGGTTTCCACGTTTGAGCCGATTTGGTAACCCCGCAATAGCCAACGCGTCGATGCAATTCGACGTCGCCATCGCCGACTTCGCCCGTGCCCGCCGCTCTGACAATACAGCCTCGAGCATCGGTTTGCTCGAGCGAGCGCGCCAGCTGATGCTCCTGCCTGGGGGCTTCGACGTTCTCTATCGACGGGTGAAAACGCTGGAAGGCGCAGGGATCTTTGGTACCAGCGATTGGTCCAAGCCCGAATTGCTGAAACCGGCGTTAGCCCGGCAGTCGCTTCGCGCGGCAGGGGCCACCACCACGGTGGTGGAAATCATCAGCGAACTTCGAATGCTGGCGGTTGTTCGGGGTGATTTTTTTCACCCCGGGATCTCTTCTGAGCAGGCCTCTCACTTTCTGACCCAGGTCATGGCGCTGAATCTGGACTTGCTATCCGGTTCGTTGTCAGAAGCTGATCGAGAGCGCCCCAAACAGCTTGGTGTGATCGTTCAATCCCTGTACCAATACCTGGTCGATCATCTGGGCTATGCGAGCCTTCTGGACAGCCTGGTTGGAGAGGTCTGGCGTCTGCTTCAACAGCGCCCTATTCAGGTGGACAGCATTCGGGAAATGATTGGGCAGATCGCGGCCTGCCTGTACGACCCGTCGCTTGATACGGCCGGCAATATCAACGCCTCATTGCTGGTTCAGACACTGTTTGCGCCGACGCCCGCCAGTGCCGAAGATCCCGGCCTGGAGGTCTATCGCCAACGGCTGGAAGACATGGATCGGGAAGCCCTGATCAGCGAGGCAGAATGCTTTTCCCGGGTTATGGGTGAAACCGGTCTGGCGTCACCGTATCACGCGGTCATGCTGCGATTTTTAAGGGAGCAGGATGCCGATGATCTGATCCCCAAGGCGCTTGGCCTTACCATGACCGGGCAAGACGACTATTTCTGTTACACCGCTCTGGTTAAGGCGCTGATCGACGAGGCTATTTTTCCGGAAACCTGCCAGTCCGTGTATGGGTTAGCCATGATGTTGGAGCGGGGATCGCTGTTCACAAGCCCGGTCGCACAGTCTCTGTGGCGTCAGATTAACCTGCGTGTGTCGGATGAAAACCGCGAACTGATCCGTTCCGTCTTCGGTGACGCTCACCCGCCCCGCCGATTTTTGCTGGCGGGTGTACTGAATCTTCTGGGCCAACCTCTCGGCGTGGGCCAGGGCAACAATCCAACCTGCCAATCTGCCATCGGTCTGTCCCTGTGGGCAGACCACGAGGCGGATTATCTGTTGCAACTGTTAGCCTGGGCGGCCCGAGACAACGAAATTCTGATTCGCTTTGAAGGCGATGAAGTTTCCTCCAAAAACCTGGAACCCGGCCTGGTGAAAGAAGTCCCCGTGGACGTAGACCCGGTGTCTCTCATCCTGATTCCTCACCTGGACAGGATTTACGGCGAGATGTGGCGGCGCTGCAGCGAAAGGGACGACGACGCTCACCGCTGGATCAACCCGGAGTTCTACGGGTGGTGGGTGAATCACGGTTTTCGGGTAGCGACCAATGTGATCACCGGCGAAATCGAGGACTACGACGGTTTTATTCGCCATTTCTACGCCAGCTATCATCCTTACTACAACGACAGTATGCCTCTGACCCATCCGCAGCCGGCCGGCATTGCCGTTACCGACAGTGCAGCAAGGTTTGTGGGTCGACATGCCATCGTTATCCGCAGAGTCTGCCTGAGCCCTCATAATGATATGCGGGTGTATTTCTTCAACCCCAACAATGACAGCGGTCAGGATTGGGGACAGGGAATCAACTGCTCAACCCGAGGCAATGGCGAAATTCACGGCGAAGCCTCGCTGCCTATTGCTGAATTCGCGTCCAGGCTCTACGCATTTCACTACGATAAGCTGGAACTCGGCGACATCAGCGCCATCCCGGAAGAGGAAATTGCCAAGGTTTCCGAACTTGCGTTTGGTAGTTGGGCCACTGACGACAACGAACCCTGATGGCAAGATTGTTCTTAAAGCGAGTTGTCTTCGCCTGCCTGATCCTGATGCTATGGCAAACCGCGTCGGGTCAAACGCCTATTACTGTCAGCGGAAATGAGGACGGCACTTTAAAAACCGGGCGCTCAGCCGTCTTGCACGATAAGAGCGGCACATTGTCCATAGTGGGCGCCGAGCAGGCGCTGGGACAGGGGAAGTTCTCCGCTTTGAAAAGCGCTGGTTCGACGCGCCTTAAACCCGGCGCTCACTGGAGCTACTTCCAACTCCGAAATACGGAAGCAAAGCCGGTTTCACTGCACCTTGAATACGTAGATCACCAGCTGATCGACCTGGATGCCTTTGCGCGGGCGACAGACACCGGCGACTGGTCACAGATCGCTGCCCTGTCGATGGAGAAGCCGTTCGGTCATCGGCTTGTGGAACACAACCGGTTTGTGGTGCCCGTCACTCTGGAAGCAAACCAGACAAAGGAGTTTCTGGTTCGATTCGGCTCCAGAGAGCGTGGTTATGCGTTTCCGAGTATGCGGATCTGGTCACCGGACAACCTGGAAATGCAGTATGTCCGGGAATCCACCATGATCAGTTTCCTGTTTGGCGGTTTTTTCCTGATGGGGCTCTTTGCCCTGATCGCGGGCTCAGTCGCGCGAAACAAACTGCTGCTGATCTATTCGCTTTACGCGTTTTCGAAAATCACCTGTTGGGCAACGATTCTGGGCTACACCCATCAGTTCGTGCTGCGCGAATCTTTCCATTGGCAACTCATGTCGATCGGTGGTGCTGTGACTATTCTGCTGGGCCACATCTTTGCCAGGACTTTCCTTCAGACGCGCCAATACACCCCGCGCCTGGACTATCTGGTTTTAGCCATGATTGCCAATGCCGGTCTACTGCTGATCGCAGCCGTGTTCCAGGTGAAAGCTGTGGCGCTGGTCACCATTACTCTGGCACTGCTGATGTATCCGGTGATCGCAGTGATTGCAATGCTCCGTTGGCGACAGGGGCAGGCCGAAGCCGGCATTTTTGCGATCGCCTGGAGTTTCCTGGTCGCTGGGCTGATCATGCAGGCGCTGAGGGATCTGGGCGTGGTAGAACACAGCTTGCTTAATTACTACTGGCCGCCGGTGGCATCCTTCACAGAAATGCTGACCGTCATGTTCGCACTTGGCTACAAGATGCGACGCCTGTACCAGGATAAGGAGCTGACTGAGCAGCGCTATCTGGACCATCTGGTGAAGTCGAAATCCGAACTGGAAACCGAGGTTCGCAACCGCACCAGAGAATTGGAACAGGCGAAAAGGATCGCGGAACAGGAAGCTCGGACAGACTCACTTACCGGCATTCTGAACCGTCGAAGTTTTCTGGAGGATGCCCGGCTTCGGCTGAAACTGGCGAAAAGAAATCAGAAACCCTGCTGCCTGTTCATGTTCGATCTGGATCATTTCAAACAGATCAACGATACGCGTGGCCATGGCGTAGGTGATGCAGTGCTCTGTAAATTCACCGAAACGGTCACCAAAAGCATCCGCGAGACCGATGTATTCGGCCGGCTTGGCGGGGAAGAGTTTGCGCTTTTGGTGGAAGAGCCGGAGAACGCTGCCAGGGCGCTGGCCGAACGCTTACGCGCCGACACCGCGCACATCAACATGCTGGCCAACAACCACGAAGTGCATGTCACCACGAGCATCGGCCTGGCTTTTTCTGACGCGGACTCAACCGTGGAGAAACTGCTTCAGCAGGCCGACGAAGCCATGTATCGCGCCAAGCTCGAAGGCCGCAACCGAGTGGTTGCCGCCAGTCAGTGATCCATAGCACCCATGGACTTCACCTGCACCTTGATGTTGACTGCATCGGCACCGTCAAAAAACACGGTCATAGCAACGCTTTCATTGCGAACCAGTCCGCGGTCCAGATCTTCCAACATAAAATGGTAGCCCCTGGGCTCAAGCGACACCGATTCGCCTGCGGGTATGGTCAGGCCGCCTTCAACCAGTCGCATGGTCACCATGTCACCATCCACCTTGCTCTGGTGTAAGGTGACATCCCCGGCTTTGGTCACTTCTGCATCCGTGAGTGTGACATCGGAGTCGCCGTTGTTGGCGATATTCATATAGGCAACCGCTTTAGAGACACCGGGCGGCGTTTCCCGGCTCCAGGGATCGGTGATCGTGATGCTGCCATTGGTGAAGCTGCCCGCTATTGTGGCGCTAGCAACAAGACTCAGAATGATCGCCGTCACTATGCTGGTAAACGCCTTCATGTAACCTCTCTTTTGTTCAGGGTTTGATGAGCGCATCAATCAGTGCGCCAAGAAATCGGGAAGCTTCTCCGCCGGTGACTGCCCGGTGGTCAAAGGTAACCGACAATGGCAGTACCCGTCGAACGGCTGGCTTTCCTTTATGAGGAACCACTTTCTCCCGGATGGCCCCGGCGCCAACGATGGCGACCTGTGGCGGAGAGACAATCGGATTGGCGTATTGGCCGGTCATGGTTCCAAAATTGGAAAGCGTTATGGTAGCACCCTGCATCTCTGCCGGCGGAATCTTTCTGGTGGCGACAGCGTCTCTCAGATTCTGAAGGCCCTCCCGCAGATTCGCCATCGATCGATGATTCACATCCCGAAGCACCGGCACGAACAGTCCTTCTGGCGTATCCACCGCGATGCCCACATGAACTTCTTCCTTAAGGCGACGACTCAAGGTGTCACCGTCAAACCAGCAGTTCATCACTGGTGACGCTTCGCAAGCCGAGGCAATGCCCTGCACCAGCCGCATGGTGATATCAGTGCCTGATTTCCAGTCACCAATGTCGACGTCCTCAAATATGGACACCGGCACCACCTGCGCGTGCGATGCTGCCATGTTTTTCGCCATGGTTCGGCGTGTGCCCCGAAGGGATTCCGCATCCGGTAGAGAGCGGGAACGATAGCTGGCTCGATTCGCCCGCGCCCGTTTGCTGGATTCCGCAGCGCCAACAATGAAGCTGTCCTTCTGGGTTCCGGTGTCGGCTCTTTTCAGTTCGCCCACGACCGTGCCACTGTCGTCGCCCTCACCTTCATAGGCCATCAGCGGTTCACCGGTATGAATGATGTCACCGGGCTGACCGAACAGTTTGGCGACCACCCCGGCCTCGGGCGAAGGCACCTCCACAATGGCTTTCGCAGTTTCAACACTGACCAGTACCTGATCAACAGTCACTTCATCTCCTACCTTGACGTGCCATTCGACAATCTCGGCCTCGGGCAGCCCTTCGCCAAGGTCGGGAAGTTTGAAATGTTTCATAGCGCGATCACCCTCCTGGCCGCCTCAACAATGTCGTCCACCTGAGGCAGGTAGGCCTGTTCGTTCCGGTAGTAAGGCATAACCGTGTCGTAGCCCGTCACTCTGGCAACGGGTGCTTTCAGCTCCAGATAGGCGCCTTCAGCGATGGATGCCGCCACTTCAGCCCCCACGCCGCCATTGCGGCAGGCCTCATGAACGATGACAGCACGGCCGGTCTTGCTGACGGAACACAACAGGGTTTCCCGATCCAACGGGCTGATGGTGCCAACGTCGATGACCTCCGCCGACACCGACTGTTCCGACAGCACATCGGCCGCCTGAAGGGTTTCCAGCATGGACGCGCCCCAACTGATGAGCGTGACGTCACTGCCTTCACGCAGCGTGAAACAGGTGTCCAGCGGAATGGCTTCGCCATTGTTTTCCACGCTCTGGGTCACCGCCCGGTAAATCCGCTTTGGTTCCAGGAAAATGACAGGGTCCGGATTACGAATCGCGGCCAGCAATTGGCCGTAGGCACGTTGAGGTGAACTGGGGATCACCACCCGCAGACCTGGAATATGGGCGAACAGGGCTTCGGTGCTTTCGGAGTGATGCTCCGGAGCGTGAATACCGCCGCCAAACGGTGCCCGATAGACCAATGGGCAATGCAGCCGTCCGCGGGTCCGGTTCCGCATGCGGGAAGCATGACTGATGATCTGCTCCATACCGGAGTATATAAATCCCATGAACTGAAACTCAGCGACCGGCTTCAGGCCCTGAGTGGCCATACCAATGGCGGTGCCGGCAATCAGGTTTTCCGCCAGCGGCGTGTCCATCACGCGCTTGAAACCAAACTGCTCCTTTAAGCCCGCCGTTGCCCGGAACACGCCGCCGTTGGTGGCGATATCCTCGCCGAGGACCACCACGGAGTCGTCATGTGCCATCTCCCATTGCAGCGCCATATTGACCGCTTCCACCAGGGTGACATCGCGGGTCTCGCTCTCTGTTCTTGCTGTTGAAGAGTTCATGCCGCACCTCCCCGATATTTATCGGCGATGCGTTCCCGCTGGGACTTGAGGGATTCCGGGAGCGTCTCGAATAGGTAGTCCAGCATGGCAGTGGGCGGCTCGGCCTCGGTGGCAAGATAAGCCTGAACCGCGTGATCCACGGTCGCCTTGCAGTCAGACTGCAATTTCTGTTCTTTCTCCGGCGTCCAGAAACCAGCTTCGTGGAGATAGTTCTGCAGACGCTTGATACCGTCCTTTTCCCAGGCCTGTTTCAGATCCTCAGACGAGCGATAACGAGTCGCATCATCAGCCGTGGTGTGATCGCCCAGGCGGTAGGTGATCGCCTCGATCACCGCGCCGCCCTTGCCGGCCCTTGCCCGCTCCAGGGCACTGTCTAGCGCTTCAATCACCGCAAAATAATCATTACCGTCGACAATGTGGCCCGGCAGCCCGGCACCAATGGCTTTCTGCGCAATGGTCTCCGCACCGGTCTGGATGCTGCGTGGCGTAGAAATGGCCCATTGATTGTTGATGACCATAAACACCACAGGAAGATGCCAGGCACCAGCCAGGTTGATGCTTTCGGAAAAATCCCCTTTTGACGTGCCGCCATCACCCACGCAACAGACCACGGCACGGGCTTCATCGCGGATCCTCATGGCGGCGCCAACACCCACCGCATGACAGCACTGGGTGGCAATGGGCACAGAAATCGGCAAATCTTCCGGACAGTTCTTCCACGCGCTGCCCCGTTCGTCACCGCCCCAATAGAGCAGCAATTCGGTCAACGAAACGCCGCGCAGAATGTGGGCAGCCTGGTCCCGGTAATAGGGCGCAAACACGTCATTGGCGGCCATACTCTGACCGATGGCAGTGCCAATCACCTCGTGCCCGAGCACAGACGGATAGGTGCCGCATTTTCCGGTGCGCTGCAGCGCGATGGCTTTGGAATCGAAGGTGCGAGTCAGCACCATGTTGCGGTAGGCGGCCAATACCCGTTCGGTATTCTCGGCCTGAGGTGGCAGGTCGCCCAGTGGTGCGCCCTGATCGTCCAGATAGCAGGTGCTATCCACACGGAACTCGTGGATTGTCTTCATCCCATTCTCCCCGCCCTGCCTTTGGATAAAAGGACCTGCTGCGCTATTGGCAGCCCGCTTGTGGCAGACTCACCGGCAGCATCAAGGCTGATCGTTTTGTTGTTTTGCGTGGGTTACACGCTTTCGGGATCGTCAGGACACACGGTGTTTACCGTTTGTGTGCCCTGATTAACTTTTAGACGAAAAAAAGAGGATGAGCAAACAGGATTTCAATGAGCTTCAAGGAGACACTCTTGCCAGGATCTCCGGAGAATCTGACAAAGGTAGCGCCAGAATCACGCCCTCATTGGACGACGGGAAAATCCCCGTCAAGGCCGTAGTATTCACCTGATGAGACACCAGGATTACGGGTGCCCCGCCACCCAGAGCGTTCACGTTGGTAATGGTCTGGCGAGTCTGTTCAGACGCTCTGCTGCGGTCGCGGAAAAACGAGTTCAGCGAAGGCATAGGTTCTACAGGCCCCATACTCATACCCCTGGCTGTATCCATACAACGACACCACTGGCTACTGAATACCCGTGCCTCCGTGATGCCATGTTCTGCAAGAAACGGCTTCCAGGCCTGAGCCTGTTCGTGCCCGGTTTCATTCAGGTTCCGTTGGGTGCTGCAGTCACCCAGCTCAAAGTTAGCCGGGTCACCCGTTCCGGGTGCAAGGGCATGACGCATCATCAGAATCGCATCACCGTTACGCAACGCCTCCCACGCGGACACGTCGTCGGCCTGACTGACACGCGGCGCCATAAAGATCGCGCTCATCACGACCAGTAGGCAAGCGGCAGATACTATCCGGAATTTCATTTTTCAATCTCCCCAGAGCTTTAAAACAAATACGCGGAATCCGATTACCAGGCTCACTGCAACCCACGTTAAACTGCGCAAAACAGCCAACACCAAGGAATCAACATGCCGATTTGGGTCGACGCCGACGCCTGCCCCGTTCCTATTCGGGAGATACTCTGCCGCGCCGCCACCCGCTGGCAGGTTCAAACCACGTTCATTGCCAACCACGCCATCAATCTGCCACCCAGCCCGTACATCAAACGCCAGCAGGTACTCCACGGCTTCGACGTGGCTGACAACGAAATCATGGAACAACTCAGCAAGGGCGATCTGGTCATCACTCAGGACATTCCGCTGGCCGCGGAAGCCATCGAGAAGGGTGCAGACGTGTTTAATCCTCGCGGTCAGGCGTTTACCAGAGAAAACATTCGCCAGCGCCTCGCCATGCGCAACTTCATGGAAGAAATGCGCAGCGCCGGCCAGGTCACCGGAGGGCCGGCGCCATTCAGCCAGACCGACCGTAAGGAATTTGCGGACAAGCTCGACCGCTGGCTGCAGAAGAATCAGAAGCGTTCATGATCTGATTCATTGATCAAATTGGTGATAATGATTCTCTTTGATTCAGATAGAGAAGCCTTTAACCTTTCCGGCTCTTTTCAGATCGACGGTTAACAGGTTTTCCTCATGTCTCAGACCACCAGTTTCTCTGCCCTGTTCAGGCTGTTGAAATACGCCAGAGGCTACCGACGCCAGATCATCTGGGCCAGCACCTGCTCCATCATCAACAAATTGTTCGATATTGCCCCGGAAATCCTGATCGGCGTGGCGATCGACGTGGTGGTGAATCAGGAGGAAAGCTTTGTTGCAGGCCTGGGCTTCGAAACCGCTCAGGATCAGATTACCGTACTCGCTATCCTGACGTTCTTTATCTGGGCCGGTGAATCCCTGTTCGAATACCTGTACCAGATTGCCTGGCGTAACCTGGCCCAGCGGCTGCAATCGGATCTTAGACAGGATGCCTACGAGCACACCCAGAAGCTGGACATGAGTTTTTTCGAATCCCGCAGTTCAGGTCAGCTGGTGGCCATCATGAACGACGACGTCAACCAGCTGGAGCGATTCCTGGATGGCGGTGCCAATGCCATGATCCAGGTTCTGGTAACCGTCGTGGCCGTGGGTGCGGTGTTCTTCGTACTGTCGCCGCTGATCGCTCTGCTGGCCTTCACGCCAATCCCGCTCATTATATGGGGAGCGTTTTTCTTCCAGCGCAAAGCCGGACCACTGTATGCCGACGTGCGTGACAAAGTCGGCGATCTTTCCAGCCGTCTGGCCAACAACCTTGGGGGCATTGCCACCATCAAAAGCTTTACCGCGGAAGAGCGCGAGGCAAAGCGCCTGAAAGACAGCAGTGAAGCCTACGTGGAGGCAAACCGCCGCGCCATACGAGTCAGTTCTGCGTTTATCCCGGTCATCCGGATGGCGATATTGGCGGGTTTTCTGGCCACCTTTACTGTCGGGGGCATGATGGCTCTGAAAGGCACACTGAATGTGGGTGCGTATGGTGTCCTGGTGTTTCTGACCCAGCGTCTGCTCTGGCCGCTGACCGGTCTGGCGGAAGTCATCGATCTGTTCGAACGGGCCATGGCCAGCACCCGTCGCATACTGGACCTGCTGACCGAGCCGGTGACCGTAAAGGATCAGGGCAACCAGACACTCCCAGAACCTGTCCGTGGTCGGGTGGACATCGACAAGGTCAGCTTCCGCTATCCATCCAGCGGAGCCGGCATTGAAGACATCTCGCTGCAGGTACCGGCAGGAAATACTCTGGCACTGGTGGGAGCCACCGGCTCTGGCAAATCCACACTGATCAAACTGCTGCTCAGATTCCATGACCCCGATACCGGCCAGATTCGGATCGACGGCCACCCCATTCGCGATGTCACTCTGTTATCCCTCCGTCAGGCTATTGGACTGGTCAGCCAGGATGTATATCTGTTTGAAGGCAGCATCCGCGAAAACCTGATGCTTGGTCGCCCGGATGCCACCGAAGCTGAGCTGATTCAGGCTGCGACCACCGCGGAAGCCTGGTCCTTCATCGAGGCACTGCCCAGGGGTCTGGACACAGCCGTCGGCGAGAGAGGGATGCGGCTGTCTGGCGGCCAGCGCCAGCGGCTGTCACTGGCGAGAGCACTGCTCAAAGATCCGCCCATTCTGGTTCTGGACGAAGCCACCAGTGCTGTCGACAACGAAACCGAAGCTGCCATTCAACGCTCGCTCAAACGCATTGGCCACAACCGTACGGTGATTATGATTGCCCACCGGCTGTCTACGATTGTCGACGCCGATACCATAGCCGTCATCGCTAATGGCAGGGTTGTGGAAACAGGCACTCATTCACAGCTTCTCAGCAGCGGCGGCCCCTATTCAGCCCAATGGCAGGTGCAGACGGGACAGGCCTGATCGGCAGCGACCGCATTAGTTACTGACAGGTTCAAACACACGGCAGGTCATCCGGTATGGAAACGGACTCCTATAATAGGTGTGGAAGTTCCGTTTCACTGGGTATTTGGGAGACCTTCATGCTAAGCGTCAGGACCCTCATCTTGTTATCCGGCCTGGCTCTGGTTCCGCAGGCCGTGGCCGAAACCACCTTTTCATCCGATCTCGCAGATTTCCAGCTCCAGACCGTTGCCGAGGGGCTGGATCATCCGTGGAGTCTCGCCTTTCTTCCGGATGGCTCGCAACTTGTTACCGAACGCGAGGGACAGCTTCGACTGATCAAAAACGGACAGCTTCAATCCGAGCCTGTTCCGGGCGTGCCCGATCTTGTTGTCTCAGGACAGGGTGGTTTGCTGGATGTCATCCTGCATCCGGATTTCGCCAACAACCAAACCCTGTTCCTGAGCTATGCGCACAGCAATCTGCGCGAGGGCATGACGACCCGTGTTGCACGTGCCACGTTTGATGGGCAGTCACTGAAGAACGTTGACGTCATTTTCGAGGCACTGCCGCGCAGCAACACCAGCCGCCATTTTGCCGGACGCATGGAGTTCGATAATAACGGGTACCTCTATGTTTCGGTAGGCGACCGCGGCGACATGGAACGTGCTCAGGATACTGCAGACGATGCCGGTGGGGTTCATCGAATCACCATCAACGGGGAGCCCGCGCCCGATAACCCTTTTATCGGCGACGGAGCGGTCAATGATACCTTCTTCACCTACGGCAACCGCAACATCCAGGGCATGACCCAACATCCCGACACCGGCGATATATGGACGCATGAGCATGGCCCAAAAGGCGGGGACGAGGTGAACGTTCTCCGTGCCGGGGCCAATTATGGCTGGCCGAAGGTCACCTACGGCATTGGCTATTCTGGCCTTCCAATCACCAACAAAACGACCATGCCCGGTATCGAAGATCCGCTGCATTACTGGGATCCATCAATCGCGCCGTCAGGCATGGCTTTTTATACCGGAGATTTGTTTCCGAATTGGCAGGGTGACTTGTTCGTAGGCGCGTTGAAAATGCGCAAACTGGTGCGTCTGCGCTTTGACGCTAATGATGTGGTGGCCGAAGAGGATCTGCTACAGGATCTGAACGAACGCATTCGAGACGTGCGCATGGGCCCGGACGGTGCTCTCTGGCTACTGACCGATTCCAGCAACGGCAAGGTTTACCGCCTGGTACCGGCCAACTGAACACCGGTCCAGGAAATCAGTGGGGGTCGTTGGTGCGCTCGGTTTTCTCAAACTGCGGAATTTGATCGGTAATTTCGAACCAGTCCGATTTTGAGCCCACGAATACGTGCTGAGCCGGCCCCTTTTGCAAGGGTTCGTTGATCACACCCACTCTGAGTCGCAGGATGCCGGGAATGGCGTCTACCCGGCTGTAGAGTTGGCTGCCGCAGTTACTGCAGAAGGCTCTGTATTTACCGGGCCGAGACTCGTACTCGCGAATGCTCTCGTCGCCGGAAAGCAACTGAAAACGCAGCTTCTGAATCGGTGCACTGGCCGAAAAGGCGCTTCCGTGAGTCCGACGGCACTGGCTACAGTGACACAGCGCAATGGGACCCAGGGGACCATCGTACTTGAAGCTAACGTTACCGCACAGGCATTGCCCGGTGAGCATGACGATTCCTTTCTGATTCGGTTGCGAGAGTGGAAAGCGGAGTATGATAACGGTCGACCACTTGAAGAACCAGCGGCCAGCATCCACTTAACGTTATAGCGCGTAGGTTCGTTGCAAGCTTTTACAGGAGGACAGAATGTCACAGAACACCATTCCCCCGATCGGCATGGGCACCTTCCGCCTGAAAGGTGACGATGCCAGGGATGCCGTTAAAAGCGCCCTCTCACTCGGTTACCGTCACATTGATACCGCCCAGATGTACGACAATGAAACGGAAGTGGGCGATGGCATTACCTCCAGCGGCATTCCACGGCGTGAAATCTTTCTGACCACCAAGGTGTGGCACGACCAGCTGGAGCGCAGCGACCTGATCAACAGCCTGCACGACAGCCTGGCACGACTGAAAACCGACCACGTGGACCTGACCCTGATCCACTGGCCGTCACCCGATGACGCAGTGCCGATGGAGGAATACCTGGGGGCCCTTCGGGATGCACAGCGAGAAGGCCTGACCAAGCATATCGGCGTGTCCAACTTCACCTGTGCCCAGATGGACCAGGCGGTGAGCATTCTTGGCGAAGGGGTCATTCTGACCAACCAGGTGGAAGTACATCCCTTTCTGGCCAATCGCAAAGTAGTGGATCACGCCCAGAAACTGGGCATCACCGTGACTGGGTATATGCCTTTGGCCGTAGGCAAAGTGATGGAAGACGACACCTTGATTCGCATTGCCGAAGCCCGGAATCTGACCCCGGCGCAGGTGGCGCTTGCCTGGGTTGCCGCTCGCGGCGTGGTGGTGATTCCCTCGTCCACCCGTGCCACCCATCAGAAGGCCAACCTGCAGGCACTGGACGTGGAACTAACGGCCGACGAAATTGCGGTCATTGATCAGTTGGACCGCAACGAGCGCATTGCTAATCCCGGCTTTGCGCCCGACTGGGACTGAGCCAGATCGCGATAACCACCAGTACCAGCGTGGCCACTGGGAATATCAGCAAAACTTTCAGCTGAAGCCCCCAATAAGTGGCCGCGCTGAACAAAGCCCAGAAAACGGGAATCACCAGATAGAGCCACCTCGCAAGGCCTGTGAACAGAGCGCTTACGAGCACACCCGCAGCCACCGTTGTGCCAGGTGCAAGCCCGAACAGCGCCAGCGCCCGCCACTCCCCGGACAGCTCAACGGTTAACCACGGCAGACCGACCACCGCTATCACCCAGAGCGTGGCCGCCGAATACGGCAGCCTGGGCAAGGAGTCCGCAGAAAGCTTAACCGCCAGAAAGCCGACGAGGACCGCCTGAGCCACGAATGCCCAGCCAAACCACACGGCAGGCCAATTAATCGGGCCAAAATAGCTCACAAGAAAAGCGAAGCCCGACGTTCCCCAGGCACAGGCCAGTAAAAACAGCCCGACACGCCTGGACGCCGATCGCTGATGACTCAGCAATAAAGGAAGCGCCAGAGCCGCGAAGACCGCGAGCAGAGTCCAGGGCCACAGATCCTGGTTGATCCGTTCAAACAGCCGGAGAAACACTTGCGGCCCGAACATGACGAAATCCTGTAGCGCGTAACTCTGCCACTCAACGCCGCCATCAAGGGCCATTCACAGTGACCTCACATAGTCCGCCATCTGCCGACGCTGAGCCGGATCGGGCAAGGAACCATAGAGCGCCCCCATGTTTTCCTTCATGTGTTCGACTTTCGATGTGGCTGGAATGGCGCAAGTAACCGCCGGGTGGGAAATGATGTACTTCAGAAAGTATTCAGCCCAATTGCTAACACCGGCCTCAGCAGCCCAGCCAGGCAAACGCTCGGACTGAAATCGACGGAACAGCGCCCCACCCTGGAACGGGCGGTTTACAATCACAGCTATTCGCTTTTCTTGCGCCAGCGGCAGCAACTCTTCCTCAGCCTCACGATCCAGCAGGTTGTAGGTTAACTGCACAAAATCCAGGGGTTCGGATTCCATGATGCGCGCGAACTCCCGGTGCCGGCGTCCGTGGGAGGTGGTGATACCGATGTATCGCACCTCACCGTTCGCTTTCATGGATTTGAGAGTTTCCAGATGCCCCTGCCAGCCCAGGAGGTTGTGTACCTGCAGAAGGTCGAACCGCTCTACGCCCCATCGACGGCTAGACCTGGTGGCCTCGGACCGGGTTTCGGACTCGTCTCCGGTCCAGATTTTGGTTGCCGCAAACACGCGATCTCTGGCGTTCAGTTCTGCCAGGGCTTCTCCCATCACGTCGGCCGCGGAGCCATACATGGGAGAGCCATCCACCAGCGTTCCGCCGCGATCAAAAAACGTCTTCAGCACTTGCGTGCGCTGATCCACCAGTTGTGGATCGCCTCCGACGTTAAAGGTAATCCAGGTGCCCATACCAATGGCTGGCAGTGCTTCCCCGGTTGTCGGAATACGGCGGGTGATGGGCGAATCAGTGGTGTTCTCTGCAAATGCAATGCGTTGAAAGGCCAGTGGCTGAGCCAGCGCGACACCACCCAGGCCCAGCCCCATCAGAAATCTGCGTCTATCAAGAAGGCGCGACATAGATTCTCCAGTGATTGCAGACTCCTGGACTGACACTCCCTACGGCGATTCAGTTCCCGTACTGTTGGTTCAGGTATTTGAGTATCCGTGCCGACTCAAACAACCGCTCACCCGTATTCGGATCTTCGAGATAAGGAACCTGTACCCGTTTGTGAATCTGGAAAAATTCATCCCGTTTACCGCCGGGAATGGGTGTGTAGGGGCCGGGCTTGATTCGCTGCTTTGCCGGGCCAAGCTCGGTCCAGTGCTCTTTTCCCAGGTTGTGCAGCGTGTAGGGAATTTCCAGCTCGCACAGTCGTTCTCTCACTAGCCTGGAGTAGGGGCTGCCCTCGAAGCTCCATAGATGCAACGGCTGCCCGACAGCTTTGGCCGGGCTGGCTCGCAGGCCACGCAAGGCACTGGCCGCCGAAGCCAGTGAACCGAGTGCGGGCTGATGAACCTTGCCCCGATAGTATTTAGGAACCGGGCGTTTGGCGTAGGTCTGAAAGAGATACTCGATGATCGCTTCCGATTCATAGAGCACGGTACCGGTATTTTCATCCGACAACAGCGGGAACTGTTGTTTGCCACCGAGGGCTTCGGCCTCGCTGCGAAACTTATGGCCTCCTTTCGGGCACGGACGAATTTCCACGTCCAGGTGCAGCGCCGTCAGCGCTTCCCGAACCCGTCGGCAGTATGGGCAGGCTTCCATGTCATAAAGCACCAGCGGTTTTTCAGGTTGAACAACCGGCCGCACCACCAGGCAACCCCGCCATGCGGTCAGAGAAGAGGTCGCTACCGAGCCCAGTACGTTCAGGTTATGGGTAATCGCATTGATCATGAATCTATCCTTTTACACAAAGTAACAAAACCGCAATACAAACAAGGTTCCTACTGGCATTTTTTAACGTCATGTAGAGCCAATCCACATAGTACGCTGAACCAATATGGGCTATTGTTAACCTAAATCGACTTGTCAGGCCAACCCATGACGACGCCAGCAGCCAAAAACCGCTCTATTATGGAGTCACGAAGCGCTTTTCGCGCTTTTGGAGGACAGTCTGCAAAAGCGCGTTTCAACCGTGTTGCGCTTTCTATCGCCCTAACACTGGGCATGGGCTTTACATCGTTTGCGACCGCAGAAGACGCTACGCCCTCAGCCCCGGCAAAATCGATCAAAACCTGGAGCAGCCAGGTAAAAGACTACGCAGAGCGGTCATTAAACAGCGACGAAGCTCTGAGCATGGCTGCCATCCCACTGAATGGACCAGGCATCGAGCAGTACATCAATGCTGACCAGCTGATGAGCCCCGGTTCCATCATGAAACTGTTGACCACCTACGCGGCGCTGGAGCTGTTAGGGCCAAGTTACCACTGGGAAACCCGCTTTCTGACAGATGGTTCATTGCAAGGCGATACACTGGACGGCAATCTGTATGTCGATATGGGTGGCGACCCCAAGCTAACCATCGAACGACTCTGGACCGTGCTCAGCGAGCTTCGCGGTATGGGCATCAGCCATATTAACGGTGACCTGGTGCTGGATGGCGATGTATTTCAGCTGTCGGACGAAGCACCCTCCTTCAAGGACAATGGCGACAATCCCAACGCCCCGTTTCTGGTTCAGCCATCCCCTTACCTCAGCAACCTGAACCTGATTCACTTTCAGGTGCGTTCCGACGAGCGCGGCACGCAGGCGTGGAGTGCCCCGAATCTGCCCGAAGTCATTCTGGATAACCGGGTGACTTCCAGTGCCGAGGCGCCCTGCCCGCCTCGCCGTTATTTCGAGTGGGAGCCGGTCTTTCACGACGACGGCCGAGTTACTGTCCGGGTAAACGGTGAACTGCCAAAAGGCTGCCGCACCTCTGCCTATCTGTCGCTTCTCCCTCATGAGCAATACACCGCCTCCATGATTCGTTCATTGCTGACGGATATGAACATTGAGCTGAAGGGCGAGAACCGGCTAGAGGCGACACCTGAAGACGCCCGCCTGCTGCTGACCACCTCGTCGCCCGATCTCGTGGCGATGGTTCGGGACATCAATAAGTGGAGCAGCAACGTAATGGCGCGTCAGCTTTTGCTGACCATTGGCGCTGCCAACCGTCTCGAGGAAGACAACGACGACCGCGTAGCCGGTATTCGGGCCATCGAGGAATGGCTGAGCGCCAAGGGCATCAACACAGCCGGTCTGGTCATTGAAAATGGCGCCGGTCTGACAAGGGAAGGCCGCATTACCGCGCGCCAGGGCGCTCAGATTCTCCAGCACGCCTGGAACAGCCCGTTTTCTGCAGACCTGATGGCCTCCCTTCCACTAATCGGCATGGACGGCACCATGGCCCGACGGCTTCGTGATACCGGCATGGATGGCGAAGGCCGAATCAAGACCGGTTATCTGGAAAACGTGCGTTCCATTGCCGGCTATACCCGCGACGACACCGACACCACCTGGGCCGTTGTCGGCATGGTCAACAACAATCCGGCCTGGAACGGTCAAGCAGTGCTCGACCGCATTCTCTACTCGCTGCACTTCCGACCGCCGACGGGCACTACCCTCTCTCGCGCCCAATCCAACACTGCGATTCAATAGACATAAAAAAGCCCCGGGGTTTCCGGGGCAAGACTCTTCTCAACGCTCAAATAAAACCACTTTGTAGTACGAAGAACATGTCGCTTTCGGATCACTTGTGTCCCCATCCGATCAGCCTTATGGTTCGTAAAGATCGGTATCCGTTCCAGAGGCGCACGCCATGTTTCAATCCTTATTCAACCGGCTGGTCATCGTCCTGATTTTCCTCCTATCGCTGGCAGGTTGCAGCTCCACAAAGCTGGCCTACCGTTACGCTGACTGGGGTATTGTCTGGTGGGTTGAAGACTACATACCGATGACGGATGAGCAGGAAGCACAGCTGGAGAAAGACATTGTTGAACTGCGTCAATGGCATTGCAGTTCCGAGCTACCTCGTTATTCTTCCTGGCTCTCAGAGCTCAAGCAGGACGTCCGTTCTGGCGAACTGCAACGCGACACGGTGGCCCATCATCAGGAGCAGCTGTTTTCTTTTTTCCTGCCTATTGCTGACCGGGCAAAACCCGCTGCATCGCGCCTGTTGGCAAGCCTGACTGACGATCAGGTCGAAGCCCTCGCCAACAACATGGACGAAAGCCAGCAGAAGCTGGAAGAAGAATTCCTGAAGGAGGATCCGAAACAGACCCGCCAGGCACGCGCAGAAAGAACGCAGGAACGCGTGGAACGTTGGCTGGGCGATCTGAATGAACAACAGGTGACCATTGTCGAAAAATGGTCGGAAAATCGGGGCCGGCAGACAGAGATATGGCTGGAGGGTCGCCGCAATTGGCAAAAGGCGTTACTCGAAACGTTGGACCAACGGGAAGAGGCGGCTTTTAAAGACCAGGTCGCCTATCTTATTGATAACAACGCCGAGGTACGCGGCCCACGCTATCAACAGATGATGAACGAAAGCCGTGTGGCTATGGCCGAGCTGATGACGTCGTTGCTCGAGCGTGCAGACCCGGAGCAACTGGATTTTCTGCTGGACCGCGCATCAACGCTGCGCGGCGACTTCAATACCCTCGCCTGCAATGACGAGAGTATTGAAGAGGGGCGTACGGAACAGGTCGGCCAACTTTGAGCATCCGATCTTAAATAGTCAGATACCCACCATCCACATTAATACAGGTACCGGTGGTGTAGCTGGAGGCCCCGGACGCGAGATACAGCACCGTTCCAGCCATTTCTTCCGGATCGGCTACCCGCTTCATGGGTATATGGGCCATCGCCTGCTTCTTGATAGATTCGTTGCTGGTCAGCGCACTGGCAAATTTGGTATCGGTCAGACCCGGCAGCAGCGCGTTAACACGCACCTTCTGCTGACCAAGCTCCATCGCAAACGAGCGCGTCATAGAGATCACTGCCGCCTTGGTGACAGAATAGATTCCCTGGTAATGTCCCGGATTCACCCCGTTGACGGATGCCACGTTGATGATGGACCCACCCCCCGCTTTTTTCATCATCTGGGCGCCGCGGGCGCACATGAAGAAATAGCCCCGAATATTCACATCCACGGTCTTGTGATAAGCGCCAAGGTCCGTGTCTTCGATCGGGCCAAAATAAGGGTTGGCGGCCGCATTGTTCACCAACACGTCGAGCTTGCCGTGGGTGGTCTGGATGTGCTCCCAGATCGCTTCGATCTGATCCATCTCGCCGATGTGGCAGGCATAAGCTTCAGCACTGCCACCGTCTTCGCGGATGCTGCTGGCCACCGCTTCGCAACCCTCGATTTTACGGCTGCTGACAATCACATGGGCGCCATAAGCCGCCAGGGTGCGAGCTATGCTCTCACCAATACCGCGGCTTGCACCGGTGATGAGGGCAACTTTGCCCGTCATATCGAACAGATCAGGTTTGCTCATGACATACCTCAAAGACTGATAGTTTGTTTTATCGGAAAGTGATCAGAGACGGATCTTCCGCCTCCAGGTGACTGTAATTATTAAACACTGCGAGGGTGCGACGCGCCCCGGAGTAGAGGACCCGGGAGACACTGGAGTTGGCGATCACACTGTTCATCTCGAGGGTTTTACGATCATCCAGATTTAAAAGATGTCGGGCGATCACCGCAATGGGTCCGCCGGAAGTAGAGACCAGAACATCACCGCCGTCGACGTACTCGATCAGCTCGTCCAGCGCAGTGATGACGCGGGACTGAAACGCAGACCAGCTCTCGGCATACTCATCCGAATGCTCACCGCTCACCCAGCGTCCCATCGCCTGCTCGAACACCTGCTGGAACGCGGTGGCCGGTTTCGGAAAAGCGGCAAGATCCCGGGCCATTCGGTCCCGGTCGGCCCACTCGGGACGGAACCGCTCAACAACTTCGGTGTGGTCGAACTCGTTGAACCCTTCCACAGCCTGCATGCTGGGCAGGCTGTCGCCATAACCACCTGTAATGGCCTCAACGGTTTCCCGATGACGCTCCATGTTGCCGCCAAACACGGCGGTCGGGGCAACTTTGCCCTTCAGCCAACGACCGAGCACCCGGCCCTGCTCCCAGCCTTTCGCTGACAGCTGATCGTAGTTTTCCTTGCCAAAGCTGGCCTGGCCATGGCGAATCAGATAGATGGTCGCCATTACAGATCGCTCGCTTCAATCAGCCGCTGACAGCGTTTCTCCAGATAGTTGGCCGCATGACCGAAGGCAGCAAACCGCTTGTCTTTGGTCTGACCGTGGTAGAACCGGTAGTAAATCTGCTGAACGATCACCGCAAGGCGGAACAGGCCATAGATTTCATAGAAATCGAAGTTGTCGATCTTCAGCCCGGATTTCTCCGCGTAGTAAGCGACCACTTCCTTGCGAGTCAGCATGCCTGGCTGATGCGTCGGCTGGCGACGCAGCATCTGGAACGGGCCTTCATCATCCGCCTGAATCCAATAAGCCAGGCTGTTGCCCAGATCCATCAATGGGTCACCGATGGTGGCCATTTCCCAATCCAGCACACCCACCACTTCGAACGGGTTATCCGGGTTCAGCACCACGTTGTCGAAGCGGTAGTCGTTGTGGATAACCACCTGGGCGACGTCTTCCGGCATTTTATCTTCCAGCCAGCCCATCACCTGCTCGAAATCACCGACGTCGTCTGTTTTGGCCTTGCGAAAGCGGTCGCTCCAACCGCGAATCTGGCGCTCAACATAACCCGCGCCCTTACCCAGTTTGTCCAGCCCGGTGGCCTTGGCATCCACTTGATGAAGATCCACCAGCTTGTCGATCACGTTCAGGCATAGCTTGCGGGTGTCAGCCTCGCTGAGTTCCAGGTCTTTGGGGAAATCCTGGCGCAGAATGATGCCTTTCAGCCGCTCCATCACGTAAAAATCGCAACCGAGTACATCATGATCGTCACAGATCGCGACAATGTCGGGGACGTAAGGGTAGACCGGCTTCAGCGCACGCATCACCTTCGCTTCCCTCAGCATATCGTGAGCGGACTTGGCAATTTTTCCGAACGGCGGGCGGCGCAGAACGTAGGATCGTTCGCCGTAATCCACCTGATAGGTCAGGTTGGAGGCACCACCGGGGTATTGCTTGATCTCCGGGCTGCCCTCCAGATCCGGAATGGCCTGCTTCATGAAGCGGTCAACGACGGCAACATCCAGTTCTTCACCTTCACGAATATCGACCGCCTGATCAATCTGAGTCATTAAGGACTCTCCTCTTTTCTTGCTTTTTATCCGGTGTTGGCCAGATAGAAGTTAAGCAGCACCGCCCATCTTTTTCATCCAACGCTTGCTTTCCTTCTGCATCAACCAGTCAAACGCCTTGGGTGCGTGGCGTTTGAGCACCCACATCCGGCGTTCTCTGGCGTGTGGCAGCACCCAGAAGTCACCGTTTTTAACGGCCCGGAAAACGTCGTCGGCGACGTCTTCGGCGGTGATGTCAGAACGCTTCATCAGCTTGTTGATGTTCTGCTGAACACCGGGAATTTCGGAGCGCATGGTGCTGGCGAGGTTGGTCTGGAAAAACGCAGGACAGACGCAACTGACGTGAATACCGCTATAACGAAGCTCTTGGCTCAGGGTTTCCGACAGCGCTATGACACCGGCTTTGGACACGTTGTAGCTGTTCATCAACGGCGCCAGCATCAGGCCCGCCATGGAGGCCACGTTCACAAACGCACCAGCGCCCTGCTTCTTGAACTGCGGCGTGAAGGCTTTGCAACCACGAACGACGCCCAGCACGTTGATGTCCATGATCCATTCCCAGTCAGCCATGGTGGTGTCTTCGATGGAGCCTGCCGAGGCAACGCCGGCGTTGTTGACGACCACGTCTACACCGCCCCATTTGTTGGTGAGCTCATCGCAGATTTGTTCCAGATCGGTCAGACGCCGCACGTCACACTCGACGAAGTAACCCTCGCCGCCTGCGTTGTTCAACTCCTGCTCAACCAGCACACCCTGATCCGGGTTAATGTCCCCGATACAGACTTTGGCGCCTTCCTTCGCGTACCGTAATGCAATCGCGCGGCCCAGGCCACTGGCGCCGCCGGTAATAAATACTCGTTGTGTCATATTGGCCTATTCCTCGATTATAAATTCTGAGTTCGCCTTAGCTTCGCCCTGGCGTGAAAATCACAGGCCGTTCTCAGCTTCGATACTTGGCCAACTCAAGACGAGTCACCATCGCCCGGTGGACCTCGTCCGGGCCATCCGCCAGCCGCAGAACCCGCGCGTAGGCGAACAGCTGGGTCAGCGGGAAGTCTTCATCACTGACGCCTGCCCCACCATGAATCTGAATCGCGTCGTCGACAATCTGCTGCAGCATGTTCGGAATGACCGCTTTGATCATGGACACTTCCTGCAGCGCGCCAGAAATACCCTTGGTGTCCAACGCCCAGGCGCATTTCAGCGTCAGCAGACGAGCCTGCTCAATGTTCATACGGGCGTTGGCAATAATGTCGACATTACCGCCCAGCTTCGCAATCGGGCGACCAAAGGCTTCGCGACTGGTGGCCCGCTTGATCAGCAATTCAAGCGTGCGTTCCGCCGCGCCGATCGCCCGCATGCAGTGATGTACGCGGCCAGGACCAAGGCGGCCCTGTGCGATTTCAAACCCACGACCCGGTCCGGCAATAAAAGCACTTTTCGGAAGTCGCACGTTGTCGAACTTCACAACACCATGGCCATAGGGCTCGTCGTAGGCACCAAACACCGGCAGCATGCGTTCAACCGTAACACCCGGGGTATCCAGCGGCACCAATACCATGGAATGACGACGGTGTTTGTGGCCATCGGGATCTGTCAGCCCCATAAAGATGGCAACTTTGCAGTCCGGGTGGCCAACCCCGGTGCTCCACCATTTGCGACCATTGAGAACCACCTCATCGCCTTCGACAATTGCGGTAGCTTCCATATTGGTTGCGTCAGAGGAGGCGACGGCTGGCTCAGTCATACAAAAGGCAGAGCGAACTTCGCCGCTTTGCAGTTTCGGCAACCATTGGGCTTTCTGCTCTTCCGAGCCGTAGTGAATCAGTACTTCCATATTGCCGGTATCCGGCGCATTGCAGTTGAAGATCTCGGGTGCAATAAAGCTTCGCCCGGTCTCTTCTGCAATCAGGGCATAGTCCGAGTTCAGCAAGCCACAACCATGCTCTTCATCCGGAAAGAACATGTTCCAAAGACCTTCAGCTTTTGCCTTGGCTTTCAGCTCTTTAATGATCGGCAGTACCACCCAGCGGTTTTCCTGAGCCATCAGCTCGCGATGGTATTCTTCCTCTATCGGGAAAATCTCTTTCTCCATAAAGGCTTTGACGCGCTTCAGGTAATCCTGGCCCTTTTCAGAAATCGTAAAATCCATCGGGGTGTCCTCACGGTTTTGGTCAATATGGAAACAGTCTAGATTTGTCTATACTATTACGCGACTGAATTTTTCTTATCTTCCATCATAAAGAATAGTAATTCTTGGAGGGATAACACGTGGCGTTGAACCGGCTGGATCTGAACCTGCTGCATGTATTCGATACGATTTATCGCGAAGGTAGCCTGACGCGTGCGGCAAAGGCATTGCACCTGACCCAACCGGCCGTGAGTCATTCCCTGTCACGGCTTCGGGAGCATTTCGACGACCCACTGTTCAGCCGCCAGGGAAATCAGATGGTGCCCACCCCACTGGCCCGGCGCTTTCTGGAATCCATGCGGCCGGGGCTGACTCAGATCCAGAGTTCGGTTAATCAGTTTCACGCCTTTGACCCCGCCAGTCAGAGGAAAACCTATTCTCTGGCCCTGAGGGACATACTGGAATCCACCTTTTTGCCACAGCTGATGCAACGCCTGGAAGGCTATCCTGAACTGGAAATCAGCAGCCAGAGAATTCCCAGGCGTGACATGGAAACCCAGCTAGCCGCTGGCAAGCTGGATTTTGCGGTAGATGTGTTGCTGCCTGTCAGCAATCAGACGGCCCACGAACGCTTGCGCAGAGATCGGCTGGTGGTGCTGGCCCGGTCGGGCCATCCGCTGGCACAGGGCCCGATGACAATGGATGGGTATCTGGAAGCCAAGCACGTGCTGGTATCCTCCCGTACTGAAGGTCCGGGCATTGAGGATTTCGAGCTGTCGAGGTTGGGCGTTCAAAGAGAGATCCGGCTACGTTGCCAGCACTACTACGCCGCCTGTCGGGTGGTGGAAGCGTCAGACCTGCTACTGACCATGCCGGAGATCTACGCCAGAATTATTGCAGAGCGCGCCGATATCTCCATTCTGACACCACCGGTGGACCTGCCAGATATCGACGTGCACCTGTATTGGCACAAAGCCTATGAAAAAGAGCCCGCGTTGATCTGGTTCAGGGACCAGCTGAAGGAGATTGCGTGAGCGGGGTCAGTAAGCTCCAACCAGTTTAAGGAATCCCAGAAACCCAGCGGCTGTCAGCAGCAGGGATGCGGAGACGATGCCAAACCCCCACCATATAGCCGCAACGTCGGACACCGGCGCATCATGCCCGCGAAGTGTGCGATAGAACGCCCAGGGACCCAGCAGAAAAGCACCCGCAACCACAAACACCAGCCCGATACTGATACCTGCGAATGTCCAGGTGGCCAATACCGTCGCCCGGTCAGAAACCTGCTCCGTCACGCCGTGATGCTCCAGGAATTTCTTGCAGAAAAACCAGACCAGGCCATAGAGCGCGACAACAAAAATCAGGCCACCGATGATCGTGATCAGGCGATACAGCAAAAGAAACCCCTCAATGTCAGTAAAGTACAGTCGTCAGTCAGGAAAAACCGGCTCCGGAAGCGTCTCGAATCCCGGTTTTGCAAACAGATACCCCTGATACAGAGAAATGCCCTGCGACCTGAGCCAGAAGTATTCCTGTGGCGTTTCCACGCCTTCGGCAAGTACCTTACCACCAAGTTGGCTCATCATTGTCATGATACCGGCAACGATCGCCTGTTTGTTGGCTTCTTTATCAATGTCCCGAACCAACTCCATATCCAGCTTCAGAATATCAGGCGGACTGGCCATCAGGATGTTATACCGTGAGTACCCGGTACCAAAATCGTCCAGTGCAGTCTGGAAACCCATTTTCTGGTAGGCGCGAATAATATCCACGTAGTGATCGATCGATCCCAGCTCCTCGGTTTCGATCAGTTCGAAAATAAGTTTACGGGTATCGAAATCAGCGGCTTTTGCGGCGGCCAGAGTCGTTCGGATGCAATACTCTGCCTGATACACGGCGTTAGGCATGAAGTTGATGCTTAGTAGCGCTTCCATCCCCAGCCGCGCCGCCAGCTTCACAGCTTTCACCCTGCAAACCTGATCGAACGAATAACGATTTTGCTCATTCACCTTTGATAGAACACTCCACGCCCCACCTCCGTCTGCACCCCTGACCAGGGCTTCGTAGGCATAGACGTTCTTGGTCTCGGCATCCACAATAGGCTGAAAAGCGAAAGTGAAATCGAAGCCCAGGCCCGCACCGCACTCACACTGCTCACAATGAGACTCATCAAACAGGGTTGAAGGGAACTCAGAAGGGCCTGTTAGACCGATTTTATCCACGGCTACTCCAAAATTTTTTGCGTCAACGACCAGCCATTTATGACCTTTTACATGCAACTATAGAGAATAGAGCCAACTTAACAAATGCAGTGCTGTTAAATCTTGTGGAAACCCAGCTTCACACAGCTACACTCAACCACACTCACTATTTACGTACGTTATGGTCTCAAGGAGTAATGGTATGCCGAAAACCTTCCGCATTGCCGTCACCCCCGGTGATGGAATCGGCCCTGAAGTCGTTGCCGAGGCAGTGCGCTGCCTGGAGCTGCTGAAATCCAGGCATAACCTGCCCCTGGACTGGACCAGTCTGCCCTGGCCTTCCCATGCTTGGCACGAAGAACACGGTGAATCCATGCCTTCAGACGCACTTGAGCAGTTGAAGGCCTACGATGCCATTCTGCTTGGCGCCCTGGGGGACCCAGGACCCGTATCGAATCCTGACCGCTACCTGCTACCCGACAGCATTTCCCTGGCGCCACTGCTGGACATGCGCAAAGGCTTTGATCAATGGGTGTGCGAACGCCCTGCCAGATTGCTGCCGGGCGCTCGCCAGTATCTGGCTGACGACCGAGCGAAAGACATTGACATGCTGGTGATTCGTGAAAACAGCGAAGGCGAATACGTCAGCCAGGGTGGCCGCCTTCGCAAGGGAACCCCTGACGAGGTCGCCACACAAATGGAGGTGTTTACTCGCCACGCTACCGATCGCATTATTCGTTATGGCTTTGAACAGGCCAGAAAACGGGCGAGCGATCGGGCCGCTGAAGGCAGCCCACGGCAGTTTAAAACCCTCGACGGAAAAACCTGTGAAAGCCAGGTTTGCATCATCACCAAGCGCAACGCGCTGCGCCATTGGGGTGACATGTACAGCGAAGCCTTTGAGGAAATGGCGAAAGAATACCCGGATGTGGCTACGCACCACGAGTTGGTGGACGCGGCGTGCATGAAGTTCGTCCAGTGCCCCTGGGCCTTTGACGTAGTAGTCGCCAGCAACCTGCAGGGGGATATTCTGACGGATCTAGCAGCCGTGCTGTCTGGCGGCATGGGCGTAGCGCCGTCCTGCAACCTGAACCCGGACGACCCGGACATGCCCTCTATGTTCGAGCCCACCCACGGCAGCGCGCCAGACATTGCGGGCGAAGGACTGGCTGACCCTACGGCCATGTTGTTCACGGCAGCGAGAATGCTGGAATGGCTGGGCCGCCAGGAACCGTCACTCGATGCGGCCGGCAAGGCGCTCTACGATGCGGTTGCGGCGGATCTGGCAGAGAATTCGGGTAGCCAACGCGGTACCCGAGAGATTGGCGATGCAGTCTGTAGCAGGATCAAGCAGGCAGGCTAGCGCCTACTCTGCCATCACAAACTCAAGCCGGCCTGGTGCTACTCGAATATCCAGTGGCACCAGGCCAAACATTTTCTGGGTAGGATCGCTCTCATCCAACCGGTAGACCGGCATGGTCTCAAGCATCTGGGCGACCACTCGCATCACATTATCGGTCACCGGCTTCAGATCGCCTTTGAAGAATGACGATTCCACACTGCTCTCCAACAACTGGAGCCGCCGGATATAAACCGCCTTCTCTTTGCTGTCATAAACCGGCGAGCCCTCCACTTTCAGGGCAATGTCTACCGGCAACTTCACCATCAGGGCATTGAGGGATACCTGCCCAGCCACATCAATCACTGCGACGTCGCGCCCATCCGGTCCGAGGGTGATGTTCGCATCTTTCAGGGACAAAGCCAGTGGAGAGCCGCTTTGGAGCTGCTGGCGATCAAAGTCCGCTACTGCGTCTTTGAGATGCCGCTCAATGGTCGCCTCGGACACTGAGTAAGGTGAAAAACTGGCACACCCACCTATCAGAGAAAACACAAGAAAAGCCGTCAGATAACGCAGCAGCGCGTTTCCCTCGAACAAATCGTGAAAAGCACGGACGCGATCAGTCATTTTCAGCCCAAACATTAACGGAGGGAACGAGGTTTTCATCCAGCGTTACGTGAACCACGATCGGCTGGCAACATACCTGGCAGTCTTCTACATACTCCTGATCCGGCACTGATGGATCCACGCTGATATCCAGCGTCTCCCAGCAGTACGGGCATTGCACCAGTACCGAATCCAGGGCGGACATGGGCCTAGAACTGCTGTTTCGCCATCCAGGGGATGACGCGGTCAAAGGCTTCTTCAAGTTTCTCGCAGGTGGTTGAGAAACTGATCCGTACGGCGTTGGTGCAATGCTCGCCAAAGGCGTCACCGGGAACCATGCACACGCCGGTTTCTTTCAGCATGCGCAGACAGATATCCGATCCGTCCACATGGGGCGGAAGATCAGGAAATGCAAAGAATGCCCCACCCGGTTTATAACCGGTGAGGTAAGGTGTCTGCTCTACGAGCTCAACCGTCTTGTCACGACGTTCCCGATAGATATCCACCATATCCTTCACGCATTGCTGATCACCGGTCAGTGCAGCCACCCCGGCAAACTGGGACGGTGTGTTAGCGACAGACGTGGTGAACATGTGGAACCGGCGAAGGGACTTGATGGCCGCCTGGCTGGAAATCACCCATCCGACACGCAGGCCCGCCATGCTGTAGGTTTTTGAAAAACTGCTGATGCACATGATGTTGTCCAGATCCATCGAACAGTTCAGCACGCTGGCAAAGTCTTCGTCGTCAAAAATCAGGTGGTCATACACCTCATCGGCATAGACCTGAATGCCGCGATAGGCACATTCCTCGAGAATTGTCTCAACAGTGCTACGAGGATAGACCGCCCCCGTCGGGTTGTTCGGATTGTTCAATATCAAAGCAAAAGTGCGCGAACCCATGGCGCGGATCACTTCGTCCGGATCAAGCTGGTGGTTGTTTTCCGCACGGGTAGGAACAAATTTCACTTCACCGCCATTCATACGAATCAGCGGCGCATACAGCAGGAACGAAGGATCCGTCACGATGAACTGACGGCCCGGCGCCGACGTCGCCGAAATGGCCAGGTACATCGCCTCAGTGGCACCACTGGTAATTAAGATGTTGTCCCGGGTCAGCTTGCGATTGTATCGCTTGCCGTAATAATCCCGCAGCGCCACCAACAGCTCGGGAAGCCCCGCATCCATGGTGTAACCGGTTTGGCCAGCGTTAAGGGCATCAATGTACGCCTCGATGACATGGGGCGGCGTGGGCAGGTCAGGCTGACCAATGGAAAGGTGAATAACATCCTTCATGGTGGCCGCCATGTTGACCATCCGGCGAATCCCGGGCACTGGGACTGCCTGCATGGCAGGGTTCCAGCTTGCCTTGGACTTGCGGTACCTGACTTTCCGCGGCTTCGCCTGACCGGTTTCTTTATTGACGGCTCCAGCCATAAACACCTCCTGGGCGGGGAGTAAAACAATGAGTCAACTCGCAGGTTAGCCAGTATGCCCAAGCCGTACAAGAGAAAAATCCGAAACATTTCAGCCCGCAAAAAAAATGCTCTAAAAGCAGTCAAATCTGACCTGCGACCTTTGGCTAAGGTGGCTTCTGGTTGACCCCTGACGGGCTTGATACCAGACTGTGGTCTTGATCCGGATACCAGTCTCAGTGGAGGACAGATGACTCAACATACCAAGCCGGTCGTAACCGTTTTGACAGCACCTGGAGAGCAAGAACCTCCCGGAATGGATGCGCTGAGGGCGCGGGCTGAGGTTCGAATGGCCTGGGACGAAGCCACGCTGAATGACACCCTCCCTGGCACCAACGTGATGATGGTTACGGATTTCCGCACCGAGGCCCTGGCTGCCGCCTGGCCATCCGCCGACAAGCTGGAATGGATACATGCTACCAGCGCAGGCGTGGACGCGCTGATGTTTCCCGAGCTGATCGAAGGCAATGTGACGGTAACCAATGCTCGTGGCATCTTCGATCGCACCATTGCTGAGTACGTACTCTGCACCATTTTGATGTTCGCGAAAGACTTCCCCAATTCCATGAAGCTACAGGCGAATCATCAGTGGAAGCACCGGGATACCGAGCGCGCAGAAGGCCAGCAAGTGCTGGTGGTAGGTGCTGGCTCGATTGGCGGGCAGATCGGCCGACTCTGCAAAGCGATTGGGCTTAAACCGCATGGCATGGCACGCACTCCTCGTCATGACGACAACTTCGTCGCAGTGCACGGCAACGATGAACTGACCGAACAGCTCGGACTGGCAGATTTCGTGGTGATCGCCGCGCCCCTGACGCCTCAAACCGAGGGATTATTTAACACCGAAACATTCAAGGCCATGAAATCTTCAGCGCGCCTGATCAACATTGGACGCGGTCCGGTGGTAAAAACCGACGACCTTGTCGAAGCTCTGAAGACCGGCGAGATTGCCGGCGCCGCGCTCGACGTCTTTGAAGAAGAGCCTCTGCCCTCCGATCACCCACTCTGGGATATGGACAATGTCATCATGACAGCCCACATGTGCGGGGACTTCATTGGCTGGAAACGAGCACTGACCGATCAGTTCCTGGACAACCTGGACCGCTGGCACAAGGGCCAGGAACTGTTCAATCTGGTGGACAAAAAACTGGGCTACGCCAGCAAAGGCTGACGCTTATCCCGCCTTATACTGCTGCTGTAACGGCAGCAGGTTGAACACCTTTTCTGGCCGATTTGGGTCCACCAGCTCGGTCGCCGACTTGTAAACGCGCGGCGTTGAGTAAAGGAGTCTCAGCGCCGTGCCGTGAGGAATGGCCACGTAACGCTCAGGATACTGGCTTTCCAGCCACTGCCTTACCCTCGGAGCCTTGTTGGACGCCATTTTAGGAAAGAAATGGTGTTCAACATGATGACTGAACCTGAAATGCAGACGATCCATCAACCACCGACTGCGAAGACTCATGGAATTATCCAGCGGATTGTTGGTTGGCGTCTGCGGACGCAGAAAATGGTTAGTCAGGATATAACCCTGCCCAAGCGCATTGGCCACCATGAATGGAATCACCACCGTGAATACCGCCAGCGGCCCTGACAACGCCGCCAGAGCGAGCCAACCGGCGACGCACACCATCGACTGAACAATGGCCTTACGGCGATCAAACCCTTTGAACTGTTTACGTTTCTTAGCCTGAAACCACAGTACCAACTGCGCGTGAAACGTAAAGGAATATACCAGGAAGAGATAGCTGTACCAGGAGCCGGATCCAGGTGCCAGGCGGGTAAATTTTTTCTGCCTGGGGTCCGCATTGTATCGACGCAATGTTCCGAAGCTGTCCGGGTCTGCATCACCCATGTTGGTATTACCGTGATGCACGACGTTGTGCCATTTACGCCAGAATTCCGGCGGCACCACAAAGGGGCCGAACCCAAGCCAGCCAAAGAAGTTCTGCCAGCGTTTGCTCATACCAAGGGCGCCATGCAGCACTTCGTGAGCCAGGAACGCCTGGCACCCGATGCTATGACCCACCAGAACCGCCAGCCCCAGATTCCAGTACCAGGCCAACCCTGCTGTCAGGATCAGCGCCAGCCCACCCCAGATCATTATCTGTAGCGGCAGAAACCAGACGATCCTCCATGTTTGAGCCTTGAACGTATCCGACGGTAATTCTTTGCGCATCCTGTCCCTGATGTCGCGCTCATCAGGCGCGCCAAACGCCGATGCCGCGATTGACTCAGGCTTTACAGCAGCATTCATGGTTCATCCTTTTATATTTCAGAGTACATATGTACGCTGAATTTATAGTATGAAATCCCGTATTACAAGGTATTTTTATTGGATAATGAAATTTCAATAAGTCACTAGAGTACGCCTGTGTTTTTTATGGGCAAAAAAAACGGGAACAGTGTTCCCGTTTTCCTGGCTAGCACACATTTCGCGCTCTTCAGCTACCCGAGAGCGACGTATCCGAAGGATCGATCTCCATCTGCTGAATCGCAATGACCGCCTGGGTTCGATTTCGCACGCCAAGCTTGCGGAACACGGCGGTAATATGTGCCTTGATGGTTGCCTCTGACACATCCAGATCGTAGGCAATCTGTTTATTGAGCAGACCTTCTGCCAGCATTCCCAGCACCCGGAACTGCTGCGGCGTCAGCGACGCCAGCTTCTCCGAGAAATCCGTCGTATCAGATTGCATCTGCTCAAGCTTGTCGGCCACGCCGTCTGGAAGCCACACATCGCCTTCAAGCACTGCCTGAATAGCTTCCGTGATGGTTGGTAGCGGCGCAGACTTGGGTATAAAGCCAGATGCGCCATAGTCAATTGACCGGCGCATCACCTGCATTTCCTCGGAACCAGAAACCACCACAACCGGCAGCCCCGGGTACTGCCCACGCATGAAGACCAGACCAGAGAAGCCGTGGGCACCCGGCATGTTCAGATCCAGCAGAACCAGATCCGCATCCGGGTGCGACTCAACCGCCGCCTGTAGTGCCTTGATGCTGTCCACTTCCACTGTCTGCGCATCAGGTACCGCCTGACTGACCGCCTGCTTCAATGCTGCCCGAAACAGGGGATGATCATCAGCGACGATTATGGATTGTGCCATTCAGTTTTTTCCTCAAGAGTCAGCTCGACCGCTGATCAGTTCGTCCACCACACCCGGATCGGCGAGCGTGGAGGTATCGCCCAGCTGGTCGTGTTCGTTTGACGCAATCTTCCGCAGAATGCGCCGCATGATTTTGCCGGAACGTGTTTTCGGCAGGCCAGGTGCCCACTGAATCACATCCGGTGACGCAATCGGCCCGATTTCCTGGCGCACCCACTGAACCAGATCCTTGCGCAGCTCTTCAGTAGGCTCTTCGCCGTGGACCAGAGTCACATAAACATAGATCCCCTGACCTTTGATGTCATGAGGATAGCCAACAACCGCCGCTTCGGCGACTTTGCTGTGGGCAACCAGTGCGCTTTCGACCTCGGCAGTGCCCAGTCGATGGCCAGACACGTTCAATACATCATCTACCCGACCGGTGATCCAGTAATATCCGTCTTCATCGCGGCGGGCCCCATCACCGGTGAAGTACATACCTTTATAGGTACTGAAGTAGGTCTGTTTGAAACGCTCGTGGTCACCGAAGATGGTGCGCATCTGGCCTGGCCAGCTGTCCAGAATGACCAGGTTACCTTCGGTTTTGCCTTCCAGAATATTGCCGTCGTTGTCGACCAGTGCCGGCTTAACCCCGAAGAATGGCTTGGTTGCCGAGCCGGGCTTGAGATCAATGGCTCCTGGCAATGGCGAAATAAGAATGCCGCCAGTTTCGGTCTGCCACCAGGTATCCACGATCGGACACTTGCTGTTACCGATGACCCGGTGATACCACTCCCAGGCTTCCGGGTTAATGGGCTCGCCCACCGAACCCATCAACCGCAGGCTCTCACGCGTCGTGCCGTTCATGCAGGATTCACCCTCTGCCATTAGCGCGCGGATCGCCGTCGGCGCGGTGTACAGAATGTTGACTTTATGCTTGTCGACAACTTGCCCCATACGAGAGGTGTCCGGGTAATTGGGCACACCTTCAAACAGGACCGTCACCGCGCCGTTAGCCAGCGGGCCGTAAAGGATGTAGCTGTGGCCAGTGACCCAGCCAAAATCTGCCGTACACCAGTAGACGTCGTCTTCGTGGTAATCAAACACATACTCGTGCGTCATGGACGTAAAGACCATGTAACCGCCCGTCGTGTGCAGCACGCCCTTCGGCGCCCCGGTGGAGCCAGAGGTGTACAGCATGAACAGTGGATCTTCCGCGTTCATGGGCTCAGGGGCACAATCGGTTGACGCGCCCTTCATCAGATTTTCGTAATACTCGTCACGGCCGTCTTTCCAGGGCACATCGGCGCCGGTACGTTTGACCACAATGACCTTGTCCACTTTGGCGGCATCTTCTTTCGTCAGCGCCGCGTCGACGTTCTTCTTCAACGGGATCTTGCGGCCACCACGAACACCTTCATCGGCCGTCACCACAAACCGGGATTTACCGTTTGCGATGCGAGCGCCGAGCGCCTCCGGGGAGAAACCGCCGAAGACGACAGAATGAATCGCGCCAATACGGGCGCAGGCCAGCATCGCAATTCCGGTCTCAACGACCATGGGCATGTAAATGGTGACCACGTCGCCTTTTTTTACGCCCTGATCTTTCAATACGTTGGCAAACTTGCAGGTTTCCTCGTACAGCTCGCGGTAGGTGACATGGCGGGAATCGGCCGGGTCGTCGCCCTCAAAAATAATGGCCGTTTTGTCGCCCCGCTTTTCGAGGTGCCTATCAAGGCAGTTGGCAGAGGCATTCAACTGCCCGTCTTCGAACCACTTGATCGAGAGATTGTCGTAGTCGTAAGTGGTGTTTTTGACCTTTGTGTAGGGCTTAATCCAATCAATTCGCTTGCCGTGCTCACCCCAGAATCCTTCGGGGTCTTCAACCGACCTGCGGTACATTTCCTCGTATTGCTCCTGATTCACCAAGGCTCTTTTCGCCACCTCTGGGCTTACTGGATAAACCTCTTTGGCAGTCATAGCGCTCCCCCTTAAAGTCAGAGTCTGTCGTCATTGTTGATTGTTTTGAAATCTGAGCGTGCGGGCCCGGCGGCCCTGGAGACGTTTTCCCTAGTTCAACACGCGCACCAGTAAACAATGAATTAGACTAACGTACTAATGCGCCAGCAGTTTTGGCCCGGGTCAGCAGATGAAATGCAACAAATCCCGAAGCCGGGATACCTAACGTAAGGATAGACGGGATAACGAAAACAACAACAAAAAGGCCGGGCAGATGCCCGGCCTACAGGGGTAGGAATCAAGCTTTAATCAGGCCGCTTTTTTACGCGCTCTTGCCGAGCGAAGACTGTAAAGCTTCCGTTCTTTCAGCGCATAACGGTTCAGACCGCTCATGTGAATCTTGCGCAGGTACAGTGACCAGTCGATCTGGCGCGCATCCACCGGGAACAGAATTCGATCCAACTCTCCCATTCGTGATGCAAGCGCCAACAACGAGTCGTTTCTGAAGATGTAATCCGGAGCCGTGTAGAAACCGAATATGGTCGCCAGTGAACGGCTGGTGTCGAGATTTTTCAGAATTTTCAACTCCCGGGTCTGGCCAGCGAAGCGCAGCGCCTTATCAGCCAGAGACAGCGGCACCCGCAGCCCTCCTACAACCAGATCAAACAGACGGCGATTCACCGCTACGAATGGTTTGGTTGGTTTGCGGTAGAAAAGCTGCTGATAGTCTTCGTGGTGATGCTTGGCCTCGGCCATAACGCAGTCGATAAACTCGCCCAGCGAGACCGGATTCGAGCTTCCGCTGCAACATTGATAGATGCGACGCTTGCCAGGCACCCTCAGCGCTTCGGCCATAGAAAGAATGATGCTGTTGGCCACCAGGTCTACCGGAATCACATCAATAATCCCGCTTCGCTTACCCGGGAACAGCGACACTTTCTCACGGGCGTAAGCCAGGATAATGGCATCTGCCACTTTGACGCCTTCGATCCAGCCCGGTGCGGGCTCTTCCAGCGCACTCTCGATGATGGAAGGTCGCAGTATGGTGAGCGACCGGCCAGACAGCGACTTCATCAACAACTGTTCGCCCAGCCATTTGGTGAAGGTATAGGTGTCGCTCCAACCGTAATGGTTGGCCTCGCGAATCCCCAGATCCACCAGCTTTTTCTCCAGCATCTGACCGGAGTACCGCGCGCGCACGTCGGCGATCTTGTCTTCCAGCAAATGCACCAATTCTTCAATCTCGTAGTAACCGTCATTGCTGCGCGGGATAGGTTCGCCTGCGGGCTTTATCACCGATTCGGTGACCTGTCCGGAATTCTTGCCATTCACGTAGCAGGTCGAAACCTGAATGACGGCCATGTTGCGATTGAAACCCGCCAGGGCTGCTACGTTATGGAGGCACAGGGTATTAATCTGAAGCGCTTTGTCCAGCTCTTCACGAAAGTTCACACTGGCTGCGGAATTGATAAAGGCATCAACGCTTCCAGCCAGCTCCCTGAACGCCGTGGCGTCAAGGCCAAACCGCGGCTCAGTCACTTCGCCGGTGATGCAGTGAACGCGGCTCTCGATAAAGGATTCGAACCCATCGTTGTCGTCATGACGCAGACGATCAAAAACCGATGAACTTGCAATCTCCTCCATAAAGCGACTGCGAGCGTCCGGGTGCTTTTTGTTACCGCGGATCAGCAAGTGGATACCGCCAATATCCGGAACACCCCGAATCAGCTTTTCCAGAACGACTTTGCCCAGAAACCCGGTGGTGCCCGTTATCAGTACGTGCTTACCGCTCAGCTGTTCCAGAACACCAGAGACCGATTCACCGGAGGTGGATTGCTTGTTCGCCATATCGAGAACTCCTTCTCATCCAAATGTGTTTTGCCTATCAATGCGAGTGAGGGGCGTTACCTGCCCTCTAACCTGTTCATCCCTGTCCTGCATTTTGTAGGCCACTTTTTATTCAGTTCGACTTAGGTGGAAGCCGCGACCAACCCGTAATACGTTCAATTTTTACACAGAAACTGTGACCACGCGGTGACACGCAGCAAAATTACGATACAAAAAGCGTTAATAAAATGACGTTTTAATACAGGTATCCTGAGGCTGCTTCAGCCTCGAGAGTGCCCGGTTTGAGAGAGAGATTTCAGGAGTTGATCCAGCGTGATATCGGCAGGTTGTTCTTTAAGCGCCTGCAGCAGTCGGCTTTGCTCTCCAAAACTGACGCGATCGTAATAGGCCTCTCTGTGGGGGGGTATTGGGGCAGCCTCCGCTATTTCCGGACGGGGCTTAGGATCAATTTCGCCCGCCAAATGCCTTAAATGCGAAGCGAGCTGTTTGCGTTGTTCATCGGCGAGCTTTTCCCATGGCAATGAGGCCAGCCCGGTCTGGAGCATCTCGACGGTGTCTTCATCCATTGTGCGCCCCAACAGTGCAAAAAACTGATTGAACGCGTCATAACGCAGCAATGACGAGTCACCGCGGGCGGCTAGCAGATCACCAAGATCAGAGATCATTTTCTGACAGGCCTGAAGATCGGAATCCGCGACGGCTTCTGGTGCCGCCTCCTCCGTCTTAGCAGGTGGGACTTCCGGAGGTTTACGCTTACCAGACACACGATACCAGTAAGCCGCGACACCCGCCTTTTTCGGTTGGAGCTGTCGCAAGCGCACGTTCAGCATGTCTGACAAGCTGCGGAACTGGCGGCTGGACGGATCGGACTCTGGTAGCAGAGCAACAGGGCGCTGATTCAGAACTGACTGACGCAGTGTTTCATCACGCCAGACACCTCCCAGGTAATGGAGAGGAATATTGAGATGGCGCTGAGCAGCTCCATCGAGTCGCTGAAAAACTGTTCTGGCCTGACTCGCCCCTTGTGCCATATTCACCAGAATGCTGGGAGTACGACGATATCCGCGTCGAACAAGCAGCTTGATCAGTGAAAAGGCGTCTGTCAGGGAAGCGGGGTCTGGCGTCACCACAACACAGGCCAACTCGGCAGCCGCGATCATGTGCATACCGGTCGCCTGAAGGCCAGAGGCCGTATCGGTGATGACATAATCGTAGCGCTTTTCCAGCTGCGATAATGCCTTTAACACTCGTAGGCTATCTGCCGGGTCCATATCGACACACTGATCGACACCAGAGGCCCCAGGCACAATATCGAGGCCGTAATCCACTCTCATGATGACGTCCCGCATGGAACTCTGGCCAGACATGACATCGGCCAGAGTCCGCTTCGGATAACGACCAAGCATGATGCTGACGTTCGCCAGATCGGTATCGCCATCCAGCAATAGAACTCGGGAGCCCTGTCTGGCCAGCGTCAGCGCAAGATTGAGGGCCACAGACGTTTTACCGACACCACCCTTTCCACCAGTGATCGCCAGTGTTCGTGGCTGCCTGCTAGCTTGGGGTGCTGGAGCGTTGTCCTTCATTGGCGCCTTGTTGTCAGCGAGAAATTCCATAGCGTGGCTGATTGGTAACCGTGCAGGAAATTTGCATTAGTGTACCTGTTACTTTCAAAAGTCTGTAGCCAAAACAGCCCTATGTGACTTTGGTCGAAAGATCAATATTTCACACAAATGCGTGTAAAAAGTGTACAGGCATTAATTTTTGGTCAATAATCTGCTTAAACTTACAGCTGTAACTAGCTAATAAACGGTTTTTTTGGCCAATCTCATGGGCAAAAATTGAACAAATGTCCTACCCTGCAAAATAGCAGGGCCCGGAAGCAGGCAGATTTATGGAAATTGCTCCTGACATCCAGCTACCAAGCTTGCCGGAGGTAACTCTCCGAGCACTGGAAGCCTGTGATCAGGATGAAAATTACCGCACCATCAGTGAGATAGTCTCAGCGGATACTGCCCTGGTTTCTCGCATTCTGGCCTTGGCAAACTCCTCTCTTTACGGAGCGGCCACTCAGATACGATCCATTGATCAGGCGCTTCTTCGCCTGGGCACCCATCGATTCCATACACTAATTCTGACCGCCGCCCTGCGCCAGATTCTCTATGAACTGGCCGCTGATCAATGGCAGCAATTACGGGATTTCTGGCGGCATTCGCTGACCACTGCGATGACCGCCCGGGCATTGGCGACCCTGACCCGATACCCCGAACCCGACCAGGCCTTCATGCTTGGCATGCTTCATAACGTGGGCGAGTTAATTGCCCTGAAAACGCCTCCGGGGGATGCCCAGCAGTACTACTTTGATCATCAATCAGAAATCGCCGCCCGATTGGTCAGCGACTGGGGTCTGGGGCCGATGGCTGCTGACGCCATGTTGTATCAGCAGGCTATGCCAGTTGATATTCGCGATGCGGGACATCTGGTCAAGCTGATCAGCCTTGCAACCCGCCTGGCTCAGGCAGATACGGCTGGCATTGCTGCAGCCGGCACAATTTTCGGCCTCAACGAAGAACTGACCCGCGAGATTAATCGCCGTATTGATCAGGAAGTTGAGGGAGTAGCCAAATCCATGGGCATTCCACTGTCATCAGATTACGACGCCAGCGCTTCCCACGAAAAACTGAAACAGAAAGTACTCCGCCAGGCCATGGCGAATCAGGCGCTGGGGCTGGTTCCGTTAAATGACAGCACCCAGAAATGCCTCGCGGCCACCGTAACCAGCCTGACACTGATCACTGGCCTGCCATCACTTTACTTTGGCCACTCCGAAGACGGCCTGACGCTCTATTCCACCAGCAACGGCGAGCCGCCTGACATGAACGTGTCCGTCAACTCTGCCAGCAGCCTTATGACAGAAGCGTTTGCCAAATCGGCCACACTGGTATTGGGCGACAGAGCTCCGACCGTCCTTGACCGACAGTTGATGAGCCTGCTGCATGCGCCTTCGTTGATCGCGCTTCCCGTCAGCGGCCGAGACAAGTGCGCTGGCGTATTTGTCGTAGGCACCGACACCGAAAGCGCCGAACACACCAGAGACATCGCCAGCCTGTTCTGCAACCAGCTTTCTCGAGCGCTGGCTGAAATACAGTCCAGCCAGGACTCGCACCAGGATGCGATGGCAGAGGAGCTGGCTCAGCAGGCCATTCGTCGCCAGGTGCATGAAGTCAGCAACCCGCTGACGATCATCCGCCAGTACATCTATCAGTTGCGCAATCGCCTTGAAGATACTGAAGTACACCAACAACTGGACGTCATCCGTGAAGAACTGGATCGCGCGGGAGATCTGCTGCTTCAGATCGGTAAACGCTGGCAAGGTATTAGCAGCGCACCTAACGAACAATGCAACCTCAATGAAGAACTAAAAATGCTCCAGGACTTACTGGAAGAAGGGCTGTTTAGCGACGAAAATAAGACTTTGAGCGTACAACTGTGCGAGGACTCGACGACAATTGCGGCGCCAGCAGCTATTGTTCGACAAATAGTGATCAATCTGGTGCGCAATGCTGCAGAGTCCCTGACGGATGCGGGCGACGTTACCATTCGCAGCGTGTCCCCAATCTGGCAAAGTGGGCGCACCTGGGTAGAACTGGAAGTAACTGACACGGGAGACGGACTGCCGCCGACAGTTCAGCAGAACCTGTTCTCTCCGGTCAAAAGTACCAAGGGTCAGGGCCATGGTGGCCTTGGTCTGAGCGTAGTGAAACAACTTGTGGATGACATGGAGGGCATCATCAACTGCCGCACAGGAAGTGCCGGAACCACCTTCAGGGTGCTGTTTCCGATGGCAGTTAAAAACCAAGAAATTGACGATTGACGAAGAATGACGAGCGAAATGACATGACTCCTGTGAGCACCCAAAAGACTCCTGGCGACGAACAGGCAGCGCGAATCCTGGTGGTTGATGACGACCCAAGACTGCTTGCTAGCCTTTCCGCCCTGCTTTCAGCGGAAGGTTATCATGTGACCGAAGCGGAAGGCGGCAAGGCGGGGCTCAGAACCATTGACGCTAATAACTTCGACCTCGCCATGCTGGATTTGCGAATGCCAGAGGTGGATGGCTTCGAGGTGATGGAAAAGCTGTCGATGGCACAGCCGGATTGTGGCGTCATCGTCGTCAGCGGTGAAAGCTCCTTTACCGCAGTCAGTCGTGCTTTACGCCGTGGCGCTCTTGACTACATCCGCAAGCCGTTCGATCCGGAAGAGCTGCTGGCAACTGTTGAGGGCGTTCTCAGCAAACGTTCGTTGATCAAAGCCCACGAGCGCGTAAGTCTGCGTCTGGAAAAATCCGAAGAGCTTCACCGCTACATCGTGAACAGCTCACCGGATATCGTGTTTATGCTGGATGACCAGGGTCGATTCTGCTTCGTAAACAGCAAAGTGGAAAGCCTTCTCGGCTATCAGCAATGCGAGCTCTTGGGACGCCATTTCCGCAACATACTCGACAACCGGGACCTGGCTCGGGGAACCTACGCCATGACCGGACCAAACATTTCCTCCCAAAATCCGCGAACACTGGAGGTCCGACTCAAGACTCGGGGCAGTCGCAAGGCAACACGCCATTTCGAAATCACGGCATTTCCGATTGAACCAGACACCTGGTTACAGGAAGGAGACATCGGCAGTCACCGCAACGACGCCCGCTATTACGGCACTGCCCGGGATGTCACTGAACGAAAAGAAGCGGAAGCCTTCATCAACTTCCAGGCTTACCACGATCTGCTGACGCGCCTGCCTAACCGCGCTCTGTTCAAGGATCGGCTTGATCTGGCCATTACCCACGCCCGCCGCAATGATCAGAAGTTGGCCGTGATGTTTCTAGATCTGGATCGATTCAAGGTTATCAATGACACTCTGGGACACGCCATGGGTGACAGGCTGCTGCAAGCCGTGACTCATCGCCTGGAAAAATGCCTGCGTAAGGGAGACACCCTGTCACGATTTGGCGGTGATGAATTTACCTTGTTACTGCCATCTATCACTAGTCATGAGGATGCCCGCCAGATCTCCAAGAAGCTGATCGAAGCGCTGCGAGAGCCCTTCCAGCTCGGCAGCCACGAGGTTTTTGTGGGCGTCAGCATTGGCATCGCGACCTACCCGGATGCCGGCGAGTCGATGGATCAACTGATTCAGAACGCGGATATCGCCATGTACCACGTAAAAGCGAAAGGCAAAGACGGTTACCGCTTCTTTTCGGAAACAATGAGTGTGGATACCGCTGATCGCCTGAATCTGGAGCGGGATCTTCGACTGGCCCTGGACAGAGACGAACTACGAGTCTATTACCAGCCACAGGTTTGCTCCACCACCAATCGGGTCGTGGGCCTTGAAGCACTGGTGCGATGGGAGCATCCGCAACAGGGCCTGCTCTATCCCAGGGATTTTTTACCGTTAGCGGAAGAGACCAAACTGATCGGCCGACTCAGCGAACGTGTTCTGGATATCGCCTGCAGAGACGTTGGCCACTGGATCAGGAACGGGCATAACAGCTTGCGCCTGGCGGTGAATCTGTCACCAGTGCAGGTAGAGCACCCCAGGTTCGTTATGACGCTCATGGAGCAACTCAAACAACACAATTTTCCGCCTGGCAACCTGGAAATTGAAATTACCGAAAATGTGATCATGACGGATCTGGAACACATCAGCCAAAAGCTTCGGGAACTGGCTGATCTTAACGTTCGTATCGCCATTGACGATTTCGGCACTGGCTACTCATCCCTCAACTACATTCATCGTCTGCCCATCCATACACTCAAGGTCGACCAATCTTTCGTTCGGGGCATCCGCAGTGGGGAAGACGAAGCATGTATCGTGAATGCGATTGTTGCCATGGCCCATGGTCTGCGACTGGAAATCGTCGCCGAAGGTGTCGAAACCTACGAGCAGTTGGCCTACCTGAAGAAACTCGGCTGTCACCAGGTACAAGGGTTCTTCTATGGCCCGGCTCGCCCCAAAGAAGTCATTGAACAAGTGCTTGGCCAACCGTTTGCTCAAGCGGCCTCTTTCTGATCAGAAACGCTGCTACTCCCTTCTGGAAAGCCCACTGAACTGCCTTTCGGCCGGTTCTGTTTTTCGATAATCCATTGTCGGACAACCCGATTTAAAATGTTGATCTGGTTTGCAAAGTATTGCAAAGCGTAACTTTGTGTATCCGGAAATGCGCAGTACTGCACATAATTGGACCTGCCACTTCTCTAAGCTCGAATTCATCAAGCGCTTTCATCTTTTCCACCATCAAGGTGGCTCCAAAAACGACAATAACGATGAAAGTTCCGAATCGATCTGAACAGGCAGAAGTCACCATGCGCGATAAGTACAAATACATCGGACCGGTCTACGATTTTCTGAGCAATCTCTACAGCGGCAAGAACATCCATCGCTGCAAAACAGCCATGTTAGATGTGGAAACCGTCAAGCCGGGCGACCGCATTCTGTTTGCCGGTGTTGGCCATGGCCGGGACGCCATTCGCGCTGCAGAACTCGGCGCCGATGTGACCGTAGTAGACCTGTCAGAAACCATGCTGAGGAAGTTTGGCGACGCACAGCAGAAAGAAGCGCCCCACCTGAACATCCGCCGCATCCATAACGACATCATGAAAGTCGAGGACTATGACCAGTACGACATGGTCGTAGCGAACTTTTTCCTCAATGTGTTCGATGAAGACATGATGGTGCGTGTTCTGGAGCATCTGATCCGGCTGGGCAAATCAGACGCCAGCATTGTCGTCGGCGATTTCTGCTATCCAACGGGCAACATCGTCGCCCGCATGTTCAAGAAACTGTACTGGTATATGGCGGTGTTCATATTCTGGCTAGTGGCCAACAACGCCTTCCACAAAATATACAACTACCCCGAGCACATGCAGCGCCTGGGCCTGCATGTTACCGAGAAGAAGCATTTCAAGCTTCTTAACATGAATTGCTACTGGTCCATTCTCGGCCAGAAGCAAGCTTGAAAAAAGCGGGATGACGTGGGCGTCAAAACAATAACAGGGGAGAAAGCACAATGACGGATCAGATTTTATCGCTAGACGGAATACGGTCGATTGATGCCGGAGCCTTTACTCACACCGAGCGGGTGGGGTATCTGAAAAAACACGGCGTGCACTCCCAGTCTTTCTCCACACTTCAGCCCAACATGTCCTATTTCGACCTGCCTGGCGTTGGCTACATTGCCTACATGCGCAAGTGGGGCGGCGTATTTGTCTTGTCTGATCCTGTCGCAGCACCGGAGCACTTTGAATTAATCCTGGAAAAGTTCCATCAGCGCTTTCCAAGCGCCTGCTATATTCAGGTTTCCAAGCCGGTCGTGGACTTCATGTATCGTCGCTTTGGCCTTTACGGCACCCAGTTTGGCAGTGAGTCCCGCATCAACCTGAAAAACTGGTCCCTGTCCGGCAAAAAAAAGCAGATCCTCAGAACCGCTCTGAACCAGGCGGAGAAAAAAGGCATTACCGTGAAAGAGCGGTTCAGTGACGACCATACCCGCGAAATCTCTGACGCCTGGATTCGCACCCGCAAGTGTAAAAGCAAAGAGATTCGATTCCTGATTCGCCCGATGGAGATGGAATACCGTGAAAACGAGCGTCATTTTTACGCCTATCAGGACGGCAAAGCAGTCGGTTTTATCTATTTCGACCCGATCTACCGCAACAACGAGATCATCAGCTACGTACCGAACATCTCACGGGCCAATGCGGATTTCCGCCAGGGTATTTTCTACACGCTGATGGCCTACGCCATGGACGTGTTCCGCGAAGAAGGCGTGCCTTATCTGGACCTGGGGCTGATCCCCATGTCCCTGCACGACGAAACTGAACACCAGGAAAGCCGGCTGCTCAAGCGAATCATGCATGGTGTCTATGAGAAGGGAAATTTCCTGTACAACTTCAAAGGCCTTGAGTTCACCAAATCGCGTTTCCGTGGCGAGGTTTTCAAGACCTATTGCTGCCACCGCCGATCGATTCCTGCGCTGGAATTCCTGGCCATGTTTAAGCTGACTCGGCTGATCTGACCCCGCCCTTTGCTGGCCAGTGTCCCAAACACTGGTCGGCTGACAGGTTCAGACTGGCCAGAAAGCCGTCTACCCCTTCAGGTAATGCCCCGGTAAAGAGAGCACCTTCCATAGGTCGCCCCGGCAAAGGACGTTTCAGGGCTGACCCTTCCGCTCCGGCCTGCTCAAGCAACCACTCAACTCGCCTGGCAATGGCTTCTCCAGAATCCACCCAATGAATAACCTCTGGCAGCAGCTTCTGGAGCAGCGGCTTGATTAATGGATAATGCGTACAGCCCAGCACGACGGTATCCACACCGGCATCGCGAAATGGCTGCAAGGCCCGGCTTAACGCCTGTTCGGGCAACTGCTCACCCGCCAGCTGCCCTTCAACCCATCTCACCAGCTCAGGATGGCCAATCCGCTCAATCGAGCAGTCACTGGCAAACGACTCGACCAGATCGGTCAGGTAAGGCCTTTTGATCGTTGCCGGAGTGGCCAGCAACCCAATGCGCCGATTCCGGGACAGGGACGCTGCTGGCTTGATGGCCGGTACAACGCCGATGACTGGCGTATCCGTCATGGATCGGAGTTCAGGAAGAACCACCGTACTGGCGGTATTACAGGCCACGACGACCACGTCGCAGGGAAAAGCACTCAGCGCCTCGGCAATCAGCGCTTTGCTTCGCTCAATGACCACAGCTTCGGTCTGAGCGCCGTAGGGAAACCTGGCGCTGTCTGCCAGGTACATCAACCTGACGCCGGGCAATGCCTGACGAATGCACGCCGCAATGCTCAGGCCGCCGATGCCCGAGTCAAAGACGAGTATTCTGGGCTGACTCAATTGGAAGCCTCCGACGCCCGAATAGTCTCCTCCATAGAGCGAATCAAGCGCCCTGAAATGGTTGTCAACGGTGGAACTGGCGGCAAGGCGCCTGGCTCGTACCAGTCTGCTTCGGCGATTTCATCTTCTTGAAGAACCAGCTCACCGCCGGCGTAATCGGCAAAAAAACCAAGCATTAGCTGATGTGGAAACGGCCAGGGCTGCGAAGTCTGGTAACGAATGTTGGTGACATCGAGGCCCGTTTCCTCTTTAGCTTCTCTGGCGACGGCGGCTTCAATGCTCTCGCCTGGCTCGACAAACCCTGCGATCAGACTGAAAAAATACAACTTGGTTCGCGACGACCTAGCCAACAGGAGCCGATTTTCCCGACGAATCACCACGATAATGCAAGGGGCCAACCTCGGGTACCAGGGCGTCTGACAAGCATCGCACCAACGCGCCCTCTCCCGTGGATGGCGATCGGTTTCCGACCCACAACGGCCACAGTACTGGTGATCATGCCACCAATGAAGAACCTGCGAACCGGTACTCAGTAATTCAGCGGGCGCCGCATCCATCAGCACCAATGCATCGCGCAGAGGAACTGTCTCATAGTTGCCGATGTCAGCATGACTCACATCCACGGCATATACCGGCTGCTGATGCCATTCACCGACGTACACCGGTCCGGGAACCCTTCTGGCAAGCGGTTCCAGTGCCGACCAGGCGTGCAGCCAGCCATCGGTGGGGCGGACAACCTGGCCATCGGCCATCGCCAGCACCCAATCCGAGTCTGCAGGTGTACTCTCTGTCCAACCGGGGCTCCACTGCGACATGATTTGCTTCCAGGGTGGTAGGGACGGATACAAACTAAAAAAGCCGTATTGCGAAAATGTATCACATCCCCCCGCCACAACTGAACGCGATCCCGGCTTTCAGCGTCTCGCGCAAGCGAGTAAACTAGCGCCTGATTTGGTGAACCGGAGCCACTGTGTATGCGATTTTTTCAGGGCCTTTACGGCCTGTTCCTGACTTTTCTGCGCAAGATCCTGTTTCTGTGGGTGCGCACGGACGTCAGCGGCAACGACACCGAGGCGCTGGGAATCGATCCCGACAAGCCGGTTTGCTACGTTCTACAATATGTCTCGCTGTCCAGCCGTCTGGTACTCGAGCAGGAAGTGCTAAGAGCAGGGTTACCAGGTGCGGAATCGTCATTGCCGGTCAAAAACGGCCCTAACCATTCCTTCTTTTTTCTGTATGGTCGTTCCGGTGGATTGATGCGTCGCCGCCGCAAGCCCGTGCAAACCAGCGAATTCAAAGACCTGGTCTACCATGGGCTGGAAAACCCTGATCAGGACGTTCAGATAGTTCCGGTCTCGCTGTTCTGGGGACGTTCGCCCGACAAAGAAAAATCCCTGGTCAAACTGATTCTGTCCGATAGCTGGTCAGTTGCGGGTCGATTGCAAAAGTTTCTGATTATTCTGCTTCACGGCCGCAGCACCTATGTTCAGTTCAATGCGCCGCTCTCCCTGCAACAGGTTGTGTCGGAGTACCGTCACAGCGAGGAGCGCGCTAACCGCAAGCTCGCCCGGATTCTTCGCACTCATTTTCGCCGGGTTCGACAGGCCGTACTTGGGCCAGACCTATCTCATCGACGCACTCTGGTCAGTGGCCTGGTGCGAACCCAGGCTGTAAAAGAAGCCATTCGGGAAACCGCCCTCAAAGACGACGCCAAACCCGAGAAGGTACGGGCGAAAGCCTACAAATACGCCGACGAAATTGCCGCCAGCATGTCCATCGTCACCATCCGCTTTCTGGAAGTGGTGCTGTCCTGGCTGTGGAACCGGATCTACAAAGGCATTGCCGTCAACAACGTGCAGGTTGTAAAGGAAGTAGCCCAGGACAACGCTGTGGTTTATGTGCCATGCCATCGCTCACATATCGATTACCTGCTGCTGTCCTACGTGCTTTACAAAAACGGCTTGATGCCGCCCCACATCGCTGCTGGAATCAACCTGAACATGCCGATTGTAGGGCCAATACTGCGCCGTGGTGGCGCCTTCTTCATGCGCCGCAGCTTCAAGGACAATCCGCTTTACGCCACTGTATTCAATGAATACATGCACGTGATGTTTTCCCGGGGTTATTCGGTGGAATACTTCGTGGAAGGCGGTCGAAGCCGCACAGGCCGCATGCTTCAGCCCAGGCCCGGTATGCTTTCAATGACCGTTCGCAGTTTCCTTCGCGACCATCGCAAACCCATTGTGTTTGTGCCGGTCTATTTCGGGTACGAGAAGGTCATGGAGGGGCGCTCCTACCTGGGCGAATTGCGAGGCAAGAAGAAAGAGAAAGAAAACATTTTCACTCTGGCGAAAACCGTTCGCAAGCTGAGCAACTCGTTCGGCAAAGTCGCCGTCAACTTTGGCGATGCCATTCCTCTGGCGGATGTACTGGACGAAGTGCGCCCGACCTGGCGTGAAGAGGCTTACGACGCTGAGTACCGGCCACAATGGCTTAACCGGGCGGTCAGCGACCTCGCTAACCGCGTGGCGTCCAATATCAATGCTGCAGTGGCGGTGAACCCCATTGGCCTGACCGCAACGGCACTGCTGGGCGCGGAACGGCTGGCAATGGATGAAGGCCAGTTAGTCCGCTTGATGAACCAATACGCCGATCTGCTGCGTTCGTTTCCCTACGCGGACACGGTGACTCTCCCGGATGGCGAGGGAAAGGACTGGGTCGAATACTGTGAAAACATGGGCCTGGTCTCCCGCCAGCCTCAGAAACTGGGCGACATTATCGCTCTGCAAGGTAGTAACGCCATCTTGATGACCTACTATCGCAATAACATCCAGCACCTGTTTGCCCTGCCCTCTCTCATTGCCAGCCTGTTCGAGAACAAACAGTCGCTGAGCAGAGAGAAAATCGTTTTTCTGGCAAGCGTGGCCTATCCGTACCTGAAATCAGAGCTGTTCCTGAAATACAGCACAGACGAGATCTCTAACGTGATCAATCAATGGGTGAACGTGCTGGTGGATAAAGGCCTGCTTTTGGAAGAATCAGGAAGCCACATCAGCCGGCCAGAGGAAGGAACGGATTCGATGCTGCGCCTTCGAGTACTGTCCCGCTTTATCATCCAGACTCTGGAGCGCTACCACATTGCCATCGGAGTACTGAGAAAATACGGATCTGGCAAGGTCACCGCCGAGGCACTGGAGGAACAATGCACTCTGCTGGCCGAACGCATGTCAATCCTGTTCGGGCTCAATGCGCCGGAGTTTTTCGACAAGGCTCTGTTCCGCAACTTTATCAATAGCCTGCAAAGCAATGGTGTCGTTAGCCAGGATCAGGACGGCCATCTATGCTACAGCGATGCTTTGGATGAAGTGGCAGAGGATGCCCGACTGGTCTTGAGCGTTGAGAAGCGCCAGGCTATTCAGCAAGTCACCATGCTGGGCGCCTGAGTGACCTAGTCTCCTGAGGGGAGCGCCTTGAGGGCGTAGACGTCATATCGGCTGCTCTTGCCTTCTATTTTTGTGGTTACTGCAGGCCCGGGTAAAGACTCAGCCTTTCGGGGTCGCTTGACCACGACCCGATATCGAGCAGCGCTCAAAGCCGCCTCGAGCAAACCCGCTGAATCAGCGTCATCGCCGACCACCTGTCGAAATACCTGCATTTCTTTCTTCACCAGAGCGGATTTATCCCGGTGGGGAAACATGGGATCCAGGTACACCACATCCACTGACCCCGGCTCACAACCAGCGAGCCATTCACGGCTATCACCCGATTCCAGAGTCATATTCTGCAGAATGTCAGCGCACGCGGCGTTTAGGGACGCCCGGGCAAGACCATCTGAAAGCAGCGCATGAACAATCGGTGATCGTTCGAACATCCGCACCCGGCAACCCAGAGAAGCAAGCACGAATGCGTCCTGCCCGAGGCCTGCGGTGGCGTCCACGACATCAATGGATTCTCGCGTCTTCTGCAGCCCAACAGCTTTGGCAATCAACTGCCCGGTGCCGCCCCCATGCTCTCGCCGATAGCCGGCTTTACCGCTTACGAATTCTGCCCGAACAGGCCCCGGCGCTCCCTTTCCTGTCAGCTGTAGGCAGAGGCCTTGATCATCGGAAAACAGCAACGTGGAAAAGTCTCTGATTTGTTTCGGTTTGACTATACCGAGGAAAGGAATCGAAAGAAGTTCTGCCAGGGCTTGTGCCTGAACAGAGTCACCCAGCGGGCTATGGGCAGTTGCCAGACCGGGAAAATCGGAAGTTGAAACCATTAAACGCGGATATCGATGCCAGTAAGCACGCCCTCAGGCGCTTCGCCATCGGAAGCGACATCGGCGAAGGTAGATAGCGCACGGGAAGTGCTCAGTGGAACGTCGTCTGCGCGAAAACGTTCAAGTCGGGAGTCTTCAGCTGCTCTGCGGGCCTCAATTCGACGTTCGGTGGCATCGGGGGAAGTCTGCGTTCGAGCTTCAACGTTAGGCGACGCGCCCTGCGTCAGATCGCGACGCACCTGGCCGCGGTTATCTTCCGCCGTCGAGGCCGGCGCTCTGGCACCATCACTACGTTCACGAACCGGCGCATTGTTGCCCGATTGATACGCAATACTGTTGTTTGGATTGACTCCGCCAATCATGGCAGCCACACCACATAGTCACCGCTGGACTCTTGATTATGGAAGATCTCAGCGGGATTTGAAAGTCGTGCCTAAAGGAGCATAACAAACAGCAAGGCGCCCAGAACCAGACGATAGATAACGAATGGCATCAGGCCAAGGCGTTCCAGAAAGGTAAGGAACAGGTGGATACATACCAGGGCGCTGACAAACGAGAGCCCCGTGCCGATGGCAATGGCTGCCCAGTCCGTGGCGCCGCCCTGCTGCACCAGTTCCAGGGTTTTCAGCAAGCCGGCAGCGAGAATCAGAGGGATCGATAGCAGAAAGGAAAATCGCGCAGCGGATTCCCGGCTGAAGCCCAGAAAAAGAGCCGCCGTGATCGTAATGCCAGACCGGGAAGTTCCGGGAATCAATGCCAACGCCTGAGCCACACCGATGACCAGAGCATCCTTCATGGACAGGGCTGCAAGGGATCTTTCCCGACGTCCAACCGCGTCGGACCACCAGAGAACCAGGCCAAACCCAACGGTGGACGTGGCGATAACCAGGCCCGACCGAAGGGTGGTTTCGATCACATCATTCAGAAGAATGCCAGCAAGACCCGCGGGAATCGTGCCAGCAATCACCGCCCAGGCCAGACCGCTTTGCGGACCTATTCTTCGTTGCACCGTGTCCACTACCCAGGCCCCTGATAATTGCACGACCGTCTGGCGGAAATACCAGACAACCGCGGTCAGCGTGCCCACATGAACTGCCACGTCGAAGGCAAGCCCCTGATCAGGCCAGCCAAGCACCTGAGACGGAAGAATAAGATGGGCCGAGCTGCTGATGGGCAAAAATTCCGTCAAGCCCTGAATCACTGCCAGCACAATGATTTGCCATAAATCCATGGACGTCAGATCCAGTCAGTAGGTTAATAGGTGGGGGGGTCAGCGGCCGGGCAGTTTTTTCCAGGCGACTTCGTCACGAATATAGACGGGCTGTGCCTGAGCTGCGGGCACACCACCCGTCTGTCTGAACACATCCACTGCCAACTGAGCGACCCGATCAGCGCCTGGAAAAAGCTCCGGATCAGCAGCCTTCATGGCAGAAACAACCTGTTCCGGGAAATCGGCTTGCAACGTCCAGCCGTTACCTGCACCAAACCAGTTTCGTTGGGTATCGGGGAGCTCAAGCTGAGCAGGAGGACAGACGATTTCAGAGGTCAGTGCAACCGGTTTTTGGCCCTGGGTTTCATAACAGGCCCAATACACCTCGCCCATCCGGGCGTCAAAAGCAACAGCAACACCATCGCCGTCCTGCATTCCAAAGCGCTCAATGGCTTCCAACGCGACAGCCTGGAGCGAAGAAATCGGAACCACCGGACGTTCCAGCCCATACGCCAGGCCCTGAACCACGCCAGTAGCAATTCGCAGCCCGGTAAACGAACCTGGCCCACAGGCGAACGCCAAGGCATCGAGATCCGACGGCATTAGGCCAGACTGATTCAGCAACTCGCGGATCATGGGCATCAGTAGGCGGGTATGGCCTCGCGGTGCGGTTTCCGCTCGCGAGGTCATCTGATCGTCATGAATCAACGCGGCTGAGCACCCTTGCGACGAGGTGTCGAGAGCGAGCAGCTTCACGGTGTTACTTCAATTTGGTCAGGATCTGGTCGCGAATATCGTCCAGGCTCCCAACGCCTTCTACTCGGACGTATTTCGGGGCGCTAGCGGCATCTTTCTCGGCCCATTCCTGATAGTAATCAACCAGCGGCGCAGTTTGCTCATGGTAGATCTTCAGGCGTTTGCGCACTGTTTCCTCCTTGTCATCTTCGCGCTGCATCAACGGCTCACCGGTTTCGTCGTCCTTGCCCTCAACCTTGGGCGGATCATATTTCACATGGTAGATGCGACCGCTGCCCTCGTGAACGCGGCGACCCGACAACCGGCTGACAATTTCCTCATCATCCACGGCGATTTCCACCACATAATCGATGACAATGCCCTGGTCCTTCAGTGCTTCAGCCTGAGGGATAGTGCGGGGAAAACCATCAAGCAAAAACCCATTGGCACAATCAGGCTGCTGAACGCGCTCTTCAATCAGAGCAATAATGATGTCATCAGACACCAGACCACCAGTAGCCATCACTTCTTTGACCTGCTTGCCAAGTTCAGACTCGGCTTTTACCGCGGCCCTCAGCATATCACCGGTGGAAATCTGGGGAATGTCAAAGCGCTCGGTAATGAACTGGGCCTGGGTTCCCTTGCCAGCGCCTGGCGCGCCTAACATGATGATTCTCATAGGTATTGCTCCCGTTATAGTCTTTATCGTCTGAAAAGCTGTGGCAAAACCCTCGGGCTTTGCGACAGCTTCTCGCCCCCAAACCACAGGCGGACTGGCCGAGAAAGCCACGCATTATACGAATTCGCACCTGCCAGAGAAAGTGGACCTCCGTAGCATTCGGGCAACGCTTGAGTCGGATGTCCAAACGCAACAAAGGCGTCAGGATGACAGGGAACGTGCCAGCGCGTCCAGATCTGCGGAAACCTGCTCAACCTCTTCCCGTAAGTTGTCCAGATCCTGAGGGGAAAGGCTCAGGCCCTCAGAGAGGCTGTCCAGATCGTCCGGATTAAATTCGTCGCCAATCTGGCGCTCTTTCAGCAACGCGTTGGCCAACTGCACCATCAGTACATAGTGCTCGTGGTCACCGTGATAGTCAGAATGCTGATGCATACCGGCCGACTTGACCACCGCGTCTGGCAATTCCCATAACCGGTGCAGAATGCCGCCAATTGCGCCATGACCGACGGCAAGCAGTTGCTCCTGGTCGCCGGAACCAAATACCTGCTGTTCAAGGGATTGCATGCTGGCCTCCGGGTTGGACTCCCTGAGTACATTCAACTCGTCGAATTCTTCAGGAAACAGGTGGCCGATCAATAACAGTCCGAAGTTGTGCAGAAGCCCACACAAATACGCCAATCCGCCGTCTTTATTGCAACGGCCGGCCAGACGCTGGCACAGGAACGCACAATACAGTGAGTGGCGCCAGAATTCGTCCATCCCCAACATCCCCTTGCGAGGGATCTCGAAGGCCCTCACGGAGGCAATACCAAGGGCAATGTGAGCCACACGATCGAACCCGAGCACCCGCGTCACCGCTTCCTGCACCGAATTGATTTCGCCCTGATAGTTAAACAGTGCAGAGCCCGCATAGCGCATTATCTGGGCCGTCATGCTGGGATCAAATTCGATCAGGTCTGCCAGCTCTTTCGCAGACGCGTCCGGATTGGTCGTCAGCTTGAGTATCCGTAATGCCAATGCCGGCATGGGCGGTAACCGATACAGCTTCTGTAATCGGTCAGCCACTTCCTCCAGGGTCAGCGCTTCGCGCTCTCCGTTGCTTTGCCCGCGAATAACAACATGGCCAGAACCAGCCTCCGCCAACGCCCTGTTCAGCGACGTGCGATCCAGCTCGATCATAAGATCGTCTGCGCCGCAAGCCATCACGGCCCGGGAATAGCTGTAAACGTCGTTGTCTACCAGAACTGGCACATCGAAAGGGGCGCCCACGGGCGGGATGAAACCGGGATCGCAATCCGGGAACAGCCGCGCCGCCTGGTGAGCCGTCAAAAATTGCAGTCTGCGGCCGGTCACACCATGCACCAGGTCCAGATCGATGCTGGTATTGAATCCGTGAACCACCATGAGCGGACCGTTGATATCGATCAACAGGCTGGCACGGAGAAAGTCCGCCTGCGGCCGACCGGATGTGGTTACCGCTGCCTCAAAGTTCTGCGCGGGCTCAATCGCCATTTCACGGAAAGCGATCCCTTTGCGACTTAAAAAACGCTCGAGTCTTGGTGCAATCGGCAAGGATGATCTCCCGTTCAGCCAGATTTATTGTTGTCTATTCCGTTAGCCGGTGTTTCTCATGCCGGCCGCTATGCCGGCCATGGTAACCTTGAGGGCGCGCTCTACCATCTCCGGCACCTGGCCTTTGTCCTCACTTTCACGATCGCGCTTTAGCAACTCTGCCTGAAGGTAGTGTAGCGGATCGGTGTAGGGATTACGTACCTGCATGGACTGGGCAAACACCGGCTCTTTTTCAAGCAGATGGGTCTGCTGCTTCAGTTCCAGCAGGTGCTCAATGCAACCGCCAAGCCGGGCCTTAAGATCCGCCCCCAGCTCAAGCAGGCGCGGATCGTCTGTCAGGGTCTTTTCATAATGGCTGGCTATTTGTAGGTCGGCCTTTGCCAGCACCATTTCCAGCATGTCGATGTAAGTTTTGAAAAAAGGCCATTCCCGCATCATGTCGCGAAGCACGGGTACGCGATCGTTTTCAAAAGCTTCTTTCAGCGCCACGTCGCTACCCAGCCAACTGGGCAGCATCATCCGCATCTGGGTCCAGGCAAAAATCCAGGGGATCGCCCTCAGGCTTTCCACCCCTCCTCCAGGCTTGCGGCGCGCAGGACGGCTGCCCAGCGCCAGTTTGCCAAGAGCCTGCTCGGGCGTTACCTGGCGAAAGTAGGGTACGAAATCGGGATTGTCACGAACCACCGAACGATAGGCTTTCAACGACCGCTCGGTCAGCCAGTCCATTGCCTCCCGCCATTCGGGGTCCGGCGCCCGCGGCGGCGCGAGGGTCGCTTCTATCACCGCCGTTGTGTAAAGAGTCAGACTCTGCACGGCGAGCCTGGGCAGGCCAAATTTGAAACGGATCATTTCGCCCTGTTCGGTAATCCTGAAACTGCCATTCACCGAACCAGGTGGCTGAGACAGAATTGCCCGGTTGGCAGGCCCACCGCCGCGGCCGACTGTGCCGCCACGGCCATGAAAAAGCGTGAGGTGAACATCAAACTGGCCGGCCACTTCGGTGAGCTTCTCCTGGGCCTGATATTGAGCCCAGGCGGCCATCATCTGCCCGGCATCTTTAGAGGAATCCGAGTAGCCGATCATGACTTCCTGTCGGCCGTTGCAGTACTCGCGATACCAGTCCACTTCAAAAAGGGCCGCCATGCTGTCCGGGGCGCCGCGGAGGTCGTCCAACGTCTCAAAGAGTGGCACAACCCGCATGGGATGTGTCATTCCAGCCTCACGCAGAAGAAGGATCACGCTTAGTACATCAGACGGTTTGCTGGCCATGGATATAACGTAGGAGCCAAGCGCTTCTGGAGTTTGCTGCGCCACCACTTCACAGGTTGCCAGGACCTCCCGCACCTCATCGGACGGTGCCCAATTCCTGGGGACCAGCGGGCGCCTGCCCCGGAGTTCCTTGACCAGAAACGCCTGGCGCTCCTCTTCTGTCCACGACAGGTAATCACCAAAGCCAAGGTACTCAACCATCTCGGCCACCGCACCTGCATGGCGCGTGGCCTCTTGACGAATATCCAGCCGAATCAGGGGCAAACCAAAGGTATGAGCCCGACGAAGGGTATCCAGCAATGGGCCGTTTGCAATGTTCTCCAGACCACAATCAATCAGAGAGCGGTAGCACAGCTCCAGCGGGTCGGTGAAGTCACTGTTTTCAAACAGAATGCCCTCTGAGTCAGCCGGCTTTCCGGCAATCCTGGCTTCTGCCCAGCTCCGGGTTCTGATCAGCTTTTCCCTGAGTTCGGCCAACACCTGGCGGTATGGCTCGCGAGCATCGCCGACCACTGCCCTCAACTCATCGTTCGCCTGCCACATGGAGAGCTCAGCGCGCAGAGACTGGATATCCCTGAGGTAAAGGTCTGCGGCCATCCACCGCCCCAGTAGAAACACTTCGCGAGTCACTTCATGGGTAACGTTGGGATTCCCGTCGCGGTCGCCCCCCATCCACGAGGCAATTCGAATGGGCGAAGCCTGCAGCGGCAACCCTTCACCCGTGGCGTCGGTCAGCGCAGTGTCCAGACTTCGAAGGAACTTGGGCAGCGCCGTCCAAAGGCTGTTCTCTATCACTGCAAAGCCCCACTTGGCTTCATCAACGGCCGTGGGTCGCTCGTGGCGAATTTCATCGGTGTGCCATGCTTCGCTGACCAATTGGGCCAGACGATGGATGATCTCTTCGCGCTCAGAGTCCAGCAGATCATCATGGTCCAACTTGGCCAGGCAGTCCGACATCTCGTCGTACTTCATGATCAGTGTGCGGCGGGCCACTTCGGTAGGGTGAGCCGTCAGCACGTACTCGATGCGCAGGTCACAAACTTTTTCGTGCAGATCGTCGCTGCTGACTCCGCCACTGATCAGTCGTTGAAATACCTCACTGAGGGATTCCACCATCAGATCCGATTCGTGGCCTCGTTTGCGGCGGATACTGTGATACTGCTCGGCAAGATTGGCGAGATTCAGAAACTGGTTAAAGGCCCGGGTGACGGGAAGAAGCTCGTCATCGCTCAGTTTACCCAGCAGGTTGACCAGCCGCTGGCCGGACCCGCTTTCCTGCCGACGGTCTGCTTTGGCGGCCGCACGCACTTGTTCAATAAGTTCGTAACAGTCCTGACCCGGATGATGCTGGATGCTCTGGCCAAGAAGCTCCCCCAGCATTCGAACATTTTCTCTCAGATCGGGATGCAGCTCAGTCACAATAGCGTCCTTTTAAATTGACGTAAGCGAAGTAAACTAAGGATACTAATAACGATTAACGCCTTTGGCCGCAAGGAGTATTCATGAAAGTAACCGATCTGCCCAAACACTGGGAAGGCACAAAAGAAACGGTTGAACGCAGTCACGATTATAATTTGAGACTGCCATTGGAAGACGCTGCCCGGATTGCCGCATTGGCGGAGCTCTACCCGGATCGGTCCGAGACCGATATTCTGAACGACATGATTGGGGCGGCGCTGGATGACCTGGTCAGGCTAAGCCCGCTGAAAGACAAGCTGGAAAATAAAGAAAAATAAGGCGAGGGGCTCTAGTTTCGGGGTGGCACACCACCCCGCAAGAAGTTGCAGCATGTCGCCTTTTCAGGCGAGAAATCGGCACTGTCGGGTCAGGCTACCGATTCAAGCTGGCGAGCTTTGAGCTCCTGAATGTGCTTTTGACTCAGGCTGATAAAGCGCGGTGTCATGCCGCTGTCTTCGTATATTTCAAAGCCATCTTCATCAAATGCGACTACCTTGGAGCCCTGAACGTACGGGAAACTGGTTTCCAGTTCGTCCAGCGCGGCTGATATCAGGTCACGCATCAGATCCTGGGTAGACTTCATTGGATAGAGCGCAGCCAGCTTTTCAAGCCGCTTGCGATGCTGGTCAGACAGATTGGCATAGTATGCATCGCGGGTCAGACGTCCGCGCGCATGCTTGTCCCAGTAATTGACCAGATCTTTAATTTTCATGTTGCCGTCACTCCTGCTTCTTCTTGGTCGCCGATTGGCGCACTACGACAGTGCATCCAATACCCGAAGTGTAGACGAAGCGGCCGTGTCGGGCGCTGGTATATTGGTAACGGATTGTACTTATCCGTTATGTTTTATCCGCTTTTTCGACTCCCTTCACCGCCTGCCAGACGGCATCCAGCGCCTTCAGAGATTCCTTCTCGAATTCACGACCCTCACGTTCCAGACGTTGCTCAATTGCTCGAAAACGCGTTTCAAACTTATGATTCGTACCGTTGAGCGCCTGTTCCGGATTCACCTTCATGAAGCGTGCCAGATTCACGCAGACAAACAAAAGATCTCCCAGTTCGTCTTCGACTGCATCCGCTGGCCCCGTTCGGGAAGCCGCGTTATACCAGGCTTCCTTGAGCTCATCGATTTCTTCATGAAGTTTGTCGAACACCGGTTCGATGTCCGGCCAGTCGAAACCATGAGTGGCCGCCCTGCGCTGAAGTTTCTCAGCACGCACCATCGCGGGGAGCGTTCGGGCCACGCCACTCAAGCGACTGGCGTCCGATTCAGGTTCAGGCTTCAGCGCCCGCTCTTCGGCCTTGATGCGCTCCCAACTGGCCTTGATCCAGGCCTCGTCTGGCCGATTATCCGGATCAATACGGCTATCGAGAGTGCCGTCTGGAAACACATGGGGGTGCCGGCGGATGAGCTTCCTGACCAGGTTGTCCACGACAGAATCGAAATCGAAATGATCCTGCTCTCCGCCCATCTGACTGTAGAAGATGACCTGGAATAACAGGTCACCAAGCTCGTCCTCCAGATGGGGATAATCCTCACGATCAATGGCGTCCGCCACTTCGTAAGCTTCCTCCAGGGTATGAGGGACGATGGATCTGAAAGTCTGACGCGTATCCCACGGACAACCGGTTTCCGGGTCTCTCAATCGTGCCATCAACGTTTTCAGATCCTCGACGGTATAACTCATGAACGCCTCCGCCGTACATCAATGATATTGGGCAGGTTACGAATCTGTGCCAGCAACCGCGCAAGCTGCTCCAGGCTGGAAATCTCCAGCGTCACCGTCATGGTCGCCGTATTTTCGTCTTTGTTGGTAATGGTGTTCATGGCAAGCACGTCACTTTTGGACGACGACAACACCTGGGTGATGTCACGCAGCAGTCCAGAACGGTCGTAGGCTTCAATCTCGATATCTACCGGATACACCGCAACGGGCTGCCCTCCCCAACTCACTTCGATAATACGGTTGGGCTCAAATTCTTTGAGATTGAGAAAGGTGATGCAATCCTGTCGGTGCACAGTGACACCGCGCCCCACAGTGATATAGCCTCCGATGGGGTCACCCGGCAGCGGCTTACAGCATTTCGCCACCTGGGTTTTCAGCTTGCCAACACCCAGAATCTGAATATCAGACTCGGTGTCGTAGGGTTTCCGGGGCTTGGACGTCAGTTTCAGGTCCAACTGTTCCGACTTCGGCTCCAGCATTTGCTGAGCCACGTTGGCAACGTGGGTCGGCCGCAAATCACCAGCGCCAATGGCCGCAAACATGTCTTCAGCCGAAGGACAATTCACCTTACGGGCCAGCTCGTCCAGATCCAGATCGTAAAGTGACAATCGCTTGAAATCGTCTTCCAGAATGGCACGACCGTCGATGACATTCTGTTCCCGGTTCTGTTGTTTGAACCAGTGTGTCACCTTGGCACGGGCGCGGGAGGTCTGGATATAACCCAGGCTCGGGTTCAACCAATCCCGGCTGGGCGCCTGGTTGTTGGAGGTCAGAATGGAGATCTGATCGCCGGTTTTCAGCGGGTAAGTCAGAGGAACAATCCGATTGTTAACCTTGGCTCCCCGACAGGCATGCCCTATCTCCGTATGAACGCGATAGGCGAAGTCCACGGGCGTTGCCCCCTGAGGCAGATCCACTACGTGTCCCTCGGGGGTAAACACATAAACCCGATCCGAGCCCACATCTGACTTGAGATGATCTGCCAGGCCGGAAATGTCGCCCAATTCTTCCTGCCATTCCAGAACCTGGCGCAACCAGTTGATCTTGGCGTCGTAGCCGACCGAGCGATTTCCCTTGTCCATGCCCTTGTAGAGCCAGTGGGCGCATACACCGAGCTCCGCCTCCTCGTGCATGGCACGTGTGCGGATCTGCACCTCCATCACCTTACCTTCCGGGCCGATCACTGCGGTGTGCAGAGACTGGTACCCGTTCTCCTTCGGGTTGGCGATGTAGTCATCAAATTCGTTGGGAATATGACGCCACAGGGTATGAACGATGCCGAGTGCGGCGTAGCAGTCACGTACTTCTGGAACCAGAACCCTGACCGCACGTACATCGTAAACCTGAGAAAAATCAATACCCTTGCGCCGCATTTTCCGCCAGATGCTGTAGATGTGTTTGGCGCGTCCGGAAATATCAGCATTGATCCCCGAGGCACTCAGGGATTCCTGAAGCTCTGTGATCACCCGCTTGATGTAGCCTTCCCGGTCCAGGCGCTTTTCATCAAGGAGTTTGGCGATTTTTTTGTAGGCAGTACCGTGAAGATAACGGAAGGAAAGGTCTTCCAACTCCCACTTGATGTGGCCGATACCCAACCGGTGAGCCAGTGGCGCGTAGATATCGAACACTTCCCGGGCCACACGCATGCGCTTTTCTTCCGGCGCGTTTTTGACGGCCCGAATGGCCGAGGTACGCTCCGCCAGCTTGATGAGCGCGACGCGAACATCGTCGATCATGGTCACCAGCATTTTTCGGACGTTATCCAGCTGGCCTTCCGTTTGACCCAGCACGTTCCCTTTTAATGGGTGATGGATGGAGGAAATGGCGGCCATCTGGAGGACACCGGAGATCAATCCGGCAACTTCATCGCCGAATTCGTTACGGATCTCTTCCAGGGGTATCTGTTCTTCACGGACCGCACGATAAAGAATCGCCGCCACAAGGCTGGCCTGATCCAGATGCAGCTCCACCAGCACCTGGGCCATTTCAATACCGGTTCGGAAGCTGCTGGTTCCGGGCGCCCAGAGCCGGTCCTCACGGGCAGCTTTGAGATCAATGGCGGCAGCCACCTCGCACGCCCGACGGAACTGATCCGGGTTCTCCAGCCGGGTCTGCGACTCGATCTGGCGAACCCAGCGCTCGATATCAACTTTACCGTCCCCGGTTTCGGTGTACTCTTCTCGGACTTTTACCATAGTGTTCTTGTTCTAGCTGTTTGCGCTCGATTCAGCGGTCACGCTCGAAAAGCGCCATGGACTCCACGTGTGTCGTGTGAGGAAACATATCCATAACCCCTGCCCGTACAAGGCGGTAGCCATTGCGAACCATCACACCGGCATCCCTGGCCAGGGTTGCAGGGTTGCATGACACATAGACCACCCGCTTTGCACCAAATGCCGTCAGATACTCGCAGACTTCCTGGGCACCTGATCTTGGCGGATCAATCAGAATTTTGTCGAAGCCTTCCCCGGCCCAGGACTGGCTGGTGAAATCTGCGTGAAGGTCGGCACCATGGAACGCCACATTCGACAACTGATTCAGATCCGCATTTTCCCGGCCCCGGACCACCATCGACTCGTCACCTTCAACACCCACAACCTGGCCCGCTCTGGTCGCCAGGGGAAGGGTGAAATTGCCGAGCCCACAAAAAAGATCCAGCACCCGCTCACCTGGCTGCACGTCCAGCCAATCAATGGCTCGATGCACCATATTGCGATTCAATTCTGCATTGACCTGAGTGAAATCCATGGGGTGAAAAGACAGCGTGAGGCCGAACTCCTCCAACTGATATTTCAATCGCTCCGGCCCATCGCCCTCTGGCCAGATCCTGTGTACGGTATCCGGTCCTTTCGGTTGCAGGTAAATATGCAATTCATGGGCCTGCCCAAACTCAATCAGCGCTTGTCGATCCCCATCACTCAAATCGTCCATATTACGGAAGACCATCACCGCGACATCGTCCCCGCAGGCCACTTCCACCTGGGGAATACGCCGGTAAGCATCCAGACCGTACAGAAGCTCGCGAAGCGGCGTAATACGCTCTCCAATTCTTGGATCCAGAACGACACAGCGGTCAATATCGGTCAGAAAGCTGTTTCGCTTCTCACGAAACCCCACCAGTACAGAGTCACGGGCAGGCACATGCTTGACGCCAAGCCTCGCCTTGCGCCGGTAACCCAGGGGCTCAGAGCGCATTGGCGACACCCACTCTTCAGGCTCAATGCCCCCAAAATGGGCAAAGTGCTCTTTCAACGTCTGCTCTTTGAACCGAATCTGCGCATCGCCATCCATGTGCTGAAGACTGCAGCCACCGCACAGATCGGCAAAATCACAAGGTGGCGTCATGCGATCCTCGGCGGCCTCCAGAACCTCCAGGGTCCGCAGCTCATCAAATTTGCTGCGGGAGCCGATCATTTTGGCCATTACGGTTTCGCCCGGTAGAGCGCCGTCCACAAACTGGGTTTTACCGTTATCGCGCGCTATGCCGCGGCCATCATGACTGAGGGTTTCAATCGTGCAACGGACAGGCTCCTGTGGAAGCTGCTTCCTGCGTCGTCTACTCATTCATTGCTCTCTTGCGTGGAATCAGGCGCCCGGAAAAACGCCGGTGGACAGGTAACGGTCGCCGCGGTCACAAATGATGGCAACGATCACCGCGTTTTCGACCTGTTTTGACAGCTTCAGCGCCGCCGCGATGGAACCCCCGGATGAGACACCGCAGAAAATACCCTCTTTTTCCGCCAGAGCGCGCATGGTGACTTCAGCTTCTTCCTGGCCAACATCGAGGATTTCGTCCACCCGGGCCGCATCAAAAATTTTGGGCAGATAGGCCTCGGGCCAACGGCGTATACCCGGAATAGATGCACCATCTTTCGGCTGCAGACCAATAATGCGGATGTCGGGATTGCGCTCTTTCAGGTACTGGGAAACACCCATGATCGTTCCGGTGGTGCCCATGGAGCTGACAAAATGGGTGACTCTGCCGGCGGTCTGCTCCCAGATCTCAGGCCCAGTGGTGCGGTAATGAGCAAGCGGGTTGTCAGGGTTGGCAAATTGATCCAGCACCCTGCCTTTGCCCTCAGACTGCATCTGCAAGGCCAGATCACGCGCATGCTCCATACCCTCTTCTTTGGTGACGGATACGATTTCTGCGCCATACGCACGCATGGAAGCCCTGCGTTCTTCACTCAGGTTCTCCGGCATGATCAGAACCATCCGATAACCTTTGATCGCCGCCGCCATAGCCAGGGCAATACCGGTATTTCCGCTGGTGGCCTCAATCAATGTATCGCCGGGACTGATCTCACCCCGACGCTCGGCTTCCTGAATCATGCTCATCGCGGGGCGGTCTTTCACAGATCCTGCCGGGTTATTACCTTCCAGTTTCGCCAGGATCACGTTACTGGTGTCGCCCGGCAGCCTCTGCAGGCGAACCAGGGGCGTATGGCCCACATAGTCTTCGATGGTCGGAAACTGCATGCTGCTACCTTCTCTCAATCATCCGGTGCCGGTCTGCCGTCTTCGCATCCGCACTCTTAGCCTGTGATACACTTCGGCCTCGCATGATACGCGCAATGGCGGCGGTCGCCCAATACAGGTTCTCGCTATATCCATGACTTGGGGCTATAACAGCGAAAACCAACACCATCATGCCAACTGGAATCAGCTATTCTGACAGGGAAGTGCGGCTGGATAGGGCAGCCGGAGAATCGGGAAAACACTATGCGACGCTGGGGCATTCGCAAGAAAGTATTGGTGGTGACACTTGTCCCCACACTTTTGACCACGCTGATGCTGGGTATGTTTTTTACCTACAGCTGGGTCAATAACATTGAAAGCTTGCTGCAGGATCGTGGCAAATCTCTCTCTCGTCAGCTGTCAGCTGGCGCCGAATATGGTCTGTTCACGGCCAACCGAAGCCTGTTAAGCAGCCTCTCCAACGCGCTGCTGGAAGAACAGGACGTCCGTTCCATTACTTTTTTTGACAGTGAAGGCAAGCGCCTGCTTCACACTGGTCCCGGCCGCTCGGATGACGTCAGGGAACAGGCACTGTCAAACCAGGAACCGGCACAGATTGCCAGGCCAAACAGCACCGTTTTCGCCACACCCGTTCACCTCCAGGATCTGATGATTGAAGGCCTGCTGGACCCGGAAGCCCGACAGTCCGTTGGCCAGGGCCAGAAGCCAATCGGCTGGGTGATGGTCGAAATGTCTCATATTCGCACTGAGAAAGAGACCTACAAGGCGTTGTTGATCTCGATGCTGCTGGTTCTCGGAGGCGTTCTCCTCAGCCTGGCCATTGCGTTGCGACTGAGCCGTGCCTTTACCGACCCGATATTCACCCTGAATTCGGCCGTGGCAAGGTTAAAAGAAGGCAAACTGGACACCCGCGTATATACTCGCGCTGGGCCTGAATTCGAACAGCTGGAATCCGGCCTGAACGACATGGCCAGTGAGCTCAGTACGGCCCAGGCTGAAATGCAGCAGAACATTGACCAGGCCACCGAAGACCTGCGGGAAACGCTGGAAACCATTGAAATTCAGAACATCGAGCTGGATTTTGCTCGCAAGGAAGCCCTGGAAGCCAGCCGGATTAAATCCGAATTTCTGGCCAACATGTCCCATGAAATTCGCACTCCACTGAACGGCATCATAGGCTTCACAGATCTTCTGTTGAAAAGCCGGCTGCCTCGCCAACAGCGCGACCACCTGAGTACCATCCGAAAGTCGTCTGAAATCTTGCTGACCATCATCAACGACATTCTGGATTTCTCCAAGATTGAAGCCGGCAAGCTGATTCTTGACCGCATCCCGTTCCAGCTGCGGGATATTGTCGAAGAAGTCATGGTAATGCTGGCACCGGCTGCCCACAGCAAGAACCTGGATCTGGTACCGCTGGTGTATGACGATGTACCGGATAACATGATGGGCGACCCGTTGCGGGTAAAACAGGTCATTACCAATCTCGTTAACAATGCCATCAAGTTCACCCAGACCGGTGAAGTCGTGCTCCGCGCCAGCCTGGAGGCCGAAGCGCCAGAGTCCAACCGAATAACGCTGCGCCTGAGCATTTCAGATTCCGGCGTTGGGCTATCCCGCGCTCAACAGCAATCACTGTTTAACGCCTTCAGCCAGGCGGACGCATCAACCGCCCGACAGTACGGCGGCACAGGCCTCGGACTGGCGATTTCGAAGCGCCTTGTCGAGGAGATGGGCGGCGCGATTGGTCTTGAAAGCGAACTCGGCAAAGGCTCCACGTTCTGGTTCACGCTCAACGCCGAACTGTCGTCTGGCGAGCCTGGCGACCCCAGAGACTCTCTGCGCGGAGAACGGGTCATCTATCTAGAGCACCAGAAAACCACCGGTCTGGCGGTTGAAAACCTTTTGCGCGGCTGGGGTGTCACTGTTGACCGCGTCTCTTCCCCTGGTGCACTGCAGGAACAGGTAGAGGAAGCCCAAAAAGAACAGGCGGGCTATGCGCTGGCCATTATAGGGATCACTCGTCATCTGTTGAATTCCAGCCAGTACTGCAACATGGTGCGCTCCCTGGAACTGGAGCGCGACTGTCGTACCCTGCTGCTGACGCCAACCCTGGAAGCGCATGATACGCCTCTGTCCGGCGCTTCGAGTGGCCACCTCACGAAACCGATCTGTCGTGATTCACTTTACAACGAGTTGTTACTGCTGATTCATGGCATCACGCAAAATGAACCAGCCCTGACCGACTTTGGCTATGAGCCATCGCAATCCGTTCGCTCCACCCAGGCCCCCAGAATTCTGGCAGTTGACGACAACGAGGCAAACCTCAAACTGGTCATGACGCTGCTGACCGACTGCAAAGTCGAGGCCGAAAGTGCCAGCAGCGGATTTGAAGCCCTGAGTAAAGCGCGTCAGAAACCTTTTGACCTGGTATTCATGGACCTTCAGATGCCAGGTATGGATGGCGTAGAAACGACAGAACGGCTACGGGAAGTTGACGGAAACAATCATCGCACCCCCGTTATCGCACTGACTGCCCATGCCCTGGCCGACGAACAGGAGCGCCTGACCCGACAGGGATTCGATGGTTATCTCCCCAAACCCATCAGCAACACTCAGTTGGAACAGACCATACAACAATACACCGGCTTCGCCTGTCAGCCGGAAGAACGCAGTCGAACAACCGCACTGCCCGACCAGTCAGAGCCCCGCCGAACCGTGCGCCCTTCAACCAGAACAAAGCACAAAGACTGCGTCAGCGTGACTGAGAGCATTCAACTTGCGGCTGGAAAAGCAGATCTGGCGGAAGAGCTGTTCAGCATGCTGGTCGAGCAGTTGAGTACCGATATGCGCCGAATAGAGAACCTCTGGTCTCAGGGTGATCAGGCGGAATTGCTAGAGTGTGTTCACAAGCTCCACGGCGCCACCCGCTACTGCGGAGTGCCAGAGCTTCGTGCGGCTGCCAACCAGTTCGAAACGGCCCTGAAAAAGGCATCGGCAGATCAGGAATATCAGAAAGATCAGCTGCTGGCAGCGATGGAACGCTTGCTGATCTGGAGCGAGCAGACTGACTGGCAACCCTTATTCCGTGGCCAGTCGGCGGAAGAAACCGCCAACTGACGCCCGAAAGATCAGCGGCTTGCGCGGTAGAGAATCTCTTTCATATCTCTGACGGCTTCTTTCAAACCGACAAAAACCGCCCGCGCCACAATGGCGTGACCAATGTTCAGCTCGTTAATACCCGGAATGGCCGCCACCTGTTCGGTATTGTGATAATGCAGGCCATGCCCCGCATTCACTACCAGTCCTTTTTTACGAGCGTAATCCACCGCTCTGGCAATTCGGTCGAAGGCTTCTTTCTCTGCTTCGGGTGAGCCTGCATCGGCATACTCACCTGTATGAAGCTCAACGACCGGGGCGCCACATCGGACCGCCGCGTCAATCTGGGCGGCATCAGGATCTATGAACAGGGACACTTCGGCACCGATTCGCGCCAGTCTTTCACAGGCTTTCGCCACTCTGGCTTCCTGACCGTCAACGTCCAGCCCACCTTCGGTGGTCAGTTCCTCACGTTTTTCGGGCACCAGGCATACGCATTCCGGGCGCACCTGCTCGGCAAAAAACACCATGGCATCGGTGACGGCCATCTCCAGATTCATTTTCGTATTCAGGGTTTCTTTGAGCAGAAATACGTCCCTGTCCTGAATGTGACGACGATCTTCTCGCGGATGAATCGTTATTCCATCCGCCCCAGCCTCCTCAGCCATCAACGCTGCCTGAACCGGATCGGGATAACGGGTACCGCGGGCCTGACGAAGCGTGGCTACGTGATCGATATTGACACCGAGCAGCACTCGGGAGCGGTTTGAATGTGCAGTCATGTCAGTTTCCTCGGTGGCTGGTAAATAAGCGGCGGCTGTTCAATTCACGACCCTGTAATAGAAAATCGACAAGAACCCGGGTAACACGTTTCGCAACGCGGCGACACTCTGCGGATTCCAGATCTCCCTCAGCGAGCGCGATCAGGGTCTGGCCTGAAAGGCCCTGCAGTCTCGCCGTCTCTGAACCATTGGCCAGTATCCCCTGCCCCGGATCGTAATAATACTGCCTGTCTGCCACAACCGGTTCACCGGTATCGGTGGTCTGGTTCCAGGAAAAGCTGTAGCCCAACTCAGCGGCAAAAGCCTTTTCAAAACGGCGCAGGACTGGTTCTACATCGGAAGCCTCAGACAGTTCCTGAAGAAGATCGATATAAGCGGCGAAGAGACGGGGGTTCGGGTCTGCCAGCGGCAGGGTGCGCTGAAGCAGTTCATTAACGTATAGCCCACTATACAGGGCCCGTGTTTTCGTCAGAGAGGGGCCGGGTCGCACATCGGTCTGGGTCAGGGTTTTCAACTCTCCCCGCCCGGTCCAGTCCAGAATCAGCGGTTGAAACGGTTGAAGCTGGGCCTTGAGCGGGCTTTTGGCAGAATTCGCGCCACGGGCAACGACCGTGACGCGACCAGAGTTCAGAGTGAACAGATCTACCATGAGGCTGGTTTCGCGGTAGGGCCTGCGATGGAGAACATAAGCGGGTTCCTGTTGCTCTCGCCCCTTCATAGTTATTCCACTAAAAGTCGTTCATGCCCAGACTCTTCAGCGCCCGGTCACTGTCGGCCCAACCGCGTTTTACCTTGACCCAAAGGCGAAGCATCACTTTGCTATCAAACAGCCGTTCCATATCCACGCGGGCTTCCTGGCCAATGCGTCGTAATCGCTCGCCTTTGTCGCCGATGATGATCTTCTTCTGGCCCTCACGTTCAACCAGGATCAACGCGGATATGTGCAGAGTCTTTCCGTCCTGCTTGAACTCTTCAATCTCAACTGCCACGGAATAGGGCAATTCTGCGCCCAATTGCCGAGTGATTTTCTCCCGGACCATTTCCGACGCCATAAAGCGCTCACTGCGATCCGTAATCTGATCATCCGGATAGAAATGGACGCTTTCCGGCAAGAAGCCTGCGACGGCTTCTTCCAACGGAGCCAGATTCATCTCTTTCAACGCAGACAAAGGAATGATCTCGGCGAAATCGCGTTTGCGGGACAGCATTTCCAGATGCGGCAGCAGGGCCTCTCGATTCTCGATCCGGTCAACTTTGTTCACCGCCAGAATGACCGGACAGGTCAGGCTGCTGAGTTTCTCCAGAACCATTTCGTCGGCAGTGGTCCAGGCCATCTGATCCACTACAAATACAACCACGTCGACGCCTTTGAGCGCTGAGGACGCCGCTTTGTTCATGTAGCGGTTGAGCGCGCGAGGCTCTTCCTCGTGCATACCAGGCGTGTCGACATAGATGGCCTGGGAAAGCCCGACGGTCTTTATCCCGAGCACCTGATGCCGGGTCGTCTGAGGCTTGCGCGACGTAATGCTGAGCTTCTGGCCGAGGATGTGATTCAACAGCGTTGACTTGCCCACATTCGGGCGGCCGACGATGGCCACAAAGCCGCATCGGCTGTCCGGGTTTTCCGGACGAGTGATGTCATTCATTGATTTGTCCTTCACTCTGTCTCCACGCCCAGTTCTTTCAGGGCGTTGCGAGCCGCTTGCTGTTCGGCGATGCGCCGGCTGCTGCCAATTCCGGACGTTTTACGGTCAAGAGAGGGCAATGCGCACGACACGTGAAACGTTTGCGCATGGGCTTCACCATCTACCGAGATGACGTCGTAAAGCGGCAGTGGGAACTGACGGGACTGCAGATATTCCTGCAGCCGGGTTTTGGGATCCTTCTGAGTATCCTGCAGATCGAGTTTTTTCAACCGAGCATCAAACCAACGCAAAATCTGCTCGCGGCAGGTGTCCAGGTCGCTGTCCAGATAGATCGCCCCGATCACCGATTCCACGGCATCTGCCAGAATGGAATCGCGGCGGAATCCGCCACTTTTCAGCTCACCGGAGCCGAGCCTGAGATATTTGCCCAATTCAAACTCGCGCCCAATTTCAGCGAGAGTCACGCCCTTAACCATTCTGGCACGAAGACGGCTTAGCTGCCCTTCACGGGCTTTCTCGAAGTGCTTGTACAAATAATCGGCGATAACCATATTCACGATCGAGTCGCCAAGAAACTCCAGACGCTCGTTGTTCTGGTTACCGTAACTGCGGTGGGTCAGCGCCAGCAGCAGGCGCTCCGGTACATTAAAGTGGTATCCAAGTCGCTGCTGAAGCTGATCAAGATCGGGTTGGGGACTCACTTGCCAGTCATCTCATACTCGTGCTTGAAGTGGATTATGGTGTCGACATTACGAAACAGATTATTGCGCACCTCATATTCCACTTTAATCAGGGCAGTATTGCCGCTCTTCTCAACAGTGATATCTTCCGCTTTCAGGCTGCGCACGTTATTCACGATCAGGCGCTTATTGATCAGCGACCGAATCTGCGCAGGCCCCATGTTGGAAAGCCCCTCTGTTCCATCGATGCTGGCCACGGCTTCGCTGATGGTTTTGTCGTCGACATAGGCCGGGCCCAATTTGATACCCAGCGTCAGCAGGCCACCAAAAAACAGAACCATGATCATGATCGTCAGCGCTGATGCACCCGTTTGTCTGGTCATGGAAGAAAGGCTGTTTTGCTTCATGTTCGGTACACCCTTGAAAGTCACCACAGTTAATCGATGCTGCCTACTCGGTCAAAGGATGGCAGACTGGTGAGCGATTTCCAGTGCATCCAGATGGCAAACGCCCTACCCACCACCATCTCGTCCGGCACCATGCCCCAGTAGCGACTGTCGTTGCTGTTGTCACGGTTGTCGCCCATCACGAAATATTCATCTTCACCAACAACCCATTCACCTTCTCCATTGTTGCCCGTGCGGCCCATGGTGTGGAAGATCAGGTGCTCAACGTCGCCAATTTGCTCCCGCAGCATTTCCACCGGAGGCAGCCGGGCGACAAAGGTTGAATCAACCGGCTCACCGTTCAGATAGAGCTGATGATCCTGATAGCGAATACGGTCGCCGGGCACACCAACCACACGCTTGATGTAATTCGTGCTGCCATCTTCGGGAAAGCGGAACACCATTACATCTCCCCGCTGTGGATCGTCCACCTCAAGGATTTTGGTGCCGGCCACCGGTAAGCGAAGGCCGTAAGCGTATTTGTTTACCAGAATGAAATCGCCGACTTCCAGCGTGGGCAGCATGGAGCCGGAGGGGATCTGGAATGGCTCTACCAGGAACGAACGCAACACCAGAACGATGGCCAGTACCGGGAAAAACGAACGGCTTAGCTCAACTAGGTAAGGCTCTTTTGTGTCGCCCTCGTCTTTAGCATCTTCAGAGACTCCGCTGGCTGCATTTGCGTCGTTATCGGCGGCAGGCTGTCGCCGCTTGCGAAGCACCAGAATATCCAGCAGCCAGATCAAGCCGGTACCGAACGTCAGAACAACCAGTACCAGCGGAAAATTGATGTCCATTCAGAGGCCTTTTAGTTATCCACTTTCAGTACGGCAAGGAACGCTTCCTGCGGCACTTCAACATTACCCAACTGCTTCATGCGCTTTTTACCTTCCTTCTGCTTCTGCAGCAGCTTTTTCTTACGGCTGACGTCGCCGCCGTAACACTTGGCGGTCACGTTTTTGCGCAGCGCCTTCACCGTCACGCGGGCGACCACCTGATTGCCAATGGCGGCCTGAATGGCAATGTCGAACATCTGGCGCGGAATCAGCTCTTTCATCTTGTCGATCAGCGCGCGGCCACGATGATGAGACTGCTCCTTGTGAACGATCAACGCGAGGGCATCCACCCGTTCGCCGTTAATCAGCACATCCAGACGCACCAGGTTGGCAGTCTGGAACCGCACGAAGTGATAGTCGAGGGATGCGAAGCCACGGCTGGCCGACTTGATACGGTCAAAGAAATCCAGAACGACCTCCGCCATCGGGAGCTCATAGGTGACCTGTACCTGCGTCGACAGGAAGTGCATGTTCTTCTGCACACCACGCTTTTCTTCACACAGGGCAATGACGTTGCCCAGATGTTCCTGGGGTACCAGGATGTTGGCTTCAACAATGGGCTCTCGCATTTCCTCAATAGAGCCAATATCCGGCAGACTGGAAGGATTGTCTACCGAGAGCGTCTCACCCTGTTTGGTCACCACCTCATAAATTACCGTCGGCGCCGTGGTGATCAGGTCAATATCGTATTCCCGCTCCAGGCGTTCCTGGATGATTTCCATGTGCAACATGCCCAGGAAACCGCACCGGAAACCAAAGCCCAGGGCGTCCGAACTCTCGGGTTCAAAGAACAATGAGGCATCGTTGAGGGTCAGCTTGTCCAGCGCATCCCGGAAATCGTTGTAATCGTCAGAGCTGACCGGGAACAGGCCCGCGTAGACCTGCGGCTTGACCTTCTTGAAGCCGGGAAGCCGGGGAATGGTTTCCCAATCTTTCTGCTGCACGATGGTGTCACCCACTGGCGCGCCATGAATATCCTTGATGCCAGCAATGACGAAGCCCACTTCGCCGGCATGCAGTTCGCCGGTTTCTGTGGGCTTAGGCGTGAAAATGCCGACCTTGTCCGCCTGCCAGCCTTTCTGGGTCGACTTGATAACGATTTTGTCGCCCTTCTTTAGCGTGCCCTGAGTTACCCGGACCAGCGACACCACCCCGAGATAATTGTCGAACCAGGAGTCAATGATCAGGCACTGAAGGGGGGCATCCACCTCGCCCTTGGGCGGTGGAATACGGCGAATCAGATCTTCCAGAACATCTTCCACGCCCATGCCGCTCTTGGCGCTGCATCGCACAGCATCCGTCGCTTCGATACCAATGATGTCTTCGATTTCCTGAGCCACCCGATCCGGCTCGGCCTGGGGCAGGTCCATCTTGTTCAGTACGGGCACCACTTCCAGCCCCTGCTCGATGGCGGTGTAACAGTTGGCCACCGATTGGGCTTCCACGCCCTGACCAGCGTCCACCACCAGCAGCGCGCCCTCGCAGGCGTACAATGAGCGCGACACTTCGTAGGAAAAGTCCACGTGACCCGGGGTGTCGATGAAATTGAGCTTGTACTCATGCCCGTCTTTTGCGGTGTATCGCAGCGTCACGCTCTGGGCCTTGATGGTGATGCCACGTTCCCGCTCCAGGTCCATGGAATCAAGGACCTGCTCCGCCATTTCACGATCGGTCAATCCACCGCAGATCTGGATAAACCGGTCGGCCAGCGTGGATTTTCCGTGGTCAATGTGGGCAATGATCGAGAAGTTACGAATTCGGCTCAGTTCAGTCACAGACAAAGGCTACTCAAAATAGAACGAAGGATTGGGCCAGGAGGGCCAACAACGGCGTGATTTTACCGGTATAAGGGCCGTATTGCTATGATCAGGAAATAAGCGGGCTTTCGTACTGCCTGATCAGGAAGCCAATGAGTGCATCTTCGTCCAATGGATAACTGAACAGATTACCCTGACACTGGGCGCAACCGGCACTGTGGAGGAACTCCAGCTGCTGCGGTGTCTCGACGCCTTCGGCGACAACCGTCAGGTGCAGTTTGCGAGCCAGCGCGATGACCGCAGAGGCAACGTCCGTTGAACTCACGTTGTAGGGAATGTCCCGAATGAAGCGATGGTCGATCTTGATCACATCCAGAGGCAGTTGTTGCAAAGACACCAGGGAACACGCACCGGTACCGAAATCGTCCAGTATCAGGCACACACCCATATCGTGCAGGGACACCAACAAATCATGAACCTGCCGCTCATCTTCATTCAACAGCTCTGCCGGCATTTCCAGCTCCAGCTGCTCCGGAGAGACACCCGTTTCTGTAATGACTTGCCGAACCATGTCCAGGAATCCAGCGTCCATCAACTGTCGAACCGACATGTTGACGGCCATTCGCAGTGACTCAAAGCCTGCACGCTCAAGAGCCTGGACCTGAATACAGGCCTGCCGTAGAGCCAGCTCTCCCAACCGGATAATCAGCCCGGTTTCCTCGGCCAGATTGATGAACTGCTGAGCATTCATCAATCCCTTTTCAGGGTGATGCCAGCGCAAAAAGGCTTCCACACCAATAACCCGCTGGGTTTCAAGCTGAACCTTCGGCTGGTAATGGAGCACGAAACGGTCTTCATCCAGTGCCGTCGCCAGTTCTTCCTGCTGAATCAGACGCCTTGCGGCCTGTGCATTCATGGCTGGGGTGAAGAACTGATAGGCATTGCGACCCATCTCCTTGGCCCGATACATGGCCAGATCTGCGTACTTCATCAAAGTACCGGTGTCCTCACTGTCATCGGGAATCATGGTGATCCCGATACTGACAGTCACACCCACTTCATGATCATTCAGCCGCACTCGCTGGCAAAGTCTGCGCAGTATGGTTTCTGCTACTTTTCCTGCTGCATCCGGGTTACTGATCCGCGATAACAGAACCACAAATTCGTCACCACCCAGCCGGGCGACCGAATCATCTTCCCTCACGCAACCCAACAACCATTGGGCCACCTGCTTCAGAAGTTCGTCGCCAGCATCGTGGCCCAGGGTGTCATTGATACGCTTGAACCCATCAAGGTCGAGAAACATCAGCGCAGCTGATTCCTGGTTGCGCTTGGTGCGATGCACCACATGATTGAGGCGGTCCCGGAATAGCTGGCGGTTGGCAAGGCCGGTAAGCGGGTCATAAAACGCCAGACGATGAAGCTCTGTTTCCGCCGCTTTCAACTGCGTCAGATCGCGCAGGCTCAGCACGACGCCTCGCACACCCGGCACTTTCAGCATGGAGGTAAAGGTGCCCTCCATGTGATGCCAATTGCCGGATGCATCACGCACCCGGATCTGTATCGATGGCAATTGCTTTCCTGGCAGTTGCTTGGCTTCCTGGAAACAGGCTTTCAGGGATGGCCAGTCATCTTCGTGCACATGCGGCTTGAGCTCTAGCTCGCCAACTCGCTCGTGATCAAATCCGAGAATATCCCGGCTCGAGGGGCTGGCATACTGGGGCAAGCCGTGTTTATCGAGCACCAGAGTCACGCTTGCGGCCCCCTCGGTGATCGCTCGGTAACGGCCGGCGCTGGTCTGGGCCATAATTCGTCCGCGCGTCAGAGTAAGAGCAAAAGCAAACAGCAACAGGCTGATCACAATGCCGGACCCCAGAACAATAGGCGGGCGCGGATCGGCAGCCAGGAAGTCAAAGGCTGGCGTTGAACGCGTTAACAGTAACCAGTCGCGGCCACCGTGGGAAATGGTCTGACTCATTTCAAAGCTGAATTGTTCATCCAGCGAGCCAAGATTCGAGCCGTACATCAGAGCATCCCTGGATATCTCGCCGTCGTCGTAGATCTTCACATCCAGGAAGGGTGAAATCAGGCCCACGATACCGTCCAGCAGGGTGTTCATTCGAAACGCACTGAAAACATAACCGGAAAGCGTCATCTGGCGCTCAATCCGGCTTTCCGGCACGACACCGCCTTGATAAACGGGATAGTACATCAGGAAACTGGCCTGATCTTCAGCAACCTCTTCCTGAACCAGCACGACCTTACCGGTCACCTTGGGTTGGGCGCTGTTTCTGGCGGCGACCATGGCAGTGCGATGGACTGGATCGCTAAAAGGATCGTATCCCAGGGCTTTCCGATTGCGATCAGTGCCTGGCTCCAGGTACACCATGGGGTAGTAATCTGGGCCGCTTCCAAGAGGGGTGACCAGATAATTCAGAATGCCATCACGGCGGGTGGAGGCAATGTGATCTGCCATTTGCCGCACGCCCACCCTTTTGACATAGCCAATGCCCTGAATGCCCGGATAGTAGCGATTGATATCAACCTTCGCGATGTATTCCTGCCATTCATCACGGCTGACTTCACCCGCAACAGCAAACAGGCCAGCACTGCCGGCCAGCACCTGCTCATAATTCAGGAGGCGCTCATCGATCGCAGTTTTAAGTTGGAGTGACTGGTTTTTAAAACGGGCTTCGGTACGATCTTCGACCAGGCGGATGGACAGCTCCCACAGCATGAGAGTGATGATCAGAGCGGCAATCAAAAGCAGCCAGGCAACCCAAGAATAACGGGGCCTGAGAAGTGTCCGCAGAGGCAAATCCTTTCTGTTCATCATGACTGCTGTGTCCGTTCCCTGAACCTGATCTTGTAATCTGAGCAGTATAACAAAAGCCCCCAGAGCTGTCGTTTACCACGACGACCCTGAGGGCTTGTGAAGAAGACACTGGTGTTCCAGTGTTTCTGAGAGGATGTTAAGGCTTCATCACCAGATAGATAGCCCTGCCTTGACGAACCACCCGAACAGAAACCGCATTGCCATCCGGCAATGAGTCCACGGCCTCGCGGAAATCCTCCACCGAACTCACCTTGCGACGATTGATCTCTGTAATCACATCATCGGGACGGATACCCGCGTCGCGGGCTGCACCACCCGCCACATTGGTCACCAGAACCCCACCTGAGGACAGGTTCCAGGAATCCGCGAGCTCGGCAGGCAGCGGCTCAATGGTCAAACCCAGTGGCGCCGACGACGGATCACTATTGCCATTTGCAGGCGCCCGTGCGCGGGCCTGGCCTTCTTCCGGCAAGCGTCCAATCTCGACATCAACCGAAATCACATCGCCGCCGCGCATCACTCGCAGAGAAGCGGTCTCACCGACCGGGGTGCGTCCGACCATAGGCGGCAAATCAGAAGACAGCTCGACTTCGTCGCCGTCATACGCCAAGACAATATCACCGGCTTGCAGCCCTGCTTCCTGTGCAGGCGAATCGGACATTACTTCGGCCACCAGCGCCCCGCGAGGACGCTCAAGGCCAAAGGATTCGGCCAGGTCGCGGTTCACTTCCTGGATCAGCACACCCAACCAGCCACGGGACACCGATCCGTCGTCCCTCAGCTGACGAAACACATTCATGGCGTCGTCGATGGGAATGGCAAAAGACACGCCCATGAAACCGCCGGAACGGGTATAGATCTGCGAGTTTATGCCGATGACTTCTCCGTCCAGATTGAACAGGGGCCCACCCGAGTTGCCGGGGTTAATGGCGACATCCGTCTGGATAAACGGTACATAGTTCTCTGACGGCAGCGATCGACCAAGGGCACTGACAATGCCCGCCGTTACCGTGTAGTCAAAACCAAATGGCGAACCAATCGCCAGCACCCATTCGCCCACTTTAAGGTCTTTCGAACGGCCGATCTTTACCACCGGCAGGTCATCACCATCCTCGATTTTCAGGACGGCCATGTCAGAACGAGGGTCAGTACCGACCAGTCGAGCGGGAAGCTCACGGCGATCGTTTAAACGAACAATGATTTCGTCAGCGCCTTCAACCACGTGGTTGTTGGTCAGAACATAACCATCTCTGGAAACGATGAACCCAGACCCCATGGACTGTCGAGGCTCCTGGCGACCGGGCCCCCCACCGCCAAACGGTGATTGCGGCCCTCGGAAAAAGTCCTGGAAAAACTCCGGCAGTTGCTCGAACTGCCGCTCATTAAACGGGCTACCATGCGCACCGGCAGCTTTGCGCTCAGTACTGGTACTGATGTTGACCACCGCATCGGAATTGTCTTCAACCAATTCAGTGAAATCAGGCAGATTTCGTGCCGAGGCGGTCTGGGCAGCCATGAAAAAAACGAGGGCCAGCAAAATACCAGACTGGCGGAAGGGATTGATCTTGTGCATTCCGGACTCCCGTTAAGCGATACTTCGATGCTTTATTGTGCGGGCATATGCCAGTTTTTCAACGATCTTACTAAAGCTTCATCTTTGCAGGCCGGAGGCCGAAGGCAGGATTTTAATGAGCGTGGGTTCGTAGCGGTGTCCGGGACGTGACTGAATTCTGCGAGCCAGTGCGAAGCCTCCTCCGAGGCCCGCCAGAGCACCAATGATTGCGCCCATATCCTGAGCAGGTAACCACTGCTGCCCCACCACCGCACCGAGTACCATTAACAGTAGCGGCACCGCATAGACCAGTAGCGACGCCGTAAGCAGTGCAGATTCTTCAATGGCCACCGCCACCTCATCACCGACCTGCGCTCCGAGGTGATTGGTGACCAGTATCTGGTTCGCCCGGCCATTGGATGCACTGGCCAGGACTCTCTGGCCGCAACCACTGCGAGCGGAACAGGACTCACAGGCACTCGATCGAATCGTCCGTACCCACACTTGATCCCCCGTTACTGCAATCACTTTGCCCTGCTCGGTAATCATGGCAGGTTGGCTCCGAGCATTCGGGAATCGTCAACCTCAACGGAGTTCGCCACTTTGACAACAGTCTCCAGCGGTATTTCGCCAACGACCGTCACCAGGAAATCCCCCGACGCCAGTTCAAGGCGTTTCATATAAACCGTTGTGGCGCCTATCCGTGACGTACCTGAAGGCATCTCTAAGCCAGAGGCAGATTCAACAAACACCGAAAAAGACGCCAGCCCATCAGAAAACGCAACCGCTCCTCCGGCGCCGGAGCTGGGCGCAGCCGCAGGCTCAAAGCCCTGGGGCTTCCAGCCCAGGCTCCAGCCTTCCATGGTGGATGGCGCCGGTGCCTCACTTCTGGGAGAAAGAGTGCGAGATATTTCCCGGCCTTCGGTGCGAATCATGAATTCCTGATCCGACAATTGATCACTGATCGTCAGGCTGGTGAAGTGGAAATATTCCAGCACCTCGCCAGACGAGGATATGACCTTACCCTTCAGTGGCAGCCCGGTTGACCGCTCCAGCCAGAGGCGGTGACTGTAGCGCAGATCGTCTTTTGCATTCATCGTCAGACGAACCACATCATGCCCGGCTATCCGGTCGTCACCGCTCATTTCCGGCCGGTACCATCGATCCACGGGAACCAGTTGATTGGCAAAGGCTTCTGCAAATGGGCCGGAGGGAATGACATTGGTCAATTCCATACGCCCATGTTTTGGCAACACGCAAATCACTTCCATACCTTTGCGGACAATCTCACCGGCTTCGCCGTCTTGCATGACCAGCCGTTCTTCAACCATCCCGTTACGAAAACGATGGGCAATCTGCATGGAACTGACCTGATCGCCACGGGCGTAGACGAAGACGCCCCGATAGGACGTTTTGGTCAAGGCAGGAACCAGCTTCTCGAGCCAATACCCCGGATCCTCGAAATTCTGCTCTTCGGCCAGGCTCGATGACGCCAGGGTACAGAGCACAATCAGACAGGCCGCCCGAAACATCAGTATCCGGCTCCGGAAGCGCTGACGGCGCGCGCATAACCCATGGAAGCATGGCCGGTGCCAACGCTGTTGTGTTGCGCATGCTGAAGTAAATAACGACTCAACTGCTCCCTCTGCTGTTCATCCAGACCGTTAAGAGGCAGCTCCGGAATACCCGCAGAGGCAGCTTGCTCTGTCGGTAAAGTTTCAGTGGCGGAATCCCAACCTGTCCCAGCCCCGAAACCCACGGCCAGAGCGAGCGCAACGGTGGCAACCGCAGACCATTGCAACTTCCTGCGCGCGGGCGACGACATGCCAGCCTGCGGGTCAGCCACTCTGACATGGCCGTCCAGCAGGTCACGCACTCCCTCAGAGACATCGACAGAATCGACGGTGGGATGGCCTCGCTGAATCAGATCTCGCATCTGCTGCCATCGATGAAACTGGCCGCGCACTTCATCCTGATTTTCATGGGACAGAAGCCGTCGGACGGACAGTTCATCCGCTTCATCATCCATCATTGCTGACAGGGTTTCTTTCAGACGATCATCCATAGGATGCAACCTCATTAAGTCCGCGCGTCATTCAGTAACGGGCCAAGATGCCGATCCACCGACTCTCGCGCCCTGAAAATTCGTGAACGGACTGTGCCAATCGGACATTCGAGAATGCCCGCAATGTCCTCATAACTCAGTCCATCGTATTCCCGCAGCAGGAACGCCGATCTCAGTTCTTCTGGCAGCGCTGCGATGGCAGATTCCAATTCAATCTGCAGCTGGTCTCGGTGCAGTAGCCGGTCGGGCGAAGCATTATCACGCAAACGGAACCCATCTTCGAAGTTTTCCGCGTCAGATGCATCTACGCCGCTCTGGGGTCGGCGGGCCCGGGACTCGAGATAATTCTTCGCCGTGTTTACAGCAATTCGGTACAGCCAGGTGTAAAACGCACTGTCTCCCCGAAAACGGTCAATCGCCCGAAACGCTTTGACAAACGTCTCTTGGGCCAGGTCCATGACCTCCTGGTGATCGTAAACATAGCGCCCTATGATAGAGGCAACACGGGATTGATATTTCACCACCAGAAGGTCGAATGCGGAGCGATCCCCATTGCGGACTTTTCTGACCAGCTGAAGATCCGTCTGGCTCTCGCTATGGTCATCTCTGTGTCGTTCTGAATCCGCAGTCATGGACGTGGAAACCAGCTTCTGAGAGGAGCCGACCGCATGGCCGGTGTACCTACAAACCTGAGAGTTCATGCGCTTGCCTGGCGTCCAGTATGATTCCATGCCCGTTAAGATCCGGGCATCCCGTTCGGCCAAATAGACAGCAAGCACAAAGTTTAGTTCAATACACAACCACATTATGGCCCGCGACAACAACCCGATGCCACAATCCTACGAATTTGATGTACTGATCATTGGCAGCGGTGCGGCCGGCCTGACGGTGGCACTGAATCTGCCAACACACCTCCAGGTTGCTGTGATCAGTAAAGGCGATATCAGCAGCGGTGCTACTCTCTGGGCTCAGGGGGGAATCGCAGCGGTTCTGGACGATCAGGATTCTCTGGAAAACCATGTGAACGACACGCTCAACGCCGGCGGCGGACTCTGCCATGAAGATGCTGTGCGTTTTACCGTTGAGCATGGCCGCGAAAGCATCAACTGGCTGATCGACAGCGGCGTCGATTTTAGTCGAGATGAGCAGGCGCAGTATCATTTGACCCGCGAGGGCGGCCACAGCCATCGCCGGATTATCCACGCCGCCGACGCCACCGGGCATGCTGTGTCCACGACGCTGGCATCCCAGGCTCAGGCCCGGCCCAATATTCACCTGATGTCCCAGCGGGTGGCCGTGGATCTAATCACCAATCGCAAGCTGGCATTGCCGGGCAATGCCTGTGTTGGCGCCTATATTCTTAACCTGGACGACAATCACGTAGAACTTTTTCGCGCCCGTTTCACCATTATTGCAACCGGAGGCGCGAGCAAGGCTTATCGCTATACCACCAATCCGGACGGTGCTTCGGGCGACGGCATTGCCATGGCCTGGCGGGCGGGCTGCCGGGTGGGCAACATGGAATTCAACCAGTTCCATCCCACGTGCCTGTACCACCCCCACGCCAAGTCGTTCCTGATTACCGAGGCGGTTCGTGGAGAAGGCGGCGTTTTGCGTTTGCCAGATGGGCAACGCTTCATGGATCGATTCGACCAGCGAGGCGAACTGGCACCGAGAGACATCGTAGCGCGAGCCATCGACCATGAGATGAAGCGACTGGGTGCGGATCATCTGTACCTGGATATCAGCCACCAGTCAGTGGATTTTATCAAGCACCACTTTCCGACCATCTACGAAAAGTGCCTGACCTTCGGGATTGATATGGCTAAAGAGCCTATTCCGGTGGTTCCTGCCGCGCACTACACCTGCGGCGGCATTCTGAGTGACGATCGCGCCCGCACCGACATCAATCAGCTATACGTAGTGGGCGAAGCAGCCTTCACCGGCCTGCATGGTGCTAACCGGATGGCCAGCAATTCTCTCCTGGAGTGCCTGGTCTACGGGCGCGCAGCCGCCGCCGACATTACCCGCCGCGAATCGGACATACCCGCACCACCACCGGCACCAGACTGGGACGAGAGCCAGGTTCGGGATTCCGACGAAGACGTCGTCATTTCCCATAACTGGGACGAATTGCGGCACTTCATGTGGGACTACGTTGGCATCGTGCGCACCACCAAACGCCTGCAACGCGCCAAGCACCGCATCGACCTTCTGGAGCGGGAAATCGGCGAATTTTACAGCAACTACCGCGTGTCCAATGACCTTCTGGAGTTGCGTAACCTGGTCACGGTGGCCGATCTGATCATTTGTTCGGCGTTGCAGCGTCGGGAAAGTCGCGGCCTGCATTACACTCTGGACTTCCCGGGACTGCTCCATGAGGCAAAAGACACCGTATTGACTCCCACAACCTATCGAAGCCCGGCTCCCTGAGCCGATGATCATCACCGTACATCCGTTTTTAACTGTGAGGCCGAATGTCTGAAAATGCCGAATTCAATCGCCTGTGGTGGCACAGCCGCCGGGGAATGCTTGAACTGGATGTCTTGCTGATTCCATTCCTGGAACAGGCCTACCGTGACCTGCCTGCAGAAGACCAGGCGCGTTATCACAAGCTGATCACCTGCGAAGACACGGACATGTTCGAATGGTTCATGCAGCGAAGCCGTCCTGAAGATCCCGACCTTCAACGGATTGTGGATCTAATCCTGAATCGTGTTCAGCCGGACTGACATTCCGATTACCCCAAGCCACTGGGTAGGCGCAATCGCCAGCCTGCCCTGGCTTTGCCTGGGTGTCTTTACTCTGATTCTGGCGCTGTCCTTTGGATCCGCTTTTTTGCTTTTGCTGGCAGCTTCTGTTGGCGGCGCCGTCTATCAATGGAACCTCAATGGCCGCCTGGGCCTGGCAAAATCCATCACTCGGCTGATAGTGACCGAAAGCGGGATTGTCGCCGAGCGGCGCGATGGGCAGCAGTTAACGGTCACGGTTGAGCCCGAGAGCCGCCTCTATTTCAGACTCATGATCTTGAAACTCAGGCCAACCAACTCCAACTACAATCCGATAACAGTGTTACTGTGGTCCATGACCAGCGGTGCGGGAAACATCTCAACTGACCTGCACCGCCGCTTGCGAGTCTGGCTTAATCTTGGCCCGCAAAGCTCCGATCATCACCAAATCGAATAGTATGGGAGAACGTCATGTCCGAATCGGGAGCAGCGGTGGCACAATTCCCTCTACCCAGCCCCGCCAGAATCATGGCCGACGATCAGATTATCTTTCGGATTTCAGGGCCTGGCACCGATAAGTTTCTGCAGGGCCAGTTCAGCCAACAGGTAGAAGATGCCACCGAACAATTCTCGCCTAGAGCCTCCGCCTGCACACCAAAAGGCAGAGCTTATTGCCTGACCCGCATGGTGCGTGACGGCAGCGATATCCTCATCGCGCTTCCGGAGGCTCTGGTGGAAGAAACGGTCACCCACCTGAGAAAATACCTGATGTTGTTCCGTGGCACTTCCATGGAAGCAGAATCAGACGCACGCCTTATTGGCTTGCTCGGGGCCGAATCGGCCAACGCGCTTCTGTCTGGCGCAGCCGAGCAGCTTTCTTTTCCTTCCGACAGTGCACGAATTTCAGGCGGACATCTTATCCGGACGATGGATACGGCTGAGGGACTGGCACGCTTTGAGTTCTGGCAAACGGAAGAATTGCCGGCAGATGCCCATGATGCGCTCGCACGTATCCCGGAACATTCAAGGGCCACCTGGCAGGCATCCGAAATTGCTGCCGGCGTCCCTGGTCTGACTCCGGACACCCGAGAAAGCTTCGTGCCACAAATGCTCAACTGGCAGCATCTGGGCGGCGTGCATTTTAAAAAGGGCTGCTATACCGGCCAGGAAGTCATCGCGCGAATGCATTTCTTGGGTCAGCTCAAGAAAAGCCTGTTTCGATTTTCTTGCCCGGCTGGCACAGAAACACCGGAAGTGGGAATGGCGCTGAAAAACGAAGGGCGCTCGGTCGGCGAGATCGTCAATGCAATTGGATTATCGGATGGCAGTAGCCAGTGTCTGGCCGTTGTCCGACACGACGCAGCGGAAGAATCACTGGTAACGGACGCAGCTCCGGAAACCCCTCTGACACTCTTGCCGCTCCCTTATCGGGTCAGCGAGCGCGAGCCAGCCGAGACGTCTGATACATAAGTTGACAGGAAGAATCCTGAAAATTTGCTATAACTTCCTGTACACCATGAACATAGGGGCGAGAACGATGATCGTGATTGCCTCTTTCAATGTGCGGACCCTAACAGACCATGTCGAATATTGTTGAAACGATAAAGAACGATCTCACCAGCGCAATCGAAAACGACAAGCTTGTGCTGCCGACTCTCCCTGAGGCAGCTCTTCAGGTACGCGAGATCGCTGAAAACGAAGATTCTGCGATCCTCGATCTGGTGAAAGTCATCAGTACCGATACGGCCCTATCTGCCAGAATTATCCGTGTCTGTAATAGCCCGCTGTTTCGCGGCAGCCGGGCCATCGAAAACCTGAACATGGCGGTCAGCCGTCTGGGCATGGCCTACACCAGCAACCTGGCCATGGGGCTTGCCATGGAACAGATGTTCCAGGCCACCTCTGACATGATCGATAAGCGCCTGCGAGCCACCTGGCAGACCAGCACTGAAGTGGCTGGCGTCTGCCACGTTCTAGCTCAACACTACACCAAATTGAAACCGGATCAGGCGACGCTGGCAGGCCTTGTCCACCTGATCGGAGTGCTGCCCATACTCAGATACGTGGAAGACAGTGACATCCAGATCAGCAGCATCATGCTGGACAACGTCATTGACGAGCTGCATCCACGAATTGGCGCAGCCATTCTCAAAACCTGGGACTTCCCCAAGGATTTGCAAAACGTGCCGCTGGAATACGCCAACTTCCAGCGAGAAGTCCCAGCGCCCGACTACGCAGACCTGGTGATGATTGCCAACCTTCAGCTGATCGCCGGCACAGATCACCCCTGGAATGAGATGGATTGGAAAACTATCTCGGCGTTTGATCGCCTGGGACTGGATCCCGAAGTGGACATGAGCGGGGAAGAGGACCTGAACGCCGAGATGGAAGCCGCCATGGCGCTGCTCAAATAGAGGTGGCCTGAAGACAGCCCTCAGGCCTTTTCGTACCTTTGCAAAAGCTGTTCTTTGGAGGGCAATGACCAGTCGATAGCTGGCTTGCCCTGCTGGTTCAGCCACGCGTTCGCCTTCGAAAAGTGCTGGCACCCGAAGAATCCACGATAGGCGCTCAATGGCGACGGGTGAGGACTTTCCAGCACCAGATGACGAGTACGATCAATCGCCTTGCCTTTCTTACGGGCGGGACTGCCCCACAATAAAAACACCACGCCCTCTCTTTCGCGGTTGACCAGATCAATCACTTGATCGGTAAACTGCTCCCAGCCTTGCCCCTGATGAGCCCCAGCCTGCCCCTGCACCACCGTCAGCACGGTATTCAGCAACAGTACGCCCTGTTCGGCCCAGGTTTGCAGGCAGCCGTGATCCGGCGGCACGAAACCCGTGTTGTCATGAAGCTCTTTGAAAATGTTCTGCAGAGACGGAGGGTTGGGGACGTGAGGTCGAACAGAGAACGACAGGCCGTGGGCCTGGCCCGGACCATGATATGGGTCCTGCCCCAACACCACCACTGACACTTTATCCAGCGGGGTGCTGTTCAGAGCATTGAAAACAAAACGCCGGGGCGGAAACAGGGTTTTACCAGCGGCGTCCTCCGAGGCAATGAATTCCGCCAGAGAACGCATGTACGGCTGCTGAAATTCCGCGCCCAGGTGTTCAAGCCATCCCCGGCCGGGCCGGAGATAGCCAGCCAGCTCGTCCGCAGGATGCATGCTTACTCGGACTCTTTCTCTTTGCCAGAGTCCGGTCTGTGTTCCGGACGCATGGCAGGGAACAGGATAACGTCACGGATGGACGGGGAATCTGTCAGCAGCATGGCCAGGCGGTCAATGCCAATACCTTCGCCCGCAGTGGGCGGTAAGCCATACTCCAGGGCCATGACGTAGTCCTCGTCATAAAACATGGCTTCGTCGTCTCCGGCATCCTTCTCGGCCACCTGTTCACGGAAACGCTCGGCCTGGTCTTCGGCGTCGTTCAGCTCCGAGAAGCCATTGGCAATTTCGCGACCGCCCACAAAGAATTCAAAGCGCTCGGTGACGAATGGATCGGCATCTTTGCAACGGGCCAGCGGCGACACTTCTTTAGGGTATTCCGTGATGAAGGTCGGCTGGATCAGACGATGTTCTGCCGTAGCTTCAAAGATTTCAATCTGTACTTTGCCCAGGCCCCAGCTGTCTTTGAGCTGGATGTTCAGGTCTCTGGCGACCTGGCGGGCGCTGGCGTCATCGGCCAACTGCTCGCGCTTGATGTCCGGATTGTGACGCAGGATAGCGTCCACCACCGTCAGGCGTTCAAACGGCTTGCCGAAATCGTACTCGACCGTTTCTTCTTCCCCATTGGCCAGGGCGCGGCGATTAGTCACGATGGTGTCACCGAGCACGGTCTGGGTGATGGTGCGAAGCATGTCCTCAGTCAGGTCCATGAGGTCATTGTAATCCGCGTAGGCCTGGTAGAACTCCACCATGGTGAATTCCGGGTTGTGCCGGGTGGATAAACCCTCATTGCGGAAATTCCGGTTAATCTCAAAGACCCGCTCGAAACCGCCCACAACCAGACGCTTCAGGTAGAGCTCCGGCGCAATACGCAGATACATGTCCATGCCCAGCGCGTTGTGATGGGTCACGAAAGGACGCGCCGTAGCGCCACCAGGAATCACCTGCAGCATCGGCGTTTCCACTTCCATGAAGTCGCGGTCTGTGAAGTACTGACGCATGGTGTTAATGATCTTCGAGCGAGCGAGGAAGACACGACGGCTGTCTTCGTTCACCATCAGATCCACGTACCGCTGGCGATAACGGGCTTCCATATCCGTCAGCCCCTTGTGCTTCTCTGGCAGTGGACGCAAGGATTTGGTGAGTAGCACGTACTCATCCATGGTCACATAAAGATCGCCCTTACCGGATTTCGAAAGCGTTCCACGCACGCCCACAATGTCGCCCAGATCCCAGTGCTTGGTGTCCTTCTGCACATCTTTGGACGCGTATATCTGAATACGGCCGGTCATGTCCTGAACAACCTTGAACGCCTTACGATCCAGCATCATGCGGCCGGCAATGGCCACCTGAACACCCATTTCCGCCAACTCTTCCTTGGTTTTCTCGCCGTATTTGGCCTGCAACTCGGCGGCAGAGGCATCACGGCGGAAATCGTTGGGGAAGGCATTGCCCTGATCGCGCAGGTCCGACAACTTGGCGCGACGTTCGGCAATCAGCTTGTTGTCATCCTGGTGTGGGTTCTGGGTCTGCTCAGTCATGTTGGCTCACTAAAATCGGGTTGTCGGGTATAGGTTTTGGTCGGCGCTGTTTACAACGCCATTTTCAGACTGGCTTCGATAAACTTGTCGATGTCGCCGTCCAGAACGTTCTGCGTATTGCTGGTTTCCACCTTTGTCCGCAGATCCTTGATGCGGCTGTCGTCCAGCACATAGGAGCGAATCTGGCTGCCCCAGCCAATGTCGGCCTTGGCGTCTTCCGCTTTCTGTTTCTCGGCGTTGCGCTCCTGCATCTCTCGTTCGAACAGCTTGGCCTTCAACTGCTTCATGGCCTGGTCTTTGTTCTGATGCTGGCTCCGGCCAGCCTGACAGGCCACCACAATGCCCGTGGGGTTGTGGGTCAGCCGGACCGCCGACTCGGTACGGTTAACGTGCTGACCACCGGCGCCGGACGCACGGTAAACATCGACTCGAAGATCGGATGGGTCGATCTCGATTTCGAAACTGTCATCCACTTCTGGCGACACGAATACAGATGAGAATGAGGTATGACGACGGTTACCGGAATCAAACGGTGACTTACGGACAAGACGGTGAACGCCGGTTTCTGTCCGCAACCAGCCATAGGCGTAGTCGCCCTGAATGTGAATCGTGGCACTTTTGATGCCTGCTACATCCCCTTCCTGCAGCTCCACGATCTCTGCTTTGAACCCACGACGCTCAGCCCACCGCAAGTACATACGCAGCAGCATGTTGCCCCAATCCTGAGCTTCGGTACCACCAGAGCCGGCCTGGATATCCAGATAGGCATTGTTGGCGTCCATTTCTCCGGAAAACATCCGACGGAACTCGAGCTTTTCCAGTTCCTTATCCAGTCCTTCAAGATCGGATTCGATCTCGCCAACGGTGCCTTCGTCCTCTTCTTCGGCCGCCATTTCAAGCAAACCATCGGCGTCGTCGAGACCAGAGGAGAGGTTGTCGATGGTGCGAACAATCAGTTCAAGATCGGCGCGCTCTTTACCCAGCGCCTGTGCCCGGTCCGGGTCATCCCAGACAGACGGAATTTCCAGTTCACGCTCTACTTCGGTCAGTCTTTCACTACGCTGATCGTAGTCAAAGATACCCCCTGAGCGCTTCGGTGCGCTCACGAAGCTCTTTAATCTTCGTCACAATGGGATTAATTTCCATGAAATCCTTACTCGCCAAATAGGAAATGAGTGCGATCAAAATCAGACGCGAGATTCTACCGGAAATTGGTTGTTAAATCAGCCAGCGGTTGGAGCCGGACCTCGTATCAGAGTCACTTTGACCGCGGCGGTCAATGTTTGGAATTATCACGGCGCGGAGGTGGAGGCTCTTTTCTGCAGGGACAAAGGTGTCTGAGCGAAGCGAGTTCTTTTCCCGAAAGAAAAGAGCCTCCACCTCTGCGCCAGTCCCCCTGCCTGAATTACCCCAAAGGCTCAAGGTAGTCGATCAACAACTGAAGGTTGGTACGCCCGCGAAAGGTATTGGCATCCGGCTTGTAGACCACCCGCGCGCCAGTGCGAGTGTAATCCGGCACTTCCGGGCCGGTATTGAAGGCAATGCCGTCAATCAGCCCATTGCCACCTTTCGGCTGAAGCACAAGTTTCAAATGGTTTTCGCCAACGATCCGTTGGTTGACGACCTGAAACTCACCATCAAAAACCGGCTCCGGGAAATGCTGTCCCCAGGGACCGGCGCGCTTCAAAAGATTGGCGGTTTCCAGACAAAGCTCATCCTGCTCCAGAGGGCCATCCGTGGTGATGGCCGCCTCAAGGTCGCTGGCACTGAGGGTTTCCCGAACGGCTTCATCGAAGGCCTTACCGAACGCTTCAAAATCGTCTTTCGCAAGCGTCATACCCGCCGCCATCGCATGGCCACCGAATTTTTTCATAATCCCCGGATGCCGTGAGTCCACGTTTGCCAGTACATCACGAATATGGAGACCGGGAATGGAACGGGCCGAGCCCTTGATGTCCCGGCCGTTTTCATCTGGCGCAAAGGCAATGGTCGGGCGGTGGGTTTGCTCACGAATGCGAGCGGCAAGGATACCAATCACGCCCTGATGCCAGTCGGTATCGAACAGCGTCAGCCCCCAGGGCAAACCTTCCAGGTCCAGCGACATGGAGGCCAACAGATCCTGGGCCTGGGCTTTCATGTCTTTTTCGATGGTGCGGCGTTCACGGTTGAAGGTATCCAGTTCGCGGGCCAGTCGCAGTGCTTCGTCGCGGCTGTCGGCCAGCAGGCAGGCAATACCAACACTCATATCGTCCAGACGACCGGCCGCGTTCAGTCTTGGGCCAACCACGAAACCCAGGTCGGTTGAGCTGATTTCCTTGTGATCACGCCCCGCCACTTCCAGAAGTGCCAGAATGCCAGGCCGGGCCTCGCCCTGACGGATTCTGCGCAGGCCCTGTTCGACAAAAATCCGGTTGTTGTGATCCAGTGGCACCACGTCGGCAACAGTGCCCAGCGCCACAAGATCCAGCAGGCTACCCAGGTTTGGCTGAGGGTCTGGTAACAGGTTCTGTTCGCGAAGGTGCTTTCGCAGAGCGGTCAGAACATAGAACATCACCCCAACACCCGCTGCGTTTTTGCTCAGAAACGGACAGCCCGGTTGATTGGGATTCACGATGGCATCTGCGTCTGGCAGCACTTCGCCCGCCAGGTGATGGTCTGTCACAACGACAGACACACCCTGCTCCTTAGCGGCACGGACACCCTCAACGGCGGCAATGCCGTTGTCCACGGTGATCATCAGGTCTGGCAGCGCGCCTTCTGAAGCAAGGCGTTCAATAATGCCTGGCGTCAAACCATAGCCATCGGCAAACCGGCTGGGCACTCGGAAATCCACCTGCTGCAACCCCAACATACCCAGACCCAGCATCGCGACGGCGGTACTGGTTGCGCCATCGGCATCGAAGTCACCTAAAACCATCACGCGCCGTTGCTGTGCGATGGCTTCCGCCAGCAACTCAACGGCGCGATCGACGCCACGCAGATCCATGGGCGACGCAAGGTGCTTCAGTGTGTAGCTCAGTTGGTCGTCAGAGGTGACACCGCGGGCGGCATAAAGGCGTTGTAGCAAAGGAGGCAAGTTGTGCCCCCAATCCAGCTGTCGGGCCGGACTGGGGCGACGGAGGATCTTCTTCGTGGTCATACCGCTCAGGTATTTTTCCAGTGCTTGGCAATGAAATCCTGAACACCCGACAGATTATTGTCCAGAACGGTGTACTCTTCATCTCTCTCGAACAGGTCCGACATATGCACCGGTAGCTCAGGCGTCGCTTTCACACCCGACCTCAGAACAGCATCCGGGAACTTGGCGGGGTGCGCCGTTCCCAGAGTAATCATCGGCACAGACGAATCACGACGACAGTTACGGGCCGCCCGAACGCCAATTGCGGTGTGCGGATCCAGAAGGTATTCGTTCTGCTCGAAAATTTCCCGGATGGTGTCAGTCGTGCCCTGGTCATCTACCGCATCGCTGTCGAACAGGCGGCGAGCAGATTTCCAACGGTAATCCTCAATGCTGACCGGCCCTTTGGAGGCATTTTCAAGCAATTCCTTTACGGCGCGTCCATCACGACCGTGGAGATCGAACAGAAGCCTTTCGAAATTGCTGGACACCATAATATCCATGCTCGGAGACAGGGTGTGTTCCAGCTGCTGTTGCTCGTAACGATTTCCGCTCATGAAGCGATGAAGAATGTCGTTACGGTTGGTGGCAATGACCAGTTGTGAAACCGGCAGGCCCATATTCCGTGCCAGATAGCCCGCAAAGATATCGCCAAAGTTACCGGTCGGAACCGAGAACGCCATGCTGCGATCAGGCCCACCCAGTGCCAGCGATGCGTGGAAATAATAGACGATCTGGGCCATGATCCGCGCCCAGTTAATCGAATTGACGGCCGCCAGTTGAGTCTTGCCGCCCAGAAAAGACTGGTCGCCAAAGCTTTCCTTGACCATGCGCTGACAGTCATCAAAATTGCCGCGCACAGCAATATTGTGAATGTTGTCGCCCTTCACGGTGGTCATTTGGCGCCGTTGAACTTCAGACACCCGCTCGTGAGGGTGCAGAATAAAGATATCCACATGCTCACAACGACGGCAGCCTTCAATCGCCGCTGACCCTGTATCGCCGGAGGTGGCGCCCATGATGACAACATGCTGCTTGCGCTTTTCCAACACGTAATCAAGCAACCGCCCCAACAGCTGCAGAGCAAAATCCTTGAACGCCAGCGTCGGGCCGCGGAACAGCTCCAGCACCCACTCATTGGTGTCCAGCTGAACCAAAGGGGCAACGGCTTTGTGGGCAAATACCCCGTAAGTGTCTTCCAGCATGGCCCGAAAGTCGTCTGCCGGCACCGTGTCCTCGACGAACGGGTGCATCACGTTGAACGCCAACTCACTGTACGAGAGGCCGCGCCAGCTGCGGATTTCTTCCAGACTGAACTGTGGCAGGGATTCGGGCACGTAAAGGCCGCCGTCAGGGGCAAGCCCGGTCAGCAGGACGTCTTCAAAGCCAACCGAGGGCGCTTCGCCCCGTGTACTGATGTATCTCACCTTTTATGTCTCTCTAAACTGAATGCCTGACTGAACTGCGAGCCTAGCCTTCGAAATTTTCAGCGCGGATACGGACAACGCGGCCATCAATGTCGCTCAGTGCTTCCAGCTCCTCGATGGCGCGGTTCATCTGACGCTCCTGAACAGTATGGGTCAGGATAATGACCGGGATCCGCCCGTCCTTGAACTCGGACTCTTTCTGCATGATGGATTCGATGTTGATGCCGTGTTCGCTTAGAACCGAGGCAATCTTGGCAAGAACACCGGGGTGGTCCATCGCGGTGATCCGCAGGTAGTAGGCGGACTGAATATCCTCCATCGGCAGCACCGGAAGGTCTTCCATTGCATCGGGCTCGAAGCCAAGATAAGGCACACGCTGATTACTGGCAGAAGCCACAGAACGAGCTGCATCGATAATGTCTGCAATAACCGCAGAGGCAGTGGCCTCGTCACCCGCACCAGGGCCGTAATACATGGTCTGGCCAACGGCATCGCCATCAACCAGAACCGCGTTCAATACGCCATCAACTTGCGCGATCAGATGGCTGCGAGGAACCAATGTCGGGTGGACGCGCAACTCGATGCCGCCTTCCCGGCGACGGGCAATGCCCAGGTGCTTGATGCGATAACCCAGCACCTCGGCGTGGGCGATGTCATACGGAGTAATCTCGGAAATGCCTTCGGTGTAGGCCTTTTCAAACTGCAATGGCACGCCAAAGCCGGCGGAAGCCAGGATGGTCAGCTTGTGAGCGGCATCAATGCCTTCGACGTCAAAGGTAGGATCGGCTTCGGCATAGCCCAGATCCTGAGCTTCTTTTAACACTTCAGAAAACTCACGACCGGCGCGCATTTCGGTAAGGATGTAGTTACCGGTGCCGTTGATGATGCCAGCGATCCAGTCAACCCGGTTGGCGGCCATGCCTTCGCGCACAGCTTTGATAACCGGAATGCCACCGGCAACACCCGCTTCATATGCGACGATGACGTTCTTCTCGGCGGCCGCTTTGAAGATTTCGTTACCGTGAACCGCAATCAGCGCTTTATTGGCAGTGACAACGTGCTTGCCATTGGCAATGGCGGCCAGCACCAGTTCCTTGGCGGTATCGTAGCCACCGATCAGTTCAACCACAACGTCCACAGATGGATCATTGACCACATCAAACACATCGGTGCTGAACGGAATATCGCCCAGGTCGATGTCATTTCGTGGGGTGCGCGTGGCAACCCTGGCAACCCTGATCTGGAAACCGGTGCGGCCAGTAATCAACTGTGCGTTGCGCTCCAGAACATTGAATGTACCGCCACCAACGGTGCCCAGTCCGCAGATTCCGACATTGACCTGTTTCAAACCTTCACCTCTGTTCCCAATAGGTTATTCAAGCGAGCGACAGTATAACGGACAATGCCCGCCCGAATAACCCCGCCGATCAGCGTAATCCCAACGCTTGTGCGATCTGGTTGGCAGGACGGTAACCTGGCACCATTTGGCCATTGTCGAGAATGATGGCAGGCGTGCCGGTTACACCCACCTGTTGCCCGAGGCGATATTGGGCCTCAACGGGGTTTTCGCAGCTCTGGTTCGGCACGCTCTTGCCTTGTTTGGCAGCATCCATGGCGGCCTGCTGGTCGTCTGCACACCACACGGAGATATATTTCGAGAACGAAGGCGTGTTGGGACCGGAACGCGGGAACCCGTAATAGTTCACCGCTATGCCCATGTCATTCAGTGCGGATACTTCATCATGAAATTTCCGGCAGTAGGGGCAATCGATATCGGTAAAGACATCGATACTGGCTTTTTGCTCGCCGTTGGCCGGGAAAGTAATAAGTTTAGACTGATCGTACGCCGCCAGCGCCTGGGCTCTTTCGCCAAGCCGCTTCTCTTCCGACAGGTTGGCAATGCCCTCGGACGTTACCTTGAGAACATCGCCAGTGAGCAGGTACTGACCATCTTCAGTCGCCAGAATATTACCACCATTCGTGCTACTCACTTCGTAAAGTCCGGGCACTTCAGACGCTTTCACTCCGGTGATATCAAGCCTGGGAATTGCCTCCGTTAATTTGGCTCGAATGGCCTCTTCGGTGGATTCAGCGATCGCAACGCCGCTAGCGATGGCGCAGGCAATGCCGGCAATCAGTGAAACAAGCGCAGGGGTCATTCTATTGCTGGACATAAATATCAAAGTTCCGATTGGCGAAGGTTTAGGTGATATGCGACAGACGGACGCACCATTAGTTCAATGTCTGAGATTCAAAATACCGCGCCAGAGCCGGCTTTGCCAACAGCATCAACCACGGGGATGGTGAGATTGATGCAGTGACTGTAGGCGCTGACGGGCCACATGAGTGTAAATCTGCGTGGTCGAAAGATCTGAATGCCCGAGCAGCATTTGCACCACCCGCAAGTCTGCACCGTGATTCAGTAAATGGGTGGCAAACGCATGCCTTAAGGTGTGAGGGGAAAGATGCTTGTGGATGCCCGCCCGCTGAGCGTAGTGACGAATTCGATGCCAGAACGTCTGGCGGGTCATTGCGGCCGGACGATTGCCCGGGAACAGCGCATCGCACGGCCGACCCTTCAGCAAATCAGCACGACCATGGCGCATGTATTGGATCAGCCAGTCCACAGCTTCTTCACCCAGAGGGACCAGACGCTCCTTGTTGCCCTTGCCGATAATTCGAATCACGCCCTGACGCAGGTTAACCTCATCCACGGTCAGCGCCACCAGCTCCGAAACCCGCAGGCCACAGCCATAGAGTATTTCCATCATTGCCTTGTCTCTAAGCTCTATCGGCACGTCCGGGTCGGGTTCAGACAACAGGTTTTCAACATCCTCCTCGGAAAGTGAGTCAGGAAGTTTCTGGGGCAAACGGGGGCTATCTATTCGTAAGGTGGGATCTTCCGTGATGAGCTTTTCGCGCAAAAGGTAGCGATAAAAGCGGCGAAGACCCGACAGGCGACGGGCTGCCGTAGAGGTTTTGAAGCCTGAGGACAGCCCCGAAGATATCCAGCCCAACAGATGACTGCGGTTAACCTCTGTCAGGCGCGGCTTGGTCGGCTGACTGACCAGCCACGCCGCCAGCCGCTCAAGGTCACTACGATAGGCCTGACGCGTCTTTTCGCCCAACCCGTCTTCCAGCCAGACGGCATCGCAGAAGCGCTCGATCAATGCCTCATCGTCGGGCCTTAACGGCTGCTTGGTTCTTCGTTTATCCGTCATACAAAAAAGAAAAGGCAGCCACTGGCTGCCTTTTCTCCTTCAACTGTTGCCAGCACCGTTGGATGCTCAGCCCAGCTTTTCCTTGATGCGGGCTGCCTTACCAGACAGGTCACGCAGATAGTAAAGCTTGGCCTGGCGCACATCACCGCGACGCTTCACGCTGATGCTGTCGATCAGCTTGGAGAAGGTCTGGAAGGTACGCTCAACACCCACGCCGTAAGAAATCTTACGAACGGTGAACGAAGAGTTCATGCCGCGGTTGCGCTTACCAATCACCACGCCTTCAAACGCCTGCAGACGCTCGCGGTTGCCTTCAGTTACACGCACCTGGATAACCACGGTGTCGCCCGGTGCAAACTCCGGAACTTCCTTGGTCATCTGCTCTGATTCAATCTGACTGATGATGTTGTTCTTGCCGCTCATCGTAATGCTCCTGATACCCAATCTTTAATGCCCTGATGATTCGAAGGCACCCGGTTCGTTTAAAATCTCTTCCAGCAGCTCACGCTCTTCGTCCGTAAACACCCGCTTTTCAAGCAGGTCGGGGCGTCGCTCCCGGGTTCGCCTCAGCGACTCCTTGAGTCGCCAACGCCGGATCTGATCATGATGACCGCCCAATAATACTTCCGGCACCGCCTGACCTTCGTAGACTTCAGGTCGGGTGTAGTGCGGACAATCCAGCAACCCGTCAGCAAAGGAATCCTGCTCCGCTGACTGCGCATGACCCAGCGCTCCGGGGATGAGGCGTGTAATCGCATCCATGACAGCCATGGCTGCCAGTTCGCCGCCGGATAACACAAAATCACCCAGCGATACTTCCCGATCCACTTCTGTCGCTATCAGGCGCTCATCAACGCCTTCATAACGGCCGGCAACCAGAATCAGACTTTGCTCTGCTGCCAGCGACTCGACCACTTTTTGAGTCAGCGGCTCACCCTGAGGCGAGAGATACACCACACAAGGCTTAGACGGTGCCGCTTGTCTGGCCGTATCGATGGCGTCCCGCAATGGCTGGATTTTCATCAGCATTCCAGGACCGCCGCCGTAAGGCCGGTCGTCGACGGTGCGATGGCGGTCGTGGGTAAATTCCCGAGGATTCCACGACTGAAAGGTCAACAGACCGTCTCTCACCGCCCGTCCGGTCACCCCAACCTGGGTCACCGAATCAAACATTTCAGGAAACAGACTGACCGCACCAATCCACACCGGTTAAAACTCCGGGTCCCAGTCCACGGTCATGGCTGACTCCTCAAGTTGTACTTGCTTGACCACCTGATCAGGCAAGTACGGAATCAGTCGCTCACGCTGGTCAATCGATTCGCGGGTTGCATGAACAACCAGCACATCGTTGGAGCCGGTCTCAATCAGGTGATCCACCCGACCCAGACACTGCCCGTCCACCGTAAACACTGTCAGCCCTTCCAGCTGATGCCAGTAGTACTCGCCTTCAGGCAGTTCTGGCAGTTCGCTGATCGGAACCTGAATGTCTGCACCGCAATAGCTACGGGCCACATCCCGGTCGCTAATGCCTTTAAGCCGGACAACAATGCCCTGCCCCTGGCGGCGACCTTCTTCAAGCTTTGCAGGAATTCGCTGCCCGTTGTGGATCAGAGTCCAGTTAGGGTAATTCAGAATTCCTTCTTTGGGGTCAGTGTAGGAATAGACTTTCAGCCACCCTTTAACCCCAAACACCGAGGTGATCTGACCAATCACAGTTTCCTGCGAGTCTTTAGTCATATCGATACCCCGGTGAAACGTTATTGCCAATTACTCGGCTGAAGCGCCTTTCAGCAGCTTCGCAACGCGCTCGCTGGTCTGTGCGCCCTGGCTGATCCAGTGGTTCACACGATCCTGATCAATGCGCAGACGCTCTTCCTGACCGCGGGCAATCGGGTTGTAGAAACCAACACGCTCAATAAAACGGCCGTCGCGAGATTTGCGGCTGTCAGTCACTGTCAGATGGTAGAACGGGCGCTTCTTGGAGCCACCACGAGCCAAACGGATAATTACCATTTCGACCAATATCCTGTTCTGTTGTACGAACTTTGTACGATTCACGCCCAGCCAAGCATTAAAAACACCGGCTGGCGCGAAGACCCATACTCGAAAGGGGCGCTATTCTATGCTAATTAAACGCCAAAGAAAACAGGGAATGTGTCCCGGTTTCTACATACGGCCACCGGGTGGCATACCACCACCCGGACCGCCCGGCGGCATCATACCGCCAAGACCACGCATCATGTTAGCCATACCGCCTTTTTTGCCAAATTTCTTCATCATCTTCTGCATTTGCTTGTGCTGCTTCAACAGACGATTAACGTCCTGGATCTGGGTTCCAGAACCTCCGGCGATCCGGCGCTTGCGAGAATTGTTGATCACATCGGGGTAACGGCGCTCTTTGGGCGTCATGGAGCAGATAATAGCCTCCATCTGGCCCATGGACTTGTCGTTCACCTGCTGCTGGGCCATCTGCGCCATCTGGCCCATGCCCGGCAGCTTATCCATAAGACCACCAATACCGCCCATGTTTTTCATCTGCTGCAGCTGGTCGCGGAAATCCTCAAGATCAAAATTCTTTCCCTTCTTGATCTTCTTTGTCAGCTTCTGGGCTTTCTTCTGATCGATCTTGCGCTCTGCTTCCTCTATAAGGGAGAGCACATCCCCCATACCCAGGATTCTCGACGCGACGCGGTCCGGATGAAACGGCTCCAGCGCATCCGACTTCTCGCCCACACCCAGGAACTTGATGGGTTTGCCAGTGATGTGGCGAACAGACAGCGCCGCACCGCCACGGGCATCACCATCAGTCTTGGTCAGCACGACACCGGTTAAAGGAAGGGCATCATTAAATGCCTTGGCGGTGTTCGCCGCATCCTGACCTGTCATGGCATCAACCACAAACAGCGTCTCGATCGGATTCACCGCTTTATGCAGGCGACCGATCTCGCCCATCATCTGCTCGTCCACGTGCAAACGACCAGCAGTATCCAGAATAACCACATCGATATGTTTTTTGCGGGCCGCATCCATTGCGCCGTTGGCGATATCGACCGGATCCTGGTCACCTGTGCTTGGGAAAAACTCGACGCCCACTTCGCCCGCCAGGGTTTCAAGCTGACGAATCGCCGCCGGGCGGTATACGTCTGCACTGACGACCATCACCGATTTTTTCTGACGCTCTTTCAGGAAACGTGAGAGTTTCGCCACCGTGGTTGTTTTACCCGCACCCTGCAAACCGGCCATCATAATCACCGCCGGCGGCTGGGTGTTCAGGTTGAGGGCCTCTGTGCCATCGCCCATCACGCGTTCCAGCTCCTGCTGGACCACCTTCACAAACACCTGGCCCGGCGAGAGGCTGCGCTGAACCTCCTGGCCCACCGCCCGCTGACGAACGCCTTCGATAAACTCTTTGACCACCGGCAGCGCAACGTCGGCCTCCAGCAGCGCCATGCGAACTTCGCGCAACGTTTCCTTTATATTGTCATCGGTCAGCCGCGCCTGGCCCGAAATTTTGCGCAAACTACCAGAAAGTCGGTCCTGAAGGTTTTCAAACATGCTGTTCTTCCGTACCCGGATAAATTGATTGCAAAACAAAGGGAAACACTGCCGAAGTTCGTGACAGAGCTCCTTGATTCCAGTTGCATAATCGCGACATTATAACCAGACTAGCGCCTTGAAACGACCAGCCCGGTCAAATCGGTGTCAATCCCCGCCGATTCTCAGTTTGAATGTGGTTTAAGGATGTCATGGGAACGCTGATCCTCGCGGTCACCTCATTACTGCTCTACAGCATCGGCACCGCCCTGCAGGCACTCAGCTTTCGAGGCAGAGTTCACACCAGCACGGCGATCACCTCGCTCATCGGTCTTCTTGCGCTCACCAGCCATGGGCTCCTGATTGCCCAAACGGTGTACAGTCAGGGCGCATTCAATTTCGGTTTCTTCCAGAGTTCCGTGCTGATTTCCTGGCTCATCGTTGCCATGTTATTGGCGATGAACCTGCGCAAACCTGTGCAAAGCCTGTTTCTGGGCGTTTACCCGCTTGCAGGCCTGACCATCATCATGATTTTGATTACCCATTCGTCTTCTCGTGTGGTTCCAGGCGACAGCTACGGCATGCTGTCACACATTGCGTTGTCGGTAACTGCCTACAGCCTCTTTACCCTGGCGGCTTTACAAGCAGTCCTTCTTTACATGCAGAACCGCGGACTCAAGCGCAACTACAACAGCGTAATGATTCGAAACTTGCCCCCGCTCCAGACCATGGAATCGCTGTTGTTCGAGCTGGTCTGGGCTGGTGTCACCTTGCTCGTGCTGGCTATTGCAACAGGCGCACTGTTCGTGGAGGACCTGTTTGCTCAGGATCTGGCACACAAGACTTTGTTCTCGCTCCTGTCCCTGGTGGTCTTTATCGCACTTCTGATCGGACGGTATGTGAAAGGCTGGCGCGGCGTTACCGCAAGCCGCTGGACTCTGGCAGGGTGCGCACTTTTGATGCTGGCTTTCTACGGCAGCAAATTCGTACTTGAACTGTTATTCCAGCGCGGTGGTTGACCCGAGCAATGCACAACCATTCTTCCCACTTGTCGCTCCCGACCTTGACACCGGGGCCGACAGCCACCAACTTAGCTTCATCTCTGCTTTAGAAGGACGCTTTTCTTGAACGAAACATCGCTTACCGCGCTGTTTGTCATTCTGGTTTGCCTGATTCTGTTGTCCGGCTTCTTCTCCAGTTCGGAAACCGGCATGATGTCCCTCAACCGCTACCGCCTCAAGCACATGGCCAAAACCGGCCATAAAGGCGCGAAGCGGGCACAATCGCTGCTCAACCGAACAGACCAGCTGATCGGCGTCATCCTGATCGGCAACAACTTCGTCAACATTCTCGCTTCCTCTATTGCGACCGTCATCGCCATCCGCATCTGGGGCGACGCCGGTATTGCAATCGCCACGATTCTACTGACCATTGTTATTCTGATTTTCGCAGAGGTTACCCCGAAAACGCTGGCTGCCCTTTTCCCCGAGAAAATCGCCTTTCCTGCCAGCTACATACTTGGGCCGCTACTGAAAATTCTGTACCCCGTGGTCTGGTCGGTTAACCTGTTTACCGGCGCAATTCTGAAAGTGATTGGCGTCTCGGCAACCGACGCAGCCAGCGACCACCTGAGCCGTGAAGAACTCCGCACCCTGGTCAATGAGGCCGGCGCCCTGATACCCGCCAAGCACAAGGATATGCTGGTCAGCATCCTGGACCTGGAGAAAGTCACGGTGAACGACATCATGGTGCCCAGAAATGAAGTGGTCGGCATCGACCTGGAAGACGACCTGGAAACTATTTTGCGTCAGATCCGAAGCAGCCAGCATACTCGCATGCCTGTTTTCAAAGGCGACATCAATAACATCCAGGGGGTTCTCCACCTGCGCAACGCCACCAAACTGCTTCAACAGGAAGAGATCAACAAAGCCATGCTGATGCAGCTTTGCCGGGAGCCCTATTTCATTCCGGAAAGCACCCCGCTCAACACCCAGTTGATCAATTTTCAGAAAGCGAAAAGACGATTTGGCATGGTCGTCGACGAGTACGGCGACTTGCTCGGTCTGGCGACGCTGGAAGACATCCTGGAGGAGATCGTTGGTGAATTCACCACCGATTATGCGTCGACCAGTCCGGACATCATTCCTCAGGCGGACGGCACCTTTATTATCGACGGCACAACCGCAGTGCGCACGATCAATAAAACTCTTGGCTGGAAGTTCCCCCTGGATGGCCCGAAAACCCTAAATGGACTGATCACCGAGACCCTGGAAAACATCCCCGACACCAACGTCTGCCTTAAAGTCAGTGGGCACAGGGTCGAAGTCCTTCAAATCAAGGACAATGTCGTCAAGGCAGCCATCGTTCACCCGAAAAAGCGTAAGAAACGAACGTCACACTAAGGTACAGTTCGTTTTTTGTGCACCCGGTAGACGGTTTACTACATTTTGTTCACACTAACTTGTGTTACCGTGTGTAAAAATAGGGTAGATTAGAAAAAATAAAAACGATTGTTTAAAGTTTGCTCGGTTTTGTATCCGGTTGAGGCGTACACAGGAGTCGGCCATGAATAAGCAGTCCGGCATACATTTTCTCCGCGAACACCGGGAGGCAGGAAGCTCTGGCTCCTTGCCAACCGAGGTTGTGAGAATTCGGGACACGGTTGTCGCCGGTCTCGGAGATTTGTTGCAAGGAGCCTTCGACGCGGTAGATGATTCGCTATTCGAGCTAGCGAACAACGCCCGGAGCAACAACGAGCAAAACCGCTACTTTGAAGCAATGCGCGAAATCCGCATCAAGCGGAAGGGCGTCGAACGCCATTTTCAGAACGCGGTCGGCCAGCTTTTCGCCAATCCGCCTCAAAGTGGACATACCTCCCCCGAAGAACTGAGTTCAACCCCTACAAGCGCAGACAGCCTGTCGCTGGTCGGTGACGATGACCTGGAAGAACAGGTTGCACTGAATGGGATGATCACCAAATCCAAGGTGCATTTTCAGGGGCCACTGCTTCAGCTGCAGGCACGATTCAGCGAAATCTATCCGAACGTCGACGAAGAGACACCCGTCAACCCAATGGCGCCAGAACACCTCTGCAGCGCCTTTGTTGAAGCCATTCAGGCGTTGGAAATCCAGATTCGCGAACGCCTGATCCTGCTGAAACAATTTGATCGTTACGTAGTTTCCAACCTGGGCATGCTGCTGGATGAAGCCAACCGCATACTGATTCAGGCAGGCATCATCCCGAACTTCCGCTATCACGGCAAAGCCGGTAAACAGCACGAAAAAAGCTCTCAGACCGGCGCCGCGGGCGAACAGGGACAGGACGCTTCACCGGAGTCTGTTCAGGGGGAAGCACAGGGCCATCACGAGGGCGCCATGTTCGAGCAGATTCGCCAGATGCTGGCGATGCAGCGCTCCAACACCGGCCAGGTACCAAGATCCTCTGACCCGAACCTACACGTGATTGGTGGGGCCGAGCTGGTCGGGCTACTGAGCAATATGCCCCAGCAGTCCCCGGACATTCGGAACTACGACAATCTGAGCGAGGGATCGCCGACAGTGGTCGACCTTCGCTCGGCCGTTGAACAACTTCTGGCACAAAGCGCTCCCGCCAACGATGGCAAAAAGCCCGCGCTGAACGAAATGGACGAGGATCTGATTAACCTCGTTTCCATGCTGTTTGAGTTCATTCTTGATGACTACAACCTGTCAGCACCGGTTCAGGTGCTGATCAGCCGTCTTCAGATTCCCATTCTGAAAGTTGTCATCAAAGATAGAACCTTCTTCAGCAAGGCAACTCACCCGGCACGCCGACTGCTCAACAGTCTGGCCCGCGCAGGTATCGGCTGGAGTGATAGCGATGAGAAGACGCGGGACAAGCTATACGATCAGATTCATTCAACCGTGGCCCGCATTCTCAACGAGTTTGACGGCGATATTGCTCTGTTCGAAACCCTGAACGAAGAGTTTGAGCAATTCCTGGCCAGAGAGAATCGCAAGTCCTCACTGGTCGAGCAACGGACTCGTGAATCAGAGCGCGGCCGGATCAAATCCCAGAAAGCGCAGGAAACCGTCGACAAACTGCTTCAAACCAAGCTTTCCCGCTACAAGCTGAAAGAGTCGATCCGCAACATTCTGCTGAATGGCTGGAGCCGGGTGATGTTTCTGGCCTACCTGCGGGACGATGTGGAACATCGCTGGGCGCAGACAGTCCGCGTGGTTGATGATCTGATCTGGTGCCTCCATCCGCATCAGGAAGACGAGGAGCGCGACCAGTGGGTTCGAGTTGTACCGGGTCTGCTTAAATCGTTGCGAGCCGGGCTTGAAGAAGTATCCTACAACTCATCCAAACTGGATGAGATGATGGCAGACCTCAAGCACGAACTGACGGAGGCCTTCCGCGCGAATGCCCTGGCAGAGGCCATGGAGGATACCCCGGAACCTGAAGAGGAAGAGGTCAAGTCCACACAAACGGCCATCGAACGCCAGCAAGAGATTGAGAACGCGGCCATTGCCGAGCACCTCGCCCAGGTAGATGCGATCGAAATCGGTAACTGGGTGGAATTCAACCTCGTCAACGGCGCCAGCTTTCGCTGTAAGCTGTCGGCGATCATCGAAGAAGCGGAATGCTTTGTCTTCGTCAATCGCATGGGGCTGAAAGTCATTGAGAAGACTCGCTCTGATCTCGCCCACGAATTGCGCAGAGGACGATTGACGGTTCTGGAACAGGGCGCCCTGATTGATCGCGCACTGGATGCCGTTGTTGGCAGTTTGCGGAGCAAGGCTGGATAAGCTAGCCTGCTCCGCCGTTCTGCCTTAACCGCACTCAGGAGTCATCAAGGGTCAATGCTGAAGTATGGCAAGGATATCGGTCTTCCGGAGACCTACCGGATCACCCTGGCACTTTCCATTGCCTTTCTGGCTCACACATTGCTGGTGGCGGTGTTTCCCTTCGATTTGCCAGAGCACCATCACAATCCGGTGACCGTGGAAGTGCGGTTGACTCCGCTGGGCAGTACGCCCTCTCGCGAGCAAGCCGCCTCCCGTGCCGAAGCCGCGCCGATTGCCACCCCCTTCGCGATCGACGAACCGGCACCGGAGTCCAGCGAACCCGAGACGGTGTCTACCGTGCAAGACCAGGCACCGATCACCCCCGAACCCACCAGCGACCCGCTTTCGTCTCCGACTGAGAGCAGCAACGCCCGGACTCAACCCCGGCGAGAGACATCCTCATCCATCAGCGCCCTCGCTTCAACGCTGAGCGCCGCCGGGGGGCCACAACAACCAACCGAGGCCGCAGAGCCAGAACGCGTTACCCAGAGATCGACGAAGCCCACGGAAGAGACGGCCTACCGGGCACTCCTGGCGCGAAATATAAGCGAGAATGGCGGCGTTTCCGTAAAAGAGTTTCTGACACTGGATATCAAAGAGGGGGAGGCACGAACGGTATGGCTGCAGCTTCGATTGATGGGCAATGGCACCCTCATCGATGCACGGGTCAGCCAACCATCGGGCAATAAAAAACTAGATTTGCTGGCTTACAAAGCAGCTCTGTATGCAAATCCCTACCCAGAACCACCGGACGCCCTGAAGCGCCAGCGGTGGTTCAGCGTAGAGCTAAAAACGGGTGACTTCTGAGGAGGGGATCAGGCTTCTGCCTGCTTGGCAGCCGCTTTGACCTGCTCGGCCAACTCGCCGCTTTCTGACATTTCCAGGATGATGTCACAGCCACCAACCAGCTCACCGTTGATGTACAGCTGCGGGTAAGTCGGCCAGCTTGAGTAGACCTTCAAAGCTTCACGCAGTTCCTGGTTGTCCAGAATATTGACGAACGCAAAACGCTCACCACACGCCATCAGCGCCTGGGACGTTTTGGCAGAAAAACCACACTGCGGCTGCTGCGGGGTGCCCTTCATGTAGAGAATGATTGGGTTTTCTTCAAGCTGGTTCTTGATCGTTTCGTTGATATCCATTAACTGAATCCTCGCACATACATCGTGGGTTGCCCTTCGGCAACGACTTGCCTCTAATTGTACACGGCTCGAACGATGCAAACCAAACCACCGCAACGCACCAGCCTGTAGCGTTGTCATAAAACCACTGAAGGGCTAGACTTGTGCCCCTTTGCAAAGAAGGGCCATTTCATGGCAAGACACTTTCTCACCCTCAATGACCTGACGCCACAAGAACTCGATGCGGTGGTCGACCACGCGTCGAAGCTGCGTAATGAATGGCGCCAGGGCAAAATTCGAGACACCCTGAGGAACCGGGTTCTGGCGATGATTTTTGAAAAATCATCCACCCGGACGCGCGTGTCTTTTGAAGCAGGCATGACTCAACTTGGCGGATCCGCTCTTTTCCTTTCACCACGAGATACCCAATTAGGGCGTGGAGAACCGGTGGAAGATTCTGCCATCGTCATCTCAAGCATGGTCGATGCGGTGATGATCCGGACATTTGATCACGATACCGTTGAAACATTCGCTGCTTCATCCAGCAAACCTGTCATCAACGCATTGACGGACGACTACCACCCCTGCCAGCTACTGGCTGACATGCAGACCTTCCGTGAGCATCGCGGCAGCATCCGCGGCGCTACGGTGACCTGGGTTGGTGACGGTAACAACATGTGCCACTCCTATATGAACGCGGCGGCCCAGTTTGACTTCAATCTCCGTATTGCCTGCCCCGAGGGCTACGATCCGGATCCGAATTTGCTGCAGGCTCATGCCGATCGCGTTGAAGTTGTCCGTGACCCGGTCGAAGCCGCCCGTGGATCACACCTTCTGGTCACTGATGTCTGGGCATCGATGGGACAGGAAGATGAGCAGAAAGCCCGTGAGAAAGCGTTTCAGGAATACCAGATCAGTCCCGCACTGATGCAGGTTGCCGATAAACAGGCCTTATTCATGCATTGTCTTCCGGCCCACCGTGGTGAGGAAATTTCGGCGGACATGATGGAACATAAAAGCTCTGTGGTTTGGGACGAGGCCGAAAACCGCCTGCATGCCCAGAAAGCCTTGCTTGAATTTCTGATTCTCAATCGGCTGGATTAACCCAATGATGCAGAGTCTGAACCAGGCTGACGACTGGCTACTTGAAGTCAACAACATGTCTTGTGGCTATGGCGACGGCTCTGTCGTCAAGGACGTCAGTTTTGCGCTCAGCCACGGCGATATTGGCTGCCTTCTTGGCCCCAGCGGGTGCGGGAAAAGCACCATACTGCGGGCGCTGGCAGGGTTTCTGCCACTGAACACCGGGGAAATTTCGCTCCAGGGTACGTCAATCAGTTTGCCTGGCAAGACACTGGCACCAGAAAAACGTCGCATCGGCATGGTGTTTCAGGACTATGCGCTTTTCCCCCACCTCACCATTGCCGAAAACGTGGGGTTTGGGTTGCGTAGCGAAAGCCGGTCCGAGAAAAAGCAAAAGGTGGCTGAACTGCTGGAAGTGGTTCATCTGCAAGATCTGGCAAACAACTACCCTCATGAACTGTCAGGAGGCCAACAGCAACGGGTTGCTCTTGCCCGGGCCCTTGCGCCCGAACCTACTCTGATTCTGCTGGACGAACCTTTTTCAAATCTGGACGCAGATTTGCGGCGACGCCTGAGCCTGGACGTTCGGGAGATACTAAAGACCCTGGGAATCAGCGCCATTCTGGTCACCCATGACCAGCAGGAAGCCTTCGCCATGTGTGATCAGGTGGCCGTACTGAAAGATGGCGGCATCCAACAGTGGGACGTGCCCTATAACCTCTATCACGAGCCAGCCAATCGTTTTGTGGCCGGCTTTGTTGGTCAGGGAGGCTTTATTCCGGGAAAAACTCTGGGGCCAGACACCATTGAATCAGAGCTCGGCGTCATTCGCGGCAACCGGGCTTATCGCTGGGAAACCGGTACGTTGGTAGACGTACTGATACGCCCGGACGACATCGTTTACGACGCCGATTCTGACCTCAAGCCCAAGGTCGTGGAGAAAACCTTCGCTGGAACCTCAACGCTCTACCGATTCCGTTGCTCTGAAGACACAGAGTTTGAAGCCCTGTTCCGCAGTCATCTGGATTTCCATCTGGGCGAATACGTGCCGGTCCGGGTTGAAGCCGATCACTTGATCGCTTTCGAAAGAACCTGAGCAGTAGCGTGTAAGCCTGCCCAGGCTCCGCCGGGCTCAGTTGTTACAAACTCGCTCGATGGCATCTAGCCACCCGGAGTAAAGCGATTCGCGCAGCATGGGTTTCATTGAAGGCTCAAAACAGTGCTCCCGTTCCCACAGGTCAGCGATTTCTTCCAGGCTCTCATACACACCGCTTTGCAAACCTGCCAGATAGGCCGCGCCGAGCGCCGTGGTCTCGGTCACTCGGGGACGCTCAACCGGCACGTTCAGAATATCTGCGAGGAACTGCATTACCCAGTCGTTTACCACCATGCCGCCATCCACCCGCAGGGATTTCAACGACGTACCGTCATTCTGAATGGCTCGAACCAGATCCTTGGTCTGGTAACACACCGACTGCAACCCGGCGGTGACTATCTCGGCGATACCGGTGTCACGGGTCAGCCCCATGATGGCACCCCGTGCGTGCGGGTCCCAGTGCGGAGCACCAAGCCCTGTGAATGCAGGCACCAGATATACCGGGTTCTCTACGCCAACCTCCAAAGCATACCTGGAGGACTCACTGGCGTGACTGATCAGTTTCAGACCATCTCGCAACCACTGCATGGCGGCGCCAGCCACAAAGATGCTTCCTTCCATGGCGTAGCAGGGCTTGCCATTCAGGCGATAGGCCATGGTGGTCAGTAACCGGTTTTCCGAACGAGGCGCTTCAGACCCTGTATTCACCACCAAGAAACATCCGGTGCCGTAGGTGCTTTTGGCCATTCCGGGCTTAAAACAGGCCTGACCAATCAGTGCTGCATGCTGATCACCGGCAATACCGGACACAGGAACCGGCTTACCCAGCCACTCCGGTAACGTGGTGCCAAAATCGGCGGCAGAATCCAACACCTCAGGCAGCAAGGAACGGGGAATCCGGAACAATGACAGCAGCTCATCGTCCCAATCCTGAGTGTGGATGTTGAAAATCGCCGTTCGCGAGGCATTGGTTGCGTCAGTTCGATGGACCTTTCCGCCGGTCAGGTTCCAGAGCAGCCAGCTATCGACCGTGCCAAAAGCCAGTTCACCGGCCTCTGCCCTGCCCCGCAGCCCGTCGACGTTATCCAGAATCCAGGCAATCTTGGTTCCGGAAAAGTAAGGATCAATCAACAGACCGGTCTTTTCGACCACCTTGTCTTCATGCCCATCAGACTTGAGCTTGGTGCACCAGGAAGCGGTACGGCGATCCTGCCATACGATGGCTCGATACACGGGTTTTCCGGTTGCACGATCCCAGAGAATGGTCGTTTCACGCTGGTTGGTAATACCAATGCCGGCAATTGAGGAAGCATCAATGCCGGACGTTTCCAGGGCTTCCCTGCAAACGGACAACGTACTTTCCCAGATCTCGTCAGCGTCGTGCTCTACCCAGCCGTCTTTGGGAAAATACTGTTTGAACTCCTGCTGAGCGGTGGCTATGGACTTTCCGGAAGTATCGAAAACAATAGCACGGGAACTGGTGGTTCCCTGGTCAATGGCAAGCAGATACTGCGGCATTGGACGAATCCTTTCAGTTATTCGGCGTCTTTGTTGTTCGAAGCCTGAATTTTCTCAAAGGACGGTGAAGAACGCTATGACAAACGCCAAGGTAAAACCCTAAGACAAAAAAAAGGGCCGGTAAACCGGCCCTCAAAATGACGAATGAAACAAGGAAAGTTCGTAAGAACTACAACCTCAAAAGTCATCCCTTACACCGCCAGTATCTAATCACAGCTCGCTCATGTCCGTTTAGGTTATGTAGACGATGTGTAACATTCGGTGAGAAATCGCAGACGATCGGTCAAAGAGACGGCTCGATCGGTTTCTTACGCGGCCACACCAGGCTGAATTTTGCTCCTCCGAGCGCTTCGCTTCGGCTGACAAATGCCTGGCCGCCATGCCAGTAAAGAATTCTTCGCACTATCGACAGGCCAAGGCCATAGCCGCCCGAGGTTCGAGTGCGGCTATCATCCAGCCTGGCAAAGGCCGTAAAAACCTTCTCCCAATCCTCTTCGGGCACACCCGGGCCGTCGTCTTCCACATCGACCCGGCAGTTGTCTTCGTCCAATTGGCAATGAACGCGCACACGATTGGCCGCATAGCGCGCCCCATTACCCACCAGGTTCTGTATGGCCCGGTGGATATAGCGTGGTTCTAAGTCTGACATCGCCCAGTGTTCGGATTCTTCATCAATGTCAGCCTCGATGACATGCTCTGTCCGAATCATCTGCTGCTCACTGACGACCTGTCTCACGATGTCAGTAACCGAACACTCCTGAAGCGCGAACACCGGCCCGCCCTGCTCCAGGCGGGCGTATGTCAGGATTTCGTCGATCAACTCGTCCAGTTCCTGAATGTCCCCATCAATGCCATCGAGCTGCTTCTGAAGGGCCTCCGGGTCTGAAGTGCCTTCAATCATCTGGACCCCGAACCGGATACGCGCAACTGGTGTGCGCAATTCGTGAGACACCGCATGGATCATTTCCCGCTGCACACCGACCAGCCGCTGAATATGCTCCGCCATGCCGTTAAATGCTCCGGCAAGTCGCGACACCAGACGGCTGTCGGTGGTCTCAACCCGGGCTCCCATTTCACCCCGCGCGATACGAATCGCCACCGACTCCACGGCTCGCAAGTTGCTATCCACCTCTCGCATGGCGACATAGAGCGCCAGCGCCAGCACACTGCCACCAACAAGAAAAAGTAACCCAAGCACTGGCCATGCCCATTGATCGAAAGGCTCAGACGTTGCCAGATCAATCAGCGTGCCGTCTTCCAAACGAATCAGCACATTGGCGCGACCGTTCGAGGCATTCTGGTAGAGCGACAACCCACGGGAAGACACCCGTCCCAGCACGTCCGAGTCAGGAACCGCATCCGGCTCCTGAATGGTGGACAGCGTGACATCGAGAGACTGCGATAGCTGCTCCATCGCCTGATCACGACTTTCCGAGGGAATCCCGCTCAGGTGCCAACGCGCTATGAGACCAAGGGCTTCTGCAACATCGCTGTAAAGGTCACGGAATCGCATTCGAAGGACTTGCCCTTCGTCATCCCTGATCATCACTTGCTGCCCGATACTGGTGTCCACCGCGACAACCTGACCGTAGGCGAGGCGTTCCAGAGTAACGTCCGATACCGCGACGTCATCCGGGTCAAGTGCCTGGAAATCATAGGTCGATGATAGCCAGTGGTATTGCTGTCGAGCGTTGGGCGTGGACGCGATCCATTGCATGAGCGGCCCGGCATAACGTTCCTGCCAGTACTGCTCACGAACCGAATTCACCCCGACAAACAAGGCCACACAGAAGAGGATGATCAGGATGGTCAAGCCAATAAGGCGGGCGTATAGCTTTAGAAAAAACTTGAAGGGCATTCTATAAACCCTGGCAATGAACGCTGGCCTTTCCAGGCCAGCGCCAGAGACTGGATAGTCAGGCTTCCTTTACGAACAGGTAACCTTTACTGCGAACCGTCTTGATGCGCCTGGGATGGATCGGATCGTCCCCGATCTTCGGACGAATCCTCGACACCCGGACGTCGATAGAGCGATCCTGGCCATCGTACTCAATGCCTCTCAGAGCCGTAAAAATCTCTTCACGGCTCAACACACGACCGGCATTGCTGGATAACAGCCAGAGCAAGTCAAACTCGGCGCTGGTGAGGTCGATGCTGTCATCATTCAGCCAGGCTTCACGCATTGAGCGGTCAACCACCAGGTCATTGAACTGAAGACGGACCGGTTCCTCAGTGAGGCCTTCCTCGGCCGCAATCGTGCCGGTTTCGGTCACCCGGCGTAGCAAAGCGCGAATACGGGCCAGCAGTACCCGTGGCTTGACTGGTTTACCAACGTAATCGTCTGCACCCATCTCAAGACCCAATACCTGGTCGAGATCGTCGGTGCGAGCCGTCAGCATTATGATCGGACCGGTGTAATGAGGTCTTACCCGGCGACAGATTGACAGGCCGTCTTCTCCAGGGAGCATCAGGTCCAGCACAACCAGATCGGGCTGCTCGTTGCGGATGCGCTCGACTGCGTTTCCACCATGAGTTTCAAGAGACACTGTCAGGCCATTGCTTTCCAGATACTCCCGGGTCAGCTCTGCCAGCCTTTCATCATCTTCGACTATAAGAATCCGCCAACTTTCGTTCGTCTGTTCCACGCCGTCCATCTCTGCTGTTGTTATTTGGATTTCCCTGCACGAACTGCTGTGTATCTGACGATACAGGCTACGTCTTGTTACAGCAATTATACATGCTTTTCAGAAATATACATGGAACCCACCTCCCGTTACACCCCGGAGATCTCTTGCTTCCTCACGCCAGCCGTCATTGTGATCATAGCCTTGTCTGGAATTTACAATGAGACAAAGACATCTATGGCGACTTGTGCGGGAACCGCCACCCTCGAAGAGACCATCTTGGATGGGGTCAATAAAACCCGGAATGGGGACCTGACTATCAATCCAGAGGATACCCGGCAGCTACTTCCTCATCCGTGGCTTCGCGCTTCTCGATGATTTCCAGATCGAAATACAGGGTAAACCCGGCGAGTGGGTGGTTGGCATCCACTTTAATGAGATTGCCGTCGATCGACACGACCTGCACAACCTGGGCTTCATCCCCGGTATTGGTCTGAAATTTCATGCCTACCTGAAGATTCTCGACACCTTCGAACATCGAGCGCGGCACCTTGCGAATGAGCTCGGGGTTGTGTTCGCCGTAGGCCATGGACGGTGGTACGGTCACCTCCAGACAGTCGCCCACATTACGGTCTTTAACCGCTTCCTGAATTCCGGCTATCACGCCAGAACCGCCCAGCACAAAGTGCAAAGGCTCGCTACCCTCAGACGTGTCGACCAATTCGCCCAGTTTGTTCTTGAGCACGTAGTGAACCGTGTATACCGCTGGTTTTTGCATCAGGTTGGCTGGTTTCCTGTATTTGATGGGGTTTGAATCAGATCAAGGCCGTGAATCAATAGTTTCTGATCAAGGGTCTCCCGCAACCCTTTCGGGTTGTCCAGGTTCATTCGCTGCAGCAGCGAGGCGTAACGCCCCTGTTCATCACTGGCCTTTATCGCCCGCCAGAGCGCCGCCATTTTACCACGACGAGTTGCCGTTGCAGCCTTTAGACCCTTAAGGGCTTTCCCCAATGTCAGTTCCTGATCTGTAAAATCGCAACCAAAAGGAAAGGCCGGAAACACATCGCCACCGCCAGCAGACTGAACCAGGCTCTTGATTCTCTCCGGAGTGTTGTTTCGCCAGCCCAACGGCATCTGAAAGGCAGGATCCACTTTCCCGGCCTTTTTCGCCTGCGCAAGCAGGGATTCCTGAAAGCGCGAATCCGCAATGCGAATCAACCGCAGGTAGACCTGTTCATCCGGCTGACCACGAAGATCGGCAATACCGTACTCAGTGATCACAATATCCCGAAGATGCCTGGGGATGGTGCAGTGCCCGTAATTGAACACCAGGTTCGACACTGTCTTATGACCTGACTTCCGGGTGCTGCGAAGACAGATAATGGATCGCGCCCCAGGCAACTCATGGGCCATGGCAACGAAGTTGTATTGCCCGCCAACACCGCTCACCACACGGCCGTCCTCCAGGCCATCCGATACCGCAGCGCCGTTGAGGGTATGCATCATTGCCGTGTTAATGAAGCGGCTGTGGGCCCGCTGCGCCGCCTTCAAGCGCTGATTGCCAAAGGCATGATCATAAAGATGATTGATGAAGTTCACACTGGTCATACTGATGCGCTGGCGATCCTCTGGACTCAGATCGCGCAGCTTCTGGTAAAAAGAAGCCGGGCCCACGTAAAAGCCACCGTGGATAACAATGCCACCCGTGAGCTTCTTGCCCAGCGCCAGCGCCGATATCGCCTCTCGTGAGGCCTTCGCATCCAGATCCGGCTCAAGAGACTGCTCTCCGATTCTTAGCCGGCCGCCCTTGTACTCCACGTCCGAACGGAATATGCCGTAGCCTCGTAGCAAAGCAACATCACGGGCCCGCAACGGGGAGTCGATCAGGTCCTCCGCGTGCAGCACATCCAGCGTGTCAAGAGACACGTCCGGCTCGATACGCCCCTGGTTGATCAGTTCCTGCAATTCGGCATTATTGTAGACTTCCCGATGAATGACGCCGGCCTCAAGCAAGTGAATAAAGCCGTCCACCATCATCTCGCTGCAACCATAGAGTCCCTTTTCAAAGGGATCCACTCCACCCAATGACTCCACGACGGGAAAATTGGCAGCAACGGCCAGCTGATCATAAACCGCTTTCCAGTGGGCATTGTGCTGATGCCGCAGAATAGCGTTATGCACCAATGCAGAACCGAGGGAACCAATGCCAACCTGAAGGGTTCCGCCGTCCTTGAGCAAGGTGCTGGCATAGAACCCGATCAGATGATCTTCCGGGCTGATCGCCATCTGAGGCGCAGAAAACAACGGATAATCCGATCTCGGATGCTCCAGCAGAAGATCGAACTGGCTATCGCTGATTGCTGCACTGTTGCCCAGGAAAGGAAGATGGCGGTTCAGCTCGCCCACAATCGCCACCACATTACCATCCGCTTCCCGCTGTCTGAGCAGTGGCATCAGGTCGAGGGTCAGATCCGGATTGCAGCTGAGGCTCAGCAGCCCCTTGTCTCCGGCTTTGGTAGGCGGCGCCACCAACTGAGCCAGCACATTAACCCCAAGATCCATCAAGTCCCGAACCGCGTGGGTATAGTTGGTGCATACGTAACGTCGCTGCTGGGTCGCGTCGTTCAGAAAGGCCCCCGCTTTGAAGAAAAACTCGGAGACAGTGACATTCGGCGGTAGGCGTTTGCGAATCACATCCCTGGCATAGTCGAGTTCTGGAATATCGCCATAGAGCCGCTCTACAAACGGCTCCATGAATCGCTTTTCAAGGGTCGAAGATCCGCCGGGAGGCGTCAATGACAGCGCCGTGACAATGTGAAGGTTGATACCCGGGTCAGCCTGGGCACGTTCATAAAGAGCATTCACGAATCGGATCGGCTTGCCCAACCCAAGCGGTAAACCCAGCGTGATGTCTTTGCCGACGCGCTGAATCAGTTGATCCACACAGGCCTGGCTGTCATTAAGGGTCAGTGGCATGTCCTTGACCATGAACGAACTCCGTTTTGGCATCAGTTACGATCGTCAGAAACGGATGATCACACGGCTGCCGGGACCAGGCAATGGTCAGGCAATGGACAGACAGAAAATCGGCAATTTGTTGATCGGAAACGGCGGGACGTCGCTTACGCGAGACTGCGAATCAGAAATTCCACTTGAAGTTCAGGCAGGCGCCCTCTTCAAGCAACGCGACACCATGGTCTGGCTGTGCGGGTGCAGACGCGTACTGTCGCTTGTTTGCTTTCTGATCTGAAAAGCCAAGGCTCAGTAGACGTGAACCGATGGCGGCATACATGTCCGACTGCTGGCGTTCAAAGTCGCCCGACATCTCTTCCTGAAGCTGGTAAACATCCTGAACGGGCGTTTCATCGGCAAATACGCGCTCACTCGCTTCGGCGCGAACGACGAAAGCCAGCATATTGAGAACGAGAAGAGCGATAAAAATGCGAATAATCATGATGTTTCTAAGACCTTTAATCGGGCGCGAAGTGTAATGTCGCTTTGGATTAAAGTCTAATAAATCAGGTCGCGAAAAGATGTGATTTTGCACACATTCGCGCCAGCAAGCTGCCGCCCGGGCCAGCCTTTTTTGTCAGAAAAACATCACTTTATGTATCTGAATGTAACCAGACTGACCCGTGCCTGCTTACGGGCACGGGTAGGTGAAGTTCGAGTGCAGCGCCTCAATGTCCGACAGGACCGCTTCATCCAACGTCACTTCGGCCGACTCAATGTTTTCTTCAAGTTGCTCCAGGGACGTTGCACCAATGATATTACTGGTCACAAACTCACGACTGGTGACATAGGCCAGTGCCAGCTGCACCGGAGACAAACCATGCTGTCGGGCCAAATCCACATAGGCCTGTGTGGCCTCAACACCACGCTCGCTGGTGTAACGTGCAAACCGGGTATAAAGCGACAGCCTGGCGCCCTCGGGCCGTTTCCCGCCGAGATATTTTCCTGACAGAACTCCAAAGGCCAGAGGCGAGTATGCCAGCAAGCCTACGTTTTCGCGGCAGGCCATTTCCGCCATGCCAACTTCGAAGGTGCGATTGAGCAGATTGTAAGGGTTCTGAATGCTGGCAATGCGAGGCCAATTACGCTCCCGGGACAATCGCAGATATTCCGAGGTGCCCCAGGGCGTCTCATTGGAAATGCCAATGTGACGAATTTTACCCTCCTCGGCCAGCTCATGAAGTGCTTCCAGGGTTTCTTCGATCGGCGTCGATTGCTCGTTTACTTTGTGCTCGTATCCAAGCTTGCCGAAAAAGTTGGCGTTTCGCTCAGGCCAATGCACCTGATACAAATCGATGTAATCCGTCTGAAGCCGCTTCAGACTGTCCTCGCACGCCTTGCGAACATGGTCTTTGGTTAATCGTGGGCCGTTGCGAAGGTAGGTCAGCCCATTGCCGGGGCCTGACACTTTGGAAGCGATCACCAGATCTTCCCGACGACCCCGTTTCGCCAGCCAGTTACCCAGATAAGTTTCCGTCAGGCCCTGAGTTTCGGCGCGCGGCGGAACCGGATACATTTCGGCCGCATCGATGAAATTGATGCCCCGATCTGTCGCCAGATCCAATTGTTGCGCCGCCTGGCGCTCAGTGTTCTGCTCTCCCCAGGTCATCGTGCCGAGGCATATTTCACTGACGTTGATATCGGTTCTGCCGAGCCTACGGGTATTCATAGATCCTCCGTTGTCGTTCGATCATAGCGCCCTGCCGCTGTCACAGGATTGTCACAGCAATGTCGCGACCCTGTCATGGCCTGCTCTCATAGTGAATGCCATGAAAGCAGAAAGCTCGGGAGATAACGTGACTGAAACAAGCCTGGTGATGACGGATAAGCGACACATTAGCATTGTTTCTGAGACCTTTCCGCCGGAAGTCAACGGCGTCGCCAATACGCTTCGCTATCTGTGCGAAGCGCTGGTGAAACGCGGCCATCAGGTATCGGTTGTCAGGCCCCGGCAACACAGCGCAGATCAAGCGTTCATCAAGATGGACGGCAGCCAGCTTTGTCACCAGTCCACTCTCGTCACAGGCATTCCTATCCCGGGCTACAACGATCTGCGATTCGGCATTCCAGGCCCGGGCCGTTTGATGCGGCTGTGGCGTCGCAATCCGCCGGACGCGGTTTACGTTGCCACCCAGGGGCCGCTGGGCATCAGCGCTGTGAACACGGCACGAAAACTCGGCATTCCGGTCAGTTCAGGCTTCCACACCAACTTTCACAGCTACAGTCAGTATTACGGCGCTGGCTGGCTTGAAGCCCTGCTTTGCCGATATGGGCGCTGGTTTCACAACCGCACGGCAGTCACGCTGGTTCCGACCCGAAAAACCATCAATACCACCAAAGCAATGGGCATTGGACCAACAGCACTCTGGAGCCGCGGGGTAGACTGCGAACTGTTTTCACCGGCCAAACGCAGCTCCTCGTTGCGAGCATCCTGGGGATTATCACCGGAAGATCTGGCGGTTATCTACGTCGGGCGGCTGGCACCAGAGAAGAACGTGCAATTAGCAGTTTCCTGTTTCGAACGCCTGAAAAGCCTGCATCCAACGGCAAAGTTCATCCTTGTGGGCGATGGCCCTATGCGAACCCGCTTGTCAGAGCGCCATCCGGACTATGTGTTTACAGGCATTCAGCGCGGCGAAACCCTGGCGCAGCACTATGCGTCGGGCGATCTGTTCCTGTTTCCCAGCAAAACCGACACCTTTGGCAATGTCGTTACCGAAGCCATGGCCAGTGGGCTGGGGATTGTGGCGTTTGACGATGCCGCCGCCAAAGAGCATATCCGCCACGGCGACAACGGTCTGAAGGCCCGTCTGGACGACAGCGAGGCCTTCGTCAGCCAAGCCTTTCGCCTGGCCGACCAGCCGTCCTTTACCAAGCGCATTCGGAACCAGGTCCGGATGGACGCCCTTGATATGGACTGGGCATCGCAAGTGGAACGATTCGAGAACCTGGTCATTCATCCGCCACAGGAGACGCGCAGAGATGTCCGTCACAAGCAAAGTCTCACAACTTTTTGATCTGGTCGACCAGAGGGAATTCCGGCTCTGCCAGTCCATCAATCAACTGCTGCGCTACCGGCCTGTGCGGCGGTACTTCAGCCTGGTCAGCCGGCTGGGCGATGGCTGGCTCTGGTACCTGATCATTCTGGCCATGCCGATCATTGATCCTGAACGCGGGCTTTCTATCGCCCTGGCCATGGTAACAACCGGTCTGCTCTGCACAGTCCTCTATAAATTCCTGAAACACCGGCTGATACGGGAGAGACCGTTTATCTCATTCAAGGCAATCAATTGTGCTGTGCCACCGCTGGACCGATACAGTTTTCCGTCAGGACACACCCTGCACGCGGTCTGCTTTAATACCATGCTGGCCGTCGCTTCGCCGCAGCTGGCTCTTGTACTGCTGCCATTTACCGTCAGCGTCGCAGCATCAAGAGTGGTTCTCGGGCTGCACTACCCGACCGACGTAGCCGCCGGAGCGTCAATCGGTGGCACATTGGGCGTCCTGGCCACCCAACCGTTGGTTGATCTGTTCAGTCGAACAGTCTGAGCTGCGTGGTGGGCGACTCGTCATTGCGAAATCTCACCCCCAGCCCCAGCAGACGCACCGGGCGTTCGGTATTGGTCACCAGCTCATCCAGCAATGGCTGGTAGTCGTCCAGCTCAGGCTGTTGAATCTGGTCGCGAACGCGCTCTAGGGTGTGGGTGGAAAAATCGCTGTATCGAATCTTTATAAACAGCTTATGAATGGGTTTTCGCCCTGCCTTGCGGCTGAGCCGAAGGTTCAGATCTGCCACCAACGACGCCATCACTGACTCGCACGCCTGTTTGTCAGGCAAATCCTGTGAAAAGGTGCGTTCCACGCTCACCGACTTGGCAATGCGCGACACCACCACGTCCCGGTTATCGCGTCCAAAGGCCATCTCTCGCAACCGGTAGCCCTGTTTGCCGAACCGGTCCAGCAAGTCTTCTACCGGAACCTGCTGCAAATCGCCGCAGGTGGAGACTCCCAGGTCATGCAACTTCCCGGCAGTGACTTTTCCTACACCAAACAGCTTTTCCACCTGCAGTTGCTGGACAAATCCATCCACCTGATCCGGTGTGATCACGAACAGACCATCCGGTTTTTCCCAGTCACTGGCAATCTTGGCAAGAAACTTATTAGGCGCCACACCGGCGGAAATGGTAATACCCACTTCGTCCCTGACTCGTTGCCTCAGATGCTTTGCCATCAGCGTGGCGCTGCCCTTGTGATCGGTCACCTCTGTGACGTCCAGAAAGGCCTCGTCCAGAGAAAGCGGCTCGACCAGGTCGGTCAGTTCTCTGAGAATGGCCATTACCTGTCGTGAGACACTGCGATAGCGATTCATGTCCGGCGGAACAGTCACCAGGCCCGGGCAGAGCCTTCTTGCCTCGCCTCCCGGCATGGCTGATCGTACACCGAACGCTCGCGCCCGATAATTGCAGGTGGTCACCACGCCGCGACCTCCCTGCCCGCCTACGGCCAGCGGCACATCCCTGAGAGTCGGGTCGTCACGCATCTCTACGGCGGCATAGAAGCAGTCGCAGTCAACGTGAATGATTTTTCGCTGGGTCATGGCGCTGCCATTCGGAATAGCGTTACGATCAAGTCCTGGATCTGTACATATGTACAGCCTTGTATCTTAAGGTAACATGCAGAGAATGTCAGGATCGTGCTAGACGAACCGCCAACAATGTCAGAGGTAAGCGACACCATGACTGACCAGATTCCCGAAAATTCCCAGACTGAAATTGAAGCCGCTGCTTTCCGCAAACTGGTAAGCCACCTGCGCGAGCACACAGAAGTCCAGAACCTCGACCTGATGAACCTGGCGGGGTTCTGCCGTAACTGCCTGTCAAAATGGTATCGCGCCGAAGCCAGCGAGCGTGGCTTTGAGCTGTCAGATCCGCAGGCACGCGAAATTATTTACGGGATGCCCTACGAAGAATGGAAAGCGGCCTATCAAACCGGGCCCAAACAGGATCACAAGGAATGAATGTCAATGAGAGGGTGAGAATCCACCTCGCCTCCATTGATGCAGGCCACGGACACTTCAAAGATACGCTGGAGTTGATCAGCGCAGCCTTCGATTACGAACCGGCCGGCTTTCATAACGGGCCACTGTTCAACGCCGCGGGAGAAAACGAAGGCTCATGCCGTGTATTCTCCCTGGCCCAGTACTGCAACCTGAATGAATCAGACACCTTGCGCCTGTTTGCAGAACACTACCAGAATGTGTTGGATGACCCGGCCGGTGACAGCCATGGCAATATCCGCCAGTTTATGACGACCGGGTGGTCCGGCATTCGGTTTGAACAACCACCATTACGCAAACGCCCGGCCACAGGCCCGGGAGACAACACCGAAGAGAGCCTTTAATGACTGATACCGCTGCTTCTGGCGTCACCCAGTGTTTTCAGCTGAAAAGTGCCAGTGTGTCCATGACGGCACTGGAACTGTATTTTTTTCACGAAAGCGATTTTGAACAAACCCTTCGGGACAAGATCAGCCAGGCCCCTGGCTTTTTCAAAGACATTCCGTTGGTCATCAGCCTGGAAAAATACGAAGGACTGAGCAGCGAGCTGGATTTTTTTAAAATTATTGGCGCCTGTCGCCGCCACAACATCCATGTGATCGGCGTACGTGGCGGTGACGACGACCAACGCAGACTTGCCAGAGGCGCATCGCTGGCCTTGCTGCCGGGAGGTGGACAGCGCGATCGAGACATCGCCGAGACCGGACCCCAGCCTTCAGAAACCGCGGGGGCAGACACCGCACAACCGCCACCGGCCAGAGAGGTTGCCGAGCCTGCAGCGGCAAAAATCATCAATCAACCGGTCAGGTCTGGCCAACAGGTCTATGCACCGGAAGGGGATCTGATTATCCTCGCGCCCGTTCAGGCGGGCGCCGAAGTGCTGGCGGCGGGCAATGTTCATGTCTATGGCCCACTCAGGGGCCGAGCGCTGGCCGGGATACATGGGGCTGAACATGCCCGGGTTTTCTGTCAGTCTCTTGAAGCAGAGCTTGTGTCCATCGCTGGACACTATAAAATCTCGGAAGATCTTCAGGATAACGGTTGGAAAACCGCCGTACAGATCCAACTCAAGGACGAACTTCTGGTGGTAACACCACTGGACAAGGGCTAAGTTCGAATTCACTGCAAAACAGGAATGCAATTTTGGCTAGAATTATTGTCGTTACCTCAGGTAAGGGTGGCGTAGGTAAGACCACAACCAGCGCCTCTATCAGTACAGGCTTGGCGAAACTCGGCCACAAAACCGTGGTAATCGATTTCGACGTGGGCCTTCGCAACCTTGATCTCATCATGAATTGCGAACGCCGGGTGGTTTACGACTTTGTGAACGTCATTCAGGGCGAAGCCACCCTCAACCAGGCGCTAATCAAGGACAAACGGGTAGATACACTATCCATCCTGCCGGCGTCTCAAACCCGAGAGAAAGAAGCCCTGACCAAAGACGGCGTTGAAAAAGTCATCAACGAGCTGTCTGAGCGCTTCGACTACATCGTGTGCGATTCACCGGCCGGGATTGAGCACGGCGCCCTGATGGCGTTGTACTATGCCGACGAAGCCATTGTGGTGACCAATCCGGAGGTTTCCTCTGTCAGGGATTCCGACCGAATCCTGGGCATTCTCCAGAGCAAATCCCGCCGCGCCGAAATGGGCCAGGATCCGGTAAAAGAGCACTTGCTGCTCACCCGCTACAACCCGGACCGCGTCGAAAAAGGCGAAATGCTTTCAGTCGCCGACGTGGAAGAAATTCTGGCGATTCCCTTGCTGGGTGTGATACCGGAGTCACAGGTTGTCCTCAACGCCTCCAACCAGGGCGTTCCCGTAATCTTGGAGGAAGACAGCGATGCCGGACAGGCCTACGAAGATGCCGTTGCACGTCTGCTGGGGGAAGAGCGCGAACACCGCTTCATGTCCTCGCAGAAAAAGGGTTTCTTCTCACGGATGTTCAAGGGGGGCTAAGGGATGAGTTTCCTGGATTATTTCAAAAGCAAGAAGAACACCCGTACTGCCAGTGTTGCCAAAGAACGCCTGCAGATCATCGTCGCCCATGAGCGTGGCCAGCGCGGGCAGCCGGACTACCTGCCGCAGCTGCAAAAAGAACTGGTGGAAGTCATCCGCAAATACGTCCAGATCAGTGACGACATGGTCCAGGTTGAGGTAGACAGAACCGACAGCCATTCTGTGCTGGAACTGAACGTCACACTCCCCGAGCACTGACCTCCTATATCTTAACGCCGAGACCGTTGTCACTTTCTCATGCAACGGTTTCAGGCGTCAGATTGGGCCATATTTCGCCTGGTTCCAATCGATGAGATACGCAGTTCACAAACCCCGTATCGGACACGGCTGAACTATCGGCAGGCGTGGTAGACTCCCGCCATTATTTTCAAGGAAGTATTTGTGATGCAAACACCGAACACCCACGATGTTCGGCGGCCTGTTGCCAAATTGGCCGTGCGAGTTGCGGTGACTGCCCTTTTGGCATTGTTTATGCCGGTGGCGGCTGCCGAATTACCAACTGAAAACGATAAAGGCTGGGATCTTCGTAAGGAAACCGATTCCATTCAGGTGTATACCATTGATCAGCCAAACTCCAGTTTCCAGGCCTTCAAGGCAGTGGCGATGCTGGACACCTCCATCGAGAACCTGATGGCGGTAATGATCAACCCCAAATCCTGCGTAGAGTGGGTTCATAATTGCTCCGAGTCCTACGCATTCGGTGACGGCGATTTTCGCGATCGTTACGCCTACTCCATCAATGATATGCCCTGGCCGGTTGCTGACCGGGACTATGTGCTGCGTATTCGCACCCACGGTAGCGAAAGTGAGGGCGATATCATCATGGATCTGAACGCTGTGCCCCAGCGGCGGGACGTGAACGAAGACTACGTAAGAGTCGACCGCTCGGACACGCTTTACCGTTTCACTCCGATGGGTGATCAAACCCGCATGGTCTGGATTCAGCACACCGAACCGAATGGTTCCATACCTGGCTGGCTCGTGAATTCGCTGTTGGTGGATATCCCGATCAAGTCCATGGAAGAACTGGAACGGGTGGCCCGCAAAGATCGTTATCAGAACTACACACTGGTTTATGACGATGACGGGCACCTGACCGCCGTCGTTCCCGCGTCATCAAACGCTCAATCAGGGGATGACGAGTCCGAGCCGAACAGCTAAGCTCTAGGTTAATGGAATGCCCCGCGCCTAACCGTCAATGGGAGCCTTATTGTCGATGACCGTTCTCGCCCACGAGATCATGACCCCCAGCATCAAAGCCGTACCACAATCATGGACGATGGATCGGCTGGCAAGATTCCTCACCGACAACGAAATCACCGGCAGCCCGGTGACCGACGATTCAGGCGAAATCGTCGGCATTGCCACTCTCAAGGACATCACCGAATTTCGTTGGAATGCCAGCCGCGCCGACAACTCTGACAATCCCATGACGGCGGAGGAAGAGCAGGAAGCTCGTCGCTTGCGCATGGTCATTTTCGAGGAAATGGGAAAGGTGCCGGTAGAGGTAAGGGACATCATGACACCCATCGTACTTTCCGTTGACGAGCAAACCCCGGTTCAGGACATTGCAGAACTGATGATGAAAGAGCATCTGCATCGAATCTTTATCACCAAAGAGAAAAAAATTACAGGTATCGTAACGACCTACGATATGCTGAAACTGATCTCCGACAAGGAGCTCACCCAACGCTGTGCCGGAAACGGCGGCTGACCAAAAGGTTGAACAGAGAGGTATCGCACCCTATGCCAAGAGCATCGCAGGCTCGCAGAAAGATGTATGTCCTCGACACCAATGTGCTGATCCACGACCCCAACGCCCTCCTGAATTTTGAAGAACACGATGTCATCCTGCCGATGACGGTCCTTGAAGAACTCGACAGCCTCAAATCCGGAAAACAAGCCGTCGCCGCCGATTGCCGTCAGGCCATCCGCAACATCGACAAATTGCTGGGTGATGCCAGCCCTCGAGACATCGAAAAAGGCGTTCCCATCGTCAGAGCCAAGAAAGCAGAGCCACTCGGCGCCCTGTCGATTCTGATGAGCACTGAATACCACGGCAACCACGGCCTGCCAGAGCACCTCAACGATAACAAGATCATCAATACCCTTGCCGCCTTGCAGGCCCGCCATCAGGATCGGGACATCATTCTGGTCAGCAAAGACATCAATATGCGGCTCAAGGCCCGCGGCTTTGGTGTGGAGGCTCAGGACTACCACAACGACATGTTGCTGGATGACATTGACCTGCTGCCCAAAGGGTATAAAGAATTTTCAAATTCCTTCTGGGACACCATCGAAAAGGTGGAAACCATCCAGCGGGAAGGCATAACCGAGCATATCCTGAGAAAGGAAGGCGAGCTCGCCAAGTTGACGATCAATGAATTTGTCATTGACGAGCAGGGGTTCGTTGGCAAGGTTTCCGATGTCAGTGAAGACCAACTTGTTATCCGCGACCTCCATCAGCACGATCTGATGAACGAGGAAGTCTGGGGACTGATTCCCAGGGACATCTACCAGGCCATCGCGCTGAACCTCCTGCTGGATCCGGACATTCATCTGGTCAACCTCACCGGCTCGGCGGGTTCCGGTAAAACCATTCTGGCGCTTGCTGCCTGCATCGAAATGACTGTGGCGAGCAAGATCTATAAACGCATCATTGCCACCCGCAGCACCCAGGGGCTGGATGAAGATATTGGTTTCCTGCCCGGCACGGAAGCGGAAAAAATGGAGCCCTGGCTGGGTGCCATCGTGGACAACCTTGAGGCACTCCACGAAGACGACGAGAACATGACCGCCAGCGTGGACTACATCCTCAGCAAAGTGCCGCTGCACTTTAAATCCATGAACTACATTCGTGGCCGCAGCTTCCAGCACAGCCTGATCATTATTGATGAATCACAAAACCTGACGCCGCACCAGATCAAAACTATCATTACCCGTGCGGGTAATGGTTCCAAAGTGATCTGTCTGGGCAACCTTGCACAGATCGATACGCCCTACTTGAGCTCGCTGAGTTCGGGCCTGACCTACATGACCGAGCGGTTCAAGAGCTTCCGGCATGGGGGTCACATTCACCTGCAGGGCGTCCCAAGGTCTGTTCTGGCGGAGTATGCGGAGGCCAATCTCTGATCTTCATGCCCCGGCCGGCACGCAACAGGAAAACTGGCCTATGTCGATTTCAACGAAAACGGCACTCCCCATCATTCTGATGGCCATCCTGTTGTCGCTGTCGGCTTTTCTGATTCAGCGCAACCTGATTCTGCCCGCCTTCACAAACATCGAAAAAGACCAGGCCAAAGACAACATCGACAGGGTCGTTCGTCGTCTGGAGGGTGAACTGAGAACAGTCGATTTCACGGTTTATGACTGGTCGTCCTGGGATGACACCTATCGTTTTCTGGAAGACCAGAACGATGCCTACGTTTCTTCAAACCTGAATGCTGACACCTTCTGGAATTACGGTTTTGAAATCGCCCTGATGATGGACATGGAGGGTACACCTGTTTGGGCGGGCGTTTATGACTTCCAGGCCGAAGAGGGCAGCGTGGACCAGACCGGGCGGCATCTGGCCGACATCCTTTCCACCGCCAACAGACTGAGCCAACAAATCGACCTGGAAGCCGACATTGACGATCGCAAGATCAGCGGTGTGTTTGAACTGGACGGCACACCAGTTCTGTATTCCATGCGACCAGTGCATCGAAGTGACGGATCTGGAGAACCCCGAGGATTCGTAATGTTCGGTCAACGATTGAGCGCAAAACGACTGGCCGACCTCGCCCAGCAAATTGTTCTGACATTCACGGTAGCACCGGTTAACCAGCAGACTCTGAGCGACACAACAACGCCTTATACCATCAAGGCGCTGGATGACGAACATTTGAAGGCGACCAGATTACTGACTGTCGACAACAAGCCGCAGCTTGAAGCCTCTGTCATTCTGGAAAGGAACATCGCCCGACTCGGCTCGGAGATAACCCTTTATAGCGTTTCCGTGTTTGTATTACTGAGCCTGGTGTTGTCTGCCATGCTTCTGGTGCTTTTCCGCAATCTTGTCGTGCGGCCCATACTGGACCTCAAGCGCGATATATCCAGTATCTCGAACGCCATGGATTATTCCATGCGGGCACAGATCCGAAACCATGACGAAATCGGACTGTTGTCCCAAGAGTTCAATTCCATGCTAAACGTCATCGAGTCCAATAATAGACAACTGAAAAAGCTCACCGAGACCGATCCCCTGACCGGTCTTTACAATCGCCTGGCGCTGGACCGAAAACTGCAGCAGGCGTGGAGTATCCTGACCCGTACCGGTGACCCGCTGTCGGTATTGTTGATTGATATCGATCATTTCAAAGCTTTCAACGACCACTACGGGCACTTGGCCGGCGATGATTGCCTTATCCGAATTGCCAGTATTCTTCAGGATACGATCAAAAGAGATACCGATATGGTCGCGCGATACGGGGGCGAGGAGTTTCTGATTGTTCTGCCGGGCACGTCCGCACGGGACGCCCAGATCATTGCCAAGAGCCTGATAGACGCAGTGGCCGAAGCAAGAATCGAGCATCATCTCAGTATGGTAAAACCTTACGTCACGGTCAGCGTGGGACTCTCTGCCGTTACACCTTCCCCGGAATACAGCCTTAAAGAACTTATCAGCTCTGCTGACAAAGCACTGTATCGAGCCAAGGAGCAGGGACGTAATTGTGTCTGCTCAGCGCCACCTTCGGGCTAGCCAGCAACCAAACTTTTCATCGGCCCTGCAACGTAGCGATGACACGCCGACCGCCAACGCTGTTCCGGTGTTCGCAGAGGTAAATACCCTGCCAGGTGCCCAATGCCAACCGGCCATCCCGCACAGGTAACGTCAGTGATGGGCCAATCAGCACGCTTTTGATGTGTGCGGGCATGTCATCTGGCCCTTCCATCGTATGCTCATAGTGTGGCGCGTTTTCCGGAACCATCACGTTTAAGTGGCGCTCCAGGTCGCCTCGCACATCCGGGTCGGCGTTTTCGTTCACTGCCAGAGACGCAGACGTGTGTTGGATAAACAAATGAAGCAGTCCCACCTGGCAATCGCCCAGGTTCGGAACCCGGGCGAGCAATTCGCGTGTCACCAGATGAAAGCCCCTGGGCATGGGCGGCAATTCAATGATTGTTTGTTCCCAGATCATCACTGCCTCCGTGGGTTACTTCTGATTCTCATCCCAGGGATGCACAGGGACAACCGCATCACCGACGTCTGATTCATAGCTGCTGCGGAAATAATCCATGGCTTTTTCTGCCTCGCTGAGTTCGTCGAACCGGGCAATGTGGTAGATCGCCTCGCCCTCGTTTACCAGGGGCAGATTATTCACGCAAATGACAATGCCTGAACAGGGAGACACCACAGCGTTTTCCGATTCACCGAACGGATCGGCCACCATGGCCAACCGTTGGCCCTTGCGAACCTTCTGCCCCAGACGGGCGACCGGGCGCATGATGCCGTCTGTATCAGTGCGCACCCACTGCGAATTCGCGGCCGTTTCTGAGCGCTTCTTGGGCGCTTTGGGGCCTTTGCGGGCAGGGATCATTTCCAGGTTGCGCATCACGCGAACGACGCCTTTGACACCACTCGAAATCACCACCTCGTCAAACCTAAGGGCTTCGCCGCCCTCGAACGTGATTACCGGAATGTCCTGGGAGTCGGCGTAGGCTCGCAGGCTGCCTTCACGCAGGCTGGCGTTGATAATGATGGGCGCGCCGAACGCTTCCGCCATGCGGGTGGTTTCCGGGTTTTTCAGCTCGGCCCGAATCTGAGGCAGGTTGAACCGATGAATTGCGCCGGTGTGCAAATCGATGATGTGCGAGACATTTTCCATGATCTGCGTGCGCAACAGATAGGCAATGCGCCCACCCAGCGAGCCGCTCTCTGTGCCGGGAAAACACCGGTTCAGATCCCGCCTGTCCGGCAGATAACGGGTGCGCTGCACAAATCCAAAGATGTTGACGATGGGCACTGCGACCAGAGTGCCCCGCAGGTGTCTCAAAGCGGAATTCTTCAACACCCGGCGAACAATCTCTACGCCGTTAATCTCATCACCATGGATAGCGCCACACACCATCAATACCGGACCCGGCCGACGGCCATGAACCACTTCGACCGGAATATGGAGAGGCGTGTGGGTGTAGAGTTTGGCAACTGGCACCTCAACTGTTTTTCGGGTACCTGCAGGAATTTCTTCTCCTGCAATCACAAAGGGCGAGCGTGCCGCCATATCAACCGCCCCCGCCTTTGGTGCGAGTTTTCCAGGGCTTCTGGTTTTTCTCGGTCCAGTTAATGATCATGCCCGCGATGTTCTTGCCGGTAGCAGTTTCAATACCTTCCAGCCCGGGCGAGGAATTCACTTCCATCACCAGCGGGCCCCGGCTGGAACGAAGCAGATCCACACCGGCGACGTTCAGGCCCATGGCTTTCGCCGCCGCTATCGCCGTGCGACGCTCCTGCGGTGTGATGCGAACCAGCGAAGCGGTACCACCGCGGTGCAGGTTGGAACGAAATTCGCCTTCACCACCCTGGCGCTTCATGGCGGCAATCACTTTGTCACCAATAACAAAGCAGCGAATATCGGCACCACCGGCTTCCTTGATGAATTCCTGAACCAGGATATCTGCTTTCAGGCCCATGAAGGCTTCAATCACACTTTCCGCCGCTTTGCGGGTTTCGGCCAGCACCACACCAATGCCCTGGGTGCCTTGCAACAGTTTGATGACCACCGGTGCGCCACCCACCATTTGCAACAGTTCGGGGACGTTATCCGGCTTGTTCGCGAAACCGGTCACCGGCATGCCAACGCCTTTTCGGGCCAGCAGCTGCAGCGAGCGAAGCTTGTCCCTGGAACGGGTGATGGCAACGGATTCGTTCAGTGGAAACACACCCATCATCTCGAACTGGCGCAGCACGGCCGTACCGTAGAAGGTCACCGAGGCGCCGATACGAGGGATCACCACATCGAAATTTTCAAGCACTTCTTCGTGGTAGTGAATTCTGGGGTCAGCCGACGTGATATTCATTGAGCAGTGCAGTGCATCAATGACCTTTACGTCATGCCCTTTATTAATACCCTCTTCTACCAGGCGACGGGTGGAATAGAGGTGTCGGTTTCGCGACAGAATCGCAATCTTCATTATTTCGTCCTTAGAGCCGGCTCACCGGCAAGGTAGGAACATTCAGGAACTACAAATGCCCGGCCAGCCATTGCCGTGCGGCCAAGCAGCATTCGAAAACGCATGGAATCCCGATTGGTCAGAGTCATTTCAATGGGCCATTCCTCACCGCCGATGATCAGCCGGGTTTCAATCACCAGCCTCAATTCCTTGTGCCCGCCAGAATCCGACACGTTACGTTCATCCAATATAGGGGCATCACATTCCACCACCTGGTGCAGGTCATTCTGCACCGGGTGGACCCAGAATTTCACCCGCCGCTGGCCGTCCAGCGTGTAGGGCTCGGTGCGGAACGTATGCAAACAGGAGGTTCTGGCGCCAGTATCGACTTTGGCTTTGATTCTGCCAATATCAAACTCCGGCAAAGACACCCATTCCCGCCAGCCCAGGGGCATCTTGTCCTCGATGCTGTTCAACGCTGGGCCGTTGGTACTCTCATCCTTTTTGGTCGGCATCCTGCTCTCCTGCCTTGGGTAAATGCTCCGGGCTTAACAACTGAACCCGGAAAGGTTCGGAATGGCTACCCGCGTACACACTGGTGTGGGGGAAGGGAATCTCGATACCTTCGTCGTCCAGCGCCTGTTTTATATCCACCATCATCTGGCTTCTACCTTCCAGCACCTTATCGCTTGGCAACCAGAAGGAAAACTGCAGATCCACTGAAGAAGGCCCGAACCCCGTGACCAGAACAAAGGCCTTGGGTTCTTCGAGGCTGTGGGGGTTCTTCCGGGCCAGATCAAGCAATAACGTCTCTACACGGCTAACGTCTTCGGCGTAGGCAATGCCTACCATCAGGTCCAGGCGACGGATCGGGAATCGAGAGCGATTCACCACGCGGGTTTTTATCAGCGTTTCGTTCGGAATTCGTACATACAGGTTGTCTGGCGTGCGCAGCTTTACGCTCAGCATATCAATGGCAACGACTTCGCCGATGGTGCCTTCTACCTCGATCACGTTCCCAATTTCAAACGGTTTTTCGACAAGCAGAAACAGGCCGCTGATCATATTGGACGCGGACGTCTGCGACGCAAAACCAACGGCAACGGTCAATATCCCGGCGGCGCCCAACACCACGTCCAGTGAAAATCCCGCTTCCCGTAGCGCCGCAACCAGAAAAATCACAAGAACGACGTAGAACACCAGCCGCCGCATCATCACCGTGTGGTGACGAGAGGCCCGCTCCTGCATGAACCTGGTTACGCCACGTGCCGACAGGGACGCCAGAACACCACCCAATACCACCAGGAAGCACACGCCAATCCATTTGCCCCATTGGATATTGGCTATGAACGCAGTGAACCCCGTTTGAAGTTCTTCAGGCAAAAGACAGTCTCCGTTGCAAAGAAAGATTATCCGAACATTCGGTCGTAAGCTTTAATCAGGCCGCCGCGGGACGTTTGCTCCCTTGCAGCGGTCACCAGGGAACAGTCACCTGCTTCCGCAACCACCCCTGAATCGACCCGAAGCCGGGCCGAATTCATGCCCGACTCACAATACACCGTCACCCTCGGCGTCCAAAGTTGCCCCTGCTTATTTCGATGCAACGATAGCAACGGAGTGGGCAAACTGAACCTTTCCAGCAACAGAGGTTCGTCCTGCTGATTAACGATTCGCACAGGCGTGATGGCTCGCCATGGGCGCTTGGGTACCGCATCGAGCACGAGCCGGGCGAAGGTTGCGGCGGAATAGCAGAGCTCCCCTTCCATTGTATTCCTGCCTACCCAGGTCATCATCGGGTCAGCGAGCGGGAGCTCAAGCAATTGGGTTTGCTTGTTACCCACCAGAATGCGCATCCACAGGAGGGTGCCCACGTATATGGTGCATTCGGTGTCTGCAGGAATGGTCAGTGGCTGATAGGGGCGTATCACCATGGCCAAACGCGACATGACTGGTTGGTAAACGACCTCGTGGCCAGCGCCAGGCCGCACAAAACGCTGAACGGCCAGATCTGGATTTGGCGCAGTGTCGGTAACCGTTTGCAGCCAACGTTCCTGATCGTCGTCTTCGGCCATGCGCCGGAAACGAACCTGCCATTCCTGGTCAAGACAACTGACCCAGACCTGAGTATGGCTCAGTTCATGGTAGTGGGTTTCGCCCGGGTTCAGGTTGTAGGCTGTGGCCCATTGGCCGTCCTCCATAATTATCTTGGCGTCTTCCTTTCTGGTCATTGCGGCCTGCTTTCGTCTATCAAAGCTGAGAACTTATTGGAGAACTCGTTGGAGAACTCGTTGGATAGGTCCTTGAGTTTATTAATAACTATAATCCAAACAAGGGATTCCAGCGAATACACCAGTATTGGCGCTAAACGTTAAACTTATGATTTCCATATAGGATCCTCCATGACGCAGCTGGTCTGGTTTCGAAATGATCTCAGGGTGGCAGACAACGCAGCCCTGACTGCAGCCTGCAATCACCAAGAGCCGGTCCAGGCCTGCTTCATTGTGTCACCCGGTCAGTGGAAAGAACACGACTGGTCACCCGCTCGCGTCAAACTGGTTCTGGAACACGCCAACGCGCTTTCCGAAACGCTCGCAAAGCTCGGTATCCCGATGACCTTTATCGAGGCTGACACCTTCGAAGAAAGCGTGACTGCGATGTCGAGATTTTGCGGGCAGCGAAGTATCCGGCATGTGCATTTCAATGAGGAGTACGCAGTTAACGAAAGGCTGCGGGACAAGGCGGTTAAAGCCGAGCTGGACAAGGCCGGAATAGCGGTCAACAAGTACCGGGATCAGACGGTCGTTCCGGTGGGCAACATTCTGACCCAGCAGAACGAACCCTATTCGGTGTTTACTCCGTTCTCCCGCAGCTGGCGTCGCTGGGTGGACGATAACAACCCATCAGTTTTTCCCGCGCCCAAAGCCATTGGCGAGCCTGTACGGCCAGAGACCTACACGAAGTTTCCCCGGGGTTTCCCGGAGCCACCGCCGGCCCTGGTCAACACCGGCGAGGATGCAGCGCATAACCAGTTGGAGAAATTCCTGGACGAACGGGCCGGTGACTATAAAGATCAGCGGGATTTCCCCGCCGTGAACGGCACCAGCATCATTTCCCCTTACCTGGCCAGCGGCATCCTGTCGGGACGTCAATGCATGATTGCTGCACAGCAGCACGACGGCATCGGCGCAAGTGAAACCGGCCTGGCCACCTGGACCAGTGAAATAGCCTGGCGGGATTTCTACATCAATATCCTTTACCACTACCCAAGGGTGAGCATGAACCGGGCATTCAAGCCAGACACCGAGGCGCTGGTCTGGAACGAGCCCGGCGAAAAGTTCGAAGCCTGGAAAACGGGTAACACGGGCATTCCGATCGTTGATGCCGCCATGCGCCAGCTGAACCAGACCGGCTGGATGCATAACCGCCTGCGCATGATCACGGCCATGTTCCTGACCAAAAACCTGTTTATCGACTGGCGACTGGGCGAGGCCTATTTCATGTCAAAACTGGCAGACGGATTTCTGGCCTCCAACAATGGCGGCTGGCAGTGGAGCGCGTCGACGGGCACCGACTCCGCACCCTATTTCCGGGTGTTCAACCCGGTTACCCAGAGTGAACGCTTCGACCCCAGTGGCGCATTTATAAAGAAATATCTGCCAGAACTTGCCAGATTCGACGCCAAGGCGATTCATCAGCCAGGAAAAAAGGGCGTTCTGCCAAAGGGCTACCCCAAACCTATCGTCGATCTGAAAGAAAGCCGCAAAGAGGCCATTGCCAAATTTCAAGCGCTGAAGAAGGACTGAATCATCGGCGGTAACGTCGTTGGTCGAGCGTCTTGAGTCTATCCGGGTGAAACACCATCAAGCCTGTGACAAAGGCCCCGTTGGCAAAGCCCTCCGGAATCATGAATAGCGGCAAATAGCGTAGATACTCGTGAACCAGCTGATCGAAGCTGTAGACGCCGCCCGTCCAGAGCAGCAGACACATCATCAAGCCCGCACCCGCCACTGCCAGCCCGGCGCCAAAGAAACCGCAGAAAAATATATAGGCGAAGAAATTTCGAAAGTTCCGGCGCCGCTCCCAGCCCATTATCCAGTAGCTGATCAAAACCGGAATCATGACCGTTACCAGACCGTTTGCCGCAAAAGCGGATAACGGCTCCTGACCAGTAACAACGGTTAGCAACAGGGCCATAAGCCCCGCCAGCACGGCGAGAGACCAGCCCATCATAAGGGTGATCACGGTAACGCCAAGCACATGGATAGACAGCCCTGGTGAGAGGCCGGCCCGCAGGTGCCACAAGAAACCCAGAACAAGGGCGGCGCCATAAAAGGTGTGTTGCAGCAGATTGTCTTTGCGAAATTCTCGCCAATCTGTGCAGCGGACAGCAGCAACCAGAATGATCAAGAAAAGAAGTCCGGTCAGCACCATCTGGCTTTGAGTAAGCAGATTCTCGGTCATACCCATGTCTTAGATAGCCCCCAGCCTGATTCCACATCCGGAATACGAATATTTATTCAGACAGATTTAAAGGCATAAATCTTGTAGCAGCCCGCCAGCGCCAGGCAGGCCAGGCCCGGCACCAGTAATGCCTTGAACTTCAGGATGCCGAACAGGTACGCGCCGAACACGCCGCCAATCACGAAGCCTGAGATAATCAACCCGAATAAAATGGCTTTTCGTTTTTCAAAGGCTTCGCCTCTGAACACCTTACCCAACATGATCCCAAGGTCCGTAAATATGCCCGTCAGATGAGTGGTACGAACAATCGCACCGCTGTAGGTGGTGGCCATTGCGTTCTGAATACCGCAGGCAGCAGACGCCGCATAGTGCCCGTAAGAAGAGCCCTCGGACAAAAAATAGAAGGCTGTGAAGATCAACAGTGATTCGATTAACAGTGCAGTATCGTAATGGCGACCAAGCTTCAACGCGCCACCATGAAGCAGGAACCCGGAGATTGCAGCCCCGATAAAAAAGGCCAGCAGTATCCCGCCCAAGTGCAGCGAGCCAGCCAAGGTGCCGGTCAGAATACTGGTACCCATTAGGGTCGCGGTTCCGGAAAGGTGGGAGACCGATTGGTGCTCAAAGCCCATAACGCCAATGGCGTTGATGCAGCCGGCAATAAAAGCCAGAACAAAAGCGCCGTATTCAATCCATCTGGGTAACTTTGAAATCAAGATTGTTGACCTAGCGTTTCGGACTGCCGACGCCACACACCGGGCACCCCGGATCACGAGCCAGTTTCATTTCCCGCCATTCCATGTGCCAGGCGTCCAGAAGCAACAGGCGGCCAACCAGAGGCCTGCCAATGCCGGTAATCACCTTGATGGCCTCCATGGCCTGGGTGGCGCCGATCATGCCAACCAATGGCCCGATTACCCCGGCTTGCGAACAGCTCAGTTCTTCGTTGCCCTGCTCCGGATACAGACAGTGGTAGCAGGGGCTGGACTCGTCGCGTGGGTCGTACACCGAGAGTTGCCCCTCGCCACGAATAGCTGCGCCGGAAATCAACGGAACGCCGGCTGATACGCTGGCGCGGTTAAGCGCGAAACGAGTGGCGAAGTTGTCCGTGCAGTCAACCACCAGACTGGCAGCGGCCACCTGCTGCTGGAGCGACTCGTCGGCCAGGCGTTCTTCGATGGTTTCTACCGTTACTTCCGGGTTGATTCGACGAACCCTCTCGGCGAGCGCCTGAGCTTTGAGCTCCCCCAAATCGCCGTGTTCAAAAGCGACCTGGCGCTGCAGATTCGCCAGTTCAATGCGGTCGTCATCGACGATCGTCAGGTGGCCGACACCGGCGGCACCCAGATACAGGGCAACCGGGCAGCCCAGACCACCCGCGCCGACGACAAGCACGCAAGCCGATTTCAGGCGGGCCTGGCCATCGATATCAAAGTTGGGCAGGAGTATTTGCCGGCTGTAGCGCAGAAGTTCTTCATCGTTCAGCATCTGTTTTGCTCTCTGCAATCATTCAGGGACACCAACACAACCCAGGGTAAAACGATCTCTCCGCCCGTAGTCCTGTCGGGTTTCAATGTGTCGGAATCCAGCGTTCTTGAATAGCGCTTGTACCGCCGCCCCCTGATCATAGCCGTGCTCGATCATCAACCAGCCATCAACGTCCAGCCATTCTGGCGCGGTGGTGACAAGTTGGCGAATATCATCAAGCCCATCCTTGCCAGCCACCAGGGCCGACTCAGGTTCAAAACGGACATCGCCCATTGTCAGGTGCTCGTCCTCTGCCCGGACATAGGGCGGGTTAGAGACAATCAAATCGTAACGGGCGGCTGGCAAATCGGCGAACCAGTTGCTTTGCAGCACCTGAACCGGAAGACCGAGTGCGTCAGCGTTAGTTCTGGCCAGCAAAACAGCCTGTGCTTGATCATCACAGGCCTGAACATGCCAGTTGGGCCGCTCACTGGCCAGTGCCAGCGCAATGGCGCCACTTCCCGTCCCAAGATCCAGAATCTTTGCGGTTGAAGGTAGTGGCAGTTCCAGAGCGGCTTCGACCAGGCATTCGGTGTCAGGCCTGGGTATGAGGGTAGACGCATTCACTTGCAGACGCAGCGACCAGAACTCCTGCTCGCCAAGCAGATGCGCAATGGGTTCTCCGTTAATCCGTCGTTGAACCAGGGTATTGAATAGCTCAATGATATCTGCGGAGGGCTCGCGCTCGGGCCAGGCTCTGAAGCTGGTACGACTCCAGCCGGTCAGATGGCTCAACAACAACTCAGCGTCCAGTCTGGGCGACTCGCCACCAATAGCCTTGGCGGCGCTCGCCAGCAATGCTTCGCAGGTAGGCGCCTGATCAGTCATCGGCCAGCGAAGCCAGCAGGTCAGCCTGATGCTCCTGCTGCAACGGGCCAATCACCGCATCCAGATCGCCGGACATCACTTCGTCCAGCTTATAAAGCGTCAAATTGATGCGGTGGTCCGTCACCCGGCCCTGCGGAAAGTTGTACGTTCGGATACGCTCGGAACGGTCACCACTGCCCACCAGGCTCTTGCGGGTCTCAGCCATGGTTTTCTGCTGGCGCTCCAGCTCATCGTTCTGCAACCGCGACGCCAGAAAACTCATGGCCTTGGCACGGTTCTTGTGCTGTGAACGCTCTTCCTGACATTCCACCACGATGCCCGTGGGAATGTGCGTGATGCGAATGGCGGAATCGGTTTTGTTGACGTGCTGACCACCGGCACCTGAGGCGCGGAAAGTATCGACACGAAGGTCGGATTTATTGATGTCGACCGCTTCCGCTTCGTCTGCCTCGGGCATGACCGCGACCGTGCAAGCCGAGGTATGAATCCGGCCCTGGGATTCGGTTTCCGGCACCCGCTGTACCCGGTGGGCACCTGACTCGAACTTGAGCGCGCCGTATACGCTGGGCCCGGCAACCCGGGCAATCAGCTCCTTGTAACCGCCATGCTCGCCTTCGCTCTCGCTAAGAACTTCCACCTGCCAGCGATGGGCCTCGGCATAGCGCAGGTACATTTTGAACAGATCGCCGGCAAAAATGGCCGCCTCGTCGCCGCCGGTGCCCGCGCGGATTTCCAGAAAGACGTTTTTGCCATCGTTTGGATCCTTGGGCAGCATCAAACGCTGTAGCTCTTCGTCCAGCTCTTCGCTTTTCTGCTCGGATTCTCGAAGTTCTTCCTCGGCCATGGCCCGCATATCGGCATCGCCATCTTTGGCAAGTTCAGCGGCTTCCGCAACGTCGTCACGAGTCTGCTGCCAGGCTTTAAAGCACTGAATGATCGGTTCTATCTCTGCGAATTCTTTGGACAGGTCCCGGAATTTATCCTGGTCGGCGATGGTGGCCTGATCGCTCAACAACGCGCTGACCTCCTCGAAGCGGTCACTGAGCTGCTCGAGTCGGGACTGTATCGATGGCTTCATAGTTTTTCCGGAATGGTCGGTTCGTCGGCTTCCGGCGCGTCCAGCTGATGCAGCTCTCTGAGCCACTCAGTGACCTCCGGCCTGCCCTCGGTGGTTGCCTTGCGAACCTGAACGGATGGCTCGTGCAGAAGTTTATTGGTTAACCCGCGCGCCATGCTGCGCAACACGGTTTCGGGGTCGGCGCCGTTGCGCAAAGCCCGCACAGCCTTTTCCGTTTCGGAGTCGCGCAGGGTTTCGGCTCGCTGGCGGAACTGTTTTAACGTGGACACCGCGTCCAGCGCCCGAAGCTGACTCAGAAATTGATCAACGCCGTCTGACACCAGGTTCTCTGCTTCCCTGGCTGCCCCCTCACGGGACCGGACGTTTTCTTCAATCACCTGCCGCAGATCATCTACGGTATACAGGAATACGTCCGCCAGGGAAGCCACTTCCGGCTCGATATCGCGGGGAACTGCAATATCCACCATGAAGTACGGACGGTGTTTACGCTTCTTCAGGGTGCGCTCGACGGCACCCTTGCCGAGAATGGGAAGCGGGCTGGCGGTAGAAGAAATAATAATATCCACGTCCGCGAGATACTCTGGAATCTCGGACAACAGAATGCCTTTGCCACCGCGTGCATGTGCGAGGTTCTGGGCCCGTTCCAAAGTACGGTTCGCGACCAGAAAGTCCTTGACCCCGGCGTCTGCCAGATGACGAGAGACCAGCTCGATGGTTTTACCGGCACCGATCAGCAACGCCTTGTGTTGCGACATATCCGAAAAGATATGGTGCGCCATGCTCACGGCGGCATAGGCCACAGACACCGGGTTTTCACCAATGGCGGTCTGGGTACGAATCCGCTTGGCGACAGAAAAGGTCTGTTCGAACAGGCGCGACAGAAAGCCGCCGCTGGCCTCGTGCTCACGAGCGAGTGCGTAAGCATCTTTCAACTGCCCCAGAATCTGTGGCTCGCCCAGCACCATGGAATCCAGCCCGGCAGCAACGCGCATGACGTGCCGAACCGCCTCGCCATCGCGATAAACATAGAGGGCTTCCTCGAGATCACCGGCCGGTAGGCCATGAAAGCCCGCCAGCCAACGCAAAACCAGCGGAACGCAGTCATCGTCACCTGCCAGGTAAAGCTCGGTTCGGTTGCAGGTGGAGAGAATGGCTGCTTCCGATGCCCCGGACATGGCTTTCAGCTCGGCAAACGCATCGCCTATCCGATCCGGCGAAAAGGCGACGCGTTCGCGAAGCTCAACCGGCGCGGTCCGATGATTTATTCCGAGGGTGACCAATGCCATATCGGGTGACTACTGCCTTAGAACGTTGGGAATTCTCTTTATTTTAACGGTCGGAAGCCGCAGCGGCTACCCGAAAGCACCACGAAGCCCGCTCTGATGTCATGAAATGACGGTAAGTGCTGACAGGTTGGGCAACCCAGGGCGCTTATGCCATGATACAGACTTGTTGATTCCAGCCTCACCTGATCATGGGATATTGCATGCAAAAGCCTGCTTTAACGCTTTTTCTCGGTCTTTTAGGACTTTCACTGGCTGGCTGTGCCTCCTTCAATACGGCCAAAGACATCGAATCCAGCGCTGACACCGAACAGCCCCAGGTAGAGGCTCCTGCTCCCGAACCCGCCAAGATCGAGTACGCAGATTTTGAACCGGAAGTTCTGTATCTGCTGCTATCCGGTGAAATTGCCGCCCAGCGCGGTCGCTACGACGTCACCCTGGTGAACTACCTGAAGGCCGCCAAGCAATCACGTGATGTAGGCGTCATCCAGCGCTCAATGCGCATCGCCCAATCCCTGAACGCCGACAATGCCCAGACTCAGCTTGCCAATCTCTGGGTGGAGATCGAACCGGACAATCTACAAGCACACCGGGTTCTGGCCATTCAAGCCGTGAAAAAGAACGACCTGGAAGGTGCGCTGGGCCACATGGAAACCATCATGGACCTGGGCGGCGATGCCGATTTTGACAGCCTGGCCGCCATGGCTGGCAACCTGCCCGCAGAACAACAACAGGAATTGCTATCGCTTTACCGGCAACTGGAACAACGCCACCCCAACAACCCGGAATTGCAATACAGTATCGCGCTCCTGTTAAAAGCAACCGGGCAGCCCGAACAGGGGCTTGCCCAATTAGAACCGCTACTGGAAGAAAATCCGAATTTTCAGCCGGCTCTGGTATTGAAAGGCGACCTGCTCTACGAAACCGGCGAAACCCGGCAGGCTCTGGACCACCTCCTTCGAAACACCCGGCGTTTTCCTGAAAACCGCCAGATGGGCACCCTGTACGGGCGCATGCTGATCGGCGAAGGGGAACTTCGTTCCGCCCAGGACGAGTTCAAGCGACTGGTTAATCTGTTTCCTGACGTTCCGGGCCTCAGGCTCTCACACGCCCTGGTCGCCCTTGAAAACGGCGAAACCAAGCTGGCCGAGGAAGAACTCACCAGGCTCATCGAACAGGGCCACCACTCCAATGAGGCCCACTATTATCTGGGCCGGATTGCGGATCAGAACAACCGCCCTGAGCAGGCCATCGGGTTTTATCAGAATGTCGAATCCGGCACCTATTACTTCCCTGCCCTCGCCAGGGCCAGCGAACTGAAGGCCGAACAGGGTGACCTGACTGGCGCTCTGGCCGACATCCAGACTCTTCGAGAAAGTAACCCCAAACAGGCTGAGAACTTCTGGCTGCTGGAGGTCAATCTGCTCTCCGATCAGGGCAGCAAGCAGCAGACCCTGGAGTCGGTCAATTCTGCTCTGGAGGCCTTTCCAGGGAACGTTCAGTTACGCTACGCACGCGCAATGCAGCTGGACTCCATGGGCCGTTATCAAGACGCCGAGGAAGACCTGCGAACAATTCTTGAAGCCGAACCTGACAATGCCGTCGCGCTGAACGCTCTGGGCTACATCCTGACAACCCGGACAGAGCGTTATGACGAAGCCCAGGACTTGATTGAACGAGCGCTGGAACTGGATCCCGAGAACCCGGCCATCCTCGACAGCATGGGCTGGGTGTTGTTTCAAAAGGGCAAAACTGAGCAAGCACTGGATTACCTCACTCGGGCCTGGGAAGTCTTCCCCGACCCCGAGGTGGCCGCTCATCTGGGCGAAGTGCTCTGGAAAACCGGCGACAGAACGCAAGCCCGAGTAATCTGGGATGACGGCCTGGAAGAAGACCCGGATCATCCGATTCTGAATGAAACCATTGACCGGGTAACGGGAGAAGCGGCGCAGTGATTCGTCACTTAACACTGCTTACGCTTCTTCTGATCCTGGGAGGCTGTGCGTCCATTGATCTGGAACCGCTGCCGGAAGGGCTCACTGACGAGCAGCCGGCAAGCTGGACACAGAAGCAGACCAGACTGAACGAGCTGAGTAACTGGCAGCTGTCCGGCAAGCTTGCCGTGCGCCAGCCTTCCGATAGCGGCACCGCGATCATTAACAGCTGGGTCCAGAACGGCAACCGTTACGACATCGGCCTTTCTTCCTCCTTTCTCGGCATGGGCAGCACCCGCCTGAAAGGAACCACGGAATTTATTGAACTGACATTACCAGGAGGCGATCGCTATCAGTCTGGCGATCCAGAGGCTCTGGTCGAGGCCGCCACTGGCTGGCAACTTCCTCTCAGCAATCTGGCCCGGTGGATTAAAGGCTTGCCAGGTGCCAACGGGGATTACCGCCTGCTGTTTGATCGCCAAGACCAGCTCGCCCTGATACGCCAACAGGGTTGGGAGATCCGGTACGATCGCTGGAACCGCTTTATCAGCGACTTTCCTGCTCTGCCTGCCCGCCTGACCGCCGTTAAGGGCGAAAAACGCGTCAGGCTCGTTGTCACTGACTGGCGCGTTTCAGGCGAATCCGACCTATGACCGACCTGACCCTGCCATCACCCGCCAAGCTGAATCTTTGCCTACACATCGTTGGCAAACGGCCCGACGGCTATCATGAACTGCAAACCCTGTTTCAGTTTCTGGACTTCGGGGACGACCTCACCTTTACGCTGCGCGACGACAACCACATTGTGCTCGCCAAGCCAATTGAGGGCGTACCAGACGAAGACAACCTGATCGTCCGGGCCGCGCGCCTACTGGCTGAAACCACCAGTGATCCCATTCCGGGTGTCACCATCGACATCCAGAAGAGGCTGCCCATGGGTGGCGGGTTGGGTGGTGGCAGTTCTAACGCAGCCACCACCCTGCTGGCACTGAACAAACTCTGGAAACTCGAACAGCCGCTGGAACGGCTTGCGGAACTCGGGCTTGAGCTGGGTGCCGATGTGCCCGTATTCGTCCATGGGCACGCTGCGTGGGGCGAAGGCGTGGGAGAAAAGCTCACGCCAGCGGCCCCGCCCGAAGATTGGTTTGTGGTGCTCAAGCCAGATTGCAACATCAGCACCGGAGAGATTTTTTCCCACCAAGGGTTGACAAGAAACACCCCCAGAATCAAAATAGCGCCCGCTTTTGAGGGAGACGCCTCGACGTACCGAAACGATTGCGAGGATGTGGTCCGCAGACTGTATCCCGAGGTTCATCAAGGCCTGGAGTGGCTTGCACAATTCGGACCTGCAAGATTAACCGGAACCGGGGCTTGCATATTTGGACGTTTCCCAACAGAATCCAAAGCCCGGAATATCTGGGCAAGCAAACCTTCCGGCATCAACGGGTTCGTAGCTAAAGGGGTGAATATTTCACCGCTTCACACAAAGCTGACAGAGCTGAACTGATGCCAAAAAAGCACGATACTGGGGTGTCGCCAAGTGGTAAGGCAACGGGTTTTGATCCCGTCATGCGCAGGTTCGAATCCTGCCACCCCAGCCACCTTTCTCCCGATTCTTCTGACTCAAACGCCGATACCGAGAAGGATTCCGTCGTGTCCAAATTGATGATTTTTTCTGGTAACGCCAATCCTGAGCTTGCCAAAGCCATTGCCCAGAAGCTGCACATCCCCATGGGACAGGCCACCGTTGGCACGTTCAGTGACGGTGAAACCACCGTTGAAATCAATGAGAACGTTCGCGGGCACGATGTGTTCATCATCCAGCCGACCTGCAACCCAACCAACGACAACCTGATGGAACTGATCGTGATGGCCGACGCACTGCGCCGCGCATCAGCCACCCGGGTAACCGCAGTGATCCCCTATTACGGCTATGCCCGTCAGGATCGTCGGGTTCGCTCTACTCGCGTTGCCATCAGCGCAAAAGTGGTTGCAGACATGATTTCCAGCATCGGCGTTGACCGCGTTCTGACGGTTGACCTTCACGCCGATCAGATTCAGGGCTTTTTCGATATTCCGGTAGATAACATCTACGCCACACCGGTCATGCTGCAGGACATCGAAAAACAGCGTTTTGAAAACTTCATCGTTGTCTCGCCAGACGTAGGCGGCGTTGTTCGCGCCCGCGCGGTCGCAAAGAAGCTGGACGACGCCGACCTGGCCATCATCGACAAACGTCGCCCGAAGGCCAATGTGTCGCAGGTTATGCACATCATCGGTGATGTGAAAGACAAGACCTGTATCCTGGTGGATGACATCATTGATACCGCTGGCACCCTGTGTAAGGCAGCCAATGCCCTGAAAGAGCATGGCGCGTCCAAAGTGATCGCTTACATCACTCACCCGGTGCTGTCTGGCCCCGCCATCGACAATATCAACGCGTCACAACTTGACGAACTGGTGGTCTGCGACACCATTCCATTGGGTGACAAAGCCAAGAATTGTGATAGAATCCGCGTCCTCGGAATGGCAGGCCTGCTGGCGGAATCGATCCGCCGGGTCAGCAACGAAGAGTCCATCAGCGCGATGTTCGAAAACGCCTGATCGGCTAACTGCCTGTTCTAACGAGAAGAATTCGGACCGGGAGCCCCAAGACGTCTCTGATCTGATCAGAGAGGAAATGGCGGCTCCCGGTCTGTTTAGTCCGCCGGAAAATCCGGCACATTTGAAACTATCACCTGTTCAGGACCTGGTCGCGGGCCGCTCGGGTGACCATCGAGGTTATTGAAATGTCTCAAGAATACGTTATTGAAGCATTTCCTCGGGGCGATCAGGGGAGAGGTGCGAGCCGCCGCCTGCGTCGTGAGGAGAAAAAGATTCCAGCCATTATTTATGGCGGAAACAAAGATGCCACTCCGATTGCGATCTGGCACAACGAGCTGAAGAAAGCCCTGGAAAACGAAGCTTTCTTCTCTCACATCCTGACCATCGAGCTGGACGGAAAAAAAGAGAGCGTGGTCCTGAAAGATCTGCAGCGCCATCCTTACAAGGCTCTGCTGACCCACGCTGACTTCCTGCGCGTCGACAAGGATCACGAGATCCACATGAACGTGCCGCTGCACTTCATCAACGAAGAAACTGCAGAAGCCGTCAAGCTCCAGGGTGGCGTTGTGACTCACCAGATCAACGAAGTAGAAGTGATCTGTCTGCCACAGAACCTGCCTGAGTTCATCGAAGTCGACATGGCCAGCGTTGGCATGGACGAAGTGGTTCACCTGAGCGACCTGAAGATGCCGAAGGGTGTCACCATTGCCGCTCTGACTCACGGTGAAGATCACGACCTGCCGGTTGCGGCCATTCACAAGCCTCGCGCTGCCAAGGTTGAAGACGACGAAGAGACCGAGGAAGACGAAGAGGCCGAAAAGGCTGAGAAGCCTGAGAAGAAGGCCAAGAAAGACGAGGACGGCGAAGACAAGGAGTAACCACTCCGGGAGTGTCGGACAATGGCTCAGGATATACTCATGGTGGTGGGGCTCGGAAATCCCGGCCCCGACTATGAAAATACCCGACACAACGCCGGCGCTCTTTTCGTCGATGCTCTGGCCCGCGATGCGGGCCAGACGCTCCGCCCCGAAAAGAAATACCACGGGCTCTACGCCCGCATTCAGTGGCAGGGCCTCGACCTGCACCTCCTGAACCCAACCACCTACATGAATCGCAGCGGGCTCGCCATCAAAGCCCTGGCCGATTTTTTCAAGATTCAGCCGCAACAGATTCTGGTTGCCCACGACGAACTCGATATCCCTCCCGGCACAGCCAAGCTTAAAAAAGGTGGCGGCCACGGTGGCCATAATGGCCTTCGGGACACCATTGCACACCTGGGCACCAACGAGTTTCAACGTCTTCGAATAGGCATCGGCCACCCCGGTGACAGCCGCAAAGTAACCGGTTACGTTCTCGGTCGTCTTGGCAAAAAAGAGACCGAAGAACTCAACGCGGTCAGCGACGAGATCATGCGTGTATTACCGGATGCCGCCAACGGCAATTTGGCCGCGGCGATGAATCGCCTACACAGCTTCAAACCGGTATAATCCGGCCACAATTTTTTCGGACCCAGCAGAGGCATTCCATGGGATTTAACTGCGGCATCGTCGGCCTTCCAAACGTCGGCAAATCCACCCTGTTCAACGCACTGACCAAATCCGGCATCGGTGCTGAAAACTTCCCGTTCTGCACCATCGAGCCCAATGCCGGTGTGGTGGCCATGCCAGATCCGCGGCTGAACAAACTGGCCGAGATCGTGAAGCCCGAAAAAATTCTGCCCACCACCATGGAATTCGTTGACATCGCGGGCCTGGTGGCCGGCGCCTCCAAAGGTGAAGGCCTGGGCAACCAGTTCCTGGCCAACATCCGCCAGACCGACGCCATTGCCCATGTGGTGCGCTGCTTTGAAGACGGCAACGTGATTCACGTTGCCAACAAAGTGGACCCGGCGTCCGACATCGAAGTAATCAACACTGAACTCGCCCTGGCCGATCTGGACACAGTCGAGAAAGCCATCAAGCGGGTTCAGCGCGTGGCCAAGAGCGGCGACAAAGAAGCCAAGGCCCAGCTGGAGATGTTCGAGCAGCTGCTGCCCGTGTTGAACGAAGGCAAGCCCGTGCGCAGCATGAACCTGGACAAAGACCAGATGGCGCTGATCCGTGAGCTGTGCCTGCTAACTGTGAAGCCCACCATGTACATCGCCAATGTGAGCGAGGACGGCTTCGAGAACAACCCACATCTGGACAAGGTGAAAGAAATCGCTGAATCCGAAAATGCGGTTGTGGTGCCCATTTGCAACAAGATTGAAGCAGAGATTGCGGAACTGGAAGACGACGAGAAGTCCATGTTCCTTGAGGAAATGGGCATGGAAGAACCCGGCCTGGACCGTGTTATCCGCGGCGGATACGGCCTGCTGAACCTGCAGACCTATTTTACCGCCGGCCCCAAGGAAGTCCGCGCCTGGACCGTTAAAGTCGGCGCAACGGCGCCTCAGGCCGCCGGAGTGATCCATACAGACTTCGAACGCGGCTTTATCCGCGCAGAAGTCGTGAGCTACGAGGATTACGTGAAGTACAACGGCGAAGCCGGCGCAAAGGATGCCGGCAAATGGCGCCTGGAAGGTAAAGAGTACATCGTTCAGGACGGCGACGTTATTCACTTCCGCTTCAACGTCTAAACCCGAGGGGAATTTCCAAGAAAACCGGCGTTCAGTCTTGACAGCCGCGGCGCAAATCACGAAAATACGCGCCTCGTTTGGGGCCTAGCCCACAACGAAATGGCAAGGTAGCTCAGTTGGTTAGAGCACAGCACTCATAATGCTGGGGTCGGCGGTTCGACTCCGCCCCTTGCTACCAGACTTCCGAAAAAGCCACGATTCTCATCGTGGCTTTTTTTGTGCCCGGCTGAATGGTCAGACGATGGGATTGCAGGAAATCTCATCAAGCGGGACGGCTTTGCCGATCAGGCTGCCCTGAACTTTGTCGACGTCGAGTTCTTTGAGCATGGAGAATTCCTGTTGGGTCTCGACGCCCTCTGCCACTACCTCTGCGCCCACGCGACGCGCGTATGAAATGAGCGCGGCTGCCAGTGCCTGCTTTTTCACGTCCGAATCGATGCCCCGAATCAGGTTCAGATCCAGTTTGATGACATCCGCGTCCAGCTCCATCACGTGCTTGAAGGACGCATAGCCGGAGCCAGCGTCATCGATGGCCAATCGAACGCCCATTGCCCGGAACAGCTGGGCAGCGTTTCTGAACGCCTGATAGTCCATTATTCTGGCATGTTCCGTCACTTCCACGATGACGCGCTCGCCATCAGTACCTAACAGGAGTTTGGCCAGAACTCTGGAAAGCACCATCTCCGGAGACGCATTGATACTGATGAAACAGTCCTCGGGCAGATGTTTCAGGGCACCAAGAGCCCGGCGAATTGCCACTGACTCAAGGCGCTCGCCCTGCCCGACTTCTTCGGCTTCGCTGAACCACACGTCTGGGGATCGATAATTCACCGTCTGAAACCGCGCCAAGGCCTCATAGCCTGCGACACGATTCTTCTCGACGCCCCAGATCGGCTGGAAGTGCATGTCCAGTTCATCGAATGCGATGACCTGGTCGATTCGTTCCTCGATCTCATTAAGCCGCCCATCTGACTGTCGAAGGGATTCGATCCGGTCAGCGATCACTTCAGCCACAAACCGCAGTAGGGATGGATCGCGCGAGTTCAAAGAGTGATGAGTGGAATGCTTGAGGCAACACAGAGTTCCATAAACTTCGCCGGTGGACAGAAAGATGGGCACGCCCATGTAGGCGCCAATCGACAGGTCATCGGTTACCGCCATGTCACGGGTGATCGGGTTTTGCCCGGTGTCCGGGATGATGCAGGGAAGCTCGCCGTCAGCGATTTTTCGGCAGTAGGTATCGTTTTCCGGGTGGGAGAAATAGGCGTTATCTGAAAGCTTTGATCGCTCTCCTGCGTTCAGAACGACAGACGACCGAAAGCCGCGCTCAAATTTGCCGATGAACGCGAGGTCCATACCAAAGTTGCGGCGAAGCATACCCAACAATTTCGAGATCGAAACAGTAAATCCCTGATCGAAATAGTCGGTTGCGGTTACTGTATCCTTTACAACCATGAAACCCCCGTTTTATGCCATCGGGCGATAAACTCCAAGCATTCCTTACCCACCACACTCCTTCATACAAGGTAGCGGACAAAAGCGCAATATCATCCTAGGCAACAAAAAAAAGGATGGCAGGAATCGACTGGAGACACTGATGGACAGCGAACGGCAACGTCGCTAATGTTTGGTAGCCAAAAACAAATTCACGACAGCAGGATCGTTGCAATGAAACCAGAAACCCTCGCCCTTCATGCAGGCTTTAAAGGCGACCCGACCACGAACGCCGCCACCACCCCGATTTACCAGACGACCTCCTACACATTCGACGACACTCAGCACGGTGCTGACCTGTTTGACCTGAAAGTGCAGGGCAACATCTATACCCGCATCATGAACCCCACCAACGGGGTGCTGGAAGAGCGCATGGCGCAGCTGGAAGGCGGCGTGGGTGCGTTGGCAGTAGCCTCTGGGATGGCGGCCATTACCTACGCCATTCAGACCATCTGCAAAGTGGGCAACAATATCGTCAGCACCAGCCAGCTCTACGGTGGCACTTACAACCTGTTTGCCCATTCACTGCCGAACCAGGGCATCACCTGCAAAATGGTTCGCCACGACGACTTCGACGCCGTGGAAGCCGCCATCGACGAAAACACCCGAGCACTGTTCTGTGAATCCATCGGCAACCCGGCTGGCAACGTGGTGGACATCCAGCGCTGGGCCGAGATTGCTCACAAACACGGTCTGCCCCTGATGGTGGATAACACGGTCGGCACGCCATTCCTGTGCCGCCCAATTGAGCACGGTGCGGACATCGTGATCCATTCTCTGACCAAATACATCGGCGGCCACGGCACCACGGTAGCCGGTGTGGTGGTTGATTCCGGCAAGTTCGACTGGGCGGCAAATGCCGACAAGTTCCCGATGCTGAATGAACCGGACCCCTCCTACCATGGTGTGGTGTACACCGAAGCGCTGGGCCCGGCCGCCTTTATTGGCCGCTGCCGCGTTGTGCCGCTTCGCAACACCGGGTCAGCGCTTTCTCCATTCAACTCATTCCTGATTATGCAGGGGCTGGAAACCCTGGCACTGCGTATGGAGCGTCACTGCGAGAACGCCGAGAAAGTCGCCAAATTCCTGCAGGATCACGAATCGGTAGAGTGGGTCAATTACGCTGCGCTCCCCGGTAGCCCTTACAAGGCAACCTGCGACAAGATCTGCGGCGGCAAAGCCTCTGGCATTCTGAGTTTTGGTATTAAAGGCGGCCACACGGCCGGCGCCAGATTCATCGATTCTCTGGATCTGATCTACCGGCTGGTGAACATCGGCGACGCCAAGTCTCTGGCCTGCCACCCCGCATCCACCACGCACCGCCAACTGAATCCGGAAGAGTTGGCCAGTGCCGGCGTCAGTGAAGATCTGGTGCGTTTGTCCATTGGCATTGAGCACGTAGACGACATCATTGCCGACATCACTCAGGCACTGAACAAAGCAACGTCGTAACCCCATACCGGGTGCGACCAAGGTCGCACCCGGTGCCCCCGTGATTGCCCGTATCCGCCTTGTAACCCGTGAGCCACGGGATTACCCTTTTACTATTGACACTATTCCTGACAAAGCCATCGCCAAAGAGCCCTCTGTAATGAACGATAGCGCAAAACCCCGCGTCACCAGCGGTTCCAAATTCCGCAACGAGCATGGTTTCTCGGCCATTAAAGACGGAATAAAGCGCTCCGGTTCGGGCATCATCGACACCAAAACCCAGCGAAAGCCGTCCTGGTTAAGGGCAAAAATGCCCGGCGGTGAGCGCTACGAAGCGGTTCGTCGCAATGTTCAGGAACACCGGCTCAGCACCGTGTGTCAGGAGTCGCACTGCCCCAATATCGGTGAATGCTGGAACAATGGCACCGCCACGATCATGGTGATGGGCTCTGTGTGCACTCGCGCCTGTCGTTTCTGCGCTGTAGACACAGGCAACCCCAAAGGCTGGCTGGATCATGAAGAACCGGAGAACACAGCCAAGTCGGTTGAATTGATGGGCCTGCGCTACATTGTTCTTACGTCTGTGGATCGGGACGACCTGGAAGATGGTGGCGCCAGCCACTATGCTGCCTGCGTCTCGGCCATCAAAGAGCGCACTCCGGAAGTGGCGGTGGAAGCCTTGACCCCGGACTTCGATGCGGTCATGCCCAACGTTGAAAAAGTGGTCGATTCGGGGCTGGACGTTTTTGCACAGAACGTGGAAACCGTCGAGCGTCTGACTCAGCGAGTTCGCGACCCCCGCGCCGGTTACCGCAAAACGCTGGATGTACTTGCCCACGCCAAGCAGTATCGTCCTGACGTTCTCACCAAGACCAGCCTGATGCTGGGCCTGGGTGAAACAGAGGAAGAAATACTGGCCACCATGGACGATCTGCGCGCCATCGGCGTGGACATCCTTACACTCGGCCAATACTTGCGTCCTACCAAAAACCATCTGCCTGTCGAGCGCTATGTCACCCCGGAAGAATTTAACCGCTATCGGGAGATCGGGCTGGAAAAAGGCTTCCTGGAAGTGCCTTCTGGTCCCATGGTGCGTTCAAGCTATCGGGCTGACCGCGTCTTTGAAAAGAACAATCTGGGTCTGGCAGTGCCAGATGTTCCAGAATCCACCCCACCTGGCCAAATTGCGGTCACCCAGATCGATTAACGGCATTCCTCGCTGCTGGTCCGGTTATTAATGTCACATGTTCACTCGTAACTTGTAGATTGCACTCAAAAACCGGACAATCTGGGTCGCCGCCGAATCGACGTTACGGCGGCCTGAAGTCTCAGGGAACGCTTTGATCTAACCCTCGAAAGCGACTTATAGGACTTCTTCACCCAGATAATTAGCTAGGAATGCTTCCATGATGAAAAAAACCTTTATCGCACTGTCTACTGTAGCCGCCCTAACAACTACGGGAATGGCGAGTGCCCAGGACTCTGGGTCTAATGATCTGATGATGGGCTTCAACCCCTTTGGACTTAATTTTGGTGGTCTGAATGTCGATTCAAGTCAGATTTCAGCAACTGCACCATCTTTCATGGTCGGCATGCGAACCAGCGACAAGTTGATGCCTTTTGGTTATGCAGCCATTGCCGACAACGGTGGCAATACTGATACCGTCATTGGCTTCGGCGGTGGCGCACGTTATTACCTCGACAATATCTCGCAGAATGTCCGCCCATTTGCCGGCGCATCCGCAGGCATTATCAGTGCCGAAGACACCGGCTTTGGCATTGGTGGTTTCTTCGGGGCCGAAGCAATGGTAACCGACGCATTCTCAGTCAGTGGCCAGGTTGGTCTCGAAATTGCTGACCAGGGCGGCACGAACAGTGACACCGTCTTCCAGCTGGGCACAGCAAACGTGATGTTCAACCTGTACTTCTAAGTCAGGTTCTGTCGGCCGGTACGCCTCACAAATGCGCACCGGCCAACGGCCCGCCTACGAAACCACAGTACAGACATACCATCTCTGCCTTCGAAAAAAACCACGCATAGGTGCCCTCTGACATGTCCTGGCTTCGATCATTTTACGAGCGGGTAGTGCTTCCTCACCCAATCCTTGTGCTGGTCATCTTTGGCGCGCTTCTGCTGACCGCCAGCCTGCGACTCGATCAGTTCCGACTGGATGCATCAGCCGAATCCCTGGTTCTGGAGAATGACCGTTCTCTTGAACAATACCGGCAGGTGAATCGCCGGTTCACCAACTCTGACGACTTTCTGGTTGTGACGTTCACGCCGGACACCGAATTATTCAGCCAGCAAGGCCTGGCCCTGCTCACCCGTCTTCGCAACGATCTACAGGCGCTCGAACGGGTCAGTTCGACCAATAGCATCCTGAACGTTCCGCTGCTTCACAGCCCGGATCTGACGCTGGACACGGTGGATTCCGAGATCAAATCCATTGATGAAGACGAGGTTCCACCAGAGACGGCCAAGAAGGCCCTGCTGAACAACCCGCTTTACCCCAATCTGCTGATCAGCGAGGACGCCAAAACCACGGCCATTCAGGTAAACCTGCCGACTCCTCAACGTTATTTCGATCTGCTGAATACCCGCAACGAACTGCGGGAAAAGATCGCTGCTGGCGAAGCGAGTACAGAGGCGCAGCAAAAGCTCGAACGGGCCAATCAGGCCTTCATCGCTTACACCGAGTCGCTTGGAGAAGATCGGGACAAAACCATCAGTCAGGTCCGTGACATTCTGGATCAATACAGGGATCGGGCGGAGATTTTCCTGGGCGGCGTGCCCATGATTGTCGCTGACATGATTCGCTTCATCCAGAACGACCTCTCTACCTTTGGCGTGGGTGTGCTGATTTTCCTTTTGCTCACTCTGGCCGTGATCTTCCGACAGTGGCGCTGGGTGATGGTACCGCTGCTGTGCTGCAGTTTCACCGTATGGCTGATGCTGGGCTACCTGAGCTGGGCCCAGTGGCCCGTGACGGTGATTTCATCGAATTTCGTGTCGCTTCTGCTGATCATGACGCTGTCATTAACCATTCACCTGATCGTACGCTACCGCGAGTTCCAGCACGACGCTCCTGAAGCACCCCCAAAAGACACACTTCGAAATACGCTTCTGGCCATGATCAAACCCTGTTTTTACATGGCCATTACCACCATCGTAGCTTTTGGATCTCTGACCTTCAGTGGCATTCGGCCCGTCATTGATTTCGGCTGGATGATGACCCTCGGGCTGACCGTTGCCTTCCTGATTACCTTCCTGGTTTTCCCGGCATTGCTGACGTTGCTGCCTCCCCCGGTCGATGATCGGGTGAAAGCAGACCGCATCCCCTTCACAGATCGCTTTGCCAACCTCACCCAGCACCATGGCGGCCTGGTAATGGTGGGTGCCGCCGTGATTGCCGTACTTTGTGTGATTGGTCTGAACCGACTGACGGTAGAAAACAGCTTTATCGACTATTTCAAATCCAGCACTGAAATCCACCAGGGCATGATCGCCATCGACGAACGCCTGGGCGGCACCACGCCACTGGATGTTGTCATAACCGACGACAAGCCGCCGGCAGGCGAGGCCAACGGCGCAAACAGCGATCCTTTTGCCAGCGACTGTGATCCCTTCGTTGAGGACTGCGGCGGAGACGAGGAATATCGGGATACCTGGTTTACCTACAAAAAGATGAGCCAGTTGGAAAAAGTACACGACTATCTGGATAGCCTGCCCGAAACCGGCAAGGTGCTCTCGATCAGCACCACCCTCGACATTCTGGCTCAGGTAAACGGCGGGGAACCACTGAACGCACTGGAACTGGCGTTCGTGCCGTCAGCGATTCCGGAAGACCTTCAGGATATTTTGTTAACCCCGTACATCAGTGAAGAGCATGACCAGGCACGGTTCAGCATCCGGGTTCTGGAAACCCTGCCGGATCTTCGCCGCCAGGCACTGCTGGACGGCATAAGAGCCCATCTGACGGATGAGCTCGGATACGAAAGCGACCAGGTTCAGTTGACCGGCATGATGGTGATGTACAACAACATGCTCCAGAGCCTGTTCGACTCCCAGATCAAAACCATTGGCGTGGTGTTCCTGGCAATCAGCCTGATGTTTCTGGTGCTGTTCCGGTCACTGACCCTGGCGCTGATTGGTATGGCGCCGAATCTGATAGCGGCAGGATCCGTTCTGGGGTTGATGGGCTGGTTGGGCATTCCTCTGGACATGATGACCATTACGGTCGCTGCCATCACAGTCGGAATCGCGGTGGATGACACTATCCACTACATTCACCGATTCAAAACCGAGTTCCAGAAAGACGGCGATTACATTGCCACCATGCATCGCTGCCACCGCAGCATTGGACAGGCGATGTTCTTCACCTCGCTGACCATCATCACAGGCTTTTCAATTCTGGTGCTGTCGAACTTTATTCCCACCATCTACTTCGGCCTGTTCACCGGTTTCGCCATGTTCATGGCACTGCTGGGCGCATTGACACTGCTGCCGAGATTGATCCTACTGATCAAGCCCTTCGGAAAGCAGGCATAAAAAAACCGCCCGGGCCTCGCGGCCGGGGCGGTTCTCAGCAAGTTTGAAACTTACTGCTGCTGTTGCATCTGACGACGCTGCTGCATTTGCTGCTGCATCTGCTGCATGCGCTGGTTCAGCTGCTCACGCTGTTCTTCAGTGAACACGCTATCGACTTTTGCCTGCATGATGGTAGAAAGCGCTGCGATTTCGCCAGTAATCTCGCCGAGCTCGGCCGCGTTCTCGCGAATAGAGGCTTCGTCGTAGTCTGGCTTGATCTGGCCCTGGATTTCCTGCTGCAGCTGCTGCGCCTGGGTGTTCAGCGCCTGAATCTCAGCCTGCATCTCGTCCAGAATACCGCGAATTTCTGTCTGCTGGTCATCGCTCAGACCAACCATTTTGGCCAGCTGGTCGACCTGGTCCGGCTGCTGTGCCAGGGTTGGCGCACTCAGACCCAGAGCAATCAACGCAATGCCAAACAGTTTCACGAGCTTCATAATCATCTCCACGTACGATCAATTGAGTGTCTTATCTTTTTTCGAGCCCTACACCCTAGTACAAAACGAACCCCGATTTCACCCTGTCCCCCCCGATTTTTGTACATACTTCGCATCACAGTGTGCCAAAGCGCCTGCCACGGGCGGTTTGAAGCAAATGTGAAAATTTAGTCATTCCCGTCCATAATGGCGCAGCCTAGCCACTTCCAACCCTTTTCCGGAGTCACACCATGGCGATTAACTGGTTTCCCGGGCACATGCACAAGGCCCGAAAGGAAATCAAAAAAGTAATGCCTCAGATGGATCTGATCATTGAAGTACTGGATGCCCGGCTGCCGTTTTCCAGCGAGAACCCCCTGGTACCCGCTCTTCGCGGTGACACGCCTGTCATCAAGGTTCTCAACAAGAGAGACCTGGCTGATCCCGATATAACCGCCCAGTGGCAGACCTGGCTGGAAAAGGAGCGAGGCGTCCGGGCGATTACCCTGACCCACAACCAGAGAAACGAAGCTCTGGATATTCTCCAACTGGCAACGGAAATGACGCCGGATCACGATCGCCAGAAAAGCGCCCTGCGGGTCATGATTCTGGGCATACCCAATGTCGGCAAGAGCACGCTGATCAATACCCTGGCCGGGCGCCCGGTGGCGAAGACCGGCAACGAGCCGGCCGTTACTCGCGCCCAGCAGGCCATCAAGTTGCCGGACAACGTATTACTCTATGACACGCCGGGGTTTCTCTGGCCCAAGCTGTCGCCCGAGGCTTGCGGTTATCGCTTGGCGATCAGCGGGGCCATTCGAAGCGCAGTCATCGATTTCGAGGACGTGGCACTGTTCGCTGCAGATTTTTTTCTCGACCGTTATCCGGATCAGGTGCTGGCTCGCTACGGCCTGGAGGATCGACCGGCCGACGGGCTTGCTCTGATGGATGGCATTGCTCTCAAGCGCCGCTTTCTGGGAAGGGGTGGTGTGCCAGACCTTCATAAGGTGGCGGAAGTGTTACTGAATGAATTTCGCGCCGGGAAGCTCGGGCGCCTGTCGCTGGAAACCCCCGAGATGGTGGAAAGAGAAGCGGCCGAAGCAAGCGGTGAGGTGCCTCAAACAAAGGATTGAAGACGCGCCCTGTTAGGCCCGAAGCTTATTAGGTGAATTCGTCGCTGATTTCTGACACTTTCCCGGCGCTGGACAGCAATGCCAGCTCCTCAGACAGACCGGAGCGCCAAGGCAGTTGTTTGATGCCAAAGGTGTTCCGGATTTTGGTGCAGATCATGGTGGCGTTGGCAGGCTCCAGCGTCGCCCATTTCGGCATATCGTCCACCACTCGTAAACCACTTGGAATCCCTTGCAGACCCGCAATGGCAAGGCCGAGTTCGTACATGGAAATATCTTCAGCTCCACCATATTGATACGTCCCCCAAACCTCTGCACCGCAATCGATCTGCAAAACAATGGCCGTTATCACGCGGGCCAGATCGGTTACCGTCACCGGCTGACCTCGGCATTTTCCCGGCAGCTGAATGGTATCCGATGCTGCAGCCACTTGCTGGACCTTGCTCACGAAACGCCCAAGACTCCAGCCCGTACGCAGAAGAATGTGTTGGTTCAACAAGGTCCGGATGGCTTGCTCGCTCTCCCACTGCCAATTGCCCAATTCGTTGCAGGGTTGCCCCGGATTGGATGCAATATAGGCGCTCTGTTTACGGCCATCGAATACATAGCTGGACGAAAGCTGAAGCAATGCCATGCCATGGGCGTTGGCGTATTCCGCCAAAGCAACGGGCAATGAAAAGGAAGCTTTGTGGGCAAACTCGGGATCATTCTCGGCCAGTTCGGGATCGGCCAGCCACAATGCGTTCACAATCAGGCCAGTGTCCTCCGGAATCCAGTTTTCCAATGCTGTCAGCTCGACGCTATCCAATTCGCTGATCAGCAGTGGACTGACCTGCAGATACGTTTCGCGCAAGTCTTCCAGCAACACCCTCCCCAGGGGACCATAATCATGAACTACAAGAACGTGCACGGGCCTTACTGCCTCCGTTTGATCATCGGGATTTTACTGATTTGACGGTGCGGGGAGCACCCAGAGCCAATGGCAGTGTTTGGTATCGGCGTACACTAACGCCCACAGACTTCAGCCAACAACTCACACTGCGAGCATACAACAACAGGACCTGCCATGCTTAAACAACAGAGTCACATTGTTGCACCTATTCCAGACGAGCTTCGTACCCGCTCACTTTATACCGTGGACGAACTCAGAACGCGGGGCAAAGCCGACAAAGAAGCCATTGATAAGCTGTTTAATCTTATTGTCGATCTGACCGAGAACGGCCTGGATTTCTTCTTTCTGGAACCACTGCGCCGACTCAGGGCCGGCAACATGATGATGAGCATGGCCAAGATGGGCATCAGCAGCATGCTCAAGGGCAGCAAAATGGTGGTTCACAAAGTGCTGAAAAAACTGGACGACCGGAGCCTGGCCTCCATCCTGGATTTCATCGAAGAAATCATTCACGAACCCGAGGCACCCGCACAGTAACCCCGGTTAATAGCTCATAACCGATGGTGCCGGCGTGTCTGGCCACTTCGTCGACAGAAATATTCTTGCCCCAGAGCTCTACCCTGTCGCCGGGCTTTGCGTTCGGCGCATTATTCAGATCGACTGCCAGCATGTCCATCGACACTCGGCCAATCAGGCGAATACGCCGTCCGTTTACCCAGGCTGGCGTATCCGTGCCGGCATGGCGGGGATAACCATCACCATAGCCAACGGCCACGATCCCCATTCGGGTTTCTTGCGTGGCTTTAAAGCTGCCGCCATAGCCGACAGCCTCACCTGCCTGAATGGTACGAACGCTGGTCAATTCTGCCTCCAGCGTCATCGCCGGTTCCAGATCCAGGTCGGGGCCGAATGTGTTGATCATTGGCGACGCACCGTAAAGCATTATGCCGGGCCGGCTCCAGTCGTAAAGCGATTGACCTTCACGAAAATGAGCCGCTGAGTTGCCCAGGCTCTTCTCAAGGTGCGGCCAGGGGGCAACTGCACGCGCAAAACAATCGGTTTGCTGGGCGGTAAAGTCACTGGACGGGTCGTCAGCACAGGCAAAATGGGTGACGAACCCCGTGATTTTCTGGCCGTGCCCTGCCGCCTCCAGGCGAGCCATCACGCCTTCGAGATCGGCCGGTGAGAATCCAAGGCGATTCATGCCGGAATTCACTTTGATCCAGAGCACCGGCACCACTGCTTGCTGATCGAGCCAGTTGAGCTGATGCTCACTGTGAATGACCAGCTCAAAGCCTTCCGCTTCGCTGGTTCCAATGTCCTGGTCGCTGTGTGGCCCCTGCAGTAACACCACGGGCTGGGAAACGCCTGCCTCGCGAATTGCATGCGCTTCTTCAATGCACGCAACGGCAAATTTCGGCGCCTCGTCTTTAAGGGCAACAGCGACGTCACGGATACCGTGACCGTAGCCATCGGCCTTGATAACGGCCATGGCCCGGGTGCCATTACCCAGTGCCAGGGCCCTGCGATAGTTCTGACGGATGGCGTTGGTGTCAATTCGGGCGATTGTGGATCTGGGCATCAGTAGTCACCACCATAATCGCCGTGGGCCAGGTCTTCGAATTTGGTGTATTTGCCGATAAATGCCAACCGAACAGTACCAATGGGGCCGTTACGCTGCTTGCCGATGATGATTTCGGCAATTCCCTTATCCGACGTGTCCTCGTTGTATACCTCATCCCGATACACAAACATGATGACGTCGGCGTCCTGCTCAATGGCGCCCGATTCTCGCAGGTCCGAATTGACTGGCCGCTTGTTCGGCCGTTGCTCCAGGCTACGGTTAAGCTGGGACAGGGCCACCATCGGGCAACTGAGCTCTTTTGCCAGGCCTTTGAGCGAGCGGGAAATCTCGGAGATTTCCGCGGTACGGCCCTCGGTATTCCCGGGCACCCGCATCAACTGGAGGTAATCCACCATGATTAACCCCAGTTCGCCGCCGTTCTCGCGGGCGACCCGGCGCGCACGGGAACGCATTTCAGTGGGACTGAGACCGGGGGTGTCATCGATATACAGTGGCTTGTCTTTCAGCAGGCTGACGGCGGACGTCAGCCGCGGCCAATCGTCCTCTTCCAGACGACCGCTTCGCACCTTGCTCTGATCGATACGACCAAGCGATGACAGCATACGCATGACCAGTGCATCGGCGGGCATTTCCATACTGAACACAAGAATGGGCTTGCCGGTAGTGATCAACGCGTTTTCAACGATGTTCATCGCAAAGGTGGTTTTACCCATGGACGGGCGGCCCGCAACAATCAACAGATCGGCAGGCTGCATGCCCGATGTCCACTCATCCAGGTCCTTGAACCCCGTGGTCAGGCCGGTCGTGGCTTCACCCGATTCGAACAGCTCCTCAATGCGGCTCAACGCCTTGGTCAGAATGGGGTTGATCGTCTGCGGACCGGACCCTTCCTTGATCCGGGATTCAGCAATCCTGAAGACATTGCGTTCGGCCTCATCCAGGATTTCGCTGCTGTTTCGACCCTGGGGGTTAAACGCCGAATCCGAAATTTTACCGGAGGCTTCGACCAGCTGACGCAGGATTGACCGCTCGCGCACGATGTCGGCGTAAGCGCGAATATTGGCAGCACCCGGGGTCTTTTCCGCCATTTCCGCCAGATACGACAGCCCGCCGGCATCTTCAATGTCACCCGCGCGCTCGAGAAACTCTGCTAGGGTAACCACGTCCAATGGCTCGCCTTCCCCCGCCAGTCGCTCCACTGCACCGAAGATCAGGCGGTGATCCTGACGGTAGAAATCAACCGCAGAGATAAACTCGGAAATTTCGTCAAAGCGACTGTTGTCGAGCATCAAGCCGCCGAGGACAGCCTGCTCGGCTTCTACGGAATGCGGGGGAACTTTTATCCGGCTGGTCTCCGTATCACTGGAAACCGGTTGGAAATTGGGGTTGGCCATGGACTCTACTTCGTCTGTGTTTTAAAACCACAAGCATACACCAGAACATCCGTTTCCAGAACGTCACTATCCATAACGAAGCCCATAACGAAGCCCATAACGAAACAGGCCCGGAATCCACCAAAAATGGAACCGGGCCCGTTTCGCTCGTGCACTGGTCACGAGTTGTCCAGCATTCTGTGGTTTGCCGCCGTCGTTTACTCGGCAACAACCGCCAGATTGATGGTTACGCTTACGTCCGAGTGCAGCTGCAGCTCAATTTCGTACTCGCCAACAACCCGCAGTGGGCCTTCTGGCAGACGAACTTCGCTCTTCTCCACTTCGGTACCGGCAGCAGTGATTGCATCTGCGATATCACGCACACCGATAGAACCGAACAGCTTGCCTTCTTCGCCAGCCTTGGAAGTGATCGTTACCGATGCACCATTCAGGGCTTCGCCACGCGCTTGAGCGGCAGCCAGCTTCTCGGCAGCTGCTTTTTCCAGCTCGGCACGACGCTCTTCGAACGCCTTAAGGTTGTCTGCAGTTGCAGGAACAGCCTTACCATATGGCAGAAGGAAATTACGACCGTAACCGGCCTTTACCTTAACCTTGTCACCCAGTGAACCAAGGTTTGCTACTTTTTCGAGCAGAATAACATCCATCTCGTTAACCTCTTCGTGCTTTATTCAGCCGGGTCCGCAGGCTTGATTCGCCCCCGGATGTCCAACCAGCTATCCACAAACGCCAGAACCAATAACAAAATCATCAGACTCGGACCCAGGAAAACCAACGCCAGATAGAACAACACCAGCCATTGGCCACTCAGCCCCTTTCGACGCACAGACCCATGAATCAGCCCCAGGCCCGCCAAAACCAGCGGAAACGCGCCAGCCCAACCCATCAGCATGGGGTTCAGCCCGATAAACGAGCCTCCCACAGTGATCACCACGCAGAGAACTGCGATGGCCGGCGATAACCGAAGAGCGTGAAACTCTTTCTGGAAACCTCCCGGGTTGTACAACTTGGCTTGCCAGGATCTTGCCAACATCGTCATGCCGATACCCACCATCAGATAGGTTCCGGCCATACTCGCAATCATGGTTTGCCGAATGACGGTCTCCAGGCTGTCGCCAAAGGTTTTCGCCATCTCAGCATTGTACTGTTCGTAAAACTGCACCCCGGTCTGAACCAGACTGTCCAGCATATCCGGGTAAATCAGTGGCAACAGCCAGCCAGTGACAATGGCCAGACCGGTGCCAGACATCAGTGCCTTTTCCCAGGACTGGGATACCCTGAGTACCGACGCCACAACAAACACCTGAAGTAATACCACCAGGGATGTCGGGTCGTTTACCCAGGCCCAGCCCAGCGCTGGAAGCAGTGCCCAAAGACCTATATTCAGTCCCTGACGGACACCTAACCTGAGAATAACCAGGCCGATGACCGCTGCACCGATCCAGAACAGCAGGGGGACCAATGTCGCAGCAACTGCAACCCCGCCCGCCTGCAGGGGACCGCGCATAACAAATTGTGCCAGTGCACGCATGGTCCCGAGTCCTGTGATTCTATATCTTAGTTATCGTGGCTGTCCGAGTACGGCAGCAGTGCCAGGTAGCGGGCACGCTTGATAGCGGTAGCCAGCTGACGCTGATAACGTGCTTTGGTGCCGGTGATACGGCTAGGCACGATTTTGCCGGTTTCAGTGATGTAACCTTTCAGGGTGTCCAGATCCTTGTAATCGATCTCTTTCACACCTTCTGCCGTGAAGCGGCAGAACTTACGACGTCTGAAAAAACGAGCCATAACTTAACTCCTCAACTCCGGTTAATTACTCTTCTTCGTCCTGATCTTCAGTCTGACGATTCTGATTTTCCTCAGACTCGGAGGAACGACGTGGGCGATCTTCACCGCCGCCACGACGGTCTTCACGGGACTCAGATGCTTTCATCGGTGACAGCTCAGTGTCAGCACCGTCGCGACGCAGGATCATGTCGCGGATGATGGCATCGTTGAAGCGGAAGTTGTGAGTAATCTCGTCCATCGCACCCTGTGAACATTCAACGTTCATCAGGACATAATGAGCTTTGTGAATCTTGTTGATCGGGTAAGCCAGGTGACGACGGCCCCAATCTTCAAGGCGATGTACCTGACCGCCATCTTCAGTGATGAGGTTGGTATAACGCTCGATCATCGCGGGCACTTGCTCGCTCTGATCCGGGTGTACCATAAATACGATTTCGTAGTGACGCATGAGTTCTCCCTACGGTTTAAACAGCCTCTTGCAGACGAGCCTCGCGGGGCACTCCTACAGGAAGCAAGGAGGTGGCAGACCAGGCTGCCGGCTTCTATCGCTTTTTTGACGCCCGACACCAGCAAGGCTGGTTTCAGGCAATACAAAAGCGCCCCTAAAAAAAGGGGTGCGGTATTCTAGGGGTATCGGAGTCTCTATGCAAGACGCTGACGCAAGGCTTCGTAAAGGCAAACGCCAGTGGCGACCGACACATTCAGACTATCTACGTGCCCTAGCATCGGAATATTGATGAGCAGGTCGCAGTGTTCACGGGTCAGGCGACGCATTCCCTTGCCTTCAGCGCCCATCACCAGCGCTACTGGACCTTTGAAATCCGCCTGGTACAGCGTGCTGTTCGCCTCTCCAGCAGTACCAATCAGCCAAACGCCGTCATCCTGTAGGGTTCTCATGAATCGGGCAAGGTTGGTCACACGCACGAGTGGTACGGTTTCAGCCGCGCCACAAGCGACCTTTCTGACGGTTGGCGACAGCGATGCCGATTTGTCTTTCGGCACAATCACTGCCTGAACACCAACAGCATCCGCCGTGCGCAGGCACGCGCCCAAATTGTGGGGGTCGGTGACCCCATCGAGAATCAACAGAAAAGGCGCAGCGTCCTGGCCAGCCAGGGACTGAAGCAAATCGTCCTCGCTCCATTCGCGACTTTCGGATACCTGGGCCACAACACCCTGATGGACACCCGCAACCCGCTTATCAAGCTCCCGACGATGAACAACCTCCCAGGCAACGCCGTGGCTATCCAGCGCCTCAGTCACGCTTTTTACCCGCTTATCCTGCCGGCCGGTCTGGATCCACACCCGCAGTAACCGTTGGGGTTCACGTTTCAGTACGGCTTCAAAGGCATGCCAGCCAAAAATATACTCGTCAGACACGAACTACTTCCCTACTTTTTTGGCTTGCGCTTTTTATCAGTACCGGTGCGGCTGCTTTTCTTGCCTTTCTTCTTGCCGTCGCCCAGCGCCAGCTTGGCGGCCTCTGCCACCAGTTTGTTCCGGGCTGACATTTCACCGTCTCCGGAACCGGAGCTGGCCGGGCGTTTTTTCGGGCGAGAGGGCTTTCCATCCGGCTTGCTCGTGCCAGGCTTTGCCTTTCCACGGCCCTTACCGTCACCCCGACCTTTGTCCTTGGCGCGGCCTTTGTCTTTGGCACGACCTTTATCCTTTGGCGATCGCTTGGTGACTTCCAGAGCATCCAGATCAGCCTGGCGATGATGCGGCTCGCTGGTCAGCTCCAGATCGATTTTGCGATCCTCCATACCAACCCGGACCACCTTCACACGCACTTCATCGCCAAGCCGGAAGCTCATGGCCGTGCGCTCACCAATCAGGCGGTGCTTGGCCGAATCATGGTGAAAATAATCACCGGCTAACGTGGAGACGTGAACCAGTCCTTCGATGTAAACCCCGGAAAGCTCCACAAAGAAGCCGAACGGCACCACCGAAGCAATCACTCCATCGTATTCCTCGCCCACATGGTCTTTGAGGTATTCGCACTTCAGCCACGCCATCACGTCACGCGTTGCATCGTCTGCGCGGCGCTCGGTCATGGAGCAGTGCTCCCCGAGCTGCTGCATGCGCGCATAGTCATACGGATACTTGGCCAGTTCGGAATCCCGCTTTTCAGGCGCAACCACATCCTTGGAGTCTTGATCGCCATGAATAATGGACTTGATGCCACGGTGTACGATCAGATCCGGGTAGCGACGTATGGGCGACGTAAAGTGCGCGTAGCTGGCAAAACCGAGACCGAAGTGGCCGCCCTCTTCCGGGCTGTACACCGCCTGACTCAGTGAGCGCAGCATCACGGTCTGAATGACGTTGGCATCGCTACGGTCTGCAATGCTGGACAAAAGCTCCTGATAGTCCGCTGATGTCGGGCTGTCGCCGCCACCAAGCTGAAGGCCCAGCTCACCCAGAAATAATCGAACGGCATTCAAGCGCTCTTCGGACGGCCCATCGTGTACCCGGTACAGGGACGGCACTTTGTGCTTTTTCAGGAAACGTGCGGTCGCCACATTGGCGCACAGCATGCATTCCTCAACGATTTTATGAGCGTCGTTGCGGGTAACCGGAACGATTTCTTCGATCTTGCGATTGGCATCAAAAACCACTTTGGTTTCAGTGGTTTCAAAATCAATAGCACCGCGTTCAGTGCGGGCTTTCCTCAGCAGTTTGAACAGCCCATAAAGATTGTGCAGATCGGGCAATACATGGGCGTACTGCTCGCACAAGCGATAACCAGGCTCGGAATCTGGGCGTTCCAGCATGTCGCTGACTTTGTTGTAGGTCAGCCGCGCATGACTGTGCATCACCGCCTGATAAAAGGAATAGCTGCTGATTCGTCCGGCCGCGCTCACGGTCATATCCGCGACCATACACAGCCGGTCAACTCCTGGATTCAGTGAACACAAGCCGTTGGACAGCTTCTCGGGCAACATCGGCACAACGTGATCGGGAAAATACACAGAGTTGCCGCGATTGATCGCCTCCTCGTCGAGGGGCGAGCCCGGACGCACATAATGCGAAACATCGGCGATCGCAACCACAAGGCGATAGCCGCCCCGGGGTCTTGGCTCACAATAGATGGCGTCGTCAAAATCTCTGGCAGTCTCGTCATCAATCGTGACCAGATTCAGGTTGCGGAGATCGACCCGGTTCTGTTTGTCACTTTCTGACACCTCTTCCGGGATATCAGCCGCCTGCTCTCCAACGGCGGGCGGCCAACTGTGGGGTATATCATAAGACCGAATAGCCACCTCGATTTCCATACCCGGGGCCATGTGCTCGCCCAGAACTTCAACCACTTTGCCAAGTGGCTGGGTGCGAACCGAAGGCTGACGCAGTATATCGACCACCACATACTGGCCGTGACGCGCTTCGCCAACATGTTCTGCCGGCACCAACACCTCGTGGTTTATGCGGGCATTCTCTGGCACAACGAACGTAATACCGCTCTCCTGAAAAAGTCGCCCCACGGTCTGGGTGGTTCGATATTCCAGCACCTCGACAATGACACCCTCACGACGCCCGCGGTCGTCCACGCGATCCACCCTGGCAGCAACCCGGTCGCCATGAAAAACCTGCCGCATCTGACGGGCGGTCAAGAACAGATCGCTGCCGCCGTCGTCCGGTATCAGAAACCCGAAACCATCCTTATGACCGACCACTCGCCCGGAAACCAGGTCCGCCTCTTCGAGCGGCAAATAAGCGCCGCGACGATTGCAAATCATCTGGCCATCTCGGCACATGGCAATCAGTCGGCGACGCAACGCTTCAATGCCTTCTTCCGAATCAAGCCCGAACTCTGAGCACAGAGTTTCATGGGTAGCTGGCGCACCGCGCTCTTTCAGGTGCGCAAGAATAAACTCCCGGCTGTGGATCGGGTTGTCGTATTTACTTGCCTCACGCTGGGCATGGGGGTCTTGGCCTGATTTTTTTCTGGAAACCATTCTTGTCCTTCTGCCGGCTGCTCCGCAGCAGCCAGCGACTTGAGTGTATCGATGATCGACTATTGGGCAGGAGTATAACGCTGAGGGCCAGTTTCCACCTAACACGCGGGCAAAATAACGGTGTGAAAGACCGCCAGAAGCCGATAAAAAACATTTGACAGTTTTTTTGCGAATGATTAAAGTACGCGCCATCGGATAACGGCAACGCCGATTCCGAAGCAGAAATCCCGGAAATTCAGTAATATAAAGCGTCCACAGATGCTTTAAACTGCGCCGGAATAGCTGCAAGTCATCTGCCGAGGTGGCGAAATTGGTAGACGCGCTAGCTTCAGGTGCTAGTGGGGGCAACCCCGTGGAGGTTCAAGTCCTCTCCTCGGCACCATTTCTTTCCCCAAGAAATGGCTCTCAGAAAAGCACATCATCCCGATATTTGAAGAATTCCCGATGCGTTGATTTGTGTCGGCCTGATGCTGGCCGAAACTGGCTCTTTTACTGAACCAGCCCGGCTAGATACTCGGAAAATTTCTGGTAGGAATAGGCGACTCGCGCATATCCAGTGAATGGTGCCCGGTCAACCGCACGCCCGCAACTGTCTTCACCCTGGTATTGCTTCAGATACGCGCTATCGATCAGGTTGGGTTGATCCGGAATAAAACGGTCTTGGCTGGTGGTGGGATAGTAAAACTGCCACTGGAAGCCGCCTGAGTTGACCACCCCTGCCGTGCCTTGAAAACCCTCATCTTGAAAGCCGTATCGCAATGGGCGATTGAAACCGTCGCGAAGATCCAGTTCCAGCGCCACATTAGCCAGAGCTGAAGGTATTTCCATTTCGCCCGAGATGGAGTAATTCTGCGTGGCAGATACAACCAGCGGTTCATCCAAATCTTCATCTGCGATATCAGCTTCACAGGACTGGGGGGCAGAACTGAATGCAACAACTTCCCTGTCGATACCGTTTACCGTTCGGGTAAAACCAAGGAACGTATCCGAACTACCAGTGTAATCAGGCTTCAAAATCTCGGTTTTGCTATCGCTGATGGCCGTAATGGAGTCAACGCGACCATTCGCCATCGACCAGTCGTATGCAATAGCCGCCTCCCCCCCAAGTTCGGAAGTGGAGGCAAGGCTGCCGTGGCAGGTGGTCGTCGTTTCGAAAGCGGCCGTTCCATTTTCCCAGTCAAAGGACAGGCGCTCGTCCACACCCTCTTCATCATAGAAGGTTCCGGAGATCTGATTGAGTGTGATCGTGGGCACCCACTGAACGTCTGTATCCGCGATGCGGCCATTGGCATTGATCAACCTGACCAATTCGCTGAGCTCTGGTTTCATGCATCCGTTGGTTTCTATAGAAGTCAGACGGCCACTTTCGGAGTAGTTAAAAGATAGTTCCGCCAATTCCTCAAGACTGGAGATAGATTCTGGCAATTCGTCACTGGCGCGGGCAAAAACAGTTTGCCGAACGACCACCTCGTTGTCTTCCAATTCCAGATCCACATCCGGCAACTCGAGTGCCTCCACATCGACCACTGAATAGTCACCGTCCACTGCAGCCGAATCTACAGCCTGGACAATCTCAAGTGCGTTTCGGGCAAAAGAAATACCCATCAACCTGACAGCATCAGCGCTCAGGCCCGGCTGAAGGCCATCGCCGTCTGCCAGAATCTCTTTATAGTAAGAGGGAAGCTGACTCGAAAGAAAACGTCCGAATGCCTTGGCATAGGCTTGAGCGCGCACATCACCAGACAACACATAATCACTGACCAGGTTTACATTACCCAGAGCCAAAGCCAGCTCGGTCGTCCCGGACAGAAACCCGAAAAGGCCATTTACCTGTCGCTGACGAGCAAGGGTGGTAAGAGGCGTCACATTGCGAACGCCAGGCGGCGAACTCATCATGAACGCATTGTCCAGAACCTGGTCGCCAGCGTCTGTCTGCTCCAGTGTCTGGCCAGGCAGCACCACCGCAAACAGTGGATAGTCCTTGGGGTCCAGATCAGCGGAAATTAGCGGATCCTGCTCCAGCTGCGAAATATCAAGCTCAAACCGCCCGTCTTGCCCTGACATGCCGGTGGGCTCTCCACTTGTCAGCACCAGCTCGGTTCCGGCTTCATTTTCAATGGTCAGAGGACCGGGCGTGTACTGCCCGTTGCCGTCAATATCCAGCCAGACACGGGCATTCTTCAGGTAACCATTCATCACCCGACCGACATAAGGCTTGGTATCGATGTAGCCTTCCGCATCGAAGTTCCGACCGTCTTCCGGATAAACGTCGGATTCCTCTTCACAGCCGATCAGCAGGAGGGAAAATAAAGTGATGGTGACAGGGAGCAGGAATTTCATCGCGGCAACCATTGTCCTTGTTAGAGGTTGTGCCGCTACTTTAGGGGATGTTGGCTCTTTGAACCTTGATAGGTTTGGCAATTTGTAAACTTAGGTAACCTGCTGGCGCAGTTCTATCCCTGCACAGGGATAGAACTGCGCCTTCCTGTGCCCTAAAAAGAGCGGGCCACGATTTCTTTCATGATTTCGTTGGTTCCGGCGTAGATTCTCTGTACACGGGAATCAGCCCAGGCCCGGGCAATGGGATATTCCCACATGTAGCCGTAGCCGCCGTGCAGCTGCACGCACTCATCCATGACCTTGCACTGCAGATCCGTCGTGTGCTGCTTGAGCATGGCTGCGGTGGGAATGTCCAGTTTCTTCTCCAGATGCAGCTCCAGGCAGCGGTCGCAGAACACTCTTGCCGCGGTGATTTCTGCCTTCAGCTCGGCCAGCTTGAAGCGGGTATTCTGGAACTTGATCACCGGTTTGCCGAAGGCTTTGCGTTCTTTCACGTAATCCAGTGTCCACTCCCAGGCAGCTTCAGCGGCCGCGACGGCGGTCAGGGCTACCTGCAGACGTTCTGCGGGCAACTCCTGCATCAACTGAAAGAATCCCTGGCCTTCCATACCGCCAATCAGGTTTCCTGCCGGAATTTTTACATCCTGGAAGAACAGCTCTGACGTGTCCTGGGCCTTCATCCCCACTTTGTTCAGGTTCTGCCCCTTTTCAAAGCCATCCCATTCGCTTTCCACGATAAACAAACTGGTGCCCTTGGCGCCTTCTTTGGGATCCGTCTTGGCCACGACGATTACCAGGTCCGCCATCTGACCGTTAGTGATAAACGTCTTGCTGCCATTGAGTACGTAGTGCTCGCCAGAAGCATCCTTGACGGCGGTGGTTTTGATGCCCTGAAGATCGGACCCTGCACCGGGCTCGGTCATCGCAATGGCGCCAATCATTTCACCAGTCGCCAACTTGGGCAGGTAGTGGGCTTTCTGATCATCTGAGCCATAGTTCAGTATGTAAGGTGCGACTATGTCCGAATGCAACGACCAGCCAATACCGGAAAGCCCCGCACGGGAAACCTCTTCCATGATAACGGCACTGTATCGAAAATCGGCGCCGACTCCGCCGTATTCTTCGGGCAAAGTTGGGCAAAGAAAACCCAATTCGCCGGCCTTGGCCCAGATTTCGCGACTGACCTGGCCATCTTTCTCCCACTGTTCATGATGAGGGGCCGCTTCCTGCTGAAGGAACTTTCGAACGGAATCGCGAAACCCATCCAGGTCGGCGTCGAAAATCGTGCGTGGAATCATGATAAACCTCAGCGAACTGTGTTGTTGTGATAGGAACAGTGTCAGCCGCAGGTGCAGATGGGCTCAATGATGAAAAATGTCATTCGGGCTGACCAAAACCATCGCAGATAGGGTATGCATCGCCAGCCAGGCGCCGATCAATCGGCCTTTTTGGACGCCAGCCTATCCTCTCCCCAGCGGGGCATCAAATCCTGAGGAAAATCGAGGTGGTCCATCAGCCGAGCCACGATGAAATCGACTAGGTCAGCAATGGATTCGGGTTGGTGGTAAAAGCCCGGACTGGCAGGCATGACCAAAGCCCCCATGCGGGTGAGCCGAAGCATGTTCTCCAGATGAACTTCAGAAAACGGCGCCTCTCTGGGAACCAGGATTAATTTTCGGCGCTCTTTCAATGCGACATCACCGGCCCGCTCAATCAGATTGTTACTGGCACCGGTGGCCAGTGCAGACAAGGTTCCGGTGCTGCAAGGGCAAACCACGAGCGGCGCTTTTTCTCCTGATCCGGAGGCGGGTGGTGAAAACCAGTCCTCCCGACCGAACACCAGCACCTGCCCTTCATCAGCGCCTGCATAGTCTCGAAAGGCTTCCTGCATCGAAGCCGTGTTGCCAGACAGCTTCAAGTCAGTCTCGGTGGCGATAACGATCTGTGCTGCCTTACTGATCATAATATGCACCTGGCACCCAGCGGCCACCAGGCATTGCAACAGCCGCAGGCCATACTGGGCACCCGAGGCCCCGGTGAAAGCCAGATTGATGACGCGACGTTGCTGTGTAACCTGGGTCATAAATTGCTATCCATATCGAATAATGCAAATTGGATCAGGAAGATCTGCGTTCCAGTTCGTGAATCAGTTTCTTATGAATTCCGCCGAAACCGCCATTACTCATCACCACTATATGGCATGGAGCAACTGCCTGCCCGGCTACCCGTTCAACAAGCGCCTCAAGCGTGGACTCAACATAGTGATGCGGTCGGCTATCCCCTTCACTGGCAGACACCAGATCTGTGAGCCAGCTCATGCCGTTGAGATTAGCCCAAACCACCTGATCTGCAGCGCCTGCACTTGGCAACAGAGACTGCTGATGCACCCCCTGCTGCATGGTATTGGAACGAGGTTCTATCAACGCAAGCACCGTTTCCTGCCCCACCTTGTTACGCAAACCTTCCAGCGTCGTAGCAATGGCCGTCGGATGGTGAGCAAAATCGTCATAAACCTTTACGCCATTCACATCCGCCAGCAATTCCATTCGGCGCTTCACGCCACCAAAGCGGCTCAGTGCTGAAATGGCGTGATCCGGCGTCACACCAACATGGCGGGCTGCGGCAATCGCAGCCAAACCATTACGCACGCTGTGCATTCCGGTCTGTGACCATTTCACCTTGGCTACCGGTTGCTCACGGTGAATCACCATAAATTCGCTTCCGTCTTCCTTGAGCAACTCGGCGCGCCAATCGCTCATATACGGCACTTCACTGCCAACGGACGTTTCCTGAATGCTGGTCCAGCACCCCAATTCCAGCGCTCGATCCAGATGGTGGTCTCGGGACGGCCGAACAATCAGTCCGTTTGAAGGCACCGTCCGCACCAGATGATGAAACTGGCGTTCAATCGCCTCGACATTGTCAAAGATATCGGCGTGGTCGAACTCCAGGTTGTTCAGAATCAGTGTGTGCGGCCGGTAGTGGACAAATTTGGATCGCTTATCGAAAAAGGCGCTGTCGTATTCATCCGCCTCGATCACGAAGAAATCACTGCTACCAAGGCGAGCCGACACCGGGAAATCGTTGGGCACACCACCCACCAGATACCCCGCGTCAAATCCTGCCTGCTCCAGAATCCACAGCAGCATTGAGGTCGTTGTGGTTTTGCCATGGGTGCCAGCCACGGCGAGCACCCAGCGATGGCGCAATACCTCGCGAGCCAGCCACTCAGGCCCGGACATGTAATCGATGTTGCGATTCAGGACGGCTTCCACTTCCGCATTGCCACGTGACATGGCATTGCCAATAAGTACCAGGTCCGGTTGTGGTTCGAGATTCCCCGCCTGATAGCCTTCCATCAGTCCGATGCCCTGAGCTTCCAGCTGGGTACTCATTGGTGGATAGACACCCTGATCTGAGCCCGTCACCTGATGGCCCAGTTCTCGGGCCAGCACGGCCAGGCTGCCCATAAACGTGCCGCAAATTCCGAGGATGTGAATGTGCATGAACGGAATGACCTCTTACCTTTTACCCTTAGACAGGAACCTGCAAAGCCTCCCGTATAGACTGCGGGGCGTCAAGCGCTTCGTTATGACCTTTGGCTCATGAAAAAAACCGGCGATTGGCGTATCATCGACGGCAACTCATTCACCAGCAGGAGGCACCTCCCCGAAATGGCCATCAGAAATGCATTTTACGCCCAGTCAGGCGGTGTTACCGCCGTCATCAACGCCAGCGCCTGTGGCGTCATTGAGACCGCTCGCAAGCACCCTGAACAGATTGGCAAAGTGTACGCGGGCCGAAACGGGATCATAGGTGCCCTGAAGGAAGAGCTAATTGATACCAGCCTCGAAAGCGACGAGGACATCAAGGCCTTGCTCCATACACCGGGAGGTGCCTTCGGCTCCTGCCGTCACAAGCTGAAAAACTTTTCTGAAAACCGCCGAGAATACGAGCGCCTGATCGAAGTGTTCCGCGCCCACGATATTGGCTACTTCTTTTACAACGGCGGCGGTGATTCTCAGGACACCGCCTACAAGGTGTCGCAGCTGGCCGAGAAAATGGGTTACCCGATTACCTGTATCGGCGTGCCAAAAACCGTCGACAACGACCTGCCGTTTACCGACTGCTGCCCGGGCTTCGGGTCCGTCGCCAAGTACATTGCCACGTCTACTCTGGAAGCCAGTCTGGATATCCGGTCCATGTGCGACACGTCCACCAAGGTATTCATTCTGGAAGTGATGGGGCGCCACGCAGGCTGGATTGCCGCCTCAGGCGGACTTGCCGGAAAAGGAGAAGGCGAGCCGCCACACGTCATCCTGTTCCCGGAGGTACCCTTCGAGCGTGAGCGCTTCCTGGAACGGGTCGATTTTTGCGTCAAGGAATATGGCTACTGCGTGGTGGTGGCCTCGGAAGGCGCACAGTACGAAGATGGCCGTTTCCTGGCAGACGCAGGCGCAAAAGATGCGTTTGGCCATACTCAGTTAGGTGGTGTCGCCCCGGCACTCGCCAATATGGTCCGACAGGCCCTGGGGCACAAGTATCACTGGGCTGTTGCTGATTATCTGCAACGCAGCGCCCGTCATATTGCCTCAGCTACTGACGTTGAACAGGCCTATGCCGTTGGCAAAGCGGCCGTGGAAATGGCGTTGAACGGTAAACAGGCACTGATGCCAACCATCGTTCGCGAACAGGCGAAGCCCTATCGCTGGAAGGTCGGCGAGGCACCACTGAGCGAAGTGGCCAACCAGGAAAAGAAAATGCCGATTCACTACATCACCGACGACGGCTATGGAATCACCCAGGACTGCCGCGATTACCTGGAACCGCTGATTTATGGCGAGAGCTTCCCTCCGTTCGACGACGGGCTGCCCCGGGTGGCCAAACTGAAAAATCAGCTGATCGAGAAAAAACTCAAAGCTGATTTTCAGATGTGAGCAGCGCGCTCCACATACGCTGAAAAGTGGTCAAAACCACCGATATGCTCGTCCCCCACGAAAATCTGGGGGACGGTATTTACCGGCTTGCCAATGGTTCTGGACAGGTCATCCTTGCTGATACCTTCCCGCTCGATATCGACATACCGGTAGGGTAATTCTTTAATATCGCAGAGCCGCTGCGCCATCACGCAGAACCCACACGATGACCGCCCAAAGATGGTTACCTGTTCCATACAACAACTCCTAAAGCGAACCAAAAGGGGCAGAGAGCCCCGAATCGCTCGCTATTATGAGCCACGTCCTATCAACAATAAAAATTAATGGGACGAATGACGGCAATAGCCAGTAACCATTCTATCAAGCATCTCAGGTTTTCAGGCGGTTAAGCTCTGAATCAAGGGCACCCACCTGCTCATCCAACGTGCGTCCACTGCCGCTGACTCTCTGGGCAAGCGCCCTGAGATCGTTGGCCGCATCGTTGATACGGGTCAGATTCTGATTGATTTCCTCGCTGACGGAGCTTTGCTCTTCCGCGGCCGTTGCCACCTGGGTTACATGCTCAACAATGGATGCAATTCTCTCTACCACGGTGGCCAAGGAGTGATCTGCTTCGCGGGTGCCGTCAACGGCTCTCGTTGCCCGCTCTACACCCGTCTGAATGACCGAAACGGCGCCACCAACGTCGTTTTGCAGGCCGTCAATCATCTGGCTGATCTCATCCGTCGATTCCCTGGTGCGAGACGCCAGGGTTCGAACTTCATCTGCAACAACGGCAAAACCACGACCCTGCTCACCGGCCCTCGCGGCTTCGATGGCCGCGTTCAGGGCCAGCAAATTGGTTTGCTCCGCCACACCCCTAATCACCTCGATAATACGGTTGATTTCTTCGCTGCGGGTGGCAACGTGACCGATCGCCGTGCTCGCCTCGTCCATGTCCCCCGCCAGAGCGCTAACGCCGTCCACCGCTGCGGTCAGGGTTTCCTGGGTAAAGCGGATGCCATCCTGAGCCATCTGCGCGTTTTCGGCCGCTTCGCCTGCGAAACCGGCCACTTCACCAGCCGCCGCCGACATTTCGTTCATGGCGGTCACCACACTCTCGATATCCTGGTGCTGACTCTCTGTCTGATCGTTGGTTTCCCTGGCGATGGTATTCACGTCAGACGCCTGCTGGCTGACCTTTGCATTCACCTCTTTGAGATCAATAATCATGTTCCGCAAGCGACTCAGGAACTGGTTGAAGCCACCAGCCAGTTCAATCAGTTCGGCATGGGTATCAATGGTCAATTCACTGGTGAGATCCCCTTCGGCACTGGCCAGGTTCTTCATGCGATCTCTTATTTCATTCAGAGGCCTGGTCACCGAACTCACCAGAACAACAAGGATACCGATGGCAATCGCCGACACCAGTACGCCCACTAATGCCTGGCTGCCGGCCGTGGCATTGACTTCCGAAGACAGCAAACTGGTTATATCGTTCACATCGGCAAGGGCAACGTCTCTGGGCAATTCAATCAGCAATGACCATTCGGTATCAGGCAGCTTGATTCTGATGGGCTGTGAAACCGCTAGAGTTTCACCGTCGTCATAGGGTTCAGCACTTTCATGGAGAGAGGTAAATTCGCTGGCCAGATCTGGCAAGGCTTCTGACAGAGGACGTCCCAGAAAGTCCACATAATGACTGGAGGCTGCAATTAACCCCATGTCACTGAGGAGCGTCACGCGGGACTGCCCGTCATAGAGGCTCTGGCTGACGGATTCGATGGTTTTCTGCAGCGTCGACAAATTGATATCAACGCCCACCACCCCTGCAAACTCACCCTCATTCAGAATCGGCAACACCAGGCTCGTCATCAGTTCGGAATAGCCCTCTTCGATTTCGTAATCGTAAGGCTCCAGGATGCAGGGCTGTTTGGAATCCCTGGAACACAGATACCACTCTGCCTCACGGATTCCGAACTCATTTTTGCTATCAAGGTATTTGGTGGCAGGGTCCTCTGTGCGGCTGAAAATCACCTCGCCCTCCGGGGACCGGTAATAGTATATCTCCAGCGTGCCCTCGTCGCTGCTGTGATCCTCCACGCCGCCCGTGAAATAGCGATCTTGGCCGTCATAGGCATCGGGTTCAAACTGAGCGTAGATGGAGCTCAGGCTTTTCTGCTCTTTCAGAACCGCGCCCACGGTCTCTTGAAGAGCAACCCGGCTGATCCGGCCAGAACTGCCCGCCTGTATATTTCGGGTGATCACATTGCGGACCACTTCCGGCGTCCGGTAGGCTGTTGCAAACATGCCACCGACAAGCTCGCCATACTCCCCGGCCGTTGCTTTCAGGCGGTCGACCGCCAGAGCTCTGACCGTATTCCGGGTTTCCGTGGTGATGCGTTCTTCCATACTACCCAGAGAAATCTGGGCTGTGATGACAATGCTGATCCCCATAATCAACAGAAGCGTAATCACCAAGGCGTATAGCTTGAAACGTAGTGACAGTTTTTTCATCGGACTCGTAGCCTGTCTGGAATCGGTTTATTTTCAGCTTAGTACGGGGCAAGCAATGCAGCCATCCATTTCGGACAGGTCGTGATTCACATGGTAAACCCGTGACTTATCTGACTCTTTTCTTAACGGCTCTGGCTGCCGCAACGCTATTGCCCGCCTATTCAGAAATTCTGGTCGGTGGCATGGTCACGCAGGGTTATTCCCTCTGGTGGATCTGGCTCTGGGCCACAACGGGGAATACAACCGGTTCGGTCATCAATGGTGTTATCGGCAGACAGGTGGATCGCTTTAAACACAAACGCTGGTTTCCCGTATCGGAAAAACAGCTGGATCAAGCCCGTACTCGCTTCAATCGTTATGGGCAGTGGTCATTGCTGCTGGGGTGGCTGCCGATTGGCGGTGATGCGCTCACGCTTGTGGGGGGCATTATGCGCGTGCCCTGGCTCAACTTCGTAGTGCTGGTGGGTATCGGCAAAGGGCTGCGCTACGCCTTTGTAATATGGGTCGTGCTGGAAGCATCCGGGTTGCCTGGCTCGCCATAAAGATATTCCTTTAATAGCGGCTCACCGTTAAATTCTGCGTGCAGCACGGCAATGAACGTGTATACGCCAATCAGCTTTCGGTTCAGAAACACAAATTCCTTGGGTGGCACCTTAAAGTAACGACTGATCGCCGATCGGGCAGCCTGTCTCGCAACCCTCGATGGCAGGTCACTTTGTTTCCAGCGATACTGACCCTGGTCATTGACGGCGTATTCTGGCCACTGGCTGTGATCACTGGAAAGAGGCTCCAATACGGACATACACACAGAGCCGAATTTGTTCAGTACATCTTGCGGCCAGTCACGACTCATGAATTTGAGCTTGATGCCTCCATCCACCACTCCGTCCAGGTCGCCCTCATAAGAGCACCTGATCATCTGGATGACGGGATCCAGAAATTCTGGTGAGTAGACCTGAACGGCACCGAAATCCAGCAAAACAATTTGATCATGGGTAGAACTTGCACCGCCCTCACCGGCAATCCGAATGCGGTAGTTACCGAAGTTGGGATCAGTCTGGATTTCACTCCAGACGAACAATTCCCTGAAGAAGAGCTCCAACGCCGCCTTTCCCAACTCGCTGCGGCGCTCCAGGGGAAGTTCGCGAACGGCCACAGAACTGACTGAATGGCCCTCTTCAAATGTTGACGCAATCACGTGGGCAGTACAGTACTCGTTCAATACTCGAGGCACCACAAATCGCGGGTCGTGTTCCAGCATTTTGCGGAATCTTTCTGTGGTTCGGGCTTCCAGCCGATAGTCCACCTCCCGGTGCATCATCACCCGGACCTCTTCCAGCCAGTCTTTGAACTCGGGTCCGAAATAGACCAGCCGGGCAATTTTCAGCAGGTGGGCGACGGAATTCAGGTCGCTGTCTACTGCTTCGTCAACACCCGGGTACTGAACCTTCAACACCAGTTCCAGGCCATCGTCGCGTCGTCTCGCACGATGAACCTGACCCAGAGAAGCCGCACCAATCGGCTCAGGGTCCACTTCCAGCTCTGCCAAACGGTCTGCACCAAGCTCATCTTTCAGAACCCGCTCAATCGCAGACCATTCCAGTGACGTGGTCTGATCCTCGAGCGTGTGAAGCGCTTCGGTAACCTCGTCGGGCAAAAAATGCTCACCGTACAGCGCCATCACCTGACCAATTTTGACCACACTTCCCTTCAGGCGCCCCAGCTCGTCGACCAGGAACTGAGCCTGACTGGACAGCATGGCTTTGTGTCTGGCCTCACGTTTATCCTTCCCGCTGAACCAGTTAGTCGCCATGTGCGATGCCATGCGAGTGCCCGCAAACAACCCTGCTTTTGTCAGCGACAGGCGACGTTCAAAACTGCCAGTTTTAATACGGGAAACGGAAGTGCCTTTGCTGTTGGACGTGCTTTTGCGCTTGGAAGCCATCTGAATCCTGTTCGGACTTGTCGGATGTCAAAGTCTAACCTGGTCTCACATTATACGGATCATGGCCTCGCAGCGCCTTACCGATCAGTCACTGTGTCTGCGGCCCCGAGGCCAATGTATTCAATGCCTTTGGGATTTACTTCTAGCCACGGCCTTCGGTTTACTTTTTTACACAATGAATGGGGCCAGAGGACGCTACTATGTCTGGCATGACAAAAACAACGACACAAGCGCCTGAGGTTAGACTGTCCCGGTTCAGGGTGACAGGAGAGATTCCTGTCCCCCTACTGATCGGGTGGTTGACCTGTGCGGCCGTTCCCCTGCTCCTGTTTTTCGGCTGGCGCTCACTGGAGCGTGGCGAGACCACCGCCGCCTACCTTCTGGCAATGTTTGCCGCATTGCTGGCACTCAACGGGCTGGTCTATCTGATCAGCCGCAGAACAACGCTACAGCGGCGTGGCTTCATCACCATTATCACTGTGCTGTTCACCTATTTGGCCGTCAATGCCATTGAGGAGGGCGCGGCCATACTCTGGCTCTTTGCCTACCCTGCCATTATTTTTTACATCAGCGAAGCCCGGGTTGGCGTGCTGGCCTGCATTGGCGGGCTATTCGCAACCGCCGTTCTGTTCAGCCCGGTTGGCGAGACCATGTTCGACGTCCCCTACACCACCAGCTTCAAGCTGACGATGCTGGCCGTGCTGACATTCGTAATGACCACGTGCTTCGCCCTCGACCAGAGTCGGCGCCGCGCCAAACTGGGCTTGCTGAAACTGGCGGCTGAATTTGAATATGCGGCCAAACACGACACCATGACCGGACTGGCCAACCGTCGCGAGGCTCACGCCCAGCTTGATACCGAATATGAACGTTACCTTAGAAACAACCGGCCGTTCTCCGTGCTGTTAATGGACATTGACCTGTTCAAATCCATCAATGATAACTACGGTCATCACGTCGGAGATGATGCCATTGTGATGGTTGCCCAGACTTTAAAAGAACAGAGTCGCAAGGTTGATACGCTATCGCGGTGGGGCGGCGAGGAGTTTCTGCTGTTGCTGCCGGAGACAGACTGTGATGAAGCTGCCCGGACTGCCGAACGCATTCGCTTCAAGATTTCCACCACCCCAATCAGTGCGGACAATCAGACCATTTCAACAACCGTCAGCATCGGCGTGGCCACCATCGAGGGCACTGAATCGGTCGACAGACTTCTTCAGCGGGCAGACGAAGCCCTTTACGAAGCCAAGAAGAATGGCCGCAACCTGGTAAGGCAGCACGGAATCACCAGCCACTGACCCGCGATATCGAATCAATTGACAACTTGCTCTGAAGCGCAGCCTCAAGGGCCCCGCCCACGGCTTCGACCGTGATGGAGGGCACGAAATCCAGCATCTGGCACATGGGCATTCCGGCAAAACCACAGGGATTGATGCGGGCAAACGGCTCCATGTCCATGTTGACATTGAGCGCAAGGCCGTGGAACGAGCAGCCACGGCGAACCCGGAGGCCCAAGGACGCAATCTTGGCCTGTTCTACATAGACCCCGGGAGCATCGGGCCGCGGCGCTGCATCAATGCCAAATTCTCCCAGGCAGCTCACGATCGCCTGTTCAATGACATCCACTAATTCGCGAACACCCATCTTGCGGCGCGTCAGATCAATCAGCAGGTAAACTACCAACTGGCCGGGGCCGTGATAGGTAACCTGCCCACCTCTGTCGACCTGGATCACCGGAATCTCTCCAGGCGCCAGGATATGCTCGGCTTTGCCAGCCTGGCCCTGGGTATACACTTTCGGGTGCTCCAGAAACCAGAGCTCATCCGCCGAATCCGGTCCGCGCTGGGCGGTGTACGCCTTCATCGCTTCCCAGGTTTCCAGATAGGGCTGCTCCCCTAACGTTCGCAGGATCAGCTCTGCCATGGACTAGAGCACCATGTGCACGCGGCCGCTGGACTTGAGGTCTTCAAACAACGCTTTGAGCTGAGGCTCGCCGGTAGCAACAATTGTCAGGTTCACCGAGACAAACCGCCCCCCCTTGCTGTCCTTGACCGTAACGTCATCCTCGGACACTTCCGGTGCATGGTATTCAACAACGGAGAGAACAAATTCAACGAAATCCGGCGCAGCGTCTCCGATCACCTTGATCACGTAGTCACAGGGGAATTCGATTTTCGGAGCTTTCGGATCACTCATTGGCTCTCAGACTCCCTAAAACAACTGAATAAAGAACAACTTGATCGCGTCCCAGATACGCTTGAAGAATCCGCCTTCCGGCACATCGCTCAGAGCCAGAACGGGCTGGTCAACCACAGTTTCGTCATCCAGCGTGACCTTTACCCGACCCAGCTCATCGCCAACTGAAACCGGAGCTTTAATGACCGTATCCAGTTCAATGATGGACTCCAGAGAGTTACGAGAACCACGAGGGATGGTGACATGCACATCTTCCAGTATGCCCACAGACAACTGATCACTCTGGCCACCCCAGACCCTCGCTTCCATCAACTCCTGGCCTTTGCTGAACAGACGCTCTGTCTCGTAGTAGCGGAAACCGTAGTTCAGCATCTTCTGGATTTCCTGAGCCCGTGCTGACGTGCTGCTGGCCCCCATCACAACCGCAATCAAGCGGGTATCGTTTCGTTTGGCTGAGGCCACCAGGCAATAACCAGCTTCCTCTGTGTGCCCGGTTTTCAGACCATCCACGCTATCGTCACGCCACAACAGACTGTTGCGGTTAGGCTGGCGAATGTTGTTGTAGGTAAAATGCTTTTCGGCATAGATCGGGTAGTTTTCCGGATAGTCCTGGATGATGGCCTTGGCCAACAATGCCAGATCCCGTGCCGTTGAGAAGTGATCAGGTGCTGGCAGACCGGTGGCATTGGCAAAACTGGTTGCCTCCATGCCCAGCAACTGCGCCTGCTGGTTCATAATATCGACAAACGCGCCCTCGCTGCCGGCCACAAACTCAGCGAGTGCCACGGATGCGTCATTGCCAGACTGGATAATGACACCACGAAGCAGATCCTCAACCGAAACTTCCGTGCCTTCCTTTACAAAGGTTCTTGACCCTTGCGTCTTCCAGGCGTTGACGCTGATGGGCACCATATCGGTCATGGAAATACGGCCTTCATCCAGTTCCCGCTCGACAATGTAAGCCGTCATCATTTTTGTCAGACTGGCAGGCGGCAGTCGCTCGTCGCTGTTCTCCTCCATGATGATACGCCCGGACATCGGGTCCATCAGGATGAAAGAACTGGCCGCAATCTGGGGTGGAGACGGAATCAGGACCGATTGTGCTGACGCAGTCACCGCCGGAAACAGAACCAGCAGTAGTAAGGAAAGAACGACTCGTAAGAATCTGGGGAACAGTCTAGTAAGTGCCATGGGATCCGTTCGATGTATTGGTGAGTGGCTGTATTAGTGATTGTCAGTCAGAAGAATGGATTCCTTGAATCCTCGATCTTCCAGACGTGTCTGCGCTTCCAGGGCTTCGTCTTCATTGTGAAACGGCCCAACCTGTACACGATGAAACCGGCCGGACTCCGTCACTATCTCACGCACCCTCATCGGGTTGGAAATCGCCTGGCTGGCCTGTTCCAGAAGCATTTGTGCCGGGCTCCTGTGGCTGAATGATCCAAGCTGCACAAACAGCGCCTGGTTTCCGGTACTCGCTATCGGCTCTGACGACCCACCGAAGGGCTTACCCGCCATGGTCATCGATCCATCAGGCCTGACATTGATAGCGGCGACCTCCACACGGGCCGTTCCGCTGCCAAGATAACCCAGTTTTTTAGCCGCTGCGTAAGAAAGATCGATCAGTCTGTCGCCATGGAATGGCCCGCGGTCATTAACCCGTACGATAACAGACCGGCCATTATCGAGATTGGTGACCCGGGCATAGCTCGGAATCCGAAGACTCTTGTGGGCCGCCGACATGGCGTACATGTTGAAGATCTCGCCATTGGAGGTCTTGTGACCGTGGAACTTCTCCCCATACCAGCTGGCTGTACCCTGCTGAACATAGCGTTCGTTGGAGCTCATCACACGATAGGATTTGCCCCAGACGGTGTAGGGAGATTTATTGCCCGCCGAGCGAGGCTTTTCGTACCTGGGTTGCGCATCCTGCAAACCAGAGACGTCGAAGTTACCGGCAGGTGCACGATCCTGAGAGATCGAATACCGCGAGGAGTGGTCGGGCGTGGAGCTGCATCCGGCAATTGCCAGTGCCACCAGCACCAACATTGGAACAACCGACTGTTTCACCACCGTTTACCCGTCCTTCCTGTTTCCACCAAGATCTTCACCTGACTTGAGGGCCCGTGCAAGCTGATACACGGCCATCGCATAGAGGTGACTGTGATTGTAGCGGGTTATCACGTAAAAGTTGCGATATGTGAGCCAAAGTTCATGTTTCCCTTCACCCTCGCCACCGTTCAGCCTCAATGCTCTGGCCGGAAGGTCATCGTCGACAGAGTCGGGGACCGGCAACCCCGCCTCGCGGTAGTCCGACACCGTAAGGTTCGGTTTCAGTCCGCTCGTGAGTAACGCCGAGTTAGCTGGTAGTTCCGCATCAAGCTGGTCTGCCACTGGTTCGCCATGCTGCCACCGATGCTCACTGAAGTAGTTGGCGACGCTGCCAATGGCGTCAACGGGATTATCCAGAATGTCGGCAACACCATCTCCGTCAAAATCGACCGCATAGTGGCGATAGCTGCTGGAGATAAACTGCCCGTAACCCATGGCGCCGGCGTAAGAGCCTTTCAGGGACAGAGGATCCAATCCTTGCTCGCGAGTCATCAGAAGGTACTGTTCGAGTTCACTGCGAAAGAACTGGCTGCGTGGCGGGTAATCAAACGCCAGGGTCGCGAGTGCGTCCAGCACCCGATAATTGCCGCGATAACGCCCGTACCAGGTCTCAACGCCGATGATCGCGGTCACGATTTCCGGCGGTACACCGTATTCCCGCTCGGCGCGGGCCAGGGGGGCCGCGTAGGCCGCCATGAACTCCAGCCCCTGGGAAATACGCTCAGGCTTCATGAAAATCTTGCGGTAGCTGTGCCACTCGAGCGTTTTCTCTGCCGGGCGACTGATGGCTTCCAGAACAGCATCCTGGCGTTGTGCATCTCTCAACAAAACCTCTACCCGGCCTGCCTCAAATCCGTAATCCTGAGCCATGGTACTGACAAATGCCTGGCCAGCCTCGGACTCGTGATACTGGCTTGCCGACAGTGAGGCAGGCAGAAAACAGCAGAAGATCAACAGAATCGAGGGCGTACGGGCATTCAACATGCAAATTTCTCACTTTCAGGTCTGTCAGGCACTGATCATCCGCCTGTGAGTGTGAATGGACATGAGAACACCAAAAGCTGCCATCAAAGTCACGCTGGACGTACCGCCATAACTGATCAGGGGCAATGGCACGCCAACGATCGGAAGCAGCCCGCTAACCATGCCTACGTTTACAAAGATGTAAATAAAGAAGGTCATCGTCAGGGCACCAGCAAGCAACCGGCTGAAGGAATCCTGAGCCATGGCGGCGATATAAAGGCAGCGGAGGATAATAAGAAGGTAAAGCCCCAACAGGCAGGCCATACCAACGAACCCGAACTCTTCGGCCAGTACCGCAACAATAAAATCGGTGTGGCTCTCCGGCAAGAACTCCAGGTGCGACTGGGTCCCCTGCAGCCAGCCCTTGCCTTCCAGGCCGCCAGACCCGATGGCCGTTTTTGACTGAATGATGTTCCAGCCCGCGCCAAGGGGGTCACTTTGAGGATCGAGCAGCGTTAATACCCGCTGTTTCTGGTAGTCCCGCATCACGAAAAACCACATCAGCGGTGCCGAGACAGACGCCAGAGCGAAGAAGGCACTGATGAGCTTCCAGCTCATGCCCGCGAAGAAGATTACAAACAGACCCGCAGCACCGACCAGAAGAGACGTTCCCAGATCCGGCTGCAGAATAATCATCGCCATGGGCATCACCACGATCACGAAAGAGCCCGCAACGTAGCGAAGACGTGGCGGCAGAAACTGACGTGACAGATACCAGGCCGCCATCATGGGCACCACCAGCTTCATTAGCTCCGACGGCTGAAACCTGGGCAGGCCGGGCAGTGCAAGCCAGCGCTGGGCACCCTTGGCTCCAACGCCGAACAACAAAACGGCCAACAGACCCGCAACACCGGCAACGTATAACCACGGGGCCCAACGGCGGAAAACGGCTGGATCAAACTGAGCGAACACCACCATCACCACCAGAGCCACACCCATACGGATGCCCTGGGCTTTCACCACCGCCATGTTCTGGTCAGCCCCACTGTACAGAATAAACAGTCCGCCAGTGATCAAGACAAACAGCAGAAGCAGCAGCACAGGATCCAGATGAACCATCGACCAGAAACCTCTGGCCCTGCCCGCAAGCGCGTGGTTATGTGGCTGGTCAAGAAATTGTCCGGCTGCCATCAGTTATTGGTCTCCTGACCCAGTGCTGCCAACGATTCCTGCTGAGAGTATTCCAGAATCCAGGCGTCGAACATGGCGCGGGCGACAGGTGCGGCGGTACCACTGCCGCTGCCGCCATTCTCTACAATCACGGCAACGGCAATCTGCGGATTGTCCAACGGAGCAAAACCGACGAAAAGGGCATGATCGCGTAACCGTTCGCGGACCTCTTCCTCATCATATTCTTCATCTTCCGCCAGGCTGAACACCTGGGCGGTACCCGTCTTACCTGCCATCCGATAGGCAGCGTTTCTGCCAACCCTGCGAGCCGTACCCTTTGCTCCGTGCATGACTTCTGCCATCGCATCGGCGGCAAATGCCCAGGTATCGGGATCTTTCAACGAAATGGATTGATGGGTTGCCTCGGGCAAAACCTCATCAACTGACCGATCGCCCTGAACAGACTTCAGCAAACGGGGCTCTGCCCAGTTTCCGCGGTTTGCGAGCACCGAAGTTGCGGTTGCCAGCTGAAGCGGTGTAGCAAGCATAAAGCCCTGGCCAATCCCCATATTCACCGAGTCACCCGGGTACCAGGGCTGACTGTGCACCGCCCGCTTCCAGTCCCGGGAGGGCAGCAAACCACTCATGGCCCCCGACACGTCCAGAGTCGCATCTTCGCCAAATCCGAACTGGGACAGGTAGTGGTGCATGGTGTCCACCCCCATCTCGGTCGCCATCTCGTAAAAATAGATATCGCAAGACTGCGCAACCGAGTCCTTCAGGTCGACCCAGCCGTGGCCACTGCGTTTCCAGTCTCGCCAGCGTCTGCCGCTGTTTTTGAGCTGAAAATAGCCCGGATCCCAAATGGTTTTGTCGCGGGTGGTTGCACCGCTATCAAGGCCCGCAACGGCTAACATGGGCTTGATGGTTGACCCCGGCGGATACTGGCCTCGCAGCGCCCGGTTAAAGAGGGGTTTGTCCAGGCTGTCACGGAGCTCCCGATAAGCATCCACCCCGATGCCGGTGACAAACAGATTCGCATCAAAGCCCGGCACGCTGGCCAGTGCCAGCAGACCGCCAGTGGAAGGCTCAATGGCGACGATAGCGCCGCGACGACCATCCAGCAGCTTGTGTGCCAGGCGTTGAAGTCTCAAATCCATATGAAGCTCGATGTTTTCACCGGGCACCGGATTCTGCCGCTCCAATACCCTCAGGGTACGACCCCGTGCATTGGTTTCTACGTGCTGGTAACCAACCTCACCGTGCAACAGCTCCTCATAGAAGCGCTCGACGCCTGATTTTCCAATGTAGTTGGTACCCGCGTAATTGACCGGATCAATACGCTGCAATTCCTGACGATTGATACGCCCAACGTACCCAAGGGCGTGCGCTGTCAGCTCGCTGTGGGGGTAGTAGCGAACCAGTTCAGCGGCTACCTCGACCCCGGGCAATTCGTGACGATGAACCGCCAGGCGAGCGATTTCCTGTTCGGTCAAATCGTATCTGAGAGGGAGCTCTTGAAAGGGCCGACGGCGCTCTTCCAGTCGACGCTGGAATCGTTCCATGTCTTCTTCGGAGACTTCCAGCAATTGCTGGAGCTTGGCGAGGGTTTCATCCATGTTACCCACCCGTTCAGGCACCAGGGTAACGCTGAAGACGGGCCGGTTCTCTGCCAGCAATTCGCCATTACGGTCGTAGATCAGACCCCTCGGTGGAGAGACCGATTGAACCTGTACCCGGTTTTTGTCTGAAAGCGTGGTATAGACATCGTGCTCAACAACCTGGAGCTGATACATGCGAGCCACCAGCAGGCCAAGCATGACAAACACTAACACCAGCATCACAACGGTTCGTCGCTGGAACAGTCTGCGCTCTGCTACGGTATCCTTGAATTCTCCCCAGGGCATGATGAGTTCCTAAGCCCGATGGTAAGGATGGTTGCGGGTGACCGTCCATGCGCGATACAGCTGTTCCGCCAGAAGGATTCGAACCAAGGGGTGAGGGAGTGTGAGGTCGGACAGGGACCAAAGCTGATCTGCACGCTGACGGCAAGTATCGTCCAGCCCGTCAGGACCACCCACCAGAAAACAGACATCCTGGCCATCAAGCTGCCAGCTTTCCAACTGGTCAGCCAGTTTTTCGGTAGACCAGCTACGCCCGCCTACCTCCAGCGCAATCACGCGATCTTTTGCCGCGACCGCTCCAAGAATGGCCTCGCCCTCGCGCTTCTTCAACCTTGCGATGTCCGGATTTTTGCCGCGGTGGGCCATGGGTATTTCAGTCAGCTCTATTCCAAGCTCGGGCGGCATGCGGCGGGCATAGTCACTGAACCCCTGGCTGACCCAATCAGGCATTTTCTGCCCGACACAGATCAGTTTCAGACGCATGTCTATTCGCTTCCCGCTACACCCAGGTTCGGGGCATCGCGCCAGAGGCGCTCAAGATCGTAAAACTCGCGGGTGGCAGGCATCATGACATGCACAACCACATCGCCCAGATCTACCAGAATCCAGTCGCTGGCCCCGGAACCCTCAACGTTGCTGGCACGGACGCCCTGCTCTTTTGCTTCAGAGACAACCGAGTCTGCCAGTGATTTTACGTGGCGGTTGGAAGTACCCGATGCAAGAACCATGAAATCGGTCACGCTGGTGCGGTCTCTCACATCGATCACGCTTACGTCCTGCGCTTTGATATCTTCAAGCGCGTTCACTACCAGTTCTCTAAGCTGCTCTGCCTGCATAATCACCCTGTTGAGCATGAAGCAGCCCCTATGGCCGCCTCTATCGTCTTACCTATTGGTTATTGTATCACTAAAAGTTCCCGTCAAGTCACGGTCTGTAGAGCCCCAAGTGACGAATTTTTAACCAGACGGTATCAGGCAAAAGGTATCGCGGCGACCGCCCATCCGCGATTCGTTCGCGAATACCCGTCGCGGAAATATCCATGAGGGGTGGCTCGAGAACCAGAACCCGGCCACACGGGGCCGCGTAAAGCTCCTCTACCGTGGTCGCCGCCTTTTGCCTCATTAAGTCGGCCGCAGCGCTCCCCGCGGGGATGTCGGAGCCCGGACGAACCACCACAATGATGTGTGCCAACTGCGGAATCGCTTCCCACTCCCGCCAACGATCAAAGCTGGCGAAAGAATCCGTGCCGACAACCATTGCCAGAGGCTTATCCTGACCAATTTCGCTGCGGATCTGACGCAGCGTATCTGCCGTGTAAGAAGCACCTTCACGCTCCAGTTCTCGCTCATCCACCACCAGCCCAGGTTCGTCCGAGACCGCCAGTTGCAGGAGGTCAAGACGCTGATCACTGCCAGCCCCCGGCGATTGTCGATGCGGCGGAATGTGACAGGGAACCAGTGCGATTTCCGCCGTACCCAGACACTCTTTTAGCTCAATCGCCAGCCGCAGATGTCCATGATGGATGGGATCAAATGTACCGCCATAGATCACTTTCATAAACGATCAGGTACGCACATGGCCGTCGCCAAATACCACGTACTTCTGGGAGGTCAGCCCTTCCAGGCCAACCGGGCCGCGCGCGTGTATCTTGTCCGTGGAAATGCCAATCTCGGCACCCAATCCGTATTCAAAACCGTCCGCAAAGCGAGTGGACGCATTCACCATTACCGAGGCGGAATCCACTTCCGTCAGGAATCGACGCGCTCGGGTATAGTTTTCAGTCACAATGCTATCGGTGTGCTGGGAACTGTACCGGTTGATGTGCTCAATGGCCTGATCCAGCCCATCCACCACTCGCACGGCCAGCACTGGCGCCAGATATTCTTCAAACCAGTCCATTTCGGTCGCTGCAACCGCATCTGACAGGATGGCCTGCGTTCGGGAGCACCCACGCAGCTCCACGCTCTTCTTGCGGAACGCTTCCGCCAACAAAGGCAGCATATCTTCGGCAATCTCCTCATCCACCAACAGTGTCTCCATGGTGTTGCAGGTTCCGTACCGCTGAGTTTTGGAATTGAGTGCGATATCCAGTGCCTTTTGTGGATCGGCATGACTGTCTACATAAACATGGCATACGCCATCCAGATGCTTGATGACTGGCACTCGAGCGTCCTTACTGATGCGCTCAATCAGACCTTTACCGCCACGGGGCACGATGACATCGACAAACTGGGGCATGGTAATCAACTTACCCACAGCGGCACGATCGGTGGTCTTGATCACCTGCACCGCGCTTTCCGGCAAGCCGGCTTCGGCTAGCCCCCTGGCCAGACAGGCTGCGATGGCCTGGTTGGACTCAATGGCTTCAGAGCCGCCACGCAGGATGGTGGCGTTGCCAGACTTCAGGCAAAGGCTGGCCGCCTCGACTGTTACGTTCGGGCGTGATTCGTAAATAATGCCGATCACACCCAGCGGCACGCGCATTTTACCCACCTGGATACCGGACGGGCGAAAAGTCATCCCGGTAATTTCACCAATGGGATCTGGCAGCGTTGCCACCTGTTTCAGGCCCTCGATCATTGCATCAATACGGGCCGGGGTCAGCTCCAGACGGTCCAGCATGGCGGCCTCAAGACCGTTGTCTTTACCACGCGCCAGATCAGCCTCATTGGCCTGCGCCAAGGCGTCACGGGCACTTTCCAGCGCCTCGGCCGTCGCCAGCAGGGCGCGATTACGCGTCGCAGTTGTGGAACGAGCCACCTCCGCCGCTGCGCGTCGTGCTTCCTGGCCGACTTCCGCCATGTAAGCTGCAATATCCATCGAAAACCCTTCTCTTAACTGATCCATTTTGCAATTCAGTACTTAAGCTCGCTGAAGCCGTTTCAAGTAACCGCCCCAACGATTATCATACCGCCCTGTCACATGCGAAAGCGCAGGCATATTACAGGTTCCTGCATTATGCTGTGAATCACGGACGCCCGGGAGAGGACGGACACCATGGCCCAGATGGCCGACAACTTCCTGTTAAGCCGCCTGTCGCGGACAGGATTCGTATTGCTGATCGCAATCGCGCTTTTCGCTTCAGCCAGATCCGAACACCTGACTCTGGTCACTGTGCTGCTTGCCGCAATGGTTGTATTCACAAGCAGCGCTTTCAGTGCCAACCGCTTGCAAACGCCCTGGCCCGTCATCCATAAAATGGCGTTTGCAGCCCTGGCAATGGCGCTGGCTGCCAGTCTCTGGTTTGGTCCCTGGAGCCTGGTGCACTGGTTTTACGTGATACCGCTCATCGCCTTCGCTTTGTTACCGCTGGCCTGGGCTACCGTCGTCAGCCTGATCTGCGTGCTCATGGCCATGATGGCCATTTCCTCCCTCACCGGCATGCCCGAACGCCATCAGATGATCAGCGCCTTCCTGATGACCATCTTGCTTTCCTGCCTGCTGGTTTTCCTACGAGAATACAAATCTCGGCAGCTAGCCCCGCTGCGGCGAACCGACGAACTCACCCAGGCCGCCAGCCGGGAATACCTGTCGGCCGATCTCCACAAGGAAATACAGCGCAGTGAGCGAGAAGGCATCGACATGTCTGTCATCATGATTGGCCTGGACACTCACCTCAGCGACAGTGATCCAGACGCCGATATCAGGTCTATTCTGCCACGTATCGGCCGCTACCTGCACTCTCAGCTGAGGGACTTCGACACCTACTACCGGGTTGCCGACCTACAGTTTCTGATCATTCTGCCAGGCATTCCGACTGCTGAAGCCTCCAAGCTGGCCGAAACCATTCGAATCGGCCTCAAGTCGCTCCTCAGCTCCCATCACCTGGAGCTGACTGTCAGCGCGGGTATTGCAGGCCTCAATATAGGCGACGATGCTGACAGCCTGCAAAGCTCGGTTGCAAACGCACTGCGCCGGGCGCAACAGCAGGGGGGCGATCGGGCTCAGGCCTACAGCACCTACAAACAGAAGCGAACTGAAAACCGGGCGGGAGGTCCAGCAACTTGACCGAAACACGCCTGAGGACACATACCCATCTGGCCGCGTATACGCTTGCCACTCTGTTCATTGCCAGTCTGGCTTTCCAAAACCTGCGATACGGGTTCTACGACCTCTTTTTCCTGGCCGCCGGAATGGCGCTACTGACTCTTAGCGGCGTCGGCTATACCTTTATTTCACGTCGCCACCAACTCTCTGCCAAAGGGCATCTCTTCATTCTGGCGGGGCTGAACAGCGCGCTAGTGGCCGCCATGATGGCGCTTTCGCCTACGGGCATCAGTCACTGGGTGATGCCCATGGTGGTTTTCAACCTGCTGGTACTGCCACTTCGACAGGGGCTCATTCTGTCTCTGCTGCTATTGCTGACGCTCAGCGGTTTTCTGCTGGTCTCCGAAACGCTGATCGAAGCCACAACTACAATCGCTGGAGTGTTGTCACTGATCATCGTGGCCGCACTGTACATCTGGCATTACGACCACATGGCGCAGTCGGCTGAAGATCTTGCCATTACCGACCCCGTTACTGGCGCGCACAACGCCCGCTTCCTGGATGAAACCCTACAGAAGGAAATCAGCCGCGCCATTGTGATGGACCACTGCCTGTCGGTCATAACGCTGGCCGTTGACTATGCGGATGAAGCGGAAGACTTGCACGGCAAAGATGGCCTGCAAAGACTGCTTAAAGATCTTACCCGGCATCTGTTCGGGGTGATAAGGGCAGGCGACACGCTCTACACGCTTGAAAATGGCCAGTTCTACCTGATCCTTCCATTTACTCCGGAAGAAGGTGTGCGCGTCATTGCCGAGCGCATTCGACGGACAATCGCAGAAGAAAGCTGGCCGGCTGTCGGCAAGGTAACCGTTAGCCTCGGCTGCACGACTCTCGCCAGTACTGACAGGCGCACCCAGGATCTGCACCGCCGAGTTCGTTCAGCGCTGCACGAAGCGCAGAAGCGCGGCGCTGACTCGGTGTGGTACAGCAAGGGCGACGCAACGGAATCATGACCGCCGACGGCTTACAGCCTCTGACAGACTGGCTGGCAATGAATCCCCAATGGCTTGCCTTCGCACTTTTCCTGACCGCCTTTCTGGAGTCTCTGGCACTCGCCGGCATCATCATTCCCGGCGTTGCCATTCTTTTCGCCATCGCGGCCCTCGCAGGCCAAACTGCCATGCCACTGATGCAGGTCCTCCTATGGGCCGGAGCTGGTGCCATCGCCGGCGACGGCCTGAGTTTTGGACTGGGAAGATGGTTTCAGGGACGGCTGGACCAGTTATGGCCACTGTCCCGCTATCCGGCGCTAATCACTCGGGGCGAGCGTTTTTTCCGGCGGCATGGCGGTAAAAGCGTGGTGGTAGGACGTTTTGTGGGCCCGATTCGCCCGGTCATTCCACTGATAGCGGGCGCATTCCTCATGCCATGGCGGCGGTTCCTGGCGTTCAATTTCGCCTCCGCAATAGGTTGGGCCCCGGTCTACATTCTGCCTGGCTATCTGGTCGGCAGCGCCATGGCCAGCGCTATCAAACCGCCGCCACATTTTTACCTGGTTGTCGGTATCGGCGTCGCCATTCTGACCGTCATATACCTGCTGATCTTCCGATTTCAGCTTGGGCTCGTCCAGGGCAGCCGTGCCTACGAATGGCTGGCCGCAAAGATGAGAGCCTATGACTCGACCCATCGTTTCTGGCGTTTGTACTCCAGCCACCGGCCGGATCATGCGGGGGAATTTCCTCTTCCGTCCATGATGCTGGGCCTTGGATGCCTGGCATTGTTCGCTATTCTTTCCCAACTGGCTCTTGCAACGGATCTGCTGGTCCGATACGACCAGCTGGCTGTCGAATGGCTGAGCCAGTTACGCCACCCACTTCTGGACAAACTGTTTATCGCGATCACGTTAATGGGCGACACGGCGATTCTGTTATCGGCGGCGGTTCTGATGACAGCCCTATTTGCATTTCGCGGGTTCTATTCAGCGGCTCTTCACATCGCGACAGCCACCATTTTGGCATCACTCGTTGTCTGGTTGCTCAAGGATGCCACTGCGATCGCTCGCCCTGACCTGGCATCGGCGTCACCGGATTCCGTCGCTTTTCCAAGCGGTCACGCCACAGGAATCACGCTGTTCTGCGCCCTGACCGCGAGCTTTGTCGCACGAGAATTCCGGACCGGGCAACGCTGGCAATTCTACCTGGCCTTCAGCCTTCCAATTGTTTTGGTTGCGACCAGCAGGATCTATCTGGGGGTTCACTGGCCGACCGATATTTTGGCCGGAATCTTTCTGGGAATGGCTATCGCCGGATTGACCAGAACCAGCTTCAGCCGATTTGACAACACACCGGTGACGCTGGACGCCACGCTCATTCTGACGATTACAATATGGGTGGGGTTTTCTGCAGCCTACCTGTTCTATCAGTGGCCACAGGCGCTGATGGCCTATGGGCAGATCTGAACTCAGCCACTTTCTTCCAGAGCTTCCAACAGGTCGTTCAGCCGATCCAGCCTTTCCATCGGGTCCTGAAGTTCTACCAGGCGCTGCTTCTCTTGCTTGTCCAACGGCAATAGCTCGGTCAGACGCCAGCCAACTTCGCGGGCATCGTGGTAATCCACTTCCATGCCAAGATCCCGGATCACGGGGTGCCGAAACAACGCCTTGAGTACCGAGGGCAGCTCCGCATAACGCTCGGGGATCAGTCGCTCTTCTTCCGCCAGCAGGCACTCGACATCCCCAACGTTCAGGCCATCATCCTGCTGCCAGGAACGCACCACGGTCACTTTGCTTTGACCCTCTACCGTGATACCCAACAAACCATTGTCCAGTTGCTTGAAATCAATAATACGGACATAGGTACCGATGTCGTAGAACGCCGCCATTTTACCGGTTTCCAGTCCATCTCTGAGCAATACGACCACGAAACCACGATCTTCTTTCATGCACCGGGTCAGCATATCGAGATAGCGCGGCTCAAACAGCTGCAGGGGAATCCTGCCGCCAGGCAACACTACAGAATTCAATGGAAACAGCGGTACGTTCATGGTTGGGGTTGTCACCAAATCTGAAACTCCGGAAGACCGGCTACCATGCCATATCTTCAGTGAATTGACAGCAATCGGTGAACCTCGTCTACGCGTGCCCGCGCCTCAGTCAACAACTGAAGGCTGCGGGAGGCGTTCAACTCAAGCTCACCCAAGCGACGATAGGCCGGTACCTCATCAAACGACGGAAGATCCCGATTCTGGCTCGCGCCGATCATCGAATGAAGCTGGGCCACAATAACCACATCAACCAGCTGAGGAGCAGACTCACTGCATTCATGGGACCAGGTCTCTGCATAACGGACCGCATTCAGAAATGGAGCGGGAAACGCCCAGTTTTCCAGTACTGCGGTGCCCACATCACCCCGCAATTCGTGAATCGCATGGTCGAGGTTGGTCTGGTCGGCAAACAGGTTCACATGGTGCTCCGCCTGAACCAGTATGGGAACCACCCCGATGTCGTGCAGCAACCCGGCCAGCAAGGCCTCTTCCGGATCAATGGACGTTGCACTGTCAGCCAACACCCAGCACAACGCTGCCACCTCTCTGGAGTGGCGCCAGAGCCGGTCCATCTCTTTTTGCAAAGAAGGGTGCTTGGACCGGAAAACCTCGCGCATCGAGAACACCGTTACCAACTGCCGTGTCGTTCGCATGCCCAGGCGAACGACGGCCTCGCGCACGTTTCGGACGTCAGAGAACCCGCGATACAGTGGGCTATTACAGGCCCGAACGAGCTTCGCCGCCATCGCCGGATCGGCCGAAACTGCATTGGCAACCTGTTCTGCTGCCGTGTCCTCACGGTCGACAAGTCGGCGCACCTTCCAGGCCACATCGGGCACGCTGGGCAGGGTCAACTGATTGGAACGAAGTTCCGCGTAAAATCCCATCAGCAGATAATGCTCTTCGCTCTCGGCTTCTCCGTTTGACTCGCCCGAATCCATTTCCACCTGCTGTACAGGGGCCGCGCGCAATAGCTGGTTGAGAAGATCCTGCCCGATCACCAGAAATTCGCAGGGTTTTATTGCCGTGACGTTGTACATGCGAGGCTGCAAACGAGCAATGGGGTTCACCGCCTTGTCGGAGGCAGCATCGATTGTGGATTTGCGTCCATCCACAGATTCCAGCTCGATTCGCCCCTCCACAAGAAAGAAATCCAGGCCATCACGCACGCCACGCTCAATCACTCTCTGCCCAGGGCCATGGCGTCTGCGCTCTGCCCTGTTTGCCAGAAGTACCAATTGATCATCGGTTAGCCGGTTGAGGGGCTGAAATTCTCTGAGGCGACGTAAAGACAGGCTATCCTGGCCAGCCATGTACTTTTCTCCCTTCTTCTGATGATGTCCCTGTAACACATTGTAAGCAGGTATTGGCGAAACAACCATTCCGCACAGACCGAATCTGCTCTTTATTGCGGATTATAAACTGCCCGGCCATGGCTCTCTGCTGGCTAACCACTTTGGTCGCGAACAGCTGTTTCGGAAGGCAGGTCGACAGATTGTGGAGAATGCAAAGGGCCATTACGAGGAAAACGACGCCAGCACCCTGACATCAAGCAAGGCGGTGCGACCGGGTTAGTCGAGTAGCGCGAACTGGAAAGGCGCCGTGAAGGGTCTGGAAAAGCTGGATTGACATAAAAAAACCGGGTGTTTGCCACCCGGTTTATTTGGATTCACACCATCGATCAGAAGAACGACCAGCCACCGTCGTCCTCTTCTTCAATATCATCTTCTGATTCTTCTTCAACTGGCTCCGGCTCTGGTTCAGACGCGGCAGAGCTTGTCTCTGGCGCACTACTCCCAGAGGAAGACGACTCCGCGGCGTTGGATGCAGCAACCTGCACAGACACCATGCCCAACGCTTCTTTGGTGGAATCATCCAACACTCCGGACGCGGTCAGGCCGTTGTCCTGCTGGAATTTTGTCAGCGCCTGACGCGTGGCATCGTCCATTTGCGGGCTAACGTTACTGATCGCGTATCCTGCGCCATAGAGCGCATTTTTCAGTGCAACCGTGTCATTGGCCATGGCAGACGGTGCGGCAGCCAAAGCGACGGAGCCTGCCAGAGCGGCAGCAGCAATATGACTGCGAAAACGTGTGAGCCTATTCATGAGTCACTCCAGTATCCTGTGATTTGTTTTTGTGGAACCAGACCCGTTCTGGCACTTAGCCTTTGATAGATCGGGATTTATACCAAAAGCCTAGCACAATCAGCCCTGATCCACCGGGCCGGATTGTTGTGATTCTGTAGCCGAAGGAGGCAGTTTCGTTTCAGGCTCGGGGTCAACTTCGCCAAACTCTCGAATGAAAATGCCCCAGAACGCCATGAACAACGCCGCAACCAGCGGCCCCATCACAAACCCGTTAATACCGAACATCGCAAGCCCACCCAGAGTCGACAACAGCACGATGTAATCCGGTAGTTTGGTATCACGACCGACCAGAATGGGGCGTAGCAAGTTATCCGACAGGCCAATCACCACGGTTCCGAATAGCGTCAGGATAACAGCCGAAACGATTTCACCGGTGGCGGCCAGGTAGATGGCGGCAGGCACCCAGACCAGGGCTGCGCCGACTGCCGGCAATAACGAGGCAATCGCCATCACCACGCCCCAGAGCAAGGCACCCTGAATACCCAGCACCCAGAATATGAAACCGCCAAGCGCGCCCTGAATAATGGCAATCAACAAATTGCCTTTTACAGTGGCACGGGTAACTTCGGCAAACTTGGCAAACAGCAGGCGCTCACGCTCGTCACCCAGCGGCAACGCCTTGATCATCAACTCGATCAGTTTATTACCATCGCGCAACAGGAAAAAGGCCAGATAGGCCATCAACGCCAGGCCAAGAAAGAACTGGAAAGTGTTCTGGCCAAAACCGATAGCCTGTTTGGCAAGCAACTGACTCCCACCCACGAACACGCTAACAGCGCGATCACGAAGATCGGTAAAATTGATCCCGAACTCCGCGAAGAACGCCTCAATGGCAGGAAACGAATTGACCACCTGGTCAATGTATTCACCGGGTTTGAGCTCCCCGCTCTGGATTTTCTGATACACGACCACGCCCTCTGCCACCAGAGAGGTCACCAGAGCCAGCACGGGTATAATGACGATCACCAGACACAGAGTCAGCGTCAACAGGGCAATCACGTTGGGCCGATCCCCCAGACGCCCCGCAAGCTTCTGGCGCACCGGATGGAAAATCAGCGCGATGGCCACTGCCCAGAAGATCGGGCCAAAGAACGGCTTCATCAGAAGGATGAAGGCCAGGGAAACGCCAACCAGCATGGCGAGGAAAGTCCGTGTTTCAAGTTTTTCGTACATAAGAGGATTACCAGTTCCCTGTTAGAGGTGAGCGACACTTAGCCTCGACGTCATGGCCAGTGTAACGGCTTTCAGGGTATAGTTGTGGGTTGTTGATTATTCGTTAAACAGGTCAGAAGGTTGGATAACGAAGAGTTTACCGTTGAAACGGCTCTTGAAGCAGCAAGCGCTCTCCACCGCGTGCTGGCTGCCAGAACGCATCGCCGCAAAGTCATGGGCCAGGACGTTCTGGTACCAGGCCAGCTCGGCGAGGCTTTGCACCTGCCGCAAATTATCCGTCGCCTGCAGGGCAAACAGGCCAGACAACGAGATCAGGGACTGGAGGATTTCCAGGACCTATGGCCGACACTTTCTCCCGCCACAAGGGACAAGGTTCTGAACGACATTGGCTGGTATGACCCCAAGTCACTGGACTGGGATGACAAGCGCTCGAACCGACGTCCAGTCATCGACCCTGACTAAATAAATCAGATAGTTAGCCCACTAATCCAGAGAACCTCTCGCTCATCTTTACGCCAGTATTCGCCCCGGATTCATTTGGTCAACGGACTGTTACCGAAACCAAACACAGTGGATTTCAAACTGCTATATCCTGATTTGTATTGGTCGGCTGCTGCTCGGCCACGCAACCAATCAGTTAGGACAGTCGATGGCATGCGTATCCTGAGAACCGATGAAAGCCGCTTCACGGGCTTACCGGACTATCCATTCACACCCAACTATCTCGACGCCGAACCCGGCCTGAGAATGCATTACGTGGACGAGGGCCCCATCAGTGCCGACCCCGTCGTGATGCTGCATGGGGAGCCCTCCTGGTCCTATCTTTACCGACATATGATCCCTCTTGTTTCCGCCGCCGGCCACAGGGTGATTGCGCCGGACCTGATAGGCTTTGGTAAATCCGACAAGCCGTCTGACATCAATGATTACAGTTACGACCGACACATCGCCTGGCTTTCAAGCTGGTTGCACTCACTGAATCTCAGAAATATTACGCTGGTCTGTCAGAACTGGGGCTCGCTTTTGGGCTTGCGCCTGGCAGCAGAACATCCGCAACTGTTCCAGCGCATTATCGTCGGTAACGGGATGTTGCCTACCGGGGAAACATCCGTGCCGGCGGTGTTCAGTTTCTGGAAAGCGTTTGCCACTCACAGCCCATGGCTTCCGATCGGGCGTATCGTACAGCTGGGCACCGAGCGAACCCTCAGCAAGGCTGAAATCTCGGCCTATGAAGCGCCGTTCCCGAACGACGAGTACAAATCAGGCGCCCGTGCCTTCCCTAAACTGGTACCGGTTAATGAGAGTCATCCGGCCAGCCCCGCAAACAAAGCGGCCTGGCGCGTGCTGGAAAAATGGAGAAAACCGTTCATCACTTGCTTCAGCAGTGGCGACCCCATTACGCGCGGCGGAGAGCGCCACATGCAGCGGCGTATCCCGGGGGCCCATGGTCAGCCTCACATTACCCTGCAGGGCGGGCACTTCCTGCAGGAAGATTCTCCGGAGGCGTTTGCCCGCATCATTGTCGACGCCTGCAAGTCTGAACTGGCTGCATAAACCGCCTCATCGACAAAGCACAATTCTTTAACCGAAGACCGTGACGGTCTGACGACTCGTTGCCACCAATTCCCCCTGCTGAGTCCAGATCCCGGCTTGAGTATGACCATACCCTGCCTCGGCCTGATCGATGGTTGCCTTGTACAACAACCAGTCACCAGGTTCGATCTTCGGCCTGGGATGAAGAATATCCATCGCCCAGCTCAGTGAACTCGCCGGCGCCGGTGCCTTCAGGTGTGGCAGCAATGCAGGTGGCCAAGCGTCTACCAGCGCGACAATGTGAGCGTCGGTTATTTCCTCTGGCGGCTCCCGAAACTGCATCCAGCCGCCCATTTCACGACCGCCCTTGCCACTGAACGGCATCTGGCCAAATGCCCAGCGCATTTCAATGTGCTGGGTAAACTCTGGAGTGACATTCTTGATGTAGGATAGCGGCTGGCATTCTTCGGGCGGTGGGGCATCCGGTGCTGGCAGCGGGTCAACAGCTACTGATGAATCTCGTCCACCACCAAAACTGGCAAACGCAACCAGTTGAGGCTGATCACCCTGTTCAATCCGCCCCATGGCCTGACTGACGGCCTTGCCTTCGCGCAGAATCTCGGCGTTCAGGCTTGCAGGCTCGTCGGATTTGACTGGCCCGACAAACGATACCTGCATGGAGCGCATTGGCCTCCCCTCGGCAACCACATCAGCCATACGCTCGAACAGCAGCGCAGCGGTTAAACCTCCGAACGTGGCCCTGCCCTGTCCCCAACTTGGGGGAATCGTTATCTGGTTCTGCGCAGCGCTCACACTCAACAATTCATCAAAGGTCATTCTCTCGCCTCATTAGCATCCTATTCGAATCAGCGAAAGCTTGCCCAATCCTGAACAGCGGCGCAACCACTGCTCCGGCAACTACCTACAGGGCTCTGGACAAATCGGATATAAAAGCAGCAGCAAAGCGGGTATACTCTGCCCCACATTATGCATTGTCCTGCAATGCTCTACCCTCCGAATCCCGAGATCATGAATGTCTGATTTGACCTTTGCCGAACTCGGCCTCGATGCAGCGGTGCTTGAAGCTGTTGCGGCCGTCGGCTATGAAAAACCTTCTCCTATCCAGGCGCAGACCATTCCTGCGCTGCTGGCTGGCAAACATCTGCTGGGCGTGGCCCAAACCGGCACCGGTAAAACCGCTGCGTTTGCCCTGCCGCTGCTGAGCCGAATCGATGCTTCGGTCATGGAGCCCCAGATTCTTGTACTGGCTCCTACACGCGAACTGGCCATTCAGGTAGCCGAAGCCTTCACCACCTATGCCAGCAAGTTCCGTAATTTTCACGTGCTGCCCATTTATGGCGGCCAGGATTTTCAGCCACAGATCAAAGGGCTCAAGCGCGGCGCCCAGGTGATTGTGGGCACTCCAGGCCGAATGCTGGACCATCTTCGCAAAGGCACATTGAAACTGGGCAGCTTGAAAGCCCTGGTTCTGGACGAAGCCGACGAAATGCTTCGCATGGGCTTTATCGATGACGTGGAAGCCATTCTGTCCAAAACGCCGGACAACTGTCAGCGGGCCCTGTTCTCTGCAACCATGCCGCCGCAGATCAAGAAAGTTGCACAGACGTATCTGCGGGATGCTACAGAAGTCCGTATTGAAAGCGAAACTCGCACTGTCGAGCGCATTTCCCAGTTTGTCTTGCCCGTCTATGCGGAGCGCAAGCTGGACGCATTGACCCGCATTCTGGAAGTGGAGCCTTGCGACGCATCCATCATCTTCGTGCGCACCAAGGCTGAAACTACTCTGCTGGCCGAAAAACTGTCTGCTCGCGGACACGCCGTAGCGCCGCTCAATGGTGACCTCAATCAGCGCCAGCGAGAGATGACCGTTGAGGACCTCAGACGAGGCCGAAAAGACATCATCGTTGCCACTGACGTGGCCGCCCGTGGACTCGACGTCCCGCGGATCACCCACGTCATCAACTACGACGTACCCTACGACACCGAAGCCTATATCCACCGGGTTGGCCGGACTGGTCGTGCAGGGCGCAACGGCAAGGCGATTTTGCTGGTCACCCCGCGCGAGCGCAGCTGGCTGCGGACACTGGAGCGCGCCACCAACTCGCCCATGGAAGCTTACCAGCTACCTTCGCCGGTTGAACTCAAGAAAATGCGTGAGCAGCAGTTTGAGCAGCAGCTTCTGGGCTTTGCAGAAGATGGCAAGCTGGCCAAGGCGATGGGCCTACTGGACGAAATCGCCGAACGCAACGAGATGGACGTTGCGATGGTCGCAGGCGCCCTGGCCTGCTGGATGGAAGCCATTCAGCCGGGAACACTGCCGCTGGAACAACCGGATGCACTGCCGGTGGTATCCGCAACGCCTCCACCCCGTCGTGATCGCAAAGGCGGCAAACCACCCGGCAAGGGCGGCTTTAAGAAAGGCCCGAAAGGTCGTGGCGGCCCGGGCGGCTTTAAAGGCAAGCCACCCGGCAAAGGTGGCAAAGGCGGTGGCAAGCCCGCTGGCAAGCGCCCGCCTCGCAAGGACTAATCAGCCGGCTTCTGGCCGCTGATAGACGACAAAACTGTAGTCATAGGGGTTGTTTTCGGACGCGGAGAAATCCTCCCGTCCGATTTCTTCCCACTCATCCCAGTTTACTTCCGGGAAAAACGCATCGCCTTCCACTTCGGCGTGCACCTGGGTCACGTACATGCGATCGACCATTGGCAGTGCCTCGGTGTAGATCTGCCCACCGCCAATGATCATCACTTCATCACCACCTTCGATTTCTGCCTGCGCTTCCGCTTTTACCAGCGCCTCTTGCAATGAGTTGGCAGAGGTAGTGCCTGCAGGCGCTTCCCAATCGGAATTGCGCGAAATCACCACGTTCATTCGGCCGGGCAACGGCCTGCCAATCGAATCCCAGGTTTTCCGGCCCATGATGATGGGCTTACCCATGGTCGCTTGTTTGAAATAGCGCAGATCTCCGGGCAGGTACCATGGCAGGTTGTTGTTGCGGCCTATGACCCGGTTTCGGGACATGGCTACTATGAGGGCTTTTCTCATGTGTTTGGCCTTCAGTTTGGGAGTCCTGTTCTTATGGGCCCGCTGACTGTGAGGCAGCAAAACGTCGGGGAGGATCTTTCAAAAAACGCTACGAGCGCATCCATGCGCGCTTGGGCTCCGCCATCCATGGCTCCGCACATTTTTGAAAGATCCTCCCCGACGTTTCGCGTCCAATTTAGTCGCGAGCTTTTCAAAGCTAAAGCGGCCACACCCTTCAAGGAAATGACCAATTGGATAATACAGGTTCGTTGTCACTAGGAAATACATTCGCCCGAAGCCAGAACGCGAGGCAGTGAGAGGGGCTGTCCGAAAATGTGCGGAGCCATGGATGGCGGAGCCCAAGCGCACACGGACGTGCTTGTAGCGTTTTTCGGACAGCCCCTCTCACTGCGTCGCAGTCCCCACAACAATCGGACTAGCACTGAAGCAAAGCGGCAAACTAGACGGCAATGGGCGCCTTGATCCCAGGCAGCGGGTCGTAGCCCTCGAACTCGAAATCCTCGAGCTCATACTCGAAGATACTGACAGGCTTGCGCTTGATGACCAGTTTCGGCAAAGCCCTGGGCTCGCGCTTCAACTGTTCGAACACGATCTCATCGGTGAGATGGTTCTGGTACAGGTGGCAATCACCAAAGGTATGCACAAACTCGCCGACATCCAGATCACACTGCTGGGCAATCATATGGGTCAGCAGTGAATAGGAGGCGATGTTGAACGGCACTCCGAGAAACAGGTCCGCACTGCGCTGGTATAACTGACACGACAACTTTCCATCGGCCACGTAAAACTGGAACAGACAGTGGCAAGGCGCCAGCGCCATGCGACCCTCGCGAACGTTATCCTGGGGACCGATGGATTCGTCTGGCAGCTCTGCCGGGTTCCAGGCAGAGACGATCAAGCGGCGGGAGTTCGGCTTGGTTTTAATCTGTTCAATCACTTCGCTGATCTGGTCCACGACATCGCCATTTGGGCACTGCCAGCTTCGCCATTGCTTGCCATAAATCGGGCCCAGATCGCCGTCTTCAAGGGCCCATTCGTTCCAGATAGAGACCTTTCGTTCTTTCAGCCAGTTATTATCCGTGGAGCCACGCAAAAACCACAGGAGCTCATAGATGATGCTGCGCAGGTGAACTTTCTTGGTGGTGACCAGCGGAAACCCTTCCTGCAGGTTGAACCGTAGCTGACGACCAAACACAGACCGGGTACCCACGCCGGTACGGTCTCCTTTGTCGAAGCCGTTATCGACGACATCCTGCATCAGATCGAGATAGGCTTTCATGACTCATTTCTCCGATAGGCAATGAACATCAATGTGGCACCCGCAACGATCATGGGGAAAGACAATACCTGACCCATCGTCAGCCAGTCGAAAGCCAGATAGCCGAGTTGCGGGTCCGGCTGTCGAACGAATTCCACCATGAAACGGAACACGCCGTAGGCCAACAGAAACAGGCCAGACACCGCCATTCTGGGTCGAGGCTTGGCCGAGAACCACCACAGGATGACGAACAATGCGACACCCTCAAGAGCAAATTGGTACAGCTGAGATGGGTGGCGCGCCAGCGAGTCAGGCGCAGTGCGGAATACCATGCCCCAGGCGACGTCTGTCGGTTTTCCCCAGAGTTCGCCATTGATAAAGTTGCCGATCCGCCCTGCACCCAATCCAATCGGCACTAGAGGTGCGACGAAATCCGCCAGCCGCCAGAAGCCACACCCAACCTTGCGGCCATACCACCACATAGCGGCGATGACCCCCAGAAGGCCTCCGTGAAACGCCATGCCCCCTTCCCAGACCCGGAACAGCCAGAGCGGATCCGCCAGAAAGGCATCGAAATTATAGAAAACGACATAGCCGAACCGGCCACCCAGAATCACGCCCAGAGCAAGGTAAAAGATCACGTCGCCCATTTGTTCTTCGGTGATTGGCGAGCCGGGCTTGCGGGCCCGCAATTTGCCCAGCCACCAGGCAGCCAGGAAACCCACCAGATAGGTCAGCCCGTACCAGTGGATTTTCAGCGGCCCCAGGGAAATAGCGACCGGATCAATTTGCGGGTGTTGCAGCATCAGAAACCTCTGTGCGTTGACTTCAGATCAGGAAACGAAGTCCTACTATGATCAGCAGAACGGCAAAAATCTTCTTGAGCAATCTGGCATCTAACTTATGGGCCAGGTTGGCGCCCACTCGGGCAAACAGAACGCTGGTCAGAACAATACCCAGGAAAGCGGGCAGATAAATAAAGCCAAGGCTCAGCGATGGCAGATCGGGATGATTCCAGCCGGTGCCGATATTCGCAAGAGCGCCTGCGAAGGCAATGGGAAAGCCACAGGCGGCGGAGGTTCCGACCGCGTTTTGCATACGCAGGTTACACCAGCTAAGGAATGGCACTGTCAGCGTACCGCCGCCAATACCAAAGATCGCCGACGCCCAGCCAATACCGGTACCGGCCACACCAAGGCCAAGCTTACCGGGCACATCCCTGCCCGGCTTTGGATTGACATCGAGCAACATTTTAAAAGCGACGAGTATGACAAAGACGCCGATGATCAATTCCAATGAGGGGCCTGACAGCATGGAAGCCGTCACCGCGCCCAACGAAGCTCCCAGCACAATGCCGACGGCCATGGATTTTACGATGTCCCAGCGTACGGCCTCATGCAGATGATGAGAACGGATTGAACTGATGGACGTAAACACAATGGTCGCCAGAGAAGTACCAACGGCGAGATGCGCGGCGATTTCACCACTTACTCCTTGCAGGCCAAAGCTGAAAATCAACACGGGCACAATCACCAGCCCGCCACCAATGCCAAACAGTCCGGCGAGTGTTCCAGCGAAGGCGCCCAGGCCAAGATACAGAGCTATGAGGGAAATCAGCGTCATTGTTGATCCACGCACGCAAAAAACGGAGGCTGGTATGATACACACCGTCGCCCTTTTGTTCACTTGCCAGGAAACCAGAACCGTATGTGCCTGATTGTTTTTTCCGTTGGCCGGCATCCTGAGTTCCCGCTGGTCATGGCTGCCAACCGAGATGAATTTTTTCGACGCCCAACCGCAGCCATGGATTGGTGGTATAGCGATACCGCCGGTTCAGAGGTTCTTGCGGGTAGAGACCTGCAGTCGGGTGGAACCTGGCTGGCGGTAAACGCCCAGGGTGTTGTGTCCGCCGTTACCAACGTCCGGGAAGCCAACGATATGGCGGCGGCACATTCGCGGGGCGAACTTCCGTTGATGGCCCAGGCTCTGAGCACCCAGGAATTGAATCGCAGACTGTCGTCGGAGCAGGATCACTACGCTGGATTCAACCTGGTCCGGGTCGATCCGGATGGTGGTTGGTACTTTAGTAATCGCGCCGCGGGCGCTAGCAATCGTGCCGCAGGTGCCAGTCACCAGGGTGCCGATTCCGGGCGCGAGATTCACCACGGTATATACGGGCTCAGTAACCACCTGCTCCAGACCCCCTGGCCAAAGCTATTGCGACTTCGACGCTCTGTTGGTGAGACGCTCGAGGGCGCCCTCGAGAACAATACAGACGAGATTCATGACTCCTTGATAGGTCAGCTGCAGGACACCACTCCAGCGCCTGATGATCAACTGCCCGATACTGGCGTAGGCCTTGCGACCGAGCGCTTTCTTTCATCTCCCTTTATCAAAAGTGAAGAATACGGCACCCGGGCCACGACCATCGTCACCGTCGGCAAGAGCGGTCGGATACAGGTCACAGAGCAGAGCTATGGGCCAAACGGAGAAAAATCAGAACGCAGGCAGTTTCATTGGCAGCGAACGGCATGAAGCTTTGATATAATCCGCCCAAATCCGCGACAACCGGAGGCCCCGTATGGCCGCTGAAGAAAGTACCGCGTCCATTGCCGACTTCGAAAAATCACTGGATGAGCTTGAAAAGCTGGTCAACGATCTGGAACGGGGAGAGCTCTCTCTGGAGCAGTCGCTGTCCGCTTTCGAACGCGGCGTAAAGCTCACTCGCGAATGCCAGCAGGCACTGAAGACTGCCGAACAACGGGTTGAGCAACTGGTGGAGAACAGCGACGGAACGCTGGAAACAAAACCGTTTACGCCTGACGAATCCGACTGACGCCCTGGCCCGATGGACGACTCCGCCTGATGAACGCTCTGGAAACTCCGGTTACGCCTTTCCTTGAAACCTGTCGATCAAGAATTGATAGCACCCTGGACCAACGACTGAGCGCTTCAGAGTTTGGATCGCCACGCCTGCTGGAAGCCATGAGGTACAGCGTTCTGGGTGGTGGTAAACGAGTGCGTCCGGCACTCTGTCTGGCTGCTTCCATGGCGGCAGGACAGTCAAACGACGCGGCACTGGTGCCGGCTTGCGCGGTGGAGCTGATTCACGCCTATTCACTGATTCACGACGACCTGCCTGCCATGGACGACGATGATCTTCGCCGGGGCAGACCGACCACCCACATCGCCTTCGATGAGGCGACCGCCATTCTGGCCGGTGACGCCCTGCAGACTCTGGCCTTCGACTGGCTTGCGGACGCTCCATTGCTGAACGACCAGAAACGATTGGCAATGGTTCGGGAATTGGCCGCCGGCAGCGGCCATCTCGGCATGGTGGGCGGCCAGTCGATTGATCTGGAATCCGTGGGCAAACAGCTGTCCATTGACCATCTGGAATCCATGCACCGCCACAAGACTGGCGCCCTGATCGTCGCAACCGTGCGCATCGGCGCCCTCACGGCGCCGGATATTCGCCCTGAACAGCTGACGGCGTTAACGGATTACGCCAACACGCTGGGCCTGGCTTTCCAGGTTCAGGACGATTTGCTGGATATTGAGGGGGACACCACAGTGATCGGAAAGCCACAGGGCTCTGACCTGGCACGTGGCAAACCGACTTATCCATCACTGATGGGCGTAGAACGCGCCAGACAGTACCTGAACGAACTCCTGAATTCGGCTTTGGCAAGCCTGGACGGCTTTGGCCCGGAAGCTGACACGCTTCGCGCCATGGCGGATTACGTTGTTGCCCGCACCCATTGATAGCCCGCCGACCTGACGTGCACACTGGCAATGAATAAGGTTTAAAGGTCGCAGGACTGAAATATGTCGTGACCATCCCGTATAATAGTCAGACATTCGAAACACCCGACAAAGAACGAGTAGATGCACGAACCATATACTTTTCAGGAAATCCCGTCTCAGCGGCCCAACACGCCGCTGTTGGATCGGATTGACACCCCGGACCAGCTGCGTGGATTGCACGCCGAGCAGCTGACTCAATTGTCCAGGGAGCTTCGTGCGTTTCTGCTTTGGTCGGTAGGCCAGACCGGCGGCCATTTCGGCGCCGGCCTGGGGGTCCTCGAGCTCACGGTCGCGCTGCACTATGTATTCAACACGCCGGACGACCGGCTGGTTTGGGATGTGGGTCACCAGGCGTATCCCCATAAAATACTGACCGGCCGCAAACACCGTATGGATACCATTCGCCGAAAGGAAGGCCTGGCGGGGTTTCCCAAACGCGCAGAGAGCGAATACGACACGTTCGGCGTTGGCCATTCCAGCACGTCCATCAGCGCCGCACTGGGCATGGCGATTGCTGCCAGACTGAAAAACACCGGTCGCAAGAGCATCGCAGTGATTGGCGACGGTGCGATGACCGCCGGCATGGCGTTCGAAGCATTGAATCACGCCGGTCACCTGCATGCCGACATGCTGGTCATTCTCAACGACAACGACATGTCGATATCCCGCAACGTGGGTGGGCTGTCCAACTACTTTGCGAAACTGCTGGCCAGTCGCACTTATAACCAGGTGCGTGACAGCAGTAAGCGGGTGCTTCAGGGAACACCCAACCTGATGGCCTTTGCCCGCAAAACAGAAGAACACTTCAAAGGCATGATTTCGCCCGGCACCCTGTTTGAAGAGCTGGGCTTCAACTATATCGGGCCGATCGACGGCCACGACCTTCCGTTGCTTCTGGAAACCCTGGAAAACATCCGCGAACTGGACGGTCCACAGTTTCTGCATATCGTGACCACCAAAGGCAAAGGATTTGCTCCGGCCGAGGCAGATCCCATTGGCTACCACGCCATCAACAAGATCGAGCCGGTACCGCCTTCCCGCCCCGAGCCTGTCAAACCCAAGCCTTCCAAGCCAAAATACGCCAATGTGTTTGGCCAGTGGCTGTGCGATACGGCGGCTGAAGACAGCCGGGTTGTCGGCATAACACCTGCGATGTGTGAAGGGTCGGATCTGCTTGAGTTCTCGAAGCGGTTTCCAGATCGCTATTTCGATGTAGCCATCGCCGAGCAGCATTCGGTCACCCTTGCTGCAGGCCTGGCCTGCGACGGCGCCAAGCCTGTCGTTGCCATTTATTCCACGTTCCTGCAAAGGGCCTACGACCAGCTGATACACGATGTCGCCATCCAGAACCTGGATGTACTGTTTGCTATCGATCGGGCCGGTCTGGTGGGCGAAGACGGCCCTACGCATGCCGGCGCATTCGACATCAGCTATCTGCGCTGCATCCCCAACATGGTGGTGATGACGCCTTCGGACGAAAATGAAACCCGCCAACTGCTGCAAACCGGGATGCTTTACGACGGCCCCGCGTCTGTTCGTTACCCTCGCGGAACCGGCCCCGGCGCGAAAATTGAACAGGAACTTACCCCCCTGCCCATCGGCAAAGGACGCCGGGTCAAAGAGGGCGCAGGCATTGCGATTCTGAACTTTGGCACTCTGCTAACCCCCGCATTGGAGGCAGCACAGTCACTCGGTGCCACCGTCGCGGATATGCGCTTCGTCAAGCCGCTGGATGAGGCGTTGATTCTCGAGCTGGCAGAGCAACATGACTTGCTCGTCACGCTGGAAGAAAATGCCATTGCCGGCGGCGCTGGCAGCGCGGTAACCGAGTTCCTTAATAGCCGCAACCTGCTTCAGCCAGTACTTCAACTTGGCCTTCCGGATACTTTCGTGGATCACGGCAAGCATGGCGAGCTGTTGTCAGAAGTAGGGCTGGATGTGGAAGGGATCCAGCGAGCCATTAAAACTCGCTGGGATCAGACCAAGCAGACCGACTTGCTGGCTGCCGTCAAATAGCCGGGTCGTCGTCCTGGTGGGTCTCGAGCCAGTGGCCCAGTTTACTTTGCTTGGTGTTCAGGTAATGCTCGTTGTGAGGATTTCGGCCCACGTGTAGAGGCACGCGTTCGGAGATCGTGATGCCCAGATCGGTCAACGCGTCTACTTTCCGGGGATTGTTGGTCATCAATTTCAGGCTACGGATATTCAAGTGCTCGAGCATGTCGCGGCACATGCTGTAATCCCGCAAATCTGCCGCAAATCCCAGTCGTTCATTGGCTTCAACCGTATCTGCGCCCTGATCCTGCAGGTTGTAAGCGCGGATCTTGTTCAGCAGGCCAATACCCCGACCCTCCTGACGCAGGTACATCAGAATGCCCCGACCTTCCCGTGCGATGCTGCGTAACGCTTCTTCAAGCTGATAGCCACAGTCACAGCGCATGCTGTACAGCGCATCACCGGTCAGGCATTCAGAATGGGTGCGAGCCAGCATCGGCTCAGGGTCGTCCAGATTTCCCAGTGTCAGGGCGATGTGTTCTTTACCAGTGTCCGGCTCTTCAAAGCCGTGCATGTCGAAGACACCGAAGGGCGTCGGTAGCCGACAGGTCTGGACATAACGAACAGCCACAGTATTTCCTCGTGGTTCAGTCAAACGGGCCGCGCATTCTATCATGGTGGCCTCGTCGTGGCGTAGTTTCTGCACCGCCCGATCCTCTGGTTATTGGTTTCAAAGGATTACGAAGTGGAGTCGGAAGCAGACCAGTGGCCGCTGCGCCCCCCGGATTTTTCCAGCAGGCGAATATCTCCAATCACCATGCCACGATCAACCGCCTTACACATATCATAAAGCGTGAGAGCGGCCACACTGACCGCGGTCAGTGCTTCCATTTCAACGCCGGTCTGGCCAGAAAGCTTACAGCGCGAACGGATAACGACGGTTTTATTATCCTGCCCCGGCGCCAGCTCCACCTTCACCGAAGACAGATTGAGTGAATGGCACAGGGGTATCAGCTCATGAGTTTTCTTGGCCGCCATGATGCCTGCGATCCTTGCCACCGCAAGCACGTCCCCTTTTGGGTGTCCGCCCTCGACGATCATCGCCAGGGTTTCCGGTGCCATCGTCACCACCCCTTCGGCCTGAGCCTCACGCTCGGTGACTGCCTTCGAACCGACGTCTACCATTCGGGCTTCGCCGCGGGCATCAAGGTGCGTGAGTTTGCTCATAGTGCTCTCCCGATTTCAGGATTCAGTCAGTCATTATTGTTGGGCTGCCACTGAAGGCCACCAGAAACCTATGCCGGCGATTCCCTGTGCGCCCAACGAAACAATGTCACGTTCATCTCCGATATTTAAACCGCCCAGGCCATAAATGACGATGGCAGACTGGGCAATCAGATCCCTGAACACCTCCGTCCCCAGTGCCGGAGCCCCCGGGTGTGACTCTGTGGGTCTGACAGGTCCCAGGGTAATAAAGTCCGCATCGAGCTTCATGGCATGCTCAATCTCATCGGCACTGTGACAGGATACGGCCAGCCAGTGATTGCTTCCAATGGGTCTTTGACGATGGCGCTGGGCCTCGCGCCAGGGCATGTGCACACCCGCCGCATCCGGAAAGCTTTCCAGCAGTGCCGGCTTTCCATGGAGCATCCAATTGACGTTCTGATGTCCCGCCTCACCCGAAAGCACTCGAGCTGCCACTTCCTGGTAGGAAGCCGCATCCAGCTCCGGCGCGCGAAGCAGGCACAGCGCCGACGACTTGCCGGGTACGCCGCGTTTGATTCTGGCGACATAATCATCGGCATCCCTCGCGCTGCCCGTGATGGCATATCGGCGCGGTAACCGGGCTGCTCGGATAATAGGACGGTTGGCGGCAGGAAATTCCTCATCCAGCAATAGCGAAGGAGATCGCCACTCCACCGACTGACCTTCCTTGCCCTCTGGCTCACCGGAGTGGGAGAAAGCCTCCCACACATCGAGAAACACGCGCTTGTCGCCATAATCATGGCGAATTCCGATGAGCGGGGTTAAATCAGCCGCAGACACGGTGAGCCCCGTTTCCTCGAGCGTTTCTCGCACCAGAGCCTGCTGAACCGTTTCACCGGGTTCAAGCTTGCCGCCAGGAAACTCCAGAAGCCCCCCCTGATGGAGGTGGTCCGGCCGGCGGGCAATCAGCACCTTGTCTCCCCGCCGAATGACACCAACGGCAACATGAACCTCTGCTACCGGCGCCATGCTCAGGTACGGTATTCCGCGTTGATGGTGACGTAATCGTGAGAAAAATCGCAGGTCCAGACGGTCTCACTGACGTCGCCGCGCTTGAGGTCAATGTGGATGGTAATGTCCTCACGGTCCATCACCGCCTGCCCACGCTGTTCACGGTAGTCATCCGCCCTGCCACCATTTCGAACAAGGCAGACATCACCCAGATAGATTTCAAGCGCCTGAAGATCCAGGTCTTCGATGCCGGCACGACCAACCGCTGCCAGAATACGCCCCCAGTTCGGATCAGAGGCAAACAGAGCGGTCTTGACCAATGGCGAGTGTGCGACGGTGTAGGCGACGTCTAATGCTTCCTTTACGCTTCCAGCGTGGCTCACTTCAATAGAGACAAATTTGGTGGCCCCTTCAGCGTCGCGAACGATGGCGTGCGCCAGCTCAAGATACACTTCCTGAAGCGCGACCTTCAGTTCGGCGGCGTGAGGGCTATCGGCGTGGATTTCAGATCCACCGTACTGCCCGGTCGACATCAACATGCAGGCATCGTTGGTGGAGGTATCTCCATCAACGGTAATGCGATTGAACGAACGCTCCCCAAGCTCCGAAGCCCACTGATTCAAAAGCGCCGGGGACAGCTTGGCGTCTGTCGCAATGAAGCCCAGCATAGTGGCCATATTTGGCCGAATCATGCCGGCGCCCTTGCTGATACCGGAAATGGTGACCAGATGTTCACCCAGACGAAGCTGACGGGTTGAGCCTTTGGGGCGCGTATCCGTGGTCATGATTCCGGATGCCGCTTCTTCCCAGCGATCCTCGCCCAGATTCGCCAGAAGCTCCGGCATGGCGGAGATAATCTTATCTGTGGGTAGAGGTTCGCCGATGACGCCAGTAGAGAAAGGAAGGACGGCCTCTGGCGGAACGCCCGCTTCTTTCGCGAGAGCTTCGCAACAGGCATTGGCATCTGACATGCCCTGGCGACCGGTACCGGCATTGGCGTTACCGGTGTTGATGATCAGGTAGCGAGGCTGCCCGGCGCCAAGATGTTGCCGGGCAACGTGCACAGGCGCAGCGCAAAACTGGTTCTGGGTAAAAATGCCCGCCACCTGACTGCCGGGCGCCAGCTCAAACACCACCAGGTCTTTACGCCCTGGCTTCTTAATACCGGCGCTGGCGATACCGATAGCCACACCGCGAACAGAATGGAAAGTCGGCAGAGCGCCGGGGCCTACTGCCATGATCAGCTAACCTTGCCGTGACACTGCTTGTATTTTTTACCAGAGCCGCAGGGGCAAGGCTCATTGCGCCCCACTTTGCGCCCATCACGGACGTAGGTATCTGGCGTGCTCTGGGGCTGGGAACCACTGCGTTGCGCGCCTTCATCGGCTTTTTCAGCCGTTGCACTGGTCTCGTCGTGACGAAGCTTGGCCTGGGCGAGCTCGCGCTCGAGTTCTTCCTTGCGGCGACGTTCGACCTCTTCCATTTCTTCCCGACTCTGCACTCGAACGCGGGACAGCACCCTGACCACGTCGCGCTTCATGGTCTCCAGCATATCTTCAAACAGGTTAAACGCTTCGCGCTTGTATTCCTGCTTGGGGTTTTTCTGGGCATAGCCACGCAGGTGGATACCACGACGCAGGTGGTCCATGTTTGACAGGTGCTCTTTCCAGAGCGTGTCCAGAACCTGAAGAAATACCTGCTTTTCAAACTTGCGCATGGACTCGGCGCCAGCCAGCTCTTCCTTGCCCTGATAGTCGGCGACGATGGCTTCCAGAATGCGTTGGCGCAGGCTCTCCTCGTAAAGCTTGGAATCTTCCTCCAGCCATTTCTGGATCGGCAGGTCGATCGCCAGCTCGGACTGCAGCTGGTTTTCCAACCCTGCCACGTCCCACTGCTCGGGCATGCTCTGGGGCGGAATAAACTCACTGATCAGCTGGTCAACCACGTCCTCACGGATGGTCTGAACCATGTCCGATACATCGTCGGAGGACATCACTTCGTTGCGCTGGTCGTAAATAACCGAGCGCTGGTCATTCGCGACATCGTCGTATTCGAGCAGTGTCTTACGCATGTCGAAGTTACGACCTTCCACCTTGCGCTGGGACTTTTCGATGGCGTTGGTGACCATGCGATGCTCAATAGCTTCGCCTTTTTTCATGCCCATGGCCTGCATCAGGCTCTTCACCCGATCCGGCGCAAAAATACGCATGAGATTGTCTTCCAGCGACAGGAAGAATCTTGAAGAACCCGGGTCACCCTGACGACCTGCGCGGCCCCGGAGCTGATTATCGATCCGGCGGGATTCGTGACGCTCGGTGCCGATGATATGCAAACCGCCAGCTTCCAGAACCTGGTTATGCCGCTCGGTCCACTCGGCTTTGATGCGGGCAACCTCTTCCTCGGAAGGGTTTTCCATATCCGCAACTTCAAACTCCCAGTTACCGCCCAGCACGATATCCGTGCCCCGGCCCGCCATATTCGTGGCAATGGTAACCGCGCCAGGACGGCCTGCCTGAGCAATGATGTGAGCTTCGCTTTCGTGCTGTTTCGCGTTCAGGATCTTGTGGTCGATACGAGCTTTTTTCAGCAGCATCGACAGCAGCTCGGACGCCTCGATTGACGCCGTGCCCACAAGAATCGGGCGGCCTTCGGCAGTGACGTCTTTGATTTCGTCAATAATGGCGTGGAACTTTTCTTCCTGTGTCAGGTAGATCAGATCGTTGTAATCAATACGCTGGATCGGCTTGTTGGGCGGAATCACCACCACGTCCAGGCCATAAATCTGGCGAAATTCGAAGGCCTCGGTGTCAGCGGTACCGGTCATACCGGCAAGCTTGTCGTAAAGGCGGAAATAATTCTGGAAGGTGGTAGACGCCAGAGTCTGGCTTTCCGCCTGGATTCGCACCCCTTCTTTGGCCTCAATGGCCTGATGCAGGCCTTCACTCCAGCGACGGCCGGGCATGGTGCGGCCGGTGTGTTCGTCAACGATGACGACCTGATCGCCCTGGACAATGTAATCCACATCTTTCTGGAACAGGTGGTGGGCGCGAAGCGCTGAATGAACGTGATGCAACAGGCTAAGGTTTGCCGCCGAATACAGGCTTTCATCCTCGCGTAGCAACTCCATGCTGCGCAACAGATCTTCAACCCGCTCGTGGCCGGCTTCAGTCAGTTCAGCCTGGCGAGATTTTTCATCAATGGTGAAATCACCGTCCGGCTCACCTTCCTCATCCTCTTTCACTTCGCCCTTGGTCAGCTTCGGCACCAACTCATTAATGGCCTTGTAGAGTTTGGAGCTGTCTTCTGCCGCACCGGAAATGATCAGCGGTGTCCGGGCCTCGTCGATCAGGATGGAGTCGACTTCATCGACGATGGCGAAATGCAGACCCCGCTGGACCTTGTCTTCCGTGCTGAAGGCCATGTTGTCACGAAGGTAGTCGAAACCGAATTCGTTGTTGGTACCGTAGGTAATATCTGCCTGATAAGCTGCGCGCTTCTCTTCGGGCGGCTGACCGGAGGCCACAACCCCGACCTGCAGGCCCAGGAAGCGGTAAAGCTTGCCCATCCACTCTGCGTCACGACGAGCCAGGTAATCGTTGACGGTAACCAGATGCACGCCCTTGCCGGTCAGAGCGTTGAGGTAGACGGCCAGGGTCGCCACCAGAGTTTTGCCTTCGCCGGTCTTCATTTCGGCAATACGGCCTTCGTGCAGGGTAATACCACCTATCATCTGCACATCGTAGTGGCGCATCCCCATGACGCGGCGAGCACCCTCACGCGCTGTGGCGAAGGCTTCCGGAAGCAGTTGGTCCAGCGTTTCGCCTTCTTCATAGCGACGTCGGAATTCGGCGGTTTTACCCTGCAATTCGGTGTCTGACAGATTGCCGTACTGTTCTTCAAGTTCGTTGATGCGCGAGACGGTTTTGCGCATACGCTTGATTTCCCTGGCGTTCTTACTGCCAAACATCTTAGTTGCAAGCTTCGTGAACATAGACCACTGCTTCTTTGATTAATCGGAGGAAGCGGCATTCTAACCTTATTTCGCAAGAGTACAAAAGTCAGGCTTCTCAGAAGCCTGACTCAGTCAAGGCGCTAAATCAGGGGAATGCAGCGGGGCCGGATGGCCCCAGAGACAAAGGGCAAGAAAAGATCGAGAAATAGACAGATCAGCGGCTGGCGCGACGGATGTAGGTCTCAGGGTTTTTGGACTTGCCGTTTTCCAGCACTTCAAAATGAACGTGCGGACCAGTAGAGCGCCCTGTGCTGCCCATGGCAGCCACAACCTGACCCTTCTGGATTACATCCCCAACGTTTACGTCAATGCTCTTGGCATGGGCGTAACGGGTCAGCAGGCCATCGCCGTGGTCAACTTCCACGAGGTTGCCGTAACCATAGCGTTCGCCGGCAAATGTCACGACACCTGCCGCTACTGAAATGATGTCACTGCCTTCACGCCCGGCAAGGTCCACACCATCGTGCCAGGTCCGCTTGCCCGTAAAGGGATCTGAGCGGTACCCGTACTTGGAAGACAGCCAACCCCAGGTGATGGGCCGACCTTCAACATAAAGCTCGTCTTCCAGCTTCTTCTGGGACGATACGATATCCAGCATGCGCAGCTGGTGCTCCCGGTCTTCAATACGGAGAGCCAGGCTGTCTATCATGTCAGTCAACTGAGGCGCAGTGAAAGACTCGCCGGAAATACCGTCTTCCGGGCCACCAACGGCAGCAGGCTGACTGAAATCAAATTCATCACTGGCCACAACGCCAGTTTCAACGAAACGCTGCCCCAGGGCATCCAGACGAAGCAAACGGCTCTGCATCTCACCCAATCGCAACGTCAACGCATCCACCTGCTGACGAACGTTCTGGCGAACCTGCTCAAGTTCGGCTTTCTGGGAATCAAGTTTTGATTGCCACTGGGAAACGAGCTCTGCCTCAGACGGAGACTGCTCTTTCACGTCGCTCACCGCCATCGAATAGCCAGACCACACAGCGGTTGCCAGCAAAGCAATGAAGAACAGAGACACACCGATAGCAATTGGTGCGTTGATGGGTAATGCGCGTGATTTCCCGTGGCGCTTGCCAACAAGAATAATGTTCATAGAGCTATCTGATGTCATGAGGGGCGCAACCTTGTCCTGTAGTGTTGCGCCCTGAGTTATCTGACCGGCCCTGCTTTGGGCATCCTTTGCCAGATTGCGGAGTTCCTCTCCGACTACTCAATCATGGGCAGCAGTGACCGCGTCCGAAAACGCGCGTGCCATCCTTTGCAACGACTACGTCCATCTAAAGTAGCAGCCGCCCGTAGACATGCACGCGCCGGACAATGTAAAACGAGTGTAATACAGGCGTCGCTGCTTAACCGTATTGAAGTGTAACCAATCGTAACCGTTGCCGTCGAGAACTACCTACCGGCTATTACGACTCTCAGAGACTGGCATGAAGAAAAAGAGCGATCTTGAATTAACACCGGATAGCTTCAGTCCCGCCAGCACGCTGCGGGAACTGATGGCCAAAGCTGACCAGCATTCACTGGCAGAACAACAGGTTATCGAGGCATTACCGCCCAATCTTGCCAAAGGTAGCCGTTTCGTGAGCTGCAAGGAAGGAGAGCTTGTGATCGCGGCAGAAAGCGCCGCAAAAGCCAGCCAGATTCGTTTCCGACAGCACGAAATCATGGCAGCCATAAGAGAAAACGAACTGTTCCGGTTTGTCTGGAAACTGAAGGTAAAGGTGGTACCGCCCCGCTATCAGGACAAACCCACAGCAAAAATCACCCCGCTCAGTAACGAAAATGCCCGGCTCCTCAAAGAGGAAGCCGGGCACACGAAGGATCAACAATTACGCGAGGTTCTCGAAAAACTCGCAAGCCACGTCAGGGACTGAAGTTTCCCGCTTCAGCCCGCCGCCAGCACAGGTTTCATATAGGAAATGGGAGCAGTGGCCTCGTCATCGAAGGTAACCACTTCCCAGGAATCCTCTTCCGCCCGCAGCTTACGCAGCAGCTTGTTGTTCAGGTCGTGACCGGATTTGATGCCGCGGAACTCGCCAATCAGGCTGTTGCCAAGCTGGTAAAGATCGCCAATGGCGTCCAGAACCTTGTGCTTAACAAACTCGTCGTCGTAGCGAAGACCGTCCTCGTTAAGGATCTTGTAGTCGTCAACGACAATGGCGTTATCCACACTGCCCCCCAGGGCCAGATTCATCGCCCGCAACTGCTCGATGTCTTTCATGAAGCCGAACGTGCGAGCACGGCTGACTTCTTTCACAAACGATGTGCTTGAGAAATCAACCGTCGCCGTCTGAGCACGACCCTTGAACACCGGGTGATCAAAGTCGATGCCAAAACTCACCTTGAAGCCTTCAAAAGGCAGCAGGGTGGCTTTCTTGCCATCTTCTTCGATCGTTACTTCACGCTTGATGCGGATGAATTTCTTGGCTGCTTCCTGCTCGGCAATGCCCGCCGACTGAAGCAGGAACACAAACGGACCTGCAGACCCATCCATGATGGGCACTTCTGCGGCGCTGAGTTCCACGTAGCAGTTATCAATCCCGAGACCAGCCATGGCTGACAACAAATGCTCGACTGTCGCCACCCGGACACCATCCTTCAACAGTGTCGTCGAGAGCATGGTCTCACCCACGTTTTCGGCACGTGCCTGGATCTCGACCACCGGATCAAGGTCAGTACGGCGGAAAACAATTCCGGTCTCTACCGGAGCAGGTTTCAACGTCAGGTATACTTTTTCACCTGAGTGAAGACCCACACCGGTGGCCCGGATGGTGTTTTTAAGTGTCCGTTGTCTGATCATTGGTACATATTTCCGTCACAAATAAGCGATATAAACTGGGCAAAGATATGCCCCGAGAATATCAGAAAGCCAGACTGAATACCATTTAACCAATTTTTAGAAAAGTCTTGGCCACGGCATTCGCCAACTGAAATTAGGTTACATTCGTTATTTAGTCGGACAACCATGCCTGACTAAACGATTGCAAGACTCTATCAGTCGGCCTGACGACGGAGGAATGCGGGAATATCGAGATAGTCCACACCTTGTTCCTCACTTTCCTTACTCTGGTCAATCGCTACGTTACCGTGTGAAACGGCGCGACGACGCAGTACTGCCGGGCGATCCAGCTGGTTGTAATCCGTGGTGCCATCCAGCGTCCGGGTGTTATCCACCACCTTGGTTGGCTTCTCACGATCACCACCCAGTCCAGTGGCAACAACGGTTACTTTCAGCTCATCCGTCATTTCCGGATCAATCACCGTACCGACCACAACAGTTGCAGAGTCGGAGGCGAACTCACGCACAATGTCGCCAACCTCGGAGAACTCGCCCAGGTTGAGGTCCATACCCGCAGTAATGTTGACCAGGATGCCCTTGGCGCCCTGCAGGTTGATGTCTTCCAACAGTGGGCTGCGCACGGCGGCTTCGGCGGCTTCCCGCGCACGGTTCTCGCCAGTGGCGCGAGCGGTGCCCATCATTGCATTGCCCATTTCCGACATTACGGTTTTCACGTCGGCGAAGTCGACGTTGATCATGCCGTTCCGGGTGATCAGATCCGCGATACCCTGAACCGCACCCAGCAGAACGTCGTTGGCTGAGCCGAACGCATCCAGCAGGCTGGTCTTCTTGCCCATGACCGCCAACAGTTTTTCGTTCGGAATAGTGATCAGCGAGTCGACAGTTTCTTCAAGCTCCTTGAGGCCTTCTTCGGCCACGCTCATGCGCTTGCCGCCTTCGAACATAAACGGTTTGGTAACGACGGCGACCGTCAGGATGCCCATTTCGCGAGCCACTTCTGCAACAACCGGCGCGGCCCCTGTGCCTGTGCCACCGCCCATGCCGGCGGTAATAAAGACCATATCCGCGCCCTTGAGGGATTCGGCAATACGGTCGCGATCTTCCAGTGCCGACTGACGACCGACTTCCGGATTGGCACCAGCGCCCAGCCCCTTGGTGATATTGCCACCCAGCTGGATGATCTGGCGCGCGTCCAGGTCCGTCAGGGCCTGTGCGTCTGTGTTGGCGCAGATAAAGTCCACACCTTCAATGTCACTGTTGAGCATGTGACGAACGGCATTGCCGCCACCACCGCCAACGCCAACTACTTTGATGACAGCGTTTTGCTGCACATTATCGACGAGTTCAAACATTCCCCTACTCCTTCGTGCTGTGTTCGGCTTTCTTGTGAAACCGATTTTTTCGAGATTTTATGGTTCGAGAACTTTTCACATACCCGTCGCAGACAAGCTGCTACCGATACGCCTTACCCTGGACTGCCGGTCAGAACTGACCGGTAAACCAGGCCTTCATACGCTCAATCAGTGAGGGAGCATCCTCACCTTTGAGCGCAGGCGCCCTGCCAAGATCCATTTGGCGGAAGCCATGAATCAGCAACCCGACGCCTGTGGCGTAGATCGGGTTGTTGACCACTTCCGTCATGCCGGAAACCGCCTGCGGACAGGCCAGCCTCACCGGCATGTGGAAGATTTCCTCGGCCAGCTCCACCACCCCTTCCATGGTGGAGGAGCCGCCGGTAATGACGATGCCCGCCGGGATCAGATCCTCAAACCCCGAGCGACGCAATTCCGACTGCACCAGAGTGAACAGCTCCTCGTAACGCGGCTCCACCACCTCGGCCAGGGCCTGGCGGGACAAATCCCGCGGCGCCCGGTCGCCCACGCTGGGCACCTTGATGGTTTCTTCCGCGCCGGCGAGCTGAGTCAGGGCGCAGGCATACTTGATCTTGATCTCTTCAGCGTTCTGCGTGGGTGTCCGCAGTGCCATGGCGATGTCGTTGGTCACCTGATCGCCGGCAATCGGTATCACCGCGGTGTGACGAATAGCACCGCCGGTAAACACCGCAATGTCAGTAGTGCCACCACCGATATCCACCACGCAGACACCAAGCTCTTTCTCGTCTTCCGTGAGAATGGCGTGACTGGAAGCCAGCTGTTCCAGAATGATGTCATCTACTTCCAGGCCACATCGCTTCACGCATTTTTCAATGTTCTGTGCCGCATTCACCGCGCAGGTCACCAGATGCACCTTGGCTTCCAGGCGCACCCCGGACATGCCCATTGGCTCCTTGATGCCCTCCTGGCTGTCGATCACAAACTCTTGCGGCAGAATATGAAGAATCTTCTGATCCGCCGGGATAGCAACGGCCTGCGCCGCATCGATCACCCGGTCGATGTCCGCCTGGGTGACTTCACGATCGCGAATGGCCACGATCCCGTGGGAGTTCAAGCTCTTGATGTGGCTGCCGGCTATGCCCGCGTACACTGAGTGAATGCGGCAACCGGCCATCAGCTCGGCTTCTTCCACCGCCCGCTGAATGGCCTGAACCGTGGTCTCGATATTGACGACCACACCACGCTTTAGCCCACGGGACGGGTGCGATCCGATGCCCACCACCTCGATGGTCCCATCCATTTTTCGTTTGCCGACAATCGCAACCACTTTCGAAGTTCCGATATCGAGGCCGACAATCATGTTTTCCGTTTCAACCGATGACATGCGTACCACCAAACCGTAGGTCTGAATTATTCGTTGCTATGAATTCTTGCCAGAAACCGCTTCGTCCAGCTTCCATTTCACCGCTACCCCGTTGCTGTAGCGTGCATCTACTCGTTTTACTTCACTGGCCCGCGATACCAATCGTTCCTGGTAAACCGTCACGAACCGGTCAAACCGCTCATTCACCTGATCTCGCCCCAACACCACTTCGATGCCGTTGGAAAGTGTCAGAGTCCAGGCACCACGCTGTTCAAGGCTCAAACCTGCAAAACCCAGCTCGTATTCCGCCAGGGTGTCCGACATTGTCTGAGCCATGCGAATCACTTCCATCACGCGTTCGTCCGGGCCGGAAAGCATGGGCAGCTTGCCCGCCACTTCCGGGTTAGGCGGTGCAAACACTTCGCCCGCACGGCTCACCAAACGACCATCACTCCAATAGGCCAGAGGCTTTTTCTCACGAACCTCTATGGCCAGCCGGTCTGGCCAGACGCGTTTCACGGCGGCTGTTTCCACCCAGGGACGCTGCTCCAGTTTTTCCTTCACGTCGGACAGATCAGTCGCAAAGAAACTGCGGCCGACCCACTGTCCCGCACTGCGTTCAAGCGCGACCCGGCTTTCTCCAACCAGGTCACCGGTGATGTCGATAGCCATCACCTGGCGATCCATGGCGCTGAGCACCTGGCCCGTGCCCCAGGGCACCAGCGCAGCGAGCAATACAATGGCTGCGCCAATCACCACCTGACTCCAGGGCACTGCAGCCAGAATGGCCTTGAACAGCTGAAAACGGCTAGGCGAGGTTTCCAGCGATGTCGCTCCACGACGCCTCGGCGGATCGGACGGAATGGGCCGACTCTTGATCAGGATGCTTCTAATCATCGGCGGCCTCCTGAGCGTCAGCGGGTTCGAGCGTGTCTTCCAGAATCCGAACCACCAATTCTTCAAAGCTGATGCCTGCCGCTCTTGCCGCCATCGGCACCAGACTGTGGTCGGTCATGCCCGGCACCGTATTGACTTCCAACAGCCAGAAGTCACCGGCGGCGTCCTGCATGACGTCAACCCGCCCCCAGGTGCGACAGCCCAGAACGCGGAATGCATCCAATGCAAGATGCTGGAGCTTTAGCTCTGACTCCGGGTCCAATCCGCACGGGATCTGGTAGCGAGTGTCATCAGCCAGATATTTGGCTTCATAGTCATAGAAGGCGTGGTCAGTGCTCAGACCAATCGCCGGCAGCGCCTCGTCCTGAAGCAGGCTGACCGTAAATTCCGGGCCTTCAACCCATTCCTCGACCAGCACCAGAGGGTCCAGGGCGGCAGCTTCCCGATAGGCAGACAGCAACTCATCCCGATTAGTCACTTTGCGAATGCCAATACTCGATCCTTCGTGGGATGGTTTGACTCCCAGAGGCGGGCGCAATGTCAGCAGGATTCGGTCCGCATCGGCCTCTGACCCCATGGCGCTGAAGCGAGGCGTCGGGAGATTGCAGCCTTCCAGGACGTACTTGGTTCGCAACTTATCCATGGCCAGAGCCGAAGCCATCATCTCACTGCCGGTATAGGGAATGCCGGCCTGAGAAAGAATCGCCTGAAGGGTGCCGTCTTCTCCGCCGCGGCCGTGCAGGGCAATAAATACCCGATCGAATTCCGGATTATCCACGGTGCGCAGCAGACATCCCTGAACATCCACAGCGTAAGCGTCCACGCCTGCCGAAAGCAGAGATGAAAGCACTGCCTGACCACTTTTAAGAGAAACTTCCCGCTCGGCAGAATCGCCCCCCATAAAGACAGCTACGCGACCCAGCGCTTTCACTGTGGCCGGATCTGCCTGATAGGCCGGAATATCCATGCGTTTGTCACTCATCAGCAATCACCCCCGCGGCGCCCAGTCGGGCAGCGACACCACCAATATCGCCGGCGCCCTGGGTAATCAGCAGGTCGCCATCCTGCAGGGTATTGCCCAACAGGTGTTCAATTTCGCTGTTGTCTTCCACAAAGATGGGTTCGACATTCCCGCGCTGACGAATGCTGCGACACAATGCGCGGCCATCGGCACCCGGAATGGCAGGTTCGCCGGCAGAGTAAACATCCATCAACAGCAGGCCATCGACTTCCGAAAGCACTCTGACAAAATCTTCGTAAAGGTCTCGGGTGCGGGAATATCGGTGGGGTTGATAGAGCATGACAAGACGACGGTCTGGCCAGGCATCCCGCGCGGCGCGAATCACGGCCTCTACCTCGGTGGGATGATGGCCGTAATCGTCTATAAGGGTGATGGTTCCCTTGCGCGTTTCATAATCACCGTAAACCTGAAATCGACGTCCAACGCCCGCGAATCCGGCCAATCCACGACAGATGGCGGCATCCTCCACGCCTTCATCCGTGGCAACCGCAATAGCAGCCAGCGCATTCAGGACATTGTGTCTGCCCGGCATTTTTAGCTCGACGTCCAGATTCGAGCGATCACCTGGGCGGCGCACCACAAAACGGGTTCGAAGGCCATCCGATTCGATGTTCTCTGCTCGGTAGTCGGCGTCCGGGTTGTCAATACCGTACGTGATAATGGCCCGGGAAATCCTTGGGATGATTTCCTGAACATAGGCATCGTCCACACACATCACCGCCACACCGTAAAACGGAAGGTTGTGCAGGAAATCCACAAAGGTCTGTTTCAGCCGGCCCACATCACCGCCATAAGTGTCCATGTGGTCCGCTTCAATATTGGTGACCACCGAAATGACCGGTGTCAGGTGCAAGAAAGACGCGTCGCTCTCGTCAGCTTCGGCAACCAGATATCGTGAGCCACCGAGCTGGGCATTGGTACCTGCGCTGTTAAGCTTGCCGCCGATCACGAAGGTCGGGTCCAGGCCGGCTTCGCCCAGCACAGAGGCAATCAGGCTGGTCGTTGTGGTTTTGCCGTGTGTGCCCGCAACCGCAATACCGTGGCGATAGCGCATGATTTCCGCCAGCATTTCCGCACGAGGCACAATCGGCACCCGGCGACTGCGGGCAGCAGTCACTTCCGGGTTGTCACCGCTCACAGCAGTGGAGACCACCACAACGTCAGCATCGGCGCTATTGGCTTCCTGATGGCCAATAAAGATAGAGACATCCATGGCTTTCAAGCGATCGGTCACAGCGCTTTCGCGGATATCCGAACCTGACACGTCGTAGCCCTGGTTCTTCAGCACCTCGGCAATACCGCTCATTCCTGCGCCACCAATGCCCACGAAATGTATGTTCCGTATGCGGCGCATTTCAGGTACCTGATACACCAATGGTGGATTCGTCGGCTCAGCCATGGGCAGCCTCCAGGCAATAGTTCACAACTCTCTCCGTGGCGTCCGGACGGGCCAGCGATTTCGCCGCTGTCGCCATCCCGAGGATTCGTTTACGGTTCTGCGCCAGGTCAGACAACGTCTGGGCTAACGCTTCCGCTGTAAATTTGGGTTGAGGCACCAGAATGGCAGCCCCGGCTTTGACCATCTGCTGGGCGTTTTCAGTCTGGTGATCATCAACGGCATGGGGGAACGGCACCAGTACAGCGCCGACACCGGCAACGCAAAGTTCAGACACCGTCAAAGCCCCTGCTCTGCATAACACCAGATCTGCCCATTCATAGGCTTCCGCCATATCTTTGATAAACGGCTGAACACTGGCCTCGATGCCCGCTTCACGGTATGCGAGCTGGGCATCTTCAATGTTCTTTTCGCCACACTGATGGCGAACGATTGGCCGCTGTTCTTCGGGAATCAGTGCCAGCGCCTTTGGCAACGTCTGATTAAAGACCTGCGCTCCCAGACTTCCACCAACGACCAGCAAACGAAGCGCTCCGGACCGACCCGCCAGACGCTTTTCCGGATCCGGCAGCTCTGCCAGGTCCTGGCGTATCGGATTACCCGTGCAACGGGTAATGACATTCGGCCCAAAGCTCCCGGGGAATGCTTCCAGTACCGTCTCGGCAAACCTCACCAGTATCCGGTTTGTCATTCCGGCAATGGCATTCTGTTCGTGAATCACCAGAGGCGTTTTGGTCAGCCAGGCCGCAACACCACCGGGGCCCGTCACAAAGCCACCCATGCCCACCACACATTGGGGCTGGATCCGACGCAGCTCCGTGAACGCCTGCCCCAGGGCACGCATCAACCGGAACGGCGCCAACACAAGCGCCAACGCGCCCTTACCCCGCAGGCCCGACACCTGTATCAGCGACAGCGGAATATCAGTGTCCGAGATCAACCGTTCTTCCATACCACCAGCAGACCCCAGCCAGAACACTTCGTGGCCCCTGCTCTGCAACAACCGTGCTGTCGCAAGCGCCGGGAACACATGGCCGCCAGTGCCACCTGCCATCATCAGAAACCTGCGGGAATCAGCCATACGAGGCACCTCCCCGTGATTTCTTGGACGGCTTTTCCTTGTCGTCCGTGGCTTCGCGATCCGCACGCTCGAGTTCCACACGGGCAAGAACACCAATGCAAACCGCGGTGATCATCAAACTGGAACCCCCGTAGCTAATCAGCGGAAGCGTAAGACCCTTGGTGGGCAACAATCCCGTACTCACTGACATGTTGATACAGGCCTGCAGCCCGATCAGCAGAGTGATGCCGTAAGAGAAGCAAGCAGCGAACGGCATACCGTCTTTCTCAGCCCGACGGGCAATCACGAAACCGGATAGGACCAGCGCGGTGAACAGCCCCAGAACCATCAGGGAACCGAACAGACCGAACTCCTCGGCAATGATGGCGAAGATAAAATCCGTATGGGCCTCTGGAAGATAGAACAGCTTCTGCACCGAATTACCCAGACCAGTGCCCGCCCAATCACCACGACCAAAAGCAATCAGGGACTGGGTCAGCTGATAGCCCGAATCAAACTGGTCCTTCCAGGGGTCCAGATAGCTGACAACCCGTTTGAGGCGATAGGGCTGGGTCACGATCAATGCAGAGCCCAGAACAACCAGAACGCCAATCAGAGGCATAAAACGGCTCAAACGCACGCCGCTCAGAAAAATCATCCCGGCCGCCGCAGCCACCAGAACCACCGTGGCTCCGAAATCTGGCTCGATGACCAGCAGCACAGAGGCAACGCCCAATACCGCGATGGGCTTCAGGAATCCAGCCCAGGTATTCAGCAGCTCGTCACGGCGACGAACCACATAGCCCGCCAGATAGGCAATCAGGCAAAGCTTGGCAATCTCCGATACCTGGACATTGAACAAACCAAAAGGAATCCATCGGGTGGAACCGTTCACCGTGCGTCCCAGCGGCGTCAGCACCAGCAACAGGGAAAGCAGGCCGATGCCCAACAGCAGCCAGCCGCTGCGCTCCCACCAGGAAATGGGCACGTTCACCGCGATCAGCGCAAAGACACACCCAATACCGGCGAAAATGAGCTGTCGAATCACGTAGTGGTAGCCGTTGCCCATGGTTTCAGCCGCCATATCCATGGAGGCTGAAGAGATCATCACGATGCCCATAACCAGTAGTGCAGCGGCACTGATAATCAGTACCGGCAGCGGGCTCAGGTCGCCTAACAAACGGTTGCGGTGGTTAAGGGCGATATCAGCCTGCATCAGAGCCCCTCCACCAGTTGTCGAAACTGATTACCGCGATCCATGTAGTCGCGGAACATATCGAAACTTGCACAGGCCGGTGACAGCAACACCCGATCCCCAGCCTTTGCGATATCGGCAGCTCGGCTAACTGCGGCCGCCAGCGAATCTTCGCGGTGGATCGCGATGGAATCTCCCAATGCTTCAGCCATCCGCCCGGCATCAACCCCAAACAGAACAGCGGCGCGGCAACACGTGCGAACCGGCTCCACCAGAGGCGAGAAATCCGCGCCTTTACCGTCACCACCCGCCAACAACACAATTTTGCCGTTGTCAGGCGCCAGGCTCTGGATGGCCGCCGCCGTGGCGCCGACATTGGTGCCCTTCGAATCGTTGATGTAGTCAACGCCTGCCACCTGTCGCACCCACTCGCAGCGATGAGGCAGGCCTTTGAATTCCCGGGCGGTCTGCAGCATTACCTCCATGGGAAAACCTGCCGCATGGCCGAGCGCCAGAGCCGCCATCACGTTGCTGATGTTGTGGCTGCCCATCAGACCCAGCTCGCTGGCCAGAATCAGGTTGTCAAAACCGAAGGTGATCCAGGTGCCGTGCTCGTCGTCGCGAGTGCTGAAGGTTTCCGGGTTCACCCGATAAAATCCGAAACACAGGAACCTGAGATTGTCGCGCGCCATGGGGGTGCTCAGGGCGTCATCGAGATTCACGATGGCATTCTTGCAGCCGTTGAAAATGCGCTGCTTGGCCTGGAAGTAGTCCATCTTGGAGTCGTACCGGTCCATGTGGTCGTCCGATACGTTCAGCACGGTTGCCGCCAGCGCGTTAAGTTCATGGGTGGTTTCCAGCTGAAAACTGGAGACTTCCAGAACGTAGAGGTCCGCGCCTTTGCCCAGCAATTCAAGAGCCGGAGTGCCAATATTTCCACCAACGGCCACCTTGCGACCAGCGGCCTTTGCCATCTCGCCGACCAGCGAGGTCACCGTGGTTTTACCGTTGGAACCAGTGATGGCAATGATCGGCGCATCTGCCGCTTCAGCAAACAAGTCGATGTCGCCGCGAATTGTCGCACCTTGATGTGCGGCGTGACGGATCGCTGGCTCGGCGATGCTGATGCCGGGGCTTACAACGAGTTCGTTGAACCCGGCAAAGGTGTCAGCATCAAATTCACCGAGATAGATCGGCATGTCCGGGAACTGGTCGCGCAGCTCCTGCAGACCCGGCGGCTGGGCTCTGCTATCCGCCACGGCCAGATCGCGATCTTTTCCAGACAGATAGCGAACGCAGGAGAGCCCGGTAGCACCGAGTCCCACAACCAGCGTTCGACGATCTGAAGCGATCACACTCATGGCGATAGCGTTCCCTTTATCTCAACTTGAGGCTGGCCAATCCAACCAGGACGAGCACAACGGTGACCACCCAGAATCTCACGATGACTCGTGGCTCTGGCCAGCCTTTCAATTCAAAATGATGATGCAGCGGCGCCATCCGGAAGATGCGGCGGCCGGTCAGGCGGAAAGAAGCCACCTGAAGAATCACCGATATCGTTTCCATGACGAACACGCCGCCCATGATGAACAGCACGATTTCCTGCCGCACGATCACGGCAACCACGCCAAGCGCAGCGCCCAGTGCAAGGGCGCCGACGTCACCCATAAAGACCTGGGCGGGATAGGTGTTAAACCATAAGAATCCGAGACCGGCACCAACGAGCGAGCCGCAGAACACAATCAGTTCACCCGTGCCCGGCAAATGTGGAATCAGCAGATAATCAGCAAATTGTGCGTGGCCGGAGACATAGGCGAAGATGCCAAGGGCCGCTGCCACCATCACCGTTGGCATGATCGCCAACCCGTCCAGGCCATCCGTCAGGTTGACCGCATTGCTGCTACCCACGATCACGAAATAACTCAGCAACACGAAAATCACCGGGCCGAGCGTAATGGATACGTTTTTGAAAAAGGGCACATACAACGACGTTTCCTGCGGCAGCACCGAACTCCAGTACAGCGCGATCGCAGCCGTTGCACCGATCACTGACTGCCAGAAGTATTTCCAGCGCCCTGGCAAGCCTCGCGGGTTACGCTCAACCACCTTGCGGTAATCGTCGACCCAACCAACGGCACCAAACAGCAAGGTAACCAGAATGGTGACCCACACATAGCGATTGCCCAGATCAGCCCATAACAGGGTGCTGATGCCAACCGCCACAAGAATCAGGGCGCCGCCCATGGTGGGCGTGCCTGCTTTGCTCAAATGAGTCTGCGGTCCATCGTCACGAACAGCCTGACCAATTTGGTACTGGCTCAGTTTGCGAATCATGAACGGCCCGATAATCAACGAAATTAATAGAGCCGTCAGCACGCCGAAAATGCCCCGAAGTGTCAGATACTGAAACACAGTCAGGGCCGAGAAGTATTGTGATAGAGCCTCTGTCAGCCAGAGCAGCATGCGTCACCCACCTTTTGTTTTATTCCCTCCACCACGCGATCCATGGCGGAACTGCGAGAACCTTTTACCAGAACCGTCTGCGAATCAGCACTGCTCTCAAACAGACGACGCACGGCTTCATCGTGGGTTGCACAGGCATCCGCCCCGGCGCCAAACCCATCCACATATCCCTCGCTTCCAGCACCGACCGCCAACAACCGGTCAACGCCCTGATCTTTCGCGTAAACACCAATATCACGGTGCATGTCATAAGCACCGCTACCCAACTCGGCCATCGCGCCCAGCACGGCAATCCTATGCCCAGGCCTAGATGCCAGGACCTTGAGCGCTGACCTAATAGAGGAGGGGTTGGCGTTGTAGCTGTCGTCGATCACCGTCCAGCGAGATGAAAGATTCAATGTCTGTAAACGACCTGTTACTGCCTGAAGACCAGCGAGTCCCTGCTGGATCGCTTGATCTGTCGCGCCGACCGCCTGGGACGCCGCTATGGCGAGCAACGCATTGGTTATGTTGTGCTCACCCTGAAGGGATAACCGGATATCGCAATGCCATCCTGCCGGACCGTGGGCCGTAAAGCGCTGCTCGGGGCCATCAATCTGTACATCCGAAGGCCGGTAATGAGCGTCACGGTTACCACGTCCGCTCACAGTAACCACACGTCGATTTCCTGCGCGCTTTTGCCATTGCTCAAATGCAGGATCGTCGTAGTTCAGAATTGCGATCCCGTTGTCTGCCAGGCCATCGATGATTTCACCTTTACCCTGAACAATATTCTCGTAACTGCCAAAACCCTCCAGATGGGCTTGTCCGGCGTTGGTGAGGATCGCCACGTCCGGGCGCACAATGCCTACGGTGTGGGCAATCTCACCCAGACCGCTTGCACCCAGCTCAATAGCCGCATATTTATGCTCTGGCGTCAGCCGGAACAGTGTCAGTGGCACGCCAATGTGGTTATTCAGGTTCCCAGACGTGGCCAACGTACTGCCCATTCGGGACAAAATAGCGGCGACCATTTCGCGAACCGTGGTTTTGCCATTGCTTCCAGTCACCGCAACAAACCGCGCCTTACTCAGATCGCGATTACCGGCAGCCAGCGCCGCCAGGGCATTCACGGTGTCCTCAACGACCAGTTGAGGCAACTGCTCAGACTCATCAGCCTGGTCTACTACAGCAGCAACGGCACCGGATTCACGCGCAGCACCAATAAACCGGTGGCCATCAAAGTTATCGCCCCTCAGTGCAACGAAGAGGTCACCGGCGCCGATATTGCGGGTATCGGTAGACACATTTTCAAACCGCACGTCGTCCTGCCAGGCGCCAGACGGCTGCCCGCTGACCCAGCTCAAGGCTTGCTTTAGATCAAAGGTCGACATCATGCAACACCTCCATTAAGAGACAACGCATGACGCACCTGCTCCGCATCACTGAAAGGAATTCGTTGGGTTGCAGTTTCCTGCCAGGCTTCATGACCCTTTCCTGCAATCAACACAATGTCGCCTTCCTCAGCCATGGCAATGGCCTGACGGATGGCATCGGCGCGATCGTGAACCACCATGGCTTTATCAGGGGCGCTGAATCCCGCCATGATCTGATCGGTGATCTGATCGGGGGCCTCACTGCGGGGGTTGTCATCCGTCACGAATACAACGTCAGCACCCTGCTCCGCTTCCCTGGCCATTTCTGGCCGCTTGCCCGTGTCACGGTCGCCGCCACAGCCGAATACACAGATCAGCCGGCCGGAGACGTGGGGCCGCAATGCCTCAAGCGCACTGTTCAAAGCATCTGCGGTATGGGCATAGTCCACGACGACTCGCACGCCGTTAGCGCCCGTAAAGGGCTCGAGGCGACCCGGAGGCGGCACCAGACATTCCACGGCAGACTGCACACGTTCAACCGGCACACCCAGACTCAGAACAGCTGCCATAGAGGCCAAAAGGTTACTGACATTGAAGCTGCCCAGAATGGACGCAGAAAACTGGAACTGGCCCCACAAGCCGTCTACCGATGCAGAAAAGCCGGCATTGGTCTGTTCGATGCCGGTTAGCCAGATTTCCGTCTGGCTCTCGTGAAGGCTGTAACGAACACGATCACATTGGCCATCCAGCTGCTCGTATAGCTGGCGCCCGAACGGGTCGTCAAAATTGATCACCGCAAAGTGCAGCTCTTCGCGCTTGAACAACCTAGCCTTGGCCGCCCCGTATTCTTCCATCGATCCGTGATAGTCAAGATGATCACGCGTGAGATTGGTAAATACCGCACCTGTCATGGTCAGCCCATCCACGCGCCCCTGATCAAGGGCGTGCGAAGACACTTCCATGGCGGCTGCACGTCCACCCTGGGCAAGTATGCGTGAAAGCACCCGGTTCACCTGAACCACATCCGGCGTGGTGTGTGATGCTTCCTGAAGGGCGTCCGGCATACCGTAACCGAGCGTCCCAATGACACCGCATGGTGTTCCCGTTTCTTGGAGAAGTCTGGCGATATAATGAGAGACCGATGTTTTGCCGTTGGTGCCAGTCACACCAATCACTCGCAAACGCTGGGACGGATGCTCAAAGAATCGATCTGCAATACGCCCAAGCTGGCTGCGAAGACCTACCACCGGCACGATCAGAGCACCGTTCTGCTCGTGGCATTCGTCTGCCTGAGACGATTCCAGGAGAACAACGGTCGCGCCCGCCTCGATGGCCTGTCCCACATACTGGTCAGCCGTCGTTCGCTGCCCTGAAAGCGCAACAAACGCATCTCCCGGAGACACTCGACGACTGTCAGTCGACAAACCATGAATCGTGACATCAAAGACCGACGGCACGTCCTTGATCCCCTGAAGCAATGTGCTGAGTGATGTGATGCACATAACGTTAACCCCGCTCACCAGAGGCCGGTTCAGGTTTGCCAGCCTGACCCAACTCCAGTTCCGGTTTGACGTTCAGCAGCCTGAGCGCATCACCCATAACTCTCGAGAAAACAGGCGCTGCAACTTCACCGCCGTAATACTCGCCAGACTGAGGTGCATCCACGGCCACTACCGTAACGATTCTCGGGTGATCAATGGGCGCCATGCCTGCAAAGATCGCCTTGTACTGACTGTCTTCATAGCCATCCTTGCCTACAAGATGAACGGTGCCGGTTTTACCGCCCGCACTATAAAACCCCGGCTGCGCACGGGTACCCGTGCCTCTTTCAACAACTTCACGAAGCATCTGGCGAATTTCGAAGGCCACCTGTTCCGACAGAACTCGCTGCCCAACAGGCTTGTCTCCAATTTTCAGCAGGCTCAGCGGGTAACGAATGCCACCATTGGCCAATACCATATAGGCCTGGGCCAGTTGCAGAGCATTCACGCTCATGCCATAGCCATAGGACAATGTGGCTTCCTCAACGGGTCGCCACTTCGGAGGCGCCGGCAATACACCAACCGCTTCACCCGGGAAGCCAATACCCGTCGGCTGGCCAAATCCCAGTCTGGCGTATAGGTCGCGAATCACATCACCGCCCAGATCCGTGGCAATCTTGCTGATACCCACGTTGCTGGATTTTGCGATCACGTCAGTCAGGTTGATGACGCCGTAATTACGATGATCACGAATGGTAAAACGCCCGAAACGCCGAAATCCCGGTGAAGTATCAATCGTGCTGGACGCCTTGAATCGGCCGGACTCCAGCGCCGCAGCCATGGAAATCGGCTTCATGGTAGAACCCGGCTCGAACAGATCGGTAATTGCCTTGTTGCGGAGTCGATCGGCACTCAGCTGGCTGCGATCATTAGGGTTATAGGCACCCTGATTTACCATGGCCAGCACTTCACCGGAATCCACATCCAACATCACCAGCGTGCCGCCTCTGGCATTATGAGCGCCAACAACCGCTTTGAGTTCCCGATAGGCAAGGTACTGAAGCCGAAGATCGATGCTGAGAGAAAGGCTCTTTCCGGGCCTGGCATCACGAATCAGGGTAAGGTCCTTGATCGTTCTTCCGCGGTTATCCTTAAGAACGCGCTTTTTGCCACGCTCGCCACTCAACCACTCGTTATAGGCGAGCTCCATGCCTTCCTGACCAGACTCGTCGATGTTGGTAAAGCCAACGACGTGGGAGGTAACTTCACCCGCCGGGTAGTAACGGCGATATTCCTGGCGACTGTATATGCCGGGCGCACCCACATCCATTACCTGCCTTGCCAACTCGGGCTGAATCTTGCGCCGCAGATAGATGAACTCTCGACCCGCGTACTTGCGAAGCCTGGCTCGCAACTGCCCTTCACGCAGGCCCAGCTGCCGGGCTACCGCGGTCAATCTTGGATCGTCAGCGTCTACCTGCGACGGATTGGCCCAGACAGTCTGAACCGGCGTACTGACCGCCAGTGATTCACCGTGCCGATCGGTAATGACACCCCGATGAGCGTCAATCTTCTCGACACGAATGGTGCGCACGTCGCCCTGCTGCCGAAGGAATTCCTGATCGACAACGTGTAGATCCACCAGACGCCAGGCCAGAACCGAAACAACCGCCAGAAAAACACCCAGAACCGTGCCGTACCGCCAGGCTTTCAGCCCCGCGATCAGTCTACGACCCATTGTTGTCTTCCCTTTCTCGGACACTGCTCTCACCTTCCGATTGGTTGCTATTGCTAGCGGGAACCCACAAGCGGAGCCATCACAGGCACCAGCTCAATGTCCTGTTTACCAGGTACCGACATTCCAAATCGCTCTGACGCCAAACGCTCGACCCGGCCGTGCGCACTAAGCGCGCTTTGCTCGAGCAACAATTGACTCCACTCGCGCTGATAACCGTCGCGTTTCTCCTGCAACTCAGACAGCGTGTTAAACAGATGGCGGTTCTGGTGCGCACCGGCCACAACCCCCAGCGCCGACACCAACAACAGCGCCACCAGCACCACCGAAATGATCGCCTGTCGCTGTTGGAGAGCAACGAAGACCTGACGTGACAATCGCACTGCGGTCGACAGACCATCGCGCATACGCTGCCTGTTCAGCCTGGCCGTTTTGGATTTCGGTTCTACAGCTACGGCGCCCATGATCATGCGCTCCTTGTCTTGCCCGTCGCCGGGCCGCTACCTATTTACAGAAACGCGCTCGAGCACCCGCATAACGGCGCTTCGAGCGCGAACGTTTTCATTCACTTCATCGTCATCGGCTTTCAGGGCTTTGCCCACCAATCGGAAGGCCGATGCTTCCTGCTCTGCCGTCACCGGGACGCCCTTTGGCAGCCGGGGACCGCGAGCCAGATCCCTCATAAAACGCTTCACAATTCGATCTTCGAGCGAGTGGAAGCTAATCACCACCAGTCGCCCTCCTGGCAGAAGCCTGTCGACTGCAGACTTCAGACCCAACTCCAGGTCTTCCAGCTCACGGTTAATGAAAATCCGAATGGCCTGGAAGGTTCGCGTTGCCGGGTGCTTGTGCTTTTCTTTTTTGGGCACCGCTTCAGCGACCAGCTCCGCCAGCTCATGAGTCGTTTGAAGCGATTTCTCGGCCCTCCGCTCTACCACCAGGCGCGCGATGCGACGAGAAAACTTCTCCTCGCCGTAACGCCAGATCACATTTGCTATTTCCTTTTCTTCTGCCTCGGCCAACCACTGAGCGGCGCTGGGCGGCTGCTCTGGATTCATCCGCATATCCAGAGGCCCATTGCGCATAAAGCTGAACCCGCGCTCAGCGTCATCCAACTGAGGCGACGACACACCGAGATCCAAAAGTACCCCGTGGACCTGCTCCCAATTCTGTTGCTCAATGGCGTTGTCCAGCTCTGCAAAAGAGCCGTGAAACACTCGAAAGCGTGAATCTTCCTGCCCCAGTGCCGCTGCAGACTCAATGGCCTGAGGATCCTTATCGATACCCAACAGCACGCCCTCTGAATTCAGCTGACCCAGAATCAACCGGCTGTGCCCGCCCCGCCCAAACGTCCCATCGACGTAGCGACCGGAAGGGTCAGTGACCAGGAGTTCTACCGCGGAATCCAACAGGACAGAGCGGTGGCGGTACTGCTCCGCCGAACCCTCTCTGCGCCCGACGGTCATAGAGACAGTGCCTCCATCTCTGGCGGCATCTCGTCTTCGCCATCAGATTCATCCAGCCACTGGAACCAGCGCTCTTCGCTCCAAAGCTCCATCTTCTTGCCCTGCCCGATCAGCATCAGCTTTTTTTCAAGCCGGGCGTAACTGCGCAGCGTTGGCGGAACCAGAATGCGGCCGGCGGAATCCAGCTCCAATGGCGTGGCATGGCCCAGCAGCAGTCTCTGCAGGCGCCGTGCGGCTTTGTTCATGTTGGGCAAGGCTTCTATTTGTGGCCTCAGCGCTTCCCACTGAGGTTCCGGATACACCAGAAGGCAGCGCTCCTCATCAGCATTGGCCGTCAATACAATGCGCCCACCACAAGCATGCGCGAGCTCTTCGCGCACCTTGGCGGGGATCGCCAGGCGACCCTTCGCATCCATATTGATGGCATGACTGCCAAGAAAGTTGCTCATTCGCTCTTATTCCGGGGTTCAGAAACCACAAAAAACCACTAGAAACCACTTTTTCCCACTAATGCACACTATAGGAACACGCAATTGACAATGCAAGCAGCAAAATCAGCGCAGCACTGGCAAAAGTTTCTTTAATGACAAGGAGTTACAACGAGTGGCATGAAGGATTGCTCAGGTTTTCCATAAGAAAAACCCAAAAATCAAGAACCTGCAGATAAAACTGCATATGACAAGTAAGGAGTAAGATTAATTCGCTATAAGAAGGTGGTTTTGATATTTCTAGGATGCAGTCGTAACAGGACAAAGGAAGTAAAAAAAGAGCTCGCCGATAAGCCGGGTTCTGTCTTGGACAGTCATTCATCTAGGGCCTGCGTTGCCACAGGCCTCAAGCGACCTACCCGAATCCAGCGCGGGCCGCGCCATTGGATTCCTATTTGGTCTTGCTCCAGGTGGGGTTTACCATCGCCGTGAACTGTTGCCAGTCACGCGGTGCGCTCTTACCGCACCTTTTCACCCTTACCGGTGACCGCAAGCGGCCACTTAGGCGGTTTCCTTTCTGCTGCACTTTCCGTCGGCTCACGCCGCCCAGGCGTTACCTGGCACCTTGCCCTGTGGAGCCCGGACTTTCCTCCCCCGGTAAACCGGCGGCGACTGTCTGGCGAGCTCGGGCGAGACGATACGTCAGGGCGCCTTTACAGGCAAGCAAAACCAGAGGCGACGTAAGGAATCAGGCCTCCTTCAATGACAATGCTCGCTGGTAGAGATCGTTTTTACTTTTGCCCGTTATGTCAGCCACGATTTTGGCAACCTTCTTCACTGGAAGCTCTGGCAGTAACAATTTCAGCAGCCGGTCTGCCTCCTCCATACCTTCGTCCGCCGCGTCTTTGACAGCACCCGCCACCATGATCACAAACTCCCCCCGACTGCCGTGTGGATCTTGCCTGAGTGACTGAAGCACTTCGGAAGCAGCACCGGAATAGAAGGTTTCAAAGGTTTTGGTCAGCTCCCGGGCAATCACCAGCTCCCGGTCAGCGCCCATAACCTCGGCAATATCGGCTACCGAATCCAGAATCCGATGGGGGGATTCGTAAAACACCAGGGTGGCGGATTCTGAAACGAGACGCTCCAGGATAGCGCAGCGCCCGCCTTTTTTGGCGGGCAAAAACCCTTCGAACGCGAATCGGTCTGTTGGAAGCCCCGCTGCGCAGAGTGCAGAAATGATGGCACTGGGTCCCGGAACCGGAGAGACCTGGAGACCTCGTCGGCGAGCCTCGCGAACTAGTACGAATCCGGGATCTGATATCAGCGGCGTGCCGGCATCGGATATCAGCGCGATATCCTCGCCGCTCTCCAGCTTACTGAGCAGCTGCTGAGCACGATCACGCTCATTGTGATCATGCAGAGCCATCATTCGGGTATCCACCCCAAGCGCCTGCAAAAGCCGCCCGCTATGCCGGGTATCTTCGGCCGCAATCAGAGAAACGCTGGACAGCACAGCAATGGCTCTGGCGGAAATATCCTCCAGATTACCAATTGGTGTCGCCACTATATAAAGAATACCGCTGGTTTCCGTGTTCACTTGCGCCTCTCGCCGCCTGATCCGATGACATTGCCGTCATGTGAAACTGATTGGGAACTGGTAAACTTGCCTCTGCCCTGGCGCATGATGCAGCCGATCCTATGGCACAACAAGCGTATTTACCGGAGTTTTGCGAGCCACCCATGACTATAGACAGATCCCAGCCTGTTCATTGCCGTTTATCTGCCGCTGTGGTGGCTTTAGTGCTGCTAGTGTCCGGTTGCGCCAGCGTCAACCTGAACTCATTCAGCGCCCCCACATCACAGGAAGCCCTGAGCGCCGCCGCTGGCGAATCAGATCGCGCGCTTGCGACAGACTATCTGCTGCGAGAGGCTGACCGTTTCGTCGCCAGAAAACAACCTGCGGCCGCCAGAACCATCCTTCAAAGCGACCAGCTTTCAGGTCTCACCGGGAAGAACCTCCAGGAGCAGCAACTGTTATCGATGGAGGCCGCCGTTGCTCTCGAGGACTCGGACTGGTCTCAGCAGATTGCTTCTGACATCAAACCTGCGCAGTTTCTGAACTACAGCAGAAGCCAATTGAGCCGGGTTGCTGACCTTCAAGTCAATGTGTATCAGTTGGCAAATCTCCGATTACAGGCAGCCATGACACTCATTTTGCTGGCCGAATCCGACACCAGCGCGGATGTTCAGTCACTGCACGATCGAATCTGGGAGAATCTGAGACAGACACCGGACGGTGCCCTGGCGCGAGAAACAGGAACCGCGATTGGCTACGAATCTCAGGGTTGGCTGGAACTGGCCAGCGTGTTGCGCGACAGCGAACTGACGGTGGAAGAACAAGGACGAGCCATTCGCCGCTGGCAAAGCAACTGGCCGGGGCACCCCGCCGTAGAGACACTACCCGAAGACCTGCGCCTGATCGCAAACCTGGCTGACAGTCGCCCGGAGAAAATCGCCCTCGCATTGCCATTGAGCGGACCACTGGCCAGCGCTGGCGCCGCGATCAGAGACGGATTTTTCGCCGCCTATTTTGAAGACAGTGCCAACGACCCTTCCAAAGTCAGCATTCAGGTAGTAGACACATCCGACCGTCGTTTTGATGACCTCTACCGCGAGCTCGTCGCAGAGGACTACGACCTGATTGTCGGCCCACTTGAAAAAGACGCGCTGTCTACACTGGCAAAAACGGATTCTTTGCCTGTATCTGTATTGGGATTGAATTACCTGCCGGAGGGTGTTTCTGCGCCGTCTGGCCTTTACCAGTATGGGCTATCTGCAGAAGACGAAGCGCGCCAGATTGCGGACCGGATGATTGACAAAGAGGTAAAGCAGATCCTCGCCCTCATCCCCATGGGCAACTGGGGTGACCGCCTTGAGAAAGCGCTTCTGAAACGCCTCACCGATCAGGGCGGCCTTGCACTGAACATTGAGCGTTACTTCCGTGAAGACAACCTGAGAGCCGTCACAGCGGACCTGCTCGGAGTGACGGTTTCCAGAGAACGAGCCATTGATGTGGAACGTACCGCCGGCATTGATGTGGAGTTCGAGCCCAGACGGCGGCAAGACGCTGATGGCATTGTGATGGTGGCCGAACCAACGATTGCCAGGCAATTCAAACCGCTTTTCGCTTTCTATTTTGGCGGTGACTTACCGGTCTATTCTCCGTCGATGGTCTACGAGGGCAACCCTGACCCGTCTCGCGACAGAGACCTGAACGGCGTTACATTTACCGATACCCCCTGGACGCTGGGCGAAGAAAACGACTTCCGCCAGACCGCACAGCAGGCTATGCCAGAAGTAGGCGGCCAGATAGGTCGCCTTTTTGCCATGGGCGCAGATGCCTGGACACTCAGTAATCGGCTGTCACTGCTCCGATACATGAACGATGCCTTTGTGGACGGACAGACTGGCCGGCTTACCATGGACACTCAGGGCAGCGTTCATCGCGAGCAACTCTGGGCAAGATTTGAGAACGGCACACCCAACCTACTGGCGTCCGAGCCGCGGCCGGGAACACCTGCGGATGAAGCGGTTAATATTGAAGAATTGCTAGAGACCCGATCTGACTGACAAGACGCTCTGCTATGGACGGCAAACAAATAACGCGAAAAGCAGCCGGTGATCACGCCGAGGGCGTCGCCGCACGCTACCTCGCCAGCAAAGGCGTGCAGATACTGGAGAGGAACGTTTTTAATCGGGGCGGAGAGATAGACCTGATTGGCCGCGACTCTGGGGGCTGCCTGGTATTTTTTGAAGTTCGCTACAGAGGGGCTGGCAGCTTTTCTGGCGCGGCGGAATCAATTACAGCAGTTAAACAGAAGCGCCTGATGAACGCAGTACAGTTCTATCTTCATCGGCGCAAATTGTGGGACACCGACTGCCGCATCGACGTGGTCGCCGTTGCGCCGGGGGTGAGAAAAAAATATCGGATACAATGGATTAAAAATGCGATCCAGGCCTGACCTATGAGCAATTCGGAAAATACAATTAATCAATGGTTTGCCAGCCACATGGAGCACATTGCCCACGCGGCAAGCGCTACAGCAACCAACATTGACAGTGCCGCTGATGCATTGGTCGAAACCCTACTGGCAGACGGAAAAATACTGACCTGCGCCAACGGCAACGCCAACATTGTCACTCAGTATTTTTGCACCGCCTTGCTGAATCGATTTGACCAGGACCGGCCTGCGCTTCCTGCCATCAATCTGGGCGCCGATGCGACCACCTATTCTGCGATATGCAGAGACAACCGGTTTAACGATACGTTTTCTCGTCAGGTCCGGGCTATTGGCAAGCCGGCTGACTTACTTCTGGTGGTGGTGGACGATGGCCACAAAGCCAATCTGATTCAGGCGATTCAGGTAGCCCATGACCGGGAAATGACCGTCGTGGTTCTGAGCGCGAAGGAAAAAACAGACATCACATCCTTGCTGCATCCTGAAGACCATGAAATTGCATTGGACAATCTGTCACCGGCCAACGCAACGCCCATTTTCCTCTTAATCATCAATGCACTGTGCTCATTGATCGATGAAAAAATATTTGGAGGCTAGACATTAAAAAAGCCAGCTGACTAAAGCTGGCTTTTGCATCACTACTTCACAACTTTGAGCGTTGGCCTGCCTGATGGCCTTTCACCATCGCCGCCCTCTCCGCTGGCCTCCTTGTCTTTCGTGCCGGGGCCATCCGGGTCCGGAGATCCGGGCTCGCTACCGAACACCATACCTTCGCCATTTTCTTTGGCGTAAATCGCCATGACAGCCTGCAAAGGAATGAAGACCTGCATAGGCACGCCACCGAAGCGGGCGCTGAATTCCAGCGAACCATTACCAATAACCAGACCTCGCACAGCGCCCGGACTGATGTTCAGAACAATCTGCCCGTTAGCAACATGTTCGGTTGGCACCTGTACGCCCTGGACGCCTGCATCCACAACAATATAGGGGGTACAGTCATTATCCAGGACCCATTCGTTGAATGCCCGGACCAGGTAAGGCCGACTGGATGTCATCGTGATCTTGCTGTCGGTCACTGCCGCTCTCCTGTACCTCTCTCTGGCATTGCCTTAGTTGCGAATGTCTTCTTCCAGGTCAGACAGGCTGGCCTTGAAACCTTCACGCGCAAACATACTTTCCATGTATTTCAACAAAGGCTTGCCCTGCTTGTCATTCAGCTCAATCCCTAACGACGGCAGGCGCCAAAGGATGGGAGCAATGCAGCAGTCAACAATGGTGAATTCTTCGGAAAGGAAGAACGGCATTTCACCAAACAGCGGCGCAGTCGCCAACAGGCTCTCACGGAGCTCTTTGCGGGCCGCATCAGAAGCCTTGGCATTGGGCTGAGCCAGAATCTGATCAACCAGCCCGCACCAGTCTTTCTGGATGCGATGAATCATTAAACGGCTATTGGCCCGCGCGACCGGATAGACAGGCAGCAACGGAGGATGCGGAAACCGCTCGTCCAGGTATTCCATCATGATGTTCGGCTCGTAAAGCACCAGATCACGATCAACCAGCGTCGGAAGCGCGTTATACGGATTCAGATCGGCAAGTTCACCCGGAGGGTTATCAGGGTCAACGTTGACAACATCAACGGTTACCCCCTTTTCTGCCAGCACAATGCGGACTCTGTGGCTGTAGTGACTGGCCGGGTCCGAGAAAAACGTCATTGATGACCGCTTGGTCACAACGCCCATAGAACTACCTCACGAATTAGCTAACCGAATTGATCCTGAAAAACGCAAAAATCCAGCGGGCCGTCTAATGCCCGCTGGAACTCAGGGTTCTGCAGTATACCTGAAAACTCAGTGTACGTCCTTCCAGTACTCGCGATTGAGCAGGTAGGCAAAGATAAAGAAGATCGCCACAAAGATCAGGGCAAACGTGCCGAGTCTTTCACGCTCCAGCTTCACCGGATCGCCCATATACGACATGAAGTTGGTCAGGTCATACATGGCACTGTTGAATTCCTGAGGTGTCATGGAACCCTCCGACGCCCACTCCGAGCAAACGCTGCCATTGCGCACATCGCCACTCAGAGGATCCACGCTCGGATCAACACCGATTTTCGGCTCTACTGCACACAGGCCCTGAAGGTCTGACAAGACGTGAGGCATACCCACGTTCTCAAACACAACGTTGTTGACTCCAAGCGGACGCGAATCGTCCTTGTAGAAACCCCGAAGATAAGAATAGATCCAGTCTTCACCACGCAGGCGGGACTCAAGCGTCAGATCGGGTGGCGGCGCGCCAAACCAGTCTGCCGCCATGTCCTTGTTCATGGAGTTTTTCATCAGCTCGCCAATTTTCGCGCCTGTGAAAATCAGGTTCTCTTCGTAAAGATCAGCAGGAATACCCAGGTCTTCGGAAACACGCTTGTATCGCGCGTATTCCATGGAATGGCACCCCATGCAATAGTTGGTAAAAAGCGCGGCGCCACGCTGGAGAGAAGCCTTGTTCGCATGATCCGGCTCCATGGTATCCAGTGGGACGGCGGCCCCTGCTGCCAGCGTCAAAGCTGGCAGGACTGAGATGAAAAGACCAACGATCAGCTTTTTCATTATCCTGTCACCCTCTCTGGCACTGGCTTTGTTTTCTCCATGCGCGTGTAGAACGGCATAAGAATGAAGTAGAGGAAGTACAGGGTGGTCAGAATCTGTGCCACCGTAGTACGACCTTCTGTGGCCGGAACAATACCCAGATAGCCGAGCACAATGAAGCTGATGACGAAGAGGGTCAACGCGACTTTGCTGATCATGCCTTTGTAGCGCATGGAGCGAACCGGGCTGCGATCAAGCCAGGGCAAGACAAACAGAATGGCAATGGCGCCACCCATCACAACCACGCCCCAGAACTTGGCGTCGAGACCGAACAGGTCAACTGTCACCGCGCGCAACATGGCGTAGAACGGCGTGAAGTACCAGACCGGCGCAATGTGATCCGGCGTCTTCAGTGCGTTGGCAGGTTCAAAGTTCGGCTTTTCCAGGAACAGGCCACCCATTTCCGGGAAGAAGAACACCACAATGAAGAAGATGAAAAAGAACACACCCACACCCAGCAAATCGTGCACGGTGTAGTAAGGATGGAACGGAATGCCGTCTTTCGGGATACCGTTTTCGTCCTTGTTCTTTTTGATGTCAATGCCGTCGGGGTTGTTGGACCCAACTTCATGCAACGCAAGAATGTGCAGCACTACCAGGCCAAGCAGAACAATCGGCAAAGCCACAACGTGCAGCGCAAAGAAGCGGTTCAGGGTGATGCCGGAAATCAGGTAGTCACCGCGGATCCACAGCGACAGATCATCACCAATGACCGGGATAGCACCGAACAGGTTAACAATGACCTGTGCGCCCCAGTAGGACATCTGTCCCCAAGGCAGCAGGTAACCCATGAAAGCCTCAGCCATCAGCACCAGATAAATCAGCATGCCAAAGATCCAGATCAGCTCACGGGGCTTCTTGTAAGAGCCATACATCAGGCCACGGAACATGTGGAGGTAGACGACGACAAAGAACGCAGATGCGCCGGTGGAGTGCAGGTAGCGCAGAAGCCAACCCCACTGGACGTCCCGCATAATGTATTCAACGGATGCGAAAGCACCTTCAGCTGAAGGGTTATAGCTCATGGTCAGCCAGATACCGGTAATCAACTGATTGACCAGAACCAGCATTGCCAGCGAGCCGAAGAAATACCAGACGTTAAAGTTCTTGGGCGCGTAGTACTTGCCAACGTGCTTATTCCAGGCATCAACGACGGGCAGTCGCTCGTCAACCCAGTTCAATAACTTGTTCATTACGCAGCCCCCTCAGGATCAAGACCCACGGTGATGGTCGACTCGTCGTCGTACCGGTACGGAGGTATTTCCAGATTCTGCGGCGCTGGCTGATTGGGATAAACCCGACCGGCAAGGTCGTAACGCGAACCATGACAGGCGCAATAGAAACCGCCGAGCCAGTTCTCGCCAAGATCTGCTGGAGCCACCTCTGGCCTGAATTGTGGGGAACAGCCAAGGTGAGTACAAATGCCCACAACCACTGCGTAATCGTCTTTGATCGCACGCAGCTCACCTTCGATGTAGGCGGGCTGGCTGGCATCTTTGGACAGAGGGTCCTTAACGCGATCATTCATCTGCAGGATATTTTCATTCATCTCTTCGGTTCGACGAATGATCCAGACCGGCTTACCTCGCCATTCGACGGTCATTTGCTGACCCGGCTCAAGCTTACTTACGTTGACGGTGACCGGTGCACCGGCTGCTTCCGCTTTGGCACTGGGATTCCAGGATGCCACGAAAGGAACGGCCGCACCGACGACGCCGACACCACCCACCACAGACGTGGCACCGATGAGGAATCGGCGCCTGCCCTGGCTAACGTCGCCATTGTTCATTATGGTTTTCTCCCATCAGGCGACATACAGCTTTGTGATCCAAAAACTGCATATCGAAAAGGACTTCACAACCCAAAATTATAAGCGCTCAAATGGTAATGAAATTACCCTGTCCTTACAAGTCGGAAAGCTTGGGCTCTACCGAGTAAACCTTGATAAAGGAAGCGGTTTCCGAACCATTCAGACACAAAAAAACCCGGCAAAAACCGGGTTTTCGAGGCCTGCCAAGCAACATTAACGCTTGGAGAACTGAGGACGCTTACGCGCCTTGCGCAGACCAATCTTCTTCCGCTCAACCGCACGAGCGTCGCGGGTAACGTACCCGGCGTCACGCAGAGCAGGACGCAGAGTTTCGTCATAATCCATCAGAGCGCGAGTCAGACCGTGGCGAATCGCGCCAGCCTGACCACTGATACCACCACCCTTAACAGTGATGTTGATATCAAAGCGATCCGTGGAGTCAGCAACGACCAGCGGCTGACGAACGATCATCCGCAGAGTGTCACGACCGAAGAACTGGTCCAGTGAACGCCCGTTGATAGAGATGTTACCGCTTCCCGGCTTGATAAAGACCCGAGCCGTGGATGTTTTGCGGCGACCAGTACCGTAATTTTGTGCTACAGACATATCCGCCTTCCGTTAAATGTCGAGTTCTTTGGGCTGCTGGGCTGCATGAGGATGCTCAGCGCCGGCATAAATTTTCAGCTTCTTGAACATGGCACGACCAAGCGGGCCATTGGGAAGCATGCCTTTAACAGACTTCTGAATGATCTGCTCAGGAGCCTTGTCGACCAGCTTCTCGAAGTTGATGGATTTGATACCACCCGGAAAACCGGTGTGACTGTAGTACATCTTTGCAGATGCTTTTTTGCCGGTAACCCGTACCTGGCTGGCGTTGATAACCACAATGTAATCGCCAGTATCGACATGAGGGGTGTACTCAGCCTTATGCTTGCCCCGCAGACGACGGGCGATTTCGGTTGACAGACGACCCAGCGTCTTGCCGGCTGCGTCTACAACGTACCAGTCACGTGTTACTGTTTCTGGTTTCGCACTCAGAGTCTTCATTGATTCCGCCTTGAACGCTATATAAGAAACGTTAAAAACCACCGCCGGCGCAAACTGCACCCGGAGGAAGCTCTTTACCTGTATGTATGCGGCATTGACATCATTCGGGGCTGAGATGATGGCATCGCCTTGAAAAGCCAGGGCGCGAAGTATATCCGAACAGATTCAGAAAACCAACCCCGGAACGCCTTGTTTCGAGATTCCCCTATGCCCGGTCAGCGCTCCGACGGACCAATCTCGTCCCAGCCGTAAAACCGCTGGACATTACACAGCAACGATCGCCCCAGATCCTCGAGGTCTGCGTCACGCACGTCGGCCAGCGAGGCCAGAATCTGACGCAGATAAACCGGTGAGTTATGACCCGGCTCCACTCCGCTGGGAGACATGTCAGGTGCATCGGTTTCAAGAATCAGCGAGTCCACCGGCACCTTCCTGAGTGCTTCACGGGTTTTGGAGGCATGGCTGTGTGTCGCAACACCACCTACGCCGAGAAAACACCCCAGATCAACCAGTTTTGCCGCCTGCTGATAACTTCCGGAAAACCCATGGATCAGCACTCGCCCGGAAAACTGCTTACGCTTGAGCACTTCAACGACTTCATCGTGGGTTCTGACCGAATGAACCACCAGGGGGACACGGTATTTCGCCGCAATGTCGATCTGAGCTTCAAACCAGGGGGACTGCTCTGTCAGGTTTCCCCGTATTCGATCCAGGCCGCACTCCCCCAGACCGACACAGCGCTCCGCACGCAGCTCGAACGACTGCTCCAGCGCCCGAAGATCCTCTTCCGAATGCTCCTGCACAAACCAGGGATGAATTCCCAGGCAGTAGTAAAGACCTTCATATTCCGACGCAACTCGGGTCACCCGCCCCCAGTCAGCCCGGCGAACCCCCGGAATAACCAGATGGGATAATCCCATTGTTCGAGCCTCTTCCAGAATTGCGCGCCGGCGCTGGTCGAACTCTGGAAAATCAAAGTGGCAATGTGCATCGATCAGGCGCATGCCATACTCCCCGGGTCAAATGCTGGGCTAGTGCTCTCGGGTCTTGTGGAACTGGATATCGGGATACCGTTCCTGAGCCAACTGAAGGTTTACCATGGTCGGGGCGATGTATGCCAGCCGGTCACTGCCATCCAGAGCCAGATTATCATTGGCCTTGCGCTCAAATTCATCCAGCTTCCGCTCGTCGTCACTGGTTACCCATCTTGCCGTCGCTACGTTGATCGGCTCATACATGGCGTCCACCTTGTATTCGCTCTTCAACCTGCTGACGACCACATCAAACTGCAGGACACCAACGGCGCCCACGATCAGGTCATTATTGGCGAGCGGCCTGAACACCTGCACGGCGCCTTCTTCCGCCAACTGGATCAGCCCCTTCTGGAGCTGCTTGGCCTTGAGAGGGTCTTTCAGGCGAATACGGCGGAAGAGTTCCGGAGCAAAGTTTGGTATGCCGGTAAACTTCATGTCCTCCCCGCCGGTGAAGGTATCGCCCAGTTGAATCGTGCCGTGGTTATGCAAACCGATAATGTCGCCGGCATAGGCCTCACCCGCATGATCGCGATCGCCGGCCATGAAAGTCAGCGCGTCTGAAAACCTGACCTCTTTACCGATACGCACGTGGCGGGCCTTCATGCCCTGGCTGTATTTTCCCGAAACAATGCGGAGAAACGCCACTCGATCACGATGCTGCGGATCCATATTTGCCTGAATTTTGAAAACGAAGCCGGAAAAACTGTCCTCTGCGGGCTCCACCAGCCGGGCGTCTGTCTCTCGGGGTTGCGGAGTCGGCGCCCATTCCACGAGCCCGTCAAGCATGTGGTCCACACCAAAGTTGCCCAGTGCGGTACCGAAAAAGACAGGTGTGAGTTCACCCGCCAGAAACGCCTCTTGATCAAACTCATGAGAGGCGCCTTTCACCAGTTCGATCTCGTCGCGAAGATCAGACGCCCAGGCTCCGATGGCGTCATCCAGTTCAGGGCTATCCAGCCCCTTGATGACCCGCTTTTCCTGGATGGTGTGGCCCTGACCGGATTGATAGAGGATGATTTCATCCCGCATCAGGTGATATACCCCTTTGAAGTTCTTCCCATTACCGATGGGCCAGGTCACCGGCGCACAGGCTATCTTCAGCACTTCTTCTACTTCGTCCATCAGCTCGACCGGATCTCGGGTATCACGGTCAAGCTTGTTCATAAAGGTTAGAATAGGCGTATCACGGAGCCGGGTTACCTCCATCAGCTTGATGGTTCGCTCCTCAACGCCTTTTGCCCCATCAATCACCATCAGGCAGGAATCCACTGCCGTCAGTGTGCGGTAGGTATCTTCCGAGAAATCCTCGTGGCCAGGCGTGTCCAGCAGATTCACCAACCGACCACCGTAAGGGAATTGCATCACCGAGGTCGTGACCGAGATACCCCGCTCTTTTTCCATCTCCATCCAATCAGATTTAGCGTGCTGACCAGATTTCTTGCCCTTGACCGTACCCGCCTTCTGAATGGCCTGACCAAACAGCAAGACCTTTTCGGTAATGGTGGTTTTACCGGCGTCCGGGTGGGAAATGATGGCAAAAGTACGACGGTTTTCGACTTCGCTGGAAAGGCTGGTCATAGGTGGTAAAAACCTGCTTGGAAGAGACTGTAAAAACGGGCGACATTATAAGGATATTAGCCCAAGGACGCGAACTGAGGCAGATTGGCATGCCCGGGCCACACCAGATTTCAATGGTCTGGTCCGGATAGGGTGAGCGAAAGAACCCGGGCATCTTCACGACCGGAAGAAGACGGATAATAATTTGGACGCCGTCCTATTTCGGAAAACCCTTCGGACAAATACAGATCTGCGGCTGACTGATTACTCTCCCGTACTTCAAGAATAAGCTGAACCATGCCATCTTTTGCCGCCTCGCAGACCAGGTAGCGAAGCAGGTAGCGCGCAAACCCATGGCGTCGATGACGGGAGGACACACAGATATTCAGCAAATGCGCCTCGTCGACCAGGTAGGCAACAACGGCATAACCAACCAACTCTCCTGACAATTCCACACCCCACAGGCGATAGTTCGGTCGAAAACAATCCCGAAACACAGATTCCGCCCAGGGAAACGAGTACCCCATCCTCTCAATGTCGAGAACCTCCGGCAGATCTTCGATTTGGAGAAGCCGGACTTGCCTGGCTAGCGATTCAATGGCCCGATAGGAAGCAGACACCGTGACTATCCTGAAAAGCGGGCTTTCAGGGCGTTCCACAACCCCCTCTTGTGAGCAGGATTTGCGGATAACGCGGCGAGGGAGTGCTCAAAATCCAGGGCTGTCTCAGACAGCAACGCACGCAACAGGTCAGAACGCCGTTCTTCGGACTCGTCGCCCAACACGCCTAACAAGATAATGGACTTCCCCGTGTGCGAGGAGACCAGGCGGTTCAGCACTGACTGAAAATCCTTGGCCGAGTTGCCAGGAATCCGCGGACTGCGAAAAACCGGCCACTGTAGATTCTGACGATCGTTAATCTCGGTTTGGCCCAACGCCTGGAGTATGTTTGTTGCCAAGGTATCCTGAAGCTTGTCACTGGCCTCAGTAGACCACTGGCTAACCAGCAGGTAGGGCCCGGCAGACCAGAAACCCAGATTTGCCGTTACAGAACCCCCAACCAAAGCACCTTGTTCTTCAGCCGGCAACGCCGCTGTTTTTGCAGGTTCTGATGTTTCCTGTAACTGATCGGGCTCATTTTCAGGCGTCGACTCAGGCTCCTCAACGGTTGGCGTCATTAACGCCTGGAGATCGACCGATCTAGCCGGAGTACCCTTGCTGGTTTTCGGAGCAGGATCAGGGAATGGAACAGATTCATTCAGCCGCTCTGAATCCGCAGCTACCGTTATCTCAGGGTCCGGAACTCGCGAGAACGAGAATTCGGGACTCGGCGCAGCACCGGGCAGTGGCTTTTTTGCATACCACATCCGAACACCGGCAGATGCCAAGTAGAACTGTCTTTGCTCTTCGGTATGTATCATAAAGCTGCTTATTCACTCGGAATCGCGGTTATACGTCTGCGCCCTGCGGATGACGGCGCTCTGCACCTTTGCTGATCAGGTTCAAGGCTTCAATGTAGGCTTTGGCTGAGGCAATAATGATATCAGTGTCAGCCCCGACGCCATTAACAATTCGGCCACCACGCTCCAGCCGCACAGTGACTTCACCCTGTGCGTCAGTGCCGCTGGTAATGGCATTGACAGAATACAGTTGCAAGTTACATCCAGAATCGACCAGCGACTCGATCGCTTTAAACGTGGCGTCCACAGGGCCACTGCCTTCGGCGTTCACCTTGTGCTCCTTGCTGTCCACGGTCATGGTGAGACTTGCCCTGGGAATCACACCGGTTTCTGAAGACACCTGCATACACACCAGACCATAAGGTCCGTCTTCTTCTTTTTGGCGGGTATCACTGGCAATTGCCTGGAGATCCTCATCAAAGATTTCGTGCTTTAGATCCGCCATTGCCTTGAAACGGGTAAACGCTTCATTGAGCTCTGTTTCGGTCTCAAACTGAATGCCAAGCTCCAGCAATCGGGAGCGAAAGGCATTTCGGCCGGAATGCTTACCTAACACCAGACTATTGGTGTGCCAGCCCACATCCTGAGCCCTCATGATTTCGTAGGTCTCGCGATGCTTGAGCACGCCATCCTGATGAATACCGGATTCGTGGGCAAACGCGTTGGCGCCGACAATGGCCTTATTCGGCTGCACAGGGAAACCCGTTATGGTAGAGACCAGTCGCGAGGCCGGAACGATGTGACTGGTATCAATTCGGGTATCAAATGGGAAAAAATCCTGGCGGGTACGAACCGCCATCACGATCTCCTCTAAAGCCGCATTGCCGGCGCGTTCACCCAGGCCATTAATGGTGCATTCAACCTGACGAGCGCCATGGGACAGGGCCGCGAGAGAGTTGGCAACAGCCAGCCCGAGATCGTTGTGACAATGCACCGAGAAAATGGCTTTGTCCGCATTTGGTATCCGATTCAGCAGCTGTTCGATGGTCTGCCCGAACTGTTCTGGAATGGCGTATCCAACGGTATCCGGGATATTAATGGTTCGCGCGCCTGCATCGATTGCAGCCTCAATAATCCGACACAGAAAATCCAATTCCGAACGACCCGCATCCTCACAGGAGAACTCCACATCCTCAACGTGGCTTCTGGCTCTTTTAACCGCACGAACTGCCTGAGCAACAACTTCATCCGGCTGCATCTGAAGCTTGTGTTTCATGTGGATAGGCGATGTGGCAATGAAGGTATGAATACGACCACGTTCAGCCGGTTGAATGGCTTCTGCCGCGCGATCGATGTCCTTATCAAGGGCACGAGCCAGGCTACAAACGGTAGAGTCCTTGATGGTTTCTGCGATGGATTTAACCGCCTCAAAATCGCCCTGGCTTGCGACAGCAAAGCCCGCCTCAATCACATCGACTCGAAGCTTCTCCAATGCCCTGGCAATACGGAGCTTTTCTGCCTTGTTCATAGTCGCGCCAGGACTCTGCTCACCATCGCGAAGAGTCGTATCGAAGATAACCAGATGATCGGTGGTGGGCATAGCCGGACTCCGTGCTGGGATTGAATGGTCTTGGACAGAGTATATCACCGGCGCACCAAATCTTTTGGCCGGGCAATAAAAAACCCCAGCACTTGAGGTGCTGGGGTTAGGGTATTAGGAGCCTGACGATGACCTACTCTCACATGGGCAGAAGCCACACTACCATCGGCGCTGGTCTGTTTCACTGCTGAGTTCGGGATGGGATCAGGTGGTTCCAGACCGCTATGGTCGT
>NZ_JASGBJ010000003.1 GCF_030053415.1 Marinobacter sp. CHS3-4
TTCAGGCAGGCTCTGAGCTAAACGTAACCATAAGGGGCAAAGTCTGCTTGGTTGGTGATGGAACGCTGCGACTTCCTAACCAATAGTTCCAGTGCGTTCCGGGCCTGAAGGCCCTCCACCGGATAGCCTTGTCGCCGCTTCGCTATGCCAAGGCTGCCGCTGAACAACGGCGTTAAGTGTCAAAGGATTGATCGATGAAAGGTGAATGTCTCTGCGGAACAGTGGAATTCGAGATTGAAGAGGAAATTCGAAACCTCTATCAATGTCACTGTTCGTTGTGCCGCAAAGCTACCGGATCAGCAGCTAACGCCGCCACTTTTGTGCAGGGTAGCGCTTTTCGTTGGGTGTCAGGCGAAAGTGATATCAGGTCTTACAAAAAGCCCAGTGGCTTCCAGAGCGATTTCTGTTCAGTATGCGGCAGTCCGGTTCCTAACAGCCTGAGGGGCAGCGGAATGGTTTGGATTCCTGCCGGTTTACTCGATGAATTGGATGCATCGCGGATTTCTGCTCACCTTCATACAAAGTCCGCTGCCCCTTGGGAGGAAGAGTCTGCCGAGTGCGTTCGGCTGGATGGTGGACCTGACAGCCTGGAATCGCTTTACAAGTTGTTGTAGTTCGTTCCGGCCTACGGCCTCCACCGGACGCCCCTGTCGGGGCGCCGCTAAACAAAAGCGTTATACAAAGAGAACATTATGACTCGAACTATTGCTCTATTTACTGTTTTGATTTTTATCGCAGGGTGTTCAGATGGTAATGGGCCGGAATCTGACCAGCCTGCCAGCTCCAATCAGGTATCTTTGCCCGAAAGCCCAAGTGAACGAGTCAACCTAACAGGTGAAATGTCATTTTGGATGTATGAGGGTGCTGCGGGCTGTTATGGGACCCTGGTTTCACAGGGAAAAGAGATCCAAGTGTGGGTAGACGCTGATACCTGCGGTGACCGTGAGTATGAGGAAAACCAACGTGCGACTCTGGAGCTCACCTTTAATCCCGACAACCAGTATGGGCCAGGGAAAACCTACACAATCACGAGTTTCGAGTAGTGTATAACAAGGCCATTCAGTCTGTTGCGGGCCGATGGCCCTCCACCGGACGCCCTTGTCAGGGCGCCGCTGATGGCTGGCGTTATCCCCAAATCTGAATGTTCGCTTTGCGACCGGTGCATGCGGACTTGAGCTAAATAAAAGCGGACGTTGCTCGTCTACCCACTTCTTCCCGAGTTCTTGGAATTGCCGTTTTCGGCCAAAAGCCTGAACGCAACTATGTTATTCCAGCTGAGCATTTTTTAGACGCGCCAGCGTCGTTGCGGTTTAATAAGAACTTGGACTAATGAGTCGCTTGAGGTCATAGACACATGGTGGGCAGTTTGAAAGGTCCGAGCCCTGAAAACAAAGAGCCCATGAAGGGGTTTCCTCAGGTGGGATATCTGAAGAACTATATCTCCTCGGAAAATATCATCGTTGGTGACTACACCTACTACGATGACCCTGAGGGACCGTCGCGGTTTGAGAGCAACGTTCTTTATCATTTCCCGTTCATCGGCGATAAGCTGCGAATAGGCCGATTTTGCGCCATCGCAAAGGACGTAAAATTCGTAATGAATGGCGCAAACCACAAGATATCTGGCTTCTCTACATACCCCTTTCAGATATTCGGCAACGGCTGGGAAAAGGTCATGCCCAAAGAAGGTGATCTTCCCTATAAAGGTGACACCGAGATTGGAAATGATGTGTGGATTGGCTATGAAGCGACCATTATGCCAGGAGTCAGCGTTGGTAGCGGGGCCATCATAGCGAGTAAATCTGTCGTGACAGCCGATGTCCCTGCCTACAGTGTTGTTGGTGGCAATCCCGCCGAAGTCATTAAATATCGATTTGATGACAGCACCGTTAGCGAGCTTCTGCGAATAGCCTGGTGGGATTGGAGTGCGGAAAAAATTACTGAACATCTCGAGGCAATTGTTGGGTGTGATCTTGTCGCACTCCGAACCGCCAATGATTCGTAAACAAGCATTGAGACAGCAAGCTAACGAATTTGGTGCTTTGTATCATCCTTGCTGCTGAGCTCTTTTTAAATCCAGGGAAGCGTGCGACTTGAAGAAAATATGCATCGTTGGAGCTTCTGGCAAGCTAGGCATATACATGATCCAGCATGCTCTGGAACGGGGCTACGAAGTGGTGGGAGTCTGTCGCCAGAAAAGCGTAGGAAAGCTCGAAGCATTCCGCGATCAGATCACCATTTTTCCTGGCAATACCGATGACCGCGAAGTGATCAGGAAGGCGGTGAGAGGATGTGATGGGGTGCTGACGGTATTAGTGCCATGGGGTGTCAGACAATATTCGTCAGGAACTGCTCAGGCGGTGCTGGATTATGCCGAGCCCGACGCCCGTTTAATTTTTTCATGCGGCTGGCATATCACGCTGGATGGCAAAGACCGATACTCGTGGCAGCTCAAAGCGTTGGTTGCGATTTTCGGCGCGCTCGGAAAGCTTTTCAGATTGGTCGAAATCAGCGATCAGGAGGAGGCTTGCCGACGAATCTTCAACAGTCAAACACGTTGGACAGTGGTGCGAGGGAGTGACCTTGAAGAGGGCCTCAGTCAGGGTCTGCCAGTCTGGAGCCGTCATGTCGGCGACCCTGTATTGGCAAGCAATCTGACGCGCCGGATAGATTTTGCACTGTTCATGGTTGAGGCGCTCACCAATGAAGACCTGGTGCATGAGGCACCGGCCATCGTCGGTTGTCAGACGGACTCCGCTCTTGCTCACGCACCGCCCTCCCTGACATCACCGAATTCAGATTAAGAGAGCCGGTATCGGGGACGAATCAATGCTCGCTTTGCGATCGAGCCGAGCTAAACAAAAGCGGACATTCGCAAACGCCGTTTTAGATCAATAGCGTCACAGGAAAAGCGATTGTTTGCTTCCGCAAAATACCTGTGAAAAGCTCAGTTCCTAAAGTGTCCACCAAAGTGGTGCAATATCACAAGCGGTTAACCAGGCGTTAAAAGCCCAGTGTGGCGCCAGAAAATCCCGACGTTAAACGAGCTTGTAGGGGTTGATTGCCCCGAAACCAAACATTAAGAAAAGGACGATTGTAATGAAGCTGCTCAATCTGACTCAGGATTTCCGCGGGCTGGCGGGAGACATACTCCCCGATAACCTGCGCTTCGGGGAAATATTTGGAAAAGGCGCTCTCAAACAGGTGCCGCCCGACCAGGTTAAGCACATTCCTCTCAATCCCCGTACAGAAACCTACGAGGATCTGGATTCGCGTTCCCGGTCGCTGATCAAAAAGACCATTGATTTCTTCGAGGAGCGCGGCAAGCAGCAACTCAAGGAAGACGATCATAACCGCACCTGGTACCAGGACTTCCTGGATTTCCAGGCCAAGGAAAAACTCTTCGCCACCTTCCTGACCCCCTCTGAATACGGCGCCAGGGATGCGCGCTGGGATACCCATCGCAATTGCGCTCTTAATGAGGTTCTGGGCTTTTATGGCCTTGCCTACTGGTACACCTGGCAGGTGTCGATCCTGGGTCTGGGGCCGATCTGGATCAGCGACAACGAAGCAGTGAAACAGCGTGCGGCGAAGATGCTCAAGGAAGGCGGTATTTTTGCCTTCGGCCTCTCGGAAAAAGAGCATGGCGCCGATATCTACGCCACCGATATGATCCTTTCGCCCCAGGACGACGGCAGCTTCCGCGCCAATGGGGGTAAGTACTACATCGGCAACGGCAATCAGGCGGCACTGGTTTCCGTGTTCGGCCGGCGGGAAGACACCGACGAATACGTGTTCTTCGTGGTTGAGTCCCAGCACGAGAATTACGAGCTGGTGAAGAACGTGGTCAGCTCCCAGAACTACGTTGCTGAATTTCGACTCAATGATTACCCCATCCGCGAGGAGGATATTCTTGCCACGGGGCAGGACGCCTGGGACATGGCGCTCAACACAATTAACATCGGCAAGTTCAACCTCGGTTGGGCCTCCATTGGTATCTCGACCCACGCCTATTACGAGGCCATCAACCATGCGTCGCATCGCTGGTTGTTTGACCATTACGTCACGGATTTTGTGCACATCAAACGGCTCTTCACGGACGCCTATACCCGGCTTACCGCCATGAAGCTGTTTGCCCAGCGTGCGACTGATTATGTGCGGGCGGCCTCCCACGAGGACCGCCGTTACCTGCTTTTCACGCCCATGGTGAAAATGAAGGTGACGACCCAGGGCGAAGAGGTGATCAACGAGCTCTGGGACGTGATTGCCGCCAAAGGCTTTGAGAAAAACATGTACTTTGAGACCGCGGTGAAGGACATCCGTGCCCTGCCCAAGCTGGAGGGGACGGTGCATGTCAACATGGCGCTGATTCTGAAGTTCATGCCCAATTACTTCTTCAACCCGGCCGAGTTCGATGAGGTACCGCCACACACGGAACCGCGGAACGACGATTTCCTCTTTAACCAGGGGGCCACCAAGGGGTTGGGTAAAACCCGGTTCCACGACTATCAGAAGATCTACGACCAGTTTGATCTGCCCAACGTGAATCGCCTACAGAAACAGATCCGGCTGCTAAAGCTGATGCTGATGACGGCTAAGCCCAACGAAGAGCAGCAGAAGGACTTCGATTTCCTGCTTAATCTGGGGGAACTGTTTTCGCTGGTGGTCTATGGGCAGCTGATTCTGGAGAATGCGCAGATTCAGAAGCTGGACAATGCATTGGTCGATCAGATTTTTGATGTGTTCGTTCGTGATTTCTCGAAATATGCCCTGGAGCTGGCCCAGAAGCCGAGTGCGACAGCGCTTCAGCAGCGGATCACCCGCCGGATGATTCAGCGCCCGGCCGTGGACCATGATCGTCAGCAGCATGTGTGGGAAAACTACGCCTATGCGCAGCGGGATCAATACGAGATGAAGGACTGAACCGGACGAATTATATATGGACAATTCCGTCATCAAAGTGGCTGACACATTCTGGAATATTCGCGGGTCGTTCAAGCTCGGGGGGCGTATTGATATCGGAACGCAGGCCTCCCTGGTAAAGCTTGCCAGCGGCAACTTCGTGTTCCTCGACGCCTATGCGTTCGATGCTGGTCAGCAGGAGACGATCAACTCGATTATTGGTGATGCCAGGGTAGAAGCCATTCTCAATGTACATCCCTTCCACACCGTTAATGTCGAGAGAATGCACGAGCTCTACCCCCAGGCGAAACTCTACGGCACGGCCCGGCATTGTAACCGGTTCCCGCATTTACCCTGGGAATCGGAATGCACCGAGCACGATGCCCTTCATGAAAAGTACCGTGATGACCTGCAGTTTTCAGTGCCCCGTGGCGTTGATTTCATTTCCGACAACGAGAACGTGCACTTCTCATCCGTGCTGGTGTTCCATCCTGAATCGGGTGCGATCCACGTGGACGACACTTTTGGGTACACAGAGTTTCCCGGTTGGCTCCCGGGGCTGGGCGCGAAAGGCCTTGTGAGTCTGCATCCCACGCTGTCGCTTGCGCTGGAAAAACGTGCTGGAGCGGCGAGGGAATTCCGGGAATGGGCACAGACCCTGTTTTCCGACTGGGGCGCGGCCACAACGCTGTGTGCCGCGCACTCTGCATTGCTGCGGATGGACGAGGCCGGTGGGCCATCCCTTCAAACACGACTTAAACGGGCGCTGATGGTCAATGAACCCATCCTGCGAGCGCATCAAATGCGGTATGGTAAATAGGTGCCCGACACCAAAGGATTCGATTTGAAGAAGCTAGAACTAAAAATTCCACCTGTTGTTCAAATGGTCATTTTCGCAGGCTTGATGTGGTTATTGGCAGCTCTGTTGCCGACTCTGAGCATCACATTTTCTGCGTCGTCACTCGTGGCACTCATTCTGGCGTTAGCTGGTGCCGTTTTCGCTTTACTTGGCGTTATGGCGTTTCGGTCTGCCGGCACCACCGTCGATCCGAGAGTGCCAGATCAGTCCGCTAGCCTCGTCACCAGTGGCGTCTATCGAATAAGCCGAAACCCGATGTACGTGGGTTTTCTGGTTGTGCTTATCGGTTGGGGTGTTTTCCTCGGTAATATCTCAGGCTTTTTGCTGCTTCCGTTTTTCGTGATGTATATGAACCGGTTTCAAATTGCTCCGGAGGAGCGGTACATGCGAGAAAAGTTTGGGGATGAATACCGTCAGTACGAAACAATGGTTCGCCGATGGGTTTGATGTCGAACAAGTCGCTCAGTGTGTTTCTGCCCTGGCGGGCATACTCCGGAGGGCTTCAAACCGACGCGTGAGCCGAGAGTTAACCGTATGGAGGCCGCGTGAAGTATTTTGCTTACGGATCGAATATGTCACTCCCAAGATTGAAGGAGAGGGTTCCAAGTGCTGAGCGAATCGGTACGTTCACGCTGTTCGAGCATTCTCTTCGTTTTCACAAGGTGAGTGAAAATGACGAATCGGCAAAATGCGATGCGCTGTTCACCAACAACTCTGATGACTATGTCGTTGGCGCATTGTTCGAAATACCGGAAGAAGAGAAAGGAGGGCTCGACAGAGCTGAAGGATTAGGCATCGGCTACGAGGAAAAACGGGTTGTGGTGAATGATGGCCAGGGAAATGCCTTCGAAGCTGTCACATACTATGCAACGATAACAGACCCTTCCTTGCTGCCTTACTCCTGGTATTTACATCACGTCATACAAGGCGCGAAAGAAACAGGAGTGCCGGCTGGCTACCTGGATGCCCTGTCAGCGACAAAAAGCAAGGAAGATCCCAATCAAGAAAGGGACGCAAGAGAGCGTGCAATACACCGGTAGCGAACGCAGGCGCCACGACGTCTTGTCTACTGCGGCTTCACCTTAACTACAAAGCTTCGTGTGCTGCCAGCGGGGCATATTCCGCCAATTGAAGAAGCTGCTCAAACGCTGAACATTCTGCGAGAGCGTGGATCAACCGCCGATGCTTTTACGTTCAAAACGGCATTCCCAGCTCCCATATATGGCCAAGTAAGCGAGAATTAGTGCAAGAGTACTGTCAGCCACATCTGGATAATTCTGGAGTATTCGTCACGTTGAGGAATATTTTTGTTCACTTGAGGTCGAAACCGGCTCAGACCGGATTACACTGTTGTAAAGCCAAATAAAACAATGAGGTCAGGGATGAAGCTGCGTTTCCTGGGTGGCGTGGGCACGGTAACCGGGTCCAAGCATTTGTTGTCGGATGAAGACCACAGGCTGTTGGTAGACTGCGGGATGTACCAGGGCGTCAAGAACCTGAGGCGCCGTAACTGGGCTCATTTTCCAGTGGAACCCAAAACCCTCAACGCGGTCGTTTTGACCCACGCCCATATTGACCATAGCGGGTATCTGCCGGCGCTGGTCAAACAGGGCTTTCGTGGCAAGATCTTCTGCACGAAAGCGACGCACGACCTCTGCAAAGTCTTGCTGCCAGACGCGGGCTACCTCCAGGAAGAGGACGCAAAGTACGCCTTCCGCAAGGGCTTTTCCAAACACGATCATCCAGAACCCCTGTTCACTCAGAAAGACGCCCACGAGGCCCTGAAACAGTTTGAGTCGGTGCACTACCACGAGCGCTTTGAGCCGGTGAAAGGCTTTGAGGTGACTTTCACGCCGGCGGGACACATTCTGGGGTCATCCTGCGTGCACGTTCATCACAAGAGCAGTGATCGTACGGTGGTATTTTCAGGCGACGTGGGGCGTCAGAACGATGTCATCATGCGCGCGCCCGAGCCGATTCAGAAAGCCGATGTGTTGGTGTGCGAATCCACCTATGGGGATCGGCTGCACCCAGAGATCAATCCGGAAGCGGTTCTGGCGGAGGTTATCAGCCAGACGGCCAACCGCGGCGGCATTGTCCTGATGCCAGCGTTCGCAGTCGGGCGAGCTCAAATGCTGTTGTATCTGTTGCATCGTTTGATGGCTGAGGGGTGCATTCCCCGGCTTCCCGTGTTCCTCAACAGTCCCATGGCGATTCGCGCGACCGAGATCTTCCTCAGGCACCAGAAGGAGCACAAGCTGGATCAGGCACAGTGCGAAATGATTGATGCCAATACCGAGTACGTTCGCACGGTGGAAGAGTCCATCGAGCTGAACAGCAAGCGCTTCCCCTGTGTGATTGTGTCGGCCAGCGGCATGGCCAGTGGCGGCCGGGTTCTGCATCACCTCAAGACGCTGTTGCCTAACCCTCGCAACAGCATTGTGTTTGCCGGATTTCAGGCGCCGGGAACGCGGGGGGATGCGTTGGTGAATGGGGCTGAAAGGGTCAAAATCCACGGCGAATACTGGCCAGTGAAAGCCGAGGTACACAACATCAACGCGCTCTCTGCCCATGGCGACTATCAGGAAATTCTGGATTGGCTCGGTCAGGGCCAGCTCAATCCCTCACAGGTTTACATCAGTCATGGCGAACCTCTTGCCAGCGACGTGATGCGTAAGCACATCTACGAGAGGTTCGGCTGGGCCACAGAGGTGCCGGAGCTGTTCGACGAGGTAGAAATTTGAGCGGCCGTTCAGGCCGCTGACACATTCACCCGCGTTCCATTGAACGCTGCATTGCCTGTCAACTCGTCCACCCGCTGAGTGTCTGTCACATCGTTGATGCTGACGCCGGGTTGGGTGCTTGCGACTGACATCGCGGTGTCCGAACGGTTGTGGCCCCAGCCCTGGGGGATGCTCACAACGCCAGAAAACATGTCATCATTGATCTCCACCGGCAGGCAGATCTCGCCAACGGGCGACGACACCTGGGCGATCTGGCCGTCTTCCAGTCCCAGCTCTTTCGCGTCTTCGGCATTCAATTGCACGGTACAGGGGTCTTTGCCTTTGACCAGGCGGTGGGAATTCTGGGTCCAGGTGTTGTGGCTGCGAGGCAGCCGACGGCTGATCATGGCAAATGGGTACGCGCTGCGCTCGGCGCTGTCCAGCAGGCCGGAGTCGTTCAGGCGCTGCAGGTCGTCCAGGTACAGCTGCGGTGCCAGGTGGATGCGGCCATCTTCGGTCTGCAAGCGTTCTTCCAGGCAGGGTTGCAGCGGGCCCAGATCCACACCGTGGGGGTTGGCTTTCAGCGTGTCCAGGCTCATGCCCTGATCGCCGTAGGCGCCGTGCTTCAGGCCGCCGTCGAGCATCATTTCCGGAGTTACGCCGTCGTCGTCCAGCCCGGTCAGGTGCAAAGCAAGGTCCCGCAGGATTTCCCAATCGTGCTTCTGGTTGCCGGTTTTCTCGAACATGGGTTCTGAAAATTTGGCGGTGTTGCGAACGGCAAACGAGTTGAAGAATACATCGTAGTGCGGCACTTCCAGCCCGGTGGTCGAAGGCAGGATGATGTCGGCATGGCGGGTGGTCTCGTTCAGGTAGATGTCCACCGACACCATGAAATCCAGCGACTCGAAAGCATCATCCAGTTTGGCGCCGCCCGGTGCCGAAAGCACCGGGTTGCCGGCAATGGTCAACATCGCACGAATCTGACCGTCGCCGGGCGTGAGTATTTCCTCTGCAAGAGTCGCTACGGGGAATTCACTGTTAAAGAAAGGCAGTTTGCGCACGCGAGACTGGTAGCGTCCATAGGAGCTGCGTTTACCCTTGCGGCCGGCGATCAGATCGAACGCCGGCTGGGGAAACATTGCCCCGCCGCGACGATCGAAGTTGCCAGTCAGGATGTTCAGCACGTTATTCAACCACTGGCAAAGGCCACCGAAGGACTGAGTCGAGGCACCCATACGGCTGTAACAGACCGCGCTTTTGGCGTCCGCCATGTCCCGGGCCAGTTGACGAATAGTGTCGGCATCGATGCCGCAAGCCGCAGAAACGGCGTCCGGCGAATAGGGTCTGACGGCCGCTTTCAGTTGCTCCAGCTCGTCGATGATCGGTTCCAGGTGGCCCAGGTTGACCCGCTTTTCCTCAAACAGGGTGTGAGCCAGAGCCAGCATCAGCAACGCATCGGTTTCCGGCTGAATAAACAAATGCTGATTGGCTTTCTTGGCAGTTTCCGTGCGGCGCGGGTCGACCACCACCACTTTGCCGCCCCGCTCCTGAATGGCTTTCAATCGTTTTCCGACGCCGGGCGCGGTCATCAGGCTGCCGTTCGAGACGATGGGGTTAGCGCCGATGATCAGCATGAAATCGGTGTGGTCGATGTCCGGTACCGGGATTAGCATGCCGGCGCCGAGCATGTAATTGGACGCCACGTGATGCGGAAGCTGATCGGCCGAAGCGGAGCTGAATCGGCTGTTGGTTCCAAGCGCCTTGAAGAAACGGGGCAACATAATGGCGTTGCCGAAGTTATGGGCGTTGGGGTTACCCAGATACACGCCTACGGAATTCTGCCCATGGCTTTGTTGAATACCACGGAAGCGGGTGGCGATTTCTTCCAGTGCGTCATCCCAGCTGATTTCTTTCCAGCCCTCTGCCGTTCGGCGGATGGGCGTTTTAAGGCGATCCTTGTCGTTGTAGAAGTCCTGCAACGCGACCGCTTTGGGGCAGATATGCCCGCGACTGAACGGGTCATCTTTGTCGCCTTTGATCGAGAGTATCTCTTCACCCCGGTGTTTGATTTCCAGGCCACACATGGCCTCGCAGATGTTGCAGGTACGGTAGTGGGTCTTGGTCTCGTTCATAGCAGAAAGCTCGGTCGCCGGTTTTATGATTGTTGGATGATCCGAGTATGGCAGCATTGCCAGGAAATTCAGATTGTCAAAAATGACACAGTCATGGCGATAAGCGCCATCAGTCAAGCCGTGCAAGAACTGGCGCTCATGATTTTGCCTTCCTGGCCGAATTAACTAATGTCATAGATTAATAAACAGTTAGCCTAATTACAGATGAGGTGCCCGTGTCCCTTAAAAAACGTCTGCTACTCACTCTGCTATTGGTCGGTATCGTGCCGGCTCTGGTCATCACGTTTTTCAATACGGGCGTTGCCCGGGATACGCTGACTGATCAGACACTGTCGAAGCTGAGTATTGCGGCGAACAACAAGGAAAATACGGTCAGGGACTATCTGCAAACGGTTCGCAATCAGCTCATGGCCATGGCGGATCATCGAGGGACAGAGGTAGCGGCAGAGACTTTTTCACGGGTATTTAGCAATTTTGCGATGGCGGTGCGAGCGGACCCTCCTGAAATCCGAACAAAGCTGGAGTCGCATTACGAAGAACACTTCCTGCCGAAACTGAAAGCCAACGGGGGCGGCGAAGGGCGAACAGCGGCAGATTATGTCGAGCAATTGAGTGAAGATGCGCTGGCGTTGCAGTTCGAGTACATCCTGAACAACCCTAATCCGGTGGGTGAAAAAGACGAGTTCATGGCCTCGTCGGGTTTTCAGATCTACAACCGGGTGCATGGGGAATGGCACCCGTCATTCAAGGCTTTCCTGGATCGTTTTGGCTATTACGATGTGTTTCTGATCGATCCCGAAACCGGCAATGTGGTGTATTCCGTATACAAGGAAGTCGACTTCGCAACGTCTTTGAAAAATGGCCCTTACGCCGATTCGGGGCTGGCAAAGGCCTACCAGCAGGCCATGTCTGAACAGGAGGGGAGCGAGCCCACCTTTATTGATTTTTCCGAGTATGAACCCTCCTACAACAATCCCGCCGGGTTTGTTGCGACGTCTGTTTACAAAGAGGGGGAACGGATCGGCATTCTGGCCTTTCAGTTCCCCATCGATCGCATGAACGACATCATGCTGGAGCGTGCCGGTCTGGGGGATACCGGTGAAAGCTTTCTGGTTGGCGAAGACGGACTGATGAGATCAGACGCCTTCCTGGATCCTGAAAACCGAAGCGTGGTCGCGTCGTTTCAAGAGCCCGAAACCGGGTCTGTGGAATCTCCGGCCATTGATCAGGCGCTGGCGGGTGAATCTGGTGAAATGGTCGTTGATGATTATCGCGGCCAGCAGACCTTTACAGCTTACCGCCCTATCACCCTGGCCGGTTTGAACTGGGCACTGATTGCAAAGGTGGATCATGATGAAGCACTGGCGCCGGTAGACCAGCTCTGGTGGGCATCGGCCATCGGTATTGCACTGGTCATTCTGGTGGTTGCAGCCGTTGCGATATGGACGGCCTCGCGGATCATGAAGCCATTGGGTAAAGAACCGGTGGAACTTCAGGCGCTGGCGAAAGAGGTCGCCGATGGCAATCTGATGATTGACCAGGCCGATCAGGACAAGGCGACGGGGGTGTATGGCTCGATGCTGACCATGGTCGCGGGCCTGAAAGACCTGATCAATCGCATCGACGAGGCCTCGCAGAGTCAGGCAGGCGCCTCTGAGCAGTTGGCAGGAACCACGGCCCAGACCATGGAAAGAATGAACCAACAGAACGAGCAGACTGAACAGATGGCATCGGCCATTGAAGAAATGTCTGCCGCGATCAATCAGGTGTCCCAGAGCACGTCAGAATCGGCTGCCAGTGCGCGACGGGCGGATGAATCGGTCAATCAGGGGGCGGTTGAGGTTGAAAGTTCCGCCAGCGATACGCAGGAGATGGCAGCGCAGCTCAGAGAAGCCAATGAAGGCATTCAGACACTGCGGCAGGACATGGGGTCGATCACCGGTGTTCTGGATACCATCAAATCCATTGCCGACCAGACCAACCTGCTGGCGTTGAATGCGGCCATCGAGGCGGCCAGGGCGGGCGAACACGGGCGCGGGTTCTCGGTCGTGGCGGACGAGGTCCGCAGCCTGGCGCAGAATACCCAGAATGCGACGGAAGAAATCAGCCAGTCGATTGATACCCTGGTGAATTCGTCAGAGAAAGCGTCGTCTGTGGTCGACCGCTGCAGTGAGCGGGCGAGCAGCATCTCCGATCGTGCAGGCGAAACCGTAGAGCAGCTGCGCAAAGCTGTCGCCGAAGTTGCCAAAGTGACGGAAATGTCGGACCAGATTGCCACCGCCTCCGAACAGCAATCGGCAACCGCGGAAGAGGTCACCCGTAACGTAGCCGCGATCTCGGACATGTCGTCTGAAACCCGTCAGGCGATGGCCAAGATCTCAGACGCCAGTGGAGAGCTGGCGGAACTCTCCCACAAGTTGAAAGACCTGTTGGCCAGATTCACAGTCAGCTAGACCAATTAATCAGTGGTTCCCTCTTTGGCGTGAAGGGCTGGTTGCGGTATCTTCTCGGCACGTTATCAGAGGAGTCGTTGCGTGTTAGAAGTTGCTGTACTGGCGATTGCGTTGAGCATGGACGCGTTTGCTGTGTCTATCGGCCTGGGTTCCAAGAACAACCGGTCGTGTGGATCACTGGCATTGTTGTCCGGCCTGTATTTCGGGGTGTTTCAGGCATTGATGCCGTTGATCGGGTATCTGGGCGGAAAAGGCGTGATCGGCTGGGTAGAGGCCTACGCGCCCTGGATTGCCTTCATACTTCTGGTGCTCATTGGCGGAAAGATGATCTACGAGGGGATGTCTGAAGGGATTGAAGAAGACATCGCTGCCATCACCCACAAAGTGATGCTGCTGCTGGCCATCGCAACCAGTATTGACGCCATGGCCGCCGGTTTTTCACTGACCCTGCTGGACGTGAATCCCCTGTTGGCCTGTGCGCTGATTGGTGTCGTGACTTTCGTATTCAGTGTTATCGGGGTTTATGTGGGCGCACGCAGTGGCACCTGGTTGGAAAGCAAGGCAGAGGTGTTTGGTGGTATCGTGCTGATTCTGATCGGCCTGAAAATCCTGCTTGCCTGAGGACGCCATGGAACTCCCTCCCTTCTCAAAGATCTTCGATTTTGCCTGTCACCACAAAGGCGGGGAGGCCGCTGTTCGAGCTGGCTTGCCGTCTATCGCCGACGCAGGCGAGCTCGAGGCTCTGGGCGACGACCGCTATCTATCAGAGATCACTCGCTGCATTTTCAAGGCGGGTTTTGTGTGGAGGATCATTGAGCGCAAATGGCCGGGTTTCGAGGCCGCGTTCGAGGGTTTTGTGCCCCTGTACTGGCAACAGGTGCCCCCGGAGGTGCTGGAGGATCTGGCTCAGGATGAACGTATCGTTCGCAACATGCAGAAAATTCGCACTGTGCCTGAAAATGCCCGCATGATTGTCGAGGCCTCGAAGCAACATGACGGTTTCGGCCGGTTTCTCGCTCAGTGGCCACACAACGATCAGGCCGGATTGCTGGTCTGGCTCAAGAAGCACGGCGATCGCCTTGGCGGCGCCAGTGCTCAGTATTTCTTGCGCCGGGTCGGTTGGGACGGCTTTATCCTCTCGACGGACGTAGTCACCGCCCTCAAGCGTGAGGGACTGCTGGATGCGACGCCCGGCAGCAAGAAAGCTCTGACGCAGGCGCAGAATGCATTCAACGCCTGGCATCAGGAAACCAGCATGCCCTACAGCCATCTGTCCAGAATCCTGTCATTCACCGTGGGTGACTGACGCCTCACCGAGGCGCTCTCAGCGCACTTCTGCTGCCATTGTCATTCCTTCATCCAAGAAGAGGTAAGGGATTGTGCGACGTTGCCAGCTATGGTGTGTCGGTGTATATTTCTAAATCATATATCGTTATTCCAAAAAGGCTGGATTCAGCCAGCGAGGTGAGAGTGATGATAGCTCCAATCGTTCATCCGTTTTTTGACGAACCCACCAACACGTTCAGTTATGTCGTTCGCGATCCGGATAGCACGTCCTGCGCCATCATTGATTCGGTGCTTGATTTTGACTATTCGGCAGGCCGTACGGACGTGCGTTCGGCGGACGAGATTATTGATTACATCCGTTCCAACAATCTGACCGTCGAGTGGATTCTGGAAACCCACGTCCATGCCGATCATCTGTCCGCCGCACCTTATTTGCATGAAAAACTGGGCGGTAAAACCGGAATTGGCGCAAAAATCGTGGAGGTGCAGGAAATCTTCGGCAAAGCGTTTAACGCCGGCTCCGAGTTTGCCAGAGACGGCAGCCAGTTCGACGCACTGTTTGAAGAAGGTGACACGCTGCACATCGGCGGGCTGGAAGGCCGCGTTTTACATACACCAGGACATACGCCAGCCTGTCTGACCTACGTGTTCGGTGACGCAGCGTTTGTGGGGGACACCCTGTTCATGCCGGATTACGGCACCGCCCGCTGTGATTTTCCCGGCGGCGATGCTCGCACGCTTTATCAGTCGATCCAGAAAGTGCTGTCGCTGCCAGAGGATACCCGTCTGTTTTTATGCCATGACTACAAAGGGCCTGAGCGCGAAGCATTCAGTGCCGAAACCACCGTCGGGGAACAGCGCCGGTCAAACATTCACGTGCGCGACGGTATTACCGAGTCGGAATTCGTGGAGATGCGCGAGAAGCGCGACGCCACATTGGGCATGCCGAGGCTGATTCTGCCGTCAGTTCAGGTCAACATGCGGGCTGGCGAGATGCCGCCGGCTGAGAACAACGGACAGGTGTATCTCAAAGTGCCTTTGAACTTCCTGTGACTATCGGGAGAGGGCGGAACTGATGCGACTGGAGCGGATTTTTCCTGTGCTGGGCTGGCTTCCTGATTACAGGCGGGAAGACGCCGGCCGTGACCTGGTGGCGGCCGCTCTGGTTACCATCATGTTGATTCCGCAGTCCCTCGCTTACGCGCTGTTGGCGGGGCTGCCCCCCGAGGTCGGGCTCTATGCCAGTATTCTGCCGCTGGCACTTTATGCTGTATTTGGTTCCAGCAGCAGTCTGTCGGTGGGACCGGTAGCGATTGTCGCCCTGATGACCGCCGCTGTACTCACCCCGCTCTATGACGTCGGCAGTGATGCCTATGTGACCGGGGCCGTCATTCTGGCCTGCCTTTCCGGTGTGTTCCTGGTTCTGATGGGCGTTCTGCGGTTGGGCTTTCTCGCCAACTTCCTGAGCCATCCTGTGATTTCCGGATTTATCACCGCCTCTGCCGTGGTCATCGTTGCCAGTCAACTTCGGCACTTGCTGGGCATACAGGCTTCCGGGAACAACCTGTATGAAATCGTCGTCTCGCTCTGGAGCAATCTGGGCGGTTTCCGAGCGACACCGTTCGCAGTGGGCCTTGGTGTGCTGCTGTTTTTGATCGGTGCACGTCGGTACCTGCCGGCCATGCTGGGCAAAACAGCACCCATTCTGGCGGTGGCTGTCACCACCTTTCTGGCCTGGTGGCTGGGGCTGGATCAACAGGGGCTGGCGTTGGTTGGCGAGATTCCATCCGGGCTGCCGGCTCTGACCATGCCACCGCTGGCTGCCGATCAATGGCAGCCCCTGTTAGTGGGTGCCCTGCTCATCAGCGTGGTTGGCTTTGTCGAGTCGGTTTCCATTGGGCAGACCCTGGCGGCGCGACGTCGACAGCGGATTGATCCGAATCAGGAGCTGGTCGGCCTGGGTATGGCCAATCTTGGCGCCGGTGTGTCGGCAGGCATGCCAGTCACCGGTGGCTTCTCCAGATCGGTTGTTAACTTCGACGCGGGAGCACGCACGCCGGCGGCAGGATTCTATGCGGCGCTGGGGATTGCACTGGCAACCGTCACCCTCACGCCCCTGATTGCCTATCTGCCAAAGGCCACACTGGCTGCGACCATCATTGTTGCGGTCGCTGCATTGATTGATCTTCCAGCCCTTTCACGCACCTGGCGTTATTCCAGGTCCGACTTTGGCGCTATGTTGGTTACCATTCTGCTGACGCTGTTTCACAACGTCGAATCCGGCATTCTGGCCGGTGTGGGTCTGTCGATTGGGTTGTTCCTTTACCGCACCAGTCAGCCCCACAGTGCTGTCATCGGCCTAGTGCCGGGAACCGAGCATTTCAGAAACGTGCGTCGCCACAAAGTAGAGCTGTGCCCCAGGGTGACCTTTTTGCGAATTGATGAAAGCCTGTATTTCGCCAATGCACGCTTCCTGGAAGACACGGTCATGGAACTGGTGGCCAATCAGGCAGAGATGACCGATCTGGTTCTGGTGTGCCCGGCCGTGAATCAGGTCGATGCGTCAGCGATTGAAAGCCTGGAGGCGATTAACGAGAGACTGAAGAATGCGAATGTTCGGCTACATCTGTCAGATGTGAAGGGCCCTGTGATGGATCAGCTTAACGGCACCGAATTGATAACAAGACTGAATGGCAAGGTGTTTCTGAGCGCCTTTGATGCGTGGTCTGAACTCAAAGAGCCGTGCTGAGACTCGGTTCGTCGGTCTGGTGAAGAACCTGGTTTCGTCCATTGGCTTTGGCCAGATACAGCCGTTTGTCGGCTGCGCGTAGCATGGATCTCAGATTTTCCCCGTCGCTGCCAAGTTCTGCGATGCCGCCGCTGGAAGTAATGTTCAGGGTCTTTCCTTCAAATCTGATCGCCATGGATGCAATGTCGCCCCGGACCTTCTCCGCCACGTCCACAGCCTGAGCGCTTGTGGTGTTGGTCAGCAGCACACTGAACTCTTCGCCACCCATTCGCACGGGAAGGTCACTCGCGCGAAGGCTCTTTTTCAGCCGGTCTGTAATCTGTTGTAGCACCAGGTCTCCGGCCTCGTGGCCAAATTCATCGTTCACGGCTTTGAAGTGGTCGAGGTCAATCACCAGGATCGACAGGGGTGATTCTTCGCGCAGAGCCCGTTTCCGCTCCCGTTCGAACGTTTCCTGAAGCCGGGCGCGGTTGGCCAGGCCGGTCAGTGGATCGGTCTGGGCCAGTTCAAACAGGCGCAGTTCCGAGCGTTCCCGGGTGAGTTCATAAACATGAGAGAACGCCAGAACGCAGATCGCAATCAGTGATGTATTGGCGATGGGCAGTGCTTCCAGCATGGCTGGCTGATCCTGGTGCTTCACCCAGTAGAGAATGCCGACAAGAAACATGACAATGCCGGATAGGAGCAGCCCCTGATGTCGGCCGAGCAGGAGATGTGACAGTATTGGAATGATCAGAACCCATCCGAACACCGAAGTGGTCGAGGTGGGCAGCATCATCGAAAAAAACATGGTAACGCAGAAGAGGATCAGAAAAATCCAGGCCCAATATTCAATTTTGTCTGTGGTTCGAATGACAAAGAGCAGTGAACCGGCAAAAATCACCATGACGATTTCGGCAACGGCCAGCGGCCAGTGGTCTCTGGCGAGATTGAGCGTGGCGAATAACGCGCCGGCGACAATGGTAAGCACTAAAACGGCTTGTAGAACCGCTTTGCGATAGGGCCTTGCCAGGGCGCGTAAGGATTCGCTCCGGGAGTCCATGAATTGTAATCTTCCAGAGTTTTGGTGGCACCCGGCAGAGACATGTGGGTGTGTGGAGTAAATAAGCAAAATATGGTCGCAATTCTGGCGTGCTATTTCACGCTGGATCTGCACTTCCTAGACTAAAGTACGACCTGAGACCTTGTAATGGTAAGACGTTTCCTTCCGTTGATTATTCTCGCCCTTGGTGTTGGCGGCTTTCTGTTGTTAAAGCTTTCCCGGCCCGAGCCTGTCGCCGTTGAAGCCCAGGAGAGGGCTTGGCTGGTAGATACCAAGATCATTGAGCCCCAAACGCACACGCCGATATTGCCGCTTTACGGGCAGTTGGTGGCGCCGGAGCAGATTCGGCTGACCTCGCCACTGTCGGGTCGAATTGGTGAACGGCCCGTTCATGAAGGTCAGGCCGTTGGGAAAGGCGAACTTCTGATCGCCCTCGACAGCGCCGACGTGCAGCCCCAACTGGATAGGGCGCGGGCGGATGTAACGGATCTGGAAGCACAGATCGAGTCTGAAAATATTCGCTTTGCCAACGACAAGCAGGCCCTGGCTAGCGAAAAGGCGATTCTGGACAGTGCTCGTCGAAAATACGAGCGAACTCAATCCCTGGTGAATCGTAATCTGACGTCTCAGGAAAATCTGGATGCGGCGTCAGACGCCCTTTCGCGGGCACGGTTAACGGTCACGTCCCGACAGCGCGCCATCGACGAGCACCCCGCACGTCTGAAAAGCCTGAATGCCCGACTGCAACGGGCGAAGGCGGCGCTGGCAACCACTGAACTGGATGCAGAGCGTGCGGTTATCGAGGCGCCTTTCGACGGTGTGGTCACCGATATACAGGTGGCCCCTGGCGACCGGGTGAATCAGAACGCACCGTTGTTGTCGATCTATCCCAACACGGGGCTGGAATTGCGGGCGACGGTGCCTGATCGTTACCGGGCCGAATTGTTGTCTGCGCTGTCCAGTGGCCAAACCCTGGAAGCGGTGACCGAAGACGGTCGGCATCGGTTTGTACTTGATCGGTTTGCGGGTACCAGTGCGCCATCTGGCACCGAGGCCATCCTGTCTCTGCGCTCCCAGGCAGGGGGCGAAGACCACGGTCTGCGTCCGGGTGGCTTGCTGCCTGTAAGCCTGCAACGGCCCTCCGTACCCTCTTCCGTGGCTGTTCCTTACAGCGCTCTATATGGCAGCAACAGTGTCTACCTGATGTCTGAAGATCGCCGAATGCAGCGAGTCCAGGTTGAGCGGCAGGGCGAAGTGCCCGTGCAGAATGGCGAACGCCACGTGCTGGTGGCAAGCGATGACCTGGCAGCGGGGCGCGCCCTGATTACTACCCACTTGCCCAATGCCATGAGCGGATTGAAGGTTCAGGTGGCCGGTAACGGTGACAGCAAAGACAGCAGCGCCGGAGCCGAAGAATGAGGCGTCGCCGGGGCATCATCGGTTTCTTTGTTCATCATCGGGTCGCCGCCAACCTGGTCATGTTGGTGATGCTGTTGGGCGGTGCGTTGTCCCTGTCCCGCATGAACATTCAATTCTTCCCGACCTTTGCACTGGATGTGGTGAGTGTTCGGGTCGTCTGGAGTGGTGCTTCGGCGGAAGACGTGGAGCAGGGGATTACCAACCCGCTGGAGCAGCGGCTGCGAAGTATTCAGGGTATGAAGAAAATGACGTCCACGTCGGCCCAGGGCGTGTCGTCCATTACCCTGGAATTTGTGGAAGGCAGCAATCCGATTCAGGCCCTGGACGATGTGCGACAGAAGGTGGATGAATTCACCAACCTGCCCGCCGAAGCCGAGGAACCACAGGTCACGAGGGTAGAACGGTACGAACCGGTCGGCCGGCTTATGGTGTTCGGAGATCTTGACCGGTACGAGTTGCGGCAATTGGTTTATCGCTTTGAAGACGAGTTACTGTCACGAGGGATCGACCGGGTGTCCATCTCTGGTCTCCCGGAGCAACAGATCAGCATTGATGTGCCAGTGGAAACGCTGGAAACCCTGGGGCTGTCACTGGAACAGATTGCGAGCCGGGTCGGAGCAATCTCCCGGGATCTGCCGGCCGGCATGATGGCGCAGCAGGATTCCACCCGCGAACTGCGTTCTGTAGAGCAGCGTCGCAATCCGCAGGATTTCGAGAACATTCCGGTTCTTAGCGATCAGCGCACTCAGCTGGCGTTGGGGGATATCGCCAGAATTCGCCAGGAAGCCCGTGACAGTCAGGTGACCATGAGTCAGAACGGTCTCCCTGCGGTGGAGTTGCAGTTGCAGCGGGCCGAAGACGGGAATTCGCTGGAAGCTGCTGAAGTACTGGATCGTTGGTTGAAAGAGACGCGCCCCACGCTGCCGCCTGGTGTTGGTCTGGAAGTGTATGACGAAACCTGGCAGCTCATTGACGACCGTATTTCGTTGCTGATCAAGAACGGCTTCGGTGGCCTGGTGCTGGTCGTGATCCTTTTGTATCTGTTTCTGCCCGGTCGCGTCGCTTTCTGGGTGGCAGTAGGTATACCCACCGCGTTTCTGGCCGCGATGGCGGTGCTGTGGGGCATTGGCGGCTCCATCAACATGATTTCCCTGTTTGCCCTGATTATGGCTTTGGGTGTGATCGTGGATGACGCCATTGTGGTGGGGGAAGATGCAGACGCGCACGCCCGTATGGGCGAGGAGTCCATATATGCGTCGGAGGGCGCTGCCAAACGCATGGTGTGGCCGGTGTTGGCGTCCTCCCTGACCACCGTGGCTGCCTTCATGCCGCTGCTGGTGGTGGGTGGTGTGATCGGGAACATTCTCGGAGATATCCCCCTGGTGATGATCTGCGTGCTGGTGGCGTCGCTGATGGAATGTTTCATTGTGCTGCCCGCGCACCTGCGCCATGCGTTTGTCCCGCGTGGGAAGAAGCGAACGGCGGACGCCCCGGCGCCTGAACGCGGCCCGATTGATCGAATCAGGCAAGGCTTTGAACGGCGTTTTGACCGCTTCCGCGACGGCCGATTCCGAGCCATGTCACGCTACACGCTGGAGCATCGGGGCATTACGCTGGCCAGTGCCCTGGCCCTGGCATTGTTGACGGCTGGCCTGCTGGCGGGCGGCAAGCTGGGGTTCAATTTCTTCCCTACGCCGGAACCGTCGATTCTGTATGCCAATGCCAGCTTCGTGGCGGGCACTAACCAGACGGCCGTGGACGAGTTCCTGGCGGACCTGGAACAGGCATTGAACGAAACCGAAGAGGCCCTGGGCGGCGATCTGGTGCTGAACGCCATGACCAGTCACGGCAGCACTCGGGGCTCCGCTGGCTCCAGCCGCACCGGCAACGAATTGGGTTCCATGCTGGTGGAACTCACGCCATCCGATGGCCGTTCGGTCCGCAATCCGGAATTCATTCGCCAGTGGCGTGACCGGCTCGACCTGCCCGCCGGGCTGGACAATCTTAATATTACCGAGCGCCAGTCCGGCCCACCGGGTCGGGATGTGAACGTGCGTTTGACCGGTGATGACGCCATCGCGTTGAAGAAAGCCGCGGAGTCTCTGGCGCAATCCATAGCCACTCTTCCGGGTGTGCTGGATACCGAAGACGACATGCCCTGGGGGCGCGAACAGCTGATCTATCAGGTCAGTGCCCAGGGTGAGGCTCTGGGCCTGACCACCAACGAGCTGGGCCGGCAGCTGAGGGCGGCATTCGACGGCAGGATCGCCCAGATCTATCAGGACGGCCGCGATGAAGTGGAAGTCAGGGTTCAGCTACCGCAAGCCCAGCGTGAGCGCATGTCAACGCTGTCGCGGTTGTCCATCCGGGTGCCGGATGGGCGTTTTGTCCCCCTGACGCAGGTTATGAATCTGGACCACAGGCAGGGCTTTCAGGCTTTGCGTCATGCCGATGGCGAGCTGGCGGTGGAAGTGACAGCGTCGCTCAACACTCGCATCAGCACCACCGATGAGATCCTGGCCAGCCTAGAGGAAAACGTACTGCCGTCTCTGGTCAAAGAATACAACCTCAATTACAGCTTTGAGGGGCGTTCTGCAGACCAGAGGGAGACCCTGGACGACATGCGTACCGGCCTGATGATCGGGCTTGGCCTGATGTACGTAGTTTTAACCTGGGTGTTCGCATCCTGGAGCCTGCCGTTGATCGTTATGGCCATTATCCCCTTTGCGCTGGTCGGTGCGCTGATCGGCCATTGGCTGATGGGGTTGCAGCTCACCATCCTGTCACTGTTCGGTCTGTTTGGCCTGTCGGGCATCGTGGTGAACAACGCCATCATCCTGGTCGCGTTTTATAACCATCAACGCAGCAAAGGCCTGGGTATTACTGACGCGCTGAACGAGGCGGCGGTTCAGCGAGTGCGAGCGGTATTGCTGACCTCTCTTACGACAATTGGCGGCCTGTTGCCGCTGTTGTTCGAGACGTCTCTACAGGCGCAGTTCCTGATTCCCATGGCGACGTCCATTGCGTTCGGGCTTGGCCTGTCAACGCTGCTGGTACTGGCTGTTATCCCGGCATTACTGTCCTATCTGGAACAGTTCCGTGAATGGCGTGCGCGGCACGAAGGCAACCAGGAGCCACACACCGAAGCGACCCAAGGTTGATTTGACGATGTATGCGAAACATCGGGCGCAGGTATCGGTTGAAGGCCTGTCCAAGCGGTACATCAGCGGTGAGGATCGGGTTCAGGTCCTCGATAACCTGTCGTTTACGGTGCCTGCCTCGGAATCACTGGCCATCGTTGGGCGCTCTGGATCCGGAAAAAGCACGTTGCTTAACCTTCTTTGCGGTCTGGAACATGCCGATACCGGGAAAGTTATTTTGGCGGGCCAGGAGTTCGAGGCAACCCAGCCTACCGAGGTTCTGCGCCCGCGCTGGGCACAGTTGCGTCGGCAAGCCATTGGAGTGGTGTTTCAGGAAGCCAACCTGATGCCTGCCATGACGCTGGCGGAAAACGTTCAGCTTCGCGCCAGCCTGGCAGGTCAATCGTCTGGCGATGACATCCGCTGGCTGGAACTGCTGGGGGTGGGCGCCGAAGCCAACCGTTACCCGGATCAAGTGTCAGGCGGCCAGCGGCAGCGTGCTGCATTGGCCATGGTATTTGCCATGAAGCCTGCATTGATTTTGGCCGACGAACCGACGGGCAGTCTGGATTTGCACACCGCAGACGACGTCGCTGATCGGCTTTTCGAGGTGCAACGCCAGACGGGCTGTACCCTGCTGTTGGCCACCCACGATCCGTCGCTGGCTGGCCGATGCCACCACCAGCTTAATCTCGGCGGCGGCTGATCCCATGATCATCAGAGCCATGACCAGTCACTACCGGCGCCACCCGCTGCAACTGCTGGCGCTGGCATTGATGATTGTTGTGGCCACCATGCTCTGGACCGGGGTATCCGTTCTCACCGGGCAGGCCAGGGACAGTCTGCAAGTCAGTGAAGCGTCGGTGGCGCCCCAGTATTCGGTGGTTCGGGAAGATGGCCAGCCCGTGACGGTCGCCGATTTTGTCACGCTCAGGCGCGCCGGTATCTGCGTTGCACCCTGGCTGGAATCGTCGGATGGGCCTGGTAATGCCTCCGTGATCGGCATTGATGCGCTGGCGATGGCCTGTCTGAGTTCGGCACCGGGCGGCTCCAGACAGCCGATGGAAGGCGAGCCTTTTGTTGATATTGGTCAGGTTGCGGACGGTCAGGGGCGCTTGTCTTTGCTGGCCGATTCGGAAGATCAGGCCCTGCCAGCGGGATATCATTACCGGGAATTTCGTCTTGGCCCTGCCACAGGCGAACTGGCGGACAGCTTTCTGTTGAATCTGGATGCGCTCAGCTTGCTGGTTCTGTTCATTACCGGTTTGCTGGTGCGCAGTGTCTACCACCTTGGCCTTGCCCAGAGACGCAGCAGTTTTACGCTGCTGGAACGGTTTGGTGTCTCGCAAAGGCGGGTTGACCGCCTGCTGATCGTCGAATTGGTCGCCCTGACGCTGGTATGCGTGGTGCCTGGGGTATGGCTGGGCCAGGCGTTGGCGAACCGGCTGGGGCAGGGATTTGGCCAGGCCTTGGCCAGTTTGTTCGACGTGTCCCTGTATGCCGGCGTCAGCGGCCCCGTTGCCTGGCAGGCGATGATGGTCATGGTGGCGCTGGTGCTTGGCGTTTGTCTGCTTGACCGGGTGCTTCCTGTTCGGGCGCTAAAAGCGTCACCATGGCTGTTGATTGCGGTCGCTGTTGCTGGTCTGACGCTCGTTGTTTCGGCGGCCTCACTGGTCTGGGTGTTTGTGGGAACCGCCCTGGTATTTGCCGGGTTAGGCGGCTTGGCTCCGCGGTTGCTCGCCAGTCTTGCCGATCGGGTGGCGAGGCGTCTGCCGCAGAGCCCGCATTCACCTCTTTCTCGTTGGCGTTTTCGGGAGTTGGGGGTGATGTTCCGGAATCTGGCGTTGCCCGTGGTGGCCCTTCAATTTGCCATGGCCACGGTGTTGGCGGTTCAGGCGCTGGTCACCACCTTTGAAAACACCTTCGATACCTGGCTGGAGCAACGGCTGGCGGCAAAGGTCTATGTGGAAGTGCCGGATGGCGCCGAGGGTCAGTTGGGTGCGGCTGCTTTGTCGGACCTGGAGGGCATCGGTGACTGGCACTGGGTGCGCCGAACCCAGGCACAGTTGCCGGGCGCAGACGGCCCCTCATCCGGCGTGACCGCGGACGTTCTGGCCCTGTCGCCCATTACCGATCTGGTGACTGATTGGACCTTGCTGGCCTCGGTTGATCGTCCCTGGGCCGCTCTTGAATCCGGAGCGGTGATGGTTAACGAACAACTGGCACGGCGTCAGCAACTCTCGCTGGGTCAGCGGGTTCAATATGAAGTGGATGGCCGGCCGATGACCGCGAACGTCGCGGCGATTTACGCGGATTACGGCCGTCCGTCGGGGGAGCTTTTGATCCATGGGGATTTTCTGCCGAACGATCTGACTCCGTCTTTTCAGAGTTTCTCCATCAATCCCGGCCAGCCGTCGGTTGAAGGGGTTGCCAATGCCCTGAAGGCCGCCTGGCAGGCAGAGGATTTGACGGTACGAGATAACGACAGCATTCAGGCGCTGGCCAGTCAGGTGTTTCAACAGACCTTTCTGCTGACCCGTGCCATTAGCCTGCTGACGCTGGTGCTTGCCTCTCTGTCGCTGCTGGTGATGGGCTGGGTGTTTTTCGCCACTCGGGCGCGTTATTTCGATTTGCTGGGGGTCTGGGGTGTGTCTGACTCAGCGGTTCGCGGTGAGTTGCGTCGGCTTGCCCTGCTGCTTTGTGCCGGCGTAACCGTCGTTGCCCTGCCGCTGGGTGTCTGGCTGACCTGGGTGCTGGTCAGCCGGATTAATCCGCTGGCGTTTGGCTGGTCGCTGCCGATGGCCATTTACCCGATGTTCTGGGTTGAACTGATGGTGATGATGGCATTGATTGGACTGGCAATTGCCTGGCTCATCGGGCGCAAAATCAGGCCCGCTGCTTCTGTAAACCCGGTGTTGGGGCTGGTTTTCCTGACACTGATGGCGTGTACCGAAGCGCCCGAACCGCAGGGCTTTGCTGGCCTTGCTGAGTCTGTCGGCCAGGACGGCCCCCATGAGTACCTGCAACCCGCCCCGGGAGATACTCTGACGTTTCCAGGTGACCTTGGGCCGCATCCGCAGCATCGCATCGAATGGTGGTACCTGACGGCCAATCTGCGAACGGCCGACGGCCAGCCCCTGGGCGTTCAATGGACACAGTTTCGTCAGGCTCTGAAGCCGCGTCCTGCTAGCGCACCCGCGCCAGCGCCCGAGCAATGGCCTCTGGAGTCTGCATGGATGGCTCACGCCGCCGTGTCGCTCGATGGCGAACACCGTTTTTCCGAGCGCCTGGCCAGGGGGGATGTGGGGCACGCTGGCGCCGTGGCATCACCCTTCGAGGTATGGCTCGATGACTGGTGGTTGAGACAAAAGGAATCATCCGATGATTGGCATCTGACCGTGGACGCCAATGATTGGGCTTACGATCTGCGCCTGGCCAATACCGACAAGCGGGTAACCCATGGTGATGATGGGTTTAGCGCCAAATCCCATGACGGCAAGGGCTCTATGTATTTCAGCCTGACGAATCTTGAGATTACGGGCACGGTCACCCTTGATGGCACTACCTATGAAGTTCAGGGTCAGGGCTGGTTTGATCGGGAGTGGAGCAGCCAGTTTCTGAAAGCCGGTCAGCAGGGCTGGGACTGGTTTGCGCTGCACCTCGAGGGTGGCCACAAACTGATGGCGCTTCGTTTGCGGGAAGATCAAGGTGACTTTCTGTCCGGGACCTGGGTTCGGCCGGATGGTACCGCGACGTCACTCGCACCTGATCAGATCGAATTGGCGGGTCAGCGCTGGCATGAGTCGGAACAGGGGCGTGTGCCCCGAAGTTTCAATCTGACCATCCCCGCCCTGGGCGTCGATCTCAGCATCACGGCGCCCAGGGGCGATTACTGGAACGCCGGGCTTTATCCTTATTGGGAGAGCCCGGTGAGTGTGAGCGGGTCCCACTCCGGCGTGGGTTACATGGAATTGACCGGCTACGGCAGCCAGTAGCGGCGTCTCAGACGATGGATGGTGGCGTCAGGTCGTTGAACAGGCCCTGAATGCCCTGGTGCCATTGGGCGCGCAATTGGTGGAAATACTCGTTGTTCTCGTCGACCTGTTCAATGAAGCAGGGTTTGAGCTGATCATTCCTGTAGATGGCCACGTCCAGCGGCATGCCCACCGACAGGTTGCTCTTCATGGTGGAATCGAAGGAGATCAGAGCGCACTGATAAGCCCGCTCCAGGGGCGTCTCAAAGTTTAAGACCCGGTCGAGTATCGGTTTGCCATACTTGGATTCACCGATTTGGAAATACGGCGTCTCTTTCGTGGCTTCGATGAAGTTGCCCGCGGAATAGATATTAAACAGCCGCGGAGACTCGCCCCGGATTTGTCCACCCAGAATGAGCGAGCAGCTGAAGTCCACGTGCTTGACCTTGCCTTCAGGGTTGTCGCGTCGGATGACTTCCCGCATGGTCTCGCCGATCAGCTCGGCGGCGTCGAACATCGAAGGGACGCTGAGAAGATTCGGCTCCTCGGTTCCGCAGCGTTTCTCCAACAAACTGATCACACTCTGGCTGGTCGCCAGGTTGCCGGCGGTCATTATCACCAGTTCCCGTTCGCCTTCCTGCTCGAACACGTGCATCTTCCGGAAGGTGGAAATCTGGTCAAACCCGGCGTTGGTGCGGGAATCGGATACGAACACCAGGCCATCGGCCATTCGCATCGCCACACAATAAGTCATAGACAGCCATCCTCGATCAATCGAACGGTGTCAGTGTACCCACTTTTTCACAGAAAGCATGGGTATTAAGGATGAATTGTGAATCGTTATTGGCTCTCGCCTGCGCGAGTCACCCACGCCTTGGTGTGGAGACTTTCCGCGCCACCACCCGCACGCATACCCCTGACCGGTGCCGCGTCCAGGTAATCCAGGCCGGTCGCCAGCTTGATGTGGCTTTCGGCCACATTCAGCAGGTTGACCACGTCAAAGGTGTGCCAGTTGTGGCCCAGCCAAACCTCTGCCCAGGCGTGGGTGGCCAGGTGGTCCTCACTGTCCGTATGGATGTATCCGCTGACATACCGGACCGGTACCCCAATGTAACGGCAGCAGGCGATGAAGACGTGGGTGTGATCCTGACACACACCTTTTTTGTCATCAAAGGCCTCTGTCGCCGTATGCGTCACCGTGGTCGCCCCCGGAACGAACTGAATCCGCTCCAGAATCTTGTTCATCATCCGAACCAGGCTGCGTTTGTTGGCCGAGAATTGGTCGGCAAATTTCTTGATCGGCTTACTGGCTTCCGTCAGCGCGGTCGGGCGCAGGAATACCGCCGGCGGAAAGGGAGAATCATCCTTGGTCAGCGGCTTGCCGGTCAGATCGACGATGCCTTCGGCCGTCAGCGTGATTTCCGACACCGGCCGGTCCATGGTCATGACGGTGACCTGGTTGCCGAACCCGTCGGTCATCATGTTGGTGTCACCGGGCGTACGCAGGTTCCACTCCAGGATGCGCTGTTGCGGCGTGTTCCTGGGCGTCAGCCGGATGTACTGAATGCTGGTCTGAGTGGGCTCGTCGTAGGTGTAGGTTGTGTCGTGGCGAATTTTCAGTTTCATACCTGCCACCCCATGTAGTCTTTCTGAATCTGCTCGGCAATGCCCTGAATGCGTTCCAGGAAATCCGTCAGGTATTCGTGTAGCCCGCGCTCGGCAATGTAGTCCCGGTCGCCATAATGGATGTTGGCGAATAGGCTGTTGGCCAGGCGACGGGCCTTACGGGCTTCGCCATTTTCCACCTGTTCCAGCAGAGCCACAATTTCGCGCAGGCAAGCATGTAGTGATCGGGGCACGTCCAGCTCGAGTATCAGCAGTTCCGCCACGTTGATAGGCAGGATGTTGTGGCCGTAAATCTGCTGATAGGCCTCGAAGGCGGCCAGAGAGTGCAGCAGCGCGGTCCATTCAAAGAACGATCGGGTGGCGTGCTCGTCCTGGGACGCGGTCGCCATCCGGTGCCGGATATCTAACACGCGGGCGGTGGTATCGGCCCGCTCGATGAAGGTGCCCAGACGCAGAAAATGAAACGCATCGGTGCGCAGCAGTGTGCCGTAGGCAGCACCACGGAAAATGTGGGACCGCGCCCGCGTCCAGTCGAAAATGCGACTGGCGTTGGACTCGGTGACGCCGGTGGCGCGCAGGTCCTTCATCTCCATCCAAGACAGGTTGATGCTTTCCCACACGTCGGCCGACAGGTTGCCGCGCACCTGGAGTGCGTTGTCCCGGGCACTTTTGATGATGTTGTACACGCTGGCGGGATGGCGTTCATCCAGCAGCATAAAGTCAATCACGTTTTGTGGCGTAATGTCTTTATAAAGACTGGTAAAGGCTTCTTGTGTGCCGGTAACCAGCAGTGGCACGGACAGCTGCTCTTCACGGTCTTCGGGAACGTCAATCAGCGCCATGGTGAGGCTCACGTCCAGTAGACGGGCCTGGGATTCCGCCCTCTCGAGGTAACGGGCCATCCAGAACAGACTTGAGGCAGCGCGGCTCAGCATGGGTCGCCCTCCAGTACCCAGGTGTCTTTGGTGCCACCTCCCTGAGAAGAGTTCACTACCAGTGAGCCTTCTTTCAACGCGACACGGGTCAGGCCACCCGGGACCATCTGGATTTTCTTGCCGCTGAGCACAAACGGCCGTAGGTCCAGGTGCCGGGGTGCGACCCCTTCCTCCACAAAGGTGGGGCAAGTGGACAGGCTGAGTGTCGGCTGCGCAATGTATAGATGGGGTTTGGCTTTCAACAAGTCGGCGAAATGACTCAATTCTTTCTTGGTGGCTTTGGGGCCAATCAGCATGCCGTAGCCGCCGGCGCCTTGAGCTTCTTTCACCACCAGTTCAGAGAGGTGCTCGAGCACGTATTTAAGATCTTTGGGCTTGCGACAGGACCAGGTCGGTACGTTCTTCAGAATAGGCTCCTCGCCCAAGTAGAAACGGATCATGTCCGGTACGAAGGGATAGATGGATTTGTCGTCCGCCACGCCGGTACCCATGGCGTTGGCAAATACGACGTTGCCACTACGGTACGCGGCATATAACCCAGGCACACCCAACATGGATTTGGGGTTGCCGGCCAGTGGGTCAAGGAAATCGTCGTCGATGCGGCGGTAAATCACGTCCACCTGCTGCGGGCCCACGGTCGTCTTCATGTAAACGCGGTTTTTGCGGACAAACAGGTCGGCGCCCTCCACCAGCTCCACGCCCATCTGGCGAGCCAGGAATGCGTGCTCGAAGTAGGCGCTGTTGAAGCGGCCAGGGGTGAGCACGGCCACGGTTGGGTTGGGCTTCAGCGACGCAGCACGCAGGGTTTCGCCCAGCAGCGCGGGGTAGTGGTCAACCGGCGCGACCGGTGCGGAAGCAAACAGCTCCGGGAACAACCGCATCATCATGCGGCGATTCTCCAGCATGTAGGACACGCCACTGGGACAACGAAGATTGTCTTCCAGCACGTAGAAGTCGCCGTCGTTGTGTCGAATCAGATCGATTCCCGCGATGTGGGAATACAGGTTGCGGGGCAATTTCAGGTTTTGCATGCCCGGCTGGTATTGCGGGTTGGCAAACACCTGCTCGGCGCTTAGCACCCCCGCTTTGACGATTTCAAAATTATGATAGATGTCGTGCAGGAACCGGTTGAGCGCCTGAACGCGCTGACGCAGGCCGCTGGACAGGATTTGCCAGTCGGCGGCGGATATCACACGCGGAATCAGGTCAAAGGGAATCAGTCGATCGGCGCCTTGATCCTCACCATACACGTTGAAGGTGATGCCCAGTCGCTGGAAGAGCACGTTAGCTTCGCGCCGCTTTTCTGCAATCAGGTCTTCGTCGGAATCGACCAGCCAGTTTTCAAGCGGCTTGCAATGGGGTCTTACCCGATTATCGGAATCGAAGAGTTCGTCGTACAGGCCCTCGGCGGGCGTCTGGATCAGCATGGTCAAATACATCTCCTGGGGGCGTTGGTAACGCCGTGTCAGATAACCCGAAATACCAGCAAACCATGGGCCAGAAATGCCGTCAGGCGGGCACAGGTCAGGTTTAAGTAAAGGATCGGACAGGAGTTTTGTCAAAACCGCCAGCTAGTGGTGCACACCAGCTGGGGTTGGAAATGCTGTGCGCGAAAACGGTGCGCTTACTCGTTTGCGTTGGCCCCGATGCGATGAACGCTCAGGTCGGCACCGTTGAATTCTTCTTCTTCGGTCAGTCGGATGCCCGAAATGGCTTTCACCACGCCGTACACGATCAGGCCACCAATGAAAGCAACCGCGACGCCGGCGATAGAGCCGATAATCTGGGACATCAGGCTCACGCCGCCCAGACCGCCGAGAGAGGCCTGCCCGAATATGCCACAGGCAATAGCGCCCCAGACGCCACAGACGCCGTGTAGCGGCCAGACGCCCAGGACGTCATCCAGGCGCTCGACCCGATCCTGAGCCCAGTCGAACATGAATACGAAGATGGCCCCGGCAATGCCGCCGGTGATCAGAGCGCCCACCGGGTGCATCAGGTCAGAACCGGCGCACACGGCGACCAGGCCGGCCAGCGGACCGTTGTGAATAAAGCCCGGGTCTTTGCGGCCCACCAGCATGGCCACCAGAACGCCGCCGACCATGGCCATCAGACTGTTCACAGCCACCAGACCGCTGATGCCGTCCATGGTCTGGGCAGACATGACGTTGAAGCCGAACCAGCCGACGGTCAGTATCCAGGCGCCCAGGGCCAGGAACGGAATGCTTGAGGGCGCAAAGGCCACCACTCGGCCGTTACGATAGCGCCCGTTTCGTGCGCCAAGCAGCAGGACGGCAGCCAGTGCAATCCAGCCACCCACTGCGTGCACCACAACGGAACCGGCGAAGTCGTGGAAAGATGCACCAAACTGGTTCTCCAGCCAGCCCTGGAAGCCATAGTTGCCGTTCCAGATCAGACCTTCAAAGAATGGATACACCACACCCACGATCAGCGCCGATGCAATAAGCATGGGATAGAACTTTGCCCGCTCGGCGACGCCACCGGAAACGATGGCCGGAATGGCGGCCGCGAAGGTCATCAGGAAGAAGAATTTCACCAGCTCGTAGCCGTTGCTGGCAGTGAGTTCGCTGGCGGCGGTCATGAAGTGGGCGTCGTAGGCAATGTAGTAGCCCACGAAGAAGTAGGCGACAGCCGAAACACCGAAGTCGGTCATGATTTTGACCAGGGCGTTGACCTGGTTCTTATGGCGCACAGTGCCCACTTCAAGGAAGGCAAAGCCGGCGTGCATAGCCAGCACCATAATGGCACCGATAAGGATAAACAGAGTATTGGCACTTTCTGTCAGCGTATGAACTGCACTGGTGATATCCACGGGATAGTCTCTCCTGGACGATTGAACGATAGCCTGCGAAAGGCTCTATGCATTTAAAGAGGGCGGATGAAGCAAAAGATGTTCCAAAATAATGCATCATGAGCAATGATGGGGCAGGCAGGTGGTGCAGCAGCTGGAGAGATGAAAGCTTAGACTGAAAAAGGCACTATAAAAGTGCGTTTCTTGGCTTAATGATTGATATTGGTGCGTTACCAGATCAGGGAGCCATCCGCATCACTCGACTCAATGCTGGGGTTGAGCATTGACTCCTGACTGGGCCGGATGCCCATCAATTCCCGCAGTCGAATGACCTCTTCTTCAACATCGTTTGCCAGATCCAGAATGATCTCTACCCTGCGGTTTTTGGCGCGATTGGCCGGTGAGCTGTTAGGAACGCGGGGCTCGGTGTCTGCCAGGCCGGTGACGCGAACCCGGTCGGGGTCCATCAGGTCTCGAGCGAGCAATACGTTCGCGACAGCGGCAGCGCGCGCGGCGGACAGGTTCCAGTTGCTGGCAAATCGATTGGTGCGGATGGGTACATCGTCGGTGTGCCCTTCAATGGCTATATCGCCGGGCATATCTCCAAGCACTTCTGCCATGTCCAGCAGCAGCCCCTCGAATTCGTAGGTAATCTCGGCTGAGCCGGACGGGAACGAACCCTTCTCTTCAATTCGAATAATGATGCGGGCCTGATCCTGGGATACGTTGATTCGGCCGTCGGCGACGGCAGGTTCCAGGACCGCAAGTATGCTGTCGACGCGCTCGTCCATCTGTTCCTGAACCGCTTCCGCAACGGCGGTTTCTTCCGGGCTCTTGAGCGTTTCAATGTTTGGTTCTTCTGTGGTCGTGGCCTGTTTGACCTGTTCCAGTGGCGTGGGCTCTGGTGGGGCTGGCGAGAATTTATCAAAGATCGGGCTGGTGCCTTCTGGGATTTCAAGCGCAGGGACCTCTCTTTGCACCCCGAAGGCTTTCGACAGTTCACCGGCAATCTGCTTGAATTTCTGCGCATCAATTTCCGAGAAAGACAGCAGCAACACGAAGAAACACATCAGCAACGACATCAGGTCGGCAAAGGTGACGACCCAAGCGGGAATGCCCGGTTTTTCCTCCTCCGGCAAGTCGTCCATGGCAGTTACCCGGTGGCCCCTTCAGCCTGTCCCTGTTTTGCTCTCTCTTTCGGGGTCAGATAGCTGGACAGCATCTGCTCCACGATGCGCGGATTTGTGCCTTCCTGGATTGCCGTCAGAGCATCAATGTAGAGGCTTTGGAGGCGTGCTTCCTCGGTCATTCGCAACGACAGCTTGTCGGCGATAGGGGTGGCAATCATGGTGGCGATCATGGCGCCATAGAGGGTGGTTAGCAGCGCCACGGCCATGGCAGGCCCAATGGATTTCGGATCTTCCATGTTGGACAGCATCTGCACCAGACCAATCAGTGTACCGATCATGCCCATGGCCGGAGCGACATCGGCCAGTGCGGTAAACACCTTGGCGCCGGAACGGTTGTGGTCGAGCGTCATCAGCTTTTCTTTGTTCAATAGTTGTTTGATGGTCTCGGCATTGTGTCCGTCAACCAGCATCTGGATGCCCTGACCCAGAAATTGTGAAGATACTTCCCGGTTCTCGAGTCCCAGTACGCCTTGTTTGCGGGCGACCTGAGCCACGTCCACCAGCTCTTCAATACTGTCCAGCGTGTCGGGTAATTTAAACTTGAAAGCCCTTACCGCGGTTTTGAATGCCCAGAAGAATTGGGCAAAGCTGAATTTCGAGAGCACAACCAGCAGGCTGCCGCCAACCACGATCAGTAGCGATGCCGGGTTGATAAACACGTCGGGTGAAACGCCAAGGATAACAGCTGAAGCTATAAGGAGGATGGCTCCGAACAAGCCTATCAGGGTTGCGAAATCCAAGTGTCTTCCTCTTGTTCCCTGTGTTCTTTCCAGGCGGCATAACGCAGCAGGTCTGACTCCACCAACTTAAGGCACAGTGCCACCACGCCAGCATCGTCCACCAGGCCAAAACCTAGTATCAGGTCGGGTATCACATCAAGCGGATTCAGCACGTAAATCAGTGCTCCGGCAATGGCAGCGACGCTTTTCCAGGGGATTTCCCGATAATTGCCCTTCCAGTAGTCCTGAAGCATTGAGAACATCAGACTGACATCCGAGCTGAAACGCTTTAGCTTTCCGCTGTTGTGAACTTTTTCTTCAATGGCTTTTTGACGGGCCAAAAGATCACCAACATCCTTCTGATGAACTTTTCCGGCTTCCTGATCGAGCTGTTTTTTTGCCTTCCGTTCGTTAAAAACGGCCATGGATGATTCCTGTGAAGCTTGGTCTTTAGGCTTGTAAGAACTTCTATACTGACGGAATGATGGAATTTATCAAACGTAATGCAACCTCTTTTCGCGACGCGCTGATTCGCGAGGCCGAAGGCCTTCAATTGTTGGCCGCCACGCTGCGTGATGCCGGTGAAACGGGGCCGGGTTGCTTGAAGGTGCCCGAGGTTATCCGATCAACCGAATCAGAACTGGTGATCCCCCAGGTCGTCAGTGCGCCGGCAACGGATCGACACATGAAGGCGCTGGGGGAAGGGCTGGCTCGTATGCACCTGCAGACGAAGCCGGATTACGGGCTGGATCACGACAACATGATTGGCCTTTCACGCCAGTACAACACCCGGATGGACGACTGGGGCCGCTTTTATCTGGATTACCGCCTCAGGCCTCAGTTGGAGATGATTCGAGACGCTCACGTCAGAGAAGAATTTGAAACCACCCTGCAAAAGCATGCCGCGGCCCTGCGTGACTTCCTGAACGAGCATTGTGAGCATCCAAGTGTGTTACACGGCGACCTCTGGGGCGGCAATGCTCTGTTTGACGATGAGGGGCCCTGGTTGATCGATCCGGCGGTGTACTTTGGTGATCGGGAGGCGGATATCGCCATGACCGAATTGTTCGGGGGCTTCTCTCCAACCTTCTATCGGGCTTACGATTCGGTCTACCCGCGAACAAGGCGCTACAGCCTCAAGCGTCCCATCTATAACCTCTACCACACGCTGAATCACTACAACCTGTTTGGTTCATCCTATCTTGGGAGTTGCCGTCGCAATATACAGGCGCTGGAACGCCTCTAGCGTTTGTACTGGGTCGGGCAGTAGCCCCGCAAGACGCTTTCGGGACGCAATGCCCGATGTTTGGTTTTGCGGCCGCTGACCCGTTTTCGCCAAAGGCGGAAACTGGAGGGTTTCAGGGATCGACGCATCACCTTGATGACCTCTTTTTCAGACAGGCCGTAGAGCGATTCGATGGCTTCGAATGGGGTGCGATCTTCCCAGGCCATTTCGATGACTCGGGAGAGGTCTGGTTCGGTCAGTTTGGTTTGGCTCATGGGTTGATATACGGGCGTACACGCAGGCGGATTGTTGTGGCCCCGCCGCTCAGTTGCCCGCCCACAAAAAAAGGGCACCCAGAGGGTGCCCCGATTCAGAGAACGTTCGCCTTTTGAGGTCGATCAGGCTTGCTTGCGGCTGCGGGCCATCAGCAGACCGATCACGCCGAGCGCCATCAGAGCCAATGTGCCTGGCTCGGACACGGTGGCGAAGGCGTGGTTGTCGGTTTCAAAGGCATAGCCGTCGCTTGTCAATTGGACTTCGTCAAAGGTCTGGCTTCCAAAGAAGAAATTAAAGTAACGATTGCTGCTGTAAGAGGTTTGGTTGCCATCGGCTGCGCCCGGAATGTAGGTCGCAATTTCGGTCCCGGTAAACGCATCAACGACCTGATCATTCAGCAGAAATGTCAGGGTGTTGTAGGTGTCGATCGATCCCCAATACAAGCCGAAGTAATTGGCGGTTGTGCCAAGCATCAAAGACGCTGTGCCAGAGCTACCTTCTCTTGGAACTGACAGGTACTTGGTGCCGGTGTCTGCCGGTTGGGCGTACTTACCGCTTTCTGAACCACTGACAATCTGAAAGTTGCCAGTGCAGCTGACATAGGTGCCGCAATTGCCGTCGTTAAAGGTCTCGACACTGGCCCCTGTCACGGTTGTGGTGGTCTGGCCACCGTCTTCGACGGTGACTAGGACAGCCTGGGCGCTGGTGGTAAAGAACAAGGCCAGGGCCGATGCTGAAAGAACGGATTTGATGGAGATTTTCATGGTACTGCCTCAATAATTCTACTGCTAAAGGATTCGTGTCACGACACGCACAAGTGCTGTATGGTTATTCGTCATGTACAGAAAGTAAGCAGGTTCGGTGCCAGTCGGTGAAAATCCTGATTTGATAGGAAGTTACGTTGGCCAAGCGGGCAGCCGTGCTGCCCGAATGTAAAGAAAATCGACAGTCTTCCAGTGAAAATCAACCTACGAAGATTCGTTTGGCCAGGGGAGCGCCCCGCAGTCCGAGAATCGAAAGGGAGGTGATCAGCCCGCCAATCATGGCGCCGACAACGCCACACGTCAGTATGTCCTGACCGGTCAGGTAGAGCCCTGGTACGTCGGTTTTGGGCTTTAACCATTGCTGATCGAAACGTTCGGGAGTGTGGTCCAGACCATAGAGCTCGCCGCGTTCATAGCGGCAGAACCAGGCCGTCGAAAGCGGTGTCGACGTTTCCAGGTAGTCCACCTTGCCCCGCAAATGAGGCAGCTTGCTGTATACCACTTCCATGATGCGTTCAGTGATCTGTTCTTTCAGCGCCTCATAGTCATCACCCCGCTTGCCCCAGGTGGTGTCCTTCCAGGCTTCGAACATTTCCCAGGTGGTGGGGGCAACTACTTCGATCGTAGACGTGCCGGGCCAGCGGTTCTGGTAGTCCGGGTCTTTCGCCGCCGGGAAGGATACATAGACCACTGGAAATTCCGCGTTGGTGTCCTGCAGGAATGCCTCCACGTTGTCATCGTGGTGCGCGCTGGGGTAAATCCAGAAGTTGGTGCGCGGCAGGTCCAGTTCTTCAGGAGTACCTTGCAGGCCCAGATACAGACCGATGTGAGGCATGGACTGTTGTATGTGTTCTCGCTTCTTTTGATAGCCGCATTGTTCGGCAACTTCTTGTGGGAGCAGTTGCTCAAAGGTGTTGATCACCCCAGCGTTGCTGATCACCATCGGTGCCTTGATTTCCTCGCCATCCGCCATGCGAACGCCCACTGCTTTGCCTTTTTGAATCAGGATGTCAGTGACGTCGGCGTAGGTGAACACTTCCCCGCCGGATTGCTGCACCACCGGAATGATGGTTTTGGCGATCTCCGACGCCCCGCCGACCGGGTAATAACCACCATGGATGTAGTGCTTGGCGATCAGTGCGTGAATCATAAAGCTGGACTGTTTCGGAGTGACACCACAGTCGCCCCATTGGCCGGTGATGGCGCCGATCAACTCTTCGTTATCGGTCAGTTCGCGCAGCACTTCATAAGTCGTTTTGTTGAAGCAGTCTGGCAGGGTCAGGTCAAGCCCTTTCCCGACCAGCGGACTGAGTAATGAGGGAGAGAGCTTGCCCAGAGTATAGAACTGCATCCCCCCGGCGACTTTGCCCAACAGATGGATGTACTGATCAATGGCCTCTTCTTCGTCGGGAAATTCGCTGACCAGTGAGTGACGGAAACCGGCTTTGCCTGCCCGCAAATTCACGACTTTGTCGCCCAGGAAAAAGCGGTCGTAGTTCTCGTCCATCGGCGCCCAGTCCAGTTCGCCGTCAGTGATGTAATCAAACAGTCTTCGGCCCAGGGTGTGGGAGCTTCCCATGTCGCCAATGTAGTGAACACCCACGTCCCACTCGTAACCGTTACGGGCGTAGCTGTGGGTATACCCGCCAGCGGTGTAATGCTGCTCAAGTACCAGTACCTTCTTGCCGGCTTTGGACAGGCAGGCGGCCGTGGTCAGGCCGCCAATGCCAGAGCCGATAACGATGGCGTCGTAGGGGCCGTCAAGGCGGTTGGCGCGGTAGCGGCGCCCGATTCGAATGGTGCTTGGTTTCATATCACAGTGTCCTTACCACCACGCCTTGCCCCACATTTCCGGGTTGGCCCAATTCTTTGGGTTGTTCCAGGCGCGTTTATGGTTGTAGTTGTCGATGTTGTAGGTGTAGAGCGTTCGTTCAGTCCCGTTATCGTCCAGTTCGGCCTGACGGCGAAATCCCAGACCAATGAAATCCTTGAAATTCCAACCCTGCTCGGGGCCAACAACGACGGCAATCTGATGAGTCCCGTAATTTCTTAGCTGCCCGAGCAGTATTTCGCCGTCGCTGTGGTCGAGTGCTTCCAGGGTGTGGGTAATCAAGGCCAGGTCCTGGGTTTCCGGCAGCGGGAAGGCGCTGTTGGGCGCGTAGGCGTCCAGAGTGATCACCGATGAGGACTCATGGTGCTGGTGCCAGTGCTGGCCGACGTCGTTGGCAATGTCGCCGCACACCACCAGACTGCGGGGCTGGCAGGTGTCCACAATTCGGGCCAGGGCCTGATGGCTGGTGGTCATGATGCGGGCGTCCTTTGGGCGATGTGTGGGACAGTGAGTATTACACCGGCCAGTCCGCAGCATCAACTGTGTGAAGGCCCACCGGTTGATCAGTCTGGCCGTGCCAGCGGCGAACGAACTCTCCCTCCGGGTCGTACTGCTGAGCCTGTTTTTCCAGATTGAACTGACGCAGGCCTCGCGGGTCGGCGCCAACGCCCGCCAGGTACTGCCAGTTGCCCCAGTTACTGGCGACGTCGTAATCGATCAGCTGTTCCTGAAACCAGGCAGCGCCGTAGCGCCAGTCCAGCTCCAGTTCATTGACGAAACAGCTGGCCACCAATTGACGGGCACGGTTGCTCATGTAACCGGTTTCCCGCAGCTGATTCATCGCCGCATTGACCAACGGGTTTTCGGTGTTGCCCTGGCACCAGGCCATGAAACGGTGGCCATAAAATGTGGCCGGTCGGCGTTTGCGTTGTACCCCGTCCCGGCGGAAGAGGTTGGCACCGTGTTTCAGCGCGTACCAGTAGTAATATTCGCGCCACAGCAATTCGAACCAGAGCCAGTAGGTGGATTTGTTTGCGGTTTCGGTTCGCTCGTATTCCTCGACCGTCTCCGCGACTTCCCGCGCCGACAGACAGCCGTTGGCCAGCCAGGGCGAGAATTTGGACGAGGCGTCCCAGGTGTCCAGCGCATTTCGGGTTTCTTTGTAGGTGGCAATGCCGTGGTTGCCATAGGTGTATTCCTTCAAGCGCGCCAGGCCAGCGTCCTCACCGCCACGAAAATCCAACGGGTGTTTGGGCTCGGGAATGGGTGGGCAGTCACCGCGGTTATCCTCGGCGAAACCGGGAGGTGGGGGCAGCGCGGACAGTGTACGAATGCGGATGGCTTCGGAATGTCGCTGACCGGTTTTCTCCACCTTTTTTCGGAACTGGGAGAAGGTTTCTGGCAGGTCGCCCAGCGCCATCGGCAGGGAGCCCTCGGTGAACAGGCTCAGTGTTTCGAATTGTTGAAACACGGTGTCAGAGAGTTGGTCTTTCAGCGTCTGCCACTGTCCCGCTTCTTCCGTTCCCGGTTGGCGGGATCGAATGACCCGATCGATTCCGTGGCCGCCCACCAGTGATGGAATGACTTTCTCAGGTTCTCCGTAAGCAATGTGCAAACGCTGCCCCATGGGCCTCAGGCTCTTCTCAAGCGCCATCAAGCTTTGCCACAGGAACCGCCAGCGGTGCGCACCCATCGCCCGGCTCTGAAGCGGCCCCGGTTTGAACCAGCGGGGATCTACTACGTAAACACAAAGTAGCAAGTCGGATTTCGAGGCGGCCAGTAGGGCAGCGTTGTCGTGCAGGCGAAGATCTCGGGTAAACCAGTAGAGCGTGTTCACGGAACTACCTCTGGCATATTGTCGTGTTAGACCTAATCGGTGCGACTATATTGTACGTACTGCGACTTCTTTGGTTTTCTTGATCAGTATCGACGAAGAGAACGGCTATGTTTTTGACTCGAAAAAAACAACAATTCATTGAGGATTTGAAAGTTGAGTCAGGGCGCTGCAACGCAGTGCTCGAAGCAATTCAGCAAACCATGCCAACGATCGAATTCTCACCAGATGGTCACATCCTTAAAGTGAACGACCTCTTCCTCGACGCTGTGGGATATCGCCGTGACGAGGTTCTTGGCGCTCATCACAGCATTTTTTGTAAGCCCGATTATGCAGAGACGGCAGAGTACCGGTCTTTCTGGGAGCACCTGCGCCAGGGTCGTTCCCACAATGGACGGTTTCCAAGGCAAACCAAAAAGGGCCAGAAGCTGTGGCTGGAAGCGACCTATTTTCCGGTGCGGGGTGTGGATGGTCAGGTGGAACGGATCGTAAAAATTGCCTCCGACGTGACGGCGGAACACGAGAGGCTGAAAGATCAGGAAGCTGCCTTCGAAGCCATCGATCGGTCGATGGCCGTCATCGAGTTCAAGCCGGATGGAACGATTCTCACAGCCAATCAGAATTTTCTTGATGCCATCGGCTATCGCCTGGAGGAGATTCAGGGCAAGCATCACAGAATGTTTTGTGATGACTCGTTTTACAACGAAAATCCCAATTTTTGGGAGCTTCTTGCCAAGGGTGAACTTACTAGCGGCAAATTTCACCGCGTTCGCGCGGATGGTTCCGATCTCTGGCTGGAAGCAAGCTACAACCCGGTTTTTGACGAGAATGGCCAGGTTGAAAAGGTCATCAAACTGGCCAGCGATATCACTGACCGGACCGAGCAGGAAAATCAGACGCGTGAAGCTGCGGAAATAGCCTCAACCACTGCCAATCAAACGGCAGATATTGCGACCCGTGCCCGTGAGGCTCTGGTGCATTCCCGATCCACTTCCGAGGATATCGAAAAGCGAATTCACGCCGCAAAAGCCAACATCGCAGAGTTAAACGAACGGTCCCAGAACATCGAGAAAATGGTGGATACTATCTCGGGGGTTGCAGACCAGACCAACCTGCTGGCACTGAACGCGGCCATTGAGGCGGCTCGTGCCGGTGAACACGGGCGCGGGTTCGCTGTGGTGGCCGACGAGGTTCGTAAGCTGGCTGGCAACACGGGTGAGGCTACCAAGGAAATCGCCGAGGTGATCAATACGGTACTCGAGCTGTCAGGGGGCGTTGAACGTCGAATTGACGAAGCCCTTGGCAAGGCGGTAGAAGGACGTGAGCAAGTTGCGGAGGCCGAGTCCATCGTATCCGAAATTCAGTCGGGTGCAGACGATGTTCGCGATTCGATTGACCGCATAGAAGGCTGATCAATCAACTTATGACCACACTGAGCCGAAGCAGATCGCTCTCGGCGATTGTAAGAGGAAATCACTGCCATGAAATCCCGTGCCGCCGTTGCATTTGAGCCAAACAAACCGTTAGAGATTGTCGAAGTCGATGTGGAACCGCCCAAAAAAGGCGAAGTGCTGGTGCGCATTGTGGCCACCGGTGTCTGCCATACCGACGCCTATACGCTATCGGGCGCCGACTCAGAGGGCAATTTCCCGGCAATTCTCGGACACGAGGGCGGTGGCATTGTCGAGGCCGTGGGCGAGGGTGTGACGTCGGTGGAAGTCGGCGATCATGTTATTCCGCTCTATACCGCAGAATGCGGCCAGTGCAAATTTTGCACCTCTGGCAAGACCAATTTGTGTGGATCGGTCCGGGAAACCCAGGGCAAAGGCGTGATGCCGGATGGCACCTCCCGGTTCTCCTATCAGGGCAAGCCGATTTATCACTACATGGGCTGCTCGACGTTTTCCGAGTACACCGTGTTGCCAGAAGTGTCCCTGGCCAAGATTCCGAAAGAAGCGCCGCTTGAGAAAGTGTGTCTTCTGGGTTGCGGTGTAACCACCGGTATTGGCGCCGTGCTGAACACCGCGAAGGTAGAAGAAGGCGCGACCGTGGCCATCTTCGGGCTTGGCGGTATCGGTTTGGCCGCCATCATTGGCGCGACCATGGCCAAAGCCAGCCGTATCATTGCTATCGACATCAACCCGGGTAAATTCGACATAGCTCGGCAGCTTGGTGCCACTGACGTGGTGAACCCTAACGATTACGACAAGCCCATTCAGGAAGTGATTATTGAAATGACCGATGGCGGCGTGGACTATTCGTTCGAGTGCATCGGCAACGTCAAGGTTATGCGTTCAGCTCTGGAGTGCTGCCACAAAGGTTGGGGCGAATCCATCATCATTGGCGTGGCTGGTGCTGGCGAAGAAATCAGTACCCGCCCATTCCAGCTGGTCACCGGACGGGTCTGGAAAGGCTCGGCGTTCGGCGGTGTTAAGGGTCGCACCGAGCTACCCGGTTACGTGAAAAAAGCCGAGACAGGAGAGATTCCGCTGGACGTGTTTATCACCCATGAAATGGGGCTTGAGAAGATCAATGAGGCCTTTGACCTGATGCATGAGGGTAAGAGCATTCGTTCAGTGATCCACTATTAAGGGGCCGGCATGAATGATTCGATGCCGTTCCGGTTTCGCTTCCGCGTTCGTTACGCGGAATGCGACGCCCAGAGCGTGGTGTTCAACGCCCGTTATGCAGACTACGTGGATATTTCCGTCAACGAGTACATCCGCACGCTGTTTGGGGATTACCAGCGGTTGCTGGATCAGGATCTGGACATTCAGGTGGTCAGCCTGAATATGAACTATCGGGCGCCTGCCAGGTTTGACGACGTGCTGGAAGCGCGGATATCCGCAGGGCGCCTGGGCAACACCTCGTTCACCCTGCATCTGGATTTTGTCCGCTTTGGTGATGATGTCCAGGTGGCTGAGGCGGACATTGTTTATGTGATGATCCAGCCGTCCGTGATGCAAAAAAAAGCTGTGCCGGCATCTATCCGGGCACAGCTTGAGGAGGGGGCTCCCGGCGTTTTGATTAGCCACGCCGGGGAGCATCAGGGGTCAGCCTGAATTAGTTGCCGTGGGAAGCCTTGGCGTCTTCCAACGCTTGCAGTACGGCTTTGGCGGTGCCTTCTGATGAGGGCGGGTTCTGACCCGTGATCAGTCGACCATCCACCACGATGTGCGGCGTAAAGTCATCTCCGCACGTGTAGGTACCGTTTTTCTCTTTCAGCATGTCTTCCAGCAGGAAGGGCACGATGTTGGTCAACCCAACGGTCTCTTCCTCGCTGTTGCTGAAACCGGTGACGTTGCGACCGCCAACCAGGTTTTGTCCCGGCTTGATCTCGACGTTCTTGAAGACGGCCGGCGCGTGACAGACCGCACCAATAACCTTGTCTTGCTCGTACGCGGTTTTGATCAGTTCGGCGGATTTCTCATCGTTGGCCAGATCCCACAGCGGACCATGGCCGCCCGGATAGAAAATGGCGTCAAAATCAACCATGTTCACATCTGACAGCTTCTTGGTGCTGGCCAATGATTCCTTGGCGTGGGCGTCTTCCTGAAAGCGACGGGTGGTCTCGGTCAGCGCATCTTCGCCTTCACTGTTCGGGTCGACCGGGGGCTGTCCGCCTTTGGGGGAAGCCAGGGTGATGTTGGCGCCGGCATCCTTGAACACGTAGTAGGGCGCGGTGAACTCTTCCAGCCAGAACCCTGTCTTGTGGCCGGTGTCGCCCATCTGGTCATGGGAGGTAAGAACCATCAATATGTTCATGTGCCTGCTCCTTCTGATATCAGTTTGCGTTCTTTAATTAACGCCTGTGATTACTTGTTGGTAGCGTGATTGGATCAATTCAACCTTTGGAATGCTGGGATACGGGAAAACCATGACGCCAGATGAACACGACTTGTGGTTTCTGCCTCTGGGGGGCACCGGAGAGATTGGTATGAATCTGAATCTCTACGGCCATGATGGGCGGTGGCTGATGGTCGATTGTGGTGTCACCTTTCCAAAGCCCGGACGGGTGTCGGCGGATGGAACGGTTCACCATGCTGGAGAACCCCCGGTGCAAATGGCCGACCCGGCCTTCATTGCTGACCGTCGGGAGCAGCTGGCCGGCCTGATCATTACCCATGCTCACGAAGATCATATCGGCGCGGTGCCCTATCTCTGGCCGCTGCTGCAATGTCCGATCTACACCAGCCGGTTTACCGCGGAGATTCTGCGCCGCAAGCTGGCGGAGTTTGAGCTTCTGCATCGGGTGCCTATTCATGTTGTGGATGAGGGAGAACGGCGGGCCATTGGGCCGTTTGAGGTGCAGTGGCTGGCACTGACCCATTCCATTCCTGACCCCAACGCGCTGATGATTCGTACGTCCGTGGGCCATATTTTTCACAGTGGCGACTGGAAACTCGATGACGAACCACTGGTGGGCCACGGCTATTCCCGATCCACGTTTACGGATCTGGCCGAGGAGGGCGTGGCTGCCATGGTGTGCGATTCCACCAATGCGACGGTGGCCGGCCATTCAACCTCGGAGTCGGCTCTTAAAAAGGGGTTGCTTGAGGCCATAAAGCCGGCAAAGGGGCGTGTGATCGTTGCCTGCTTTGGCAGCAACATCGCCCGGTTGCATACGTTGGCGTCTGTGGCCCGGGCAACCGGTCGCTACATGGGGCTGATGGGCCGTTCGTTACTCAATATGAGCAGTGCCGCCAAAGCGGCGGGATTGTGGCATACCGCGGATTCGCTGATTCAGTCGTCTCATTTTGGCTATCTGCCTCGTGAAGAAGTGCTGGCGGTGGCGACAGGCAGCCAGGGGGAGCCACGAACCGCGTTGAGGCGCCTGGCGGCGGGCAATCATCCGGATTTTGAGCTGGAAGCCGGGGACAGGGTCATTTTCAGCGCCCGAGCCATTCCGGGCAACGAAGAAGCCATTGATGCCCTGATAAATCAGCTTGAAACCATGGGCGTTGAGGTGCTGACCGCTGACACTGCGGATCTACCCATTCACGCCTCCGGACACCCGGCTCAAGATGAACTGAGGGCGATGTACCAATGGGTAAAGCCCAAGATAGCGATTCCGGTTCACGGTGAAGATCAGCACATGCGAACCCATGCTGATATTGCCCGGGCCACCGGTGTACCCAAACGGCTGCTGGGCCGCAACGGCGATCTGTTCATGATTCGCCCGGTACCGGGCATGCGGCGTCAGGTGGTGGAAACCGGACGTCTGGGCTGGGAGAAAAAGGAACTGGTTCGGGTTACTTGATTGAATTTTATGGCTTTGTGTATGAATTTCAGTATGGTCGTTCGCAGGCTAACTGGTTACACTCTATGGAATGTACAGTCAGTGAATGGTCGCATCAGGAGGTAGTACCCAATGGCAATCTGGACCCGCGCTCTTCCCACTCTCGAAAACATGGAAAAAGCCAATAAGAACACCGCCGCGGAAGCACTTGGCATCGAGTATGTGGAGGTGGGTGAGGACTACATTGTCGGTCGTATCCCGGTCGACGAACGCACGGTTCAGCCTTTTGGCATCCTGCATGGGGGCGCCTCGGTCCTGTTGGCGGAAAGCCTGGGTAGCATGGCAGCGAATTTCTGCCTGCGAGAGGAAAACCAGATTGCGGTGGGCCTGGACATCAACGCCAATCACATTCGCTCTGTGTCTAAAGGCTGGGTTTACGGCACAGCCATGCCAGTGCATCTGGGCGGTTCAACTCAGGTCTGGGAAATCCGTATGGAGAACGAAGACGGTAAGCTCACCTGTCTATCAAGACTTACCATGGCCGTCATCGATCGGGGCTGATGCGTTGGGTGGCCGGTAGCTCAGCAGCCCCTGATCGATGAAGTCTTTCAGCACGATGTCGTAGGTTCCATCCGGCACCTCGCGGACGATTTTGTAATGCTCGCCGGAGGCGTCTTTCGGTCGTTTGGACAGATCCAGCTGACGGTAAGGGTTGATTGGATGCTTTTCGGCATCGCGCACCATCAATACTTTCGGGGTCAGTTTGCTGATTTCGTTGGTGGCCACCACGATACCAACCTCGCCGTTTTCCATTTCCACAATCGAACCGGGCGGGTAAATCCCGATCATGCGGATGAACTCCACGGCCAGGTCCGGATCGAACTGTGTGCCCTTGTTTTTGTGGATGATCTGCAGTGCCTGCATAGAGGCGCGACCCTTGTCATAGACCCGGGAGCTGGTGATGGCGTCATAGGTATCCACGAGGCCAACCATCTTGGCAAACAAAGGGATCTGGTGGCTCGACAGCCCGCGAGGGTAGCCCGACCCGTCCATGCGCTCGTGATGTGAAAACGCAGCATCCACCGCCGCGTGTTCAAGGGTGGGCAATCCGGCCAACACATCGCGACCATAGGTGGTGTGGTCTTTCATGATAGCGAATTCATCCGGTGTCAGCGCGCCCGGTTTGTTCAGAATCGCGTCGTCGATGCGCATCTTACCAACGTCGTGAAGCATGCCGCACAGCGCCACTTTGCGAATTTCCTCTTCCAGCATACCCATGTGCTTGCCAAACGCGGCACACAAAATGGACACGTTGATGCAATGCTCGGCGGTGTATTCGTCCTTGTTCTTTATTTTGCTCAGGAGCAGCAGCGCGTTGTCGTTGCGCAGGACGCTGTCGACCGTGTCGTCCACTGCCCCGCGTATTTCGTTGATGTCCAGCATGCGCCCGAGCCGGATGCTGGACATGATGTTTTTGGCTGTGGTTTTGGCAGCGTCATAATGGACACGAGCCTTCTCGAGCTCCCTCGAGATGTCCACCTTGTTGATGTAGGTGATGCGCTTTTTCGGAACGGAGTTGGTGTCGTTTTTCTCGCCGGATTTTCCAGCACGGGAGGCGGCCGTATGCTTTTCATGCTGTGGCACTACTTCTACCCGGCCTTCCACGACGACAGTCTCGCATTGTGCCTGCACGGCCCTCAGGTCCGCGTCGTTCTGGATCACGAATCCTTGAAGGAGGAAATCGGTTTCCTCCCATGGCCGGTCGAGACGAACAACGTGCATGCCGATGGCCAACTGGGAAACCGGAACTTCCGTTTCAACAATGTCTTGGCGAAAAGAACTCATCCGTCAGATTCCGACTGGCTAAGGGGGCGTCAGTTACAGCTGCTTATTATGCCGGTAATTCCGAGACCCTGTAGGCTTATAAGGTTGAAACTTTGTCAAACGTTGTAACCAAAAAAGCGACAGTCCACAAGTTAGATTAGCAGCGGCTAGCGTCCCTGCAACATACAGGTTTCGTACTCCAGCCGATCGAATTTGAGGGCGATCAGTGAACTACAAAGGCTCGAGTATGGCCCGCCGGGCGCTCATAAAGACATCAGTCCCCGGGTGAGGGCTGCAACGCCTGCGATTGCAGCAATGCCGAGAATAAACGGTCGAATTCGATCCAGACCCAGCCGGTTCACCAGTCGCCCGGACAGCCAGAATCCAACCAGCACCCCCGGCAGCGTGAGCCCCATGAGGATCAGTTCGTTTCGGCCGAGATAGTCGGAGGCCAACAGGGCGCTAATGCTCAACAGGCTGGCTGCCAGGAAAAACGCCGACATGTTGGCCCTCACCAGAGGGCCTTTCTGATCCTGATAGATCATCGCAATGGGTGGTCCACCCACGGCGGTGATGGTGCCCATGTAGGTAGACGCGACGCCCGCCAGGGTGCTGTTGCGGGCATTCAACTGAGGCCGAAGACCACCGAGGCTCAGGCCGACACCGATCAGGATCAATATACCAAAGGCTAACTCGAATCCTTTGGGCGACATCCAGTAGAGTGTGAGTCCGGCGAAGACAGCCCCGACCACACCGCCGCCGATGGCAAAGCGCACCTGGCGAAATTCCAGGGACTGCCGGTTGCGCACAAGCATCAGGATCACCAGTACCACAGAGTTGAGGATGAGCGGGGCGGGCAACAGCGTCGGGCTGATCAGAAACAGAAGCGGCGCGGCCAGAGTCCCGATGCCGTAGCCAGCAACCCCTTGAAGGCAGGCCCCGGCCATCAGCGCCAGGTTGGCCAGGATCAGTTGTAGCAGGCTCAGGTCAGTCATGTGGCAATCGTCCAGCGTGAAGCAATTATCGGGTCTCGGTGTGTTGATACCACAGGGTGCAGATCAGAAAAACTGTTAATCTGAACGGTTTACATCATAGGAGAAGCCAGATGCAGGTTGAGCCAGGCCCCGCTCGAGGCGTCGTTTACGGACTGTCGGCTTATACCCTTTGGGGACTGTTCCCACTGTATTTTGCGCTGTTTTCGGGGGTGCCCTCCTATGAGGTGCTGATTCATCGGGTGGTGTGGTCCTGCCTGTTTCTGGCAATCGTGATTGCCGTTCTTCAGCGCTGGGCACCGGTTAAAGCCGCGCTGACGCAGCCCAAAAAACTGGGTTTCGTACTCGGTTGTGCTGTGTTCATTGCCCTCAACTGGCTGGTGTACATTTATGCGGTCGAAACCCGCCATGTGCTTCAGGCCAGCCTCGGCTATTTCCTGACACCCCTCGTCAACGTTGCGTTGGGGCTGATCGTATTGCGGGAGCGTATTTCCCGTCTGCAGATAGTCGCTGTGGTGTTGGCGGCGGTGGCAATTCTTTACCAGCTGGTTTTGCTGGGCGTGGTCCCCTGGATATCGCTGCTACTGGCATTCAGTTTCGGCACCTACGGGCTGTTGAGAAAGCAGGTTTCGTTGGACGGTTTGTCCGGTCTGTTCGTTGAAACCTTACTGCTCCTGCCGCTGGGTCTCTTAGCCCTGGCGGCGATGGAAATCACCGGCACCTCCCACTTCACGGATCGACCGCAACTGACTCTGCTGCTGATGTCCAGCGGTATTGTCACGGCGGTGCCACTGCTGTTTTTCGCGGGTGCGGCCCGACGTCTGCGTCTGGCCACTATCGGCTTTCTGATGTACATCAACCCGACTCTGCAGTTTGCCCTGGCGCTGCTGGTGTTCAACGAGCCGCTGAGTGAGGAGAAACTGTTGAGTTTCGCAATGATCTGGGTGGCGCTGGCTCTGTACTCCTGGTCTGCCTGGCAGGGGCGTCGGACGGCTGAAGGCCGCCCGCCGTTGCCTTCTAAAGACTGACTGTCAGGAATCGATGCCGCAGGCCTGGCACGCATATTTGCGTTCGTAGCGACGGTCCGCCCAGGATTCGTACACGCGCGAGGCGATTGGATATATGACGGGCCACAGCAAGGTGGCGAACATAAAACCATAGCGGGTGTGGGACCAGGCACGGACATTGGCTGGAAGGCCGATGACCCATTGGCCATCTCCCGTGAGCAGATGCAGCCGCCGCAGCATGGCCTCTTTGTCGGGGAGCAGGCCTTTCCGGTTTTCCTGAGCGTGAATATCCGCAAAAACAAGATTGCCGGTTTCCAGCTTGCGAAGCATGTTTATTTCCCGCGCACAAAGCGGGCACTGCCCATCATAGAACAGGGTGTCCATGGATACCTCCAGAGGTTTATGACGCAGGTATACGTCTGCGGAAACCATTTCGGATGTATGTCCGGTGAACTAAGATGGTAATCGTTTTTCCAATCAACGATTCAGGCTCGATTATGCTGACAAAAACCACGCTGATCCGACTTTCTGCGGTTCTGGCACTGCTGTTTTCTTTTTCAACAATGGCGCAGGAAACTTACCGCCTGAGGCTGGCGGAAACCTGGGGCCCAAATTCACCGATACTGGGAGACACCACCCGCCATATGGCTGCAATGGCTGAAAAAATGTCGGATGGTCGTCTTCAAATTCGCATCGATTCGTCGAACAAGCACAAAGCCCCTTTCGGAATTTTCGACATGGTGAAAGCCGGGCAATACGACATGGGTCATACCGCCTCTTATTACTATAAAGGGGTGATACCCAACGCCATGTATTTCACCACGGTACCCTTTGGCATGATTGCGCCGGAGCAATACGCCTGGTTCTACTACGGCGGCGGCATGCAGCTGATGGAAAAGGTTTACCGGCCCCATGGTCTGTTGTCCTTTCCCGGCGGCAACACCGGCAATCAAATGGGCGGCTGGTTTACTGAGGAAATAACCAGCCTGGAAGACCTCCAGGGCCTGAAGATGCGCACGCCGGGGTTTGCGGGTGAAGTTATGGCTGAGCTGGGGGTCGCGGTGACCAATATCCCACCAGGTGAGCTTTATACGGCGCTGGAGCGGGGTACCATCGATGCTCTTGAGTGGGTCGGCCCTGCGCTGGATTTCGATATGGGCTTCCATCAGATTGCCAAACACTATTATTCCGGGTGGCAGGAACCGGCCGCGGAAGTTCAGTTCCTGATCAATGAAAAGAGCTGGAACAAGCTGCCCACCGACCTTCAGGAAATCCTTAGGGTGGCTATGCGTACGGCGGCCTATGACATGTATGCCCAGAGCATGCATTTAAGCGGCAAGGCCTGGGCAAAAATGAAGGATGATTACCCGGAAGTCAGTCACGAGACCTTCCCGCCGGAAGTGATCGATGCGCTGCGCGACGCGACGGAAAAATTGTTGGCCGAAGCGGCGGAGAATGATCCCCTGGCCGATGAAATCATCAGCTCGCAAAGGTCTTATCTCAAACAGATACGACAATGGACGGCCATTTCAGACAAGGCCTATCTGAACAGTGTTTCGTCGGAAGCCAAGGACTGAACTATACTTCAAAAAGTGTAAATTTCAGCGGCAGGTGTCTTAACCTATGAACACATGGACTTGCTCATGGACTGGGCGCCTGGCTCTGACGGTGATTATCTGCTTTTGCTATCCATCGCTTTCTCAGGCCAAGACCGATCTGGAAACAGGTTGGGAGTATCGTTGGGGTGATTCACCGTTCACGGATGAAGGGATCCCGGAATGGACGCTTGAGGATGAGCCGGAACAGTGGAACGCCATCGGCTTTCCCTCGAACCCGCCCAACCGGCAAGGCAGGGATCAGGTCTGGTATCGGGTTGCATTGCCAGATGGTCCCTGGCGAGAGCCGGTTCTCTACATCTTCAGTGTGGATCTGATCGTTCAGCTCTGGCTGGATGGCGATAAAATCTATCAGTACGGCCATTTCAACGAGAATGGAAAGGGAAAGTTTGAAGGCTGGCCCTGGCACGCCATTACCTTGCCTGAGGGTTTTCAAGGCAAAGAGGCCTACTTCCGGATCTATTCAGACTACACCGACATTGGCCTTTGGGGTGAAGTGGCCATCATGGAGAGTTCCGCACTGACTCTCTATATTCTGAACAATTCTCTTGAAGCGCTTTTGATTGCCGGTTTCTCGGCGCTGATTGCGGTGTTGTCGATTATTTTTGCGTTGCTTCAGGAGAGCAAAAAGACGTTTGCCAGCCTGGCGCTGTTTGCCATCTTATCTTCCATCCTCCTGATCGCAGAAAGCCAGGCCAGGCAATTGATCTTCAATGCGCCACTGGCCTGGGACTATCTGGCTGCCGGGTCCTACTTCTTGTTGCCTGTGGCGATGGCATTGCTGCTGGAACAGTGGTTTGAAGATCAACGGCCCTGGCTGATCAACCTGATGTGGAAGATCCATCTGGGCTATTTCGTGGTGGCGTTGGTATTGGCAGGCGTCGGTGTGGTGAACCTGTCAACGACCTTCCCGATATTCGATGTTCTGTTGCTGGCCTCCATGACCACCATCACCGTCCTGGTGGTGCGCAGGTTCAGGCACCTGGCCCTGCAGCAGCAGGCCATTCTGCTGGCTTATGGTCTGTTTGGCGCGTTGCTTGTGATCGACATGGCGGTTGCTCATGGGTTTCTTCCCTGGTGGAGAGTGCCGTTGAGCTGGGGCGCCCTGGTGTTTTCCCTGGTCGTGGTCGTTATTTCGCTGTATCACTATGCCAACACCCAGCAGTCTCTCAAGCTGCTTAACCAGTCGCTGGAAGAGAAAGTTAATGAACGAACGGCCCGGGCAGAATCCCTTGCCCGAAGAGAGCAGGCGCGAGTGCGGCTGCTCACATTCGAGAATGAGAAAACCCGGATTCTGAACGATATCATTGCTGCTCTGCAGGACTGCATCAGCGTTCATCAGACGTTTCAGGTGCTGTCCCGAATGTTGCCTGATCTGTGCAGCCCGATGAAAGGTTCTCTCTATCTCAGGACGGAGGATGGCATGGCTTACCGATTGCTGAATCAATGGGGCTATGCCGGCGAGGACCACCCGAGCGAGCGACTGGAAACGCCGCATGGACCGCCGCCGAACACAGACCTGTCCGATCACTTTCTGTCTGAAACGGATTTTGCCAGGGGTAAGCAGCTTTCTGAGGATAATTTGTGCCTTTGGGTGAGTGTGCAATCTGCAACGCGGGGCACGGTGCCACTGGGACTGATTTTTCTGAACGTGCCAGAATCCTTGGTTAATGACGATTCCCAATTTGGCGCGGTCAAATTGTTTCAGTCACTCATCCAGGGCGTCCAGAAGATCGGTATTACGATTTCTGGTATCAGCCTGAGGGAGGAGTTGAAGAAGTACTCGTACGAGGATGCACTGACGGGCTTGAAGAACCGCCGTTATTTCGATCAGTTATTTGAGCATGAAACGGCGGTTGCCCTTCGCAGTGATAAACCACTGGCGCTGTTGATGATGGACATCGATCATTTCAAACGATTCAACGATACCTATGGCCACGAGGCGGGCGATGCGGCGCTAAGATCGGTTTCATCACTGCTTCTCAAGCATTTCCGTGAGAGTGATGTGGTGTGTCGTTATGGCGGGGAGGAGTTTGTTGTGATCATGACTGGCACCACTCTGAAAGCTACCGCTGATAAAGCAGCGGAACTGGTCAGAGCGACTGGCCAGAATCCGGTGGCGCATGGCGATCAGGAATTGCCGGGGGTAACACTGTCGGTGGGCGTGGCGGGGTGGCCGGAGTCTGCAGAAACCCCGATCAGCCTCTTGGGTCAGGCTGACCGGGCACTGTATCGCGCAAAAGAGATGGGTAGGAACAGGGTCGAGATCTACTGATCTGGCACCTTAAACGACCAGCACTGGGCACTTCGCGTTTGATGCGACTCGATGCGACACGCTACCCAGAAACATGCCGTCTTTGTCGCTGTGGGTGCCTTTCGTGCCTATCACAATCAGATCCACGCCCTTCTCCTGGGCGAACTCAATGATCACTTTGGAAGGCTTTCCAGCTTTCACAAACCCCCTTACATCAGTGCCTCCACGCTCTGCCGCCAGCTTTTTCGCGTGCTCCACAACTTCTTTCGCGTAGTCGGAAAGCACTTTGTCTGGAATATCCATTTCAGCCGGCCGTCCAATCGAGAGTGACGCCTCGAAGAGGCTGTGGTGTTTGTACACACACAGCAGCATGATTTCTGCGTCGGTAATTTTCTGCAGCTCAATCGCTTTGCTCAGGGCATCAAATGATGTCATTGAGCCATCCACTGCCACCAGAATTCGCTTGAACATGTCAGTCTCCTTGTTGTTCGTCCATCAGCCGCTGGCCCGCCTGACTAATCTCTGAACGCCAGGTCTCGCAGGAACAGCGCGATGTCCGGGAATGCGATGATCAAGCCGGCCGCCCCTATCAACATGATGATGAACGGCGGCGTGCCGCGGATAACCTCTAGGTAGGGTCGTTTGAAGATCGCGATGGCGGTGAATATGTCACAGCCAAAGGGCGGCGTGGCAGAGCCAATCGCCACCTGCAGGGTAATCAGAACGCCCACCAGGACGGGATCGAGGCCGGTGGCCTCAATAGCTGGCGCGAAGATCGGCGTCAGTACCAGGATCACCACAATGGGGTCCACGAACATACAGGCTATAAAGAAGGCAATGCAGATGGTGACCATCACGCCCACAGGGCCCATGTCACTGATGCCCACCGCCTCCAGAATGGACTGGGGGATCTGGGCAAAAGAGATGATCCATGAGAAGCCGTTGCCGACAGCCACCAGAATGAAAACCACCGCCGTGATCAGACCGGTAGACTTGGCAATGCGATAGATGTCCGGCAGTTTCAGGGAGCGGAATACCAGAAATTCCAGCAGGAAAGCGTAGAGCACGCACACAGCTGCCGCTTCCGTTGGGCTGAAGATGCCGCCGTAGATACCGCCAACGATGATCACCGGGAAGAACAGTGGCCAGAGCGCACCGCGAACCGATCTGGCTCTCTCGCCCCAGGTTGATTTTTCCTCCGTGGGCACGTTGTTCCGGTAGGCGTAGATCAGACAGTAAATAGAGAACATGACCAGAATCATGAGACCGGGGCCGACACCGGCGATGAACAGTTCGGCAATGGAGGTCTCTGAGATAACGCCGTAGATAATCATGCCGATGCTCGGCGGAATCAGGAACGCGATGTCGGACGAGTTGATGATCAGTGCCAGGGTGAAGGGGTCGGAATAACCCGCTTTCAGCATTTTGGGGCGCAGCGGTGACCCTACCGCCACCACGGTCGCCTGCGTGGAACCAGAAACCGCCCCAAACAGGGTGCAGGAGGTCGCGGTACTGATCGCCAGACCACCCTTAACATGGCCGATGAATGCCATCACCATGTTGATCAATCGGTCAGCGGACTGGCCTCGAGTCATGATGTCCGCCGCCAGAATGAACATGGGCACTGCAATCAGTGACGCAGGGCGTATGCCGCCCATCATCTGTTGAATGAACGTTCCCATCTGTCCGAAGCCATCGAACATCATCACGAAGCCAAAAACGGCACCGGTGATCAGCGGCACCATCATCGGGAAGCCCAGCAGAAGCAGCCCGATCATGATCACCATCATTATAGTTGCCATGAATTCTATCCTTTTATTGCAGCTTCAGAGGGTCAGACTTCGGACTCGGTGTCCGCATAGCCGTCTACAACACCGGTGGAGAGATACACATCCTTGCTGGTGAAGTTTTTGACGGCGGTCAAAAAGTACTGGATACCAGTGATCGCAAAACCGACCGGTGCCCAGATATAAATCCACCAGATCTCGAAGCCCAGGGCAGGCAGAATCCGGCCACGGCTGTGCAGGGTCTCAATGTAGCCGTAGGAGTGGTAGCAGAGGAAAAACATCACCACCGAGGTGAACAGCGCGATAAAGATCATCAGCGCCTTGCGGCCTTTGGTCGGTATGGCGTCATAAATGGCCGACATGCGGATATGGCGTCCGTGACGGGCCGCGTATCCGATGCCGGCAAAGGTAATCAGGATAATCAGAATTCGGTTGATCTCGCCCGAGAAAAACAGGCCTTCGCCGAAGACGAAGCGGGCAATCACGTTAACGCAGGTATTAACTGCCATCAGGATTACGCCCATGGCGAGCATAACGGCTTCTATTTTACTGATATAGACATCAATGGTTCCCAGAAACCCGGGTAAGCCGGACTCATAGGTGCCGGTGTCGTCTTCAAAATCCGGGGAATTCTCTGACATGGGAACGCTCCATAGCAGTGTGCTCCCGACCGGTGGAGAGAGCTCCCGATTTATAATTGGGGCTCATCGGCGGGGCGGAGTAAATGCAAAATCCCCGCCGGAGAGGCTCGGCGGGGATTCTTCCTTCGCTTATTTGCTCTCAACTTCTTCCAAATCTTTATGGAACTGGTCCAGCAGGTCTTTGCCACTTTCGCCAGTCATTTCGATGAACTTCTCTTCAACCTGAGGTGCACGCGCCTTGAACTTGGCAATCTGCTCGTCGTTCAGGCGGGTCACGGTCACTTCGTCACTGGCTTTCTGGATCTTGGCCAATGCTTCTTCGGCCAGACCGTCGATGTGAACGATGATCTTCTCGAAGGCGTCGTCCGCGGCAGCCTGTACCAGCTGCTTGTCAGCGTCAGACAGGCCTTCATAGAAGTCCATGTTGGCCATCATGGCAGTGGTGAACCAGCCGTGCTTGGTGAAGACCAGGTTTGGAGATACTTCATACAGGCCACCGGACTCGATCCAGAAAATCGGGTTTTCCTGACCCTGAATCATGTTGGTCTGCAGCGCACCGTAAACCTCGCCCCAAGGCAGCGGCGTTGGCGTGGCGCCGAACGCGTCATAGGTTGCCGACAACAGCGGGTTGGTCATAACCCGGATCTTTTTGTTGTTGAAGTCTTCTGGCTTGGTCACTGGCTCATCAACCGTGACAACCATTTCGCCTTCCGGGTACATCTTCAACAATTTGAGACCGTTTGCCGCGTAAAGCTCGGGGAAGTCTTCGTTGATTGCCTCACTTTCACGGAAAAACTGAATGACCGTGTCCATGTCGGTGGGCATCAGGTAAGGAATGAAGAAAATCTGTGCTTCCGGAATCAGAGAGCCCGTAAAGCCGGGAGACTGGTTAACGAACTGTAGGATGCCCGCTTGAGTCTGCTCCATGATGTCGTCCGACTCACCCAGTTCACCGAAACGGTATATCTGCACGGTGTGGTCAGAGTTTTCCTCGATGTATTCCTTGAAGTCGTATGCGAAGACATCCTGGACGTCGCCTTCGTACTCCTCGTGAGCGTAGCGCCAGTTCGCCGCATTCACTGAATTCGCTGCAGACATGGCAGCGAAAGCGAAGGCCGAAAAACCGGCCAGTTTCTTGAACTTGCTGATGGTGCTCATCGGGTCGTCTCCACTTTTTTGCTTCTGAAATTATTTGTTACATTCATTTAGATTGGCAAAACAATCTGTGTTTCGCAAGAAAATGACTGATGCCGTTGAACTTTAGGTGTTCGACTTTAGTCTGGTGCGCGATCGGCTGTGATACGCTCTGAGCTTCTAGACGTCTGTTTCCGAATCCTCCAGAAAGAGCCGGTATGCCACTGACGCCCATCATTCAGCCTGGCTTTCACGCCATCCACGCCAACCATCTGGAAGATCTGAGGCGGTCCGTTGTGTGGATCTGTCGCCAACAGCCGGTGTCTCCGCTGGCCAGTGAAACCTTTCTGGTGCAAAGCAACGGCATCGCGCAATGGCTCAAGCTGGCGTTGGCGGAAGACCCCGAGGGCGATGCTGATGGCGGCATGGGCATCGCCGCCGGTATGGATTTCCTGTTTCCCTCTCGATTTATCTGGCAAGCCTATCGCGCGGTTCTGCCTGCCGAAGAAGTGCCCGAGCAATCGCCTTTCGATAAATCCCGTCTGGTCTGGCGATTATTCCGATTGTTGCCGACGCTGGTGCACCAACAGGAGGTGTTCGCTCCACTACAGCGTTTTCTGGAGGGGAGCGATCCGGACACCCGTTGCTATCAGCTGGCCGGCCAGATTGCTGACCTGTTTGATCAGTATCAGGTATTCCGCGCCGATTGGCTGACGGGTTGGGAAAACGGTCAGGACTTTATAGAACTGGCCCGTGGCGAAGTGCGACAGCTGGAGGATGATCAGCGTTGGCAGCCGGTTCTCTGGCGGGCCCTGGTGGCAGACGTGGGCGAGCTATCTGCGACCAGCCGGTCCCGTATTCACACCCGGTTTATGGAGCATGGTCAGAAACTGACCGCCAGTGATCGTCCCGCCAATCTGCCTCAGCGCATCGTGGTCTTCGGGGTGTCGTCCCTGCCGCGTCAGACGTTGGAGGCGCTTTCCGTGCTCAGCCGTATCAGCCAGGTCGTACTGTGTGTCCACAATCCTTGCGAGTATTTCTGGGCGGATATCATCAGTGACCGGGACCTGTTGACCGCCAGTCGCCGACGAGGCAAGCAACACAAAGCCCTGGCCAGCCTGACTGACCCAGACCAACTGCATCAGCATGCGAATCCGCTTTTGGCGGCGTGGGGCAAACAGGGCCGTGACTACATTCGCCTGCTGGATGAATTCGATGATCCAGAAACCTATGACGCAAGGGTGACCACGCCCGACGGCCGGATCGATATTTTTACCCCGCATGGCACGGAGAACGCGCCCCGTGTATTACATCAGATCCAGGACGATGTCCGATCCCTGACCTCCAGCCAGGAAATGCAGCGTGAATCGCGGCAACTGGCACCAAACCAGGATCAGTCAATCGCGTTTCATCGCACCCACAGCCCCCAGCGGGAAGTGGAAGTGCTGCACGATCAACTACTGGCCGCTTTCAGCGCAGACGAAAATCTGCGCCCCCGTGACATCATTGTGATGGTCCCGGACATCAACGCCTACGCCCCCCATATTCAGGCGGTGTTCGGGCGTTATTCCTCCGGTGCATCCCGCTATATTCCGTTCACCATTTCCGATCAGCAGCAGCGACATCGTCAGCCGGTGCTGATTGCGCTCGACACCCTGATGTCACTGCCAGATCACCGGTTTGGCGCCAGCGAGATCATCAGTCTGTTGGAAGTACCCGCCGTCAGGCGGCGATTCGACATTGCAGAGGCGGATCTGCCACTGGTTCGCCAGTGGGTCGAGGGCGCCAACGTTCGATGGGGGCTTCACGCCGAACATCGCCGAAGCTTTGACCTGCCTACCGGGCTGTCCCGTAATACCTGGCAATCCGGCTTGCGGCGCATGCTGCTGGGGTATGGCACCGGCCCTGACGAGGCCTGGCAAGGGATCGAACCTTACGGTGAGATTGGCGGTTTGCAGGCCACGCTGGCGGGCAATCTGGTTCGTTTTGTGGAACGCCTCGAGCATCTCTGGGAAGAGCTCGCCAAGCCTTACACGCCAGAGCAGTGGCTGGCGGTATTGCAGGCTATGTTGGAAGGCTTCTTCGCGGAGTTTACCGACGATGAACAGTTGCTGATCAACCGGCTGCGCAGGCAGGCGGAGCAATGGTATGAGGACTGCACCAGCGGCGGGATGGCGGAGAACACGCTGCCGCTGTCCATCGTACGGGAAGAGTTGCTGGAGGGGTTGGAAGAAGGCGGCCTGAACCAGCGTTTTCTGGCGGGCAAGGTGAATTTCGCCACCCTGATGCCCATGCGGGCGATTCCGTTCAAGCGAGTGTGCCTGCTGGGGATGAATGACGGTGATTACCCCCGGTCCCGCCCGCCGGTGGATTTTGACCTGATGGCGCAGGATTCGCGCCCGGGCGACCGTTCCCGTCGGGAAGACGACCGCTATCTGTTCCTGGAAGCCATGCTGTCAGCGCGTGAGCAGTTGTACATCAGTTGGGTTGGCCGCAGCATTCGTGACGATTCCGAACGACCGCCCTCGGTGCTGGTGAGTCAGCTGCGGGATCATCTGGATGCCGTCTGGTCTGTTACCGGTGAGGAGTCCGCGTCTGACGCCCTGACCACCGAACACCCACTGCAACCGTTCAGTCGGGATTATTTCCCCGCAGCGCAGCAACCGCCGGGGCAACGGCGCCTGTTCAGCTATGACGAAGAATGGCTTCAGGCTCATCAAAGCCAGCATGCGGAAGACCATCAGCCCTTGCCCTATCTGCCACCGGCGGTACCGCTGACGTGTCAGGAGCTGGCGGAGTTTTTGAAAAAGCCGGTCGAAACCTTTTACCGGCGTCGCCTGCAACTTCAGTTCATCAGTGTTCAGGCTCAGGATACCGACAATGAAACTTTCAGCCTGGATGGACTGAAACACTGGACATTCGAGCGGGAACTGATTGACCAGGCGGTGGTGAAAGCGGTCGACGAAACGGATCTGGAGCATCGACTGCAGGAGCGGTTAAACCGCATGACTGCCAGGGGCGATCTGGGGATGGGTGCGATGGAATCCGTGGCGGCGCAGCAGCTGTACAGCCGGATGCCGGACCTGTTCGTGCGCTATCAGAAAGCCCTGGCAGACTGGCCGCAGATGTCAGAGTCTGCCTGGTCTGTTACCTGGTCGGTGAAAACCCGCCTAGGGAGTGTCGAACTGGCGGATCGCATTGGCCAGTTACGCACACGCGCTGATGGTGACGTGTGCCGAGTGGTAATTGCCAACAGCAGCCTGCTGGAAAAAAATGGTGGCGGTCGAGCAGTCAAATATTCGGGACTGCTGGATGATTGGGTCATTCACCTCGCTGGTTGCACACAATCCGAGCGATTCCATACGTTGGTGCTGGGCAAGGAAGAAAACCGGCAGATATTGCTGGCACCGGTAGGACGTGAACGGGCGGCGGAATTGCTTGAGCAGATAATGGTTCATTGGATCGAAGGTCAGACCTATCCATTGCCCATCGAGCCGGCCACCGCGTATGGGTATCTGCGCGGACTCAATCCTTCGGGTAAAAAAGAAGGCAGCGAAGCGCTCGGGCTGGAGCGGGCAGAACAGGCGTTTCAATCCACCCTGGCCTATCGCGGTATCTATCTGGGCCGCGCCTATCCGGACTTTGAGAGCCTCCAGCAGGCCGGCGATTTTGCCGGGCTGGTCCGTGTCCTTTACGAACCCCTGTGGCAGTGCGAATACGAAGGCCGAGAGGCAAAAGCGGAACCGGCAGGGAGTGCGTCATGAACGATAACGCCCGCCCTTCTGACGAGCCCCGGGTGCTCGACCCGTTGACCCTGCCACTGCAGGGCAGTCGCCTGATCGAAGCCAGCGCTGGCACGGGTAAAACCTTTACCCTGGCACTGTTGTATGTGCGTCTGGTGCTCGGGCATCGTCTGCCGGGCCAGCCGCTCGAAGAAGGCGTGATGCCACCCCATTTGCTGGTGGTGACGTTTACCGAAGCCGCCACCAAAGAACTACGGGACCGCATCCGTGCTCGCCTGACGGAAGCAGCTGCACTGTTTGGGGAAGAAGCGGCGGATGTGGATGTGAACGCTGACGTAAAAGATCCATTGATCGGCCTGCGCAACGCCTGCCCGAAGCAAGACTGGCCCGCTTGCCAGCGCAAGTTGCTGCTGGCTGCCGAGTGGATGGACGAGGCCGCGGTTTCTACCATCCACGGCTGGTGTAACCGCATGCTCAGCGAACACGCCTTCGACAGTGGCAGCCTGTTCCGTCAGACCCTGGAAACCGATCAGACCGATTTGCTGGACGATGTCGCACGGGATTACTGGCGCACCTTTGTCTACCCTACGCCTCCGGATCTGGTGGGCGCCGTGTTGGACGTCTGGCCAAACCCGGAAAGTCTGCGGCAATCGGTTCGCAATCTGTTGCCCCACGTGGAGGCGTTGCCCGGCCATGCACTGGCGCCGGCGGAGGCTGTTGGCCAGGCCCTCAAGGAAAAAGAGGACATTCTACGGCGTTTGAAAGCGCCCTGGGCCGACTGGTGCGACGAACTGACCGAGTTGTTGGATAACACGACCAAACCCAAGCCAAAACCACTGCACGGTCGCGATAAAAATACGATTCAGAAGGCCGTTGATGCGCTGAGAGCCTGGGCAACGTCCGATGCCAACGAGCCCGAAGGGCTCATGAAAAGCAATCCGCTGAAAGGCTACGAATATTTGCAGGCGGACATCTTTGCCAGCAAATGGACTGGTGAGGACCCGGCCCCTCACCATCCGGCCATGGATGAGATCGACCAGCTGAAACTGGCATTGTCTGACCTGCCGAAGCCGGGCCCGGCCATGTTCAACCACGCTGTACGATGGATGGCCCAGCGACTGACCGCCGAGAAACAGCGGCTGGCTACTATGGGCTTTGATGATCTGCTGACACGACTCGACGAAGCTTTGTCGGGGCCACAGGGCCAGAGACTGGCCACCACCATCGCCCGTCAATTCCCAGTGGCGATGATTGACGAATTCCAGGACACCGACCCGGTTCAGTACCGTATTTTCGACCGGATTTATCAGGTGGCTTCCAACCGCCAGGACACCACTTTGTTGATGATCGGTGACCCCAAACAGGCCATCTACGGATTTCGTGGCGCTGATATCTATACCTACCTGGACGCGCGCAAAGCGGTCAGCGAGCGCACCTACACTCTGGGCACCAACTTTCGATCGTCGAAAGCCATGGTGGACGGGGTGAACCGGGTGTTTGAACACGCCGACAACGCAAACCCGGACGGCGCCTTCCTTTTCCGCAACGAGACAGGCAACCCCCTGCCATTTGTGCCGGTCAAGGCGAAAGGAACGAATCGCCGGTGGTGGATCGATGGCGAGGCCACTCCGCCGCTGACGTTCTGGACGTTGAGCGGTGATAACGACGGTGGTGATGATCAGGGGAAAAAGAGCGTCACGAAAACCGGCGCAAAGGCTGAACTGTCAGCCGCGTGCGCCACTGAAATTGCACGGCTGTTGAATCTGGGTCAGCAGGGTAAGGCCGGCTTCCGGGTGGATGATCAACCTGAATCCCTGGAGCCGCTGCGCCCCGAACACATCGCCATTCTGGTGAACAAGCGGGATGAAGCGGATGCCGTCCGGCAGGCGCTCAGCGATCGGGGCGTTCGCAGCGTTTACCTGTCGGACCGCAATTCGGTGCTGAATTCGCCGGAAGCCACTGAAATGCTGCAATGGCTGCACGCCTGCGCCGAGCCCGGCCATCTGGCCCTGCTGCGGGGAGCAATGGCAACGCCAACCCTGGAGCTATCCCATCAGCAACTCGACCGGCTGCTGAGTGACGAAAACGCGCTGGACCGGGAAATCGACCGTTTCCAGCAGTATCGAGAGCTCTGGCAAACCCAGGGAGTGCTGCCGATGCTGCGCCGGTTCCTGATGGATTTCGACGTGCCCGCCAAACTGTTGACCTATCAGGACGGTGAGCGGGCGCTGACGAACATCCTGCATCTGGCGGAACTGTTGCAGGCCGACAGCCAGCAACTGGACGGCGAGCATGCACTGGTGCATCACTTCACCGAGTTGCTGCAGCAGTCTGATGAGGAAAACGAACATCGCACCATGCGTCTGGAGAGTGATTCGGGCCTGGTGAAAGTGGTCACGGTGCACAAGTCCAAAGGGTTGGAATACCCACTGGTATTTCTTCCGTTTGCTACCGAGCACCGGCAGCAGAAGGCGGACCAGACCTTCTGGAGCTACCACGATGAACGAGGCAACCTGCAAATCTCGCTGACGTCGGACGAACAGGTTCTGGCTCTGGCAGATCGTGAGCGGCTGGGTGAGGACATTCGGAAGCTTTATGTGGCACTCACCCGTGCGCGTCATGCCACCTGGGTGGGCGCCGCCGGCATTAAACACTGGGTCCAGAGCGGCTTGGGGCATCTGATCCGCGAACCGGGGCGGGAATCGGAAAGCGACCTGACACCAATGCTTCAGGCCATGGCCGCAAACACACCCTGCATTGCCATAAGCCCCCTTCCCGACGCAGGTGACCAGCGTTATGTGGGCGAACCAGAGCCGCCACTGGGGCCAGCGTTGGAGCCGAAGCGGGAGGCACGTGAAAACTGGTGGATTGCCAGCTATTCTGCCATTACCTATGGGGCCCTGAGCGGCTTTTCCGGGGACTTTGAGCCTGCCAGCGAAGACGCCGAGCAGGAGAACCTGCGGGACGAAATCGAGTCGGAATTCGAATCACTCACTGCGGCTTCTGCGCCGATTGCCCAACACGGATTCCCGAAAGGCTCCGGCCCTGGCACCTTCCTTCACGACATCCTGGAGTGGTGCGCCACCCGTGGTTTTGACGAGGTCGTGGCTGAACCTGAACAGCTACGTGTGCTGCTGGAACGTCGCTGCCAGCTTCGGCACTGGGACGACTGGGTTGAGGTGCTCCAGGGCTGGATCCTGCGGCTGATCACCATGGACATTCCGTTACCAGATAGCGATCAGACCTGCTCGCTTTCTACACTCAACACGCTTCGACCCGAACTCGAATTCTGGTTTGAAAGCCGGGACGTCAATACTCTAGCCCTTGATCGACGGGTGCAGCGCGGCACCCTCGGCGGCGAATCCCGGCCCCTGGCCCACGAAACCACCTTCAATGGCATGTTAAAAGGCTTTATCGATCTGGTGTTTGAGCACGATGGCCGGTATTACGTGCTGGACTACAAGTCGAACCACCTCGGCGACGAAGACAGTGCCTATGTACCCGAGGCCATGAAGAAGAAAGTTCTGGATGCCCGTTACGATCTGCAGTACGTGATCTACCTGCTGGCGCTGCACCGATTGCTGAAAGCCAGGCTGCCGGACTACGACTACGACACCCATGTGGGCGGTGCGGTTTACCTTTTCCTGCGTGGTTGCGACGCACCGGGCGTGGGTGCCTTCACCGAACGACCGGACAAGGCCCTGATTGAATCCCTGGATCGGCTTTTTTCGGGTAAGCGGGAGGTGTCTGCATGAGCCGAAAAGACGATCGCTACGGCGAAATACCGGACCTGTTTGATGAACCGGAACCCTTGGCTGAAGCGGCGATCTTGCCGCAATTGCCAGCAACAGCACAGGACATGCTGACGCTTCTGGATCGCTGGGTAGAGCTGAACTGGCTGCGGGCGCTGGACCATGCCTTCGCAGCATTTGTGTGTGAGCTGTTGGAAGAAAACGGAGAAAGGCCAGCTCCGGAACTGGCCCTGCTGGCGGCGACGGTGTCTCACCAGGTGGGGCGCGGTCATGTGTGCCTGGATCTTCGTCAGCTGTGTGACGATCCAGAGGCCACCTTAGTGTTGCCGCCGGAAGGTTCGGATGCTTCGGGCGACACTGACCCGCGGCCAGCCGACCTGTTTCGCGGCCGAGAGGTCGAAGCGCTGATGGCGGCGATCAATGGCAGCAGCGCGGTCAGTGATGGCAGTCACACCACGCCCATGGTGATAGTAGACACCCGCCTGTACCTGCGCCGGTTCTGGCGTTATGAACAGAATATTGCCTCGGGTATCGGCAAGCGACTGGCGCCGCAAAATATGGACGACCAGCCTTTGTCTCAGGCTCTGGATGTGCTGTTTGGCGCCTCGGATACAGAGTCTGTGAACTATCAGAAGATGGCCTGTGCAATTGCGGCCCGAAACCGGTTCTGCGTGATCACCGGTGGCCCGGGAACCGGCAAAACCACCACAGTGGTCAAGCTGCTGGCCGCCTTACAATCCGTCTCCTGCGTTCAGTCAGGGCAAGAGGCGCGGCGAGATCCCTACCTAAAAATCCGTCTGTCCGCACCCACCGGCAAGGCGGCTGCACGGCTCAGCGAATCCATTGGTGGGGCGGTAGAGCAGTTGCCGTTGGCAAAGCTTCCGGGCTCACCGGAGGCGTCTTCAATTCCCACGGACGTGACCACTTTGCACCGCCTGTTGGGAAGTCGCCCTGGGTCTCGTCAATTCCGTTACAACGAAGACAATCCGCTGCCGCTGGATATTCTGGTGATCGACGAAGCCTCCATGGTGGATGTGGACCTGATGGCGTCGGTGTTCTCTGCGCTGTCGGATTCCGCTCGCCTGATCCTGTTGGGCGATAAAGATCAGTTGGCTTCGGTGGATGCCGGTGCGGTACTGGGCGAACTGTGTGAACGGGCCGACCAGGGTCACTATCAACCGGATACGCTGGCCTGGCTGGCATCGGTTACGGGGGAGCGGTTGCCTGGCGAGCTCGAAGACGCTCGGGGACGTGCGCTGGATCAGTCGGTGGCCATGCTGCGCAAAAGCTACCGCTTCGATGAACACAGCGGCATCGGTTTGCTGGCCCGCGCGACCAACGAAGGCCGGCTCGACCGGACGTTGATTCAACGATGCCAGGCTGGCGAATTCCCGGATGTTGCCTGGCTTGGTCGGGGTGATCTTATGGCACCGGCCGGCGAGGGGGCGTTTCAGGGTACTCTTCAGGGTAATCTGGCGCCCCTGGCCCGCCACGGAATGTCCGGTAGCCCCGAAAAATTCGCCAATCAGGGCGAAGGCCGATCGGTCCACGGGCGCCCGGTTGCGCCCCCGGTCGGCTACGGTCACTACCTCAGAATCATGGCGGACGAACGCCCAGCCGCCACGGATTCTCATCAGGATCGACCGGTCTGGGATGCGTGGGCAACCAGGGTGCTGGAAGCGTTTGGTCAGTTCCAGCTGTTGTGCGCGCTTCGTAAAGGGCCATTCGGAGTAGAAGGGCTGAACCAGCAAGTGGCGGCAGAGCTTCACAGTGCCGGGTTGATTACCAGAACCGAAGGCTGGTATCCCGGCCGACCGGTGCTGGTCACCGGCAACGACTACAACCTTGGCCTGATGAACGGGGACATTGGAGTAACGTTAAGTGTCCCATGGGATCGCAACGAGTCCGGCGAGCCCGTCAACACGCTGCGGGTTGCGTTTCCCGCCAGCGATGGCATTCGCTGGGTGTCTCCTAGCAGGCTGCAGTCTATGGAAACGGTTTACGCCATGACCGTTCACAAGTCCCAGGGTTCCGAATTTACCCATACCTGTCTGGTCCTCCCGGACCGACTGACTCCGGTGCTGACGAAAGAACTGGTTTACACCGGTATCACTCGTGCCAGGCACTGGTTAAGTCTGGCTGCGCCCAGCGAGGGCGTATTGCGAGAGGCCTCGGCGCGGAGCGTTATCCGCGCGTCTGGTCTGGCGATGCTGTTGAACTAGTCGTTCAGGCCTGTGAGGCAGTCCGTCATGAATTGCCGGAACTCAGCCACCAGTCTCGGCAGGCTGTTTTGCAGGCGATGGCCGTCTGGCAATGCCAGCAGTGGTAAATCCTGATCGCGAGCCAGCTCAATCACCGGCATGGGCAGAACCACATCGTCGTGCCAGCCGTGAATGATCTGGGTGTGCTTTGCCTGAATGATCGGGCTGGATTCCGGATAGGCCTCCATTGCCAGCGCTGGGGCGAGCAAGAAGCAGCCCCGCACGGGTGAAATGGCGCTGGTCTGGGCGCAGACCCAGCCACCCATGCTGGAACCCACCAGAACGGTTCGTGCTGGATCGGCATTCGCTTCCGCCATAGCCGCTTTCATCTGCGCGAGTCGCTCCGCCGGGTCTTTGGTGCTGCGATGGTCGAGCGCTTGTGCGGTGACACCGGTAAAGGCTTCAGCTTCGGATTTTAAGGCCTGTACCTTTGTGCTGTCAGGCCCGCTTTCCAGACCGTGAGAGAGAAAGACGTGGAGCATTTGATCGTGTCCCCTGTTCATTTTACAGATTGGAGATGCTTGTCTGCGGCCAATTCAATGGCTCTGGCGGCTGCGGCAAGCCGCCAGGATATCAAGGGCCCGGCGGCGTTTCTCCGGGTCGTATAGGTCAATCGTGAACATCAGCTCGTCCACTTCAACGCCCGATAACAGCTGTTCGAGCTGTTGTTGAATGCTTGTCGCGCTTCCCAGTAACTGCAATGCCAGAAAATCTTTGACTCCCGCTTGCTCTCCCGCATTCCACAGACCTTTCATCGAGGTTACGGGAGGCCGCATCCAGAGAGGCTGGCCCCGGAACAGCGCCAGAATACGCTGGTAACTGGTGGTGGCAAGGAATTGCGCTTCTTCGTCGGTTTCCGCCGGAATGGCCGGTACAGCTAACATCGCATAGGGCTGTTTCAGCGTTTCAGAAGGCTGAAACTGGCTCCGGTAGACCTGCAGGGCTTCCCGATAGAGTCGTGGGGCAAAGTGCCCTGCGAAGGCGTAGGGCAGTCCACGCTGCGCCGCCAGCTGAGCGCTGAACAGGCTGGAGCCCAATAACCAGATCGGCACCTGAGTGCCTGCGCCGGGAATGGCCTTGATTTGCTGGCCGGGCTGAAGTGGCCCGAGCAGGCGTTGCAGTTTTGCGACATCTTCAGGGAATTGCTCGGCACCCAGGTGTTCTCGTCGGAGGGCACGGCTGGTCACTGGATCGGTGCCCGGAGCCCGGCCAAGACCAAGATCGATGCGCCCGGGATACAGGCTTTCAAGAGTGCCGAATTGCTCTGCAACCACCAGTGGCGGGTGATTGGGCAGCATGATGCCGCCAGAACCTACTCGCAGAGTTTTGGTTGCTCCGGCAATGTGCCCCACCAATACCGACGTGGCGGAACTGCTGATGCCTTCCATGTTGTGGTGCTCGGCCAGCCAGAAACGGTTAAAGCCGAGACGTTCCCCGTGTTGCGCATAGGCCACGCTGTTGGCCAGGGTCTGACCGACGGAATCGCCTTCGCGAACCGAAGCCAGCTCCAGGAGGGAAAAGGGAATAGTAGAAGCGGACTGCATCAAGAACTCCAGGATCAGGGTACCTTTAAGAATAACAAATCCATCAAGCCTTTCCCCGTTCGTACATTGACCGGTAACTGGTATAGACTCTTTGAAGTTCACGTACGTTACGGGATGCGAGACCTGTGAGCCAACAAAGAATAAAACCGTGGTTTTTATGCGGTCTTTTCTGCCTTTTGTTTTTTTCAGTGGCCCGAACGGATGCCCAAACACAGGCGGACAATAGCCTGACAATCGTCTACGACTCGTTTGCGCAATTTATCCATACCAAAGAGGATGAGCCAACTGGCTTATTCGTTGATGTATTGAATGAGGCGCTGGAAGAGCGGATGGGAGTGTCAGTCCAGTTTATCTGGCAGCCCTGGCAACGAGCCCAGTATTCTGTTGAAACAGGACAAGCGGATGGCATGGTGACCGTTGCGACACCAGAGCGTCTGGATTATTCCCGCGCTGTCGATACTCCCATTGCCCATTCCTCAGTGGCCGTCTTTACATCAAAAGGGCATCCCAGAATGCCTGAAATTCGAGAGATTGAGACGGTAGCTGATCTTGAAGGGTTTCAGTTGCTGACCTATCTCGGCGATGGCTGGGCAAAGGAAAAACTCGGGGACATTGACGTGGATTTTGGCGGCAAGGACATCGAAGCCATCTTCAAGAAATTACGTTGGGGGCGTGGCGACCTTTTTTTGCAGTCGCGTGATGTCACCGAGTATTACATCGAAGAGCTGGGCTACGAGGATGCGATCGTCCGCGTGCCAGGTGTCGAGTTCGGTCACATTGAGTTCCATCTTATGATCGGGAAAGCCTCCCCTTTTCTGCCCTTGTTGCCCGAGCTGGATAAAAGGCTACGGGAGATGAGAGAGGACGGTACCAACCACCGATTGCAACAGTCCTATGAGCACGTGTACTGACCGAGGCCAAGCTGGTTAGCCAAATGTTGGCTCCCACCAGCCCGGTAGTAGTTTGCGAACATCCGGCCGGACAAACCGGTCATCGATCAGCCAGATTACCCCTCGATCTGTCGGTGTACGAATTACCCTCCCGGCTGCCTGCGCCACCTTTTGCAGGCCGGGAATCAGGTAGGTGTATGCGTAGCCCTGTTGAAAACGTTGATCCAATCGTTGCCGCAGCACTTCGTGCCAGTGGTCAAACGGCGGCAGGCCAAGCGTCGCCACAAAGGCCCCGATCAGGCGGTCGCCGGGCAGGTCGATGCCCTCGCTGAAAATGCCTCCCAGGACCGCGAAGGCGACGCTCTGATTACCTTCGTTAAAATCCTCCAGAAATGACTGGCGCTCCTCTGCGCTCATCCCGGGACGTTGGGCCCGCTGGGGAATATCGGGTGCCGAGCTGGCCACTGCCGCTCGGACCTTTTCGAGATAATCAAAGCTACTGAAAAAGGCCAGGTAATTACCCGGCCGCTCCCGATATTGCCGGGCAATCAACTCCGCGATGGGTTCGAGCGAGCCTTCCCGATCGGGTTTCCGGGTGCTGATGTCCGGGGTGAAGTGAACGGTCAATTGATCCGCATTGAACGGGCCGGGCAGTGATTTAAAACGGGTCTGCTCTGGCAGCCCTAACAGGTCCCGGTAGTATTCGCCGGGAGAGAGCGTGGCAGAAAACAACAGGGTGCTCTGTGCAGACTCGAACCTCGGTGCCAGGAAATCGGCGGGTATCAGATTCTGGATCGAAAGCTGTGCATCGCCTCGTCTTGGCCGCGCCAGCTCGGCCAATGAGTGGTCACCGAAAACCTCAGCGAGTTTGGTGAAGGCGAGGGATTCGAACAACAATTCCTGCAGGGCCAGATCTGGTGGGTGGTCCACCAGGTAATCGCTAATGGCGGACACCATTCTGGCCAGCGCCATCGTGAGGGTGGCAGGCAGATGGTGCAGGGTGACAGGCGGCTTGCCGTGCTCTTTGCCGCCGTCGGGCGCATCGTTTTTGAGCAAGGATTGCCAGGCACGCGCAACGCCGTTCATGGCCGGTTTTAGTGGTTTGGGTGCTTGTTTTCGGATTCGCAGCAGGCGTTTCTGGCTGAGGGTCACCGAATACATGCCTCGGGCTCTATCGACCAGATTGTGGGCCTCGTCAATTAACAGGCCCGCCTTCCAGTCGTTCTGGCGTGTCAGTGCATGCAGCAACGCGGATTGGTCAAACATCCGGTTTACGTCTGCAATGACCAAATCGCACCAACGCGCCATTTCCTGGGCCAGAAAATAGGGGCAGATCTGGTGGTCGGCGGCGATGCTCGCCAGCGCTTTCTGGTCCAGGATGTCGGGATGTGTGGCCGCCGCCTGGCGCGCATCCGGCAAGCGGTCGAAAAAGCCCTTTGCCAGAGGGCAATCGTCGCCGTGACAAGCTTTGTCCGGGTGTTCGCAGGCGTGATCCTTCGCCACCAACTCCAGAGTTCTTAATTTCAGCGTGCCGGTCTGACTGGTCGCAAGTCGCTCTATCGCTTCCCTGGCTACCTGACGGGTGGTGTTTCGGCTGGTCAGGTAAAACAGTCGGTCCTGATTCGCTGCGGGCATAGCCTTCAGCGAGGGAAACAGCGTGCCCAGGGTTTTACCCAGCCCGGTTGGCGCCTCCAGCAGCAGGTAATGATTGCGGACGGCGTTCTTATAAACGGTTTCTGACAGAGGACGTTGCTGGGGTCGGAATTCAGGAAACGGAAAGTTCAGATCGGTCAATGATTGGTTGCGGGCGTCACGATGGGCCTGTTCCTGTGCTGCCCAATCTGCATAAAGCGCGCAGAGTTTTTCCAGTTCTTGCCAAAGCTCATCGGCGGTGGCGGTCTCAACGATCGCCGTTTCCTTGTCCTTGCCAATGTCGTAGTAGATCAGTGCCAGATCAAGCTCTTTGCGTTTCTCCTGATAACACAGCAATGCCCCGTAAACCCGTAATTGCGCCCGGTGCAGGTTGCGCTGAGCTTCACGTACCCGGGACAGATCCCCGCGATGGGTTTTGATTTCCTCCAGTCGACCGGCAATCGGGTCGTAGCCGTCGACCCGCCCGCTGATCATCAGACTGCCACACTGGCCAGCCAGTGCCATCTCACTCTGATAGCGGGGGCTGCGCCTGGCCTGAACGGTCTGGTGGCCGGTGATGCCCTCTTCGGCGGTGGGGGCCGGCGTGTAGCGAAGGTCCAGATCGCCGGATCGGGCGGCGAACTCGCACAATGTTCGTACGGCAACAGAGTGCAGGGTCACGAAAGGACCTCCGACCAGCGAACGTAGCAGACGGACACCGGCAGGTTGTTTTCAAGGCAATATTCCAGCCAGCGCACCTGGTGGTCTTGCAGTCTGTCACCGGGACCTTTGACTTCGATCATTTCATAACGCTGCTGCGGGTCCGGGTGGTCTGGCTTGAAGCGGATCAGGTCCGGGAAGCCACTGCGATGCTGGCGCAGATCCGCCAACATGCGATGGAACAGTCGCTCCAGGTGTTGGGCCGGCAGGCAGTGCAAGGCCAGTTCCAAAAGGGTTTCGCTGAACACCGGCCACACCACAAAAGGTGAGGCGATTCCGTATTTTTCCTGCCAGGTGTGCCGGATGGCTTGTTTCCAGGTGCCGTCTTGCAGTTGTTCAAGGCATCGATCAAACAGAGCCTTTCGACGACTCAGAAAATCTTCCCGGTAAAGATCCACCGGGCCGATATGAAAAGGGTGAAAAAACGCGCCAGGCACCGGTGCAAAAATTGCCGGCCAGCACAGCAGGCCAAACAGTCCAGTGATCAGTGTGTTCTCCACATAGGCGACGGGCTCGTCGTCGGTGTGCAGGTGTTCCATGACGCGCCATTCGACGGAATGGCCTGAGGGGTTGTCGAGCGTCAGGTGAGTAGTTGGTATCTGCGGTTTGGGTGTGGCGCGTTCCAGCGTTTGGTCGAGCTTTTTGGCCAGCCGTGACATCAGGCGTTTCAGCCCCTGAACTTCGGCATCGTTGCGGGGCGATCCCGCTGCACGGGAGGCAAGATCCCAGGCTTCCCGGAATCTTTTCTGGCGTTCCAGAAGCCGGAGGTAGCGAAGCCGGGCCTCCCGGTGTTGGCTCTCCGAATAGGTTTCCAGGGCCAGCGGGATGTTTTTTTCCCGCTCGGCCTGACGGGCCAGTTCAAACAGCAGCCTGCCTCGTCGGCTTTCCAGCCAGGCATTGTCAGAAGCTTCCGGTATTGCCTGCCAGATGGCTTCCGGCGTTTCACCTTCGTCCAGGCGCTCTCGGCAATGGTGGAGCAGCAGGTATCGGTCCACGTCTTCACGTTTATCGAATGCCCGGGCGTCGGGGGTAAAGGGCACCTTCTCGTATTGATGATGCCCCAGTTCCACCAGCACAAAGTCCGACCATGTCTGGCGCAGATTGCCGAAAAACATCAGACGCAGGCGATCGAACAACGCCATGTGCTGAAGCCGGATCAGGCGGGTTTTGGTGTTGGGTAACCAGGCGCTGACCGGAGCAGCTTCCGGAAACGCCTCGCCCATGGCCTGTTTGAGCTGGGCTTTGGAGGCACTGGCGCTCAGCCCGGTTTCCGCAGCGTATTGCGCAAGTTCCGGCTTGAGCTCTGGCAGGGTGTAAAGACGAAACAGTTCGGCCACGGAAATCGACGGTGAAGCGTCGATCCACTCAGCCTCTTCCAGTACATCCATCAGCTGCGATATGGGATGTACCAGTTCGGGATAGTGAAGCTTCTCTACCCGAAAACCATCGCCGGTGCGCATCACCATTCGGGCGACCAGAGCCCGGGCATCGGCGGGCAGATCCATCAGGTTATCCACCAGGCGGCTTTCTTCGGTTAGCAGCAAGTCACTGTGGTGGTCCCGCACCCATCGAATCACCGTCTCAAAATTGGCGAGGTAGTAAAGCGGGTCATTCAGGTCCGCCGTCTGGGGAACCTGGGTCGTCTGTTCGGTGTGCAGGTCAGGCATTGAAACTGTTTCGAAGTCCGGAGCGTAATAGAATACTAACGATGATGCCCCAGGGAGACGAATCGATGCGAGCTTTGTTCCTGATGGTTTTTGCTTTGCTGCCGTGGACGGCTCAGGCCGCAGAATGTGCCGACTATCTGGATCACGATCTGCGCAAGCTGCATTCTTCGGAGTCGGTGAATTTGTGTGAACTGGCAGGCGGGAAGCCCATGCTGGTGGTCAACACCGCCAGCCATTGCGGCTATACCGCCCAGTTTGAAGGTCTGGAAGCGCTGCACCAACAGTATCGTGATGATGGCCTGGTGGTGGTTGGTTTCGCCAGCGATGATTTCAATCAGGAAGCAGACAGCGAAGCGGAGGCCGCCGGTGTCTGTTTCAAGAATTTTGGCGTCACCTTCACCATGATTGCCCCGTCCTCTGTCACTGGCAGCGGCGCCAACCCGGTTTTCAGTGCGCTCAATGAGCAGAGTGGCGCCCCGGGATGGAACTTCACCAAGTATGTGGTGAACGGCCAGGGTAACGTCGTCGAACGATTCCCCAGCCGGGTGTCACCAAGCGATGACCGTTTGCGCTCCGCACTCGACGAGGTTGTCGGCGGCTACTGATTCGAGTCGTCGAACTTTCCATGGCGTCCGGCGCCCTTCTTGAACCGATCGGCACCGGCAATGGCCTCGGCAAAGACTACCGGATAGCCGGCCGCTCCCTCCGCCACCAGCGCTTCGGATAAGGACAGGTCCCACTGGCCGATGGCTGAAGCCCGGTCGGTCAGCATGCACTGCTGTGGAAAACCGGCGATTGACCTTGCCAGTGCTTCAGCCTCGGATCTGGCGTGGCCATCCGGCACTACCCGGTTGGCCAGACCCATGGTCAACGCTTCGGAGGCGTCTACCGGGCGACCGGTGAGAATCATGTCCATCGCACGACCCTGGCCGACTATTCGGGGCAGTCGAACGGTGCCACCGTCGATCAGCGGCACGCCCCAGCGTCGACAGAACACGCCGAAGACAGCAGACTCTTCCGCCACCCGCATATCGCACATCAACGCCAGCTCCAGACCACCCGCCACAGCATAGCCCGATACGGCTGCAATCACCGGTTTGGTCAGCGCCATTCTTGAGGGGCCCATGGGCCCCGGCGCTGTACCCGTGGGTTCGACGTAGTTGCGACGCTCCGGGTCGCCCACGCTTTCCAGATCAGCACCGGCACAGAAGTTCCCGTCGGCGCCCCACAAAACAGCCACCTTCAGGTCGTCGTTTCGCTCAAACTCTTCGAAGGCGACACGAAGCGCATCGGCAGTGGCACCATCCACGGCGTTTCGTTTGTGGCCACGATTAATAACAATCGTAGCCACCTCGCCCTGAATGTCGGTGTAGACCGCTTCGGCAAACGGGTCTGACATTGGTTACTCCTGGGTCTTTACCCGTTTTTCAGCGTGTTCATGTCGATGACGAAGCGGTATTTCACGTCGCCTTTCTTCATGCGCTCGTACGCTTCGTTGATGTTCTTGATGTCGAGCATTTCGATGTCACAGGAAATATCGTGCTCGGCACAGAAATCCAGCACTTCCTGAGTTTCCGGCATACCGCCGATCAGGGAGCCTGCCAGAACGCGGCGCTTGAAGACCAGAGCGCCAGCTTGCAATGCCGGGTCTTCAATCGGCTCGAGCAGACCCACGATGATGTGTGTGCCATCGACGTTCAGGCAATTCAGATACGGATTCAGGTCGTGTTGTACCGGAATGGTATCGAGCATGAAATCAAACGTCTCGGTAGCCGCTTTCATCTGTTCAGGGTCGGTGGAGATGATCACGTGATCCGCACCCTGCTTCTTGGCTTCGGCCACTTTGCTTTCAGAGCGGGTAAAGATGGTGACTTCCGCGCCCAGGGCTTTGGCAAACTTCACGCCCATGTGGCCCAGGCCCCCCATACCGATAACACCAACTTTATGGCCTGCCTTTACGCCGAAATGGCGTAGGGGAGAATAGGTGGTGATGCCGGCACACAGAATCGGAGCGGCGGCGGCCGGGTCCAGTTTCTCGGGTACTTTCACCACGAAGCGGTCACTGACCACGACTTTGTCGGAATATCCGCCGTAGGTGATGGAACCATCATGACGGTCAACGCCGTTGTAGGTGCCGGTCATGCCTTCCGCGCAGTATTGCTCAAGCCCGGCGTTACACGATGAGCAGGTGCGGCAGGAATCCACCATGCAGCCGACGCCCACGGTGTCGCCCACTTTGAAATCCTTGACCTCTGGGCCGACCGCGGTTACGCGACCAATGATTTCATGGCCGGGGACGACCGGGAACTGCGATACGCCCCAGTCGTTCTGGGCAAAGTGGATATCGGTATGACACACGCCGCAGTAATCGATTTCGATAGAGACATCGTCCGGGCGCGGTTCGCGACGGTCGAAGTCCATCGGTGCGAGTTTCGAATCTGCGGATTGTGCTGCGTAACCTTTTGCGTTGGCCATGCTCATCTTTCCTTCGGTTGTTCGATTGTATTGCGTTCAATAGTTAGTTAACTACGAAATAACTGCGGGTTGGATTCCGTATTGCAACTGTCTGTTGATCGATCTACGACTAATGTCGATGGGTATGGCGATAATCGGTCGGCGACTGGCCCATGATTTTCTTGAACAGGCGCGAAAAATAGTAACTGTCATCATAGCCCAACATCCGGCTGATGTGGGCAAAGGAGTCGCTGGTGGTGTCCATCAGCTGGCAGGCCTGCTCTATCTTGAGATGCAGGAAATGCTGGATTGGCGATACACCGGTGGCGGCGCGATAGCGGGTCGCAAAATGGGCGGCAGACAACCCGGTCAGTTCTGCCAGCTGCTCCAGCGTAATCCGTTCGTAAAGGTGTTCCCGCATAAAATTGTGAATAACATCCAGGTCGAGCTGGCTGGGCTGTTGAGCCTGATTCAGGCTCAGTGGAACGCCTGCCAGTAACTGTCGTAATCGGTTCGCTACGTGCACCAGTCCTGAAGAACGAAAGCCCGTTTGCTGCACGGATAGAAGGCCGTTGAAGTCCACCAGCAGTCGTGGCTGGCGGCCGATATGTTGGATGTATACCCCGTCAGTGAATCCCATGTGTTCCTGAAACTCCCTGGCCAGTGGGCCCGAGTAATGAACCCAATGGATTGTCCATGGGTTGTCAGGCGCTGCGGTGTAGCGATGGCTGGCGCCGGCGGGGATCAGAACCAGATCGCCGCTCTTTACAAGGTACGGCTGGTCCTCAATGTTCAGATAGGCTTCTCCGTCCGTGCACAGGATTAACAGATGATCGTGGTGCTGTTCACGGTGCATATGATGGCCTTCTGCGCGACGGTAGTGGCCGAAGGCCAGCGGGTAAAGATCCCGGGTCAGCGGGTGCTGTGACAGGCCGCGAATCACCGGTGCAGGAATCACGTAACGAATGCTGTCTGGCGGCACAGGCCATTGGGAAGTGCGAGTCATGGTTGCGCTATTTCGACGCTGAATAATCGAAAAATAGTCCAGCATGAGCGAAAGTTAGTCAATCATTCGCACTGAAAAGCCTGTGCTAGCATCAATCTATAACGCCTATTCCAACAACAACGACAGGGAAACTCCCATGAAACAGGTACCTCTCTACCTGGGCGGCGAATTCGTCCAGAGTCAGACAGATCAGTGGATCGACGTCACCGATCCGGCCACCAACGAGGTCATTGCCAAAGCCCCCTGTACCACTGCGGACGAAATGACCCGCGCCATCGAGAGTGCCGCCGAAACCTTCAAATTCTGGAAGGAAACGCCGGTTTCGGAACGCGCACGCGTCATGATGCGTTATCAGGCCTTGCTGAAAGAACATCACGACGAGATTGCCGAAATCCTGTCCAGCGAGACCGGCAAAACCTTCGAGGATGCCAAAGGCGATGTGTGGCGCGGCATCGAAGTCGTAGAACACGCGGCCAATATTCCCTCAATGATGATGGGGGAAACGGTTGAAAACGTGGCACGTGAAATTGACACCTATTCCTTCACCCAGCCGCTGGGTGTCTGCGCTGGTATCACGCCGTTCAACTTCCCGGCAATGATTCCCCTGTGGATGTTTCCTCTGGCGATTGCCTGCGGCAACACCTTCATTCTGAAACCGTCGGAACAGGACCCCCTGACGCCCATGCGGCTGGCGGAGTTGTTTGAACAGGCCGGTGCGCCCAAAGGTGTGCTGCAGGTTGTTCACGGGGCCAAAGAGCAGGTTGACCGCCTGCTGACGGATCCGGCCATCAAAGCCGTGTCTTTTGTCGGTTCAGTGCCTGTTGGCCAGTACATCTACGAAACAGGTACCCGCCACATGAAACGCGTTCAGAGCCTGGCGGGTGCCAAAAACCATCTGGTGGTCCTTCCGGATGCCGACAAGCAACAAGTGATCAATGCATTGGTTGGCGCCTCGGTGGGTGCTGCTGGCCAGCGCTGTATGGCGATATCGGTGGCTGTGTTCGTGGGTGAGTCACAGCAATGGATTCCGGAAGTGAAAGAGGCATTGGCTGCCGCCAGGCCCGGAGCCTGGAATGATGCCGCAGCCAGCTATGGCCCCATCATCAGCCAGAAGGCCAAACAGCGGATCGAACAGTTGATTGATCGTGGCGAGGAACAGGGCGCGAACCTGTTGCTCGATGGCCGTGGTTGCACGGTAGACGGCCTTCCTGACGGCAATTGGGTTGGGCCTACTCTGTTCTCTGGCGTGACCGAAGACATGGATATCTACAAGGAAGAGATCTTTGGCCCGGTGCTGTCGTGCATGGAAGTCGCCAACCTGGAAGAAGCCATCGCTCTGGTGAACCGCAGCCCCTACGGCAACGGCACGTCTCTGTTCACCAGTTCTGGCGGCGCCGCACGCCGCTACCAGCACGAGATAGAAGTGGGTCAGGTCGGCATCAACGTGCCGATTCCGGTGCCGCTGCCCTTTTTCTCCTTCACTGGCTGGAAAGGCTCTTTTTACGGCGACCAGCACACCTATGGCAAACAGGCCGTGCGTTTCTACACCGAAACCAAAACCATCACGGCCCGCTGGTTTAGTAGCGATGCCCAGGCGGAAACCAATTTCTCCATCAAGATGCGCTGAACGTTCACGATGAATAAGGAATGGCCATGAATTTTGACCTGACCGACGACCAGTTGGCCTTTCGCGAGGCGGCACGATCCTTTGCTGAAAAGTCCATGGCGCCACATGCTGCCAAATGGGATGCCGATCATACCTTTCCGGTGGAGGTGATTCGTGAAGGCGCGAAGCTTGGCTTTTGCGGGATCTATTCTCCGGAAGACCAGGGCGGCATGGGTCTGTCCCGGCTGGACACCAGTGTGATCGTGGAAGAGCTGGCGGCCGCTTGCCCATCCACCGCAGCGTTTTTCACCATTCACAATATGGCCACCTGGATGGTGGCAAGCTTTGGCACTGAAGCGGTGAAGAAAAACATCGCGCCCAGCATGACCAGCGGCGAATGGCTCGGCTCCTACTGCCTGACCGAACCCGGTGCGGGTTCAGACGCTGGCAACCTGCGTACCCGAGCTGAAAAAGACGGCGACAGTTATCTGATCAGCGGCAGCAAAGTATTTATTTCAGGCGCAGGCGCGACTCAGATGCTGGTGGTCATGGCCCGGACGGGCGCACCGGACAGTGGCGCCAAGGGTATTAGTGCCTTTGTGGTGCCGGCCGATGCGGAAGGCATTCACTATGGCAAGTGTGAAGAAAAAATGGGGTGGCACAGCCAGCCCACCCGTCAGGTGACCTTTGAGAATGTTCGGGTGCCGGAGGCCAATCGGTTGGGCAACGAAGGTGAAGGATTCCGCATTGCCATGAAAGGCCTGGACGGCGGTCGCCTGAACATTGCGACCTGCTCGCTTGGCGGGGCGCAGGCGGCATTGATTCGGGCGCGGAATTACCTGCATGAACGGCAGCAGTTTGGCCAGCCACTGGCCAGTTTCCAGGCACTGCAGTTCAAGCTGGCGGATATGGCCACGCAGCTGACCGCCGCCCGGCAAATGGTTCGTCTGGGGGCCTTCAAACTGGATAACGCCGACCCGGAAGCCACGCTTCACTGTGCGATGGCCAAGCAGTTCGCGACCGATGCCTGTTTTGAAGTGTGCAATCAGGCGCTGCAATTGCATGGGGGCTATGGCTACATCCGCGAATACCCGCTGGAACGTTATGTTCGGGATTTGCGGGTGCACCAGATCCTTGAAGGCACCAATGAAATCATGCGCCTGATCGTGGCCCGCCGACTGCTGGAAGCCGGCGTGGCCGAAGCGATTCAATAGCCTTTATCCGGAGACGACGATGAGCGACCTGATCAAACTGGACAAACGGGACCATGTGGCGGTGATCACCATTGCCAATCCACCTGCCAATACCTGGACCCTGGACTCACTCAATCATCTGAGCACCCTGGTGGATGACTTGAATGAAGATCCGGACATTTACGCCCTGGTAATGACGGGAGAGGGCGAGAAGTTCTTCTCGGCCGGTGCCGATCTGAAAACCTTTGCTGATGGTGACGTTGGCAACGCGAATGCGATGGCCCAGGCGTTCGGGCGTGCTTTCGACGCGCTCACCCGCTTTCGTGGCGTCTCCATCGCGGCGATCAATGGCTACGCCATGGGGGGCGGCCTGGAATGTGCGTTGGCCTGCGACCTGCGCATAGCCGAAGAACAGGCTCAAATGGCACTGCCCGAGGCGGGCGTGGGTTTGTTGCCCTGTGCGGGTGGGACCCAGAACCTGCCCTGGCTGGTCGGCGAGGGATGGGCCAAGCGCATGATCCTGTGTGGCGAGCGGGTTAAAGCAGACAAGGCACTGGAGATTGGCCTGGTAGAAGAAGTGGTGCCAACCGGTGAGTCTTTCGATAAAGCCATGGCTCTGGCCCACATGAGCGAGAAACAGAGCCCCTCGTCGGTTGCCCGATGTAAAACCTTGATCATGAGTGCCCGGGACGGTCGCAGCCATGCCGATGGCTGGCGCCTGGAGCGGGAACTGTTTGTGGATCTGTTCAGTACAGAAGACCAGCGCGAAGGCGTGAACGCGTTTCTGGAAAAGCGCGCGCCGCAGTGGAAAAACCGGTGAGCTGAAAACGATGTCTGATGAATCTGTGGTGTTTGATGAGATACCGGGACACAACGGTTGGATCCTGGGTGTGGCGCGGCTGAATGCCGCTCCGTCAATGAATGCGTTGTCTCTGGATATGATCCGCCGTCTTCAGTCACAGCTGGAACAGTGGGCGCAGGATGATCAGGTCGCGGCGGTTTGGCTGGAAGGTGAGGGCAATAAGGCCTTTTGTGCCGGTGGCGATATCGTGGCGCTGTACCGGTCGATGACCGAATCCGGTCAGCCGGGTGAATCCAAGAGTGAAGGCCAGCAGTTTTTCGAGGAGGAGTACCAGCTCGATTATCTGATTCATACCTTCCCCAAGCCGATTGTGGTCTGGGGAAATGGCATTGTTATGGGAGGTGGCCTTGGCCTGATGGTGGGCGGCTCGCACCGGGTCGTTACTGAACATTCGAAACTGGCGATGCCGGAAGTGGGCATAGGTCTGTATCCGGATGTGGGTGCCGGCTGGTTCCTGAACCGAATGCCCGGTCGGGTGGGTTTATTCCTGGGCCTCACAGGTGTGCGGATGAACGCCGCCGACGCGCTGTTTGTGGGGCTGGCGGACCGTTTCATTCCCCACGAACAGAGGGCCAGCGTGCAGAGCGCCCTGCTGGTGAAAGATTTGCGACAGGACGCCCATGCTGGCGTCAACCAGGTATTGCGACGATTCGAACGCGGTGGCCAGGCGCAACAAGCTGCGTCGCCGGTGAGAGCGCATTTTGACGTTATCCAGACGATGACTGACGGTGATTCACTGGTCGAGGTGGTAGACAACCTGGCTGCCTACGCAGGCGATGACGACTGGCTGATCAAAGCCGTCAAAACCGTTGCGAAGGCGTCGCCCACCTCGCTTGCCCTGCATTGGCGACATTATCACCGCAGCCCCCGGCTCAGCCTGGCTGAGGTGTTTGATCAGGAGTTGCAGATGTCACGCCGCAGCCTGGTGCTGGGGGAGTTTGCCGAAGGCGTGCGCGCATTGCTGATTGATAAAGACCTGAAACCCCGCTGGCGTTTTCCCGGCCTTGAGCAGGTGGACCCGCAGTGGATCGACGAATTTTTCACCGGCTAGAAAGCCTGGCGAATAACAACAAGGAGAACAGACATGGCGACCATTACCTTTATTGGTCTGGGTAACATGGGTGGCCCCATGGCCAGCAATTTGCTTAAAGCCGGTCATGACCTGACCGTTTTTGATCTGTCCGAATCTGCCGTCAAGGTTCTGGTGGATGAGGGCGCAAAAACGGCCGAGTCGGTGTTGGAAGCGGTCAAGGACGCTCAGGTCGTGATTTCCATGTTGCCCGCGGGTCAGCACGTGGAGACGGTCTACCTTGGCGAAAACGGTCTGCTGGCTCACCTGCCGGCAGGGACGCTGGTGATTGATTCTTCGACCATTTCGCCCGAAACCTCGCGGGGTGTCGCCGACGCCGCGCGCTCCGCAGAAATTGTTTTCTTGGATGCCCCGGTGTCTGGCGGGGTGGCAGGTGCCAAGTCGGGTGCGCTGACCTTTATCTGTGGCGGAGGCCCCGACGCGTTTGAGCGTGCCCAGCCGATTCTGCAGGACATGGGTAAAAACATCTTTCATGCCGGGCCGAGTGGCGCCGGGCAGATCGCCAAAATCTGCAACAACATGCTGCTGGCGATTCAGATGGCGGGCACCAGCGAAGCACTGGCCCTGGGCGTGAAGAATGGTCTCGATCCGGCCGTGCTGTCTGAAATCATGCAGCAGAGCTCGGGCGGTAACTGGGTGCTTAACGGTTACAACCCCTGGCCCGGGGTGATGGAAGGCGTGCCTGCCTCGCGGGATTATGCCGGTGGCTTTCTGGTGAATCTGATGACCAAGGATCTTGGTCTTGCCATGGAAAATGCAACGGCGAACCATTCCCCCGTTCCGATGGGTGCCCTGGCGCGGAATCTTTTCGAATTTCACGCGGCGCGGGGCAATGGTCAGCTGGATTTTTCCAGTATCCAGCGCTTCTATCGACCAGACGATGAGGAGCCAGTCTAGGGTATGTAGCCCTGAGCCACAGAGTTGCAGGGGTTACCTGACAAAGACTATAGTGAAAGTGAGCGGCGTTGTTTAATTTTTGTTCGCTCCTGTATGGCTGGGAAGACTGACTCAGACAAAAGCCAGAAATAGTTTCCGGTCTTTCAATCAAGCGTGTGCGAAGGAGTTGCTCATGCTTTGGTCTGCGCTGGTCAGCCTGGGTGTTGGCTTCCTCTACTATGCTTTTGCGCTGGTTGGCGTGCACCTTCTCAGCCTGCCTTCCGGTATCGTGGTTTTCTGGCCACCTAATGCGGTTTTGCTGGCCGCTTTTCTCACTCTGCCAAAGCGGCTTTGGCCGGGGCTGGGAGTGATAGTGGTGCTGGCAGAGTTGCTGGCCGACTACACCGCCTTTCCGGTTCATGCGGCTTTGTTGTTCGGGTTGGTCAATGTTGCAGAGTGCGCGATTGCGGCCCTGGTGATCCGGCGCTTTAGTGTCAGTGAGCGTGTCCGTCCGGACTGGGGGGAGCCGCGTGAGCTGGCTCTTTTCATTATTATTGCGTTCTTTGTCGCTTCTCCTGTTGTCGCCATGGCGGGCGCCTCCATCTATACCTTCGTTCTTGATGAGTCGACACCTTTCCTGGTCCTGTGGCGGATCTGGTGGTTTGGTGATGCAACCGGTCTGATCGCTCTGACCCCGGCGCTGCATATGCTGATGAATGCAAAGACCTACTTGCCTGATTCCCGATATCGTGCCGCCGGAAACCTGGAGTGGGCGGGGTTGGCGGTAATCACATTGCTTACCTGTTTTGTTGTTTTTTCTGTCGACATCCGTGCCCGTGAAATCCTTACCCTGGCGCCGCTGCTGGTTATGCTGGCGCCCTTCTGGGCAGCCGTGCGCCTGGGCCCGTTGCCCGGCTCCTTGCTGACGGCTACGGTCGTGGTGTACTCGGCAATTGCCTCGGCACAAGGCCATATTCCGTTCTTGCAAGGCTCACCAGAGTCTGCTGCCATGCTGCTCCAGGAAATAATTGTGCTTTTCACCGTTATTGTGCTCTTCGCTGCCGCCTTTGTGACGCAGAATCGGCGAAAAAGCGGAAGTGTGTTGCTCTACAGAAGCGCCGTTGAAGCTACAAGCGAGGGCGTGTTGATTACCAGAGCTGAACAGGATCAGCCGATCATCTACTGTAACAAGAGTTTCTTGAAGATGACCGGCTACAAAGAGGATGAAATTCTGGGAAAAAACTGCCGTTTCCTGAACCGCAATGAGCCGGATCAGCCCGAGCTCAGACAAGTCAAAGAGGCGATCCTGCGCAACAAGCCGGTAAGAGTCATGGTGCGTAATTTCAAGAAGGATGGAACCATGTTTTGGAATAGCCTGGCGATCAACCCTATTCCGGATTGGCGTGGCAGGCCGTCCTATTTCGTGGGAATTCTGAGCGACGTTTCCCGGGAAGTCGAGCAACGGAATCAGTTAAAGACGCTGCTCGACAAGCTCCAGGTTGCAAAAGAAACGTTGGAAGACAAAGTGAACTTGCGGACCCGGGAGCTCTCAGAAGCCAACCGTACCCTGGAACGGCTCGCGCTTACGGATGAGCTGACCGGTGTCTATAATCGCCGCAATCTGATCAGTCGTGGCCATCTGGAGGTATTGCGCTGCTCTCGATCGGGTGGTGCCTTCTCAGTCATGCTGCTCGATATTGACCATTTCAAACGATTCAATGATCGCTATGGTCACGAAGCAGGAGACCTCATCCTGAAAGCCTTTGCCAGGGCGGTTCAAAGCACCATCCGTAAAGTTGACAGTTTTGGCCGCTGGGGTGGAGAGGAGTTCATGGTGCTTGTCTATGACTCTGAGCAGGTAAACCTGTATGCCATGGGCGATAAAATTCGGAAAAGCGTCGCCGAGTGCCGGGTGTCCTATTCGGGCAACGAGCTTCACGTGACTGTTTCGATCGGCATTGCCACCTGGCAGGGCGGCAGTTTCGACCAGACCGTGTCGATGGCAGACAGCGCGATGTATGAGGCAAAGAATGCAGGCCGAAACCGGTTGGTCATTTATGACGACCGGAACAATGCAGTAAGCGAATAAGGCCTATTGCCTATCGCCAGTGATCTGGACCTGGGGTTTGGTTACACTGGCACTTTACGACACATAGCGATAGTAACCATGGCCCTTTTTCCTGAAGACAGCGGCGAAAACGACCTGTTTCTCTCCCGTTCTGACCCTGACAACCGGTTTGGCACCCATGCACCATTGAGCTTCAGGCTGGATGGCAAGACCTGGCCGACGGTAGAGCATTATTTTCAGGGTATGAAGTTCACCGACGATGACCAGCAGGAAAAGGTCCGCAACGCGGAATCACCACAGCAGGCCCGTAAACTGGGCCGAAAGCGCCACCGCAGCCTGCGTAAAGACTGGAAAAAAGTCCGTGAAACCGTGATGACGCGGGCGGTGTATACGCGCTGCCGTACCCATCCCGATCTGGCCGAAGAACTGCTGGCCACTGGAGATCAGAAAATCGTAGAGAACAGCAATTTTGACTACTTTTGGGGCTGCGGCCGCGACCGGAGAGGCGAAAACGCCTACGGACGCGTGCTGATGAAAGTGCGGGCCAAGCTGCGCGAGGAACGAGCCTAGGAGCCGCTCGCACTTGGCAGGGGATCCTCGTTGAGGATAGTTTCGATGACCCCCAGCGCCGCCATGTCGGAAATGGCGTCGTTGAAAGCCTTCAGATGGCGAATGCCCTGGCCATTTTTTGCAAGGCCAATGTGGAAGCCGACCGGTGGAAAAGGCCCCTGGCGCAGGGTGAAGCGCGCCCGAAGGAGTGGGTCCGCTTTCAGCGAATACTCTGCAACCACTTTGTTCACCAAAAATACATCGACTCGGCCCAAATCCAGCTTTCTGAAGTTGCTGAGAATCGTGGGTGACTCTTCGGTGTCCAGCCCGAGCTGTTCACTTGCCCTGGCAAACGCGTCCCCGTAGTTGAAACCGCTGGTCAGCCCGATGGTCATCCCCTGCAGATCCTCGAAGCTCAACCGGTCGGCAACAAACTCGCTGTCTTTGCGATACCACAACAAATTGCTGTCGGAGAGCAGTGCATTGGTCATCGTCAGGAATGCCTCTCGCTCACGGTTGCGAGTCAGCATCATGATGCCATCCACTTCGCCTTGTCGTGCAAAGAACAGACAGCGTCTCCAGGGCAGGATTTTCAAATCCATGGGAATCTGAGTGCGGGCGGAGATTTCCTGTAAAAATCTGACCGCGTATCCACCCAGGGCTTCGCCGCTGGGCCCGCCGTAGCTGAAGGGCGGCCAATGACTGTTGCAGAAGACCAGCGGCCTTTCGTCAGGTTCGTCGTCTGCGAACGCGGAAAGGGATAATCCCGAGATGATCAGGGCGACCAATAGCGCAGATCGGATGCCTCGTTGAATCGACAATGCCATTGCAGACTCATCCCTCAATGGGGCCTTTTGCCCACTCATTTAAGTTTGCGCCGACCAGAGCAAAATGGCCAGATCCAGCAGCAACTTTCTGGCAGGGCTAAAGGGCGAGGCGTATCACCTTCGCGAATAGTAGTCTCACCGCACGACAAATACCGATACGTCGCTGTTTTTCACGATGTTCGCTGCATTGGAATGCAGGATGTGCAACCTGTCTCCTATCCCCGGCTTGTGCGAGGCCATCACCACCAGATCCGCATTCGAGTCGTGAATCATCTTCACCAAGCGGTCGGTGAGTTCCACGGCCGTATCGGTCGCTGAAATGACTTCGATGTCTGTGTCCACGCCGTGGATCTTGCCCTGCTCATCGGCAAACTCCTGCAATTTATCAGCGAGTTCCGATGGGTTGTGGGAGACGCTTGAGGGTGTGGTGTTGGTGACAGACACGTAGAACAACGTAGCACCGTAATGCTTGGCGATATCAATGGCCGTGTCGAGCGCTTTGCTCATCTGATCGGTGTGGGCCAGGTCGACTGGAACAAGTATTTTGCTGTACATGATGTCGCTCCTTATCCAGGTTGAGGAATCATGTGTTCCATACCTTAAGACTGGCAATGAATCCGGCTTTCGTCAAAGATCCCGGCTGGATTCGTATGGGCAAGTATCCTGCTGGCTACCTGGCCTGAAAAAGGGCCGCTCCGCCTTGAGCCGACGAATTACGTTGGTCACCTTGATCACCTGAATATTACTGTATATAGTGATCGTATCCTTGGTTAAGCACCACATATAGTTATTTCGATGAAGTAACAGAGTGGTGTCGGGAAGCTCAAGCTTTCTACGGGAATCCGGTTAGAATCCGGAACTGACGCGCAGCGGTATTGGGGCACGAGCGTGACACGATGACACTGGCAAACGCCGGGAAGTCGTCACGCGAGGCGAGCAGCTTGCTCACACCCCTGAGTCCGAAGACCTGCCAGGGACGTGTGGCTCCACCTTGATGTGAAGGGGAGGCCACTCGACTGCACCTTCGCGACTCAGGGTGAGCAGCAAACGGCATCGCAACCGGCCCCGGTTGCCCTCCCTGCCGTCCTGCGTGCGCGAAGGCAATAACGACAACGCGCATTCAGGAGTTTGCAATCATGGACACCGCTTCGGCCCTCTCGTCTGTTGGGGCACCGCCTCAGTCTTCTTCTCAGCATTCATCACAGCTCTCATCACAGCTTTCATCAAAACTGCGAGTCATCAAACGCAACGGCCAACTGGTCGATTTTGACGCCAGCAAAATCAGTGTGGCGATCACCAAGGCCTTTCTGGCCGTGGAAGGCGAGCAGGCCGCCGGCTCTGCTCGCATCCACGATAGCGTGAAACGGGTTTGCGATCGCGTCGTGTCAGCCTTGAACCGTCGGCTGCAGGCGGGCGGCAACGTACACATCGAAGACATCCAGGACCAGGTAGAGCTGGCCCTGATGCGGGCCGAAGAGCACAAGGTAGCCCGAGCCTATGTGCTGTATCGCGAAGCCCATGCCCAGGAACGCGCCCGCCTGGCTCCGGTTGAGGAACACCCGCATCTGAAAGTCACCCTGACCGATGGTCAGAACACGCCGCTGGATCTGGGCATGATGAAGTATCAGGTAGAGCAGGCCTGCGCCGGGCTGGAAGACGTGGCTCCAGACAGCATCGTCGACGATGCTGTGCGCAACCTTTATGACGGCATCCCGGAAAAAGACGTACTGAATGCCCTGATCATGACCGCACGCGGCCGTATTGAGCAGGAACCGAACTACAGCGAAGTGACCGCGCGCCTGTTGCTGGAGCAACTGCGTCTGGAAGCGGGCCGGGCACTGGATCTGCCGCTGAACCAGCCGCTGGCGGACATCTACCCACAGGCGTTGTCGGCGTTCATCAGCCTTGGTATTGAAAACGACTTGCTGGACTCGCAACTGGGCGCTTTTGATCTGGATCGCCTGGGGGCGGAGCTTAAGCCCGAGCAGGATCTTCAGTTCAGCTTCCTGGGCCTTCAGACCCTGTACGATCGCTATTTTATTCACCTGAACGACACCCGTCTGGAGCTGCCGCAGGTGTTCTTCATGCGCGTCGCCATGGGATTGGCCCTGCGAGAGGACAACCCCAACGAACGCGCCATCGAGTTCTACCGCCTGCTGTCATCGTTCGACTACATGGCGTCCACGCCCACGCTGTTCAACAGTGGCACCCTGCATTCCCAGCTGTCTTCCTGCTATCTGACGACCGTGCCGGACGACCTTGGTGGCATATACGGGGCCATCAAAGATAACGCGCTGCTGTCCAAATGGGCGGGCGGGCTGGGTAATGACTGGACCCCGGTGCGCTCGCTGGGTGCTCACATCAAAGGCACCAATGGCCGCAGTCAGGGAGTGGTTCCCTTCCTGAAGGTGGTTAACGACACCGCGGTGGCGGTGAATCAGGGCGGCAAACGCAAAGGCGCGGTGTGTGCCTATCTGGAAAGCTGGCACCTGGACATTGAAGAGTTCCTGGAGTTGCGCAAGAACACCGGCGATGAGCGCCGCCGCACCCACGACATGAACACCGCCAACTGGGTGCCGGACCTGTTGATTGAGCGGATGCGGGAAGACAAGGACTGGACGCTGTTCTCACCGAGTGACGTGGCAGATCTGCACGACCTTTACGGCAACGAATTCCGCACTCGCTATGAAGAATACGAAGCCATGGCCGAGCGCGGCGAGATCAAGCTGTCCAAAAAAATCTCTGCCAAACAGCTCTGGCGCAAGATGCTGACCGTGCTGTTTGAAACCGGCCATCCGTGGATCACCTTCAAGGACCCCTGCAACCTGCGCTCGCCCCAGCAGCATCGGGGTGTGGTGCATTCGTCCAACCTGTGTACCGAAATCACCCTGAACACCAGCGCCGATGAGATCGCTGTGTGCAACCTGGGGTCGATCAATCTGGCGGCCCATATCCACAACGGCGAACTGGACGTGCAGCGCCTGGAGCAGACGGTGACCACGGCGGTCCGCATGCTGGATAACGTCATCGACATCAACTATTACGCCGTGCCTCAGGCGCGCGATTCCAACGCCCGCCATCGGCCCGTTGGCCTGGGTATCATGGGCTTTCAGGACGCGCTCTATCGCCTGGGCCACGCCTACGCCAGCCCGGAGGCAGTGGAGTTTGCCGATCTGGCCATGGAGCAAGTCAGCTACTTCGCCCTGCGTACGTCCGCCCTGCTCGCCAAAGAGCGTGGTGCTTATGAAAGCTATGAAGGCTCGTTGTGGCACCAGGGCATTCTGCCCATTGATTCCCTGAACAACCTGAAAGCGGCGCGCCGCGACGGTGATCTGAGTGTAAACACCGACACCCGGCTGGATTGGGCGCCGGTGCGAGACCTGATCCGCGAACACGGCATCCGCAACTCCAACGTGATGGCCATTGCCCCGACAGCCACCATCTCCAACATCGTGGGCGTCAGCCAATCCATCGAGCCTGCGTATCAGAACCTCTTCGTCAAATCGAACCTGTCGGGTGAGTTCACGGTGATCAACCCGTCCCTGGTGGCGGACCTGAAAGCCGAGGGCCTGTGGGACAACGTGATGGTCAATGACCTGAAGTATTTCGACGGCTCGGTTCAGCAGATTGACTGCATTCCCGATCGCATAAAGGCCCGCTACGCCACCGCGTTCGAGATGGACGCCCGTTGGCTGGTGGAAGCGGCCGCCCGCCGCCAGAAATGGCTGGACCAGGCCCAGAGCCTGAACCTGTACATGGCCGAGCCGTCGGGCCGCAAGCTGGATGAGCTCTATCAGTTGGCTTGGGAGCGTGGCCTGAAAACCACCTACTACCTGCGTTCGCTGGGCGCCACCGGTGCTGAGAAAGCCACTCCAGTAGCCGCGCCTGCGCCGAAAGTGTGCTCCATCGACGAGCCCGATTGCGAAGCCTGCCAATAACCCACAACGACTTGCGGAGAGATAACCATGCTGAACTGGGACGACGAACCCAAAGTAACCACTCAAGAGGCGGTCGCCACCAGCGGCCCCCAGCCGGTTAACGTGGACGACAAGCGCGTGGTCAACGGCGACACCGACATCAACCAACTGGCGCCGTTCAAGTATCCCTGGGCGTGGGAGTACTTCATGAACGCCAACAAAAACCACTGGACGCCGCTGGACGTGAACATGTCCCAGGACATTCACGACTACCACCATCGCCTGAACGCGGCGGAAAAGCACGTGTACGAAAACGTGCTGGCCTACCTGACCACCGCCGACATCCTGGCCATGCGCAACATCGGGCTGGCGGTGATGGAGAAAATGAGTGCGCCGGAACTGCAGATCTACCAGGCCCGACAGGTCTACGAGGAATCCATGCACACCTGGGCCTACCAGCACTGCATCGAAACCCTCAACCTGGACCAGAGCGAGATCTACAACCGCTACCGGGTGGTGCCGCAGATCAACCGCAAAATCCAGCTAGCCAATCGACGCCTGGACGCGGCCATGCGCCCGGACATCAACCTGCGCAACCGCGACGACCTGCAGGAATTCGTGATGTCTTACCTGTTCTTCGCGGCCATCTTCGAAGGCGCCTGGTTCTATAACGGCTTCAGCCCGATCTTTGCGTTGCAACGCCGGGGCCTGATGCGCGGCACCGGGGAGCAGTTGCAGTACATCCTGCGGGACGAGGCCATGCACTTCTCCTTCGGCCTGAAGGTGTGCAACCAGATCTTCGAGGAAGAAAACATCACCCTGGACCCCAAAGCGTTGCGGGACATGTGGGACGAGGCGGAAGCAGCCGAGAACGACTACGCCAATTACATTTTGCGCGATCCGATTCTGGGCTATTCAGCGGAATACCACCGGGAACAGTTCCGCTTTATCGCCAACCGCCGCGCACGCACAGTGGGCCTGGACGAGCCCTTCCCGGGCGCGAAGAACGTCTCTCCCTGGCTGGACGAACAAGCCACCATGCGCAAGGAGAAGAACTTCTTCGAAACCCGGGTGATCGAATATCAGACCGGCGCGCAGCTGGAGTGGTAAGCGCTGATTAATTAAAGTTCGGTCCGCCTAACAAGGCCATCACCATTTGAAGCCGGAAAGGTGGTGGTTCAACGAACGGGTCTGATCGTTGACGTCTTGGCTGTAGGCGGATGCGTGGTCGACCTGTTCGCTGGCTTGCTGGGCGAGGTCGGACAGGCGATTGATGTTCTCGCTGATTTCCTGGCTGACCTGTGACTGCTCTTCAACGGCCGTGGCGATTTGGGTCGACATGTCATTGATCTGGCTGATCGAATCGAACACTACTTTCAATGAAGACTGCGCTTCCTCGACACTGGAGACGCTGGCCTGGCTGGATTCCCGGCCGGATTCCGACAGGGCAACCCCTCGTTCAGCACTGGTTTTCAAGCGCTCGATCTTTTCACCGATCTCCGCAGTGCTTTCCTGAGTCTTCGCCGCCAGCGAACGAACTTCGTCGGCGACGACAGCGAAGCCGCGGCCTTGCTCGCCGGCCCGGGCGGCTTCAATGGCGGCATTCAGAGCAAGCAGGTTGGTTTGCTCCGCGATGCCGCGAATGACGCTCATGATCTCGGTGATGCTGTCGACGTCTCCCTGGAGTGAGGCCATGGCCTCGGATGTTTCGTCGATCTGACTGGCCAGTGATTGGATCGCGCTAACAGTGTGTTGCATCGCGTCACGACTACTCTCGGCGCTGCTGTACGCATCCTCTGCAGCAGACGATGTGGCCTGGGCATTCTGCGAAACTTCCTGACTGGCCGTGGTGCTTTCGGTGACAGCCGTTGCAATGGAGTCGATCTCGGAAGTCTGGTCGGATACCAGGTCCCGGCTGGCGTTGAAGGACTCTTCGAGTTTGACGACGGATTGTTCGACCTCGGCGGACACCTCTCCGACAGCTTTCATCGACGATTGGAGCTTGTCCATGAACTGATTGAAATAGTCGACCAACTGACCGATTTCGTTGTGTTGGTTCACCGATAGTCGTCTGGTGAGGTCGCCTTCACCCTGGGCGATGTCCCTCATGGCGTCTTTCAGTTTCACAATTGGTTTCTTCACCAGCAGCCGCAGCAGAATGTAGATCAAGACGGCCAATACCAGCCCCAGAGCCAGTGTTCGCGCTACTGACAACTGCACAACACTGCTGAGTTTCTCTTCCAGAAACTCATTGTTCGGTTCCATGTAGACGAATGCGATGGGGTCCTCGCCGGCTTCCTCGAAAAAGAGCGGCATTTCGGTCAAGGAAGAAGTGTCGGGCAAAGATTCGGCTGGTTGGGCGCCCTCGTCGGTCTGACGCAGGCCGTAGCTCAGGCTACCGCTTTCAACCACATAGACCGCGTTGATTACCTGGCTTTCGACCGTGGCACTGAGCACTCGCTGTACTGTTTCGGTCTGGTAATTCCACAGCGCTGGCGGCAGTGATAATTCGATAAAGGTGCCGGTTTCGGCCAACTGAGTTTCCACCGACTGTCGCCACTGATTGGCGTTGGTTCGGTAGTCGATGTAAGAACTGACCACCAGCAACAGCATGATGATCGAGACAGCCCATAAATTGAATCGCAAGGAGAGCGAATGGACGGTTGGCATTTTCATATCAAACCCCGGCACGTTAACCCTTTACAAAAGAGTCGGCTGTTCATCCCTGAACTTGAACCGTTACGCCGGTTATCCAGCCGAAGTAACCGCTGAGCCACGCTTTCACATATGGTCGGCCATGACAGATTCGATATCGATTTTGGTCAGGCCCTCATTGAAAATATCCCGCCATTTCTTTCCTTCGGCATTGTTTTTGAAAGCAATGTAGAGGTCTTTTTCCACCAGGAGCTTGTCGTTCATCTGTACTTTGCCAACAGCTGACTTGACCTTGGGATCGTTCTTGAGAAGGTAGTCGAGGACGTTGCTGTCGATAACAGCCATATCGATTCGACCACCCGCCACTTTCAACACGTTTAGAGAGTCTGAGGTGACGGCCTGAGCGGAGATCTCGCCATCGGCGACCATCTGGTCCAGCTCCGCGGTATTCACATAGCCCTGAACCACACCGATACGATCATCGGTAAGGTCTGCCATGCTGTCCCACTCGACCGGATTGTCGACTGCCTCGACAAAGCCCAGCGGCCCCTGTCCCATGGGGTCGGAAAACAGGAAATCGTCAGATTCATAAAAATACTCGGGGAAATAACCCGCGTACTTGTCATTGTCTGTTGCCAGTGCCACCGCGCGCGACCAGGGGTAGAACTCCACCACTAATTCATGGCCCATGGCTTCCAGGGCAGCCTTGGCCACGGCCACCGAGGCACCCTGGGAAGTCAAATCGGCACCCGAGTAGGGTGGCCATTCTAACGACGTCAGATAGAGCGTGTCGGCTCGAGAGACTGTGGATGCCAACAAAACAACAACCGAGAAAAAACTCAGACGGAGGAACTTCTTCATGCGAATTCAGCCTTAATCTACGGATGATTTTTAAGCGTAGCACAGCTTTTTAGCTTGAAAATCAACTTTACCGGCCGGGCCAAGATTCCCACATTCATTTCTGTGTTGAGTATGGTTCAATGAGGGCTTGGTCAAATTCGCACTTTGCAGGGGAGCAAGATTATGGTCGATCTAGTTTTGGAATCGACGATCAAATGCCCAGGCTGTGGCCACCAAAAGACGGAAACCATGCCCACCGACGCATGCCAGTATTACTACGAGTGTGAGTCCTGTCATGTTTTGCTGAAGCCCAGGCACGGAGACTGCTGTGTTTTTTGTTCTTTCGGCACAGTACCTTGCCCACCAATTCAGCAAGGATCTGGTTGTTGTGCCCCTGCCTCGTAGCCAGTCGTCTTTCTGCCTGCTCCGTTGTATCGACAATCTCCCGTCGCCTATCGCTTGTCGTTAGTTGCGTAAAGAGCTATCTGCCAGTTTTTCACCGTTTAATTTTGTAACCACATCAAATCAACCCTGCTTTCCCAATATGTAATGTATGGCGACATAAAATAATCAAACAGGCCAAGAAACAGCGAGTTGATGACGATGTGCGCACGCCGCTGTACGTAACATTCCGTGGCCCTTCATTTCCCTTCGTAAGTGCCAAATTCCTGACGTTTTTATCCCCGAAAATCCTGAACTTTTCACATTCGACCTTTTCATGACGCTGTACCATGCACTCAAATTCGTCAAAAAATTGGTGCAAAATCATGACATATTGCGGCAAAAAAAAATCGAAGCACGGACTGCTTATCTCTTTGGCGCTGGTCCTGCTTTCGGGCTGCGGTATGGAAACATCTTCTGAAGACAGCAACGCTCAGGTGCAAAACACAGGTTCTGATCAACCTCTCGTTGAGCTTGCGGGCGCGGCCATGAAAGGTGTCATTCAACAGGGCATCGTCACGCCAAATCTGTTGGTGGCCGACAACACCGGTTATTATGGCCCGCATCGTCAGGCGGCTAAAGAAGAAAGAACCGCCAGCGATGGCAGCTATAGCTTTCGTTTGCGCGGGAATGCGGATGACTGGGCGTTGGTAACGCTGACGTCTGACAGCGCCACTCGTATGATCTGCGACGTGGTTCCAGCTTGCCAGCAGGCTGGCGCTCAAGCCGTTGCTTTTGGCCAGCCGATGACGCTCGACGCCAATTTTTCTCTGCGCGGTGCTGGAGATCTGGGGCTGGGTAACGTCAACCTGACCCCTCTCACTCATCTGGCAACCGTGATCGCCGAGCGCGGCCCCACAGGTCTATCTCCGGATGCTTTGGCGAGTGCTTATACCACCGTAGAGGAATGGTTTGGTCTGGCGCCGGGTGCTCTGCGTCTCCCAATTCCGGACCTGACGCGCCTGGACGAGCAGACCAACGTGAGTGCCGACGCATTACAGGTAGCCATTGCCAATGCAGCGTTTCTTGCGCTGGTGAATGACAATGCGCTGTGGAACGACATTTCGGAAGTCGTCGCGGATGCGGCCTCACAGGTGAGTACAACGGGCCAAATCTCGATTCTTGGTGATGGCACCAACGTTGCCCTGGCAGACCTGATTTCGGCCGCTGCGGTTCAGGCATCGGATCTGCAGATGATGGTGGATTCCAGCGTTATCAGTCAGAAACTGGTTGTGGTGGAGTATCGTAACGTTCAGCGCTTTAAAACCCTTGCCGATGTGACCACCGAAGGCGATGGCAGTACGACAGACTCTGGCACAGATACCACTGATACTACTGACACCACAAATACCACAGATACCACTGACACTACTGACAGTACTGATACGACTGATACCACCGACACTACTGATACCACCGACACTACTGATACGACTGACACTACGGATACCACTGACACTACGGATACGACTGACACCACGGATACCACCGACACTACGGGTACCACCGACACCTCGGACCCAACCTCAACTTTGCCGGACAATGCTGCGCTGCTCAGCTGGACGGCCCCGCTGACAAGAGAGGATGGCGATAGCCTGGCACTGAGTGAAATTGCAGGATACGAGGTGGTCTATGGCACCAGCGCGGATACTCTGGATCAAAGCCTGGCGATTGGTGATTCGTCGGTGGACGAACTGATGATCGACGAACTGACTGCCGGCACCTGGTACTTCGCGATTCGTACTCTCGATACCGATGGTCGTCGCAGTGCATTGTCCGAGTTGGTAACTAAGCAGATCTGATGGATCAAACGGCGCGAACGGTATCCCCAACGGAAGCTTCTCCGGCCTCCAGTACCCGCGCCGTAATCCCTCCATGGCCCCGCATGGCATTGTAGCCACCGGGGCCAAGCACCGTTTCCATCTTGCTGCACGGGTGGCAAAGCCCGGTGTACTCCAACAGTGCCGAGCCTACCCGGAATTGCTTGCCTTTGAGGGCTAACAGGTTGATGCCAGACACCACCAGGTTACGCCTTACCAACGCCGGGTCCAGAAATTCCCGGTGCACGCAAGACGCAATAACAGGCAAATGCTCCTGCTGAATCAAGGTTACCTGCCGTTTGCTCTGGGCCTTACCTTTAAAACGGTCGCCCTCAATGCCGGCGCCCGGCGCGATCGAGGCTCGCTCAATGGCTTCCACAGGCTCGCCCCGGGCAGGGCGTATGCCGATCCATTGCAATTCACCAGCCTGGGGAAGTGTGTCCAACAGGGTTTGCAGGCTGGTTTTTTCGGACATGGTTACTCCTGGTGCATCTGAGCTGGCGGCTTTTGCCGACCACAATCTAACAGTAAATCTTGCCGCCATCAGTATAGCGCCAAGAAGCGGGGATTCTCTGGTAATCTGAACCGCCAGACTGATCCCAAGGCCAACGTCATGTCACACCCCAAACGCATTTACCTTGCCGGCCCAGAAGTGTTCTTTCCGGCGGCTGAACATCGCGCCATCGTGGCAGAAAAGAAGAGGCTGCTGGCCGATGCAGGCATGGAGGGGGTGGATCCGCTGGATTCGGAGCTGGAGTTGGATGCCATTCAATCAAAGCGTGAGCAGGGCTTTCAGATATTTCGCGCCAACAAGGCGCTGATGGATACTTGCGATGGACTTATCGCAAACCTGACCCCTTTCCGCGGAGTCAGCGCCGACCCTGGAACGGTGTTTGAAGTTGGCTACATGATTGGCCAGGGCAAATCCGCCATCGGTTTCACGATGGATCGCCGAAGCTATGTTGAACGAGCCGGTGGCGCCTCGGTGGATGAGTGCGGGCATGTCATTGAGGACTTCGACCTGAGCGACAATCTGATGATTGAAGGCGCGCTGGCCGACTGTGGCGGTGAGCTGGTCGTTGCCCGGGGCGGGCAATCCGTGGGCTATTTCGACAGTGAAACGTTTGCTCGTTGTGTGTCGCTGATGGCGGGCCGCAAATTCCAGTGATTGCCGATCAAAGTAGCTTTAGCCCGCCATCTCGCCACTAGCGGGCTTTGGTGGTCAGCTTTTTGGGGCCGTCAGCGGCGCCCTGTCCGCTCCTTCCTTTTCCGACCACTTCAATGGTTCCGCCAGCTTTCAGAAAAGCAGCTGTCTGTTCTTCGATGGCAGATCGAGTCAATGTGGCTTGCGCAGGTTTCTTACTCATACTTTTCTCCTTGTCGACACCTGATAGTAACCCGTATGGGTAAAAATTGTCGGAATGATTTGCTTTCGACTGGCACCGGCACGGATGCTGCATTGATTAAAGTGCTGGTAACGGGGGTGGCCTTTCGGACTTGAGTCTGAATTCCCCGGATCGCGCCGGTAGGACCAAGACAATAACAACGTAACAGTCCCTTTTTATGATGTGTCCTGTGAACAAATTGCAGGGCCTTAAATTGGATAAGTTTCTGTTTTCAGGAGTTATTGTGATGAAAAGCGCACGTTTGCCAGATCGTTCTTTCCCCCCTTCCGCTATTTCTCAGAAGCATGCCTCTGAGGCGGCCGTCATCCTCACACCGTTTCTTCTGTGCATGAGCTTGATTGGCGCACTGCCCTGGATTGCCGGCTGATACGTTCTGTCCTGGAGCAAAGCAACGTTATAGGGCACTTAATTTGTGCAAATAAGTGAGGCGGGTAGCCATTGGCTGCTGGAGGGATCGCTGTGCTTCACGCTTTCTTTTATCTGACATCCGGAGATCAAGATGGAGCGCATCAATTTTACCCAATCTGCCATGTTTCATTTGGCATCCATTAATACCTATCTGAAACGAACCCTGGGTAGCCACTACAAGATCAGTGGCGATTCCGATTTGGAGAAGCTATTGAAAGAAGCTTTTACCAGTGAAGACCCCGAACTGAAACAGCGTTGCACTCGGCTGCTCGATAGTCTCTGGACTGAAGAGCAGGAAAAGCTGAAGCAATTGCTCAAGGCGTGAAAGCGACCCAAGGATGGACAGGGAGGTCCGTCTATGGGGCGCCGTAGGTGGCAGCTTTCATCAGACCTCCGGTTCGATTTTGAAGAAAACCCAAGCAACAGAGCACTTTTTGCAATTCTGTGCGTACCTATTCCCACTTACAGATTCAAGACGCCTTGATCCGTCGCAAATCACCGAGCTTTTAGGGAGTTACAGGAATGAGACACACCAACCAGAGCAATCACAGCAGCCTGGCTGCCGACCCCGCCAAATCACTGCAGCAGGCCTTTGTCGTCACCGCCCCGTTTGTCACCTGTATGGGCGTGATCGCATCCTTGCCGTGGATCGCCGGGTAAAAGCAGCACGGCGCTGACAGCAGGGCTCCGTCATCCCGATGGCTGCGCTTCAAGATCGCAATAGTTTTCCGGGCGAAACCTCGGTGAACACACCGCGAGAAAGACCAGATCTTCTGAAGACACGTTGGCGATCCGCTGCGGGCACTCGGCGGGAATCAGCACCGTATCGCCGGGCTTAACATGTGTCGGCGGCTGGTCGCCGACTTCCACCAGGCCCTCTCCTTCCAGAATCACATACCGCTCCACCGTACCGGTCAGGCTGTGCCAGCGGGTGGTCTGCGCCGGCAACACCCGGGCGCGGGCTATCGACACGTCTGAATCGGCATCGGTGTTCAGCAGTTCGGTGATGTAGCAGTTCTCGCCCAGGTAGAACTCGCTCGACGGATCGTAGTGATAGACGGGGGATTGCATGGGATTCAAGTACCTCGTGGCGCAAACATAATGATCCCCATGCCCACCAACGCCACGGCAGACCCAACCAGATCCCAGGTAGTGGGACGAACACCGTCCACCGCCCACAGCCAGAGAATGGCCATAAAAATATACACGCCCCCATATGCCGCATACACCCGGCCCGCCGCCGTGGGGTGCAGCGACAGCAACCACGCGAATGCAGCCAGGCTTAGCGCACCTGGCACCAACAACCAGATGGTTTTGCCATCCCGAAGCCAGAGGTAGGGGAGGTAGCAACCGACAATTTCGGTCAGGGCGGTGGCGAGGAATAAACCGAGGGTTTTTAGTTCGGGCAAAGGAACTTCTCTTTCAGAAAGGGTTTGTGCGACAGTGCACGGCTATTTGAAAAGCAACGCGCCCTGGAACGCGTTGTCTCTCGTTTGCTATTTAGGTTTTCATCAACCTAAGAATTAGTTATTTCCTCAATTTGAGCCATATAGGTGTTAAGTTTTTTCAGTACGTAATCTGCGATCTTGTAAGGTGAGTCATCATCCGTGTAGTGCATTTCGATGCTTACGGTTTTATCAGGAAAATCAATCCAAATATCGGGATAAACATTGGAGAGCCAGGGGTGCCGGGTCTCTGTGTGGACGTTGAACCCGATAACGTCAGCTATTGCGGCTGCGAGTGGTTTGTTGAGATTTTTGTCAGATCCTCCGGAAGAGGTGATATGCAAATTGAGATCTTTATAGATGGGCTCTGCGATCTCCAGCGCTCTTGCCGCTGGGCCACCTTTCCTCATACCGACCTGATACTTCTCACCCAGAGCTTGTTTAACAATTGGAGAAGAAGACAAAAATTTCCTCGAATTCGTTTTTTTCTGCCAATGTGTTGGGGGAGTATGTTTAGAGATGATATTGGTAACAGCGCTGTTATTCGAGTATGCGTAAACCGATGAAATTAGGGCGTTAGTCGGTAAAAACATAATCCTCGTTTTTATGTAGCCGTATAAAGCAAACTGCAATCTTGTGGCATTCCAGACGGCACTTCTTTGACTGTCAGGAATATATTCATAAAATTTGTCATGTATTGGTGTCCAGGTTTCTTCGACACTTTGACCTTTCCTAGAAAATTGAGATATTACACTTTCCGCGCTTTTGTAGGGAAAGCAAAGCCACACTTCTATCGGTTTCGGGATTTTATGTTTTATTTTTTCAAGATGGCCAGATTGAAGCTCCCAGTTGGACTTAATTAGTTGCAAAAATCTTCGAATTGAACGTTGTGCCTGTGATAGTTTTTCAAATTTCGAAAAAACCTCAGTGAAAACGTCATTAGTTAATCCGAACTCCGAAGGTTCTTTGCCATTATTTATTGTGGTTATTGTCCGTTTAGCGATATCAATGAATTTGTTTTCTTCCGGACCATCAAAGTATAAAATTTCCTTGCCTTCGTAGAATAGCGTAGTCGCAATTTTATTTGCGACATCAATCATAAGTCTTGCATCTTCCTCAAGAGTCACTGGCCATATAATGAGAATTGGGCTTTTTCTAACAAGTCCATTAAGGTTTCTGAAGAATGATTTTATTTGGGTTTCTGGCTGATCTTCAATGCTCTCGAGATAATCGATAACTATGATTGTGGGGCCATTGTCAGCTTCTCTGGATGCACTTTCCGATATTTTCTTTATTTCTAAAAATAAACCGTTCAGACCTTTTTCTGGAACTAGATCTGAAGAGTCAATATTTATAACCGACCTCTTAACAATATGGCTTCGCCATTTTAATGAGTCAATGAAGGTTGACTTTCCTATTCCTGATTTACCTAAAAAGAAAATTACGTTTCCAGATTGCTTTATGCTCGATAGTATAATGCTGATGTCGTTTTCGACGCTGATAACTGGTTGGACAATCTGAGTTAATTTTGGAATCTCATTCTTTAGTTCCTCAGACATTTCTTCGTATGTTATTGGGATCAACATTTCTTCAGTCACTAAAAATCCTTAAAAGCGGCAGTTTTCTGATAACTTTAGGCCTCGATTGAGGAACTATAAAGGTATATAATTTTCCATAACTCGAGGAATCATAAAGATTGACTAAGTGTCAGCCTAGACCACAACAATCCATACTGCACGGAATTAATCACGTATATATGGTTCTTGATCGATCATCGCTAGATGAGGTTTGAATCCTAGGAGGTTCGACTATATTCATAGGAATGGGAGGCTTTTATACTGCAATCGCCTGCCCAACCTTGGACCCATTCTTCCGCCTTAGTTGCTCACTAATCCACTCTCCAGTAGCCACCAGCTTTTGCAGATCCACACCATTCCCAATCCCCAACCCTTCCAACAAATAAACCACATCTTCCGTCGCCACATTGCCAGACGCACCCTTGGCATAGGGACACCCCCCAAGCCCAGACACCGACGCATCAATCACCGCAATGCCTTCTTCCAACACGGCATATAAGTTAGCCAGCGCCTGTCCATAGGTATCGTGGAAATGAGCCGCCAGTTTGCTGATCGGTACGTGATGGGCCACGGCCTCCAGCATGCGTTTGGCTTTCAGGGGCGTGCCCACGCCAATCGTATCGCCCAGCGAGATTTCATAGCAGCCCATGTCGTGCAGGGCTTGGACGACTTTTGCGACTTGTTCAGGCGCAATGTCGCCTTCGTAGGGGCAGCCGAGCACGGTGGACACGTAGCCGCGCACGGGGATGTTGTGTTGTTTGGCGGCGTCCATCACGGGGGCGAAGCGGTGGAGGCTTTCGGCGATGGAGCAGTTGATGTTTTTCTGGCTGAAGGTTTCGGAGGCGGCGCCGAAAACGGCGACTTCGTCCACCCCGGCGGCCAGGGCGTTTTCGAAGCCTTTCAGGTTGGGGGTCAGGGCGGTGTAGCGCACGCCGGGTTTGCGGTGAATGCCCGCCATCACCTCAGCGGCGTCGCCCATTTGTGGCACCCATCTGGGGGACACAAAGCTGGCGGCTTCGATGTGGGTCAGGCCGCAGTCGGCCAGTCGTTCGATCAGGCCGATTTTCAGGTCGGTGGCGATCACCGGGCCGGGTTCGTTTTGCAGGCCGTCCCGGGGGCTCATTTCCGCAATTCGTACTCGGCTGGGAAAGCTCATGCGCTGGCCTCCTCGGTCACGTCGATGGCAATCAGTTCCGCGCCTTCGGCCACCTGGTCGCCTTCGCTGTAGAACACGTCGGTGACCACGCCGTTGGCGGGGGCTTTGATGGCGTGTTCCATTTTCATGGCTTCCATGATCACCAGGGTTTGCCCGGCGGTCACGGTGTCGCCCTTTTTGGCCTGCACGGCAATCACGGCGCCGTTCATGGGCGCTTCCAGGCTGCCTTCGTGGCCTGCGTCTTCCAGCCCGAAGCGTTCCTTGAACACGGTGCAGCGGAAGGTTCGGCCATGGCGGAACAGGGTCAGTTCGTCGCCGTTCAGGTGTCCGTACAGGCTCTGGCGGTGGCCGTTCAGGGTGACGTCCAGCCGGTCGTCGGTGAGGGTGGCCTGCAGGTGGTCCTGCCGGTCGCCGTTGTGAATGCGCAGGCCGTCTTTGTGCACCTGCACCTTCAGTTCATGCACGGTCTCTCCTGTTTTCAGCAGCAGCGGTTCCGCGAACTCACCGTTCAGGCGCCACTGGCGCAGGGTGGCAAACGGGGACCAGGGGTCGGCGCTGTCCCTCGGTGGCTGTCGGTGAGTGATCACATACGCCGCAGCCAAGGCCAGATCTTCCGGGTCGTTCTCTGGCTGTGTGCCGAACAGCAGGTTTTGATGCTGATCGATAAAGCCGGTGGTCAGGTCTGCCTGCCGGAAGGGCTCCGAATCCGCCAGGGCGTGCAGGAAGGTCAGATTGTTCTTTACTCCGGCGATGCGGTAACTCGCCAGTGCCGTGACCAGCCGGTTGATGGCCTGTTCCCGGGTGCTGTCCCACACGATCAGCTTGGCGATCATCGGGTCGTAGTGAATGCTGATGTCGTCGCCTTCCCGAACGCCGGTGTCCACGCGCACGTGGTCGTTTTCAGCAGGCGTGCGCAGGTAGTGCAGGTGTCCGGTGGCGGGCAGGAAGTCGTGGTCCGGGTCTTCCGCGTACACCCGCACTTCCAGCGCGTGGCCGTTGATTGTCAGGTCTTGTTGGGCCATTGGAAGCGGTTCGCCGTGGGCTATGCGTAGCTGCCATTCCACCAGATCCTGCCCGGTGATCATTTCGGTAACCGGGTGTTCCACCTGCAGGCGGGTGTTCATTTCCATGAAGAAGAAGGAGCCGTCTACGTCGTACAGGAATTCCACCGTTCCGGCGCCTACGTAGTCGATGGCCTGGGCGGCGCGCACCGCAGCTTCGCCCATGGCTTTGCGAGTATCCTCGCTCAGGCCCGGCGCTGGCGCTTCTTCAATGACTTTCTGGTGACGGCGCTGCACGGAGCAGTCCCGTTCGGCCAGGTAGATGCCGTTGCCCTGCTGGTCGCAGAACACCTGAATCTCCACATGGCGGGGTCGAGTCAGGTAGCGTTCAATGAGCATGTTCGGGTTGCCGAAGGCGTTTTTGGCTTCCCGTTGTGCGGCGGACAGGGCGTCGTCGAAGTCCTCCGGGCGTTCCACCACCCGCATGCCTTTACCGCCACCGCCGGCGACAGCTTTCAGTAGAATGGGATAGCCGCATTTTTCCGCTTCGGCTTTCAGCAGGTCCGGGGATTGGTCGTCGCCGTGGTAGCCGGGCACCAGCGGTACGCCGGCTTTCTCCATGATCGCCTTGGCGGCGGATTTGGAGCCCATGGCGGCAATGGCGGACGCGGGCGGGCCAATGAACACCAGGCCGTTAGCGTCGCAGGCCTTGGCGAACTCGGTGTTCTCCGACAGGAAGCCGTAGCCGGGGTGAATCGCTTCTGCGCCGGTTTGTTTGGCCACCTCAATGATGGTGTCGATGCGCAGGTAGCTGTCGGAACTGGCGGCGGGGCCGATTCGAACTGCTTCGTCGGCCATTGCCACATGGCGAGCGTTGGCGTCGGCATCGGAATAGACGGCGACGCACTGGATGCCAAGCCGGTGAGCGGTGTGAATCACGCGGCAGGCGATTTCGCCCCGGTTGGCGATCAGGATCTTGCGAAACATCAGGTGTCTTCCTCCGGCACCCACCTGGCAGGGCGCTTGTCCAGAAAAGCTCCGAGGCCTTCCTGGCCCTCGTCGCTGACGCGAATGTCGGCAATGCGCTGAGACGTCATGTCGATGAGTTCTTTGGTGAGTGGTTGCTGACTCACATCAAAGACCAGCTGCTTGGCGGCCTCGATGGCCTTTGGCCCGTTTTGCATGAGCTGGGAGATCAGCTCGTCACACCGGGTTTGCAGGCTGTCTGTGTGGTCGCAAATCTCATGAATCAGTCCCAGTGCCAGGGCTTTCTCGGCGCTGAACACTTCGGCGCTCAGGAAATACCGCCGAGCCTGGCGCTCACCGATGGCCCTGACCACGTAGGGGCTGATGGTGGCCGGAATCAGGCCAAGTTTGACTTCGCTGAGGCAGAATTTGGCGTCTTCTGTGGCGATTACGATGTCGCAGCAGGCGGCCAGCCCAACGGCACCACCGAACGCGGCGCCTTGCACCAGCCCGATCACGGGTTTGGGCAGATGGTTCAGGGTGGACATCAGTTTGGCCAGCTGACGGGCGTCTGCCAGGTTGTCGTCCCGGGTATTTCCGGCCATGCGTCGCATCCAGGCAAGATCGGCGCCGGCGGAGAAATGCTTGCCCTCGGAACGCATAATGACCACGCGGGTGTCGTCGTCTTTGGCCACTTGCTCGAGCGCGTCAATCAGCCTGCGGATGATCAAATCATCGAAGGCATTGCGCTTTTCCGGGTGGTTGAGGATCACCTCGGTCACGCCCTCGGTGCGCTGATTCAGAACCACGGCGGGTGTCTGATCGGTCATGCTTTTCTCCTCGGTTACATCCGGAACACGCCGAAGCGTGTGGGTTTGGCCGGTCGGTTAAGGGTAGCGGACAGGCTGAGAGCGACTACCTCGCGAGTCTGTGCCGGGTCGATTATGCCGTCGTCCCACAGTCGGGCGCTGGCATAGTAAGGGTGACCCTGCTCCTCGTATTTGTCGATGATCGGCTGTTTGAACTCCGCCTCTTCCTCGGCGCTCCAGTCTTCGCCTTTGCGCTCTTTGCCTTCCCGTTTCACGGTGGCCAGTACCCCGGCGGCCTGTTCGCCGCCCATCACGGAGATGCGGGCATTGGGCCACATCCACAGGAAGTCCGGGCTGTAGGCGCGGCCGCACATACCGTAATTGCCCGCGCCAAACGAACCGCCAATCAGCACGGTGATTTTCGGCACATTGGCGCAGGCCACTGCCATCACCATCTTGGCGCCATGCTTGGCGATGCCCTCGGCTTCGTGCCTCTGGCCCACCATGAAGCCCGTGATGTTCTGCAGGAACAGCAATGGGATGTTGCGCTGGCAGCAAAGCTCTACAAAGTGCGCGCCTTTCAGGGCGGATTCGCTGAACAGTATGCCGTTGTTGGCGATGATGCCCACGGGGTAACCGTGGATGTGGGCAAAGCCGGTCACCAGCGTCTGGCCGTAGTAGCGTTTGAACTCGTCGAACTCGGAACCGTCCACCATGCGGGCAATCACGTCCCGTACATCGAAGGGTTTGCGCAGGTCGGTGCCGACAATGCCGTAGATTTCTTCCGGGTCGTAAAGCGGGGCTTTGGGCTCGCGCACTTCCACTGGCGTGGGTTTTTTGCGGTTCAGGTTGCCGATGCAGCGGCGGGCAATGTCCAGGGCGTGAGCGTCATTTTCAGCATAATGGTCGGCCACGCCAGAGGTTTTGCAGTGCACGTCGGCTCCGCCCAGGTCCTCGGCGCTGACCACTTCCCCGGTGGCTGCTTTCACCAATGGCGGTCCGGCCAGGAAGATGGTGCCCTGTTCCTTCACAATGATGGATTCGTCTGCCATGGCGGGCACGTAGGCGCCCCCGGCGGTACACAGGCCCATCACTACCGCAATCTGGGGAATGTCGTCGGCGGACATACGGGCCTGGTTGTAGAAAATGCGGCCAAAGTGCTCTTTGTCCGGAAACACTTCGTCCTGCCGGGGCAGGTTTGCGCCGCCGGAATCCACCAGGTAGATGCAGGGCAGGTGGTTGTTGAGGGCAATTTCCTGGGCGCGCAGGTGTTTCTTTACCGTCAGAGGGTAGTAGCTGCCGCCTTTTACGGTGGCGTCGTTGGCGATGATCATGCATTCAGTGCCGTTGACCCGGCCGATGCCGGCGATGGTGCCGGCGGCTGGTACGTCTTCGTCATAGACGTTGTAAGCGGCGAGTTGCCCGACTTCCAGAAACGCGGCGCCGTCGTCCAGCAGGTAGTCGATGCGTTCGCGCGGGAGCATTTTGCCGCGGGCCACGTGGCGTTCCTGATAACTGGGGCCGCCGCCTTGTTGAATCGTGGCAATCTTGTCGTTCAGGTCCGCGACGGCTTCGGTCATGGCCTGTTTTTTGGCCTGGAACTCGGCTTCTTTGGGGTTCACTTTGCTTTGGAGTACGGTCATATCTAATTCCGTGCATCGGGCCAGCGGGTAAAGCGATTCGAAAACCGCTACGAGCACATCCATGTGCGCTTATCTTCGGCCATCCATGGCCTACGAAATTTTCGAATCGCTTTACCCGCTGCCCCTCGTCTGGCTTTGGTTGCTATCCGCTCAGCGTATTTTATTGGAGGTCATTGCCCAGGTTCGGGCGGTTGGCCGGATGGGTCTTTCGGGAATGTCGGAGGCCATGGATGGCCGGAGATCAAGCGCACACGGACGTGCTTGTAGCGTTTCCCGAAAGACCCATCCGGCCGACCGCCTCCACCCAGGGCAGAGGGCCTAATTGTTCAAGTACAACTCACGGCCGATAAGCATCCGCCGAATTTCGGAAGTCCCGGCGCCGATCTCGTAAAGCTTGGCATCACGCAGCAGGCGCCCCGTGGGGTACTCGTTGATGTAACCATTGCCGCCCAGCAACTGAATGGCATCCAGCGCCAATTTGGTGGCCATTTCGGCGGAATACAGGATCGCCCCGGCGGCGTCTTTGCGGGTCGTTTCGCCGCGGTCGGCGGACATGGCAACCATGTACACGTAGCTCTTGGCGGTGTTCATCCAGGTGTACATATCCGCCACCTTGCCCTGGACCAGCTCGAATTCGCCGATGGCCTGGCCGAACTGTTTGCGTTCGCGGATGTAAGGCACCGTGATGTCCAGCGCCGCCTGCATGATGCCCAGCGGGCCGCCGGATAGCACCAGGCGTTCGTAATCCAGGCCGCTCATCAGCACCTTGGCGCCGTTGCCTTCGCCGCCCAGGATGTTTTCCTTGGGCACTTTGCAGTCTTCGAACACCAGTTCGCAGGTGTTGGAGCCGCGCATGCCGAGCTTGTCCAGCTTCTGGTGGCGGCTGAAGCCCGGGTAATCGCGCTCCACGATAAACGCGGTGACGCCCTTTGAACCGCCGTGGACGTCGGTCTTGGCGTAGATCACATAGGTGCTGGCGTCGGGGCCGTTGGTGATCCACATCTTGTTGCCGTTGAGCACGTAGTGGTCGCCTTCATCGCGGGCCGAAAGTTTCATGGAGATGACGTCGGATCCGGCATTGGGTTCAGACATGGCCAGTGCACCCACATGCTCACCACTGATGAGCTTGGGCAGGTATTTCTGCTTCTGCTCTTCGGTGCCGTTGCGGTAGATCTGATTCACGCACAGGTTGGAGTGGGCGCCGTAGCTCAGGCCGACGGAGGCGGAGGCGCGGCTGATTTCTTCCATCGCGATCACGTGGGCCAGGTAGCCCATGCCCGATCCACCGTATTCTTCGCTGACGGTGATGCCGAGCAGGCCCATATCACCCATTTTCTGCCACAGGTCCATGGGAAACTGATTGGATTCGTCGATTTCAGCGGCGCGCGGAGCGATTTCAGCGGCAGCAAAGCGGTTTACCTGTTCGCGGAGGCTGTCCAGGGTTTCGCCAAGGCCGAAGTTGAGTTCGCTATAGGGAGATTTCATGTCGTTGCCTTTTGTTGTTTGTGGCGTATGTCTGTCAGCGCTTCCTGGCATCGGCTTTCATGGGCGTCCAGTTCCATCTCCATCATTTCGATGTCGTTTTTCTGTTGGGCAAGCTGGGCGCGGCGACGTTCCACGACTTCCAGGGTTTTTAACAGCTGTTTTTCGCTGCCGGTCAGGGTTTCGTCCCAGAGCTCGAACAGTTCGCGGGTTTCGGCGAGGGAAAAGCCCATGCGTTTGCCACGCAGGATGAGCTTCAGACGTGCCCGGTCTTTACTGCTGAAGATGCGGGACTGCCCCTGGCGCATGGGATGCAGCAGGCCTTCGTCTTCGTAGAAGCGAATGCTACGGGTTGTCACGTCGAACTCTTTAGCCAGTTCGCTGATGGTGTACTGCTTTTTGTCAGACATGGTGATCTTCGCCGGTCGCGGTCGTTCCATGACTTACTGTATTAGCAGTTTACGTAAACGTAAAGCAGAGGGCCGAGAATTTTCCCTGCATTAGTTTCGTTTGAGTGGTTCGATAATACGAAAAAGACCGTTCAGATGGTCCCCGGAGCCTCTTTCAGAGCTACGCCGCCAATTCGCCACTCGCTACCGTCCCTCTCCATTCTGTAGATGGCACGCCAGCGTTTTCCTTGTGGCCCTTTAAGACGAACGACCTGAATGTGGAAGTCGGAGTGAGGTATTCGCTCCAGGAATTCGATAGAAGCAGCCTTATAGACCGGCTGGTAGGAGAGCTTCACCATGTTATAAAAGGTGTCGACCGAGCCCGACTGGCGCTTGATGCCATCCGACGCAAATGCCCAGGCGGCATCCTTGTCGTCGTTGGCGAACGCTTCGATCTGAGACAGAATGGTATCCTGAATTGCGTCGTCGGTTTCATCGCCCGCCTCAACTGGTGCCACCAGTACGAGGCTGGCAAGCGACAGGCAAACAAAAGCGATCGCAAGCATTGAAGACACTGAGTTTGAGCGGAGAAATAACACGAGCGTTTTCATGGCCCGACCTCCAAATAATTGTTGTTTAATATTTACGCACTGGTCGACCTCTCGGATTCACACAAATGTGCATTGGCTAGACGATTGCCCGAACAGGTCAAACCAAGGCAGACTTGTAGTTCCCAACAAACACGCACCACAGGATTCACGTGATGGCTGAAGGAAAGAAGCATCCGCAGAAACTGCTGCTGTTCTATCTGAATGATCAGCGCCTTTTCGGGCTGGGCACGCTGAAAATCCGGGAGATCATGCCTTATTCTCCCCTGAGCCGCTTGCCTAAAAGCCACCCGTCAGTGATAGGCACGCTCAATTTCCGAGGGTCCACTGTGCCGGTGATCGATATGGCTTCTGCGGTTGGCTATGCGCCGATGCCGGAGGAGGATCGCCAATCGGCGTCCATCATCGTCACCGATATCCAGCGCCAGGAGATCGGCTTTCTGGTGAAAAGCGTTCGCAAAATTGTCGAAACCGAATGGAAGGATGTGCTGCCACCACCAGCCAGCCTGGGGCATCGTGCATTCATTACCGGGCTGATCCAGATGGAAGAGGGTACGGTTCAGTTGCTGGATGTTGAGCTTCTGCTGGCGAGAGTCTATCCGGAATCGGTGGATCCGGCCGAAGTCTCACTGACAGATCTGCAGCGGGAAACGTTGAAGGGCCTGAACATTCTGCTGGTCGACGATTCCTATGTCGCGCGAAAGCAATTGGCGGATGCCTTGGACAGTAAGGACGTTTCCTATGCGGTAACCACCAATGGCCAGGATGCTCTTGATCATCTTCTGGAGGCCGACGCCAGCGGAAACCCGGTGGATATTCTGGTGAGTGACATCGAAATGCCGGGCCTGGACGGCTATGAACTGACGTTTAATGTGCGGGACAAATCCGGCCTGAAACAGCCTTACATCATTCTTCATACCTCCCTGAACAGTGAGATGAGTGTCAGCTACGCCACCCAGGTGGGGGCCGACGAGGCGCTGACCAAGTTTGACGCCGAGGAATTGCTGCACGCGATTCTGCGAGGTGCGGAGCGTAATTGAAGCTGATTTTGAGCCGCAAAGGGTTTGATTCATCGGCAGGCGGGTGCCCCAGTCCCTGGTTTCCTGACGGGCGGGCCTACGCCTTGCCAATACCCGATCGTCGTTCCCGTATTGCCTATCGGGATGTGACCTTTCGGGGTCAAAACCTTGGTACTCTGATTCGTAATCTTAACGGCGATGCCAGGGCCGGTTTGCGGAAGGCCCACCTGGACCCCGATGTGATCCCAGATTCATTGCCCAGGTCCGAAGGCTGGCGGCCCTGTCTGGGACAATCCGGCAGTGCCCAGGGCCACCTTGAAAAACAGGGGGTTGGGCCGGGCGACCTGTTTCTGTTTTTCGGTCTGTTTCGAGCGGTAGAAAAGCGCCGGGGCGGATGGCGATTCATCAAGGAATCAAGGCCGTTTCATGGTTTGTGGGGTTGGCTGCAGATCGGTTCCGTTCATCGCATCGATGAATTGGCGAAGGGAGATTTGCCCTGGGCTGACTATCATCCCCATTGTCATGGCGAGCCGGACCCCGGTAATACCCTCTATCTCGCCAGTGACAGCCTATCGCATTCAGGCGCGTTGGCTGATTACCCAGGTGCCGGAACATTTCCCGTTATGACGCCCAATCATCGACTGACCGCGCCCAATGCCAGAAATACGACCGATTGGTACCTTCCAAAGTGGTTCTTTCCAACCTCCACGGCCGATGCCATGACGTATCACCAGAATCTCGACCGATGGAAGCCGGCAGACGATGGCTGTTATCTAAAAAGTGCAGCCCGTGGGCAGGAGTTTGTGGTAGACATAACCCACAAGCCGCATGCCCTGGACTGGGTACGGAATCTGCTAGAGGGAGTGGACCAATGAAAGTCATGTTATTAGGCGCTTCGGGCCTGACTGGCGGAATGGTGCTTGAAGAGTTGCTTGCGTCCAGCGTGGTATCTCAGGTTGTGGCACCCTTGCGACGGGAATTGTCGATCAAGAATGAAAAGCTACAACAGGTCGTACTGGATCTCGACCAGTTGGACGCTCAGGAAAGGTTGTTTCAGGTGGATGCCATCCTGTGCTGCCTGGGGTCGACCATCAAGAAAGCGGGTTCGAAGGAGCGATTCCGCGCGATAGATTGCGGCATTCCCCTGAAAGCCGCTGAGCTTGGGCGCAAGCAGGGCGTTGGAGCCTACATTCTGATGTCTGCTGTCGGCGCGTCATCTTCTTCGCCGGTGTTTTATAACCGGGTCAAAGGTGAGCTGGAAGATGGCCTGAAAGCTCTGGAATTTCCGTACCTGTCGATCTATCAGCCGGGCTTGCTGATGACAGAGCGTTCCGAACAGCGAACCGCAGAAAGCCTCGGAATCAAGGCAATGCCAGCTATTAATTGCTTGCTTCAAGGCCCGATGAAGCGGTATCGGGGAATTGAGGCGCAAACAGTGGCCAAAGCTATGGTGACAGAGCTGATCAGCCTGGCCGATCGCCCGCCTAATCAGCCTCCGGAAGTGCATGTGCGTCAGTTTGAGGCAATGACCGCACTTGCCGGCCGGTCATAGGTTTACCACCGAATCCACAGGCTGTTAGGCAACACCTGAGCCCGTGCGAGCTTGCGTCAAAGACCTGTCTGTCGAAGAATCCGATGCTTCCCGGTGCAGAGCCCTTCCTAGCGTGTTGAAGTAGCGTTCAAATACCTGGTTGATTCGGGTGCGCTGATCGCCCTGGGGGTAAAGTCCAGTTTTCGCTTCTTCGGAATGTCGGCTGCCACGCACCAGGAAGCTGCTCATCGGTCGGGCATCTTCCACAAACGCTTCGAAGGCGCGGGCGCACATCTCTTCAGGGCGTGCGTAGTAGAGCACGCCCATCGCCTGATCGGCCTGGCGGGATTTATGGAACAGCTCGCTGGGCTCGGTGCCGCTCGGGTTCAGCATCACGGCTTTGAAACAGTCGGCCAGCAGCCCGTTCAGCGGATGGGATTTGAGCGGCACGCTGTCCAGCCAACCTGTAGACGCGAACAGGCCCTTCGAGGGCTTCTGGAACATGCGGCTGCCCATGTAATGATCGAAGGCGTGAAACCACTCATGTGCGAGGCTGCCAGCGCCCGCGTTTTTGGCCAAAGCAAGCTGTCGAGTGGCTGGAATGTAGTGGGCCGCGACGCCGGGACGGCCCCCGATGCCGTACTGCAGACCCAGAGTCTGGCGCAGGGAAACCAGCGATTCCGGACCGCCGAGCACGTCCATCAGGTCGCACAGGGCCTGGTGAAACTTCAACGCGGCACGGTCTTTCTCCGCTTCGGTAACCCAGCGGCCAATCTCGATGGTCCGAAATTCAAACTGCCGCCGTATGGTTACGAAGCTGGCTTTTTGGGGAGTCGTCATACGCCGTCACCGTGTTCCGCGAGTCCTGCCTGAACAGTGTGGCCAAAAACTGTATAAATGTACAGTTTTTATAAAAATGTCTGGCCCGCCGTTTCTCTCTGAATTGCACTAAAGTGAATACACGCGTCACCTGAATTGAAAACGTCATCATCTCGCGGACATTGCCGTCTATCACATGCCAGTGACTGCCGGCGTCATGGTTCGAATGACCTGATGCTCACACGGCGATGGCGTCCAGCGCCTTGCGGATCGGTTCCGGGATCGGCTGTGAGGTGTTGGACGCCCGCTCCACGAATACATGCACCATCTGGCCGTTGGCCGCCGCTTCCTGAGCACCCTGCTTGAAAATCGCGACTTCGTAAGTCACCGATTTGGTGCCCACTTTCACCACGCGTAAACCCGCTTCAATGGCCTCCGGGTAGGCGATAGGGGCATGGTATTGGCAGTTCGAGTTGACCATGAACCCCACAATGGGCGCGTTGTGAATGTCCAGCCCGCCTTCCTCGATCAGGTAGCGATTGATGGCCGTATCGAAGTAGGAAAAGTAGGTCACGTTGTTCACGTGACCGTAGATGTCGTTGTCCATCCAGCGCGTGGTAATGGGATAAAAGACGCGGAAGTCTGATCGGTTCAACTCGTGGTTCCTTTCATTGCTCTGTTAGATGCCAGCCGTCAGTCAAACAGAATGACCTGCCGGATGGCTTTGCCAGCAGCCAGTTTTTCAAAGCCCTCATTGATGTCGTCGAGCGTCAGCGTGTCGCTGAGTAGCTTGTCCACCGGCAATTTGCCCTGACGGAACAGGCTGACGTAGCGGGCCACGTCCCTCACCGGCACACAGCTGCCCACGTAGCTGCCTTTGAGGGTGCGCTCCTCTGCCACCAGGCTAACCTGCTGGATGGATACTTTGCGTTCGGGATGGGCAAGGCCGCCGGTGACGGTAGTGCCGCCGCGTCGAGTGATTTGATACGCCAGTTCCAGGGCCTTTTCCGAGCCGGCCATTTCTATGGCACAGTCCACGCCACCGTTCGTCAGTGCCTTGACCTTTGCCACAACGTCCTCGCCCCCGGCATTGAGTGCCTCACTGGCTCCCAGGGATCTGGCGGTGGCGAGTTTGCCTTCGTCCAGGTCCAGTGCAATCACCTGGCCGGCGCCAGCCACCAATGCCCCGAGCACACTGTTCAAACCGACCCCGCCCAATCCGATCACAGCCACCGTTTGACCGGGCTTTACGTCCGCAGAATTGATGGCAGCGCCCACGCCCGTCAACACCGCACAGCCGAAGAGCGCGGCGTGGTGAAACGGCAGTTCCGGGTCGACTCTAACCAGCGAATCCCGGGAGACCACCGCATGGTCGGCAAAGGCAGACACGCCCAGATGATGATTGACCGGCGTGCCGTCGGGCCGGTGCAGCCGATGCCCGCCACTGACGAGCGTGCCGGCGTTGTTGGTGGCAGCGGCGGGCTCACACAGCGCTGGCCGACCCTCGGCACAGGGCGCACAGTGACCACAACTGGGCACGAACACGGTGACCACATGATCGCCAGGGCTCAGATCCCGCACGCCATTGCCCACGGCTTTCACAACGCCAGCGGCTTCGTGGCCGAGAGCCATAGGGACTGGCCGCGGGCGATTGCCATCGATCACGGACAGATCCGAATGGCAGAGGCCTGCGGCTTTTATCTGCACCAGAACTTCGTTGTCACTGGGTGGGTCCAGTTCCAGAGTTTCGATGGTGAGTGGATGCGTGTCCTGATAGGGGCGCTCAGCGCCAATGGTTTGAAGCACGGCTGCTCGAATTTTCATAACGGGCGTCTCTGTCCGATCGATCCGGTTGTTGTTTTTGTCTGACCTTCACGTTACCCACTTTACGGATTTAACGGAAGGCTGGGCGACGTCACTCACCCCGGCTATTCAGGCCTTTACGATCCGGGCACAAGAAAATTGGTGTGTTTGGCGCTCGCGTTATGATGGGTATCGAGAGCATCCGCCGTTTCCGTGCGGTCTTTCAGCGCAACGCCGGACGTAGCCATTTGGTCGGCCTCGCTCAACAGATACGCCAGTTTCTGACTCGCCTGATGGAAATCCAGACCTCGTGGCCGGATGTTGGACAGGCAATTGCGTTGCGCGTCGTGTTTCCCGACCTTTGGCTCATACGTGAGGTAGACGCCCAGGCTGTCGGGTGCGCTGAGCCCCGGCCGCTCACCAATAATGACAACCATCACACGGGCGTTCAGGCTTGCCCCGATTTCATCGCCGATGGCAACGCGGCCCTGCTCGACCAGAGCGAGCGGGGCCAGCCGCCAGTGTTTCAATGTCGTGGCATCCCGAAGAACCGGTAACAGTGTTGCCAAAAAGGGCGCCGCATGTTGCTGAACCGCCGTTGGCGACAGACCGTCCACCAGGGCGATGGACAGGTCAGCTGGCTGTCCATCAGCGGAATTCTGCGCCAGATCCGACTGTGACGATGGGCAGAGCTGCCTCCCGAGGTCGGGTCGCTGAAGATAGGTCAGGCGATCTGCTGCACGGCTCTGTAAACAGATCGGTTGGCCCAGGGCCGCGATAGCTGGCTCCTGCCCAAGATCATTAATCAGACGATCAACCTGCAACGGAAAATGAACGGCGTCCCGTGCGCGCGCATGGGCCAGTTGAAACTCTAACAGCTTCGACGTGGGCAGGCTGACACCGGCGCGGCCCAGCCCGATCCGTGCGTCAGTGAACTGGCCGAGCGTTCGCCACGGATTGGCGACCACTGCGGGTTTGTCGTGTTTACTCATGGGAGTTCTCCCGACCAATGCGGCGCAGTGGTTCATGAAAGCCGGGTGGCAAGGCGTTGGCCAGTCGATGCTCGGCGACGTTGTCGAAAATTTGCATGCGCTCCAGCCAGTCGGCGAATTCTGGTGCCGGCAACAGGTTCAGTGCCCGGCGCAGGTAGAGCGCGTCATGAAAAGACGTGGTCTGGTAATTCAGCATGATGTCGTCGGAGCCGGGAATGCCCATGATGAAATTACAGCCCGCCACGCCGAGCAGGGTCAGCAGGTTGTCCATGTCGTTCTGGTCTGCTTCGGCGTGGTTGGTGTAGCAGATGTCGCAACCCATGGGGACGCCCAGCAATTTGCCGCAGAAATGGTCTTCCAGCCCCGCCCGGGTAATCTCCTTGCCGTCAAACAGGTATTCCGGCCCGATAAAGCCGACCACGGTATTTACCAATAACGGATTGAAGTGCCGCGCAACGCCATAGGCTCGGGCCTCGCAGGTTTGCTGATCCAGGCCGTGATGGGCATCGGCGGACAGCGAGCTGCCCTGGCCAGTCTCGAAATACATCACGTTGTTGCCCACGGTGCCCCGATTCAGCGACAGCGCCGCGCTCTGGGCTTCGGCCAGGGTTTTCAAATCAAAACCGAAGCTGCGGTTTGTCGCCTCGGTGCCGCCAATGGATTGAAACACCAGATCGACCGGCGCCCCCTGTTCGATGGCTTCCAGGGTGTTGGTGACGTGGGTCAGCACACAGGACTGGGTGGGGATGTCGTACTCGCGGATGATCGCGTCCACCATGTGCAGCAGCTTCTTGGTTTGCGCCACGTTGTCGGTGGCGGGGTTGATGCCAATGACCGCATCGCCGCTGCCATACAGTAGGCCGTCCAGAATGCTGGACGCGATGCCGGTCAGGTCGTCGGTCGGGTGGTTGGGTTGAAGTCGGGTGGAGAAATGCCCGGGCAGACCAATCGTATTTCGGAAGGCGGTAGTAACTCGGCGTTTGCGGGCCACTAGAATCAGGTCCTGATTGCGCATGAGTTTGCTCACCGCCGCCACCATTTCCGGGGTCAAACCGGGTGAGACGGCTTCGAGCAGCTCCGGTGTGGCCTCGTCGCTCAACAGCCAATTCCGGAAATCGCCGACGGTGAGGTGGGCGATGGGCTGAAACGCCTGGGCGTCGTGGCTGTCCAGAATCAGCCTTGTTACTTCATCGGCCTCATAGGGGATCAGTGCTTCGGATAAAAAGGCTTTGAGGGGCACCTCCGCCAGCCGCATCTGCGCCACTACGCGCTCCTCGGCCGATTCGGCCATTACCCCTGCCAGGCGATCACCGGATCGTGCGGGCGACGCTTTTGCCATCAGTTCGGCCAGTGATAGAAAACGCCAAACGTGACCGTTAAGTAGATAGGAATATCCATGGCCCACGGTAAAGTTCCTCACTAATCGTTTAGATAACGTGGTTTAAGCATGCCGGATTCGTGCCGTCTACTATACTGCCAGTCCGGATCCGTGCTTAAGCGTCATTAAGGATGATAGCCATGCGCAAAAACCTCCCAGTAACAAACACCGAGCGCAAATTTCCCGCCTCACAGAAACTGATTTCAGCGACGGATCTCAAAGGCAAAATCCAGCATTGCAACGATGCCTTTGTTGAAGTCAGCGGATATAGCCGAGACGAGCTCATTGGCCAGCCCCACAACATCGTGCGACATCCAGACATGCCGCCAGAGGCCTACGAGAACATGTGGTCCTATCTGAAAGCGGGTAAGCCCTGGATGGGCATGGTCAAGAATCGATGTAAGAACGGCGACTACTATTGGGTCAGTGCTTACATCACCCCGGTGACGGAAAAAGGCGAGGTGATGGGGTATGAATCGGTGCGTGCCTGCCCAGATCGCACTGATGTGGAGCGCGCCGACAAGCTGTACGCCAAGATTCGGGCAGGAAAGAGTGGCCTTCCGATCTGGAAGCGGATTTCCATGAGCACGGTGTTTCTGGCCCTGGTGTTTGTGGTGACCGGCGCATTGTTCTGGATGGGGCAAAAGGTGTTGTCCGAAGGCGTTTTGTCGCTGGGTGTCATCGGCTATGCGGTGTGGATGCACCTATCGAAGCGCCATTTGCTGAGCTCCATCACCCAGCAGATGGGTAAAACCTTTACCGACAACCTGGCGGCACGGAGCTACACCGACGATGACCTGGTGTTGGGCCGAATCAAAGTAGCGGCGATGGCGCAACAGCGCCATCTGGATACAGTGTTAACGCGACTGGAAGATTCCGCCGGACAGGTCAAAGTGAATGCCATGCAGGGTCTTGAGTTGAATTATGAGACCCAGGAAACCCTTCGTCAGCAGCAGGGCGAAACTGAACAGGTGGCTGCGGCCGTGCATGAAATGTCGCAAACCATTGCCGAGGTGTCTGGCAATGTCCAGGAAACCGCTGGCAAGGCTGACGGCGCACGAGAATTCGCCGATCAGGGATCAACCGTCGTCGCCGAAGCCCGTCAGACCATCGAAAACCTGAAGTCGACTGTTCAAGGCATCAGCGAGTCGGTTCAGGAACTGGCCGCGGAAACCCAGAAAATTGCTGGCGCTGCCAAGATCATCGAAGAAATTGCCGAACAAACCAATCTACTGGCGTTGAATGCGGCGATAGAAGCAGCCAGGGCGGGGGAACATGGGCGGGGGTTTGCGGTGGTTGCCGATGAGGTCCGTAACCTGGCCCGGCGTACTCAGGATTCGACCAAGGAAATCCATGGGATTATTGACACACTGACATCCCGCTCAGAAAGCTCGGTCAATGTCGCCAATCAAGGTAACGATGCGGCCGATCAGGGCCTCGAAAAAATGTTGGAAGTCGAACAGACCCTGTCCCAGATCAATGAATCTGTGGGTGTGATTGCCGAGATGGCGACCCAGATGGCTGCGTCTGTTGAGGAGCAGTCTCAGGTGGCCGAGCAGATCAACCAGCAGGTCGAACAGATATCTACCCTGGCGTCAGACAATCTGGACAAAGGCCAGCAATCCACTGAAAGTTCGCAGAACATGGATCGGATTGCCGGCGAGCTGCACGAACTGGTGGTGCGCTTTAAATAAGCCTGTAAAGAAATAACAGGCTACCGTTAGGCCCTGCGCTTACATGGCTCGTGCAAACAGGCCGAATGGCAGCGCTTTAAGCACATAACTCATGGGCGTCCATGGCCACCAGGGCACGTAAGCTCGGCGTTTTTCAGAATCAATGGCCTTTACCAGAGCTTTGACGCCGGTCTCGAGGTCCACCCGAAACGGCGCGTTTTTTACTCCTCGATTGATGTCCGTCAGGATGTAGCCCGGCATGATGTTGCTGACATTGATGGGTTTGCCTTTCGTGTCCAGCTGCAATCCTTCTGCAAGAGAGGCCACGGCCGCTTTGCTGGCTGCGTAGACGTTCAATGGGCCCCGAAAACCACGAACCCCGCTCAGCGACGACATCAGCACCAGGTGACCGTCGTTCTGCTCTCGAAAGATTTCCATCGCCGCTTCGCTTTGCGCAATGGCGCCAATGACATTGGTTTCCATGGTGTGACGGTTGGCGGCGAAGTGCCCTCTGCCAATGGGTTGAGAGCTACCAATACCGGCGTTCACCACGACCCGGTCCAGGCTGCCCAGTTCGTCCCGGAAACCACGAAACACCTCGAATACCTGATCGTAGTCGCACACATCCAGCTCGCGAACCAGCACGCGAATCCCCGGATACGCTTGCTGCAATTCCCGTTGAAGTGCTTCCAGTTTGTCCGCCCGACGGGCGCAGAGTGCCAGATTGCACCCCTGGGCCGCCCATTCCCGGGCCATACCTTCACCAAGGCCGGAACTCGCACCGGTGATCAGAATGTTCTTTCTCATGAACTCGCCCTAGTCTGCTAATGGACCATTGAGCCTAGCACGATTGGTCGCTATTGAAATTGGGTATAGCAGCGCTGTCGTTGTGAGGCCAGACGTTGCATCTTTTGTGGATCTTGGTCTAATCCATAGCGCTTCATGGTAGAGACAAAGCGGCTGATGTACAGGCATTGATCGAATCTTGGCAACCATTCATGGGGGCCGCGACCGTTCCTTGAACGTTGCTCGCGAGAAGACAGTTGCCATTGATTGTCCGGATCCTTCCTGAACTGGTGCCACTTCGACGCATTCCAGTCCATTGCGCCGCGGGCTTCGGCAAAGATGGTTGGAACAACGGTGGTTACAGGTTCGGCCGCGGGCGTTTTGCTCGCCAATAGATAGATCGCCAGCAAAAGGACGATTACCCCGACTGAATAGAGCGTTTTTTTGAGAGATTGATCGTAAGCCATAGGTTAAGTCCAACATCAATGGGCTCAACATAGGGTACGATCAATCCGTGAATTGGCTCTTCGGGTGACGATAAGTGGCGACTACCGGAGGTGTATGACCAATTCGTGCATTGTTCGGGCAACCTGATTGGATGATTTGATAGTTTCCGCAGATTCAGCGCCTTTTTCCCGGTTCTTTTGCGCCAGGCTGGATATGTTTTCGACCTGTTGATTGATCTGGTCAGAAACCTGAGCCTGTTCTTCCACGGCGGCCGCCATCTGTAATGCCATGTCTGCGATTTCACCAACTGCCGTTGCAATGTCAGACAGTGTCGTTTCCGTTTCGAGCATTTTCTCAAGGCCCCGTTCAGCTGCCTTGGTGCCCTTTTCGGTAACGGCGACCGATTTATCTGAACCTTGTCGCAGAGCATCAACAATGGATTGAATCTCCTGAGTCGAATCCTGGGTTCTGCGGGCCAGGTTACGGACCTCATCGGCAACTACGGCAAACCCCCGGCCATATTCACCGGCCCTGGCGGCTTCAATGGCGGCGTTCAGCGCCAGCAGATTGGTCTGGTCAGCAATCTCCTCGATAATGGCGGCTGCGCTTGCGATGCTTTTGGTTTGTTCAGCCAGCTCTCTCACGGATTTGCGGATATCGTCCACAGTGACTTTCAATTGTTCGATGGATTCTCGCGTGGAAACGACAACCTGTTTCCCGTTTATCGCCATCTCTTTTGACTCGTCCGCCCGATTGGCGGTTGCCTGTACATTGGACGAGACTTCCCCGATGGTCGTGGACATTTCATGAACGGCAGTGGCGACCTGTTCTGTCTCGGCTTCCTGTTGTTGCAGCGCCTGCTCTGATTCGTAGGCGTTTTCCATTCCTTTGTTTGCCTGCAATGAGACCTGGCCCGCAGCGTCTTCCATTCGCGTGAGCACGGTGTCCAGATGCGCCTTTTGCGCGATCACACCGACCTTGATTCGCCCGACGGACAGCGGGTCGTCCGTAAAGGCTTTTGCGGCGAGGGGGTCAGTGAAGGTGTTGCCCAAAAGTTCGTGGAGCTCACGATGCCGTTTATGATCGGAAGCCAATTTCCAACCAGTTGCACCCAATAGCCCGGCAGTGGACAGCCCCATCGCGTAGGCCGAAAAACCGAGGGCGTAAAGTGCAATCGCAAAGGCCGCCAGAGCGACGAATGCCAGGGCGCCAAGGGAATATTTGTCCCGCCAGCGAATGGCACTGCCGCCTTTATTGATCCGCTGGTAAAGTCGTTCCGCCCGATCGACATCGTTTCTGTCGGGGCAAACCCGCACGGACTCGTATCCGATCACTTTGCCAGCCTCGGTGATGGGCGTGACGTAGGCTTTAACCCAATAAAAGTCGCCATTTTTGCAGCGGTTTTTTACCAATCCCATCCAGGGCTGCCCCGATTTGAGGTGGGACCACATGTTTTCGTAGGCGGCGGGCGGCATATCCGGATGGCGGATGACGTTGTGCGGTTGCCCGATCAATTCCTCGCGGGCGAAACCGCTTACATCGACGAACGTTTGATTGCAGTAGCTGATTTTGCCGCGAAGATCTGTCGAGGAAATCAGCTTTTGTCCGGGGGAAAACCGGCGCTCTGTCTGGGTAACAGGTAAGTTTTTTCTCATCTCATTTTACGTTCTAAGTTGGCGATTGATCGGGTTTCTAATGGAAGTCTAGATGCGACTCATTTCAGACGACAAGTCTGACCATTGAATTCGACACGAGCTACATCTGTGATCGGCAGTTGATCGTAAACTTTAGCCATCTCTGATGAAACTCCGTTGTTTAGCAATGCAGTTTGGATACCGATTATGCCGGAAGGCCCTGAAATACGTCGTATGGTGGATGACATAGAGATCGCGATTGGTGGTCAGCGTGCCGAGCAGGTGTTTTTTGCCTTCGATCGGTACAAAGCTTTCGAGTCGGAATTGGCAGAGCGACTGAAACAGGCGGGTTGGACGTTTGGCCAGCGCAGGCACCGCGTTTTTAATCGGGAAGGGCAGGCTTGCCACTTATGCGACTCGCCGATTCAAAAGATCCGGGTAGCCAGTCGTCGGCTTTATTTCTGTCCATGCTGCCAGAACGCGGGCTAACTCACCGGATCTGGGTAGGCAGCTTATTCTGCAAGGCGTTGCAAGCTTTCGATGACCTGCTCTTCCGGCTGGGGGCGACTGAAAAAATAGCCCTGAAAACCACCACAGCCAAGGTTTTTGAGCGCTTGCCATTGTTCGTGCGTTTCAATGCCTTCGGCGACCACGGAAAGCTTGAGACTGTCAGCCAGATTGAGAATAGACCTGACGATGGAAAAGCCCTCTTCATCGTGTAAAAGACTTTCGACGAAGCTCTTGTCTATCTTCAATTCAGAGATGGGGAGTTCTCGTAAATAGGACAGTGACGAGTAACCGGTGCCAAAGTCGTCCATCGAGAAAGTGATGCCCTGATCAATCAGTTGTTTCATTTGCAAGACAGAATGCTGAATGTTTTCCGCCACAACGCTTTCGGTGATTTCGAGCACTAATGCTTCAGGGGGAAGGCCGGTTTCGGCCAGTATCTGTTTTACCCGTTCAGGGAAATCCCTCATGGTCAGCTGACTTTGACTGATATTGACCGACACCGTCATTTCATCAATCTCGTATTTTTCTCGCCACTTGCTCATGCAGTGACAGCTTTGAAGCAGAATCCTGTCGCTTAACACGCCCATCAGGTTCTGGCGCTCAGCAAGCTCGATAAAGGAGCCAGGGGTCATTAAACCATGATAGGGGTGCATCCACCGAGCCAGGGCTTCAAAGCCGGTGATTTGGCCATCCTGATCGACCTTTGGCTGAAACCATGGAATGATCTCCTCGTTCACCCGCAAAGCGGTGTTCAGCTCCACGGTCAGACTCTGTTCCTCCAGAAGCCTTTTTTGCATGGCCCCGTCAAAGAGGCTGTAGCTGTTCTTGCCCTTGTTCTTGGCGTCGTACATGGCAATGTCAGCCATACGCATCAAATCGCTGGCTGTGACCGACGCGTTGTTGAACAGTACGATGCCGATACTGGTGGAAATCGGTCGCGCACTCCCAAGAGCATCGGTCGGCTTTGAGGCCGCCCATAGCAGTTGACGCGCCAAATCCGTCAGTGATTCGATGGCTTTCCTGCGATCTCGCTCGGAGGTAATAAAAACGATCAGGAACTCGTCTCCGCCCAGTCGCGATATCGCGTTTTTGTCCCCGATAATGTCCACAAATCGGTTTGAGACTTCGATTAGCAGGTTGTCCCCCGTTCGATGTCCCAGGGTGTCATTGACGGTTTTGAAATTATCCAGATCGGTCAGCATGACAGCGCCAAAGCAGCCAGATGCCTCACTTTGTTGCAGGCAGTCAGAAATGTATTCCCGAATCAGTCTCCGATTCGGCAAATTTGTCAGTGGGTCGTAGTAAGCGAGTTTCTCGATCGCCTTTTGCTGTTTACGTTGTCTGGATATGTCCCTCACGATGGCGATAAAACGAGGCAGTTCGTCCGTCAGCGTCATGTATTGAAGTGACACTTCCACCGGGATGTCAAAGCCCTTCTTGTGGCGATGAACGGTCTCAAAGTTCAGAGATGGGACGTCCCCACTCACGAGCGGAGCGGTGAGCTCTCTGAACCGCTCTTCCGGATAATTGGGCTGTATTTCGTAAGGATGCATGGTGAGCATTTCTTCGCGGGAATACCCGACATGCTTCGATGCACCCTCATTCACGTAAAAGAATTGAAGTGATTGAGCGTCAATCATGAAAACGCAGTCGAGCGTGTTATCAAGAGTTGCGCGGAATCCCTGTAGCTCGGCCTGACGACTCTCGCTTTCGGTGATGTCGTACATGGCTGCGACCAAGAGCCTTTCAGAGTGGAATTCGGTCTCGGTGACCGCAGCTCGCAGGCTGAGGAGTGAGCCGTCAGCCCGGACACCTTGTATTGCTCGCAGGTTGCCCATGATGGCGCTCGAATGATTCTTACTGGCTGCGTATTCGTGCATATAGCCGTCGTGGATCTGGCCCATTTCCTGTGGCATCAGTTTGGTAATTGGTTGACCAATGAGCTCTTTGTCCTGGTATCCGAACATCTCTTCCAGGGCAGGGTTAACACTTTTAATTGTACCCTTGAGATCGGTGGTTACGACGGCGTCATAGAGCGTGCCAAGGATGGCGCGATGAAACTGTAGGCTATACTCAAGTTCCTCCTGGCTGGCCTTTTCAGCCGAGATATCGCTCTGAATCGCCATAAAGCCCTTGAAGCCTGAGCTCTGCAAAGTGATCGGCTGGTAAAGAGTGCGAACCCAATACGGGTGTCCCTTTTGATGATAATTGATGATCTCGCAGGTGAAGCTTTTGTTCTCAGCGACTTGCTGTCGTATGTATTCGACGGTACGGGGATCGGTCTGTTCGCCTTGCAGGAAATCGCCCGGTTTCTTCCCCAGGACTTCACTTAGACGATAGCCGGTGATGGTTTCGAAGCCCGGATTGATCCAGGTAATCAGGCCCTGTTCATCCGTGACGATGACGCCGTTACTGATCTGGCGAGCAACCTCCGACAGCAAGGCGGCCTGGTCGTCTGTCACTGCAGACGTGTGGCTGAAATCCATGGCTTTATACTCTGACTGAACGAGGATAGTTCAGGTAACCTGGCAGGCTGATTCGCGGTGATTCGCATTTCTCGTTCGGTGCGATAACAGTATAGCTCAGAAATCAGGATCAGGGATTTCTTATAAGGCTACCTTGCGTTCCAGGGAACCAGTGCCTTGTGTCTTCCAGCACAAGGTAAAGACACGGCACCAGGAACAATATCAGCGCTGTGGCGAAGACGATGCCGAAACCCAGGGAGACGGCCATGGGGATCAGGTAGGTGGCCTGTAGGGAGGTCTCGGTGATGATCGGCGTGAGGCCACCGAAGGTGGTGAGCGTGGTCAACAGGATGGGCCGGAAACGGCGAATGCCCGCTTCGTAAATGGCCTGGGCAGGGCCAAGGCGTTCGCGCTGGCGGTTGGCGTAAGACACCATGATCAGCGAGTCGTTCACCACCACGCCAGAGAGGGCGACGATGCCCATGATGCTGACCAGCGACAGTTCCATTCCGAGAATCATGTGGCCAATGATGGCACCCACAGCCCCGAATGGAATGGCCAGCATGACTACCAGCGGCTGCAGATAGCTGCTGAAGGCCACGGCCAGCAGGGCGTAGATCGCGAACATGGCCAACCCAAAACCGCCCCAGAGCGCGGCGGTAGACTCCCGCAGTTCCGCTTGGCTGCCCTGAAAGGTCCACGTCAGCCCCGGGAAATCCGTTCGCAGTTGCGGTAGTAGTTCGGTCTGAATGACCTCCAGAACCTGGCTTGTAGCGGATTTCGGTTCAACATCCGTGCCTACGGTAATGACCCGGCGACCATCGCGCCGGTCGATGGACCGGAAGGATTCGGAGATGGTCAGGTTGGCCACGTCCATCAGAGGCACTTCTTGACTCGCTACGCTCTGGCTCCCGGCGGTCTGACCGCCACTGGTGCGGATGACAAAGTTATCCAGGTAGTGCAGATCCTTGCGCTGGTATTCCGGCAGTCGCACGCGGACTTCGTTCTCATTGATGCCTCGAAGCTGGCGCAGGGCGATACTGCCATAGAAGGCATCCCGCAGCTGGCGACCCACATCGGCGCCGGTCAGGCCGAGGGCACGGCCTTCGTCCGTCAGGCTGATGTCGAACTGCGGCTTGCCGGTGGAGTAATTGTCGTTCACGCCACGGGTCTGGCCGAGCTTTTTCAGTTCCTGCACGAAGCGTTCGCTGGCCCTTGCCAGGGTATCTATGTCGGTGTGGCTGAGGTCCACACTGATGTCGTCGCGCCAGCTGCCGGGGCCCTGCTCGGCTTCAAAGGTAATCTGATCAACGCCTTTAAAATCGCCCAGCTCGTTTTGCCACAGTTCGATGATTTCGTTAACGGTCATGTCCCGCTGATCGCCCGGCAGCAATACCAGTTCTACATCGATGAATTCCTGGCCGCGCACGTTGGTCTTGATGCCTTCCACGTTGCGGGACAGATTGTGTTCCTCAAACAGTCTCTGGGTATCCCGGGTGATGATCATGGCCAGTTCGCCGGCACGTTCTGCCGTGGTGCCAGTGGGTAGCCTAATGCCCGCCTCTATCTCATCCGTGGGCGCCTCCGGCATCATGATCATGCCCATATGGTCACTGATGGCATAGGCGCCGGACACCACCATGATGGTAAGCGCCGTGGTCAGGGTGATGTAACGAAAACGCAGTGCCAGATCCAGCAATGGCCGGTAGCCTTTATCCACCACGGTCTGAAAGCCGCGAGAGAACACTCGCTGGATTCCGTGCATCCAGTGGCCGTAGACCGTCACGCTGCCTTGCCCGCTGTGAGCAAGATGAGCGGGCAAGATGAACAGAGCTTCAATCAGTGAAATGGCCAGCACCAGGATGATCACAATCCCCAGCGGCCACCAGAAATTACCTGTGGCGCCGGGGATGAACAGTAACGGCAGGAAAGCCACGATGTTGGTCAGGATGCTGAAGGTCACCGGGCCGGCAATGTCCTTGGCGCCCTGTATGGCCGCATCCATGAAGTTCATGCCCTGTTCCCGGTATTCGTAAATGTTCTCGCCGACCACGATGGCGTCGTCCACGACGATGCCCAGCACCATCAGAAAGCCGAACATGGAGATCATGTTCACGGTGACGTCCATGGCGGGCAGGAAGAGAACGCTGCCAACGAACGAGATGGTCATGCCCATCATGATCCAGAACGCCAGGCGGTATTCCAGGAACAGGCTAAGGATGACCAGCACAATCACCATGGCCATCACGCCGTTTTCCAGTAGCATGGTCATGCGGTCTTCAAAGTGTTCCGCACGGTTGCTGTCGATGCGCACGCTGACGGCGTCCGGTAAAGTGACTTCCAGCTCTGCCATGACCTTTTCAACCGAGTCGGCAATGTCCAGAGGCGATTGGTCACCGGTGCGGAAGATTTCGATTTCCACTGAGGGCAGGGCGTTAAAGCGGGAATGAAAACCGCCTTCCTCAAAGCCATCGCGCACGGTGGCGATCTCTCCGAGCGTAACGGCAGCACCGGATTCGGCGTTCAGAATCACAATGTTCTCGAAAGCGTCGGCCCACTGTTTGCGATCTTTCAGGCGCAGCAAAATGTCGCCATTGCCGGTGGCCATGGAACCGGCCGCAATGTCTTCGCTGGATTGCCCGATCCTGCTGGCTACTTCGGCCAAGGTGAGGTCGTACTTGCGCAGGATTTCCAGCGGGATTTCCACACTGGTCACGTAGGCGGGCACATCGTCGATCACGGCCTGGGTGATGGCGTTTTCGGCCAGTAGCCGGTTGCGCACTTGCTCACCCAGCTGGCGCAGTGTCCATATGTCGACATCGCCGTAGAGCGTCAGCTCCATGACGTCCCGGGTTGGGGTGATCAGGCGAACACGGGGTTCTTCCGCCTGTTCGGGAAACGTGCGGATGCGATCTACCGCCTGCTCGATGTCTTGCAGTGCCTGCATGCGGTTGGTGCCGGACACCAGCTCCAACTGGATGTTGCCGCTGCCTTCGCGAGCGGTGGAGGTCATTTCCTCGATGCTCTGAATGCCCTGAATGGCTTCTTCTACCGGAAGGAGAATGCCCTGTTCCACTTCCTCTGGTGCCGCGCCTGGATAACTGACTCTGACCTGAACAATGTCCAGCTGGAACTGCGGGAACACCTCTTTCTGAACCTGGGTGGCCATCCATAGGCCCCCGGCCAGCAATAGGATCATGATCAGGTTCGCGGCGATGGAGTTGCGGGCCATCCATTCGATGGGGCCAACCCAGCCCTTTCGACGCCGGGCTTCACTCATCCCTGTCGCCCTCCAGCCGGAGGTCGGCACCGCTGACCACCGAGGCCAGCTGGCTGGTGATCACCTGGTCACCTTCTTCCAGGCCGTCGCTGATATAGGCGTAATTCTCGTCCTGCAGAACAATGGTCACGTCGTGAATGGCCAGTTTGCGGTCTTCCATCACCCAGACCGTGTTGTTGCGGCGGATCAGGGCTCTATCCAGTCGAATCACGTTTTCCAGCGCGCGGCCCTCAATTTCGGCTCGCAGCAACGTACCCAGAATAAGCGGAGGCTGGCCGGCGGACTCGTTCAGAGCAAGGGGGTCATCCACGGTGATCAACACTCTGGCCATGCGGGCATTGCTGTCCAGTTCGCCGACAAGCTGGGTGAGTTTTGCTTGCCGACTTTGGCCGGAAGGCCAGACGGTGTCGTGGTAAAGGTTGACTGCTGCGCCGCTGGTCTCCGGATTGTTGTCGAAACTCAGCCATTGGAGTTTGGTCAGTGGGACCGTCGCTTCTATCCAATACTGGTTGGTGCCCACGAGGCGCCCGAGCGCCTGACCGACATTGACCTGAGAACCAAGGGTAACCTCGCGTGTCAGCACCTGAGCGGGAAAAGGCGCGCGAATGTAGGTGCGTTCAAGAGCCAACTTGGCTTGGCGCACCGCAGCCCTGGCGGCGGCCAGCCGGGCCTCGGCCTGTTTCTGCTGGGGGCGGCGCAGAATCAGGGCTTCGTTGGCCGTCTCGATATTGTCGCCAAATAGCTCCAACTCCCGTTTTGCAACGGCTTGCTGACCCTGTTCCAAATCCAGATCTGCCTGTGCCTGCAGCAATTCGCTCTGTCGTTGTTCCAGCGCTGATTCATAGTCTGCCGGGTCGATTCGCACCAGCAGTTGCCCCTCCTTCACCCGTTGACCGGGATTGAAGGCTTCCGATTGTTCGATCACCTGACCGGACACCCTGGAGCCGAGGTTAACTTCCCGCGCCGGCATAACCTGTCCTAGCACCTCAATGGTGGGTTTGTAGCGACCACGGCTGACACTCTGGACATCCACCAGCATGGCGGTTTCGCGGGCAGCTTCCTTGCGAGTGGCGGTCGGCTCGGTTTTGAAAATCAGCCAGACCAGGCCAGCACCGATCGCCACGATGAAAAGCGACACCAGAAGGGTTTTCAGTACGCTGGCTTTGCCGCGCTCGGGGCGAACGGAGTTCTCGTCCACGGGGTGGCTCATGCCTCGGTATTCTCCCTGTCAAAGAATTGAACACGACCGGCCAGCGCGGTCTCTGAACGTCGCACCTCCGCCTTCGTTGGTGCCTATGGTGTGACTATACGGGAACATAACACTGACAGACTTTGATTGGGCGCCAGGGCTTCAGGTCTGGACGGGTTTTACACGATTTTGACACTCGCTTTTTGATCCGCAGCGCATCACAGGGGGCGATTGGCTCTTTTATGAGGGATCGGTGCTTACCACCGGATTCACCAGTTCCTCGGAAGTCTGAGACAGCAGCGCACTTAAAGTCGGGGATACGAACTGTCGACGAATGCTGATGGCGTAAAAATCTTCATAGACCCCGGGCAGCTCGCCATACTCCTGCAGGGTGCCCGCTTGAAGCTCGTCTCGCACCACAACCGGCGGCAGAATGGCCAGGTGATCTGTGTCGCGGGTCAAAAGTCGCATCATGGCCATGTCGTCGACCTCAACCGCGATCGTGGGCCGTAATCGGTGATATTCGCAAACCTGCTCGAAAGCCTGGCGGATGTTGCTCTTGGTTCCCGGCACAATCAGCGTGTGGTTTCGCAGGAGATCAATGACCTCATCACTTGAGGCAAGCCCCGGCCGTCCAATGATGCTGACGGGTTGCCGGGCAACCATCCGGGAACGCCATGGGGTCTGCTCATTGCCCTGAACGGGCTGGTTGGACAGGACCAGATCCAGCTGATGCGCGGCCAACTGCCGTAGCAATTCTTCCAGGTTTCCGCTGTGCAAGCTCATTTCGAGGTCTTCACGGGTCAGTAATGGCCTCAGGAAGCCTTCCTGGAAGTTGCGGGACAGGGTCGAAACGGCACCAATTCTCACCAATTCCCTATTCGGTCTGACGCCTGAAGCGAACAGCTCTGCCAGTTCTTCTCCCTGTTTGAAAATGTCCTCGGCATAGGAGAAGGCCAGTCGGCCCGCTTCGGACAGTTTGAGGCGTCGACCCTCGCGAACGAAAAGCTGCTGCCCCAGGCTCTCTTCGAGTTTTCGGATCTGCCCGGACAGCGCCGACTGCGAAATATGCAGCGTTTCTGCGGTTCTGGTCAGGTGTCCGGAGCGTGCTACACGCCAGAAGTAGAAAAGATGGTGGTAGTTAAGTTTCATACCTGAAATGTTCTATAAAAGTGAACGATCGGTTCATTATAAACCATTTTTTATATTGAGCAGGGCTGTGCACACTAGCGCCAATGACAGGGAGATGACTCGAATGACTTCATTGGTGGAACTGATCAACGTTGGCTTGCTCGCGGCCTGGCTCACAAGCGTCGTTGGCCTTTTGTTGCTGGCGGCGGTGGCTGGATATAAACAGGGTGCCGCAACTTCAGGGCTCTACTGGCGAATTGCCCAGAACGTACTGCTGGCCGTTCTTTGCCTGTCTGTTGCTGTGGGCATCGGGTTGATTCTGGAGGCCAACCTCCTGTTTACCGCCACATTGCGCGACGCAGGCGGTTTCCTGGGTCTGTATCCGGATGGTCTCGCTGTATGGATGGCGATCATGGTCAGCTTCATCGGCTGGGTCATTCTGCGGTTTGCCGATAGCTATCTGCGCGACGATCCCGGTCGCCAACGGTTCCTCCCCTGGTTATTGGTGATCATTGGTTCCGTCTGCGTGCTGGTATTCACCAACCATTTGATGATCCTGGCTTGTGCGTGGGTTGCTGTCAGTCTGGCACTGCATCATCTACTGACGCTTTATGGTGAAAGGCCTCAGGCTCGTCTGGCGGCTGTTCAGAAATTTATTGTCAGTCGTATCGCGGATGCGCTGGTGCTGGCTGGTGTTGGGCTTCTTTACTCCCATCACGGTACTTTTCTGCTGCCAGAGATCGTTGCGTCGACAGCTTCCGGTGGAGGAACGGGTGAGTATCCATGGTTGGCGTCCATCGCATTTGCGCTGGCTGCCGTACTCAAATGCGCCCAGATTCCATTCCACGGATGGTTGCTACGGGTGATGGAAGCGCCCACGCCGGTGTCCGCCCTGTTGCATGCCGGGGTTATCAATCTGGGTGGTTTTCTCTGGCTGCGGCTCTTCCCGGTGTTTGACGGATTCACCTCTGGTCACCTGGTCTTGCTTGTCGTCGGCGGCAGCACCGCCGTCATCGCGGTGCTGACGATGATGACCCAGTCATCCGTCAAGCACGCGTTGGCCTGGTCGACCTGTGCCCAGATGGGTTTTATGTTGTTTGAAATTGGCATGGGTGCTTACACTCTGGCTCTGCTTCATCTGCTGGCACATTCGCTTTACAAGGCGCACTCCTTTCTTGCATCGGGGCGCACCGTGTCTGTGTCCTCCAAGCCTGGATTCCCGGCCACGGCCCTGCGCTATCGATTGGCAAGGGCCGGGCTTTGCGCTCTTGCCGCGATGGCCATCATCGGGATGGCACCACAGCTGGTTCAGAACAATCCGGTGCTGGCTGCCGTTCTGATTCTGGCGGTGAGTTTCTCGTCCTATGGAATTCCGAGTGGTATCAGTCGGTTGAACGCGACCTACCTGTGCATCTTGGCCGTGGCGCTGATACCCGGATACTGGCTTCTTCACTTTATTGTGGCGCCAGCGATTCCTGCCCATGCACCGGTTGAACTTCCGCTGGTTGCGTACGCAATCGGCTCGGTGATGGTCACAGGTCTGCTTCTGGGAACGGCTGTTACCCAACTGAGTTCTCGCTATGAGATTACCAGGACACTTTGCACGCATTTCCGATCTGGTCTTTACCTCGAGCAGCCATTCGACAGGCTAACCCGGGGGCTTGCCATTGAATCGTTGAGGATGCCGACGTTGTTGCGTCCGGTTCCGAAGAGTCCATCTCACGCTGAGGAACAGTCATGACCGGTTCAACGATTGCCCAAAAGGCTTGTAATACCATGCTTGGCGACTGGAAAGATTCGCTCAGGTCTGCCTGTAAGCATGTGGCACCGATATGGCCGCTGGATCAATTGATTGCGGTGAACCCTTATTGGGGTCTGAAATACCTGCCGGTCCAGTGGGCCGATAGCGTGCTGAAACAGCGGGGTGGCTTTTCTGTTCTGCCTCCCAAGGCTTTTTACGATGAGGCCTGGGCCGAGGGGCGAATTACGTCCGAGGATCTTGCAGCGAGCCTGAAAGAGAGCAGCCTCTCGAGTGACAAAGAGCAGCTTTTGCGTTGGTTGCAGCAGCCTGAGGAAGCGTCGGACGCCAGCGAACGTTCAACCCTCGACTTTTTCGCGCCCACGTCCGGTAATGAGTCTGTTTCCCGTGCAGTGTGCGAACAAGTGGCGCGGATTTGCACTGTCTATTTTGATCGCAGGCAGGCGGGATGGACGACCGCACAGACCGAAAGCAGTCTGTTCGAATTCTGGTTGAAAGAGAGCCGGGCAGAACTGTCGCTGGACGCTCTGACCGGCCTTGCCGGAGCGCGGCAGGTTTTGAAAACGGTGCCACAAGATGCCAGCGATGCGGTAAAGAATGTCGTTGAACGGCTATCCCTCGGCAACACTGAGCTTGAGGCGCTGGCCCATAGCCTGCTTCTGATGATCAATGGGTGGGCTTCCTGGTGCCGTGGTGAGGATTGGCGCTGTGAGCTTGAGGGCCAGGCTTCTGAACGGGTCTGGGAGTTGCTCGCCATTTTGCTGGCTTGGGAAGGCGTCGGTCTTGAGCTTTTTTCGTCCGAGCAGCGCGCCAGTTGGTTGAAAAGACGGTCAACGCGTCAGCGGATTGTTCAACCTGCCAGGCATCTTTGGGTATGGCACAGAGCCTATGAGATCGGCTATCAAAGATCACTTTGGCAGTCGATGCGGGATCGCCCCGTTGAAAGCAACTGCTCTAAAGCCCCATCGTTCCAGGCGGTGTTCTGTATTGATGTCCGGTCTGAGGTTATGCGTCGCCATCTGGAGCGCGCCCAGCCTACTGGCCAGACGCTCGGCTTTGCTGGTTTCTTTGGTTTGCCGATTGAGCATCGGTCACACGGGCCTTCCCAACCGGTTCGCCGCTTACCGGGCCTTCTGGCCGCGTCTTATCGGCTTGTGGATAGCCTCGGAAGCCAGCAGGCGGATCAACTGGCACATAAAGCACTGAATCAGAAAGAGGCCGCCCGTTCTGCGGTTCGCGGCGCGAAGTACAGTGGCCTGTCCACCTTCACGTTGGTTGAAACCACGGGGCTGGCCTGGGCCTGGAAGCTGGTCAGGGATAGCCTGAAACGCCCGGTAGGCAAGCGTCCCCGGATCGCTTCCGAACAGCGGCTGGTTCAGCGTGTAGGGGGCGATCCGGTCACTGACCGCCAGAAAGCCGATCTTGTCGCGAACATGCTCCGTGGTATGTCGTTGACAGCAGGGTTTGCGCCTTTGCTGGTGTTTGTCGGGCACGGTACCCATACCAGCAATAATCCCCACCATGCGGGCCTTGAGTGTGGCGCCTGCGGGGGCCAGAGTGGCGGTGTTAATGCCCGCCTGGCTGCCGAGCTGGTCAATGAACGGGCGGTGCGCGCAGAACTGGCGGAGCAAGGCATCAGAATTCCGGATTTTGTCTGGGCGGTGGGTGCCGAACATTGCACGCTGACGGACGAAGTCACGCTGTTTGATGAGGAAGCGGTGCCTGAAACCCATTTAGTCAGGCTGCACGAGCTCAAGGCGGCCTTTGCCGAGGCGGGAGCGGGCGCTCGCAGAGAACGCGCGGCAGCGCTTGGGCTCAAAGACCTGGACGACGACCGGTTGTTGAAGCAGATGAGGACTCGCGGGGACGATTGGGCCGAGGTAAGGCCCGAATGGGGTTTGACGAACAACGCGGCGATTGTGTTTGCAAAGCGCGAGAAGACCAGAGGCGCGAATCTTGGGGGCCGGGTGTTCCTTCATGACTACGATCCGGACCAGGATCAGAACGGTGAGATTCTGGAAACGTTGATGACGGCCCCCATGGTCGTCGCGAATTGGATCAACATGCAGTATTTCGCCTCAGTCGCTACACCTGACGTCTATGGCGCCGGGAATAAACTCCTGCATTCGGTTGTGGGCGGCAACGTTGGTGTGATTGAAGGCAACTCACCGGATTTAAGAATCGGCTTACCGTTGCAGTCGGTTCATGATGGACAGCGGTGGTTTCATGAGCCGGTCCGCTTGACGGTTTTGATCGACGCCCCTGCCGAAAGAATTGAAGCGGTGCTCGCAAAACATAGAAATGTAGCGGAACTGGTGGAGAACCAGTGGGTATTACTGTGCCGAATGGCTGAATCCGGGGTAGAGCATTATCGCAATGGACAGTGGCACTGACGTGGCTAAAGCAAAGACTGCCACGCGGATATAAAGCGCCTGTTTGGAGGGTGCTGGTTATTTCTTGTTTCGATAAGCCCTAAATTTTGCTATTTTTCCTACTCGATGAGGCTGAAAACCTCGTCGTGCTAGCGGGAGAGATCGGTCAGCGAGTGCGTTGAACCGGCGCCGAAGGAGCAACTGCCCCGGAAACTCTCAGGCAAAAGGACCGCTAGCGCGAAGACTTTCCGAAGAGCTGTCGACGGCTGCGTCAGTCGGCACACCGAAGGAGCAAGCCGCCGGATTCGGCGCGTGAATCTCTCAGGTCCATTGACGGAAGGGGTGCTTTTTACCACAACTGGTAGAAAGGTAACCCTGGGCGCCTATGGAAATGGAGAGTTTAATGAAAAGCATTGCAGTCATTGGTGGCGGAATTACCGGTATTACCACCGCATACACCCTCGCCAAACGTGGTTACGACGTTACCGTTTACGAAAAGCACCGTTACGCGGCGATGGAGACCTCGTTCGCCAATGGCGGACAGTTGTCAGCGTCCAACGCCGAAGTCTGGAACAATTTGCAGACCATCAAAAAAGGCTTCAAATGGATGTTCCGCAGCGACGCTCCGCTGCTGGTTAACCCCAAGCCTTCCTGGCACAAGCTCAGCTGGTTTGCCGAATTCATTGCCGCAATCCCCCAGTACGAGAAGAACACCACCGAAACCGCGCGACTGGCGATTGCCGCTCGCGACTACCTGTTTCAGTGGGCTCAGGACGAAGGCATCGATTTCGACCTGAAGAAACAGGGCATTCTGCACATCTATCGTGACAAAGCCGGCTTTGATCACGCTGCCCATGTGTCCAAACTGCTGGCGGCAGGCGGCCTTGAGCGTCGCCCGGTTACGCCAGAGGAAATGAAATCCATCGAGCCGACCCTGGCGGGCACCTACTACGGCGGCTTTTTTACCGAGAGCGATTCCACCGGTGACATCCACATGTTCACCAACGGTCTGGCCGAAGCAATCGTCCGCCTGGGTGTAAAAACCAATTATGGCCAGACGGTGACTGAACTGAGCGCGGACGAGAAACACGCGTGGGTTACCGCCTATGACGACGAGCAACAGCACCGGGATACTTTCGATGGTGTGGTGATTTGCGCCGGTGTCGGCAGCCGTGAACTGGCGGCCAAGCTGGGCGATCGGGTTAACGTGTACCCGGTTAAAGGTTACTCCATCACCGTTCAACTGGACGACGAGCAATCCCAGAAAGCGGCACCCACCGTCAGCCTGCTGGACGACGCCACCAAGCTGGTGACCAGTCGCCTGGGCGATGGTCGTTTCCGGGTAGCCGGTACTGCCGAGTTCAACGGATTTAACCGCAACATCCGCGACGACCGGATCAAACCGCTGACTCGCTGGGTGGAAGAATGTTTCCCGGGTGTCTGCACTCGTCGGGTTGTACCCTGGGCAGGGCTTCGTCCAATGATGCCCAATATGATGCCACGGGTTGGCACCGGCAAACTGCCGACCGTCTTCTACAACACCGGCCACGGTCACCTGGGCTGGACCCTGTCTGCCATTACGGCTGAAATGCTGGCGGAAACCGTCGATCAGAGATCTTGAGGCGTCGGCTGATCAAGTCTATGCGGCAGGTCTTCCGCCTTTTTGCGGCGATGCGGGCTTAACGACTGGGCCAGTATTTCTGCATTTCCACGAACAGGAAGGAGGCGCTCCAGGTGATGAGAACCAATCCTGTGAGCGCTTCAATGCCGGTCAGGAAACGCAGCACACCGAACGCCTCGATGTCGCCGTAACCCAGTGTCGTGAAGGTGGAGAACGAGAAGTACACGCAGTCCAGAATGCTGCCGTCAAAGTTGCCGGCCAGTTCTCCCCAGCTCGCCGAGTGATTCATCAGATAAAAGGCCACCGCAAAAATCCAGACTTGTAACGTATGGGTTGCAAGGATTCCCAGCACGCCTGTGATCAGGCGAAAGTGATGCCCCTGGTGCATTCTGGAAAGCAGGCCACTCAGGCGAAGGAGAGCCTGATTATGAATAACCACCACGATGATCACGATCAGCGCGTTGATGAGCGTTGCGTTGAAGAGAACCATAGGGTCTGTCGCCGTCACCTGGTCAAATGCTCCGTTTTGAATGTCGGATAGAAGCATAACATCCGTGCATTGGAAGGAGTGGGTGTCGTCACGGGTATGTTCTGGGTTCTTGGCTGGCCCGGCACCGGTCTCAGGCCAGGGAAATGCAGTAGCGAATGACCCCGGCGTTTTCCTCGCGAGTCCATTCGAGTTTGTGCCCGGTCATATCGCAAAGTACTTGAAGGTCTTTACGACCGCTGGGATCGTCTGTGAGGAACTCAACCTGGGTGCCGCTGGGAAGATCCCGGGTTCGTTTTTTTAATCGTAGAATTGGAAGCGGGCATACCAGACCGACGGCGTCGATCTGGTATACCTCTGTTGCGTCCGCTTCCGCTTGCTTGGCAGCTGACTGATCAGTCAAGTCGCACCGTTTCAGGGTTGCTGTATTGTTCCGCAGAAGACCATCCGAACTGATCCAGAACCTGAGGTGCGATGGCGGCAATAATCAGGGCGGCTGCAAATCCTGCAATCATGACTTTCATGATGTCCCTCCTTTGCCTTCTTTTTGCTCCACTTCTTCAACCCACAGATCATGGTGCTGTCGGGCCCACTCCACATCGACCTGACCATTGCCCATGGCGTCGAAAGCGCCTTCCATACCGACCGAGCCGATATAGATGTGGGCGATGATGGCAACCATCATTACGAAGGCCACAATCGAGTGCCAGATGTTGGCGTATTGCATCTCTTCGTGGGGCGTCATCACGGTTGGCAGATTGGTGCCCAACACACTGTTGATGATGCCAAAGGTGTCGGCAAACATCGGCATCTCGAAGGGGAACAGCAGAGATAGCCCCGACAGGGAGACCGACACGCCGAGTATCATCACGGTCCAGAAGATAATCTTCTGGCCTGCGTTGAACTTTTTCGCCGACGGGTGGCTGTCCGAGAAAATACCACCGCCGGCTTTCAGCCATTGCCAATCCAGCTTGTTGGGTATGTTGTGGGCGACCCACATGACAAACGTCATCACCAGACCCAGCATGAAAGCCCAGGCAACGTTGTTGTGAATCCACTTTGAGCCTGCGGCCAATGTGGCGAACGCTTCATCGCCCAACACGGGAATCAGGAAACTGCGCCCCATCAGCGTAATCAGGCCAGTGATGCCAAGGGCAATAAACGAGCCGGCGAGAAGCCAGTGCCCGAATCGCTCGATGGCTTTGAAGCGTTCAATCGTGGTCCCGGCAGGGCCGCCTTCGATCTTGATTCGCCCACGGACAAAGTAAAATATGGTCAATAACACGATGATCCCGAGAATGGCCAGGCCACCGTAGGTGATAACCGGTCCCTCACGCAGCTTGTACCAGGCAATGCCCTCGTCCTGAATCAGGACTTTGTTTGCAGGGCCGGGCGAGGCAACGTAGGGGTCGATTTTGTTGTATCGAATTTCCCGCCAAATGTCGGAATTCGATTGTCCGCCCAGAGTGCCCAAAGGGCCGTCAATCGGCGGCGCCGCGTCTTTGTTCCCGAGGTTTTCAGAGCGAAAGGACTCATCCACTTCGAGCTGTTTCTGACGGCGCAGGATGTCTTCGAGGGTTTGAGCGCCCCCGGTAGCAGATCGGTCAACCTCGGCGCCTTCCTGGGCAGACTGGGCCCAGCCGGGGTTCGCGATCAGTGCCATCATCGCAATGAGGACGGCACCCAACATTTTTATTTTCATGAGAGCACTCCAACGGAAGCTACAAGAAGAAATCGAATCCTTCGATGGAAGCCGGGGCCGTAAAGGCCCCGGATCAATAAGGTCGCGTTAAGCGCCTTTCTTCTCGTAAGCCGTACCCCATCCCCAGGCGCCAGAACCGAAACCGCGGTTCACCACGCGTTGGCGATAGATATCCGCCACTTCGTCGCCGTCGCCAGCCAGAAGGGCTTTGGTTGAGCACATTTCCGCACAGATGGGCAACTTGCCTTCTGCGATACGGTTGCGACCGTATTTCTGGAACTCCACGTCGGATGTGTCTTCTTCCGGGCCGCCTGCACAGAAGGTGCATTTGTCCATTTTGCCGCGGCTGCCAAAGTTACCCGCCTGCGGGAACTGTGGTGCACCAAACGGGCATGCGTAGAAGCAGTAACCACAACCAATACAGAGATCCTTGGAGTGCAGCACAATGCCGTCTTCAGTCTGGTAGAAGCAGTCCACCGGGCAGACGGCCATACAAGGCGCGTCTGAACAGTGCATGCAGGCTACCGAAATTGAGCGCTCTCCGGGTTTGCCATCTTCGAGTGTTATGACCCGACGACGGTTGATGCCCCAGGGAACCTCATGCTCATTTTTACAGGCCGTTACGCAGGCATTACATTCGATGCAGCGTTCGGCGTCGCAAAGGAATTTTGCTCGTGCTTGTCCTTCAAGTGCCATGATCTACACCTCTTGTTATGCCGGCATTATCGAACATAGGGTGGCTTTGGTCTCTTGCATCTGCGTGACCGAGTCATACCCGTATGTTTGAACAACGTTAGTGGATTCACCCAGGACAATCGGATCGGCGCCCTGAGGGTATTTGTTCCTCAATGACTTGCCTTCCAGATGTCCGCCGAAGTGGAACGGCATAAAGGCTACGCCTTCCCCGACACGTTCGGTGATCATTGCTTTTACCTTGATGCGACCGCCTTCAGGCCCTGCAACCCAGACGTCCTTGCCGTCACGGATGTTCAGGTTGTTCGCGTCACGCGGATTCACCTCGATGAACATCTCCTGCTGCAATTCTGCCAGCCAGGGGTTGGAGCGAGTCTCGTCACCACCACCTTCGTATTCGACCAGACGGCCAGAGGTGAGGATGATCGGGAACTCCTTGCTGAAGTCGTCTTTCTGGATCGACTTGTACATCGTCGGTACGCGCCAGAAGGTCTTATCCTCATAGGTTGGATAATCTTCGACGAGATCACGGCGATTGGTGTACAGCGGCTCGCGGTGAATCGGCACTGGGTCCGGGAAGTTCCAGACCACGGCACGCGCTTTGGCGTTACCAAAGGGCGCACATTCGTGCATGATCGCCACACGCTGGATACCGCCTGAAAGGTCGGTCTTCCAGTTGGTGTTCGGGCCGGCAATCGAGTCGATGGTGGCTCGTTCCTCGGCCGTCAGGTCTTTATCCCAGCCCAGATCCATCAGCATCTGCATGGTGAATTCCGGGTAGCCGTCCTTGATCTCGGAGTTCTTCGAGTAGACGCCTTCGGCCAGCAGGTTGTCGCCATCTCGTTCAACGCCGAAGCGAGCACGGAACGTCAGACCACCTTGAGAAACCGGCAACGACATGTCGTAGAGGTTCGGTGTTCCGGGATGGTTCATCTCTGCGGTACCCCAGGAAGGCCACGGCAGGCCGTAGATATCACCGTCACAAGGCCCGCCGTTCGCACGGAGCGTGGTCCTGTCGAAGTGATGCTGGTACTGCATGTGCTTTTTCAGCCGCTCAGGCGACTGGCCGGTGTAGCCGATGGTCCACATGCCACGGTTGAATTCCCGGGTGATGTCCTCGATCAGTGGAATATCACCTTCCACCTTGATGTTACGGAACATGCGGTCAGTGAAGCCGAACTTGTCCGCGAACAGCTTGATGATCTCGTGGTCCACCTTGGAATCGAACAGCGGTTCAACCACTTTCTCACGCCACTGCAGCGAACGGTTTGAGGCTGTTACCGAGCCGTAGGTCTCGAACTGGGTAGTGGTCGGCAGCAGGTAAGCGCCGTCCTTTCGGTCGTGCAGGACTGCCGAAACGGTCGGGAAAGGATCCACAACGACCAGAAGGTCGAGTTTCTCCATGGCTTCCTTCATTTCCAGCATACGGGTTTGTGAGTTGGGCGCGTGGCCCCACAAAACCATGGCGCGAGTGTTGTCGGGTTGCTCAAGGTTTTCCTTGGCTTCCAGCACACCGTCAATCCAGCGAGAGACCGGAATACCCTTCTCGTTCATCATGGCCTTGGACTTGCCGTTCCTGTCGAGGGTGGCGAAGCGTCCTTTGAGCCAGTCCAGATCTTCTTCCCAAACGCGAGCCCAGTGAGCCCAGGAACCTGCGGCAAGGCCGTAGTAGCCAGGCAATGTGTTGGCCAGAACGCCCAGGTCAGTGGCGCCCTGCACGTTGTCGTGACCGCGGAAGATATTGGTGCCGCCACCCGTGGTACCCATGTTGCCCAGAGCAAGCTGCAAGATGCAGTAGGCGCGGGTGTTGTTGTTGCCGTTGGTGTGTTGCGTACCACCCATGCACCAGATGACGGTGCCAGGGCGATTGTTGGCCAGTGTACGCGCCACGCGCTCCAGCTGGGCGCCCGGCGCACCGGTAACCCGCTCAACTTCCTCAGGATTCCAGCGCTTCACCTCTTCGCGGATCTGTTCCATGCCCCACACGCGTGTGCGGATGAACTCTTTATCCTCCCAGCCGTTCTCGAAGATGTGCCAGAGAATGCCCCAGACCAGCGCCACATCAGTGCCCGGGCGGAACCGGACGAACTCATCGGCGTGGGCCGCGGTGCGGGTGAAGCGAGGGTCGCAAACAATCAGCGGTGCGTTGTTTTCTTCCTTCGCCTTCAGGATGTGCAACAGCGACACCGGGTGGGCCTCGGCAGGGTTGCCGCCAATCAGGAAAATCGCCTGTGACTTGTGGATGTCGTTATACGAGTTGGTCATCGCACCGTAGCCCCAGGTGTTGGCTACGCCTGCTACCGTGGTTGAGTGGCAGATACGGGCCTGGTGGTCAACGTTGTTGGTCCCCCAGTAGGCGGCGAATTTCCGGAACAGATAAGCCTGTTCGTTGTTGTGCTTGGCGCTGCCCAGCCAATACACGGAATCGGGACCGCTTTCTTCCCGAATCTGGAGCATCTTGTCGCCGATTTCGTTGATCGCCGTTTCCCAGGAGATCTTCTGCCACTGGCCGTCGACCATTTTCATGGGCGTTTTCAGGCGTCGCTCGCCGTGCGCGTGTTCACGCACAGAAGCCCCTTTGGCGCAGTGGGCACCCAGGTTGAAAGGGCTGTCCCAGCCGGGTTCCTGACCCGTCCAGACGCCATTCTGCACTTCGGCTTCCACGGTACAGCCGACAGAACAGTGGGTGCATACGGATTTCTTGATTTCGACTTTGCCACCCTCGGATGAGGGTGTGGCCGCCTTGACTCGGTTGGATGTCAGGGATAGTGCCGCGAGGCCGCCCACTGTAACACCTGAAGCCGCAAGGAATCCCCGGCGGTCCATGGTTTTAGCAGCGAGGGAGGAAAGCAAAGATCCCGCACGGGAGCCTTTCGCTACCCCGTTGGTTTTCTTCCTTAACATTTTGAACACCTCTCTCTTTTATTATTCTCGTTTTCTTAGAACGGGCGGCTAGACAAGAGCATCACGCAACCTTGAATAGCGGCCAATCCTCAGAAGCGAGCCGATTCCATATATTTGCGCGTGTGCTCCGTTTCACGCAGGCCACTGCTTTTCTTGGGGGCAGGTTGTGCCACCTCGGCTGCGGCGTTTGGTGCTACGGTCATGGCAACGGCAGCCGGGCCGGCCACTGCTGCCAGTCGCAAAAAGCGACGACGGCTTTCACCCTTCGGATTGTCCATAGGACTCCTCCACTTTGTGGTGGGATCGGGTCGACCCCGGTTATTGAATCGCAAATGCTTCGGCTTCAACGGCCATAAAGGCTTTCCCGAGGGAGCCTACGGGCGCGTAGAAGACCGCTGATTGCGCTTTCTCCAAATCGCTGAAAAAAAGTTCTGCCCACTTTTTGATGTGAGCGTCAAAAAACGCTTTCTGAGAAGCTACGTCACTGTCACAGGGAAACTCACCGGTAATGATGCCCGCCATAACTTCGCAGAGCGTTCCGATGTGGTCTTCCGGTTCCTTGACGTCGTCATTGCGCTGGATGCCGCGGGCCATAAGGTCCGTTCGCAATTCGGCGAGAGGCTTCTCGTTAAGAAATCCGGTCAGGTAATAACTGGTGTAGGGCAGGAGTTCACCGCGGCCAAGACCAATGAAAAGATTATGGTATTCGCGCTCTGCGCTCTCAGGGGATGTGCGTGCAGCAAGCGCTGCCAATTGTTTTGAAGCGGTGCCAAGGGACGAATCGTCGCCTTTCAGGGTTGCCAGGCCGGATAGCAATTCAGACGAGGGCGGGGACCCAAGCAAGGCGCCCAGTAACTGGTACATTTGTGCCCGGGCACGATCTTCTTCGGCGATCGATTTCGGGCACTGAACTTCTGCAGTATTGGCCAAAATTCAGTTCCTGATTTTTGTTGTAGTTTATCGACATTATTTATACATATAGTCTAAGCACCGAATTGGATCAATTTGAGCTTCGACTGTTAACTTTCGAACTGCATCCTCGGTCGGAATCGCGGCCGTGTTTCAGTGTCCGCGCCAGGCTCTGAGATCTGCGGTTGCGCCTCGGGCTCCGGCTTCGCGTTGTCGACTGCTACCTCGACTGGCTCTGGCGCTGTTTTTTCCTCTTCAGGCTCCTGCAGTCTCACATCCTGAGCGGCAGTCGCTCCGGGTTCTGCCGCGGACACCCGGACGGTGTTATCGGCTGGCGGCTCAGCCAGGCTGCTTTCCTGACGCTCCCTCTCGCGTTTCTCCAGATCAAGGAAGCCGCCTTTTCCGACCTTATAAGCTGTTTTTACCCCACCAATGGGGATCGAGGCTTTTGAAAAATCTTCATCGTATTCATTGAGTCCGTCTAATACAGAAAAGACAGGATTGGATCGCCACAGTGAACGAAGGGCCTTGCGCCGAAGAAATTCGGGAATTTCCTTGCGAAGAAATCCCGTGATGTCAGTGCCCTGTTCAAGGGTGTCCGGATCGGGGAGGCTGTACTTGGCGAGTATCTCTTTTTCCGGCAACTGCTGGTTCGCTGCCAGTTCCTGTTCAATGGGACTTGTTTCGGGCCTTGCCTCGACGGGTTGTGAGGGGGCCTCTGCAGCTGGCTGGGTACCCTGCTTTGTTTCGGCCTTCTTTCTTGCCCAGCGCTGCAAACGTGATTCGGTCATCAGTGAACTCCCGGTTTCCGATCATTCGTCGGTGGGCGGAAAACATCACTTACCTGCTTTATACGGGGATCGCCCTTTCCGCCCTCAATCCCCTCTATGTCTTGCTTGCGGCGGCGCTTTTTGAATGGCTCTTCGATGTAATGCAAGTCGACAAATTCTTTGATCCAGGCGGCGAGTGACTCGGGAATGGGGACGGCTTCGACAATGTTTTCGCCACTGTCCAGAGCATCCTGTGCTTCGAAGGCGCTGGCGGTAATGGCGCTGACGACCCAGCCAGATGGTGACTGGTTGGTCTCGTCCCGTTCGAGGATTACCCAGACAGACGGTTCTGACAAATTGAGAGACACCAGATAGGACTCTACATCGGCACGGTATAATTCCATGGTTACAGTGCCGGCGTGGAAGTCCACCACGTCGTCTTCACGAACCATTTCTTTCCAGAAGGCTTCCGGTGCGCCGGGGATGATGGCGACGGGTTTGTAGACGTGCTTTGCCCACCGGGTAACGCCCGGCTTTCGACGTACGACCGCACCCACCTGTAATTCTCGTTTCCAGTTTTCTGTGCGACTGCTCATACAGACTCTCTTGTTATTATTTCCTGAAGCTAGCAGGGGTTCGGGAATTATCCAATCATCCAATTGTCCAAGGTCAGACGGCTGTGGCATGCTCGATGATCAGTTACATCCGCTTATACGTATAAGAACAAATAAAAGAGCGATAGTTCCAATGACCGCAAACAAAACGCTACTCCTTTGCTCGTGTGACAGAACCCAATCACTGAACCCCGAAGCCCTTCAGGCCGCTGCAGCAGCCGACCAGGTTTTCTCGGTTGATCAGTTGTGTGTCGGCGAGATGAACAAAGCCGTTGAACATCTTGGCGGTGACTCTGAAGTATTGATTGCCTGTGGTCAGCAAGCGGCCCTGTTCGAAAGACTGGGGGAAGAAATCCAGGCCGAAACCGGGCGTTCTGCTTCGCTGAGCACAATCGATATTCGTGACCGGGCGGGCTGGAGTTCCAGCAATGCCGACCCTCGGCGGTTAAACGCCAAGCAGGCGGCTTTGCTGGCGGCCTCTCGTTTGCCGTCCCCGATGGCGCCCGCGAAAACCATTCAATCTGATGGCGTGTGCTGCATCGTCGGCCCCACCGACCAGGCAATTCGAATGGCCGGACTGGTTCAGGATGAATTGGGTGTCACTTGTGTCGTCAGCGATTCGGGGCCCATTCATTTGCCCTCTGACCAATACGATGTGGCGAAAGGACAGCTGCGCTCTGCCTATGGAGCGTTGGGCAACTTCAAGCTTGAATTTGAGCAGCTTCAAACCCTGAATCCGGCAGGACGGGGAGCGTTGGGCTTCGGCGAGGTGAAAGCCACGGCGCGCAGCGAATGCGACGTGTTTATTGACCTGCGCGGGGGTGCCCCGGCCTTTCCCAGCCATGAAAAACGAAACGGCTATTTCTGGGCTGATCCGGCGAAATCCGGCGAACTGGAACGAATTGCGCTGACCGCCAGAGAGCGCGTGGGCGAATTTGAGAAAACGGTTTATTTTAACCTTGAAGAATCCCTGTGTGCCCATTCTCGGGCCAACAAACCCGGTTGTACCCGATGCCTGGACGTTTGCCCCACTGAGGCGATTTTTTCCTTCGGCGACTCGGTTCAAATTGATTCAGATATCTGCGCCGGTTGTGGATCCTGCGCTGCGGTTTGCCCAACATCCGCGGTGACCATGAATGAAACACCATTCGAAGCCATCACCAAAGCGGTGGACGTGCTCGCCCGAACCTATCGAGAGCACGCGCAGGAATCGCCGCGGCTGGTGTTCCACACGATGGGGGTAGGAGGGGATGCCATTACCGAACTGGCGCGTTTCGGTGACGGACTGGCAGATGACCTGATTCCTCTGGGAATAGAACACGTGGATCGGATCGGCCACGCCGAGATCATGGCTGCGTTTGGTGCCGGTTTCGCGGAGGTGCTGATCCTGGCGGATACTGACACAGATCGGGAGGCACTGGCCTCCGAGGTGGCGCTGAGTCAGGCCATGCTTCACGGTGCCCATCATTCTTCCAGCCGCGTACGGATCATCGGCGTTGACGAACTCAGTGCAGAAGGCGAGAACACTGCGCGTGTCAGTGAGCCAGTGTTGCTGGTGGGTGGACGTCGGGATATCACTCGCGTGACCCTTGCAGCCATGTCTGACACGATCGAAGAGCCGATTCAACTGCCTGCCGGTGCGCCCTACGGTGCGATCGAGATTGATTCCGATAAGTGCACGCTTTGCCTGGCGTGTGTGTCGCTCTGCCCTACGGGTGCTTTGAACGACCACCCCGACCGCCCTGAAGTCCAGTTCACGGAAAACGCTTGTGTTCAGTGCGGCGTGTGCGAAAGTACTTGTCCCGAAACGGCGATTAATCTCGTTCCTCAGCTTAACCTGTCAAAAGAGGCACTGAGCCCCAGAGCGCTGCACGGAGAAGATCCCTTCGAGTGCATCAGTTGTGGCCGGCCTTTTGGTGTGGCAAGTACGATTAACCGCATCGTCGAGAAACTCGAAAACCAGCACTGGATGTACAAAAACTCTGACAATGTTCAGTTGATCAAAATGTGTGATGACTGCCGGGTTAAAGCCCAGTTCCACGGCGACAACTCGCCGATGGCCGCAGGCCAGCGCCCGAAAGTCCGCACCAGCGACGACTATCTGGATAGCTAATAAAAACAGGACACAGCATGGTTGAATACGTTGATGCCGGAAAAGCCAATCTGATTGGCACTGATGCTCCCCGGCCGCAGGATAAGAACCCGCGAGGCATTGATCGGATCATTGCGATTGCGTCTGGCAAAGGGGGTGTGGGCAAATCTACGGTGTCGTCCAACCTGGCCGTTGCGATGGCGTCAAAAGGGCTGAAAGTAGGCCTGCTGGATGCGGATGTTTATGGCCCCAGTCAGCCCCGTATGCTGGGCGTGTCCGGTCGCCCCTCCAGTCCGGACGGCAATACCATTTTGCCCCTTCGTAACCACGGCGTGACGCTGATGTCCCTGGGCCTGATGGCTCAGGATGGCGAGGCGATTGTCTGGCGTGGCCCGATGCTGATGGGCGCGCTGGAACAGATGATGAACCAGGTGGATTGGGGCCGGCTGGACGTTCTGCTGGTCGATCTGCCACCGGGTACCGGTGACGTCCAGATGACGCTCAGCCAGAAATTCTTTGTGGCGGGCGCTGTTGTGGTCTCGACGCCACAGGACATCGCGCTGATGGACGCCCGCAAGGGGATCGACATGTTCAAGACCATGGAGGTGCCACTGTTCGGTATGGTTGAGAATATGGCGTCGTTCGTGTGTGATGGTTGCGGCAAGGAGCATCATCTCTTTGGCCATGGTGGAGCGCGGGCAGAAGCCGAAAAAATCGGAGCCCCTTTCCTTGGTGAGATTCCCCTGGATCTGGAGATTCGTGTGAGCTCTGACGGCGGTGTGCCGATTGTGGTCTCAAAACCGGAAAGCCCCCAGGCTCAGGCTTTCCAGCACATTGCTGACGAAATTATCGCCTCTGAGGTATACGCTAAGGCCATGCAATGATCGAGACACCTTCATTCCCGCCGCTGTTGTCGGGAGAAGTTGTGCCCAACAACATGGACCCGTTTGAAAAGGCTGTCAGTCGCGCCATTGCCGGTGTGGATTCAGGCACCGTGTTTTATTCGGAAGCGGGCGATACCCTCAGGGCGGCACTGGTTCTGGCACCTGAAACGCCGCTGGAGGAAGCCATCCAGGCCGTTTATGTGGCACAGATCGGACTGGCTGAAAGCCTTGGGGCTCTGGCTCCGCCTGAGGTTGCGGTGCATTTTTTGTGGCCGGATCGTATCAAGGTCAATGGTGCTGTGTGCGGCAGGGTGAGATTTGCTGCCGATGTGTCGGACGCAAACGAAGAGCCGAATTGGCTGGTCGTGGGTATCGAGGTGCCTTTTATTCCTCAGGGCGACGACCCGGGTGCCAATCCAAACGAGACCTGCTTGCTGGAAGAAGGTTGCAGCGACATCAGCCCGATGGCGTTGTTGGAAAGCTGGTCCAAACATACGCTGTTGTGGCTGACTTACTTTTTGGACGAGGGTTTTGAGCGTCTGCATAAAGAGTGGCGGCCGCGCTGTGACACCCTGGGCGAACCGGTGAAACAGCCGAAGCCCGGTGTATTTGTTGGCCTGGATGAAAAGGGCCGGATGCTGTTGCGTGACGGCCCAATGACCGAGACCATCAGCCTGATTCAATTTGCGGAGCATGTATGAAACTTGCCAGAACCCTTCGCCTGGATATCTCCGACGACAATGTCTATGAGCGCCCAGCCCCGAGTGGCGAGTGGGCGATTTCGGGCGGCTTCGAGTTCTCCAACTGGACCGAATCAGACCTGAAAGGTAAGGCGAGGCAGGCCTTCACCAATGGTTGGTACAGCATCGAATCTGGCGGGCGTGCGAGCTTTGTGGGCGTTTGTCAGATTACCGAATCGGAACTGGAGCAGCTGCGTAAAACCTTGGCCAATACATTTGTGGATGTGTATGGCGCGCCAGACATTGATGCCGCTTATCCAGTCGCCTGTGAAGAAATCGATCAGATGCGCAGCATGTGCGAGGACTTTGAAGATAACACCTTGCTGATGGTCAGCCGCGAGCTTACCGATCTGGGCGTTGAGGAAACCTATCGTTCCCGGGCGCCGCAGGATGCGTCATTGGAGGCATTCGCTGTGCACGGCAGCGTCGATTGATTAGAGCCCGAAGCTGCCATAGGGGATGAAACGAACCGGGGTGCCCGGCTCAATCTGCTGGGCGTGTTCATCCAGCTCAACCAGACCTTCTGACCAGGCCAGTCCTGTTACCCGTCCAGAACCTTCCGAGCCGAAGACCTCCACCTGACCGTCGCGAACCCTGGCCCGGAGCATTTCACTGCGTCCAGGTTTTTTGTTCTTGGAGAAGTTTGCGGGCATCAGATAGCTCTGCGGTTCGAACCATTCAGCACCGGCTAGAAGTGCCATGGCAGGCGCACCAAACCTCAGCGCGCAAACCCAGGCCGCGACAGGATTTCCCGGCAGGCCAATCACCGGTGTGCTTTGGAACATGGCCAGTGCCAGTGGTCGACCGGGTTTGATCGCAATGCGCCAATTACTCATGTCGCCGTGAGCTTTCAGGGTTTTCGACACGTGATCTTCGTCGCCTGCGGATACACCGCCACTGGTCAGGATCAGGTCGCATTGTTCGGCACCGCGCTCCAGCGCCGCTTTAACATCTTCCGCTCGGTCCAGGGCGTGGCCGAGATCGACCAGCTGATACCCCAATTGAGTGACCAGTGCGCTCAGCATCGGCCGGTTCGCGTCGTAGATCTGCCAGTCAGTGACCTCGGCACCGACTGGTTTTACCTCGTCGCCAGTTGAAAGGACTCCAACTCTCAACGGCTGGTAGGCGTCCACAAATTCGACACCTACGCTGGCCAGTACGGAAATGTGCGTGGGGGTTATCCGTGTGCCGGCAGACAGGATTTTGTCATTACTTTTGATATCCTCGCCCGCCTTCCGGCAATTGGCGCCGGCTTTCAACGTACCGTTCAGATGCAGTTGCCCATCTTTGATCTCGCAGTCTTCATCCAGCACCACCGTATCGGTACCGGCAGGTATTACGGCGCCGGTGAGTATGCGGATGGCGTGGCCTTGGGGAACGCTTCCTGAATAGGGTTCCCCCGCCGCGCTTCGGCCATCGACAAGGGTCAGCGTGCAGGGTACCTCGGTGATGGGGCCGGCAAGCGCATAACCATCAACGGCTGAATTGCTGCTTGGAGGGTGAGCCCGAGGCGCGTAGACATCACTGGCCAATATCCGGCCATTGAGCTGAGGCAGGGGCACACCAGATTCCACTCCTACAACCGGATGCAGGCGGACGCGTAGGCGTTCCAGAGCCTCATCCACTGGTGTCCAGTCAACGCCGGGCGGCAGGGCAAAACAGTCGTTGCGAAGCGGGTTCATACCTCTCCCATGGATGCTTCTTCAAGGCCCAGAACAAAGTCTGCAATAGCGGGCACGTCGTTCACATCGAAAGCGGGGCCGTCGAAGTCAGTCGGGTAATCTGTGGCCACGGCAATGATGCTGGGGTCGTCATGGTGCCTGGGTGCTTTCTCGCACGTCTGCCTGTGTACTTCAATTTTCGCGTGGGGATCGGTTTTGAAGCCTTCCACCACCACCCAGTCACAAGGGCCAAGTCTCGCCAGCAACTCTTTCAGTGTTGGTTCGGCGGCTCCGCGAAGTTCGTGCATGATGGCAAAGCGTTGCCCGCCTGCAAGAAGAACCTCCTGAGCCCCCGCCTCGCGATGCTTGTAACTGTCGGTGCCAGGCTGATCCACGTCCACGGCATGATGTGCGTGTTTGATGGAGTTGACGACCAGCCCCCTGCTGGAAAGCTCGCGGATCAGGGCGCTGGCAAGGGTCGTTTTGCCGCAGTTTTTCCAGCCGACGATACCAATAACGTTCACTTCAGGTGTTGCTCCGCCCACGCCAGATCTTCCGGCGTGTTGATGTTGAAAAAATCGTCCTCGCCAAACAGCACCAGGGATTCACCCTGGGCCTGGGTCCATTGCCGAATCTTCCGTACGCCGTCGTTCAGGGCGGCTCTCAAGTCATCTCTCAATGCCACCTGCCAACGCCCGAAGGTTGGTTGGGGCAATCGACCACGCTCCGGGTCAGGCGTTGCAGCCAGCACCACCGGGGTGTCGCCGCTGGCCAATCGTTGTACCAGGTCCAGAGGAAAGGAGGGCGTGTCTGCTGCGACGCTGATCAGCCACTCATGGCCCTGCTCCGCCGCCCAATCCATTCCAGCCAAAACACCGGCCAGTGGGCCGGGGAAACCGTCAACGGAATCGGGAACAATGGGTAGCCCCAGATCTTCAAACCGGCTCAGATCGCCATTGGCGTTCAGCACAAGAGAGTCTACCTGCGGCGTGATCCGGTCAATGACACGCTGGATCAGCGACTGATCACCCAGCATCAGGCGACCTTTGTCGCCACCACCCATACGCCGCGCCTGACCGCCGGCGAGAATCACCGCGCACTCACTCATGTTGGGCGCCTTTTCTTCGCATTTTCTTGTCATCGTCCGGCACCTGAGACAGGTCCTGATCATACACCAGACGGTGTTGACCGCTCAGGCAGGTAAACTTTTTGCCGCGCATCCGGCCAATCAGTGTCAGCCCCACCTGCCGCGCGATGTCCACGCCCCAGGCGGTAAAGCCGGAACGACTGATCAGCGTGGGGATGCCCATCAGTGACGTTTTGATCACCATCTCCGAGGTCAGGCGGCCGGTGGTATAAAGCACTTTGTCTTCGGACGACACACCGTTCAGGTGCATCCATCCGGCGATCTTGTCCACGGCATTGTGACGCCCGACGTCTTCCATGTAAGCCAGAACCTCTAGCCCCTGGCAGAGGGCCGTGCCGTGAATGGCACCGGTCTCCATGTACAGGCTGGGGGTGTGGTTGATCTGGTAGGACAAATCGTAAAACGTGCTGGTGTGTACCGGGGTGTCGGGCAGTGTCAGGTTTTCGAGGCCTGCCATCATGTCCCCAAACACGGTGCCCACCGCGCAGCCGGAGGTCCGGGTTTTCTTTTCCAGCTTGTCTTCCACGTTGGTGGCCTGGGCGGTGCGAACCACGGCCACCTCCAATTCTTCATCGAAATCGATCCCGGTGACGGTATCACTGTCGCGCAGCATGCCCTGATTCAGCAAAAATCCCAGCGCCAGGTATTCGGGATAATCTCCGATGGTCATCGCAGTGACGATTTCCTGGCTGTTGAGGTAGATAGTCAGCGGGCGCTCTTCAATGACGTTAACCGACTTCGCCTGGCCGTTCTCATCCACGCCTTCTATGGGGCGGGATAGGCGAGGGTCGGTTGGGTCTGGCAGCAATGGTTTGAGAGTCATGTAAACCTGATTATCCTCATGGGCGCTGGTTCACGTGTTGAAAGATGAACAGCGATTCAATTAATAGCATTGATGATGGATGCAAGGCTAGTCGATATTGGTGGGTACGTGCGAATGATGCGTGGGACACCTGCAGCCTGTGCGCTAGTGCTGCAGTTCATCCCAGTGAGGTGTCTTTCCATAAAAGCCATCGATAAAGTCGACGAACACGCGCACTTTGCTGGCCATCAATTGACGATGGGCGTAAACGGCGTAAAGCGCCATGGGTTCTGGTTCATGTTGTTCAAGCAACACCTGAAGTTTTCCCTCCCGAATGGCCGGGCCGCAGAGAAAAGTGGGTTGAAGCGCGATGCCGGCACCGGAAATCGCTGCAGCGATCAGCACATCTCCATTATTGCTGGACATCACCCGCTGTATCCGGCTGCTGCCTGAAAACCACTTTTGCAGCGACGGTATCGCACTCGAATCCATATAGCTGTAATGCAGATAGTGGTGGTTCTGAAGATCCTCCGGATGCTCGGGAGTTCCGTGTCTGGCCAGATAATCGGGTGATGCGCAGAACACCAGTCGGATGGGCGCCACTCGTTTGGCGATCAATGAAGAACTTTTTAACCGGCCAATCCTCAGCGCCACATCGAAGCCTTCTTCAACGATGTCCACCTTTCGATCGTTCAGTTGGAGATCCACTTCCACGCCGGGGTGAGCGTTGCGAAACGCGCTCAACAGCGGCTCCATGTGATGGATGGCAAACGATACCGGTGCACTGATGCGCAAAAGGCCGGAGGCTTCCGGTTGTAGATCTCCGATCTGATGTTCCAGATCGTCCAGGTCGGCCAGAATCTGCTGGGCACTTTGAAAGTAGCGGTGGCCGGCTTCGGTCAGGTTCACGCGACGGGTGGTGCGGTTGAGCAGGCGCACGCCAAGGAGCTGTTCCAATTGGGAAACGTATTTACTGACCAGTTGCGGTGAGGTGGTCAGGCGTTCAGCTGCGCGGGTGAATGAGCCGTCCTGAACGACCTGAAGGAAGGCTCGCATCGCGTCAATTCTGTCCAAGGTCTCTGCTCCCCGTTAGTCGTCACCAATAATCAATGTATTGTTGATAATTAAACAACAAAGGCCATCTTAGTTCCGATCATTGATGATAGTAAAGTGGGTTCATTCGCAGGGCGCTCCGACCCTGCGACAACGGATCAACAAACATTTGAGGTGACACGATGAACTCTACTTTCGCGCAAAAACTTCTACACTCAGATGCCGGCTTTGCGGCATTGATTCTTCGGGTACCGGTAGGCCTGATTCTCGCCGCTCACGGCGCTCAGAAACTGTTCGGCTGGTTTGGAGGTTACGGACTGGAGGGCACCGGGCAGTGGATGGCCAGCATCGGTCTGGAACCGGGCTTTCTGATGGCGCTGGCGGCAGGGTCGGCTGAATTCTTCGGTGGCCTGGCTCTGGCGATGGGTTTACTGAGCCGCCCTGCTGCCATCGTGTCTGCGTTTACCATGTTGGTGGCCATTTTTGCCGTGCATATCGACAATGGCCTGTTCATGTCGAATAACGGATACGAGTACGCTTTGACTCTTTTTGTGGTGAGTCTTGCACTGGCCGTTCAGGGCGGCGGTCGTTTCTCCCTGGATAGAGCACTTTTGTCGAAAGCGTGAGGTGCCGTATGGCTCACAACACGAATGTGGTGTTTCTTTCCCACGGGGGCGGTCCTATGCCCCTGTTGGGAGACCCTGGGCATCAGGCGATGGTAGATGCGCTCAGTGCGATGGCAGAGCGATTAGCGAAACCGTCGGCCATTCTGGTCATCAGTGCCCACTGGGAGGCCGAACGGCCGACGATCACTGCCGGCGCCACACCGCCGCTGATCTACGACTACTATGGGTTTCCGGAAGAGGCTTATCGCATTGAATACCCGTGCCCAGGTCACCCGGCACTGGCGCAGCAGATCCAGAAAGCACTGGGGCAGGCGGGTATTGCATCGGCACTCGACGAGGACCGCGGATTCGACCACGGTCTGTTTGTCCCGCTGGCGCTGATGTATCCAGAGGCTGACATTCCCTGCGTTCAGTTGTCACTTGTGAACACACTCGATGCCGAGACTCATATTGCCCTGGGACGAGCCCTGCAAAGCCTGGATGTGGACAACCTGCTGGTGATTGGATCGGGCTTTTCATTTCACAACATGAAGGCGTTCTTCAGTGCTGATTCTGACGCCGTGGAAACCCAGAATCAGTTATTCGAGGCTTGGCTTCAGCAAACCTGCACAGAGCCATCAATGACCGAAGACGAGCGGGCCCGACGCCTGATGGATTGGGAGAAGGCTCCTGCTGCCCGGTTCTGTCACCCGAGGGAAGAGCACTTGCTACCGTTGCACGTTTGCTATGGCCTGGCTGGCAGGGCGGCGGATTGGAGTCAATCCGTGCGGATCCTGGGACGAGTGTCGAGTCTGTTTTTCTGGGACGTTTACCCGTCTTTGGGGAACAGGGCCGCAAGGAAGTAAGCCCATGCGAGAAGGCCCACCTATGTCTGGATTCCCTTCGATAATCGAAGTAGATTTAATTTGCAGTCGGTTGTAATTGACGGAAATAGGTATTGCACCTTCCTAAAATTGCCAGGACAGGAGAAGGGATGAGGTTAGTCATGGTCCGCCCAGTCGTATGTTCTCACACGAGTTCTGTTGAATGATCCCTAGCGAGCAGATGGGTGCAATCCTGAGCGCGTTGCCGGATCCCGCCTTTATACTGACCCGCAGTGGCAAGTATGTGGCGGTCTTCGGTGGCCGAGACACTCGCTATTACCACGACGGTAGTGGTCTCGTCGGCCAGTACGTTTCCGACGTTGTCAAAGAGGATAAGGCGCGCTGGTTCGTTGAACAGATTGATCGGGCATTGACGTCGCGACAGCTGTTGATCGAAGAATACGATCTGAGTAACAAGGATGTTAAAGGTTTGCCTGATGAGGGGCCAGTCGAGACCATTCGCTTCGAAGGGCGCATCCAGGCGCTTGATTTCCTGGTCGATGACGAACCAGTGGTGCTTTGGGTGGCAAGCAATATCTCCGAGCGACACGCACTGGAAAACCGGCTGCGGGAGTTGAGCGAAACGGATCAGCTCACCGGCCTTTCCAACAGACGGAAACTCGAACGCGATCTTTCCCTGCACTTTGAAACGTTTGTGCGCCATGCAGCTCCTACCTCCATCATCATGTTCGATCTGGACAACCTGAAAATCATTAATGATTTACAGGGCCATCATGCCGGCGACGAAGTGATCAGGGCGGTGGCTGATCTGTGCCGGTTCGAGCTGCGCAAAACCGATACTGTCTGCCGCTTCGGTGGTGATGAATTCGTGATTGCGCTCCCCAATACCGACCAGGAACAGGCGAAAGGGTTTGCCGAGCGACTGCAGGCCCTGTTTCGTTCGGAACTGAGGCGTTTCTCTGCCAGTGGAACGGCCCCGACTGCCAGCATGGGTGTGACCACCATGGAATCTTCCGACCGTTCATTTGAGGATGTCCTTCGCCGTGCTGACGCTGCGCTCTATGCCGGTAAAGCGCAGGGCAAGGATCGGATCGTGTCTGCTTGATACAACGCTGGCGATGTCCGTCGGCCCTTTGCAGTGCAAAAGAGTGAGGTGCTACGGTGAGAAAACTCTTGGCTCCGACAGAAGAATTCGTGGAGTTCAGCGATGGCACATCGTACCGTCACACCTCTGACTCAGGCGCTTGAAGAGGGCAAGCTGACCCGTGACGAGCTCAAATCTCTGATGCAGCGATCCGACGGGCCTGCGTTTCGCCATCTGGCCCTGTGGGTGGTGGTGCTGACAGGTACCACGACGCTGATTACCCTTGCAGGGAACAGCTGGTTGATCTGGCCCGCCATGATGCTGCATGGCATCGTGCTGGTGCATCATTTCTCACTGCAACACGAGTGCGTTCATTACACCGTGTTCCGCACCCGAAAACTGAATAATCTCGTCGGACAACTTTGCGGGTTGATCATCGTGTTACCGCATCGCTTCTTCCGGTACGAACACTGCGACCACCACACCTACACGCAGCTGCCCGGCAAGGATCCTGAATTGATCCCCATGCCAAAAACCTATGGCGAATACCTGTTCTACCTGTCCTCGATTCCCTACTGGCAGGCCAAGTTCAGCGAGCTTGGGCGTCACGCCATGGGGCGGTTGTCGGAAGCGGAAAAACACTTCGTTCCCAGGGAAGAACATGCCGCCGTTTTCAGGGAAGCGCGAGTCATGTTGGCGATCTACGCATTGATCTTTGCGGGCATGGCCATTACCGGTTGGTGGGGGCTGATCTGGTACTGGGTTCTACCGCTGTTTCTGGGTGAGCCAGTGATGCGCTTTATCCGGATGACGGAGCATGTGGGCCGCCCAACCGTTGCGCAGATGAGCGAAAACACCCGCACCAATCTTGTCTCCGCGCCCTGGCGTTTCCTGTGTTGGAACATGAACTACCACGCGGAACACCATTATGTGCCTTTGGTGCCTTACCACACCTTGCCACGTTTGCACGAGAAGCTGGCGGACCACGTCCATGTTGAACCCCGTGGCTATTTGGGTGCGCACCTGGATATGCTACGCCAGATCCGGGAGGCGAGGGCATGACGGACAAACCCTGGCAAGATTTGATCGCGGTCGACGAGCTGGAGAAAGACTGGGTAACGCGAGTTGAGCTCGGTCGTCGCATCATCGCCGTGTATGACACGACGACCGGGTTGTATGCCTCGCTCGCGCTATGCACTCACGGCGGAGCCGATCTGTGCGACGGTTACTTTGACGAACACGTGATCGAGTGCCCGCTGCACCAGGGGGCTTTTGACGTTCGCGACGGCAAGCCCATAGCCGCGCCCGCTACGCGGCCCATGCGGGTGCTCGACGTCCGGGTCCGGGACGGCCAGGTGCAAGTGCGTATTTGAGGGGCGACTCGGTTTCTGTTGCATCGCGAAAGCACGCTCGCCTAAAAATAACCCACCAATGGCTCGGCCCTATCGTGGCGCGTGGCGAGAATTCCAGCCAAACTGTAGGTAACTAACTGGGCAGTGCTGGACAATTGACCGCCTGCCTCTCTGGATCACTCGAACGAGGACCCTATGAGAATAGGCCTACTGATCATTGCAGTATTCTGGTGCCTTCCACTGTCGGCCCAAAGGCTCCAGGTTATGGGGTCGACGGATGGATTTCTTCCATTCTATTACGGTGACAACCTCAACAAAGGCATTCTGGTCGAGGTGATCAATGACTTCGCCGAAGAGGTCGGTATTGCCGCCGAATTTCAGCCCATGGCGCGCAAACGACAGGCCTGGGCCCTGAAGAAGGGCCACGCCAATGCAGTTTTCGCCAACCCGCTTTGGATGCCGTTGCCGGATCGAATGCATGCCGTGGGGCCGGTTCTAACCTGGCGTGACCGTGTGTACGCGCAACCAGGACTAGAACCGGACTCCTTCGATGACCTTCAGGGCAATATCTGTCTTCGCAGATGGTTCGTCTACAGTGATCAGATCGAGAAGCGTCTCGGCACCAACCTGGTCCGTCATGATGGGTACAACGCTCAGCAGATGCTTCGCATGTTTCTGCACAAGCGGTGCGATTACCTTGTCTTGAACGAACTGGAATTCCGGTTTCTGGCAATGCTGGGGGAGGTCCAACCGGATCGTTTCAGCACGGAACTGATAGATGCCGAATGGCAGGTCTATCTTGGTATCCTCAAAAACGAGGCGGCTCTCATAGAGGCGGCGGAAGATTTTTTCGCGACTTACACGGTTGATGTAGAGGTCATGCTACGCAACCTGCCGCCGCCAGACCGGCGTGTCTCGATTAAGCCGGGCGATTAAGTCAGGTCCCTTGGACGACCCTTGATGAAGAGCTTGCGCATGAAGCTGGATGTCGACGGACACAATTCTGAAAATTGAGTCGTTTCTCTGATAACCGCCGGAGCTTGCTGGCGACAAAGGTGTCGATACCCCAGTCGTTCAAAAAATTCAGCCGCCGTGGTCGTCAAAAGATAAAGCGCTTCGATTCCCATGAGTGAAGCATTCAGTTCTGCGTGCTTCACTAGCGCTTGTCCCAATCCGAATTTCCGGACTTCTTCCTGTGTTGCTAAAGAGCGGAGCATTGCCACTGTCTCGCAGATCTGAATGCCGACGCACCCGATCAATTTGCCACGCTGATGGCAGCCGTAGAAATAAATTGAGCCAGGCTGGTTGATGTCTGAGGTTGGTAGAGCAGAGCGATTCAGAAGTTCAACCAGTGCCTGATCGGGTTCAATTGGAATAATCTGCATATCAATTTAGCCAGGATTGCCTGTTGGTGATAGATTCGTGGAGCTACAAGCCTACGTCTTTCCGTATGTGGTCTGAGAGACAGCGCAGCTCCTCTTTTGCTTTGCGTCTGCTTTGGAGCGTTTTCAATTTACCAACGACCAGTGTTTTGATTCGATCTGCACGATTTATTGAGCGAGGTTGATTCCGCGCCTCAGGAGATCGCGCGGATGCGCCCTTGTTGTCATGGTGTTTGTAATCGCCCATAACTTTAGCTCCTTTTCCTGTTAGGCCTCTTCTGGAACTTCGATTCCCACACCGGCAAAGCTGTGGGTCTCACTTTTTCCAGAAAGGCTTTCTGGCTTCCTGTTCGGCATCGATTCTCGATACACCGATGTCTTTCAGCATGAAGTCTGGTAGCCGGGCCAGTTGCCGGCGGGTTCTCCAATTTGCATACCACCGGCTGATCTTTTGAGTCGCCTTGGTTCTGACTGTTGATGTGCTTTGAACGTAACCGGCTGCATGAGCAGTGCAGGCAATGGATGACATCGTGGTTCTCCTTTACTGTAAAGTTCAGGCTTATTGTTCCGCTTGGACTGCACCAGAACAAACGGGTTAAACTGGTTTATACTTAATCTTAGGTTAATCATGGGTGGTAAATATGCAGGTGCTTCCTCCCCTTAGGGCTCTCCAGGCTTTCCGTTACGCGGCCAGAGATCTCAGCTTCAAGGCTGCGGCTGAGGCGCTGAATATTTCCAATGCGGCGGTCAGTTCACATATTCGGGGCCTTGAAGAGTTCCTCGGAATAAAGCTGTTTGTGAGGCTGACTCGAGAGGTAAAACTGACCCCGGAAGGAAGCCGTTTGTCGGGTTTCATCGAAACGGGATTTCAGGAGATTGAAAGGGGTATTGCCTCATTTGCACCGAACTCGGATCCGACCAATTTGAAAGTGTCGACGTTGCCCTCATTTGCGAACCGTTGGTTGATGCCCAGAATCAGCCGGTTCCAGGAAAGATACCCTCAGTTAAAACTCAGCATCATGCCCGGCTTTAGCCTGGTGGACTTTCAGGGTGACGGCGTTGATCTGGCCATCCGTTTTGGCAAAGGAAACTATCCAGGACTGGAGTCCCGTTTCTTTATGGAGGAATCCCTCGTCGTGGTTTGCCACGAATCTCTTGCGGGCAACCACAAGGTCAAACCATCGGACCTTGCCAACATGCCCTGGCTGATTGATGACTCGATTGATATGCAAGGCTCATGGCTGGAGTTTCAAAAGGCCCTTGGAATATCGATTCCCGATAAGGCAATAAAGCTCTCCGTCAATGAGGCGTCTGCTCAGGTGGAGGCGGTCCTTGCAGGGCGCGGCATTTCTCTGATTCGTCACACTCTGGTTGCCGATATGCTGGAAGACGGGCTCTTGATCCAGCCGATCGATTTCTCGATGCCTGCGGAATATCACTATTATCTGGTCGCCCCAGAAGCCAAGTTCAGAACCGAAAAAGTCAGGGCCTTCGTGTCCTGGATTTCCTCCGAGATTTACTGAATTCGTTTTTGCCAAGGCCGCAAGCCACCGCGAGCTCAGTCAAAAGTAAGGTGGCGCGGTAAGTCATCCGTGATCTCGTGCCAGGGCGCCTTGCTTCCAACGAATACGTGGCGCTCGGCTTTGACGCCGGGGTCGGTGTCCAGCGTTCCCAGAGGAAAACCGTATATTCCAGGTTTTGAGTCGAATCGGGTGTAGAGGCTGGAGCCGCAGTTGGAACAGAACCCCTTATGCTCGCCCGGCGACGATTCGTAAAACTTGATGAGCCTGTCGCCTTTCATGATTTTCCAATCAGCCGCATTGATCGTTGCCCGGGTTCTGAAAGCCGCGGCATGCAGTTTTCGGCACATTGAACAATGGCAGTTCAATACATCCCTCAGTTCACCCTGGATTTCGTATTGCACGCCACCACACAGACAGCTGCCTTTGTGTTTCATCATTTCATTCCCTTTCCGAGGTTGTTTTGGTGCAAACGGTCAACCGTTTCTTTGAGTGTGTGTTTACTTCTCCAGGGGCGGGTTTCGCACTCCTCCAGAAAAGCATGCGCCTGAAGAGCAGGATGAAGGCATCGCGGCGAGCGGCCTGGTTGCGCCGTTCGAGTCTTTTTAACTCAGGTAGTGATGTGTAATACATGGCGTGATCCTTTTCGATTCGTGATGATGGAGGCGTTTCATCGTGCGCTGATTCTAAGGGCGCCATCGCATGGGGTGGTTATCCCTGAGCACTCCGTCATGGTCCCAGTCATCCCAACCCGTGAAGGGAATTGCAGGCTCGACTTTGAGGTTGGTAACGCGATCAGACCAGCTCTCCCTCAAGTCTCGAAGGTGTTGTTCAAGCTGATGTTCCGCCTGGTACTGGATGCCGCCGCCCTGAACCCCATAGCTGACCTGGGGTGGTAGCACGTCAAAACCCACGTAATAAAGCGACGAATGAATGGGCCATAGCCATTCCACCATGTTTCCCGCTCGCCCGAACGGCATGAACGCTTTTTCGGGTGAGCCGGTGGTTACGGAACAGATGGCTTTTTTCCCCGCGAAGTGTCCGTTGTTGTAGCGCTTGCTTCCCGAGTAAAGCCCACCGAAAACGAGCACACGATCGAACCAGCCTTTGAGGATGGCCGGCTGCGAGTGCCACCAGAGCGGAAACTGCAGTATCAACAGATCCGCCCAGTCGAGCAGTGCGATTTCCCGTTGAACATCGTCCGGCAGTTGGCCCTGTTCGAAATGAGACTTTTGTTCATCGAGAGGGTAAAAAATGTCCGTTGTTTCACGACGGGGATATTGATGCGCCCCTTCGACAGGGTCGAATCCCTTTCGATACAGATCGTTCAATTCAACGGAGTGTCCCGCTGCCTCGAGCCGTTCCTTCGCGATATCGGCGAGGCCTCCGTTGAAGGATTGTCGTTCTGGATGCGCGAGCGTGATAAGCACGTTCATGTTCCGGTTGGCTCCATCAGGAAAATATAAGAACACTTTATGATGTTCCTTTGGGCACATTAAATAACCAATTTAGTAAATCTACATTGCATATATGAACATGGCCTGTGCAGCTGCTAATAGCCGACGGTGAAAGCTTTGCCCGTGTGAGTCGGACTCTCGGCCTCGTCCAGAATGGCCACGGCAAAATCTTCCATTGAAATTCGAGCATGGCCATTGTGGTCGATTATCAGAGTGTCCAGACCAAGTCGGTAGTTGCCCGTTCTTTCACCGGGTTCCAGCAAGGCGGGAGGTGACAGGTAGGTCCATAATGCCTGATCACGTTGTAAACAGGCCTCGTACTGGCGCTGGCATGCCCTTGCAATGGGTACTGCCGCTTCAGGCAGCAAATCCGGGCTTTGCAGGACCGTTAGCCCACCTTGACCAGGCACTATCAGGCGAGCCGCGCCACCCACCACGATGGATCGGATCCCCAGATTTTCACCGGCTTCGATGACGCGGGTCGTTAACGAAACCAGTTGCTCTTCGCCCCCGTCACCGGGCCGCAATGCGCTGATGAGGAGATCCTGGCCGTCGGTCGTTTTGGCCAGTTGTTGGTCATCTGATACGTCGGCCGGGTGTCCAATGACTGCTTCGGGCAGTGTGGCCAGCTGTGTTTTACTTCGCGATACTGCGGTCACCAGGTGACCACGCTTTACCGCCTCGGCAACGATTCGCCTTCCCACGTCGCCGGTAGCGCCATAGACCGTGATTTTCATGCTGTAGATTCTCCGTGTGATGTTGTCTGGTTCTTGGAACGGGGTTTGCCCGCTATGAGCAGGATGATCCCCAGTGAGATGAACAGGGCACCAGCAGCCAGCCCATTCGGTATTGGCTCACCCTGAAGAAAAACTGCGACGGGAACGCCCACCACGGCGCCAACGGACCCCAACAAGCTGAGAAGAACAGGCCCGCCGGTTGTTTGAAGCAGGAACAAAAAAAGAAACATTGCCGCAAAAACGATCGATTGCACGGCAATCAGAGCGACTTCCAGCAGGGATGTCGGAATGCCGAGTGGTAAGCCGGGTAGAAAACCGGCCATTGCGAGCATGACTGCTGCCGCAATGAGCATTCCCGGCGCCAGTTCGTTCACGGTAAGGCCGCGTGGCCAGCGCAGAGTGCGGTACAGATTGCCGATTGCGAGCAAGATAACCCCAGCAAACACGGGCATTGCCCAAAGACTATTGATATCGGCCTCAGCGAACTTTCCTAACGCCAGTATGGTGGCACCTACCAGCGCGGAGAGAACACCAAGAGCGCGGTCTCGCCGAAACGATTCGATTCGAAAGGCCACGGCACCCGCATAGGTGAGTATGGGGGGTAGGGAGATAAGCAACGCAACAAAACCGGCTCCCACATGGGGGATCGCTGAAAAGAAGAGAAGATTGGAGCCGGCTACTCCTGTGAATGCTGATACCGCGTAGTATTCCAGAGTGCGAGACGATATTGGGGGCAACTGCTTCCTTTTGAAGGCTCGCAGAAACAGCAGCAATGCTGCGCCGAGAATTGACCAGAACAGAAAAGAAAGGGGCGCCAATCCTGATTCCTGAGCCAGCTTCGCCAGGTTAGTGGAAGTGCCCAGCATGGCTCCGCCGGCCAGTAAGTAAAGAAGCGGTGCTACCCATTTTCGGGTTGGTTGCGCCGAAGTGATCATCTCGTTTCCTATCTGTCATGTATCTTGACATCAAGATAAGTTCGGAAAATCTTGACGTCAAGATATATAGGTGTAAGTCTGTATCTATGGATCGAATTGACGACATTTTGAATCAGTGGCGCCAGGAGCGCCCAAACCTTGACGTTAGCGCCATGGGCACGATTGGGCGGATCAAAGTGCTCAATCAGTTATTGGTGCAGAGGATGGAGAGGACCTGGGCAGAATTTGGCCTGAATGGAGCGAGCTTCGACGTATTGGCGACTTTGAGGCGATCAGGGGCGCCTTATGCCTTGTCGCCGGGAGAGCTAATGTCATCGACGATGGTGACTTCGGGAACGATGACGCACCGTGTTGATCTTCTGGTAAAAGCCGGACTGGTTGAGCGTATTCGCAACCCTCAGGACGGTCGAGGTTTTCTGATTTCACTCTCCAGGAAAGGGCTGGATGTGATCGAAGAGGCAGTTGATGCTCATGTGCAAACCCAGACACAGCTGACTTCGGCGCTTGATGATGCCGAGTGTGACCAGCTGGATGAGTTGCTGAGGAAATTATTGGCTGGCCTGGAGTCTCGTTAATTCGAGTTGAGCTTGAGCCTCAGGGCATCGCCCATCACTCGCGTAAACTCGCGGATGCGTTTGACCCGTTTCAGATCTGGATGAGTCAGTATCCAGAGCGGGATTGCCAGGTCTTCAACCGGGTGCGTCAGGCGCACCAGTTCGTTATCGGACTCGCCCAGATAGCAGGGCAGAATCGCGATGCCCGAACCCGCCTTCACCGCGGCCCACATGCCAAGCATGCTGTCGATTCGATACGCGCAGGCGTTGCTCAAACCCTGCTGACTCATCCAACCTTCAAGCTTGCCATTGCCCATGTGAATGTCGGGGCCAACCCAGTCCTCGCCGCGCAGTTCGCTGATTGCAAGGGCAGATTCACTCCATCGATTGCGGCTTCCATAAACGGCCTGCTGAATGACGCCAGCTTTTCTGCCGATCAGCGTTTCAGGGGGGGTTGAGGTGGGGCGCATGGCAATGTCAGCTTCCCGCTTGCTGAGGCTGTGAAGTTGATTCGAAATCACGATTTCCAGCGAAATATCCGGGTAGTCTTTTCGAAACTGCTGAAACAGTGGTGCGAGAACCCCCTTGAACAGGGTGTCTGTGGTTGTCACCCGGACAGACCCTGAAAGCTTGAGATCCTGCCCGGCAAGCCGACGCTCAACGTCTGTAATGTCCTGCTCCATCCTCTGCGCAACGGCAAACAGGTCTTCGCCGGCTGGGCTCGGCGAATAACCGCTGCGTGAGCGCTCAAACAATTCGACGCCCAGGCGCTCTTCCATGCTGTTGAGCCGCCGAAAAACGGTGGCATGACTGATCCCCAGTTTTTTGCCGGCACCCGAAAGCGTGCCCGTTTCTGCAACGGCCGCGACGATTTGCAGGTCATCCCAGCGGATTTGATGTTCATTCATGAAATAATGGACTTCATTATTGGTGAATTTCTGAGCGCGTAAGAACAGATTAGAGTATTTCGAGGTGATTGGTAAAACGGTGGAACCTGGCCCTGAAACTGCCTCTTTTGCGACTTGACTCTCTGCTCTGATCGTTGGGATCCTAACGGCCTTTGATTGAAATGGATTTCGCTAATGAAAATGGTTCGAGTAGTTCTGTTGTTATGTTTGTTACCACTCCCTGTTTTCGGTGGCGTCTACAAGTGGGTAGATGCTGACGGTCGCACTCATTTTGGCGACCGGCCGCCTGAGCAGGTTTCCGCTCAGCCGGTTACTGTTGAACCTCCCCCCATTTCGGAAGACACTGCAGTTAAAGATCGCCAGCAGCGAATGACGAACTTTGTCGAGCAAAGCCAGCAAGAGCGCGTTAGGCGTCAGGCCGCCGCAGCTAAGGCGGCGAAGCATGCGAAGGAACGGGCCAGGAAGTGCCGCAGACTGCAAGCTCGAGTCAAGTTCAACGAAAGCATTTCGTCGTTCTACAGAGTGAATGATCAGGGCGAGCGGGAATACTACTCGGACGCGGAAGCGCAGAGAATTCGGGAACGTTACGAATCCACGGCTGCGCAAGTCTGCGGCGACTGAGCCGGCGCGTTTACAGGGCGTTATTCAAAGTAGAGGAATTCAGTTATGAGTAAAGAGTACAAAGGAAGGTGTCACTGCGGTTCAGTGCAATTTAATGTAGTCGCAGATTTGAATAATTGTTTTAAGTGCAATTGTTCGTTTTGCGTAAGGCGAGCTTCGACACTGGTAAAAGTAGAGGACTCAAAGTTTACGCTTGAAAGTGACGAAAATAATTTAGGTAAGTATGGTTCAAGAGATTTCTCTGACCATTTTTTTTGTAAAAATTGTGGTATCCAATGTTATACCCGTTTTAAAAATGAAAAAGGCACAAGCGTCATTTTAAATGTAGGGTGTTTAGAGGGTGTGGATAGCTATTCTTTAAATCCCGTTACATTTGATGGTGCGAAAAAGTTATAGAAATGAATAACAAATTGCTCAAGCCGGATTTCGACGAAATGTCACCTTATTCGCAAAAACGACAATAAGCTGGCAATTCACCATAACCGTCTGGCAAGGCACTGGGCCTTAAAGTAGAGGCAATTTCATGATCAACCGGCGCGGGTTCATAAAGTCGCTCAGCGTTGTTGCAGCAACCACTCTGTTTGGTGATGCAAAAGAGTCGTTTGCAATGTTGAATAATAAAAGTATGTGGTTCATGCCGGATGAGAGCGATCCTCATCTGCGCACATGGATGGCGTTTGGAGCCAGTCAAAAAATCTGGGGAAAGAGACTCTTGTCAGAGGCTCAGCGTAACTTGGCGACCATTGCACTGAGCATTGCGAAGTATGAACCAGTGTCAATGCTCGTTCGCCAGGCTGACCTGCCATTAGCTCAGCGACTTATGGGCGACAGAGTCGAGCTCATTAGTTGTCGGCTTGATGATTTGTGGATGCGGGATACTGGCCCTGTGTTTGTTGTGACGGAAAATGGCGACAAGGCAGCGATTGACTTCAACTTCAACGGATGGGGGCAGAAGCAGAACTTTGACTATGATGCTGACGTTGCTTCATTCGTCGCTCGCCGAGCGGGTGTCCGCCGCATCGGGACCGACCTGGTGCTTGAGGGCGGAGGGATTGAAGTTGATGGTCACGGCACTGCGATCATTACCGAAAGCTGTATGCTCAATGAAAATCGAAATCCTGGCCTCAGCAAAAGCGAATTCGAGCAGGAGTTGAAGCAGCTGCTTGGTTTGGAAAAGATCATCTGGTTGCCCGGTATTAAGGGTAAAGATATCACCGATGGCCACACTGACTTTTATGCTCGTTTTGCGCGTCCCGGAGTGGTTGTCGCTGCCTATGATCCCGACCCAAGGTCTTTCGATCACGCAGTAACAAAGCGGCACCTGGACATTCTGAGGACGGCTAGTGATGCCAAAGGCCAAAAGCTGGAGGTGATCGTTCTTGAAGCTCCCTCAATAGTTCGGTCGAAATTTGATAACTATGACTTTGCCGCTGGCTATATCAATTTCTACGTCTGTAATGGCGCCGTGATAGCCCCAGAGTTTGGTGATCCCAACGCTGACGCAGCGGCCAAGCGCAAATTGCAAAACCTGTTTCCCGGACGTGACGTCATACAGATTAACATTGATGGAATAGCGGCTGGAGGAGGAGGTATCCACTGCACAACGCAGCAGGAGCCCAGGGTCTGACAAGTCATGGAAGTCTGACGCGAGACACGCGCTGCAATGTTTCCGCGTTTAGCCGTGAAGCTGGAGGATGATAGGTTATGGCGAGACCTGGCGATAAAAAAGAAATGATAGAGGCAGCTAACTCCAATTTTGAGAAACTTTGGAGCTTGATTGAATCAATGCCGGAAGAGTCATTAAATACGGAATTTGACTTTAGTGATGACAAAAAGAAAAAAGAAGCCCACTGGCAACGTGATAAAAATCTGCGAGATGTATTGATACATCTATACGAGTGGCATCAACTTCTTTTGAAATGGGTGAAATCGAACCTGTCCGGTGACCCGGCGGATTTTTTACCTGCCCCTTATACTTGGAAAACCTATGGTGATATGAACATTGAGTTCTGGAAAAAGCACCAGAATACAAGTCTTGAGAGTTCTGAAAGACTGGTCAAATCAAGCCATAAAGAAGTCATTGAGATGGTGCAGACCTTCTCTGATGAAGAGCTTTTTACGAAAAAGTATTTCGACTGGACAGGCACAACATCGCTAGGCAGTTATTGTGTATCTGCTTTATCCAGTCATTATGATTGGGCTATTAAAAAGCTCAAGGCGCATGCTAAAAAGTTTTCCTAGTGGCACGTTGGTTAGTTCAACGTAAATAAATACTTGTCGTGGGGCGAGGCCGGGATCATGTCGTTGCCGTTTAATATGAATTCACGCTAACAGGCTGTTAGCGGGCAAAGGAGAATCTCGTGCTAACCGAAGATCCGCAGAAGGTATGGGAAGACTTCTTTGGTCGCAAAAAATCGCAGTGTCTTCAGGAGGCCGCAGACCTGTGGCGCCAGATGAAGGCAGCCGGAGTAGTAGCCGATACAGTTTTGGCGCTGGACTTTGTTCATTTCGGGCAGTGCCAGCACGACGTCGAAGCGCTTGCCAATCAGCTTTCGGAGAACTATGAAATGGAAGTTGTAGAGTCTGAGAGGGACGGGTATTGGCTTGTTAGGGGCACCACTCGTCCTTATGGCATCGAGATGACAGAAGAGCAACACCGTGGCTGGGTCGAGTTTATGGCCGACGTTGCCGAATCCTATGCATGCGTTTTCTCGACTTGGACCATCGAAGCACCTGCGCTGGGAACAAATTTTCACAGTGAAGGGATCGAAAGTGCCAGTTAACAAGCCCATGTTGCCGGGCTGGTTTTCTGCTGCGCTTCAAACCGGCCAAAAATGTGAGCGTTAGGCGACAAGAGACCAAGTCATGGCCGAAAGAGTCGGAGCAAGAAGTCGTGATGCAATCTGCCCAGAGCTTCTCGAACGGTTGAATTCGGGCGAGGAGGAGTCGGCAACGCTCTCGGAATCACTCGCAATTGATTTCAGCGTCTTGCTTGGGCATGTTGCGCCAGGTATTCCCGCTCGGGATCAGCGCCGAATGACAGAAGCGAGGGGTTTGGGTATAACCAAGCGCATGGACCTCGTTGCAACGATTCTTGCTGACAGCTTTGGTGTTGGCGTTGCAGAGTCCCTGATGAATCATTCCTCGGATACCGTCCGTGGCTGGGCGGCGTTCGTGATTGGTAAAGACCAAAACTCTTCATTGAGTCGAAAGCTACAGGCTATCCAGCCACTCGCGAATGACGCCCACTTCGGGGTAAGAGAGTGGGCTTGGCTGGCACTCCGGCCCACCATATCGGCACAGTTAACTCAATCTCTGGAGGCTCTCGAGTCGTGGGTTAGTAGTCCTTCGGAAAACATTCGCCGATTTGCCATCGAGGCCACGAGGCCAAGAGGTGTATGGTCTAAGCACATAGCCGAGCTGAAGGAGTCACCCTGTCTGGCGCAGGTCTTGTTGGATGGTGTTATGAACGATTCATCAAGGTATGTTCAAGACTCGTGCGGTAACTGGTTAAATGATGCAGCCAAGTCAAATCCTCAATGGGTTGTGAGCTATTGCAAAGCCTGGAAGGACAAAAGCCCATCTGCAGCAACAAGTTACATCACGCGGAAAGGGTTGCGAAATATCGCCTAACAACACGTTGCAGGCATCGCCTCAAACGCCAGTAGCCAGGAAAGCTAATGCTCTGTTTACCGGTACTAAAATGTTTTTAGATTATAACCCGATTCAAGGCAGCGTCGCTGACGACCGCGCCTATAAAACGCGGCAGCCATTGTCGCCGTTAAATCGTTGGGTGCAATCGTATTGGCAGCTCACAGTCCCCAAAGGCCAGTTTCAATACCACAGTGTGCCGGATAACTGCGTTGATTGGATCATTAATCGAGATTGCTTCGACGATAATTTTCTTATTCCGCCCTTTCTTTCTTCTATTCTATTTCATATCGATGGCCCGGCTTCATTTTTTGGTATTCGTTTTCGAGTTCTAGGACATAAAGGTTTGATCTCAGTGCCTTTAGGGGAATGGGGTGAGGCTAGTAGTGTAAAGGCGGAAGACTTGCTACCGGCGGATATCGTTTACTCTGTATTTGAAGCCATTGATAACACAAAGAGTTTTGATAAGCGCTGCGATAACTTGTCGGCAGTAATTCTTTCAGCCATAACGTTCTCCGATGTTGACCCCCGCCTGGCTCGTTACATTCGATATTGTTACGACAATGTCAGCTCTAATCTTGACCTGTCAGACCGTCGGAACTCTGAATTTGGTGTGTCTGCACGTCAGCTTAGACGGTTGGCCAGACAACACGTTGGCTTGCTTCCCAAAGATTTTTTTAAGGTGCTCAGGTTTCAGAGCGTTTTCAAGGCGATGAATGCACCGCAGCACAGCAGGGCCTACCTGGATCAATACTACGACCAGCCTCATTTTGTGCGCGAATTTAAGCGTTTTACCGGAGTCACGCCTACACAATTCAGGAAAATGTCCGTTTTATACAATCACCACTCTTCTGAGTGAAGAATAATGCTATTCATCGAATCAACAGTAAGAGGTGAATAAGATGATTGAAATAGACGCGATGTTTCCTGTGATGGTAACGGCGAATTTAGAAGCGGTGAAAGCATTCTATGAATCCGTGTTCGGTTTTAATGCCGTATTTTACGACGCTGAATTTTACCTGCATTTGGTGTCACCAAGTTCAGGTGTACAACTTGGCTTCTTGATGCCGGAACATTCAAGCCAGCCAGACTTTCTTCGGCCACTGATGTCGCCCGATGGCTATGTGATATCACTAGAAGTTAAAGATGCAGCTCACGCCTATGCTGAAGCCCAGAAAATGGGTTTGCCGATGGCTATGGAGCTCAAAGAAGAAGTATGGGGACAGGTACACTTTATGCTGCAAGACCCGGCAGGCTTTCGAATTGACGTGGTCCAACATTTAGAAGTTTCAGGTAACTAGTCAGAGCAAATTCTGCCAGGTCAAAGCACGCGGACTTCGGTCAGAATTTGCATGCCCAACCGTTCACTGTGTTGCTGAGGAACGCTAACAACAGTGTGGAAGGCAATTCCGTATCAAAGTAATATCGAAGAACGGACGGTCTGACTGTCTAGGGAATCCAAACCACGGCATGGAATGCTTATGTTTTTCAAATCTACTCCAATCCTTTTATTGCTTTCCCTGTTCCTCTTCTCGCATTCGGCTGTGCCAGCCACAAAAGCTCAGAAGATCGAGAAGCTTCTCGATACCTCGGGACTGGAGGAGCAGATACGAGAATTTCCTGGAATGCTAAAAGCTGGTCTCCAAGAGCAATGGCCTGAAGTCTCAGCTGAAGAACAAAAGATCTTCATCGAGAGTGCTGAACAAACCATCTCCTCTGGTCCTCTTCTATCAAGCATGAGGCATGAAATGGATGTTTCTCTCAACGACAGTCAACTGGAGCAGCTTATCGAATGGATGGACTCAGAGCTCGGGAAAAAAGTCACCAAAGCTCGAAACCAAGTGGCCACTGACGGTGGCTCCGATGGTTCGACTGATTTGCTCCCTGGTTGGCTGCAAGACTCGAAGAGACTGAGCCAAGCTGCTGAATTGGATCGGCTGACGGGTCAGTCTGAGACAGGGGCGGAGATAGCTCTTTTGACGGTCAGGGTCATGTTCAAAACAATGGTTGAGTACTACGGTCTGGCCTATTCGGAATATGAAAGTTTTCTAAGAAACGATTACCAGTCGATCAAAAGAGAGATTGTTGAGGAAGCAAAGCCTGCCACCTTGCAAATTCTTGTTTCGGAGTTTGGCAAGCTCACTGAGAAAGAAATAGATCTGTACCTACAGTGGAGTGCAACGCCAGTAGCGCAACAGTTTTTTAAGACACAGAACAGAGCTTTCCTGAATGGCACAGCTGGCATGTTCCAGAACTGGGCGGAGCTGTGGGCGACAGAGCTTTCTCGTTATTACGACGAATGAATGGTTGGCGCTTTGTCAGGTGCGAAAGTCCAACAGAGGGGGTAGAAATATAGGTTCTGATATCGCGGACACACGTTGGACACAATCATAAAAAAAGCCTGCGTTTGCACGCAGGCCTTTGAAATAATGGCCCGCCCGATAGGATTCGAACCTATGACTTTGCCTCCGGAAGGCACGGACGGGGCTAGAAATCAATCGGCTTTTCTCTTCCACCGCAATAGGTCCAGCCATCGCTCAGACGGTTTCTCTTTCTAATGCTGCAGTATCAGCGTGTTTTTGCGGTGTTGGCGTCTCAACAGGAGCTAGTGCATTGGGTGCTGTGACGCCGAAGAGATGGAATAAAGGTGCCGCAGTATTAGACGCAGGTGCCACGATTTTTGATGTTTTTCTAGATAAAGGAATTTGGTTACTGGCATGTCGAATCGGCCTAGCGAGAAAAGCAGTTTTTTGATGGCTCTTTTGATCGGAGCGCTATGTTTGACTGTTATTGGAAGTTTGGTGCTCTGGTTCTTGTCTGAATGCGGCGTCATCAGACAGGAAAGTGCTGTGACTGTTGGGGCATGTTCATTTTTCGTTGTGTTTTCAATTGATATGTTTCGGGCATTAGTTACCGGAGAGATCTTTTTTTGGGGCTATAAGATAGAGGCATTCAAGAATTTCCCGGTTTTTTTGGCCAGATTCGTGTTGTCATGCGTCTTCGCTATAGTTTCTCTCTACGTAGCGATTGTGGGCTTATGAAAAGTTGCGAGCGAAGGTTGTCGATACACCAGCGCTAGGCCTGTTGCTTACCGCAGGGAGAAAAAGTCGGGCGAACCTTGCTCTTTTGACACTTGCCTCTCGCCTACCTCGTTTGCTGATAACCACAGTTCCATAAAAAAGCCCCGCCAAGTGCGGGGCTTTTTTATGGAATATGGCCCGCCCGATAGGATTCGAACCTATGACCTTTGCCTCCGGAGGGCAACGCTCTATCCAGCTGAGCTACGGGCGGTGAAAGCGGCGTATCGCACGCCAATTTCGAGTGCGCAATCTTACGTGTGAAGATGTGGCCTGTCCAGTGTCGGTATGGCGTTGTCTTCAGTCTGAACCGCAGCTTAGCCCGACTCTTCGCCCAAATGTTTACCCAGGAGCGAATGGTAAATCTGGCGATCCGCAACAAACCCCACAATGTGATTCTTGTCCTCCACCAGAACACAGTGGCCCGTGACATAACGAATCTCGACTGCTTCCCTCAGTGTCGTATCGTTGGATACGATTGTCGGCAGTTTTCCAAGCGTCGTAATATCTCTGTCGCTCGACCAGATCTGGGGATGAAAGCTGTCGTCCCGCTGATAGATCACTGAGGCATTGGCGGTTCCAGGGTTTTCGAGCCAGATGTCGTGCGCCTTGCTGATCAGCTTGCGACCCTGATCGTCAGACGCGACAGCATCCAAGGATTGCATCACAGACCTGACGCGCAGCACGCTCAGTGGATTCACGGAGGCGACAAAATTGCGTACATAGTCTGTTGCCGGGTCAAGAACAATCTGCTCAGGGCGGCCCTGCTGCACAATTTCACCGTCTTTCATGATGGCAATCTTGGACCCAAGTTTGAGTGCCTCATCCAGATCATGACTGACAAACACAATCGTCTTGTTGAGCTCGCGCTGCATTTCCAAAAGCTCGTTCTGGAGTTGCTCGCGAATCAGCGGGTCGAGTGCCGAAAACGGCTCGTCCATCAGCAGAATATCCGACTCTGTTGCCAACGCTCGTGCCAGGCCGACCCTCTGGCGCATGCCGCCGGAGAGTTCGTCGGGGCGACGATTAGCCCACTGGGACAAGCCAACCAACTCCAACTGCCTGCGAGTTTTCTTAAGTCGCTCGGCTTTTGACAGGCCCTGCATTTCCAGACCGAAGGCGACGTTCTCTTCCACTGTCAGCCAGGGGAAAAGCGCAAAGTTCTGGAATACCATTGAAATCTTGCGCGTTCGCAGATCTCTCTGTACCGGCTCCGAGGCCGTCGCAAAGTCGATGTACTCATCGCCATCCTTGATGCGCACAGACCCGCTGGTGACTTTGTTGAGTCCGTTCACGCAACGCACCAGGCTGGACTTACCCGAACCTGACAGGCCCATCAGAACGCAGATTTCGCCTTCTTCCACGGTCAGGTTGGCTCGATTCACGCCAACCACAAGCTTTGTTTTCTCCTGAATTTCGGACCGGGTCAGCCCCTGCTCAATCATCGGCAGCGCCCGCTGAGGCTGCTTGCCGAACACAACGTTTACATTGTCAAATTCGATCATCTCAGCCTGCCGTTTTGTCTCTTTGTTTAAAGAAGCGATCCAGCCAGATAGCCAGCAGCACGATGGCCAGGCCAGCCTCAAAACCTTTTGCGATATCCACGGTGTTCAAAGCTCTCACAACCGGAACACCTAAACCATCCGCACCCACCAGTGCTGCAATCACCACCATCGACAGTGACAACATGATGCACTGTGTGATGCCCGCAGCGATGGAGGACATGGCTGCAGGCAACTCGACCTTGAACAGCAGTTGCCGATGGGTACAGCCAAAGGATCTTCCCGCTTCAAGCAACTCCTTGGGGACTTCGGAAATGCCCAGGTATGTCAGTCGAATGGGCGCCGCGATGGCGAAAATCACCGTTGAAATGACGCCCGGCACGACACCCAGCCCAAACAGGGTCAGTGTAGGGATCAAATAGACAAACGGAGGAATCGTTTGCATCAGGTCCAGCACCGGCTGCAGGAACCGGTACATCCAGTTTCGGTGGGCGGTAAAAATACCCAGAGGAACACCGACAGCGATACAGATGACGGTGGCGTATAGCACCAGTGACAAGGTCGCCATGGTGTCTTCCCAATAACCCAGGTTCCAGATCAGCCCAAAGGCAACGATCGTAAAGACGGGCATGCCCCAGCGCCGATGCCAGAGCCACGCTGCCGCGGTGAACGCCAGAATCAGGGCCACTGGATGAATCCAAAGTAGTCCTTCGGTGAGACCATGGATCAGAGTGTCGAGTGTTTCTGAAATTGCATCGAAGACGGCGCCTCCGTGATCAACCAGCAAATCGACGAAATCTTCCATGGCTTCCCCGAAGGGCAGCTTGTGCTCAGTTATCCAGTCCATAAACAGTACCGTTTCTTGGAGCGCCAGGCTGAAGTATAAGTGCAATTTCAGCCTGGGCTGGAAGGAGCGGCTGCCATCAGCAGCCGCAAAGCCAATTCGGGAGAGGCACAAGCCTACTCCCTGGCGATGACCATTACTTTAGGGATTTCTTGACCGCCGGCATTGAGGGTTCACCGTCGATCGTCTTCACGCCGGCCAGCCATTTGCCGAGGACGCTTGGGTTCGCACTCAACCACTGGCGTGCTGCCGCATTGGGGTCCATGCCATCGTTGAGAATCAAACCCATAACCTCGTTCTCCATTTTCAGCGAGAATTCCAGGTTATTAAAGAAAACGCCCAGGTTCGGGCACTCATTGAGGTAGTCCGCGCGAACATTGGTATAAACCGTTGCGCCGCCGTAGTTCGGGCCGAAATAATCGTCGCCGCCGGCGAGATATTCGATGTCAAAGTTGGCGTTCATCGGGTGGGGTGCCCAGCCCAGGAAAACGACCCATTCGTCGCGCTTAATGGCGCGCCCAACCTGTGACAACATGCCGGCTTCGCTGGACGCCACCAGGCGGAAATCACCCAGACCAAAGGCGTCTTTGTCGATCATGTCCTGAATCAGGCGATTGCCATCATTACCCGGCTCGATGCCATAGATTTTTCCATCGAACTTGTCCGCGTACTCGGCAATATCCGAAAAGTTCTTAACACCTGCCTTGTAGGCCTCGGCGGGGACGGCCAGTGTATACTTGGCGCCTTCGAGATTGGCCCGCACACTCTCAACCGAACCATCATCGAGATAAGGCTGGATGTCGCCCTTCATGGTTGGCATCCAGTTGCCAAGAAACACATCAATGTCTTTGTTCTTGAGCGAACGGTAGGTGACCGGAACTGAAAGCACCTTGTTCTCTGGCGCATAGCCCATGCCGCTCAGCACTTCAGACGTAAGCGCTGTCGTTGCGGTGATGTCAGTCCAGCCCACATCTGAAAAGCGGACTACTTTACATTCCTGATTTGGTGCTGCAGCCAACGCGGCTGAGCTCGCCAACGCGCCTATTAAGCCAACAATTAAAGCTCGCATACTCTTTCTCCTCGTTTTATCGATCTTTATGAACGGACTTGGTGTCTTTCTCGGACTCATCAGAATTTCGACTCCGGAAAGACCATGCTTCAAAGCTCTGCCATCTTTGCTCTTTGTATGGTCTGTTCAATATAGGTCTTGCACAGCGCCGCCGCCTTGTCCGAATCCAAACGACCTTCACTGAGCGCCGCCCGGAGCCAGAAACCGTCAATCAACGCAGCGACAGTGTGGGCGGTAGCAGTCACCTGGTCATCCGGCACTATCTGACGCAAGTAATACTTCAGGTTCGAAAACAGGCGGAGCTCGTTGACTCTCTGCAGCCTTGCCAACGCGGGGCTGTACATCGCCTGAGACCAGAATGCGACCCAGGTTTTTGCCGATTTCCCGACCGTCTGCTGACCAGAAAAGTTGACGTCAACAATGGCCATCAGTCGCAAGCATGGATCGTTCGGCATTTTCTTAATGGAGCCAATCAACTCCTGCTGCAGCAGTGAGAGCAGGTGGCGCATCGCCGCCTCCAGCAAACCCTGCTTGCCTCCGAAGTAGTGACTGACAATGCCAACCGATAATCCCGAGACCTGGCTGATCTTGCCGACCGTGGCCGCGTGGAAGCCGTGTTGCTCAATAACTTCCAGGGCGGCGTTGATCAATTCCTGACGCCGTATTGATCCAATTGAGATCCGTCGCATTCGTCCTGACTGTCCTGTCATGAGTCTGTCATGAGGCTTGAATATATATTCAGCCTATTGAACATCTGTTCAATTTTCAAGTCGGGCTTCTCATGGGCTCGCCCATTCGCTGCTTCTCTTCCCACTCGTCAGCCCGGAAAACAGGAATTTGCTCACGCTCCAGCAGGCCCCGTCCCAGTATATGATCGGCCGCTTTTTCGCCGATCATGATCGTGGGCGCATTGAGGTTGCCATTCGTCACCGTGGGCATGATGGAAGAATCGGCCACCCGCAGATTTTCGATTCCGTGAACCCGACACTCGGGATCAACCACGGCCATGGCGTCTTCACCGATTCGGCAAGTGCCTGCCGGGTGATAGGCAGTTTCTGAGGTGCGAGCGACCCATTCATCGATTTCATCGTCTGTCTGGACATCTTTGCCTGGTGACAACTCTTCACCGCGATAGGGGTCGAACGCCGGCTGCGCGAAAATTTCGCGGGTCAGCCGCAGTGAGCGACGCCAGGCGAGTCGATCCTCTTCAGCACTGAGGTAATTGAAAAATAACTCTGGCGCCGCCGCAGGATCTGCCGATGCCAGTGTTACCTCGCCGCGACTGACCGGTTTGTTGTGCCCCAGATGCACCTGAAACCCATGCCCGTCGGCGGCACTGGAGCCGTCGTAAGCAATCGCACCGGCAAGAAAGTGGTATTGGATGTCGGGATATTGCAGCCCCGCACGGCTGCGAATGTAGCCGTTGGACTCAAAGTGATTGGAGGCTCCCAGACCTGTCTTTGTCAGTAGCCAGCGCGCCCCGATGAATGCCTTGCCAAGGGGGCCGAGCCATCCATTCAAGGTGATGTTCTGTGTGCACTCCTGCTGAACCCAGACTTCGAGATGGTCCTGCAAATTCTTGCCAACACCAGGGAGGTCATGAATCACTTCAATCCCGTGTTTCTTCAGTTCATCTGCCGGTCCAATGCCCGATAGCATCAGCAGCTTGGGCGAGTTAAAAGCGCTGGCTGAGAGGATGACTTCTTTTCGCGCCCGAACTCGAAGTGTTTTTCCATTCTGGCGATATTCCACCCCTACGGCTTTTTTGCCCTCCATGATGACGCGGGTTGTCAGTGCATGCGTTTCCAGAGAGAGGTTGGAGCGATTGAGGGCCGGCTTCAGATAAGCCATGGCCGTGGAGCAACGGACACCATCTCTTACGGTCATATCCATACGACAGAAGCCTTCCTGACGATAACCATTGTAATCGTCAGTCTCGCCATACCCGGCCTGTTTGCCCGCTTCTATAAACGCTCGGTACAGGGGGTTTTTCATGTTGTTGCCGTTGCAGGTGGTCAAACTACCGCTGGTTCCTCGATAGTCATTGGCACCGTAGACACAGTCCTCTGCGCGGCGAAAATAGGGCAGAACGTCCTGATAGCCCCAGCCTTTAGCGCCCAGAGATTCCCACTCTGCGAAATCCCCCGCATTGCCACGCACATAGGCCATGCCATTGACGGAGGACGAACCTCCGATGACCTTTCCTCGGGCCTGATGAATGCTGCGCCCCTGAAGACCAGGTTCGGATTTGGTGTGATAGCCCCAGTCGTATTTTTCCATGCCCATCGGGATGGAGAACGCCGTAGGCATTTTGATGAATATCGAATTGTCGTTACCGCCGAATTCCAGTACCAGCACCTGATGCTGTCCGTCTGCCGACAGACGGTCTGCAAGCACTGAACCGGCCGAGCCGGCACCGACAATGACATAGTCAAATTCTCGATCGAAATGCTGTTCTGCCATGGGCACACCTCTTCAACGTCACCAAAAAAAGATTCGGAATTTGAACAAGTGTACAACATTTTGAACGGACGTTCAGTCCAGGCTTCTATCCTCTCTCCACTACACACGCCTGCGGCGTCACTTTGTGGCTTTGTTAGCGTGCTCAATCTACAGTTAGGGCGTTGACGGATTGAGGGCTTTTGTCGAGATGCTTCGCGGTTTTCTGGTGTTGATCGGTTTTTTTCTGGCAGGCGAAACGGCGCGGCTTGGTCTGGGGTTGCCAATCAGTGGTGGCGTCCTGGGCATGCTTGGCCTGGTCACCGTTCTGGTGATGCGGGGGCAGGTATCGGACGGGCTGGCGTCTGCCAGTAAAGCCATCATTTCGGTACTGGTGCTACTGATCATGCCCGGGGTCGTGGGCATTTTTTTCCAGGCCGATGCGTTTGACGGGTATTGGCTGGCCATCCTGTCCGCATTGCTGATCGGGACCGTGCTCAGTGTGCTCAGCACGTTGCTCCTTATGCGATGGCTCACCGGTCCTCGCAAGTATCAGGAGACTCAATGACGGGGCTTGCGGGCGTTCTTTCAGCGTTGGGTGATGATCCGATGCTGGCGGTTGGGTTAACACTGGCGGCTTTTTTGGCAGGGCAGGCGTTGGTTAATCTGATGGGCAAGCCGGCCTGGTTACCAGCCGTCTTTGTTTCGGCTGTTGTTCTGGCGCTTGCAATCGTATCTCTGCCGCTCACCTATGCGGCGTACCGGGAAGGCGCCTTGTGGCTGACCGTTCTGCTCGGCCCGGCCACGGTGGCGCTGGGCGTGCCGTTGTTTCAGCAGATGCATCACATTCGGCAAATGCTGATGCCGATTCTTGTGGCTTTACCAGTCGGCGCGATGCTGGCAGTCATTTATGCACTGGTGATCGCCTGGGCGCTGGGTGCAACGCCCCACATTCTGGCGTCACTGGCGCCGAAATCAGTCACCGCGCCGATTGCCATCGGTATCACCGAAGCCCTGGGGGGCTCGGTGCCGCTATTGATGGGGTCGCTGTTGCTGACCGGCGTCGTTGCCACCATTGCAGTGGATCTTCTGGCTGGTCAGCTGAAGGTGTCGGATGAACGCATCCTTGGCTTCACGCTGGGGCTGAACGGTCATGCAGTAGGCACGGTCAGGGCATTTGAGATCAGTGCTACAGCAGGCGCCTTTGCTTCGCTGGGCATGAGCCTGACCGGCGTGTTCACGGCCTTGCTACTGCCGTTTCTGTTTCCGTTCTAGCAGCGTTTCAGGTGTGATGGTTATGCGGTCCGTTTCATTGCCGATGGCGATCTCGCCATCCTGAACGTTCACCTGCAGAGTCATATTCCGGTCTGCCAGTTTGCCCAGCAACGTCGTGGCTTCCTGGGGCAAATCGACAATGGTCAGATTGTTAAAGCGGGTGACCTTACCCTCCATCTTTTCCCACCACAGCGGGACGGCCCGGCCGCCGTAGGTATAACAGATGACCTGATCGGCGCGGCCACAAGCTTTCCGCAGTCGACTCTCGTCCGGCAGGCCCACTTCAATCCAGAGTTCGATGTCGTCGGTCAGGCTTTTCTGCCACAGTTCGGGCTCGTCGTCCGTACTCAGGCCTTTGGTGAAGGCAAGGGAATCGCTGGCATTGAGAGCAAAGGCAAGCAGGCGGACCATCAGGCGCTCATCGGTTTCCGACGGGTGTCGCGCAAGCGTCAGTTGATGGTCGGCGTAGTAGTGCCGGTCCATGTCAGCAATGTTCAGGGTGACTTTGAAAATGGTTGCTTTGAGGGCCATTGGGCGTCCTTGGGAACTTTAGGTCTGCACGGTTCGAGAGCGACAGTTTAGGCCGGTGCACATGGTAATGCGATCACCCTGCGCACTGGCTATGCGTCTACAGCGTGTAAAGAGCAGGCTCTGGTGGATCTCAATCTGGTGCAGGCATGCTCGAATTAAGAGCATTCGTCATCTGAATAGGTGTCTGTCGTTATTTCGATTGCCGATTTTCGATTGCCCGTCTAGGTTGTTTTCAGCATCTCGCAGCCATTTGCGTCGATGTACATGAAAAATTCAAAAAACTGCGACGGACAACGCGATGAAAAAATTAGTTACAGCATTTGTCGGTTCCCTGGCTCTGGCCACTGCACCCGCAGCCTTTTCAGCGGACGCCACCAAGGAACTGAAAATGGCGTACGACGCCGACCCGGTTACCCTGGATATTCATGAGCAGCTGTCTGGCGGTATTCTGCAGCTCTCTCACATGACCTTTGATCCGCTGGTTCGCTGGACCAAAGATCTGGGCGTTGAGCCCCGCCTGGCCGAAAGCTGGGAACGTCTGGACGACAAAACGGTTCGTTTCAAACTCCGTGAGGGCGTCAAATTTCATTCTGGCAATGAGCTGACCACCAAAGACGTTGAATTCACCTTCAACCGTCTGAAGCAGAGTCAGGATTTCAAGGCGATCTTTAAGCCGTTCAGCGGCATTAACGTGATCGACGACTACACGTTTGAACTGGTTACCAGCGAGCCCTATCCGCTGCTGCTGAACACGGCCACCTACATCTTCCCGCTGGACAGCGAGTTTTACAGCGGCAAGACCGAAGACGGTAAAGACAAGGACGCCATCACCAAGCACGGCAGTTCTTTTGCGTCCACCAACCTGTCCGGCACCGGTCCCTACACCGTCACCGAGCGCAAGCAAGGGGTTCGCGTTGAATTCGAGCGCTTTGACGACTACTGGGACACCGAATCCCCGGGTAACGTCGGCAAGATCGTGATGACCCCGATCAAGGAAAACAACACCCGCGTATCGGCCCTGTTGTCAGGCGGTGTGGATTTCATCGCACCAGTGCCGCCGAATGACCTGGAGCGTATCCGCAACGACAAGGACACGCAGCTGGTCACCATGAGCGGTACCCGCATCATTCTGTTCCACATGAACCAGGAACGTGTCGAGGCCTTCAAGAACCCGAAGGTACGCGAGGCCATTGCCTACGCTGTTAATCAGGAAGGCATTGCCGCAAAGATCATGAAAGGCTTTGCGACCCCTGCCGCGCAGATGTCGCCAGCAGGCTACCAGGGCCACAATGAGTCGCTCACGCTGCGCTTTGATGTGGCTAAGGCGCAGCAGTTGATGAAGGAAGCCGGCTACGAGGATGGCTTTACCATCACGATGATGGCGCCCAACAACCGCTATGTGAACGACGACAAGATTGCTCAGGCAGTGGCAGCGATGCTGGCGCGGATCAATATCAAGGTGGACCTGAAGACACTGCCAAAAGCGCAGTATTGGCCCGAGTACGATAACCGTGCTGCGGACATGATGATGATCGGCTGGCATGCGGACACCGAGGATTCAGCGAACTTCTACGAGTTCCTGACCTTCTGCCCGGACGCCGAGACCGGCTCTGGCCAGTACAACGCAGGCAACTACTGCAACCCGGAAATCGATGCTCTGGTGGACAAGGCCAACGTCGAGACCGACCTGGACAAGCGCGCAGCCATGCTGCAGGAAGTGGAGCAGCGTCTCTATGACGAGGCGGCCTTCATTCCGCTGCACTGGCAGGACCTGGCCTGGGCGTCGAAGAAGAACGTGATGATTGAGCCGGTGCTTAACGTCATGAACTTCCCGTACCTGGGTGACCTGGTCGTCAAGTAAATCGTCAGCACGCAAAGTCAGGCCGGCCCGGAGCTTTGCCGGGCCGGCCTTTTGTTTTCAAGCCAATTCCGGAAATAGTCCATGCTAGCGTTTTTGGTACAGCGGGTGTCGCAGGCACTGCTGGTCATGTTCGTGATCAGTGTGATCGCCTTCGCCATTCAGGATGGGTTGGGAGATCCGCTTCAGGAAATGGTCGGTATGTCCGTGTCCGAGGAGGAGCGGGAGGCCATTCGTGAAGAACTCGGTCTGAACGATTCGATGGTGGTTCAGTACCTGAGATTTGCCGGTAATGCCTTGCAGGGCGACCTGGGCAACTCGTATTTTTTCAGCAAGCCAACGCTGGAAGTCATCGCTGAACACCTGCCAGCCACACTGGAGCTGGTGATCGGTGCCAGCCTTATTATTATTTTTCTGTCTGTGCCCATCGGCGTCTATGCGGCGATCCGGCCCCAGGCATGGCTATCCAAATTCTTTATGGGCGTGAGTACGGTCGGTATTTCTATTCCGGTCTTTCTCACGGCCATTGTGTTAATTCAGTTGTTCTCCATTGGGGTGACGGTCACGCTGTTTCCTGCCGATACGGGCTGGGGCCAGTGGCTGAACGACGCTTTGTCCACCGATGGCGGTATGCCGTCTTACGGTCGCGGCGATGACCTGACTCATTTGTTCGGTACCTGGGAATCCAACTTTTTCACCGCCGGTGGACTGTCCCATCTGATCCTGCCGTCGGTGTCACTGGCGTCGATCATGTTGCCGCTGTTCATTCGACTGATTCGTGCCGAAATGATGGAAGTGCTGCAGAGCGATTACATTCGTTATGCGCGGGCCAAGGGCCTGAGTGCTGGCCGGGTCAACTTCCTGCACGCCCTGAAAAACACCATGCTGCCGGTGATCACCGTCGGCGGTGTGCAGATTGGCATCATGGTTGCCTACACCATTCTGACCGAGACCGTATTCCAGTGGCCCGGTGTCGGGCTGATGTTCCTGGAAGCCATCACTCGCAGCGATATTCCGCTGATCGTGGCCTACCTGATGGTGGTCGGGCTGATTTTCGTCGTCACCAATACCATCGTTGATCTGATCTACGGGCTGGTGAACCCCACTGTGAAACTGACAGGTAAAAAAGCATGACAACGGCAACGGTTTCCCGCTGGGACCGCTTCCGCGAGTCCTTCTTCTGGTACAGCTTCAAACGTGACAAGGTGGCCATTGCCAGCTTCATCGTGCTGCTGTCGATGGTCTTGTCGGCCATCTTTGCCCCCTTGCTGGCGCCGACCGACCCTTACGATCTGGCGCAGATCAATATCATGAACTCGGAGCTGCCACCGGTGGGCATGAACGGTGCGGACGAGGCTTTCCCGCTGGGCACCGATGCGCAGGGCAGGGATATGTTGTCCACCATTCTCTATGGTACCCGTGTGTCGCTGATGATCGGTTTTGGTGCCGTATTGTTGCAGGCTGTGTTGGGCATTCTGTTTGGTCTGCTGGCCGGCTACCTTGGCGGCAAGGTCGACTCCGTCCTGATGCGTATTGCCGATGTGCAGCTTTCCTTTTCCACCCTGATGGTCGCCATTATTGTGGGTGCCGTGTTCAAGGCCAGCTTCGGCAATCTGATGTTTGGCGAGATTGCCATTTACATGCTGATCTTCATCATCGGCGTGGCGGAGTGGCCGCAGATTGCCCGTACTGTGCGGGCCTCGGTTCTGGCAGAGAAGAAAAAAGAATACGTCGATGCTGCCAAGGTGATGGGCTTCGGCACCGGTCGCATCATGTTCCGGCACATTCTGCCCAATACCCTGTCGCCGATCTTTGTCATCGCCACGGTGCAGATTGCCAACGCCATCATTTCCGAGGCGGCGCTGTCGTTTCTTGGTTTGGGTATGCCCGAAACTCAGCCCTCGCTGGGATCGTTGATCAAATCCGGTTTTGACTATATCCAGAGCGGGTCCTGGTGGATTACGTTGATTCCCGGCCTGGTGCTGGTGGTTCTGGTACTGGTGATCAACCTGCTTGGTGACTGGTTGCGGGATGTCATGAACCCACGGCTGTACAAGGGATAACGCCATGGCACTTTTGGAAGTTAAAAACCTGGACGTGCGGTTCGCAGTGCGTGGCGGTGATCTCACTGCGCTGCGAGGCATCAGTTTCGAGCTTGATAAGGGCGAACGTTTAGGGCTGGTCGGTGAGTCCGGTGCCGGTAAATCTGTAGCCGCGTTTTCGATCCTCAATCTGATTGCCCGTCCGGGCTACATTGCAGGCGGGCAGATTCTGTTTGAGGGAAAAGACCTGGCGGCGATGAGCGAGCGGGAGCTCCGCAAGATTCGTGGCAATCGCATCGCGATGATTTTTCAGGACCCGATGATGACCCTGAACCCGGTGCTCACCATTGGCACGCAGATGGTCGAAGCGATTCAGGCCCACCGCAAAACCAACAACAAAGAGGCGCGATCCATTGCCCTTAGCAAGCTCCAGAAGGTTCAGATACCGTCGCCGGAAAAGCGTTTGGATCAGTACCCACACGAGTTGTCTGGTGGTATGCGTCAGCGGGTGATCATCGCCATTGCGTTGTTGCTGGACCCTGAAATCATCATTGCCGACGAGCCCACGACCGCTCTGGATGTGACCATTCAGGCGGAAATCATGGCGCTGCTGCTGGAGCTGTGCGAGCAGGACAACGTGGCGCTGATGTTGATCACCCATGACCTCGGTGTGGTCTCTCAGGTCACTCAGCGCATGCTCGTGATGTATTCCGGCCGCATTATTGAACAGGGCCCGACCCGTGAAATTATTAACGATGCGCAGCATCCCTACACCCAGGGGCTGATCAACGCTCTGCCTCAAATGGGTGAGCCGGGGCAGAAGCTGTTCCAGATTCCCGGTTCCATGCCGTCTTTGAAAAATGTGCCATCGGGCTGTCCGTTCCATCCGCGCTGCAGTTTTGCCACCGACCAGTGCCGGCAGGTCATGCCTGAGTATGTTCGGTCCGGCAATGTGGACGTGGCCTGTTACGAAGTCAGTAATCTTATAGAGCAGGAGAAACGCATGCAGGAGGCCGGATCATGACCTCCCCGTTGATGAGTATTCGCGGCCTGGAAAAGAAGTTTGATCTGTCCGGCAGCCTTCTGGAACAGCTCCAGTTCGAGGGTGGTCGTCTTCGCCGCAAACAGGAAGCCGTCCACGCCCTCAATGGCGTTGATCTGGAAGTCCATAAGGGCGAGGCGCTGTGCGTGGTGGGCGAGTCCGGCTGTGGTAAATCGACCGTTGCTCGCACGGTGATGGGCCTGTTGTCGCCAACGGCGGGGGAGATCCACTACGACGGCGAGCGCATTGACCATCTCAGTGGCAAGCAGGTGCTGCCATACCGCCGCAAAATGCAGATGATCTTTCAGAACCCCTACGCGTCGCTGAATCCCCGTATGACGATCCAGCAAACCCTGGAAGAACCGATCCGGTTCCACCATCCGGATTGGAAAACGGATCGGGTCAAGGCCAAGGTGCAGGATGTGATGCAATCCGTGGGCATTGATGCCGATTGGGGCAGCCGGTTTGGTCATGAATTTTCTGGTGGTCAACGTCAGCGCATTGCCATTGCCCGCGCGCTGGCAGTGGATCCGGAGTTCATCGTGGCAGACGAACCAATCTCCGCTCTGGACGTGTCCATCCAGGCTCAGGTGCTGAACCTGATGATGGAAGCGCAAGAACAGCGGGGCCTGACCTACCTGTTCATCACTCACGACCTGGCGGTGGTGGAGCATTTCGGTACCCGAGTGGCGGTGATGTACCTCGGCCGGGTGTGTGAGCTGGCGGATACCAGAACTCTTTTCTCCAACCCGCGCCATCCCTATACCCAGGCGTTGCTGTCGGCGATTCCGAAACTGGAAGATGACCGACCAAACCATATCCGTTTGCAGGGCGAGGTACCCACACCAGTGAACCTGCCCTCCGGGTGCGTGTTCCATGGCCGCTGTCCCTATGCCAACGAACGGTGCCGAACGGAAGTGCCTGCGTTGATTACCACGGACGGTGGCACTCAGGTGGCCTGTCACGCGGTCGAGGAAAATCGCTTGTGAGTAGGTGGCAATCGAGATCTTCTGGCAGGGAGTTTGTGAGCTAGAATGGTCACTTTGACTGCCCTTGAAGTTGCTGGGCGGTGTGACCTGTGAAGGACTGGAATCTGTATGGAAGTTCGCTGGCTCGAAGACTTCATGGCGTTGGCCAGAACGCGCCATTTCTCGCGTGCGGCTGAATTGCAGCACGTGAGCCAACCTACGTTCAGTCGGCGCATCAAGCTGCTGGAAGAAGCCATGGGTTCAACGTTGATCAATCGGCAAACATTGCCATTATCGCTGACCCCCGCTGGTGACATGTTTCTGGAATTGTGTGAACGGATCACCCGTGATGTGAGAGACGTAAGAGATCGCATTGCGGCTCTGGACGCAGAGGAATCCGCGCGAATCAGTGTGGGGTCGACTCAGGGCCTGTTTTCCCACTTCTACAACAGCTGGGCCAGCGATGCGGGCGTGGCCGAGCGCCTGCAGCTGAACCTGAAAGCCACCAACTGGGTCGGCGAACAGTTTCTCGATGCCCTCGAGGCAGGGGAATGCGATTTCGTGCTGTGTTACTGGCATCAGGATCTTCCCTGGGGAGATCGGCTGGTGTCCGAGAAGTTCGAGTGGCTGGAGCTGGCCCGCGAGACTCTGGTGCCGGTCAGCGTCAGTCAACCGAGTGGCGAGCCTCGTTTCGCGTTGCCGGGCACGCCCGAGCAACCCTTGCCGTTAATTGCCTATCACCCCCGTGGCTTTCTGCAGTCGGCCATCGAAGGCCATGTTGCAAGGCTTTCACAAACGGCTAATTTTCTGCCGCTGAATGAAAATACCCAGTCCGCAGGGGTCAAGGCGTTGATCAAACAAGGGTTTGGAATGGGCTGGCTGCCCAGCCGCATGACCGAAAAAAGCGAGCAGTATGGCAGCCTGGTGCGGGCCGGGGATCCGGTCTGGGATGTGCCGCTGCAAATCAGACTGATCCGGCTGCGGGACTCCCGATCCGACGACCTTTTAACTCTCTGGAATCAACTGGAGCAACACCATGCCTGAGCACGGCCTGCTGAACTTGCAAATTGACCATCTGGATGAGCTTCAGCGCCGATATGAAAGCGCGCTGAACGAGCATGGCTTTGACGGTGTGCTGATTGCGTCCGGCGCGGCGCCCTATCGCTACGGGGATGATCAACGATGGCACTTTCAAGGTTACGGTCCGTTTCTGCACTGGACCGGTCTGACCGGTCGCGAGCACAGTTGGTTGCTGATTCGCACAGGGGAGACCCCAATCCTCTGGCTGCATGAGCCGGTGGATTTCTGGCACGCCACTCTGCCCCGGCCAGAAGAACCCTGGCTCGAACGCATGATCGTCCACACTCTGGCAGAAGCCGAACCGCCTTCTTTGCCCGCCTGCGGCGAACTGGCCGTTCTCGGCGACCCGGCGCAGATCGGCTCCGTGCCCGGCAATCACAATCCGGAGGCGTTAATACAGACCCTGAACGAAACCCGGGTTCGCAAAACCGCTTATGAAGTCGAGTGCCTGGCGGAGGCCAATCGACGGGCGTTAAAGGGCCATGAGGCTGCCCGTAAGGTGTTCCAGGAAGGCGCCAGTGAATTCGAGATCAGCCTGGCCTATCAGCAGGCCACCGGGCAACGGGAGGCGGATGCGCCCTATCACAGCATCATTGGCGTTAATGCCCACGCCGGGACGCTTCATTATCAGTATTACGATACTGCCCGCCCGGACGCCTCCAGAAGCCTTTTGATCGATGCTGGTGTGCGCTATCGCGGTTATTGCTCGGACATCACCCGCACCACCGCGGGTGAGGGCGAGCGCCGGTTTGCAGCTCTGATCCACGGCCTGGACCAGCTCCAGCAGCGCCTCTGCACCATGGTAACGCCGGGTACCGATTACGCAGACATCCACCAAAAAGCCCATCAGGGCGTGGCGGCGCTTTTATCCGCCTCAGGCCTGGTAACAGGTCTGGATGACCAGGTCATGGTGGATGAGGGCATTACCCGGGCTTTCTTTCCTCATGGCGTCGGCCATTTTCTGGGGGTGCAGGTGCATGACGTGTCGGGTAAACCCAAGCCTGCGTCAAAAGATTCACCGAATCTGCGAATGTCTCGCCAGCTGGAGGAGGGCATGGTGGTCACCATCGAACCGGGCCTCTACATCATTCCTTCGTTGCTGGATCCCGTATTGGAAGGGCCGTTGGGGAAACACATTGATACCTCTCTGGTCGCTGAGCTTCGTGGCTGTGGTGGCATACGCATCGAGGACAACGTGGCAGTGACAGTGGATGGTCCTCGCAATCTGACACGCGGGTAACAAAAAAGTGAGCTGGGTGGTTGCAAAACCAAGTGTGAATGACAATAATTATCACTAACTTTCAGCAATCAAAGATGCCTGCTTATGTATGTTTGTCTTTGTCACGGTGTGACCGACCGGGAAATTCGCGAAGCGGCTGACAACGGAATCAGCTCCATGCGTCAGTTGGGTAAAGAGCTTGGCGTGGGCACCCAATGTGGTCGATGTGCCTGCACCGCGCGTGAGATTCTCCGCGAGAGTCGCACACCGGATTATCTGGCCATGGCAGACATGCTGGCTGTACCCGCCTGACCAACCGGGCCAGTCCCGTAAAGGGGGCTGGCAAAGGTTGTTTTTTCTTTCTCTCCTCGCATTCTGTTCTTATTTGCGATTTTTTCTTTCATCGCGAACCGTTATTCTCTTGATACTAAAAGCTGGCAACCCGGCTTTCCGCGAACATGTTAACTCGATCTATAAGGGAGTTTCGTTATGAAAGGCGACAAGAAGGTCATCCAGTTCCTCAATAAGGTCCTCGCAAACGAACTCACGGCAATCAATCAGTATTTTTTGCATTCGCGGATGTACAAGGACTGGGGCATCACCAAGCTGGCGGACAAGGAATATGAAGAGTCCATTGATGAAATGAAGCATGCTGACATGCTGATTGAGCGGATTCTGTTCCTCGAGGGCCTGCCGAACCTGCAGGATCTGAACAAGTTGCTGATTGGCGAAAACGTCGAGGAGATGATCGACTGCGATCTGAAGCTCGAGATGATTGCCCATAAGGATTTGAAAGAAGCAGTGATTTACTGCGAGCAGGTTCAGGATTTCACCAGCCGCGAACTTTTCCGCCACATTCTCGACAGTGAAGAAGAGCACATTGACTGGCTGGAGACTCAGCAGGAAATGATCAGTCAGATGGGTATTCAGAACTATATCCAACTTCAGTCCAGCCCAGCGGAGTAATTGTCAATGACAATGGATCTGTCGTGCTTTAAAGCTTATGACCTGCGCGGGCGCGTGCCCGACCAACTAAACCCGGAACTGGCCGAGCGTATCGGTCGGGCCTACGTCGAAGTGACCGGCGCAAAGCGCGTAATCGTCGGTTACGACATCCGCCTTTCCAGCCCGGAGATTGCCGAGGCGCTGAGTGCCGGGCTGATGGCCGCCGGTGCCGACGTGTTTGATATTGGCCTGGGCGGCACCGAAATGGTGTATTTCGCCACCAGCCATTTCGACATGGACGGCGGCATCATGGTGACGGCCAGCCACAATCCCAAAGATCATAACGGCATGAAGATGGTCGGCCCCCAATCCCGGCCCATCAGCTCGGATAACGGTCTGAATGACATCCGTGATCGGGTCCTGGAGCCTTTCGAGGATGCACCGACGCCGGGTAAATCCGAACCACTTGAGGTCATGACGGCTTACATAAAACACCTGTTGGGCTACATCGACTCGACGTCACTCACCCCGATGACCTTTGTGGTGAACGCCGGAAATGGTGGGGCGGGGCTGGTGATCGACGAAATCGAGCAACACCTGCCGTTTGAGTTTGTCAAAGTGCACCACGAGCCCGACGGGCACTTCCCCAACGGCGTACCCAACCCGATCCTTCAGGAAAACCGGGAATCCACCGCCGAGGCAGTGATCGAACAGTGGGCTGCGATGGGTATCGCCTGGGATGGCGACTACGACCGTTGCTTCTTCTTCGACGAGAACGGCCGCTTTATTGAGGGTTACTACATCGTCGGCCTGCTGGCAGACCAGTTCCTGAGAAAAACCGGAGGCGGTAAAGTCATCCACGACCCACGCCTGACCTGGAACACTCTGGATCTGGTGGAGGCGGCGGGTGGTGAGGCCATCGAAAGCAAAACTGGCCACGCTTTTATCAAGCAGCGCATGCGCGACGAAGACGCGGTTTACGGCGGGGAAATGAGTGCCCATCACTATTTCCGGGATTTCGCCTACTGTGACAGTGGCATGATTCCCTGGCTGCTGATTGCCGAGCGCCTTTGCCAGTCCGGTCAGACTCTGTCCTCACTGATTGATGCCCGCATCGAAGCCTACCCGGCGAGCGGTGAAATTAATCGCACTATCGAGAACCCGGCGAAGGTGATTGGTGCGATCGAAGCGGCCTATGGCAAAGACGCCAAAAGCGTCAGCCACGTGGACGGCGTCAGCATCGAATTTGACGACTGGCGGTTTAACCTGCGGATGTCCAACACCGAGCCGGTGGTTCGACTGAATGTGGAGTCTCGCGGAGATATTCCGTTGATGAAGGCAAAAACCGAAGAGTTGCTGGCCGAAATGGAAAGACTGGCGTCATAGCCAGTCTTTCAACATGATTCCGACGCCAATCCGCTGTACGCGCTGGTTGTAGTCAATCAGGCTCTCGCCATAGCCATTGTAGTAATGGATGTAGCCTTTCATCGTGTCGCCCATCGGGAAGCTGTAACCGAGCTCTACCGACGTCTTGTTGTCCGAGCGCAGATTGTTCATCAGCTTGAGAGACAGCGTGCGGTTTTCGCTCCAGCGGTAGATGGCCAGGTAATTGGCGTGGCCCAGGTAGCGCTCAATATCCGCATTGTCGTCTTCGCTGGCGCTCTCCGGCATTCGATACCAGGGTTGCAGGACAAACAGCCAGCGGCCATAGCTGTAGGCAGCAGAGGCGGTAACACGGTTCCAGCTCCGAGATCGTGGCTCTGACTGACCATTGGATTCGTGATTGAATCCCAGTGTCACGCCATTCAGCTTGCCCGGGCCGAAATCGTAGTTGGTTTCATAACGCACGAAGAGTTCCGGTTCGTAATTCGTCTCCCGGAACGGCGCTGAATCGTCCGTGTTATAAACCTGCCAGAAAGATTTCTGGGTATACCCGAACCAGAGGGTTGTGCGGTCATCCAGCATGCCGGTCAACAATGGCACTTTGAAGCTGATCTGATACTTGGCCTCCTGGTTGTCCAGAGGGTAATCGTACTGCGCGACACCGGTTCTGGGGCTGACAGGCTGGCGGTTGGCATTTTTAAGGTAGCTGAACGGCAGGATGTACATCGGGCGGTGCCCCACAAAGCCCCCCGAAAACGAGAATACGGCCTTTTCCGCAGCAACGTACTGGTCGACCAGTGAAGCCATGACGTCAGAATCTCCGCCTTCTTCGCGGCCCGGCAATGCCGGATTCGTATCAGCAAGGGTCTCCATTCGATTTTCCGATTGGTAAGCCCTGTCCTGCGAGGGCGCAAGCATACGATCGTAACAGGCCAGGCGTTCTACGCCGTTTTCAACGTCAGTGCAGATCTTGAGTTTTGCCGGAGGTTCTTCGGGCGGCGTGGACAATCTCGCTGATTGGCCATGCGCCAGGGTTGCCCCCAGTAATATCAGCAAGGCTGTCGCAGGTCTCAACGGACAGCTGAAAAAGTTGTGATCCATGCGGTGTAAATCCTCAGGCAGACGAAAGGCTCATCCACGTGTTGGCAATGCCGAATGCCCAGACGCCTAGAAGAGTGATGACCAGCAAGGAAAACACAATTTTATGACGAACTCTGCGTTCTGCGGCCGCCGCCACGACCCAACGTAAATACATCAGCCCGATGAAACTGATAAACACCGCCAGGCTTGCAGCGGCGGGAATCAGCAGCCACGCAGGATTCAACGGCTCGCCGGTGTCAGTCCGGCTGGAAAACCAGCCCATGGAAATCAGGAGCACGGCTAAGGCCGAGAATTCCAGAATTAGCAGTGGTTTGCGCCAGCGTTGGACAGGATTCGTTTCTGGCATACGGAGTTCCTTGAAAGCAAATTGCGTCGGGATTGTACGACGTGATGACAGGAATGGTACCTGTATTTTCGGCTCATTTTGCCATTTGGTTTTTTTGCCAGGCTGCAATCGCTATAATGCCCCCAATTCGATTTTTATAACGCCCAATTATTGAGGTGACGTGTGATGATGAAAACAGTTGTGGCAAAAGCCCTGGCGGTTGTTTTGCTTGGCTTCGGCCTGACAGCCGGTGCCGTAATGGCAAGCGTTGAAGATGAAATCCGTTCGCGCATTGCGCCAGTCGGTACCGTATGTGTTCAGGGAGAAGACTGCGGTGAATCTGCAGCTCCGGCGCAGACGGCAAGCTCTGGGCCACGCTCCGGGAGTGAAGTATACAGCTCTGCCTGTGCTGCCTGCCACGATACGGGCGCTGCCGGTGCCCCGAAGAAAGGTGACGCCGGTGCCTGGAGTCCGCGCATAGACAAGGGTCTCGAAACGCTGGTAACACACGCCATCAATGGCTTTAACGCCATGCCGGCGAAGGGCGGTTGCGGCAACTGTTCAGATGAGGAAATCGAGCTGGCTGTGGAGCACCTGGTAGAAGCCTCCCAGTGACGTTGGTTCTCAACAGCACCGAACAGCCCCCGTCTTCGGGGGCTTTTTTATGGGCATGTGTAAACGCTACCGGTTTATCGGGACGTCTGTGAGCGTCCCGGCCGCTGCTAACGTGAGATTAATTGCCCAGGTCCCCTAGCAGCGCGCTCAGCGTGGCCTTGCCTTTTTTCTGGTTGGCTTCCAGATCCAGATCGCCGGTACCTTCCCAGCGCAAGTCATCTTCCGGCAGTTCATCCAGGAACCGGCTGGGAATGGTTTCGAGCTTTTCCCCGTACTGTTTGCGCTGTGCGGCGTAAGTCAGAGTCAGGGTTTCCCGGGCGCGGGTAATGCCCACGTACATCAGGCGGCGTTCTTCTTCGATGTTGCCTTCTTCAATGCTGCTTCGGTGTGGCAGGATTTCTTCTTCCAGCCCCATGATAAACACATGCGGAAATTCCAGGCCCTTGGACGCGTGCAGGGTTAGCAGTTGCACCTTGTCGCTGTCGTCTTCCTCTTCCCGTTGTTCCATCAGGTCGCGCAGTATCAGTCGGCTGATGGCATCTTCGATACCCATTTCATCCGCCGTGCCTTTGCCGTCATCCAACATGCGCTGAACGGACTCCACCAGGTACCAGATGTTTTCCATTCTCCGCTCTGCCTGTTTGGGTGAGCCAGAATGGAGGTGAAGCCATTCTTCGTATTCAATGTCGGTGAACAGCTGCTTGATGACAGGTATCGGGTCCTCGCTGTGCAGGCGTTCACAGGTAGCGTCGACCCAATGGGCGAAGCGTCGCAAACGGTCCAGGCCCTTTTCAGTCACGTGGGTTTCCGCACCCATGTCGCTCAGGGCTCTGAACAGGCTGACATTGCGGGAACGGGCATAGTGGCTCAGCTGCTCCAATGTGCGGGGGCCGATCTCGCGGCGGGGGACATTCACCACGCGTAGAAAGGCGGCGTCGTCATCCGGATTGACCAGCATACGCAGGTAGCCCATGGCGTCCTTGATTTCGTTCTTGGAGAAAAACGACTGTCCGCCGGAGATCCGATAGGGTATCTGATAGGCCTGCAGCTTCACTTCCAGCAGGCGGGCCTGATGGTTGCCACGGTAGAGCACGGCGAAATCCAGAAATCTGAGGCCTTTTTTCAGTTTTTGGTCGAGGATTTCGGTGGCTATGCGTTCCGCCTCTGCATCTTCATTGCGACAACGCACGATGCGCAATTCGTCACCCGTGGTGTGGTCGCTCCACAAGGCTTTTTCGAACACGTGGGGGTTGTTGGCAATCACTGTGTTGGCGCAGCGCAGAATGCGAACCGTTGAACGGTAGTTTTGCTCAAGTTTGACGATCTTCAGGCTGGGGAAATCTTCCTTTAGTTGCGCCAGGTTCTCTGGCCGAGCGCCACGCCAGGCATAGATAGACTGGTCGTCGTCACCCACCACCGTAAAAGCGGCGCGCTCGGCTACAAGCAGTTTGACCATCTCGTACTGGCACAGGTTGGTGTCCTGATACTCATCCACCAGCATGTACCGGATTTTCCGGCGCCATTTCGCCAACACTTCTGGTTGACTCTGAAAAAGCTTCACCGGCAGCAGAATCAGGTCGTCAAAATCCACCGCATTGTAGGCTTTCAGGTAGTCTGCGTAGTGTCGGTAAATAATGGCAATGCGTTGTTCCCTTTCATCAGCCGCTTTGCTCAGGGCCTGATGAGGGTCGCGCATGGCGTTCTTCCAGGACGAGATGGTCATCTGTACGTCAGATAGCTCATCACCGGCATCGGCACTCGCTTCTCGCATCATCAGGTCCTGAAGCAGGGCCTTGGCATCGTCGGCGTCGAATATCGAGAAGCCGGGGTGGTAGCCCAGATGCTCATATTCCTCTCGTATGATATTGAGGCCGAGATTATGGAACGTGGACACGATTAACCCGCGAGTGAGCTTGCGATCCACCAGCCGGCCCACGCGTTCTTTCATCTCTCGTGCGGCCTTGTTGGTAAAGGTGACCGCGGCAATGTGCCGCCCGGGAATGCCAAGTTGCTCAATAAGATAGGCGATCTTACGGGTGATTACGCTGGTTTTACCGCTGCCGGCACCGGCCAGGACAAGCATGGGCCCATCTGCATAACGTACGGCTTCACTTTGTCGGGGGTTAAGTTGATTTACCATGAAGGCGCCAGCCGGGGAAAAGGAACAAATTTCGCGCTTCCGATTCTACACCACACAGCGCTGCTGTACCTTCCTGATCTATAGGCTATCCTTATGTGAACGGAAATGGCGGCTTTTGATGAACAGGACGTTTTGTTGATGACTGTGGTACCCACAGAGGCCAACGTCAGCCAGGTAAGAATCCTGGTGCTGACTACAGAACACGCTGATTTGCTATGGCTCGGTGCGCTTTTGGCCGGAGATCTGGAGATGCAGGCGGATCTTACCTGGTGTCCGGACCTCGTGGATTGCGACGATCTTGTCCGCAATACCTCTTATGACCTGATTATCTGGGACTGCATTTTTCACAGTGGATCAGAATCCTCTTTTCTGCAGTACCTCACGGTGTCCAGTGGCGAAAAGCCCATCCTCGCCATCAGTGCTGAGCCCCACGCAGATCGCGGGGTTGAGCTATGCCGGCTTGGCGCTTCCGATTACCTTAGCCGCAGCAACCTTGATCGTTGGGGGCTGCGTCGAGCGGTTCGCTGTCTATGGTATCGGCAGCAGTTGTCGGAATCGGCCCATGGCCAATTGGGTCGTGATGTTGCGACGGGCTTCATCAATCGGGACCTGTTCTTCGATCGCTTGCAGAATGCGCTGATTCGTGCCAAGAGTGCGTCTCAGCGTCTCGCGCTTCTGCATATCAATCTCGATGATTTCCGCAGTTTTAATGAGTCGTTCGGTTACCGGCAGAGTGATCTGTTGATGATGCGTCTGGCTGAGAGGCTCAGATCAGAGCTTCGCCGGGCAGATTCGTTGATGCGTATTGGTGGTGATGAGTTCGCCATCATCATTGAAAGAGTGGACGACGCCCTGGATGTTGCCCACGTGATCCGCAAGCTGGTTACCGCTATTGGTGAGCCAGTCAATGTTGGCGGTCAGTCGATTGTGGTCAGCGCCAGCCTTGGTGTTGCAACCTACCCGGAAGCGGGAGACAGCCCCGAGAACCTGCTCCGTCGGGCGAACCGGGCCATGTTTGAAGCCAAGCGGGATCCCGGAACCAGCTATCGTTACTATGATCGGGAACTTCACATTACTGCTGGTCATCAGCTTCGGCTGGAGGCGGACCTGCGCAATGCCCTCCGGGGTAATGAGCTGGAACTGTATTATCAGCCCAGAATTGACCTGGCGACCGAAGAAGTTCGCGGGGTGGAATGTCTGTTGCGCTGGAACCACCCCGAGCGGGGTCTGGTCGGGCCGGATGAGTTTATCCCGGCGGCAGAGCATAGCGGCCTGATCGTTCCGATTGGTTACTGGGTCATCGAGCAGGCCTGCAAGCGGTTGCAGGAATCCGGCGAGCTTGGCCATCCGGGGCTGGTGTTTGCGGTGAACCTGTCGTTCCGCCAGTTCCACGACCGCAAGATGACCGAAACCATCTTCCGCATCATCTTCAATGCCAATATCGACACCAGTCTGCTGGAGCTCGAGCTTACCGAGAGCGCCATGATGCACGACCCGGAATACGCGCAGCGCTGCCTGCGTGAGCTGAATCAGCTGGGCATCAGTTTTGCGCTGGATGATTTCGGGACCGGGTTCTCGTCCCTCAGCAACCTGCAACATCTGCCCATTTCGCTGGTGAAAATCGACAAGTCGTTTGTTCAGGATCTGGGTCGCTCGGCGGACGCCGAGCACATCATCAAGGCCATTATCAGCCTGTCTCACAGTTTGCAGATCAGTGTGGTGGCAGAGGGCGTTGAGACAGAGGGGCAACTGGAGTTCCTGCGCCAGCAGCATTGCGATGAAATCCAGGGTTACTACTATGCGCGTCCGATGCCCTGGGAACGCCTTGTCGAATTCCTGAACAACCGCGACAAGGCCGCTTGCCTGTGACAAAAAGCCACTGTACCTTTGCGCTCTGAACCAATGCATCTGAAGGGTAGAATGACGAGCGCGATGAACAGTATTACCAGCCGCATTGCCGAAGAACTGGGCGTAAGAGAAGACCAGGTAAAAGCCACCGTTGGACTTTTGGATGAGGGCGCAACGGTTCCGTTCATCGCCCGCTACCGGAAAGAGGTCACCGGTTCGCTGGACGACAGCCAACTGCGAACTCTGGAAGATCGCCTGCGGTATCTGAGGGATATGGAAGATCGCCGCGCCACGATTCTCAAGAGCATTGAAGAGCAGGGCAAGCTGACCGACGAGCTTCGAGCCAGCATTGAGACAGCCGACACCAAGAATCGCCTTGAAGACCTCTATCTGCCCTACAAGCCCAAACGTCGTACCAAAGCCCAGATTGCCCGTGAGGCAGGCCTGGAGCCGCTGGCGGACACGTTGTATGACGACCCCACCCAGGACCCGGAAAACACAGCTGAGAGCTATCTGAACACCGAGGCCGGTATCACCGACGCCAAAGCGGCGCTGGATGGTGCCAGGGCGATCCTGATGGAGCGTTTTGCAGAAGACGCAGAGCTGCTGGGTGATCTTCGCGATTTCATCTGGCAACAGGGTCAGCTCAAGGTCACGGTGATTGAAGGCAAGGAGAACGAGGGCGCCAAATTCCGGGATTATTTCGACCACGTTGAACCGCTGAAGAAAGTGCCCTCACATAGGGCGCTGGCCATACTACGCGGTCGAAATGAAGGAATCCTGACTTACACGCTGGTTGTCGGTGATGCGGAAGAAGATCGTCGCCAACCGCATCCGTCAGAACAGCGCATCGCCGCCCGCTGGCAGATACGTGATCAGGGCCGGGCAGCAGATCGCTGGCTGTCAGAGGTGGTTCGCTGGACCTGGCGGGTGAAACTGTCGACCCAGATAGAAACTGATCTGATGGCCCAGGTCCGGGAATCGGCGGAAAATGAAGCCATCAACGTATTTGCCGCCAACCTTAAAGATCTGTTGCTGCTGGCGCCCGCCGGCCCGAGACCGACGCTTGGTCTGGATCCCGGTCTGCGCACAGGGGTCAAAGTCGCCGTGATTGATGGTACCGGCCAGGTGGTCGGACATGGCGGTATTTTTCCCCACGCGCCACGCAATCAATGGGATCAATCCATCGAGCAGCTGGCCAAATGGTGTCGAGACTACAAGATCGAACTGATTGCCATCGGCAACGGGACGGCGTCCCGCGAGACCGAAAAACTCGTCGCAGATCTGTGCAAGCGATACCCGGATCTCAAGCTTGCGCGAATCGTGGTGAGTGAATCCGGTGCGTCGGTGTACTCGGCGTCCGAATTTGCGTCTCGCGAATTGCCGGATCTGGACGTGACCATTCGCGGTGCTGTGTCCATTGCCCGCCGATTGCAGGACCCTCTGGCCGAGCTGGTAAAAATAGAGCCCAAGTCCATTGGTGTCGGGCAGTACCAGCACGATGTGTCCCAGGTGCAATTGTCCCGCAGTCTTGATGCGGTAGTCGAAGACTGTGTAAACGGTGTGGGCGTTGATCTGAACACCGCGTCGGTGCCCCTGCTGTCCCGCGTGGCGGGGCTGAATCAGAGCATTGCCTCTAATATTGTCGATTTTCGCAATCAGAACGGAATGTTCGAGAGCCGCAAGCAGTTGTTGAAGGTGGCCCGTCTGGGCGATCGAACCTTTGAACAGGCGGCGGGCTTCCTGCGTATCGCCAGCAGCAACAATCCGCTGGATCGCTCCTCGGTGCATCCGGAAGCCTACGGCGTTGTCGAAGCCATTGCGGCTAAGAACAACCGAAAAGTGGAGGGCATCATTGGCGATGCGGCCTTCCTTAGATCATTGAATGCCCAGGATTACGTCACCGACAAGTTCGGCCTGCCGACCATAAAGGACATTCTCGCAGAGCTTGAAAAACCCGGGCGCGACCCCAGACCTGAATTCAAGTTCGCCAGCTTCGAAGAAGGCATTGAAACACTGAGCGATCTCAAGCCCGGTATGGTGCTGGAGGGTTCTGTCACCAACGTTACCAACTTTGGTGCTTTTGTGGATATTGGCGTTCACCAGGATGGCCTGGTGCATATTTCTGCCTTGTCGAATACCTTCGTAAAGGACCCCCGTGAAGTGGTCAAAGCAGGGGACATCGTGAAGGTGAAGGTCATGGAAGTGGATATCCCCAGAAAGCGGATCGGTCTTTCCATGCGCATGGATGATCAGCCGGGTGGGAAGAACGACAAACATGCTCCGGCCGGAAAGCCCAAAGCGGCATTCGCTGGCAAGTCGTCCGGTGGCGGTGGCCAGCGCGCTGGCAAGCAGGATCAGCAGGGTGCAATGGCGGGAGCGTTGGCGCAGGCGTTGGCGTCGGCCCGTAAAGACGGCCGCTGACGGCCAGTACCACAAACGATACTGATGGGGCCGGGCAGTCCGGCTCTGTCATCGCAGGAGTGACCCATGGGGGAATCCCGCCATCAACTGTTTCGCCAGTTCTCGGCCAGTGAATGGACCGGTTTCAGAAAGGGCGTCGAGAAAGAAGGCCTGCGGGTCGATCGTAATGGGTTCATCGCTCAGACACCCCATCCGAAGGCCTTGGGCTCAGCTCTGACCCATCCCAGAATAACCACCGATTATTCGGAAGCGCTTCTGGAGCTGATAACGCCGGTGTTTGATAACACGTCAGACATGCTTGCTTCCCTTCGCGATATCCATGCTTTCGTGCAAATGAATTTGGGCGACGAACTCTTCTGGCCATCCAGCATGCCCTGCGAGCTGGACGGCGATGCCAGCATCCCGATCGCCGAATACGGCACGGCGAACATCGGCCGGCTCAAGCACGTGTATCGCCAGGGTCTCGCGGTTCGCTATGGGCGGATGATGCAGAGCATTGCCGGCGCCCACTACAATCTTTCTCTGCCGGATGAATTCTGGCAGCTCTGGCACGAGCGCCTGGGCAGCCAGCAGAGCCTGAAAGACTTCAAGTCTGATCAGTACTTCTGGTTGATCCGCAATTTCCGCCGTCGCAGCTGGTTGCTGATGCTTTTGTTCGGTGCGTCGCCGGCTCTGGATGCCAGCTTTGTGAAAGACGTTCGTCATGAACTGGCCAGGTTCAGTGATGACACCTGGTACGGTCGCACGGCGACGTCTTTGCGCATGGGGGATCTGGGGTATCACAACAATGCCCAGTCGTCGCTCAATATTTGCTTCAATGAGCTGGATACCTACACCCAGACACTCGCACGAGCCATTCACACACCCTGGCCAGAATACGAAGCCATTGGGACGCGGCGCGGCGACCAGTTTATTCAGATCAATACCAGCGTCCTGCAGATTGAAAACGAGTATTACAGTGCCGTGCGGCCAAAACGAACCACGCAGCGGAACGAAAAGCCCATCCAGGCTCTGGAATCCCGGGGGGTGGAGTACATCGAAGTGCGCTGCCTCGACCTGGACCCGTTTTCAGCGGCGGGCGTCAACGAAAGCCAGATCGATTTCCTCGATCTGTTCCTGATGGATTGCTTGCTGTCAGACAGCCCACGTATTGACGATGCCGAATGCGATCGCCTGGATGATAATTACCAGGATGTGGTTGCCTGGGGCAGGGATCCCTCGCTCACGCTATGCCGACGGAGCGAGCGGGTCGGTGTCGGGTTAGCGGCCAGCGCCCTGATGGACGACCTTGAGCCACTTGCCGAGCAGTTGGATAGTCTTTGCGGATCAGATACCTATCGACGCGCCTTAAAAACGCAGCGTGACAAACTGACCAACCCGACCCTGGTGCCGTCGGCCCGAGTGTTGTCGGACATGGAAACTGCCGGGTTGGGGCACCGCGAGTGGGGGTTGTCTGTAGCGGCGCAACACCAGCAGGCTCTGCGTAAGGAAGGGCTGTCCCAGCACATGATGGCAAGCTTTAAGGCCATGAGCGAGGACTCTCTGAAGGAACAGGCAGAGATGGAGAAGGCTGATAATCAGCCGTTTGACGAGTTCCTGGCAAAGTATCTTGAGAGCTAGCGCCTATTAGTGGAAGTGCTCCACAGAATGAGAAAAAAGCGTTTGTCACGCTTTGTGGCCGCTGTTAGTTTTTGTAAAAAGCTGTTCACGGTTTGTTGCAGCAACCAACGGTGGAGGACAGAACATGGCCAGGGACCTCAAGCTAGGATGGGACGTCGAGGCTCTGAACAAGGCCTACCGTCAGGGGTACATGGCCGCCAACATGGGTATGCCGCGCGATCGCTGTCCTTACCGTGGCGAGGTGGTTGTTGCTGCCTGGGAAGCGGGTTGGGAAGATGCAGATCTGGTCGCCCGGCAAACCCGCCCCGACGACGATTTTCTGTCCAACATCGCCTGATCGGCTAACGCTGAACGACGAACTCGGTAAACAGCACGTCGGTGACCTGCTCGTCGGTCTGTTGCTCCTCAAGCACCTGATTGATTCGTTTCTTTGCCTCTTCCCTCAGTGCCTTCTGTCCGTTGCTGCTCGTCATCGCGTCTACATCGGTTTGCTCACCAAACAGCATTACCAGTTCATGGCGAAGCCTTGGCATATGGGTTTCGATCGCAGGGCGTGTGCTAGGGCTGGATGCACGCAGTGTGATGGCGGCTTTCAGGTAGATCAGTGATTCGTCCGGTGTGCCAACGTGGGTCACGAAAGGTGGGTCCATGGCAATGTAGTCAGTGACCGCCTTATTTTCCGATTCTTCTGTTTGCTCTTCGGCCTGCTCTTCGTTTTGCTGTTCCTCATCTTCTTCCTGAGCATGGCCAGTTTGTGACAATGGCATAAGCAGAGCGAGAATCAGCAGAAAGCGCTTCAGGTTGAGAGTCATAGGCTTGAAGTTCGTTTTGGTTTGCGGTTAAGTGACTGAGCTTCGGATAAAAGCCACGCTATCCGGAGAATAGCAGGCTCTTTCGCCACTTGCAGCCCGTATCCTGTCCAGAGGGGGTCCTTTGAGTTCCAGACTGATATTTTTCCTGATTTTCTTGCTGTGTGCCGGCCTGCTGGGTGTGGCTTTCTACATGGAATACGTGATGGGGCTGGAGCCCTGCCCATTGTGTTGGCTACAACGGTTCGGGTTTATGGCGGTAGGACTGGTTGCGCTTGTTGCCGCCCTGCACGGACCCGCCTCGTTTGGCATCAGAATCTACGGCTTTTTGATGGTGTTGGGTGCGGGCGCGGGTCTCGGGGTGGCGGGCCGTCAGCTTTGGCTGCAGAGTCTTCCTGCGGATCAGGTGCCGGCATGCGGTCCGTCTGTGGACTATCTGCTGGAAGTGTTGCCGCTGATGGAAGTGTTGACCACGGCTCTGAAAGGCACCGGTGATTGTGCCGAAGTGACCTGGCGGTTTCTGGGATTGAGTATCCCCGGCTGGACATCGGTGTTTTTTGTGCTGGTTATCCTGGTAGGCCTGGTGCTGATGTTCCGTTCACCCAAAAAACCGCCAGGCCCGGACTGGATCAGCCGATGAAACGGTTGCGGCCGGTCACGGCCTTGGGGTAACTTGAACTCATTCAAAACAATAAGAAGCAAAATCGAAATCGTTAATTGGAGAAGGCGTCATGTTGGAAAATTGCCAGAATGCCAAGGAGCGTTGGGGTGGAGTAAGTGATCTGATCGATCGTTGGCTGAAAGAAAGGCAAGAATTGCTGGTTCATTACTGTGACTTGTCAGGCACTACTGATTTTTCCCAGACAGAGACGCTGCAGCAGAAGTTTGTCCGTTTATGTGAAGTGCTGGTGGACTATGTATCTGCTGGCCATTTCGAAATTTATGAGCAGCTGATTCAGGAAGCGCGAGAATTTAACGACGGTGGCATTGAACTGGCCTCGAAAGTGTATCCGCGCATTGAAAAAACGACTGAAACGGCCCTGAATTTCAACGATCAGTTGAACGGCCAGTCGCTTTCAGAAGATAAAATTCGCGATTTGTTTGAGCAGTTGTCAGAGCTGGGTGAGACTCTGGAAACCCGGTTCGAGATGGAAGATTTCCTGATCGAGCATCTGCATAATGCCCACGCAGAGAAGGTGATGTCGTCGGCCTGAACGGGGCGGGTTGTCAACACGTCAAGATTCAAAAAAGGCCCTGCGGCGTTCTGCTCGCAGGGCCGTTTTTATGGGCTGACCGATGATCAGGACTCTGGATTGACTTCCAGAAGCTCGACGTCAAAAATCAGCGTTTCGTTGGGGCCAATGCGCTGGTTTCCGCCTGGGCCGTAGGCCAGATCCGCAGGAATGTAGAGCTTGGCTCGGCTGCCTTCCGGCATCAACTGAAGGCCCTCTGTCCAGCCAGGAATCACCTGACTGAGGCCAAAGGTTACCGGCTCGCCGCGTTCACGAGAGCTGTCGAATACTTCACCGGAAATCAGTTCGCCGGTGTAGTGAACCTTTACCCTGTCATCAGCACTGGGCATGTCGCCCTCGCCTTCCTCAATAATCTCGTACTGCAGGCCGGATTCTGTGGTCTGAATGCCTTCCCGCTCTGCGTTTTCGGCCAGGAATGTCTGACCGGCTTCCAGGTTTTTCTGGGCCAGTTCTTCCTGTTGCGAAGCTGCCTTTTCCTGCATCTCTTTCTGATAGGACATCAGCGCAGCCTGAATCTCTTCGCGGGACATGCGGGTCTGCTCATCATCACCCGCGTGGCCATGCTGGATACCCTGTAGGAATTGTTCCATCTGCAGGTCCGGCAGATCGTTGCTCATGCGTTCGCCCATGACCAGACCCATGCCATAGCTTACCTTCTGGTCGTTGGTTTCAAGCTTGGGGTCGGGTGGCGTTTCCTGGGAAGAGGAGCAGCCTGCCAGTGCGCCGGCAACCGTGAGTGCAATCAACGTTTTCTTCATATTTGGCTTCCTTCGATCTAGTGCAGTTGGCTTTTGTGAAACCCAAGACCGTAACGGGTTACGGCCGCAGATGCCACTGAACATGTGTTAAGGATTGAACTGAGCGGATCAGCGGCAAGATCAACTGCCGCTGTTTGCCGGATCGACGCCCATCGAGAAAGGGGCATTGTAGGGAGATTGCCAGTCTGAAGCGGCATCGGGACTACTGCTGGGGCGAGTGGTCTCGTCGGCCCTCTCAATAGCCAGCGCGTTCCACTGTCCGCTATCGGGAGGAGCATCGGCATAGTGCCAGCCTCCGTCACTGTCCTGCCATTTGAAGACAATTTCCGGGCCTTCGGTGGGGATCGGAGACGGAACCAGGCCCTCAAAGGCCGGAATGTCAGGCTGAGTCTCGTTTGTGCCCTGTTTGGACATGGGTTCGGATGGGTCACCGATTCCGAAGAATATCAGCAGCAGCAATACGCCCAGTGCCGGAAAGGCAAGACGTATGAGCCATTTCATCAGCATGGCGCACACTCCCCGGATATGGCGTTGTGCAATTCGTCAGCCAGCGTCTCCAGCAACGTGCCGGTCTTGGTGTCCATTGTTTTCTCCGGTGAGGCCGACTGAAGGTTTCTCAGCGCCAATGACTTTGCCGTGCCGTTTTTAAACTGATGCGATGACGTCTGTTGACTGCCGCTGCTTTCGATCTCTCGGTAGGCAAGGGCAAGCTCTACCTTTTCCGCTTCAAGTTCGCTGCTGGCGACCTGATGTCTGGTGGATTCTGTGACCGGATTTCCTTTCGGGATAGCCTTGCGAACCTGTCGAAGGCGCTGTGTCACCTCTGAACGCCATGTCAAAATCCGAGGATCTGTCAGCCCATCAAACGGTCGGTCTTCAGAGGCCAACCATAATGCGCACAAAAGATCGGTTACGCTCCACTGGTGTGCCTGCAATTCAAGGCAAGCGTCCAAAACCCCGCTCCGGGACCAGAATTTGCCTGCAAAGCGCCAGAGAGGCGTGTCCAGCATAACATCCTCAGGTATCGCTATATTACTGGCCACGCTGACACCTTCCACTATTGCACGAATCTACGATTCCACCATTATCAGAAGCCGGAATCGATACGTTTAAAACGATTCCCTGATACCATTACGTCATGCTAACGATAACCGATCTCAGTTTACAACGGGGCGGCGTCTGGTTGCTAGAATCGGTGAACCTGACGATCCAGCCCGGCCAGCGCGTGGCCATTGTGGGGGCCAACGGTGCTGGCAAATCCAGCTTGTTTCAGCTCCTGTTGGGCCAGCTTGCGCCAGAACAGGGCAATGCCAGTCTGCCCGGTGGCTGTCGAATTGCGCATATGGCCCAGGAAGTTGCCGCGTCTGGCCGCAGCGCTCGGGATTTTGTTCTGGATGGGGATATCGATCTGCGTCGCCTGGAAGCCGATCTGGCAGCAGCGGAAGCGCGGAACGACGATCACGAAGTCGCCAGGATTCACGGTGAACTGGATGTCCATGAGGCCTGGTCCGCTCCCCGGCGGGCAGAAACTCTGTTGCGAGGCCTTGGGTTTACTGATGCAGACGCTGATCGACCGGTGTCGGCGTTTTCCGGTGGTTGGCGGATTCGGCTGAACCTGGCTCAGGCACTGATGCGCCCTTCCGACCTGCTGTTGTTGGACGAGCCCACTAACCACCTGGATCTGGATGCCTGCCTGTGGCTGGAGAACTGGCTTCGCCGCTATGAAGGCACGCTGTTGTTCATCTCCCACGATCGGGATTTCATGGATCGTGTGGCAACCCATCTGGTGCACTTTGAGCAGCGTCGGCTGGACCTTTACACTGGAAACTACTCTGCCTTTGAGTCCCAGCGCAGCGAGCGCCTCGCCCAGCAACAGGCAGGTTATGAACGACAACAGGCCAGAATTGCAGAAATACAAAGCTTCATCGACCGTTTTCGAGCCAAGGCCACCAAGGCCAAGCAGGCGCAGAGCCGGGTTAAAGCGCTGGAACGGATGGAGAAAATTGCGCCCGCCCATGTGGACTCGCCCTTCAGCTTCGAATTCCCCGTGGCTGACAAAGTATCCAGCCCGCTGCTGACCATTCGAAATGGCGTAGCTGGTTACGGAGACAGCGTGATTCTCCGCGATATCAAATTGTCGCTGCTACCCGGTACCCGGGTCGGGCTGTTGGGGCCGAACGGCGCTGGCAAGTCTACCTTGATGGATGCCTTGCTTGACCAGAGCACCCTGCTTGAGGGGCAGCGTACCAGTGGCGAGCACCTGGCCATTGGCTACTTTGCTCAGCACCAGCTCGAATCCCTGGATCTGGATGCCAGCCCGTTTCTGCATCTGCAGCGCTTATCGCCGAAGGCTTCGGAGCAGAGCATCCGGAATTTTCTGGGCGGTTTTGATTTTCATGGGGACGAAGCGCTTTCGGCCATCCGGTCGTTCTCAGGTGGTGAAAAAGCCCGCGTCGCACTGGCGGTCATCGCCTGGCAAAAGCCCAACCTGTTGCTGCTGGACGAGCCCACCAACCACCTGGACCTGGAAATGCGTCAGGCACTGACCATGGCGCTGCAGAACTTTGACGGAGCCATCGTGGTGGTTTCCCACGACCGCCATCTGCTTCGCAACACCGTGGATGATTTCTGGCTCGTGAGTGATGGCCGGGTGACGGAATACAAAGGCGATCTGGACGATTACGAACGATGGTTGGCGGACCGCCGAAAGGACGACGCTGAGCCTCCTCGCCGCGATGAGCCATCGTCTGGTCAGGCAGCCAGTGCGGGGACGTCGCCAGCGCCGGTCGGTGAAACCGCGGATGACCGGAAAGCCCGAAAGAGGGCTGAAGCCGCGCTGCGTCAGAAGTTAAGCCCTTACCGAAAACAACAGGCGACACTGGAGCGAGAAATGGAAAAGCTGCAGTCGCAGTTGAGTGATCTGGAACAGGTGTTGTCTGACCCGGATCTGTATGCTGAGCAGGGCGGGGAGCGTCTGAAAACCTTGCTGTCGGACCAGGGGAAGGCCAAATCGCGGTTGGAAGAGGTTGAGGCTCAGTGGCTGGAAATCAGCGAGACTGTGGAGGAGCTTGAATCCGAATTGTCTGATACGGCTTCCGCTTGAGCGGGCCATAGGTCAGGCAGTTACAGGCCGACCGTCAACTCGAAGTCCTGTTTAGACAGATAGTCCCGCTCGTTCTCAAGATCCGCGAGGGTCAGCGGACGCTTGTCCAGCCAGCCTTCTGGAAACGAGACCGTCAGTCCGTTCTTGCGAGGCGTGAGCTTCAGGGACGGAGGTTGCTCATGATTTCTGGGATGTTGAATCAGTACCGCCAGGCGCACCAGCATACACAGATACTTCAGGCGGGGTAGGTCGTCGGAATCCAGGCCTTCAAAAATGGCGTTTGAGAACTTCCGCCGGTGCCCGCGCACCAACGTGGCCAGCTCTCGTTGAAACTGCTGACTGAAACCGGGCAGGTCAGAATATCGAAGCAGGTAGGCGCCGTGCTTGTGGTATTGGCTGTGAGAAATGGTCAGTCCGATTTCATGAAGGCGGCAGCCCCACCGCAAGACTTCCTCGTCCGCCGGGGTGTTAATGCTCCAGGTGTCAGCGACTTGTTTCCAGGCGGCGATTGCCGTTTGCTCAACGGCACTGCCGTGGCGCTGGTCCACATGATAGCGTTCCTGCAGGGCCTGGATGGTTCGCTCCCGCACGTCTTCATGCTGGATGCGTCCGGCGATGTCGTACAGCAGGCCTTCGCGCAGAGCTCCGTCCGCAAAGGTCATGTCTGAAATCTTCAGGGAATTGAACGCCCCCATCAGAATGGCAAATCCGGCAGGAAAGATGCTCTGACGATCCTGGCGTACGCCCAGATCGCCGAGCTTGTCTGTTTTGCCCATGCTCACTAACCGCTTTCGGAGTTCCTGCATGGCGTCCATGGTGATGGTGCCATTGGTCAGCTTAAGGCTGGACAGAACACTGGAAATGGCCTTGATCGAACCGGATGATCCCACTGCGCTCTGCCATCCCCTTGTCACGTAATGCTGACGGATGTTGAGCAGTTCCTGCTCGGCGTGGGTGATGGCTTTGTCCATTTGCTTGCGGGAAATTTTGCCATCCGGAAAATAGCGGTTCCGAAAGGAGACGCAGCCCATGTGGAGGCTTTCCATGTCCTGAGGTTCGAAGCGTTGGCCGATGATGAACTCGGTGCTGCCACCTCCGATGTCAATGACCAGCCGGCGACCAATGTCGTCGGACAGGGTGTGGGATACCCCGAGATAGATCAGGCGCGCTTCCTCTCGGCCGGCGATAATCTCTACCGGGTAGCCCAGAACTTTCTCGGCCCTCGCCATAAAATGGCGAGCATTGCGTGCCACTCGGAGGGCATTGGTACCGACCACCTGAACGGCTTCTGGCGGCATGCCGGACAAACGTTGGGCAAAGCGGCCAAGACAGGCCAGTGCGCGCTCAATGGCCTCCTCAGTCAACCAGTTCTTGCTGTCCAGTCCTGCCCCAAGTTGAACCTTTTCCCCCATTTTTTCGAGGGTGCGGATTTCACCGTGGACCAGGCGGGCAACCACCATATGGAAACTGTTGGAGCCCATGTCGATGGCTGCGAGTAGTTCCGGCGCATCAGAGGAGTTGGCGAGTGTGGAGTTGGCCGTAGAGGGAGCCGTCACTTGTCTTGAATTCCTTCTGCCGGGCCCAAAGTAGAACGGTGATTCAATCGTTGCGTTCTTCGGTACTATAAGCGAAATGATCTGTAACGCAATGACCGAAAACGACGAATGTCAGTGAAATCCGAGGGGGTAACCGGCTCCCATTTGCTTCACATTTGCCAGAGCATTCGCGTAAAGTAATAAACATTAGATCGTGTTCAACGATGGCTTGCCATCGGCAACGCCAGTCTTGAAACTGACTCAACTGCGCTGTTCGAACGGCTTGATAGCCATCAGCGCACTAACCGGGAAGAGAACATGAGCGGAAATATTGTAAACGTAACCGACGCGTCCTTTGAGCAGGACGTACTTCAGTCAGACGTACCTGTGCTGGTTGATTACTGGGCAGAGTGGTGCGGTCCCTGCAAGATGATTGCACCGGTTCTTGAGGAAATGGCGGAAGAGTACGAAGGCAAGTTGAAAGTCTGCAAACTCAACATTGATGAGAATGAGCAGACGCCGCCCAAGTTCAACATTCGGGGTATTCCGACCCTGATGCTGTTCAAGAACGGCAATGTGGACGCGACAAAAGTTGGCGCCCTGTCCAAGTCACAGCTGGCCGCTTTCCTGGACAGCAATCTCTGATTGTTGGCCCGCAGACAAAGACCGCCCCTGGGTTGATGCTCACGGGCGGTTTTTTATTGGCTTCTTGCTAGTTCTGATCCCAACCCTGGCTACGTTCCAGGTCAGAAGTTTTCTGTTCCACCCACTGCGCGCCTTGCTCGGTGATTTCTTTCTTCCAGAAGGGTGCGGTTGTCTTCAGGGCATCCATGATGAATTCACAGGCTGCAAAGGCATCCCCGCGGTGAGCGCTGGCAACACCCACAAATACGATCTGTTCCTGCAATGCCAGAGAGCCCACACGGTGAATGACACGCGCTGCCCGAATGTCCCATCGTTCAGACGCCTGATCCATCAATTGCTGAATGACCCCCTCGGTCATGCCAGGATAATGCTCGAGAAATAGCCCCGTGACGCCGGTCTGGTCACCGCTGGCGCGGACCAGACCGGTGAAGGTTGCAACAGCGCCGGTGTCTGAGCCGCTGTTACGCAAAGCCTGATATTCGGCGGCCGGGTCGAAGTCGTCAGTCTGAATGGAAATCACATCAGCCTCCCGTCACTGGCGGGAAGAAGGCTACTTCATCGCCGGCACCGACGGCGGTACTTTCTTTGGCCATAGTCTGGTTTACCGCAATCATCACCGGCTGGCTGCCTTTCAGCTGGGTCCAAGCACCGCCGCGGCTGGCCAGCTGCTCAAGAATCCTACCTGCGGTAAGATCCGCTTCGGTGGGCAGCGTCAGCTCTTCGACGCCCAACTCCTCGCGAAGCCGCGCAAAGAATCGGACGGTCAGTGGTTTGGCCTCTGGTTCAGTCATTGTTACCTCAACAGCTCTTCAAACGAAAAATAGGTGACCGTGTCGCCTTCCTCAACGGTTGAGTTTTCTGGCACTACGGCCAACCCGTCAGCCCAGCAGGTCGCGCTTAAAACCCCGGAATTCTGGTTAGGATAGGCTTCAAGAACCGGCTCTGCACCGTTTTGACCGCGCCGCACCCGCAGAAATTCCCGCCGAACCGACGGTCGACCAACCCGAAAACCTGCCGCTATCCGATCACCGGTGTACCTGAGCTTCTGTTGTCCTTCAAGACGACGAATGACCGGCATGCCGACCATCAGGAACGTGACCAGAACCGAAGCGGGGTTGCCGGGCAGGCCCAGCATGAGTGTGCCATCAATGTGGCCGAAGGCCAGCGGTTTGCCGGGTTTGATGGCCAGGCGCCAGAGCGCCAGCGATCCCTTATCTTCCATCACGGCGCGCACATGATCTTCTTCGCCCACGGACACGCCACCGGTGGTGATGATCAGATCTGCGTGTCTGGCGGCATCTTCCAGTGCCTGTCGAGTCGTTTCGCGCTTGTCCTTGAGCGTGTCGCTTTTTACAAGCTCGCAACCGGCTTCGGTCAGCAGGCCTGCCAGCATGAACCGATTGGTATTGTAGATTTGCCCAGGCCCCAAAGACTGGCCCGGTTCCACCAGTTCATCGCCGGTACTGAACACAGCCACTCTGATTTTTGGGGTGACCTCAACCTGGGCCAGGCCTATCGACGCCAACAGGCCCATTTCCTGGGGCCGTATGCGGGTGCCAGCCGCCAGAGCGAGATCGCCGCGCAATAGATCTTGCCCCCTGCGGCGAATGTTCTGGCCTTCGGTGACCTCGGCAGTAACCACCAGCTGTCCGTCCTGCAGTTCGGTGTTTTCCTGCATTACCACAGAGTCGGCGCCGGAAGGGATTTCGGAGCCGGTAAAGATCCGAGCGGCTGTTCCAGGTTCCAGAGCCGAAGGCGCTGCACCTGCCGGGATGCGGTTGGAAATCGGCAGAGCCTTTCCGGCGGCCAGGTCGGCGGACCGAACTGCGTAACCATCCACGGCACTGTTGTCAGCCGGTGGCACGTCGGCAGGAACTCGATAATCCCTGGCCAGGACCCGGCCCAGAGTAGTCATCAGGTCGACCGTTTCAGAGGTGTCAGGCTCTGGAACCCGATCCAGTAATTGTTTCAGCGCTTCTTCCAGCGAGGTCAGTGGTGCATCAGCCATGATCGCCTACCTTCTGGTGCAGGCGTTCGACCGGTTTGTGTGGTTTACGCAGCACGAGGCCCGCAAAATTGCAGGGCTGGTGGCGGCTGTCCAACTGTTCGAGAAGAATGCCTTCCCAGCCGGTGCGGCAAGCGCCCGTGGATCCCGGCAGGCAGAAAATAACGGTGTGATTGGATAAGCCGCCAAACGCTCGGGATTGAATCGTGGACGAGCCGACATCGTCGACCGATAGGCGCCGGAACTCCTGGCCAAATCCCTCAATGGATTTGTCGAACAGCGGGATCACTGCTTCAGGCGTGCTGTCTCGTTCACTGAAGCCGGTGCCGCCCGTGATCAGCACTACATGCACCTCAGGCTCTGCCACCCATCCGGCAACCAGAGCACGAATCAGATAAATATCGTCCGGCAGGATGCGACGGGCGACAATCCGGTGCCCGGCCGCCAGCGACTGGTCTTCCAGGTATTGCCCGGAGGTATCCTGATCCGGCCCCCGGCTGTCTGAAACGGTGAGTAGTGCGATATTCAGTGGCTTCAGAGTTGCGCCGCCCATGCTTGGCTCCGTTGGTTTGTTGATTGTTTAACGTCGAGTATATCAGGGGGGCACAGGGTTAGGTGTGCTGGTTTTTTGGGCAAATTTGCCGCTGATTGAGTCGGTGTGTTGGAAAAGTGCACAACTTCTCTTGACATTGATGCTGAAGGTAGCTGATGATCGCTGTTGCCCGGCGACGGTTGTTCTTCCTGCTCTCTGGCCTCGATTATTTTCCGGAATCCATCTTCACCGGTTGCTCCATTTGGCCAGCACCTAGTTCAAGCGTGTACCCGATCAATCCGTTCAGGGGCATTCCTATCATTCCAATGATCGTTTACTTCCATTCCTGACAATCTAATAACCTATGAATCTTACTGAACTCAAGCAGAAATCCGTGCCCGAATTGCTCGATATCGCGCAAGAAATGGGCCTCGATAACCTGGCTCGTTCGCGCAAGCAGGATGTCATTTTCACCATCCTGAAAAGGCACGCCAAAAGCGGTGAAGACATCTACGGCGATGGCGTTCTGGAGATCCTGCAGGACGGCTTCGGCTTTTTGCGTTCTGCCGATGCCTCCTATCTCGCCGGTCCGGACGATATCTACGTGTCGCCTAGCCAGATCCGGCGTTTCAACCTTCGCACCGGTGATACGGTAGCGGGTAAAATCCGGCCGCCCAAAGATGGCGAGCGGTATTTTGCGCTCCTGAAGGTTAACGAGATCAATTTCGACAAACCGGATAATGCTCGCAGCAAGATTCTGTTTGAAAACCTGACCCCGCTGTTTCCGGAAGAGCGGCTGATGCTCGAAGCGGGTAACGGCAGCACGGAAGACCTTTCGTCTCGTGTTCTGGACCTGGTCGCGCCAATTGGTAAAGGCCAGCGTGGCCTGATCGTGTCGCCACCCAAAGCGGGTAAGACGCTGCTGATGCAGGGCATTGCCCAGTCCATCACGCGAAACAACCCGGAATGTCACGTGATGGTGCTGCTCATCGACGAGCGCCCGGAAGAAGTGACTGAGATGCAGCGTACCGTTCGTGGTGAGGTCATCGCTTCCACCTTCGACGAGCCTCCGGCCCGTCACGTTCAGGTGGCTGAGATGGTGATCGAGAAGGCCAAGCGTCTGGTTGAGCACAAAAAAGACGTAGTCATCCTGCTGGACTCCATCACCCGTCTGGCACGCGCTTACAACACTGTGATTCCGTCCTCGGGCAAGGTACTCACCGGTGGTGTGGATGCCCATGCACTTGAGAAGCCAAAGCGGTTCTTTGGTGCGGCCCGTAACGTGGAAGAGGGCGGAAGCCTGACAATTCTGGCGACGGCCCTGGTTAATACCGGTTCCAAGATGGACGAGGTTATCTACGAAGAGTTCAAGGGTACCGGTAACATGGAGATCCATCTGGATCGCAAGATTGCGGAGAAGCGGACTTATCCCGCGATCAATATCCGCAGCTCTGGCACCCGCCGCGAGGATTTGCTGATGAGCGAAGCGGATATCCAGCGAGTCTGGATTCTGCGTAAGCTCTTGCACTCCATGGAAGATGACACCGCAGCGATCGAATTCCTGCTGGATAAGCTTCGTGAGACCAAGACCAACGACGAGTTCTTCCAGTCGATGAAGCGCCGCTGAGGTTTTGCGTGTAGTGCTGGCCTTCTTGGCGCTTGATGCCAGCGGGGGTCGCACTGCCGGGGATCGACTCCCCAGACACGCTACAAGCACGTCCCTGTGCGCTCGGCTTCGGCCATCCCTGGCCGAAGACGGTCTGGGGAGCCGATCCCCGGCAGCGCTGATCTGACTTTTTCCGCGCGCGTAGGTTTAACTCGTGATTGAAGAACGGGGTGGCGGACGCTTTTCCCAGACCCTCATTTGCCAAGGATGGCAAATGGGAGCCCCCACGGATGGGTTCACGGCGTGTCTGGGAAAAGCGTCCGTCATCCCGTTCTAGCACCAAGCCAGACCAAGCCGGAGTCAGAGATGAAATACAACGACCTGCGCGACTTCATGGACCAGTTGGAGAAACTGGGCGAGCTGAAGCGAATCAGCGTTGAAGTCGATCCCTATCTGGAAATGACCGAGATCTGCGACCGCACGTTGCGCGCAGGCGGTCCCGCGTTGTTGTTCGAGAATCCGAAGGGCCATGATATGCCGGTGCTGGCGAATCTGTTTGGCACGCCCAAACGGGTGGCGCTGGGCATGGGCCACGAGAGCGTGACGGCGCTTCGCGACATCGGCAAGTTGCTGGCTTTTCTGAAAGAACCTGACCCCCCCAAAGGTTTTAAAGACGCGATAGAGAAGTTCCCAATCTTTCGGAAGGTCATGAAGATGAGCCCGAAAGTGTTGCGTTCTGCGCCGTGCCAGGAAGTGGTGTATGAAAAAGACGAGGTGAACCTTCACCGGATTCCGATTCAGCACTGCTGGCCGGGGGATGCCGGGCCACTGGTCACCTGGCCGTTGGTGATCACCCGTGGGCCGAACAAAGAACGTCAAAATCTGGGGATCTATCGCCAGCAGTTGATCGGCCGCAATCGACTGATTATGCGTTGGCTCAGTCATCGTGGTGGGGCGCTGGATTTTCAGGAGTTTCAGAAACAGAATCCGGGCGAACCCTACCCGGTTGCGGTGGCACTGGGCGCGGATCCGGCGACGATTCTGGGTGCGGTGACGCCAGTTCCAGATGCGCTGTCTGAGTATGCGTTTGCTGGCTTGCTTCGCGGAAGTCGTACTGAGCTGGTGCAGTGTGCTCTGAGTGATCTGCAGGTGCCGGCGAGTGCCGAGATTGTGCTTGAGGGCTTTATCTATCCGGACGACACTGCTCCGGAAGGCCCGTTTGGCGACCACACCGGCTATTACAACGAAGTGGATCATTTTCCGGTGTTCACTGTTGAAAGGATGACCCATCGCAAACATCCGATCTACCACAGCACTTATACGGGGCGTCCGCCCGATGAGCCGGCGATTCTGGGGGTGGCGCTGAACGAGGTGTTTATCCCGATCCTGCAAAAGCAGTTTCCAGAGATCGTGGATTTCTATCTGCCCCCGGAAGGCTGCTCCTATCGCATGGCAGTGGTGACCATGAAGAAACAATACCCCGGCCATGCCAAGCGTGTGATGATGGGTGTATGGTCTTTTCTGCGACAGTTCATGTATACCAAGTTCGTGATAGTGACCGATGACGACGTCGACGCCCGCAACTGGGAAGACGTGATCTGGGCTATGACCACGCGCATGGACCCTACCCGGGACACCACGCTGGTCGATAACACCCCGATCGACTACCTGGACTTCGCTTCGCCGGTATCCGGTCTGGGGTCAAAAATGGGTATGGATGCCACCAGCAAGTGGCCGGGCGAGACCGATCGTGAGTGGGGTACGGCCATTTCGATGACCGACGACGTCAAGCAACGAGTGGACGAGCTCTGGGACAAGCTGGGGCTTGAACTTCCCGGGCGCCGCCCCGAGTGATATGAGCAGCGGTAAGCCGCGTATTACTCTTTGGCCGGCGGCGCTGTCGTTTAAAGCAGACGCGAATCAAAACCTGCTGGATGCAGCCGAGCGGTCCGGCATCGCCGTTCCGGCGGCCTGTCGCAACGGGGTGTGCGAATTGTGCGAGGCTCGCCTGATCAGCGGCGGAGCCCTGAACACCCGCAATCAACAACTCATTCCGGTCACCGGGCGTTTGATGATGTGTCGAACCCTCGCGTTCAGTGACCTAGAACTGGAGACAACGGCCGTTATGGCATCTGGAAACAACCCGCCCCGCGAGTTTCAGGCACAGGTGGTGGACGTACGGTCTATCAGCCACGACGTTTATCGGGTCGAGCTGAAACTGCCTCGCCGCCGTGAACTGTCGTTCCATGCCGGGCAATACCTGTCCGTGAACCTGCCGGACGCCGATCCATGCTATTTCTCCATCGCCAGCAGCCCTAACGCCGAGCTGATTGAGTTACACATTCAGGCCACCCCGGAGTGGGTCTCTGCCCAGAAAGTCATCGACGCCCTGACCTCCGGCGGCGAAGTGACGGTGGAACTGCCTAACGGCCGCGCCTGCCTGGCCTCTGCCCCGGACAAACCCTTGCTCCTGGTCGCCGCCGGCACCGGCTTTGCCCAGATGAAGAGCCTGGTGGATTACCTGCGTGAAACCGACTACGCCCAGCCGGCCAAGCTTTATTGGGGCGTGCGCCGAAAGGAAGATCTGTATCTGAATTCCCTGGCCAAGGAATGGGAAGGAGAGTGGGCGCCGTTCTCGTATCAGCCCGTGGTGGGTGACGACGAAGACAACGACTGGGCCGGTCACCACGATCAACTGGTCAACACCGTTCTGGCCTCAGGGGCTGACTGGAAAAACGTCGAAGTCCACGCTAGCGGCTCACCTACCATGGTGTACACCCTGATGGACGCCCTGATCGAGGCGGGTCTGCCCCAGAAAGCGTTCTTCTCAGACGTTCTGGAATACGCCCCAAGAACCTGATTTATACCTAGACACGTTCTCCAGCCTAGAGGGTAGTGTCCCAAGAGCCAGATCGGCGTGGAGCAGGTAGGTCTTTTCTGAAGGAAGAAAGGTGTCTGAGCGAAGCGAGTTCTTTTTCCGAAAGAAAAGACCTACCTGCTTCGCGCCAGACTCCGTAACTAGGCTTTAGGCATCGGCAAATCAGGCAACCCGCTGTCCTTCACGAGCCCCTGCATCAACAACCGAACGCTGTTCTCCCCCTCACCCATGTGAGCATTCAAACGGCTAAGCTCCGCCATCGTCTCCCGACTGCGACGCAACTTCAGGCTGGTTTCAAAATATTCACGAGCCTTGCCCCACAATTCATTGCGCAGACTAAGCCGCCCAAGGGCCAGCAACAGCTCGGCATTATTCGGCCGGTCCTTCAGCCACTGCTCGGCAATCAGCAACTGCTCCTCCGGTTTCGGACCTCTCAGTCGACCGAACAGATTGATCAGCTCATCACTCCAGTGATTGCGAAGTACCTTGCGCAACAGTGTTTCGGCCTGTTCTTCATCACCCAGTTCTGCCAACAGACGGGCATACTCACGAATGGTATGTTCATCGCGGCGTAGAAAGCCCGGAAGCTCATCCCAGAGGCGGGTGAGTGGTTCGAGACTGGCCGACCCGCTTTCTGCCTTGCGACGGCAATCGGCGGCGGCACGCTGCAGAAGGTTTTGCCACACCAGGCGCTCCAGCTCACCCTGTTCGTCTGCATCCATCAGATTACGCTTGCGGATTTCAGGCAACAGCCTGGATAGCTCCCGCCAGTCTTCCAGTTTTACGTAGGCGTTTTTCAGCAACTTCAGAACGAACGGGTGATGAGGCGCCTGCTTGCGGAGCCTTAGCAGGGTGGCTAGAGCTTGTTCCAGGCGATTGCCAGCCAGTTGGAGCTGAGCCTGGGTGATGCCGACCGCCATATCCGAGCCCGGTGTGCTCTCGAAAGCCCGCCGAAGCAGATCATCGACGGATTCATGATCGCCAGCCTCAAACGCGGCCTGTGCCGCCGCTAGATAATTGATCAGTGGTGTGTCTGCATGGTCCGCCGATGACACCAGTAACTTGCGCGCCCGGGGCCAGTTGCCTTCTGCCAGCGCCAGCAGGCCCTGAGTCGTGCGGCGACGTGCACGACGCTCGTTGCCTTTTTTGAGCCATCCGGAGACCATGCCAGAACCGTGTCTGACGCGGCGGAACAGATTGATGCCGAACACCAGAACGGCGACCAGCAGAATCAGCAGCCCGAGCCCAATCCAGAAGTTGGTTTCGATCAGCGTGTTGCCGAGGCTGATACGAATGTAGCCCAGATCGTATTGCAGACCGAGCGCCAACCCCGCGCCGATCAGAAGTGCAATCAGAACAATCAGCAGAAGACGAATCATGCGCCGTCTCCCTCAGTTTGCGAGGCGTTTTCCCCTCGAGAAGACCCTTCGGTGTCAGAGGCGCTCTCATTGTTATCGCCGCCCGTGTTAAGCCGGCCGGACAACCTTGCTTTCAGTAATTGCAGCGAGCCACTGATATCCGGAAGCTCGGGATCGATGTTGCGGCCCGATAGCTCCTGCAGGGTGTCAGAGAGTGCAATGATTTTCGGGTTACTGCTGTCGTACCAGGTATCAATCGCATTACTGGCCTTGGTCAGTGCCCGTGTATACAGCGCCTGATTGCCGCGCAGCACCGCCAGTCCAGCTTCCTCCAGCATGAGTTGCAGATTCAGGCGGGCGTAGGCACTTTGTTCGGGAGAAAGCAGGGGTTTGACGGGCTCATCGAGGCGTCGCACAACGACCACCTGCGCCAACGTCGATTTGACTCCGCTCCAGGCTTCGCCCCACCAGGTGCTGGCGGCATCACCCCCGATATCGACTTTGCTCTGCGCCAGGGTGCTGGCAAGACGGTCGCTGGCCAAAGCGTCATCGGTCAACTGATGGATGCTGTCGATGGCGGCTTCAAGAGTCAGATACAGGCCAGTGCGGTCAACGTCAGTCAGGCCTTTGAGCGTCATCAGTTCCTTCGAAAGCTGCTCTCGTACGGGGTAGACGCCGATGTCATCGGATTCTCTCAGCACTTCGTCGGCAGATTCCAGCGCCGACATGGCGCCGCGAATGTCTTTTTCGATCATCAGCCTCTGATTGGCGATGCGCAGCAGGTATTCTGCTTCCGCGAGAAGCCAGTCAGTGCGGGTGCGGTTGCCCGCTTCCAGCAGTTCCCGGGCATTGTGGTCAATCTGTCTCTGTTGGGTGGCGATCAGGTCCCGCTGCTTGGCCAGTTTGTCTTCCAGCGCCTGTATACGCTGACTGCGCTGGTCGCCGGTGCGGCCATACTGTTGCTCCAGCTGCCGGGTATCCTCCTGCAGCGTGGAAATTGTCTGTTGCATGGCCTGGGTGTTATGCCACTGCTGCCAGCTCCACAGCCCCAGCGCGGTAACAGCGGCAAAGGCCAGCACAACCAGTATCCACAGTGGCCAGAGCCGCGGACGGGTGGGTTTGTTTTGTTCAATGGTGGCGGGCAGTTGGGCTTTTGATTCGGTCACGGGCATCCTTACTTGGTCTTTCCGGAGCTTACGTCAAGGCTGGCCAGTTGCTCGGCTACGGCCGCCACAATGTCATCGTCTGCAAGGCTTCCAGGTACGCACGTATGCCGGAAACCGGCTTCATGTGCCTGATTGGCAATCCTTTCAACAGGGACCACCACTAAACTTTTTTCAAGAGTATGGCCGGTATTGTTACCGAGTAAAATGAGATTATTCAATGTTTCTCCCGACAGCGTGACGACTGCCTCAGGGCCAAAACCGGTGATGGCCTGTTGCAGTGTGGCATCGTCATGTTCCGGGGCATATCGCCGGTAGAGTGGTAACAGGGTTACCCTGGCGCCGCGTTCCTGCAAGGTGTCTGGTAGTAGTTCGCGACCCTGTTCGCCTCTGACGATCAATACCTTTTGGTGCTCAAGGGCAGCCAGTTCGGGCAGCTCGAGCAAGGCCTCGCTGGTGTGGCCGCCGGTTGGTTGACGTGTGTCGAGGCCGTAGGCCGACAGAACGCTCGCGGTGCCAGCGCCAACCCCGTACCAGAGAATGCCGGTCGGCGTCTGTGGCCACCAGGTGTCCAGCCAATCGATCAGCAGGGCAGCCGCGTAGGGGCTGACAGCGATCACGTGTTCGAACTCGTCGATGTTCAGAATCTGCGTGCGAATCACCGGGTCGTCGGTAATGGGCTCGCGTTCCAGCATGGGCAGGACCTGCACTTCAGCACCGGCCAGTCGGAACGCGCCGGCCAGTCGCTCGGCTTCCGGGCGCGGCCGGCAGATCAGGATCCGACGGCCTGCCAGAGAGCGGTTATCTGAGGGTGAACTGGCTTCAGGTGGGGGTGTGACCATAGATCTCGGCCAGTACTTTATCGGCGCCCATGGCCAGCAGGTCTTCGGCCAGTTCGCGGCCCAGCTTTTCACCGTCCTTTCGCGGCGCACGACCTTCAACCCGGAAAACCTGGGTGCCGTCTGTCGCGCCGACCAGGCCCCGTAGCCACAACATGTCGTTGTCTTCCAGCAGGGCGTAAGCGGCGATAGGCACCTGACACCCACCTTCCAGGCGACGGTTAAGTGCGCGCTCTGCTTTCACCCTATCCGAGCTGTCTACGTGGTCCAGGGGTTCCAGCATGGCAATCAGTTCGTCGTCGTTCAGCCGACATTCAATTCCCAGTGCACCCTGACCTACCGCAGGCAGGGAAATGCTGTCTGGCAGGCAGTAGCGAATGCGGTCATGGAAGCCCAGGCGCTTGAGGCCTGAACTTGCCAGCACGATGGCCTGGTAATCGCCGTTATCAAGTTTAGCCAGGCGGGTATTGACGTTGCCCCTCAGGGTACGAATGACCAGGTCTGGCCGATAGGCGCGCAACTGGGCTTCCCGGCGCAGGCTGGCGGTGCCGACAATGGCGCCCTGGGGCAGCTCGTCAACGCTGTTGTAGTCATTGCTGACAAACGCATCGGTCGGGTCTTCACGCTCGCAGATCGCGACCAGTCCCAGACCTTCAGGAAACTCCATGGGAACGTCTTTCATGGAATGCACTGCCAGGTCGGCGCGGCCGTCCAGCATGGCTTCTTCCAGCTCTTTGACGAACAGGCCTTTGCCACCAATCTTGGACAGCGGGACGTCCAGAATCTTGTCGCCCTGGGTTTTGATCTTGACCAGCTCTACGGTCACGTTGTTGTGCAGGCGCTCCAGCTCGGATTTGATGAATTCTGCCTGCCATAGCGCGAGTGCGCTGCTGCGGGTTGCGATACGTAAGGTTCGGTTTGCCATGTTGCCTGTTGCCGCGGACTGAGAAATGTATGCCAAGGGTACTCTTTGTCAGGCGATTTGTGGAGCCGGTCGGTGCCTGTTGTGGTGATATTGCGGCTACGTCAGCGGCTAGCTGCTCTGCTCTTCCAGCCACTGCTTTACCTGGGCGGTGTGTCTTCGGCTGACGGGCAACTGGCCTTTGCCGTTGGTCAGGTCGACGGCGTGCTGGCCATCGCGGTTGCGGATAAGGCCCTGGATGTAACGGGTGCCGACCAGCGTCTGGCGGTGAATCCGGAGTAGGTGCTGGGGGTAGGTATTTTCGAGCTCTTTGAGGGTGAAGTCGGTCACCGTTTCGCCCCGTGAGTGATGAATGGTGACGTATTTATGATCGGCTTCGCAGTGGGTGATAGCACTGAGGTCGATCAGCTCCGTGCCGCGATGAGTTTTGACCGCCAACTGTTCATCGCCAGCCTCGTCCCGCTGGCTGAGGCTTTGCATCTGTAGTCTGTTCACTCTGTCAGCACGGTTCAATGCGTCGGCAAGTGCTTCCTTGCGCACGGGCTTGAGCAGATAAGCGACAGCGTGTACCTCAAACGCCTGAATGGCGTAATGGTCATAGGCGGTACAGAAAATCAGCGCGGGAGGCGTGTCGAGCTGCGCAATGCGTTCGGCCGCCTCCATGCCATCCATGCCCGGCATGCGAATATCCAGAAGCAGCAGATCCGGATTGAGTTCTGCGATCTTTGTAAGCACGTCTTCGCCATCGGCGGCCTGACCACATACGTGGTAGCCAGGCAGTGCATCCACCAGTCGGCCGATGCGTTCCCTGGCCAGTGGTTCGTCATCTGCGATGAGAACGCTGCGGCTGTGCTTTTCCGGCATGGGTTCAATCACCTTTTGCTGGCGGGTGGTTCGTTGGCTCCTGCCTTCTGCCAGGGCAGGCGCATGGTGACAGTATAGATATCATTCTGGTGGCTGTGTTTCAGTACCGCTGGTTCGCCGAACAGGGCGGCCAGCCGCGATTGAATATTCCCCAGCGCCATGCGGTTGCCTTCGTGAGTGCGCTGGTCTTCTGCGGGGCGCGGATTCTGTACCATTAGATAGACCGAATCGCCCTTGCGGTAAGCCTCAATTTTGACCGTGCCCCCTTCGGGGCGTGGCTGAATGCCGTGGTAGATGGCGTTTTCAACCAGTGGTTGCAGGGTCAGCGGGGGAATGGCCTGTTGCTGCAGGCCATCGGCTATTTGCCAGTCCAGGGTCAGGCGGTCTCCGAGGCGAAGCTGCTCAATGGCCAGGTAGCGACGGCATAGATCCAGTTCATCATCGAGTGGAATCAACCGGTCGCCGGTACGAAGGCTGGCACGGAACAGTTCGGATAAATCCAGTACCGCGTCCTCTGCCCGTTCGGGATTGATGGTGATCAGGCTGGCGATGGTGTTCATGCTGTTGAATAGAAAGTGAGGGTGAATGCGTGCCTGCAGTGCCGTAAGACGGGCGTGCATTTCCGCTTCCTGTTGTTGTTGCCACTGAAACTGAAGGTAGAAATACCGCAGAACCATCAGTGTGATGAGCAGCGCCAGCAACATGTTTTTGGCCACGTCCCGCCAGGCATCGGCGGAGGTGTTCTGGTGAAGAACACCGCCGGCGAACAGGCTGAATGCCAGCACGTCCAGAAGCACAATCAGCACGATGATACTGGTGGCCATGGGGACGGATTGCCGGGCCAGCCAGTTGCGCAGCACGCAGATGGCGGCGGCGCTGGTCAGCACCGTCCACTGGATAAACAGCGACAGTAACCCGAAGTAGTGCCATTCGATCCAGCCCTGAGTCGCCTGAACAACGGCCAACACCAGCGACAGCAGCTCGCCGGTGACCACCAGCATGAAAACTGCACGCACCCGGCAAAGATCCGGAATGTAAAAATCGGTGCCGCCTACCCCCGGTAGAGGAACCGCGCGTTCTCTGGCCTGCCGCACAGTGATATAATCCCGCCTCATTTCATTTACGTTCCCGCAGAATAATGCCGGGCTGTCAGCAGGAAAGATAGACCATGACCGATCAGAGCATGACCGATCAAAACACCAGCGCCGAAAAACCCTGGGGCGGTCGATTTACGGAGCCCACCGACGCCTTTGTGGAACGGTTCACGGCTTCCGTCGGCTTTGACCAGCGTTTGTACCACCACGACATTACCGGTTCCATTGCCCATGCCACCATGCTGGCAGAAGTGGGTGTGCTCACTGAAGAAGAGCGCGATGCCATCATCGAAGGCCTGAAAGGCGTGAAGGCGGACATTGAGGCAGGCCAGTTTGACTGGTCGGTCACTCTGGAAGACGTTCACATGAACATCGAGGCCAAGCTGACAGAGCGCATCGGCATCACCGGAAAGAAGCTTCACACCGGGCGCAGCCGGAATGATCAGGTTGCTACGGACATTCGCCTGTACCTGCGGGACGAAATCGATGCCATTACCGAAGAGCTGAACCGGTTGCAGAATGGCTTGCTAGACCTGGCCGAGCGCGAGGCAGCGACCATCATGCCTGGCTTTACCCATCTGCAGACGGCCCAGCCGGTTACCTTTGGTCACCACTTGCTGGCCTGGTACGAAATGCTGGTGCGGGATGCCGAACGCCTTCAGGACTGCCGCAAACGGGTTAATGTCATGCCACTGGGTGCGGCGGCACTGGCCGGTACCACCTATCCGATTGATCGGAGCATTACGGCACGGCTGCTGGGTTTTGACCGGCCCAGTGAGAACTCTCTGGATTCGGTCAGTGATCGGGATTTTGCCATCGAATTCTGCAGCTTCGCGGCCCTGTTGATGACCCATCTGTCCCGCTTCAGTGAAGAGCTGGTGCTTTGGACCTCGGCCCAGTTTGATTTTATCGACCTGCCGGATCGTTTCTGTACAGGCTCTTCCATCATGCCTCAGAAGAAGAATCCGGACGTGCCGGAATTGGTGCGTGGCAAAACCGGCCGGGTGAACGGTCATCTGATCAGCCTGCTTACCCTGATGAAAAGCCAGCCGCTGGCCTACAACAAGGACAACCAGGAAGACAAGGAGCCGCTGTTCGACACTGTCGATACCGTTAAGGGCTGTCTGAAAGCCTATGCCGATATGGTGCCTGCCATTGAAGCCAAGGCAGATAACATGCGCGTGGCGGCCAAGCAGGGTTTCTCAACCGCAACGGATCTGGCGGATTACCTGGTGAAGAAAGGCGTGGCGTTCCGCGACGCCCACGAGATTGTCGGTAAAGCCGTGGCCTTTGGCGTATCTGAGGGCAGGGACCTGTCCGAGATGACCACGGCAGAGCTGGCCGGATTCTCGGATGTGATCGGTGAGGACGTATTCGATGTGCTCACTCTGGACGGATCGGTACAGGCCCGCAATCATCTGGGGGGAACTGCCCCGGATCAGGTCCGCGCAGCTGTTGCACGGGCACGTTCGAGTCGGTAGCTGATACCCGTCAGCCGCCGATTCTGCCCGTAGTCAGCGTGACCTCTGCCGGCTTCAGCTCGTCCAGCGGGCGGGGCCGGCAAAGCCGGAAGCCCTGGCCGTAGTGAACCCCCAGAGTTCTGACCTTCCTGAGCGCGTCGTCGTCTTCGATGAAGGTTGCAACAGTCGCTTTGCCGGCTGCCTCTGCAATCTTGTGCAGCGCTTCCACCATCACCTGCTGGACGGGGTCGTCGTTCAGATGTTCCATGATGTTGTGGTCCAGCTTGATAATGTCCACTGGCAGGCGCGCCGCCAGCCGATAGCTTTCAACCGAGGCCCCTGCGCCGTCCAGTGCCACCTTGCAACCGACTTCGTGCAGGGTGTCGCAAAGCACGGCAACTTCGTCGGGGTATTGGGTGGCGTGTGACTCGCGGATCTCCAGGCAGAAAATCTCAGGCGCGAACGGTAGGTTCTTCAGGGCATTGGCCATGAAGTCTCCGAACTTGTCGTCGAGGACGGTCGCAAGCGAAAGATTGAAGCCGCAATATTTCAGCCTTGGTTCCAGTAATTTATGTCGACCAAGCCAAGCCAAGGTTTGTTGGATGACTTGCCGATCCAGCTTTTTGGACAGATCAAAGCGCTCGGCAATCGGCAGGAACTGGTTTGGTTGCAGTATTTCGTCATCTTCTGTCTGTCCCGGAACACGCACCAGAATTTCAATATGATCACCCCAGGTAGCGCTGGCGACGGGTTTCAACGTCTGGTATTCCAGAATCAATTTGTTTTCGTCCAGTGCGTGCTGGATGCGTGCCAGCAGCTTGTTGCTGGTGCCTTCGTCAATGTCGTGAGACAGGGCCTGCGCTGCGTGAATCCGGTTCCGGCCTGAGGTTTTTGCCGTGTGGCACAGGTCTGCAGCCTGGGTCAGCAGTTGCTCAGGATCTGCAGGCGCGTGGCTGCCCATGAACAGAAGGCCGCCGCTAGCGGTGGTCTGAAGCTGCTTGTCCTGCCAATTGAAGACGAAGCCACGGATCAAGTCGAGAATCTCATCAGCAATAGCGCGGGCTCTGGGTTCGGGGCAGTTCTCAATCAACAGGGCGAAGGTGTTGCCAGACAATCGGGCCAATGCGTCCCGTTGACGTACCTTGATACCAAGGTTGCTGGCCAGTTCCCGCAGGTAGCGATCGCCCACGCCCTGGCCTGCGGATTCGTTGAAACTTTCAAATTCGTCCAGGTCCAGAAATAGCAGGCTGTCGGCGCCATCGCGGCGGGCCTTCTGTTTCGAGGAGCGCTTCAGTATCTGCAGGAACGTCTTGCGGTTGATCAGTCCCGTGACCGGATCGTGCTTGAGTTGGCTGTCGCCGGCGGCAGAATGCTGATGTCGACTGCTGATATCCCGGGCAACCTGAACCGCACCAGTGACTTCGCCATGGGAATCCATCAGGCGCTGGTAGTGAATCTCATAGAGCGGTAGTCGTTCTTCCCGGTCTGCCAGAGGGAGCTCGACAACGAAGCTTTCACGTTCGAATGCACGCTGCCAGAGTCGCTCGCTAAGCCTGCGCTCATTGGGGAAATCTTCCATCAGGGCTGATAGGTTGTCGCCCGGTTTTGGCATTTGTCGGTAGATTTGCTGAAATTTTTTGCTGAAGGCCGTATTGAAACGCAGGAAGTTGAGGTTTCTGTCCACGGCAAGAATGAGGTCCTCCGTGGCGTTCATGGTGGCGTCCAGCAAAAGATCGGATTGCTCCCGATCCAGGACCCGGTGGTACTCGTGGGTCTGGTCGACCATCGTGCCACCCACTCGTTGAATGCGCTCTCCGGTTTTCAGTGCGCGACCTGTAAGTTTGACCTGCCGTACGTTCTGGCGTGCAGTCGACAGAGCAACTGGAATGCTGAATGGCTGTCCTGTGCGGATGCAGCGTCGTATGAGTGCCCGAATCCTGCTCTGGCTTTCCTGAGAGTAGAACATCGCCTGTTCAGGGGTGATTGAGCTGCCCGGTCGAAGCTCCAGGAGGTGGTACATGCCGTCGGTCCAGATGACCTCGTTGCTGGCAATGTCCAGCTCCCAGACTCCAAAGCTCGCCGAATTCTCTGCGAGGCGCATCAGACGAGGATCAATCGGCGCTTGATTGCGCTGGGTGATGCGGGCGCTGGCGGCCTGGTCCGAATCATTGACCTGAACGCTGAGCCCCAGGCTGGCTGTGAAGAAAAATCCCTCTTTGTGGCGGAAAGTGATCAGCACAGGTTCGCCATTTTCAAGCTTCTGCCGATGGGTCGGTACGAACGGGTCGTCCTGCCGTGCCGCCAGTATGGTATTGACCTTTCTGCCTTCCAGTTCGCGGCTGTCATAGCCAAGCACCCTGTCACAATGGTTGTCCGCCGAGACGATCTCGCCGTTGTCATCAATTCTGATCAGGGTACGGCGTTCGCTCTGGGGAGAGTTCTCGGAAGGATTGCGACGGATGAAAAATTCTTTCACAGAAGGGATTCCTCAGCGCTTTTCTTTTTATGTCGGTTTTGCCACGATTCGTTCATCATACTCATAATAATAAATGAAAGAACCATTCTCCCGGAGCCAAAGTGACCGCTCAAACTGCCCGGATTGCCCTGGATTTTGACGAAGGGATCGATCGAAAGACGCTTCGACGGTTGCGGGAGCGTTTTATGGGCGTTAACCGGCAGCGCTGGGAGCGGGCGCGATCTGCGCTGACCTATCGCCAGCAGATGGTGCTGGAAATCCTGCCGCTTGTCTTTCACTTGAATCATCCGTCGCTGCCTGGTTACACCGATGGCGGTTGCCCCTATGGCCTGAGTCACTACAAGCCATCGGATGAAGTAAAGAATGCCGCCCGCCGGCTCGCACGCACCTTTTCGATGAAAGACGAAGGGCGCCGCCGGCCGGACCTGGAATCCATGTTTCTGATGGGTAGCCCCGGCACCCTTGGCCATTCGGTTGCCAGCGATCTGGATATCTGGCTGTGCCACCGGCCGGATTTGCCTGCCAAGGGCGTCACCTGCCTTGAGCGAAAAGCTAAAAAATTGAGTGAGTGGGCGCTTAGTCTCGGTGTTGAGCTTTACGTTTTCGTGTTTTCCGCCGACGACTTCCGTGAGGGGCGACAGCGTGCTCAGGTCACAGGTGAGAACTGTGGCAGTGCTCAGCATTATCTGCTGCTGGATGAGTTTTACCGAACCGGTATTCACCTCGGCGGGCGCTATCCCCTCTGGTGGCTGGTGCCGCCGGAAGATGAAGGACGATATGACGAGCGGGCACGCCAGCTCATTGATTGTCGATTTATCAAGGCGGATGAATACATCGATTTCGGCGCGGTTCCGTCAATCCCGCGAGAGGAATTTCTCGGGGCCGGAGTCTGGCAACTTTACAAGGGGATAGATGCCCCCTGGAAATCGATACTCAAGCTGCTTTTGATCGAATGTTATGCCCGCGCCGAGGATCGGCCTTTATTGTCGAAGGTGTTCAAACAGGCGGTGTTTTCGGGGATAACTGACGCCAATCGTCTGGATCCTTACCTGCTGCTTTACGAGCGCCTCGAACAGTGGCTGATCGAGAATAACGCGGAAGATCGACTCGGCCTGGTGCGCCAGAGTCTGTATCTGAAGTCCGGGCTGCCACTCACCCGAATTAACCCGGCCAGCGCTGGATGGCGCGCTGAGTTGCTGAGCTCGTTGGTTGGTCAGTGGAGTTGGGCAAAAGCGGATATGGAATCCCTGGATAATCGTCGCCGTTGGCGGGCCGAGGATGTGATGTCCCTGCGTCGGCAAGTGGTGTCAGAGCTGACTCATAGCTATCGGTTGTTGTCGCGCTTGGCTCGAGAGCATGGAAGTCAGGCGGCGATCAGCAATAACGACATGAATCTGCTTGGGCGCAAACTGTACGCTGCGTTTCAGCGAAAGGCCGGCAAGATCGAATTGATCAACCCTGGCCTGGCTCCCTCGCTGGCGGAAGAAAACCTGTCTTTTCATCATCAGTCGGAGCAGGGGGAAGGTTCCACCCTGGAAGGCTGGATGCTCTACCGGGATCTCGAAGATCCATCGGATGCGATGTGGAAGCCGGTGATACGGCGATCCGGCAATCTGACAGAATTGATGGTGTGGTGCTTCTGCAATGGCCTGCTGACCCGCACCACCCGTCTCAATGTCCGGGGTGGCACCAGCAGCGCGACCGTCGGGGAGCTTCGCGATATGGTGGACGCTCTGGCAGATTGCCTGACCATTCCGATCGAACCCGTGCCGCGGGAGGCACTGTCGCGGGGTGTTCGCCCGTTGCGCCATCTATTGTTCGTTAATGTTGGGGTCGACCCTCAGGCCCACCTTACTGAGCGGGGGCTGCACAAGCTCAGCGCCCGGCATGATTCCCTGGGATTCAGTGGTGGCCAGGAAAATCTGGTTGTGACCATAGACCAGGTCACCTGCAACAGCTGGCACGAGGTCAGTCTCCAGCATTACGCATCGGGTGACACACTGGTGCAGTGCCTGAAGAACATTCTGGCGTCGGTGGCGGCTTCGCCAGACCAGTTGCCGGACATCCAGGTCCACTGTCATAGCACCGGTCATGGCGCTGCGATTGCCCGCCGCGTTCAGGAATTATTCAATGACGTACTGCGCTCTTTCTTCGTTGGCGATGCAGGACCGCATCCTCTGAGATATGTGATCCGCATGGATCGCAGGTACTTCCTGCTCAGCTTCAATGGGGCTGAGCCCGGCTTTATTGCTCTGGAAAGCAAAGCCGAACTGATGGACGTCCTCGCGCGGCCTCAGGAGCGCTATCTGCCCGTGGTGTTTGATCCTTACGCCATGGGGGACGACCCACTCCTGCGGACGGTTTGTCATGCCACCGAGCCGGACAACGTGCAGATTTTCTATCGGCTGTCGGGCGACACCGCCTTTCTGTGGGCCGTTGATGAGCTGGGCGGCGTGTTCTCCTGGCAGCAGCCTTACAGCTCACGTCGCTATTTGTTGGTGCCCTTGCTGCGATTCCTGGAAAACCTGCTGGAGCGCAAACAATTAAGACAGCTCGACGTGTTTACTGAACCCACCGGTATCAAGTGTTATGAGCTGTCCCAGAGGGACGGCCAGTGGCGTGCCGAGGCACGCCCGGATGCCAGTCAGCAGGGGGTGTCTCTTTCCGGTCTGGAAGTGCAGGCCGTAGGGGTGCAGGAGGGGGATGTCCGCATCCGTTTTGATATTTTCTGCGCCGATGAGGAGTTTACGGTTCAGGAATACGGTGACCAGTTGATACCGGCTGTGGCCCACTATATCCGTTCGCTGCGGGGTGGCAAGGAGACTTATCCGGTTTATTTGACCGATGTACACTTGCCTCACGATCTGGATCCTCAGGTTTATCAGCAGGATATCCAGACCATTCAGTATCTGTATTACCGTGCCGCACTTGAAGAATCCCTGAATCGCTATCTCAAAGACTGAGTGTTTTCCCTTCTCGCCGGGCGGCCCCCGGCTCAGGTATACTGCGCCCATCAAGATAAACAGGGGCTACAGGCATGAAGGCCGGGCTGACAATGGTATTACTCCTGACGTTGATGGGCACGCTCGCCGGGACTCTGTCTGGTTGTGGCCAGAAGGGACCGCTGTATCGGGAGGTGCCCTCTGAGGCCGACACCGATGAAACCGAGCGCAAGCGGGAAGAAGGCTGATGATTGTTGGGCCAGCCAGTTGATCATTGCCGAATGAATAGCCTGAGCAAGTAGCCAGATTGAATAGAACTGTATAGAGAGCTCCATGGATCATTTTAATTACCGCGATGGCGAACTTTACGCCGAAGACGTCCCCGTTGCGGATATTGCCGCCCGGTTCGGGACCCCGGCGTACGTCTATTCCCGTGCCACCCTTGAGCGGCACTATCGTGCCTACGACGAGGCTCTGGCAGGGCGTCCACATCTCGTGTGTTACGCGGTGAAAGCCAATAGCAACCTTGCGGTCCTTAATGTGCTGGCGCGGCTGGGTGCAGGATTCGATATTGTCTCCGCGGGCGAGTTGGAGCGCGTTATCCGTGCCGGTGGCGACCCTGCCAAAGTGGTGTTTTCCGGGGTTGGTAAGCAGCGCTGGGAGATGAAGCGGGCGCTTGAGGTTGGTGTGCGCTGCTTTAACGTTGAATCGGATACCGAGCTGGACCGGCTGAATGAAGTGGCTGGCGAGCTGGGCGTTAAAGCGCCGATATCTCTTCGCGTCAATCCAGATGTAGATGCCGGGACGCATCCTTACATCTCCACTGGGCTGAAGGAAAACAAGTTCGGTATTGATATTGCCGAAGCGCCCGCCGTTTACGAGCGCGCTGCCGGCATGGCCAATTTGGACATTCAGGGGGTGGATTGCCACATTGGCTCACAGCTCACCTCGGTGTCGCCCTTCCTGGATGCGCTCGATCGAGTGCTGGCACTGATCGACTCCCTGGCTGAAAAGCAGATTGTGATTCGCCACCTGGATATGGGCGGCGGTCTGGGCGTGACCTACGAAGACGAGCATCCTCCGCAGCCGTCTGATTATGTGACAGCTCTGGCAGAGCGACTGGGTAACCGTCAGCTGGAGCTCATCATGGAGCCGGGGCGCTCGATTGCGGCCAACGCTGGCATCCTCCTGACCCGGGTGGAATTCCTCAAGTGTACCGAGCACCGTAATTTCGCCATTATTGACGCCGCGATGAACGATCTCATTCGGCCGGCACTCTACAGCGCCTGGCAGGCCATTATTCCGGCAAAGCCCCACAATGATGTCGAGGAAAAGCACTGGGACCTGGTCGGGCCGGTTTGTGAAACCGGGGATTTTCTGGGTAAGGACAGGGCTCTGCGCCTCCAGGCCAACGACTTGCTGGCCGTTCGCTCGGCAGGTGCCTACGGATTCGTGATGAGCTCCAATTACAACACCCGTAACCGTCCTCCTGAGTTGATGGTCGACGGCAGTGAGGTCCACGTGGTTCGCCGTCGTGAAAGTCTCGAAGAGCAGCTTGCACCTGAAAGCTGTCTGCCAGAATGAACGGCGGCCAGATGGAAGTGTCCCAGAATGATGGGGAGAGCAGTATGAGTCAGCCAAGACGCGGCCCCCAGCTCAACTTCACCAAGATGCACGGGCTGGGCAACGATTTCATGGTGGTGGATGCCATCAGCCAGCCGTTCCGTCTGCGCACAGACATGATCCGGGAGCTGGCCAATCGCAATTTTGGCATCGGATTCGACCAGTTACTGGTGGTTGAGCCGCCAGGGCTGCCCGACGTGGATTTCCGCTATCGGATTTTCAACAGTGATGGTTCCGAGGTAGAACAATGTGGCAATGGCGCTCGCTGTTTTGCCCGCTTTGTTCGCGATCAGCGTTTGACCAACAAGAAGGTCATCCGGGTGCAAACTGCCAAGGGTGTCATCGAACTGAGAATGGGCAAAGGCGGCATGGTAACCGTCGATATGGGCGTTCCGGAGCTGAATCCTCCTGCGATTCCTTTTGCCGCTGACCGGCGCAAAGACGTTTACACCGTGGAGGTAGGTGACGAAACCGTGGAGCTTAGTGCCATTTCGATGGGTAACCCACATGGGGTTCTGTTGGTGGATGATGTTGATACCGCGCCGGTGCTGGAACTTGGCCCGAAGCTGGAAAGTCATCCCCGGTTCCCGGCCCGTGCCAATATTGGCTTTCTTCAGGTCGTGGACCGTAGCCACGTGCGCTTGAGAGTCTATGAGCGCGGCGCAGGTGAAACGCTGGCCTGTGGCAGTGGCGCCTGTGCCGCGGTTGTTGCCGGTCGCTTACGCGGGTTGCTGGATGCCCGTGTCGAACTGGAACTGCGCGGTGGCAAGCTGGTCATCGAATGGCAGGGTGAGGGGGCGCCTGTTATGATGGAAGGGTTCGCCACCACTGTCTTTGAAGGCCAGTTGCGGCTGCCCGGTGATGCCGGGCCAAGGCGTCGCAGAGGCGGAAGCCAGAATAAAAATCCTCGTGGCCGTCAACAGGCCACTGCAAGGCGCTGATCGCCAGAGGCGAGCGCCTGACCGTCAGGAGACAAGCATGACAGACCAAACGGCCCGTCAGAAGGCCGCTGACCTCGATCCGGAATCAGTTGCGGAGTATCTTCGTCAGAATCCGGATTTCTTTGTGGATCAGGACGAATTGCTGCGCAGTCTGACGCTTCCTCACGACAGTGGAAAAGCCATCTCCCTGGTTGAACGGCAGGTTCATCTGTTTCGAGAGCAGAGAGATACGCTTCGCCAGGAACTGGTGGATCTGGTGTCCATTGCCCGTCATAACGACCGTTTATTTGAAAAGAGCAAACGCTTGTTGATGCAGATCATCGAAGCGCGCAATCTGAACGATATGGCCGCGGCGGTGGATGACAGCATTCGCGGCGATTTCGGCCTGGATGCCGCATCGGTCATTCTGTTCACCGATCAGAAAGTGTCCACCAACGGACAGGGTGCCCTGCATGTGGTCTCTCCCGATCAGGCCCGGGAGCGGCTGGGTGGTCTTCTGGAAGGTGAGCGGGCTGTGTGTGGACAGTTCCGTGAAAGTGAGCGCAGCTTCCTGTTCCCGGATCGGGAAGAGCCAATTGCCTCTGTCGCACTGGTGCCCCTGAGGGCGTATGAGCCGGCGGCCGGCACAGAAGACCTGGTGGGTGTGTTTGCTGTTGGGAGCTGCCAGACCGGTTATTTTGACCAGAGCATGGGGTCGCTGTTCCTGACTTATATCAGCGATACCCTTAGCCGTTTGTTGCCGCCGATTCTTCAGCGGCACGCGTCCGCGGCGCCTGTCGCAGAGCCGCTTGCGGAGTCCCGCTAATAATGGCGCAGCCCGGCGCTGATCATGGCCTGGCTGCCGTACTTGCGGAGCCACTCCAGGGCTTCATTCGTTACCTCTCCTCCGAAAAGCGCCACGCGGCTCACACCTGTAAAAGCTATCAGGACGATATCCTTCGTTTTGGCCAATGGGCCATTGAAACCGAATCCTGCCGTGCCTGGGCTGATCTGACTACCCACCATCTTCGTCGCTATGTGGCCGCCCTGAGCCGGGCGGGTCTCGGTGGCCGGAGCATAGCTCGGCACCTCTCTGCCATACGGCGTTTCTACGATTATCTGCTGAGGGAACACCTGGCCAAAGACAATCCGGTCATTGACGTGCGTGCGCCGAAGGCTGCCCGCCGATTGCCTCGTGTGGCGGATGTAGACCAATTAAGCCAGCTTCTGGATGCCACCCCTGATGACCCGCTCGAAGCCCGGGATCTTTGCATGTTCGAACTATTGTATTCCTCAGGGCTGCGACTGTCCGAGCTGTCGAACCTGGATCTGACGTCCATTGATCGCCGCGGTGGAGAAGTTCGTGTCCTTGGTAAGGGCAGTAAAGAGCGAGTGTTGCCCGTCGGGCGCCGGGCGCTGGAGGCCTTGGCCCGATGGCTGGATCTGCGGCCGCAACTTGCCGTCTCAAACGAGCCTGCACTGTTTGTCAGCCGCCGTGGTGAGCGTCTCAGTAATCGAAGCATTCAGTCCCGTTTGCGGCGCTGGGGCGTCAAGAACGGCGCCGACCAGCGACTGCATCCGCATCTGCTTCGCCACTCGTTCGCCAGCCATATGCTCGAATCCAGTGGCGACCTGCGTGCGGTTCAGGAATTATTGGGTCATGCTGATATCAGTACCACGCAGATCTATACTCATCTGGATTTCCAGCATCTGGCGAAGGTGTATGATCAAAGCCATCCCCGGGCGCGTCGAGTTCGTAGCAAACCAGATGGTTCGAAGAGTTGAATTTGGCGAGGAGGGGGAGATAAATGCCATCGGATTCGTCCTGGAAGGACAAGTATCTGAAAGAACTTGAAGACGCCGAAGCGCGTGAGGCGCATTGGGATGCCCAGCGCAATTTGCTTCAGCGTATGCTGGTTCGCACCAGCCTGGCTTCCGAGGGGCAGAGTCGGGAACTGGACCATTTGCTCTCCCGGTTGCGGGATGAATTACGGAAGGATTCACTGAATGCCCGCGCCTGGCAGGACCTTCAGGAGCGAATTGACCGTAAGGTATCGGCGCTGGATGAGCGTAAATCTGAAACCGACAAGGCATTGCGCAGCGCGTTCGAAAAACTGTTATCTGAACTCCGCAGTCACGGCGCCTTTGACGCTGTCAGGGATCGTCTGAAAGACCTCGAAAAACGCCTTCGCAAGCCGGAAACCCTTCGCAACACATTCAACGACTGGCTGATCGACTTTGCCAGCGTACTCAAGGCGGGACTTGCCGATTCTCCTGGCGACCGGGGCACTGCGCAGAAAGGAATGTTCAGCAGATTATTCGGCCGGTCAGATGACACCACGCCTGAGCCGGATGCAGCGCCACGTTCACCGGACACCCAGTCCATTGTCGAGTTGGAAGCTCAGGGTGAGGAGGAGTCGGATCAGAGGCTTCGAATTGCCCGCCGGGTTGGCGAGCTGCTCGGCCAGATGTTGGAGCAGGTATCTCTGGAACCCGCGGCAGAAACCCGGGCGCGCCGCCTTCGAGAGAGTTTGATGGCCAGTGATGACTGGGATGAACTCCGGGAAGGACTGAGTGGGGTTGCTGAACTGGTCATCGCCGCAGTGACACGAAGCCAGCGCGAATTCGAGGGGTTTCTCCGACGCCTGGATGAACGCCTGGAAACTCTGAGGCAGTATTTCGCAGAGCAGGAAAATGCACAGGCGGGCCGCATGGGTGCGTCTGAAGAGCTGGATCAGGAGATCAAGCAAGAGCTCGAAGCCTTCGGTCGAAAAGTTGAGGATAGCCAGGATTTTGACGGGCTGAAAGCTTCGGTTTCCGGACACCTGAAATCCATTCGTGAGGCGGTGGGCCGGTTTAGGACCAAGGAAACTGAGCGAGAGAAATATCTGTCAGAGCAGCTGGCGACCATGCATGAAAAGATGGCGGCCATGGAAACACAAGCGGAGCAAGTTCGTGGAGAGCTAAAAGAGCAACGCCGACGAGCCATGACCGATGTGCTGACTGAACTGCCAAACCGGGAAGCCTGGCAGGATCGGCTGGAAATAGAGCACCAGCGCTGGACACGCTACAACAATCCACTGACGCTTGCGGTTCTGGATATCGATTTCTTCAAGCGGGTCAATGACTCCTTTGGCCACAAAGCGGGCGACCGGGTATTACAGCTGGTGGCCAAGGCGTTGAGAGATCGGCTGCGCAAAACTGACTTCATTGCCAGGTTTGGTGGGGAAGAGTTCGTGCTTTTGTTCCCGGAAACAGAGGCGCATTCCGCCAAGAACGTGCTGGACGGTCTGCGGGAGCACATCAAGGCTTTACCGTTCCATTTTCGCGGCGAGCCCGTGTCGGTGTCTTTCTCAGCAGGTATCGCTGAGTTTAAATCCGATGATCAAGCCGATGAGGTTTTTGACCGGGCTGATCGCTCCCTCTACCAGGCAAAGAAATCGGGCCGCGATCAGGTATGCATTGCCGGTCAGTAGAATCAGTGGCGTAATTGCGCGTCCAGTTCGTCGATGATTTCCGCCCAGTCAGAGTCGTCTTCGAGGCCCTCTTCCAGGAACAGCGACTGGCTCTCTGACCAGAAGGGCGCATCCTGTACCGCGATCTCTGAAGGCAATGGCGAATGGCGCGTAATAAAGTCCTCGATGCTTGCCTGATCTGAGGGAATGCCCAGCTGTTCGAAAAGGGTTGAGAGCGTGTGTTTGCTGGTATCCATGGTGAGTCAGCTACTCCTGAATGCAATCCGTGAATTTAGTCGGTATGGTTTTCACAACTCTAGTCTAACGCAAAAGGATATCCAGTGAAGGCGGCTTTTCGGTGTCTGTTATATCTGGCCTGCCTGTTGGGATCGGTCTCTGTGTTGGCAGACCCTCCCCAGAGCTCACCTGCTCCCGTTCTTGGCAGCGATGACCTTGACTGGCTCGAAGCCCGTAAATCCTTTCGTGTTGGTGTTCGCAGTGACCAGGTGCCGTTGGTGTTTGACACCGGCGAGGGCAAACTTGCCGGTGTTTTTATTGATTACCTGAACACCATTTCCAACAAGCTTGATGTGCCCATTGAGCAGGTCACCGGTGACGCTGAACAGCTGGATCAATGGCTGGAAGACGGTGTGATCGATGCGCGCCTCAGCACTCGCTCCGTCAGTCGTCCCGCAAGCGATGGGGTTCGCGTTTCTGCCCCGCTGATGTCTTTGACCTACGGGTTGTTTGTGGCCACTGGCGACGCAGGAATACAGGAACTGGCTGATCTGGAGAACACACGCATTGCCCTGGTGGCCCGGGATGCCAATCAGTATGCCATGTTGGATTCGGTCAAGTCGTTCACGCCACTGAAGGTGGATACGCTGGGAGAAGCCGTCAGCATGGTGTTGTCTGGTAAAGCGGATGCCTTTCTGGGGCCAGTGGCGGTAGTGTCTGACTATCTGCGTTCGGCAATGGTTAACGGGGTTCGGTTGGCGCGTTTGATGAACCAGCAGTCGGTGGATGTGGTCTTCGAGACAGGCTCCGATCAGGATCGCGTCTATCGGGCATTGAATCAGGCGGTACTCGCCATTTCACATAGCGAGCACAGGTCCATTCGTCAGCCCTGGCTGCAATCTGCCGTGCCGGAGACGGAGGATTCGACGATCCGGTTGTCTGATGCGGAAACGGCTTTTCTCCAGCGCAACCCCGGCCTAAAGGTCGCTGTGCGCCCGGATTGGCCGCCATTCGGATTTGCAGAAAGTGGAGAGCCCAGAGGATTGGTTCCGGATCTGATTCAGCGCCTGGAACAGCAGCTATCCGTGCGCTTTGACCGTCAGGTGCTGGACACCGGACAGGTGCCCGAAACTATGCTGGAACAGGGCAAGGTAGACATCGTGCCCGACCTCACGCGAACCCCGCGACTGGAGGAAAGCTTTCTGTTCACCCGAGCGTATCTGACAGTCCCCATTGCCCTGGCTATTCGGGAGGAAGGGCGCTTTATTGGTGAGCTTCGTCAGCTGAGGGATGAACGGGTTGGTGTGGTGAATCGCCAAGCCGGGCATGATTATCTGCTGATCAATCACCCCGATCTGAATCTGTATCCCGTGCAATCGGTGGAAGAGGGTCTGTTGGCCTTATCCAATGGCGATCTTGATGTCATGGTCACCCACATCCCGGCTGTTAGCTATACAGTGGCGAGACTGGGCCTGTCGAATCTCCGCATCACCAGTATCACGCCATATCAGTACGAGCTTCGATTTGCCGTCCGCAAAGATCAGCCGGAACTGCTGGGGATTCTGAACAAGGCCCTGAGCAGTCTCGATTCCAACGAGACCGAATCCATTTACAACCGTTGGATTCATCTGGATATCGAGCAAGAAACGGATTACACGGTGGTTCGCCGAATTGTTCTGATCGCGGTCGTCGTGGTGCTGATCTTTCTTTACTGGAATCGCAAGCTGTCGCGAGAAGTCGACGAGCGAATTCGGTCAGAAAATGCACTCCGTCGCAGTGAGGACGAGCTACGTGCAGCGAAGCAGGATGCCGAGCGGCTGGCCCGGCAGGCAGAAGCAGCAAGCCGTTCCAAAAGTGAGTTCCTGGCTAATATGTCTCATGAAATACGTACACCCATGAACGCAGTGATTGGCTACAGCGATCTGCTGAGCAACACCGTGACGGACCCTCAGCAACGTAACTATCTTGACTCGATTCGCGCAGGCAGCCGAAGTCTGTTGATGCTGATTAACGACATTCTGGATCTGTCCAGAATAGAGGCCGGCAAGATGCGTCTGGACTACTCGGCCGTTTCCATGCGCCGGCTACTCAGTGACGTGCGCCATATCTTCGATTTGCGGGCCACAGAGCAGGGCATTTCGCTGGAGGTCAGTGTGGATTCCAAAATGCCCGTGGCTATGCGCCTGGATGAAACCCGTTTGCGGCAGGTGTTGTTCAATCTGGTGGGCAACGCCATCAAGTTTACGCACGAAGGAGGCGTGACTGTCCGCGCCACTGCGACGCCGCAGGTGGATCCGAAAACGGGTCAACCAAGCGAGGGAACGTCGACGCTGGTCGTAACGGTTAAGGACACCGGCATTGGTATTCCTGAGGATCAACAGCAACAGATATTCGACGCGTTTGAACAGCAGGAAGGGCAGAACAGCCGTCGTTATGGCGGCACAGGGCTTGGCCTGGCCATCAGCCGCAAGTTGGTGGAGATGATGGGCGGAAAGCTGGAAGTGCAGAGCGAGGCCGGGGTCGGCTCCATATTTACCGTCACCCTTCCAAATATTGACGTCACTGTTGAGCAGGCCGAGGACGACGGACAGCCTCAGGAATCGGATCGCCTGTTGGCAGAAACCCTCAGCATGCAGGAGCGGGGTTGGTTAAGAGAGCAGCTGTCCAGGGATTTCGGTGATGAATGGCAGGATGTCCGGGAAAGTGGCGATCCGGAACAGATGAGAGCGTTTGCCGAGCGAGTGATTGAATGGGGGCGTCGCCTGCGTTCACCGTCAGTCACCCAATATGGCGAGAAGCTACTGGTCGATGTGGAAGCCTTCAATCTGGACGCCGTAAACAGTGCCCTGGAATCTTTTCCCAGGCTGCTTGGTCGTGGAGACTAATGTCGACTACAGACAGTCAAACTGGGACTTGCGATCGAAGGCCACCGACACCATGTCGAAGCCGCGCCGGGAAAGATCCCGAATGAGGTCACGGTCTTTGAGCATGGCCATGCAAACCTTGTGAACGCTGGCCTGCAGCTGCTCTGTTCCGGGGTTTCCATTAAGGCGGAAGTCCACAATCAGGTATTTGCGTTCGATGGCAGAACTGACTGGAATCGCCTCCCTCTCAACGCTTTCATACCCGATATAGGTTGCCTGGTTTGCGGGGAAGAGGCCGCTCATCAGTAGGTCAAGGTTGCCCGCGGATGCTGATCCCGCGCTCAAAAGCAGCGGTAAGGTCAACGCGATGAAGAAGGCCTTTGTGCGTGAAGCAGTCATTCTTGATGAGCTCCGGAAATTCAGTCAGATACAGGATTCAGGTAACGCTATGTAATCAAAGGTTACTGATGATTATCTGAAATCGCCAGAAATCTGTTTATTTTTTGGGCATATTTTTCAATTGTTCACACTTTGGGCCGTTCTGGAGGCAAAATACCGAGGTTCCGAGGGGCGAATGTTTCAACTATGATGAAAGTAGTTCCACGAGCATTCCGAGTTCAGAGGCAAGATCATGTTCCAACTGGTTTTTAAAGGCGAATGCACCCCGGGTACCGATCCGGAAACAGCTCGCAGTAATGCCAAAACCCTGTTCAAGGCCAACGCTGATCAGATCGCCAAGATGTTCAGCGGCCAGCCAGTGGTTATTCGCAACAAACTGGAAGAAGTTCAAGCCGAAAAGTACCGCGGTGTCTTACACAAGCACGGCATGGTGGCTTACGTTGAGCCCATGGAAGGTGCGGCGCCCAGAAAGCCTGAGCCAGATGCACCCAGACCTGCTGCCTCTGAAGAGCCTTCAGCCGGGACCAGGCCTTCAGCCGGGACCAAGCCTTCAGCTGAGACAAGGCCCTCACCTGAGGAGCGACCCGCGCCCCCTTCCCAGCAGGCCCAGCCAGCCGCTTCTTCGGCACCTAAGACTCCGTCTTCGGGCGGTGTCAAAGTTGAGCCCGGTGATCGTCCAAACGTGGCCGGCGAAAAGGTCGACAGCATTCTTTCCGACTCAGGACTTACACTGGACCCCGTGGGTATTACTCTCGAAGAGCATAAAGAGCAACAGGCCCCCATGTTCGAGCACCTTGACGACTGGACACTGGCGCCCGCCGGGTCAGAGCTTGGTGAGAAAAAAGATACACCACCGCCGGTTGTACCCGACGTATCGCACCTCTCTCTGGAAGAGCAGGAAAAGCAGGATGAATCCTGACGTGCGACGACGTTAATGCGCCGCTGGTTGCTTGTCTTTCTGTTAGGTTTTTGTGTTTCAGCCGCTGCGGCGGCTCGCCCGAAAGTCGCACTTGTTCTGAGCGGCGGTGGCGCAAAAGGAATGGCTCACGTCGGGGTTTTGCGGGTTCTTGAAGAAATTCAGGTCCCGGTGGATCTGGTGGTTGGTACCAGCGCCGGCTCAGCCGTAGGCGCGCTTTATGCGTCTGGCATGCCAGTCGAAGATATAGAGTCCCGTTTTATTAACCTGGACTGGCTTTCCAGTTTCCGGGACGACCCCGGACGCGTATTCAAGCCCGTTCGCCGCAAACGAAATGACTGGCGCTTTCCGGTTACACCTGGCATTGGCGTTGGCTCGGAAGGTCTGACGTTCGGCGGCGGTATCATTGCTGGCCAGAATCTGGGTTTTATCCTCAATGAGTTGACCCACGATGCGGCGTTGGTCGACGATTTCGATAAGCTTCCCATCCCCTTTCGTGCTGTTGCCACTGATCTTGAAACCGGCGAGCCGGTGGTGATCGGCACTGGAAATCTGTCCGATGCCGTCAGGGCCAGCATGAGTATTCCAGGCGTTTATGCCCCCGTATCCCGTGATGGCCAGCTTCTGGTCGACGGCGGCGTTGCCAATAACCTGCCGGTATCGGTGGCAAAGTCGTTGGGGGCAGACGTGGTTATTGCGGTGGATATCACGGATCCGCTGATGGACAAGGAAGAGCTTGAAGACGCCTTTACGGTTGTTGGGCAGCTCACCACACTGCTGACTCGAAGGAATACCGAGCGCCAGTTGGAACAGCTTGGCGACCACGACGTGCTGATACGGCCTGATCTGGGCCAGCTTTCATCGGCCGACTTTTATCAGGCCAAGCCGTTTTTCGAACTGGGGGCTACTGAAGCCCGGCGTCACGCCGTCAAACTGAGTGGCCTGTCAGTGGCAGAGCAGGATTGGCGGGCTTATCGTGAACGTCTGGAACAGCGATCGTTCAGCCCCTCTCTGATCAGTCGGATCCGGGTCGAAGGCGGGAACAGGCTGGCGGATGATTTTATCCGCTCCCGGATCGAACAAAAAGTTGGCGAGCCATTGGATACGGATCAGTTGGAAAACGATCTGAAGCGGATCTATGGACTTGGCTACTACGAAACCGTCGCCTACTCGCTGGAGCGTCTGCCTGACGGAGACTCTGGTTTATTGATTCGGGTACGTCGAAAAAGCTGGGGCCCCAATTATCTGTCTTTCGGGCTGAATTACGAAGATAACTTTGAGACGCAGACTGAGTTTAACGTGGCGGCGGCAGTTCGAATGACCGAGCTGAATTCTCTGGGTGCGGAATGGAATACGGGGTTGCAGCTGGGTACTCGCCCCTGGGCCCGAACGGAATGGTACCAACCCCTGGACTACGGGTATGAACGCTTTCTGACCATGGGTGCGGAATACAAACGTGAATCCTTCAACGCGTTTAACGGCGATGGAGTTCGCATCACCGAAGTGGATCTGAGCACCAGTGAAGCGGACCTGGCGCTGGGGATGGAACTGGGTGCCAACAACGAAATACGACTCACCTATCGGCGGGGCTATGCCACGGTCGACGAGCAGGTCGGGGCGCAGGTAGTTCCTTACAAGACCATCGAGAAGGCCAGCGCGAATCTGGCGTTGGAGCATGATTCTCTCGACGATGCGTTCCTGCCGCAGACCGGCTGGTTTGCGGGCATAAGGGGGAAGCTGGAACGGAAAAGCCTTGGTTCTGACCGCAACTTCGACTCGGTTAGAGCGATGGCGCTGGCTGCGCACACCTGGGAAGACACCACGTTAACTGGCCTGATCTTTACCAATACCGTAACCGGGGGCGTCGCGGGTATCGAAAATTCGGTGGTACTGGGGGGCTTTAAGCGCTTGTCTGCATTCAGCCGTGGGGAGATCGCCGGTGAGGATGCAGCGCTTGCAAGCCTGTTTCTTCGCGAACAGTTCGGCGGCCCCCTTGTGCCCTGGTTTGCAGGTGTCGGGGCCGAAGCCGGCAATGCCTGGTCGTCTCTCGGGGATGCAAGATGGGACAACCTGCTGTATTCCTGGAGCGCCTATGCGGGCGTGGAAACGGGTATCGGCCCGGTGCAGCTGTCAACCGCCTACAACAATGAGGACGACTGGAGTGCGTATCTGAGCATTGGTTTCTCGTTCACCCGCCTGTTTGAATGAGTGGTTTCAGCCGGTAGCGGTTTTCGTACCTATCACTTCCAGTACCTGTCGACACTGCTGATCGGCATAGCCCTCCAGAATGTCGGCCATCCGCTCTTCATCACGGTCACGAATGGCGGCGATGGATTCCCGAACATGCTCGAGATTGTCTTCCAGTACCTGATTGCCGCCACCCTGAAATGCCACGAACGCACAGCGTTTTGCAGACGGCCAGAGATCACGAATCGCCGACACGATGAAGTAGTTGTCGGCATAGGTCAGTGAGGCCTGGGTGTATTCAATACCCAACTCAAGAAACCCCATCAAATCGTTGCGCTCGTGACGATCCTTCATTCGCTCGTACAGGGATTCGAGCTTGTCCATATCCGCTTGTTGCCATTGTCTGACCAATTTGCGACCTGTGTGGGTCAGATACAGTTGCAGGACTTCGTAAAGGCTTCGAACAAAAAACTCATCCAGCGGCGTCACGAAGGCGCCTTTGCGAGGTACGTTCTGCACCAGGTGACGCTTTTCGAGAAGCAGCAGGCCTTCTCGGATAGAGCCATGGCTGACGTCCATCTGCTTGGCCATAGAGCTTTCATAGATGCGCTCTCCAGAACGTAACTGGCCGAAAGCGATCAGGTTTTCGATGTGACGGGCGACCTGCTCTGTGAGAGTCTCACGGGGTTTGAAAAGGGTCATTATTGTCGTTAATTACCGCATGTTTGATCTGTCGTTGCGGAATACTCTCACATTCCCGGTGTTTGGAAAACGAACCCTTTACTGGCAATGAGACCCGGTCGGCATTACAGCAAAGGGCCCATCAAGCGGATGGCGCGGCAGGTCAGCCGAAAAAGAATGGACCGATCCTGGTAATCGCTCTCGGTCATCAGGCGGCAGTTGTCGAGATCCCTGCTGAGCATTTTTTCCACTCGCTGGACAAACCCTTTCGACGTATTCACGGCTGTAATCTCAAAGTTCAGGCGCATCGATCGATTATCAAGATTGGCCGTGCCTACGGCCGCGTAGCGGTCGTCCACCAGCAGGGTTTTCTGGTGCATGAAGCCTGGTTGATAACGATAGATCGAAATATCGGCCCGTGAAGCCTGTACCAGATAGGAATAGGCTGCCAGGCCGATCAGCTTGCTGTCGGATTTTTCTGGAATCAGGATGCGCACGTCCACGCCTCGCAAAGCGGCCAGTTGCAACGCATTCAGAATCTGAAAGTCCGGGACGAAATAGGGCGATGCAATCCAGAGCCGGTGGCGTGCATTGTTGATGCAGTTAAGAAAGAACAGAGATCCGGTTTCATAAGGGTCTGCCGGCCCCGTAGGGAGAATCAGCACTTCTTCATCGCCACCGGAACTTGTTACGGGTTCCCAGTTCAGCTCCGGCAGATGATCGCTGGCCCAATTCCAGTCTTCCAGCCAGGCCAGTTGCAACCCCTGTGCAGCGGGCCCCTCAATCCGACAATGGGTGTCGCGCCAGGGCTCTTCATTCTGGTCAGCACCAAGGTATTCATCGCCAAGATTGATGCCACCTACAAACCCAATATCGCCATCACACACCAGCAGTTTGCGGTGATTTCGGAAATTGATCTGCAGCCGCATTCTCCGCAGATTACCGTCACCGAACGACGCGACGTGGGCACCGGCGGCTGCCAGTTCTTTCAGGTATTTTCTGGGCAGCCAAACGCTGCCAATGTCGTCATACAGGAACCATACCTGTACGCCCTGGGCTAACTTTCGTTTGAGAATGGATTTTATACGCTGCCCGACCTTGTCGGACCGGACGATGTAAAATTCCAGCAGAATGTAATGTCGGGCGCTTTCCATGGCCTCAAACAGGGCTTCAAATGTGTCTGTGCCATCCTGGAGAAGTGTGCAGTAGTTGCCGCTGGTGAAGGGCTGGCGGCCCAGTTTGCAGAGCACCTGGAGCTCATCGCTGGCCTTGCTCTGCCCGGGAATGTCGATGGCGGTGTCCTGTTGACCAAAGTGGCTGTGCACTCCCGTTAACGTCCGATCTCCTGGTCTGCGAGCTTTCAGGTAACCGCCAAAGCGGTTTCTCCCGAACAGCAGGAAAAAGGGCACGGCGATATACGGCAGGCCAATCAGTGCCAGAATCCAGGCAATTGCGCCCTGTGACGTCCGATAGCTCAGCAAAATGCGGTAGATGCAGGCGGCGGCGAGGAGATAGAGGGCGCCAACGACGTAAGCAATCCAGGCCGGATCCAGGGCGCTCACGTGTCGGCGTCCGTTATCTGGTGGTCCAAATGCTGCGCTCGATACTGCGCGGGCGCGATGCCTGTCCAGCGCTTGAACGCACGGCTGAAGGCGCTGAGCTCCGAGAATCCCAGCAGGAAAGCAATTTCACCCAGCGCATAATAGTCTGAAGCGACATAACGAATGGCTTTGTCCTTGCGCACTTCCTCAACCAGGTCATGAAATCCCAGCCCTTCTTTTTTCAACCGGCGGTAGAGCGTCTGGCGACTCATATGGCATTGCCGGGCCAGGGTGTCTGCATCGATGCGGTCGGTAGACATCTGCTGGGAAATCAGTCGCCGGATCTTGCGGCCGAAGGTACGGCGGCTCTGCAGTCTGGCCATCAGGGCATTGACCTGTTTCAGAACGGCCGAGTACACGTAGGGGTTGCGGTGCGGAATCGGGTGGGCTAGATGCCGACGGTCGAAAGCCAGCCGGGTGACCTTGCAACCGAATCTGACAGGGCCGCCGAAGAGATCGCGGTATTCCTGTTCGTAATCGGGTTTGGAGTGGGCAATCTCGACCCAGTCGGCGACGATATTCGGGTGAATGAAGTGCCGGGTACGGCATAGCACAGAGGCCAGCGTGCGATCCATGTCCTGCCGGCAATAATGGCCGGGCGAGTCGGCCTGCCAGGTAAGAATGGCACGGTTTCCGGTTTGCTCAAGGCTCAGTCGCACGGATTCGTTGATCAGGCGGTGCAGCCGCACGTACTGGGTAACGGCTTCACCCAGGGTGTCACAGTTGAAAAACACATGGCCGACCAGCCCCATCCTGTCCGGGTCGACTAGCTGGCCGGCATGCAGGCCGACAGCGGGATCGCCGGTCACCGATTCGGCGTATTCCCAGAGATGGTAATGCTGATCGGCCGGTATTCTGAGGTCAGGGTCCTTCAGAGCGTCTTCGTTGTGGCCGGTGACTCGCTCCACAACGCTGGGGTCAAGAACGCCCTGGCATCGCAGGTAGTGAACCAGCGCCAATGTGCTGGACGCGGCGATCATGGGTGATGTGTTGCTGTTGGTCGGTTCTGGAACGCTCACGTTGGCCTTAGATGGTGGATGAACAAGACGTCACGAAGGGTGGTACAAACTGTCAAGTGAATGAGACAGCCTGTCAATCAACCTTGCCAACTCTAAAGATAGCATTGGAGTCAGGATTACAGGCAATTGGGTTTCATTCATCAGGAGGTGTTTTATGGAACTGGAAATCTTTGTACCGCACAACGAGCAGGAACGCTCCAATATTGCTGCTCTGGCAGAGTATCTGAACAACATCTATTATTGCTGATCATCGCGTCACCTGACATGTTAACAGCCGGGCTTGCCCGGCTTTTTTGTGCCTGTCTGTTTCATCCGGGAGTTATTTGAGTGGAGCTAAATTACAAAGTCGTTGGCGAAGGCCGTCCCGTTATCCTGCTGCACGGCCTGTTTGGGTCGCTGGATAATCTTGGAGTTATCGCCCGTGGTCTACAGGACAAATGGCAGATTCACGCGCTGGATTTGCGCAACCATGGCAAATCTCCTCACACGGATACCATGACCTATCCGGAAATGGCAGACGACGTGCTGGCCTATATGGACGCCCAGGGTCTGGAAACCGCATCGGTGCTGGGCCATTCCATGGGCGGAAAAGTCGCGATGCAGCTTGCGCTTCAGGCGCCGGAGCGCATTACCAGCATCATTGTTGCCGATATTTCTCCCGTGACCTATCAACCACGACACGATCATGTCCTGGAAGGGCTGAAGGCAGTGGACCTTGCCGCATTGGGGTCACGAACAGACGCAGACAGGGCGCTGTCTGAGTACGTTGAAGAGGCCGGCGTCAGGCAGTTTCTGTTAAAAAATCTGGCGCCGGTCCCTGCCGGGGAGCAGGACGCATCCGGTGCACGATATCGCTGGCGGCTGAACATTCCCGTGATCGACCAGAGTTACTCAGACCTTTCTTCTGCGCCAGAGGGAGAGGGGCCTTACGAAGGCCCGGTGCTGTTCATAAAGGGTTCAGACTCGGCCTACATCCAGACCAAGCACCGCGACACTATAAAGTCGCTTTTCCCAAACGCCGATTTGCGAATCATCGAAGGCACAGGGCATTGGTTGCATGCTGAAAAGCCAGACACGTTTATCGCACTGTGTCGGCGGTTCCTGAGCGCCTGATCTAATCATGCTGGCCAGCTCTACGACGATCGGCGCGACCGGGTAGACAGGTCGCAGGTGTCTGATATGGTTAGAACACTTGAACAACAAAGCAGGACAGCAGCATGAAGTGGTTGATGGGTGGTTTGTTGGTGGTGTTTGTGATTCTGGGTGGCTTTCTGCTGGCCGAATCGCCCATCGACAGTGTCTCCTGGAAGGCACCCGAATCAAAACCAATGACCGGGCCACTCACTCCGAATCAGCGGCTGAAGCAGGCTGATCTGTTGGCTAAAGGACAGGTTTATGGCCCGGAAGACACCACCATCAGTGCCGATGGCGTGCTGTATACCGGAACCCAGGACGGATGGATTGTTCGCGTGTTTCCGGACGGCCGGGTGGAAAACTGGCTGCGAACGGAGGGTCGACCATTGGGAATGGTGTTCGATGCCCGTGGTAACCTCATTGTTGCAGATGCCTGGAAAGGATTGCTCTCCATCGAGCCCGACAAGACCATAACGGTGCTCTCTCGGGAAGCGGAAGGAACGCCGTTCCGGTTCACTGACGATGTCGATATCGCACCAGACGGGCGTATTTATTTCACCGATGCCAGCTCCCGCTTCACGCAACCGGATTATATGCTGGATCTGTTGGAGATGCGTCCACACGGTCGTTTGCTTCGGTACGACCCTGCCACGGGTCGTACCAAGGTTTTGCTGCGTAATATCCACTTCGCCAATGGCGTGGCGGTCTCGCCGGATGGAAAGTACCTGCTGATGAACGAGACCTGGAAGTATCGGATACTCCGTTACTGGATCACCGGGCCGGACAAAGATACGGCCGAGGTGTTCGTTGATAATCTGCCGGGCTTTCCAGATAACCTCGCTGTGGATGCCCAAGGGCGCTTCTGGGTTGCGTTTCCAACCCTGCGTAATTCGCAGGTGGATTCACTCCATAAACGCCCCTGGCTGAAGGATCTGGTCGCCAAGCTTCCGGAATCCTTCAAGCCGACGCCGCAACAATACGGACTGGTTGTCGCTTTCGATTCCCGAGGCAAAGCCCTGACCAGTCTGCATGATCAGCAGGGCGACCATCTTCAGGAGATAACCTCTGTGAATCCCCACGACGGCAAGCTGTACTTTGGCTCGCTCCACAACGATCGCATCGGAAGAATGGCCATTGCGGATATTTCCGGTCTTGAGGAGGCGACGAATGAGTGAACAGCCTACACTTGAGTGGGATCTGCCCTCACCTTTCACGGTGAACATCACGGTGTCACCGGAAGACACGGACCGCCTGGGGCACGCCAACAACGTCGTGTATCTGCGCTGGTTGGAAGAGGTGAGCTGGGCTCACATTGAGAGTCTGGGCATGACCTGGGCGCTTCACCAAGAGACGGGTAAAGCAATGGCGATCACCCGTACCGAAATTGATTATCTGGCGTCGGCCAATGCGGGCGATCAATTGGTACTTGGCACCTGGCTCACGGATTTTGACGGCCGATTTCGGTCTGCTCGTCAGTTCCAGCTGATTCGGAAAACGGATGGCAAGACCCTGGTTCGAGCACTGTCTACCCATGCCTGCGTGGACATGAAAACTCAGCGGCCGTCCCGCATGCCGACAGAATTCAAACGCATCCTTGGCGACGTTCTTGTCCAGGGTGGCCGTGGCCTGGAAGGCTGAAGGTCTGAATAACCTGCGTTGGTCAACGCATCCATGACAGCAATCTGGAGAGCACTATGCACAACAGCACGGATTCCGGTCCCGAGATGTCCATGCGCCGCGTGGTCTACGACCAGTTTGGTGAAACTGATGTTCTGCGTCTTGAAAAGGCAGACATGCCAAAGCCGGGCAGTGACGACGTGCTGGTTCGAGTGGCTGGCGCGGGCCTGAACCCCATCGACTGGAAGACTCGTAAAGGGCTTGGCTTTGCGGCCAGACAGATTGAAAACGATCTGCCCTGGACACCCGGGTATGATGTGGCCGGTGAGGTGGTCGCCGTTGGGGATGCAGTGACGACTCTGGTTCCCGGTGACCGGGTAATGGGTATGGTCGGTTTTCCAGCCGGCGGCGGTGGTTATGCCGATCATGTGGTGGCGCCTGCGGTGGATATGGCGATTGTTCCGGAAGAACTCGATCTGATGTCCGCAGGAGGAATTCCGCTGGCAGCTCTGACGGCGTGGCAGGCCCTGTTTGAAGTGGCTGAGCTGGAGTCCGGACAGAAAGTGCTGATTCATGCCGGAGCTGGCGGGGTGGGCCATTTTGCCGTGCAGTTTGCCCTGGAACGGGGGGCTCATGTGATCGCTACCGCTTCTGCCGCCAACCGGGATTTTCTCGCCGGCCTCGGGGTTCATGAGGTGATCGATTATCACTCCACCCGAATTGAAGACGAGTGTTATGGACTGGATGTGGTGCTTGATCTGATTGGTGGTGAAGTCGGTAAACGGTCGCTGCATACCCTGAGCGAGCATGGGGTTCTGGTGACCATCCCTACGGTGACGGCAGACGACATTATCACCGAAGCAGAGACCATGGGGCTACGAGCCCACGGCATGACGGTGCGGCCCGATGTGTTTCACCTGGAAGAAATTGCCGAACTGATCGAAGACGGCGATGTGCGTATCCATGTCGATCAGGCATTTGCGCTGGACCAGGTTCAGGCCGCCCACAAGCTGCTTGAGGGCGGCCACGTCCGGGGCAAACTGGTGCTGGACTGCAGCCGCTGATCGTTCAGTTGAGTTTCCCGATTCAGGGGGCGGCGGGGGTAGAACTGTTGCTTTCCTCCGCTTTCTCTTTCTTGTCCCTCGCTTTTTCCTTGTCTTTTTCCGGCTGAGGCGGAACCAGGCTGACTAGCGTCCAGTCTTTCTCGGGCTTCAGGCTTTCCAGGTCCTTCACTGGTGAAATGCGATCACGGCTATCCAGCACGAACAGCACGATGGCCTGTCGCTCGTAACGGGCCTGAAAATCTTCGAAGGTGAATTCGTCGCTCAGTTGAGTGGTTTTGATGCTGTAGTTTTTCGCTGCCAGGCTCGCCAGCTTCGCGTAGCTGATGCCGTTGAACAGACCGCGGGTCATGTGGATCTTTTCAGCTGTGCGATGGCGGGCAGTCTGATCCTGATCGCCGTCAGACAGAGTGTGCACGCCGGTGGTGCCAAACCAGTCCAGGAAGTGATAGGTGGCCAGTGAGTTCATGTGTCTGTAGGGCGAAATCACCAGAAGGTTGCCGATGCCGGTCAGGTCCAGGTGAGTCGCTGCGTGTTCCGACACCGGGTTGCCAAAATACACCTGCAGGTTTTCCATGCGGGCCAGCTTGACGTTTTCCCAGTTGGTGTCGGTCAGGGTGACCGGGACCTTCAGGTTTTTCAAAGCAACGCCGATTTTTCGGGCGACCGGGTTGGCGCCAAGAATCAGGAAGCCGTATTCCGGCGGCTCGGCCACTTTCAGCAGCCGCGCCAGCGGACGGGCCGTCAGGCTCTGGATGGTGACGGTGGCGATGATCAGCATGAACACCAGAGGCACAAGGGCACCCGCGCTCTCATAGCCCAGCTTTTGCAGTTGGAAGGCAAACAGTGCGGACACGGCAGCGGCGACAATGCCTCGGGGCGCAATCCAGCTCAGGAACAACTTGTCACGCCAGTTAAGCGTGGTGCCAATGGCTGAAAGGAAAATACTGACAGGTCTCGCCAACAGCATCAGCAGTGCCAGCACCAGAACCAGTTCCCAACCCAGCTGAGCGATGGCTTCGAACTCTACCCGGGCAGCCAGAATAATAAACAGGGCAGAGATCAACAGGACGCTGAGTGATTCCTTGAATTCCAGAATGCTCTCGATGGGCACCTGTTTCATGTTGGCCATCCAGATACCCATCACGGTGACAGTCAGTAGTCCTGATTCATGGGCTATCTCATTGGACAGGGCATAAACGCCCAGCATGAACGTCAGGGTACCCGCGTTATGAAGGTATTGCGGGATCAGATGCTTGCGCAGCACCAGGCCGTTAAGCCAGCCGGCAATGGCGCCAATCAGGAAACCAACGGCCAGCGTCTTGCCGAATATCCACATGGAATGGCCGAACACATTGCCCTGGCCCCAGGAAACAATGCCCTCAAATACCAGGACGGCCAGCAGGGCACCGACCGGATCAATGATGATGCCCTCCCACTGAAGAATATTGGCCAGTTTTGACTGGGGGCGCACCGAACGCAGCAGTGGTGCAATGACGGTAGGGCCGGTGACGATGGAAATGGCGCCGAACAACAGGGCCACCTCCCAGGACACATCCAACAACCAGCGGGCGGACAAGGTGCCGATGGTGCAGGTGACCACCGAGCCAACGGGAATCAGATTACGCACCATCTTGCCATGACCCGCGATATCGCTTAAGCGAAGCGTCAGGCTGCCTTCAAACAGAATGATGGCGACGGAGAGCGAAATAACGGGAAACAATAGATCCCCGAATACGGCTTCGGGATCAAGAAAGCCCAGCATGGGCCCAACGGCAAGCCCGCCTGCAAGCAAGAAAAGAATGGCTGGCATTCGTACCCGCCATGCCAGCCATTGACAGAACAAAGAAAGAACGCCGATTGCGGCGAGCAACATTACCGTGCTGACGGTCATTATGAGGTCCGATCCTTGGTTTTCTGGTCGTTTACCGACGTTGCTTTGCGGGCGATGCGGCTTAACAGACGGGACGCGGCGAAAAAGCCGAAGCTTGCGGTCACCGGGCTGGCTGCCCCGAATCCTGTTGCGCAGTCCAGTCGCACCGGGCCATCAGTCGAGGGCTTTTGCAGGCAGACTTCACCGTCTTCGGCAGGATACGTCAGCTGCTCCAGAGAGTATACGGCCTCAACGCCAAAGCGCCGTTTCGGGTTGCGCGAAAAGCCGTATTCACGGCGGAGCAAATTGCGAACCTTGGCCAGAAGCGGATCCTGCGTGGTTCGGCTAAGGTCGCTGACCTGAATCTGGGTGGGGTCCATCTGGCCGCCGGCACCGCCGGCACAGACCAAAGGAATCTTGCGGCGTTTGCAATGGGCAATCAGGGCCGCCTTGGCTTTGACGCTGTCGATAGCATCCACCACGCCAGACAGGTCATCGGTGATCAACTCAGACACATTTTTGGTGTTGAGAAACCCGAAGTGCACGTGAATATCCGCATGGGGATTGATGGCCCGCAGTCGCTCGGCCATGGCAGCGGTTTTGGTCTGCCCGTAATGACCGGTCAATGCGTGTAGCTGACGGTTGGTGTTCGACACGCATACGTCGTCCATGTCGATCAGGGTGAGGGCGCCGATACCGGAGCGCGCCAGGGATTCCGCGGCCCAGGAACCCACGCCTCCCAGTCCAACGATGGCGATGTGCGACTGGCGAAACGCCGCCAGGGCCATGCGGCCGTACAGGCGTTCAATGCCGCCAAAGCGGAAATAGTAGTCGTCATCGGTCACAGGGTGTCTCCGGTTGCATCAGTACTGCGAGTGCCTTTGTGGCCGCTCGATTGTACCCCAGTCTTTCGCCCATAAAAAAAGGCCGCGCAAATGCGCGGCCCCAGAGGGTGTGTCCTTCCCGCTAAGGGGTTGGACAAGACTAGTTCAGAGACACTAATCAACGGGATTAGTATCTCTCCGTGACCGGCTATCCGGAAGGTCACAAACTGTCACATATCGGTCATTTTCGGCCATTACGCTGCCCAGTGGTCGTCGCCATAGGCCATCATCGAGTCCTTGCCGGTTTCGATGTCTTTCTGCAGCATGTCTATTTCAGGCAGCAGCTTCTCGAAGAAGAAGCGGGCAGAAATCAATTTGCCCTCCAGTAGCGGAGTGTTGCCTTCGCCCTTGTCCAGTTGGGCCTGAGCGACGCCGGCCATGCGGGACCACAGGTAGGCGATGACGGTCAGAGCCATCAAGCGCAGATAGGGCGTTGCGGCCGCGCCGGCTTGTTCCGGATCTTTCGGCGCATTGGTTCCAATCCACATGGTGGTGGATTCCAGTGCTTTCATGGCGCCTTTCAGCTCCTCACGATGTGGGGCTTCCGGGTTGTCTTTCAGGTATCCGGTCAGCTCGCCGAACAGGGTCCGCACCAGTTGTCCGCCTTTCAGGCCGAGTTTGCGGCCCACCAGATCCATTGCCTGGATGCCATTGGTACCCTCATAAATGCGGGCAATCCGGCCATCGCGAACCAGCTGCTCCAGAGGCCAATCGGTGGTAAACCCGGAGCCGCCCAGCACCTGCAGGCCGATGTTGGCGTTGTTGTAGCCTTCGTCGGTCAGGAAGGCTTTCACGACCGGTGTCAGCAACTGCACGATATCGTCTGAGGCTTCGCGAACGGCTTCGTCAGGATGCGCCACTGCCAGGTCCAGTTTCTGCCCCGTAAACAGGGCCAGGGCGCGCATGCCCTCGTTCAGCACCTTTTGACGCATCAGCATGCGGCGAACGTCCGGGTGCACGATGATCGGGTCGGCCGGGCCGTCAGGGTTCTTCTTGCCACTCAGCGAACGGCTCTGCAGGCGCTCACGGGCAAAGTCGAGGCTTTCCTGATAGGCCATTTCAGCCAGCCCGAGACCTTGCATACCCACCATCAGTCGGGCTTCGTTCATCATGGTGAACATGGCACGCATGCCGTCGTTCGGCTCGCCGACCAGCCAGCCCTTGGCGCCTTCGAAGTTCATCACGCAGGTGGCAGAGCCCTTGATGCCCATCTTGTGCTCCAGGCCGCCACAGAAAGCCGGGTTGCGTTCGCCAGTGTCAGGCAGCACTTTCGGCACAACGAACAGGGAGATACCTTTGGTGGTGTCTGGAGCGCCTGGAAGTTTGGCCAGTACCAGATGCACGATGTTGTCGACCAGATCGTGCTCGCCGCCAGTGATCCATATTTTCGTGCCCTCAATGGCGTAGGAACCGTCATCATTGGGCGTCGCCTTGGTGCGGATCATGCCCAGGTCGGTACCGCACTGAGGCTCGGTCAGGCACATGGTGCCGGTCCACTCGCCGGAGATCAGCTTCTCCAGGTAAGTGTCTTTCAATTCGTCAGACCCGTGAGAATGCAGAGCACTGATTGCTCCGTGGGTCAGGCCCGGATACATGCCCAGTGAGAGGTTGGTGGAGCACATCATCTCATCCACCACGAACTTCAGAGTGTGTGGCAGACCCTGGCCGCCGTATTCAAGGGGCGCGTCCAGAGCTGTCCATCCGCCTTCCACAAATTTGGCATAAGCTTCCTTGAAGCCGTCAGGCGTGGTCACTTCGTGCGTTTCCGGGTTGTACTGGCAGCCCTGGCGGTCGCCGATCTGGTTAGTAGGCTGAATCACTTCGGAGGCGAGTTTGCCGGCCTCTTCAATGACTGCAGAGATAAGATCTGGCGTGGCATCTGCATATTTTTCAAGCTCGTGGAGCTTGTCCACACCCAGTACGTCGAACAGTAGAAAGCCAAGGTCATTGGCGGGTGCCTGATATTGCATGGAATTCTCTCCTCAAACTGATGTTGGAATACAGTCACACCTTCTGGAATCACAATTTCATACGCCCGTATGAATTTTTGGTTCATTTTTTTCTCTGATGCATTTGCTATCGGTCTGATTGAATAAATTTTCGTATCCAGTCAAAAGCGAGGTAATGAGGAGCGGAGATGACCAATATATTGATTGCAGGGGTGTCAGGGGCTATCGGGCACGCTATTGCGGAACATTATCTGTCCGCCAGTGAGGAAGTCAGAATCATCGGCCTTTGTCGCAATCCGGGCGCAGTGTCGTTCGATGAGTCGGTGAAACATCGGGTGCAATTGCTAGCATGGGACGCGGCTGGTCTTCCGGACGGTAAGGGGATACAGGCAGACATTGAACGGGTCTTGACGCCTGAGGAAGGCCTGGATCGTGTCATTTATGCCGCTGGTTTTCTTCATGGGCAGGGAATGAAGCCGGAAAAACGGCTGGAAGACTTGAATCCGCAGGCGCTGTCTCACGCTTATGCCGTCAATGCCACCGGTTACGCGGTGTTGATGCAGTCTATTGCGCCGTGGTTGCGCCACCGTCGGTTTAAATCCGTTGTCGCGATTTCGGCCAAGGTCGGTTCGATCACCGACAATGGCTTTGGCGGCTGGTATGCCTACCGCAGCTCCAAGGCCGCTTTGAATATGCTTGTCCGGAATTTTTCAATTGAGCTGCCCCGCAAATGTAAGCCCATCGCCTGCGTTGCTGTGCATCCGGGTACAACGTTATCACCCTTGAGTGAACCATTTTCGCGTTCGCTGGCTCAATTGACGGTTCATGAACCTGCAGATACCGCGCGTAATATTGCGGGAGTGATTGACGGGCTGACAGAAGACTCGAATGGAACGTTCCTGAGTTGGGACGGTTCTGAACTGCCCTGGTGAACAAAAACATAAAGTAAAAAAAAAAGGCCGGGAGAACCCGGCCTTTTTCACTACTTCAGATGCTGTCGTGTCATTCAGCGAATGAACGGGTTCAGCATCCGGCTGAAGGTGCCCGTCAACTTGACGGGTGCACTGAGTACCGACAGCGTGATGCAATCTTCACAGCCCACTGCCACAGGGCGATGGTTGTCTTCCTGGTTCAAAACCACGAAGTCCCACTGATTGAAAACCCCTTTCTGATCCGCAAAGGCGCCCTGCAAAACGATGGTGGTTTCTTCTCCCCGGTGGGTGTGAGAGGGTGCCTTACCACCGGCAACAAGCTTCTGAAGGACTACCTGCTCGTTCTGGCCAGGAAACCGGTCAGAGATATCGAGAACGCTGACATCACCAAGCTGGCGTTTCCAGGGCAAACCGTTTAGATCGTCGCCCAACAGTTTTTGAAGTGCACTGGCACGCTTACCAGCCTTTGCCGCGGTGCTAACTTCGCGTTCAGCATCAGTATCGTCACTGTCAATCTTGGACAGAATAGAGTCAAACATACCCGACGACATCTCGGTTTGCGGCTGATTTTCCATCATGACCGCACCAAGACTATCCAGCGTGTCTACCCGGCTGCGACAGTCAGCACATTGGTCCAGATGGAGTCTGATACACAAAGCGTGCGGCTCGGTCAGATTACCAGCACTGAATTCCATCAGGGTAAGTGTGTCTGGGTGGTGCGAATTCATACGTTTTGATCCTGCAAAATCACTTTCAACTTATTCAATGCCAGGCGTACCCGGCTTTTCACGGTTCCCAGAGGGATACCAAGCTCGTCGGCCACCATCTGGTGGGACTTGCTTTCCATATAGACTTTTGCAATCACCGTAATCTGCTCTTCGGGCAGATGCTTCAGTGAATCACGAACCCTTCTCTCAGACATCAAGCGGTGAAGCGATGTCACGGGCTCATTTTCATACTCGCCCGGAATTTGCCAGAGATCTTCCGTCTCTACCGGCATCTCAGCGCTCGTACGTTGCATCTTGCGAAGCATGTCGATGCGCTGGTTCCGCGCGATGGTAAAGATCCAGGTTGATGCAGCCGCTTTCTTCCAGTCATACAGACAGGAGCGGCGCCAGATCGATACAAACACCTCCTGCACCAGCTCTTCAGCATGACTGGCGAGGCCATTGGCCATCGCGTAATACTTGATTTGTGGCCCAAAATGCTGAAACAACGCGTGGTACGCTTCTCTATCCTGGTGTTTGCCTACTTTTTCCAGCAACTGACTCCAGGGGTCTTTGCGACCCTCGGCACGTGCCGGTTTGGAATCCAGTGTGGTCACCGGACGCTCCTTGACTGTTGCATGGCTTGAAATTGTCTTGGTCATCATTCTAAGCACTCGTCCTGGATTTGTCAGTCTTATTGGTTTACGCGGGTTAAACCCATCTGGATTAATCCGAACGCAAAAAAATCAGGCTCTGACATGACTGAATTGCCGGTCATTTTATATCTTTGCGGCGATTGCCCGGCTGCAGAGGGAAGGCTAATCTGTTTTCAACAACGAAAAACAAGGAATGTGCGGTCATGAGCTTTTGCCGAGCGCCATCGAATCAATCCTCATCGCTGAAGATCCCCAGTCAGCAGGGAAAAATGCCGGCTATCCGGGCCCATTACGCAGATATTCTCTGCCAGCTTGCCGAGGAGCGTCAGGTCTCGCGTTCTGCACTGTTAAATGCGGCAGGTATCCGCGCTTCCCTGTTAAACCACCCGGAAAATTTCATTACCGTTGATCAGTTCAGTGCCCTGTGTCGTGAGGCGATCAGGTGTAGCGGGGATCCGTGTTTGGGAATTGAATACGGCAAGCGATTGAAATTCACGACCCACGGAGCGCTTTCCCAGGCAGCGATCAGTTGCGACACCATTGGCCAGGCTCTGGATGTCCTGATCAAGTATTTTCGAATCCGATTCGTGTATATGAAGCTGGAGTGCTTTACCGAGGGCAGTGATGCTGTTCTTCAGCTGGACGTACTGCACGACGTTAACGACCTTTACCGGTTCAATGTAGAAGTCGTGATGGCCTCGCTGATGGATGTAAATCTGCTGTTGTTCGGGCCGCAACTCCTGGACGGAGGCAGTTGCCGGGTCAGCTATCAGGAACCGGACGATGCGTCTGCCTATCACTCACTATTCGGGCATCGCCTGACCTTTGATGCGGGCGCCAACCAGCTTCGTTTCCGGCGAGAGTTTCTCGATTTACCCATTTCCCTGTCTAATCCCGTCGCTCGAAGAGTTGCCGAAGCCCAGTGCGAGGAGGAAATGAAGCGGCTGGAAGCGGCGGAATCTGCAGCCGGTCGCGTGGAACGGGTGCTGGAAACGGTCAGGGATGGCCGGCTTCCCACTATCGAAGCGGTTGCCGAGGAGCTGCGCGTTTCGCCGAGAACCTTGCGGCGACAGCTCCATCAGGAAGGGGCGCGATTCCAGGATATACTCGAAGGGATTCGCCACCAGAGGGCGCTGGAATTGCTGAAAACAAACAACCTCAGTGTGGATGCCATTTCCGATCGCCTTGGCTATAGCGATCCGTCCAATTTCGGTCGCGCTTTTCGCAAGTGGGAGGGAGTGTCTCCGTCCGTCTGGCGCAAGCAGAACGCTGGTTAGTGGTGGCAGAGCCTGTCTACTCCTCCAGATAGGTGTAGCCGGATAATCCGTTTGTTAGCTCTTCCATCAAGCGGGTTTGCGTGTCCGGATCAAACTCACTGGCGGAAAACTTCTGACGATAGGATTCCAGTAAACGGGCAGGTTCGAAATTCACGTATTGCAGCACCTTGGCCACCGTATCGCCCTGGATCGGATCGCTGATGGAATAACCGCCGCCGGGGTTGCTTCGCACATCCACCGAGTGAGTGTCACCGAACAGGTTGTGCATATCCCCCAGTATTTCCTGATAGGCACCGGTCATGAAAAAGCCCATCAACAGGGTTTCGCCTGGTACGTCTGCCGGCAGGGGCAAGGTTGTTTCAATGCCCTGGCCATCCACGTAACGGTCGATGCGGCCGTCTGAATCGCAGGTGATGTCTTGAATCACTGCCCGGCGGTTCAGTGGGAGGTGAAGCCCGTTGATCGGCATGATGGGGAAGATCTGATCAATGCCCCAGACGTCCGGCAGAGACTGAAACAGAGAAAAGTTGATAAACAGTTTTTCTGCAAGCTTCTCATTGAGTTCATCAATGATTTCCCGATGCGCGCGGTTGGCGCTGTTCAGCTGCTTTTGAAGCGAACGGCAGCAAGCTGCGTAAAGCGTTTCGGCATGAGCGCGGTCGGTCAGCGATAAAACGCCGTGGGCAAACTGGGCATGAACGTCTGCCATGGCGTGAAGAATGTCGTGATAGATCTCTGCCAGCGAGCGATGGGAATTCTGATCTTTCAGGCTGTCCAGGTCCCGTTGCAACGCGTGTAACGGTTCGGGCGCATCGCTGCGGGGAGAATGGGTGTCTGGTTTGTCCTGGATTTCCCGGTCTATCACGTTGGTAATAAGCACCGAGTGATGGGCCGTCAGCGCGCGGCCGGATTCACTGATCAGGTTGGGGTGTGGAATGCCGGCACGATCACATTCGGACTGCAGAATGTGCACCACGTTATAGGCATACTCCTGCACGCTGTAATTCATTGAACAGCTGCTTCTTGAACGGGTGCCTTCATAATCCACGCCTAACCCGCCGCCGATATCTACCGTGGCCACGGGAGCACCTAACTGACGCAACTCGCTGTAAAAACGGGCGCACTCCCGCAGGCCGGTCTGGATGTCACGAATGTTGGCAATCTGCGAACCCAGGTGGAAATGCAGCAGCTGCAGGGAGTCCAGAGCATTGGCATCCCGAAGCGTACTGACAACATCCAACACCTGACTGGCAGACAGGCCGAATTTGGATTTTTCGCCGCCGGTGTTCTGCCAGTTACCTTTGCCAATGGTCGCCAGCCGCGCCCGTACGCCGATCATCGGCTTGACCCCCAGCGCCTGTGCTTCCTCGAGAATCAATGGCAGCTCGGATTGCTTCTCCACCACAATGAACACCCGATGCCCGAGCTTCTGGCCAATCAGCGCCAGCCGGATGTATTCGCGATCTTTATAACCATTGCAGACAATGACGGACTCCGGCTTTGACAGCGCCAGAACCACCATCAGTTCCGGTTTGCTGCCCGCTTCCAGGCCAATCTGATTGTTGTCAGCCGCTGGTTGGGCGCTTAAAAGTTCTTCCACAACCCGACGCTGCTGATTGACCTTGATGGGATAGACCGCCGTGTATTGGCCCTGATAACTCTGCTCAGTGGCAACCTGGTTAAAGGCGCCGCACAGAGTGTTGACCCGGTCATGAAGAATGTCGGTAAAGCGCACCAGTACGGGTAACTGAACCCCGCGCTGCGCAAGGGTGTGGGCCAGATCCGGTAGACAGATGTTATCCTTGTCGCCGCCGCGGTCCGGACGGATCTGTACATTGCCATCGTCACTGACGCCGATGTAGCCATCGCTCCAGTGGGCAATGTTGTAGACCTCGTAGGCAGCACTTTTGCCGGGTTCATTCATGTTGCATTTACCTGTGTTATGGCTCTGAACCGGATTTGCGGGGAACTGGCGCTTATTGTAGGGATTACGGGGCCTTGCCGAAAGAAGTGTTGCTACAATGCCGGAATAACACCAATTCAACATCACCAGGGCGGGGCTTCCGCCATTTTGGGAGAGTCACCATGACAGCATTGAACGACGGCTGGTTTACCGAAGTATTCCAGGACCACGGGACGGCTTTTTCGCTGAAAGTGAAGAAAAAGCTTCATGAAGAGCAGAGCCAGTTCCAGAAGCTTGAGATCTGGGAAACCGAGACTTTTGGCAATCTGATGGTGATCGATGGCTGCGTGATGCTGACCAGCCGGGACAACTTCCTGTATCACGAGATGATGACCCATCCAGCTCTGTTTACCCATCGTGATCCGAAGAAGGTGGTCATTGTTGGAGGCGGTGATTGCGGTACGCTGAAAGAAGTGCTGAAACATCCCGGCGTTGAAGAAGCCTGGCAGGTGGAAATCGACGAGCGGGTTACCAAGCTGTCGGAACAGTATTTTCCGGAGTTGTGTGAGTCCAATACCGATCCCCGGGCCAATTTCTTCTTTGGCGACGGTATTCAGTGGATGCGGGACGTCGAGCCAGACAGCCTGGATGTGATCATTATCGACAGTACGGATCCGGTTGGTCCCGCTGAAGGCCTGTTTGCTCTCGATTTTTATCGCGATTGCATGCTGGCATTGCGCGATGGCGGGCTGATTGTCCAGCAGAGTGAATCGCCTCTGCTACACACCAATACCATCATAAAGAGCATCCATGATGACATGCGCAAGGCCGGCTTTGATCATGTGACGACTCTGCCATTTCCTCAGCCGGTCTACCCCACGGGCTGGTGGAGCTGCACCATGGCTGGAAAGGAAAAACCAGTGGTGTACTTCCGAGAGGAGGATGCCGACCAGCGTCCGTTTGTGACCCGCTACTACAACGCAGATATTCACAAAGGCGCTCTGGCGATGCCCCAGTTTATGGTGGATGTGCTGGAAGACGAGGTGATGTCCAGCGAGCGATGACCTTTTGCATGGATGACAATTGCACGAAAAAGGGGCGCCCGAAGGCGCCCCTTTTTTTGTTCCAGAGTGTCAGCCGATATTACTTGGCGCTGACAAACTCCGGATAGGCTTCCATACCACACTCTTCGACGTCCACACCTTCGTATTCGGTCTCTTCGCTGACGCGCAGTCCGAAGATCGCCTTGATGATGCCCCAGGCAATCAGGCTGGTCACGAAGACCCAGACGAAGATGGTCAGTGTGCCGACCAGCTGACCCATGAAGGTCGCGTCGCTGTCGGACAGAAGTACCGCGAAGATACCCCAGACACCGACCACGCCGTGAACAGAGATGGCGCCGACCGGATCGTCGATGCGGATCTTGTCCAGGAACACGATGGAGAACACAACGATCACGCCACCGATGGCACCGATGATGGTGGCCAGCAGAGGTGAAGGATCCGCAGGCTCAGCAGTAATGGCAACCAGGCCAGCCAGAGCGCCGTTCAGAGCCATGGTCAGGTCAGCTTTGCCAAACATGACGCGAGCGACGATCAGAGCAGCGATCAGGCCACCAGAAGCTGCGGCGTTGGTGTTCAGGAACACGTTAGCCACTTCGTTGGCAACACCGATGCCACCCAGCTTCAGGGTAGAACCGCCGTTGAAGCCGAACCAGCCCATCCACAGGATGAACATACCCAGTGTGGCCAGTGGCAGGTTCGCGCCAGGGAACGCCTTGATTTCGCCGTTCGGACCGTATTTGCCCTTACGAGCACCCAGCAGGATAACGCCAGCCAGGGCAGCAGCCGCACCGGCCATGTGAACGATACCGGAACCGGCATAGTCGCTGTAGCTCAGTTCGTAAATTCCGAAAACAGACGCGCCGTTCCAGGTCCAGGCACCTTCCATCGGATAGATGAAGCCAGTCATGATGACGGCGAAGATCAGGAAGGACCAGAGCTTCATGCGCTCAGCAACCGCACCAGAGACGATGGACATGGCAGTGGCCACGAACACAACCTGGAAGAAGAAGTCAGACGCACCGCTGTACTCGCCCATGTCGCCGAAGCCAGCTTCAGCAGAGGCAGCCAGGATGCCAGCAACCGCAGCGTCGTCCATACCGGCAACGGTAGTGATGCCGCTCAGGAAGATGCCGCCGCCGTACATGATGTCGTAGCCGCAGATCAGGTACATAGTGCACGCGATCGCGAACAGAGCGACGTTCTTGGTCAGGATTTCAGTGGTGTTTTTAGCACGCACAAGACCTGCTTCCAGCATTGCGAAGCCCGCGGCCATCCACATGACCAGAGCACCGCAAATGAGGAAGTAGAACGTATCCATTGCGTACTGCAATTCAAAAATATAATTGAGATTACTTTCCATTGGTAAGCCCTCCGCACGAGGCTAATCTTTTGGAGTTAAGAATTTTTGCGTTGGCTGAATCTGTTCGTGTTACTGGATCACACGGCCTCTTCGCCGGTTTCGCCAGTCCGGATACGGATGGCCTGTTCCAGTTCAGTCACAAAGATTTTGCCGTCACCGATCTTGCCGGTGTTGGCCGCCTTGGTGATGGACTCGATGACCTGGTCAAGCAGGTTCTCGCCGATGGCGACTTCAACCTTGACCTTGGGCAGGAAGTCCACAACGTATTCCGCGCCGCGGTAGAGCTCTGTATGGCCTTTCTGGCGACCGAAGCCTTTCACTTCAGTGACCGTTACGCCTTGTACGCCAATCTCGGATAGTGCCTCACGGACATCATCCAACTTGAAAGGCTTGATGATCGCTGTCACAAGTTTCATGGGTTTCTCCTTGGTATAGCCGTCTCAAAATTTGGGGCTCTTTAGGGCCCTTGAATTGAGTTCGGGATGCTGCCACCTCGCACACCAATTGTGCGGATTGCGTACAAGGCTTTTAGCATCGTGTGTGCCAACGCAAAAAAAAGCTTATATATCAGTAATCTATTAATACGCTGATCCAAAATGGACCGTTTTGATGCACCAAAAAGGCGCCATGCTCTGGCAATTGAACCAAAATAATGCACTGTGCCAGTGCGGGATTCAGAGCCGGGGCAAACTCCATTATAGGAGGATCGCGCCACAGTATGGCAGGGCTGCGGCTGTGATACACTTCCGCCCAATGCTCCGGGCATGGGTCCGGCAAGATTTGGAGAGGTTTTCTATGAAAGGTCCGCAGGATTTCTTTAGCCAATTGCAAGGTCAGTTTGGCCAGTTTGTGCCAGACATGGCGCGCGCCGCCCGGGAAGATTTTGAGGCCCAGGCGAGGGCGACGGTGATGTCGGTGCTGTCACGTCTGGAGCTGGTGAGTCGGGAAGAGTTTGATGCTCAACAGGCAGTGTTGATGAAAACCCGTGAAAAAGTGGAGGCGCTGGAGAAGCGCGTTGAAGCGCTGGAAAGCCGCCTGTCAGACGCCTGAACCGGCCTAGTCAGGGTCTGCCAGTCCCATGCAGTTGGCATAAAACGTGGTGGTCGCCGGCCAGTCCGAAAAGACGCCAACCACCCCCACGTCCTGAGCCAGCACGTCGATGACCGTCAGCACATCGCCGTCGTTGTTGATGGCCTCGGTTACGCTGGAATAGTACCAGCCTCCGCCATTGTCCAGCGAACCGCTTCGTTCGACGGTCCAGGCGATGAGATTCAGGCCCGCTGTGCGAGCATTTTTAGCATAGGCAGACGGCACGATGTGGCCCTTCTCATCGGTACTCAGCAGCTTCCAGAGTGGGGGTGCAAGAAAGTGAACCCCTTGGGCCTTCAGGCGTTTGAGGAACTCCACTGATGTGTTGGATTGTGTCGTCGCATCCGAGTCCAGCAGCACGGCCTGACGCCCAAATTCGGGCATCTCTTCAATCCAGAACAGCACGTCTTCCAGATTGAACGACTGGGGCCAGACATGGGCCGGGTGAATGCCCGCGTCGATGTAATCCTGAATCATCTGGCGTGCATAGGCCTTTTGGCTGTATTCGCCCTCGAACGGCATGTCCACCACCGGCGATTTGAGCTCTGGCGTAAACTTCACCCCCAGTGCCTGGAACAGCTCAATGCTCTCTCTATGGGTCATCACCGTGCCACGACGGTCCCGCGTCATCTGCTGGTCACCGTTGGCGTTCTGGATGTAGGCCTCGGGGGACGTTGCCATAGGATTGGATCCCGTCATTTTGCCTTGCAGCTGCCTGAATTCCGCCAGAGTGAGGTCGCTGGTCCGACATTCGGCCCGGGCCGGCGTTCCGGTTGAAGGATCCGCCGGCACAAAGGGCTGGGTGCACTTGGCGTTCAGTTTGGGGATGGTCACGATATTGGTGGTGGTATGAAGGTCATCCTGGGCATGACGGCACACCAGTTCCCGATCTTTGGTAAAGGCCACATCGCATTCCACAATACCGGCACCCATTTGTGCGGCTGCAATATAAGATTCCCGGGTGTGTTCCGGATAGTTCAACGGCGCGCCACGATGGCCGATTGAAAACTCCGAGGCTTTGAATTGCTCGATATCGCAAGACAGCAACCGCTCTTTCAAAGGGCTTTCGTCCATATCTCTCACCAATGCCATGGGGCGTGAGCCAATCTGAACATCACCGGTCTGCACCGACTCTATGCTTTTGGCGATTGCCAGGCTGGCAGCCAGCACCAGAAACAGACCTGCACAGCTTGCACATTGCGTCATCCGCGACATAATGATCAGCCTCATTTACTGACAGATACCATGGAAGGTTGTCATGTTAGCCATCGTTCACACCCGCGCCTGTGTTGGCGTGTCGGCGCCGTCAGTGACGGTAGAAGTCCATCTTTCCGGTGGTTTGCCGGCGCTGTCAATTGTGGGCTTGCCGGAAACCGGTGTTCGGGAAAGCCGTGAGCGGGTGCGCAGCGCTCTGCTCAACTCCGGTTTCGAATTTCCTGCTCGCCGCATCACGATCAATCTTGCTCCGGCGGATTTGCCCAAAGAAGGCGGTCGCTTTGACCTTCCCATCGCTCTGGGCATTCTGGCGGCCTCTGGGCAGATCCCCGCAGAAAGCCTGGAAGCGGTTGAATGCGTGGGTGAGTTGTCTCTGGACGGCGCATTACGACCGCTCAAAGGTGTATTGCCCGCCGTACTGGCGGCACGTTCTGAACAGCGACAGTTACTGATTCCGCTTGCCAATGCGGATGAAGCCGCGCTGGCCAGTGAGCAGGATGTGTTTGCCGCTAATCACCTGCTGGCCGTGTGTGAACACCTGTCTGGTCGCGCGAGGTTGTCGCCTGTAGCTCCGTTGGACATTGACCGTGCGCCGGCCGACGCTCCGGACCTGGAGGATGTCCGGGGCCAGAAGGTACCCCGTCGTGCTCTGGAGGTGGCCGCCGCTGGCGGACACAATCTGTTGATGTTTGGCCCGCCCGGTACCGGTAAAAGCATGTTGGCCAGTCGACTGCCGGGCATTCTTCCGCCGCTGACCAACGACGCCATGCTCGACGTGGCCAGCATTTATTCCGTGGCTGGCCTGACCTTGCCGGATAGCAACTGGCACTGCCCGCCATATCGGGCGCCCCATCACACGGCTTCCTCGGTGGCGATGGTTGGGGGTGGGGGCAGTCCACGTCCGGGTGAAATCTCGCTCGCGCATCGTGGTGTGTTGTTTCTGGATGAGCTTCCCGAGTTCGGCCGTCGAGTGCTGGAAGTACTTCGCGAGCCAATGGAAAGCGGGGAAATTGCCATCAGTCGTGCGGCCCGCCAGGTTACCTATCCGGCACAGTTTCAAGTGGTTGCTGCCATGAATCCCTGCCCGTGTGGGTACCAGGGCCATCCGACCATCGAGTGCCACTGTTCGCCCAACCAGGTGTTGCGCTACCGTTCCAAAGTGTCGGGTCCGCTGCTGGACCGGTTCGACTTGCATGTGGAAGTGCCGGTACAGAGCGCCAAACTGTTGCTGGCCGATGTTGGAGAAAGTGAATGCAGCGCAACCGTTCGTGAACGGGTGAATCATGCCAGGGCTCGGCAGAACTCACGTGGCACAATCAATGCGCAGCTTGGCGGGCGTGAGCTGGATCGCTATTGTCGTCTGGATGCCAAAGGCGAAACACTGGTCACTGGTGCTATGGAGCGCCTGGGGCTATCGGCCCGGGCACTGCACCGGATTTTGAGGGTCGCGCGCACGCTGGCGGACCTGGAAGGTGCGGATGAGGTTTCTCAACCTCATCTTGTGGAAGCGCTGGGTTATCGAAAACTGGATCGGCAGCAGTCTCGTAATGCTCAGGTGTCGGTTTGAATCTGATAAACTTGGGCAAAGTTTTCACGGGCTTGAGCCCATCGGGGCGATTGAGGACAGTCAATGAGTGAACAAAACAACGAGTCTGGCGAATCACCGGTTACGACCCGTCGGGGTATCCGCAGCTTCGTACTGCGTCAGGGCCGCATGACTGAAGGCCAGAAGAAAGCCTATGAGCGAAACTGGCCCAAATACGGTCTGACCCGCGAGCACGGCATGATCGATCCCCGTGAGGTGTTTGGCCGGGACAACGTGCTGAATCTGGAAATCGGGTTTGGCATGGGGCAGTCACTGGCTGATATGGCCGAAGCTGCTCCCGAGCAGGACTTTATCGGCGTTGAGGTGCACCTGCCGGGCGTAGGCGCATTGCTCAAAGAAGTGGAGGATCGAGGGCTGGAGAATGTCCGGATCTATGCCATCGATGCTAACGACGTGGTCGACCTTTGCCTTCCGGATGCGGCCCTGGATCGGGTCATGGTGTTTTTCCCGGACCCATGGCCGAAGAAGAAGCACCACAAACGTCGTCTGATTCAGCATGACTTTGTTCAGCGTCTTCGCCATAAATTACGGGTTGGCGGTGTACTTCATCTGGCCACTGACTGGGAGAACTACGCGGAACACATGATGGAAGTCATGGGGGAGTCCGAGGGGTTCGAGAACGCTGTCGAAGCGGGCGCGTATTCGCCACGTCCGGATGACCGTCCCATGACCAAGTTCGAGAAGCGTGGCGAGAACCTCGGCCATGGTGTTTGGGACTTGCTGTTCTACCGTACCAACTGATGGACAACCAGCAAGATTAGCCCCGGGACAGCGGATGTCGCCGGGCTGCTCGCAGGATAACCAGGCCTGCCAACCCCAGAATCAGACCGGTGAACTTGGCCAATGCGAACAGCGTCGCCGCCAGGTTCAGGCTCTCGCTTGGTGACTCAAGGCTGTTCAGCAAGAGAATGTTCTCCGCCACATCGCACGTGCCTGCACCGATAAACATGCCTCTTACCCAGCGGGTCACGGTGCGCTCCCTAACGCCTGGCCGGTCTCTGGATAAGTGTCTGGTTAACAGCAGTAGAGTTAAGACGTAGGCGGGTGCGAAGGCAAAATCCAGCCACAGGGACGCTCTTGCCCAGGCCATGCCTTCTCCATTCCAGCTTGCCAGGATTTCCCTGACGTGATCCAGCGAGCCAGCCATTTGCAAGCTGATGATGCCTTTGGGGGCAGGACTTGTTTGCAGCGGTTGGTTCACCAAAACAAGTACCACGAACAGCATCACAGTGACCAGCAGGCTGACACTCAGGGCCCTGGGCAAGTGAGGTCTGGGTAATGCGTTGAGTACCATTACAAAAATCGCTCCAGCAGGGTGTTCAGGTAACGCTGGCCCAGTTCCGTGGTCTTCAGGCCGTGCCGTTCCAGCAATTGTTCCTGTCGTAACGATTCAAGTTTTACCGCAACTGTGTCCAGGGGTAAACCTGTACGCTCCGTGAACAGGCCTTCCGGAACACCTTCGGTCAGTCGCAAGGCATTCATCATGAACTCGAGCGGCAGCTCATCCTCTTCGATAACCTGTGAGCCTGCGGTGCGGCTGGCAATTCGGTTCAGATAAGCGTCAGGCTGGCGGGTTTTCCAGAATCGTCGGATTTCGCCGCTTGCCAGGGTCACTTTGCCGTGCGCGCCGGCCCCCAGGGCCAGGTAGTCGCCAAAGGTCCAGTAATTCAGGTTGTGGCGCGAAGCTTTGCCCGGTCGGCTCCAGGCCGATACCTCGTAGTCGCCGAACCCGTGTTTGCGAAGCGTATCGGCACCCTGACAGTAAATGTCCCAGAGGCGATCGTCGTCCGGCAGATTCGGGGGTCGGCTGTAAAACTCGGTGTTCGGTTCGAGAGTGAGCTGATACCAGGATATGTGCGGCGGATTCCAGGCAATGGCGGCTTCCAGATCTGCCACCGCGTCCGCCGGTGTTTGATCGGGCAACCCGTGCATCAGGTCCAGATTGAAGTTGTCAAAGCCCGCGTTCCTGGCCGCTTCAATGGCTCGATGGGCGGCTTTGTCGTCATGAATGCGGCCGAGCGCTGACAACTGCGAGGGCTGAAAACTCTGGATGCCGAGTGAGAGTCGATTGATGCCTGCCTGTCGAAAGCCGGTAAAGCGGGACTGTTCCACGGTACCTGGGTTCGCCTCCAGCGTGATTTCAGCGTCATCGGCCAGGGTCAGATAGGCGCGCAGGCTGTCGAACAGCTGGTGGTAGAACTCGGGTGACATGAGCGAGGGAGTGCCACCACCGATGAATACGGTCTGAATCGGTCGCCCCTCTGCCAGGGAAAGGTCGTGTTTCAGGTCTTCCACAATGGCATTCAGGTAAGACTGTTCGGGAATGTCTCCGTTCAGGGCATGAGAATTAAAGTCACAATAGGGACATTTTTTCACACACCAGGGCATGTGCAGGTAAAGGCTGAGCGGAGGCAGATTCAACGTGCCTCCAGCTGGTCCACAAGGATGGCCAGGGCGCGACCCCGGTGACTGATCTTGGCTTTTTCGGTCCGGCTCAATTCTGCGGCGCTGGTGTCGGTTTCTGGCGCAAGAAACACCGGGTCATACCCGAAGCCACCATCGCCCCTGGGCTGTTCCAGAATCTGCCCGGGCCAACGACCATGGCAGATGATGGGAGTAGGGTCGTTGGCGTGGCGTAGATAGACCAGCACGCAGTGGAACTGGGCGCCCCTCTTTTCCATCGGAAGGCCTTTCAATGCGGCCAACAGTGCGTCGATATTGTCCTGGTCGCTGGCATTGTCGCCGGCAAACCGGGCTGAACGCACACCTGGTTTGCCGCCAAGGGCGTCCACGGCCAACCCGGAATCGTCCGCAAGCGCTGGTAAACCCGTTTCTCTGGCTGCGTGGCGAGCTTTCAGGATGGCGTTCTCAACGAAAGTGACAGCCGGTTCGTCCGCTTCGCCCACCCCCAGCTCACCCTGCGCCACCGGCGCCAGATTGAGTGGGGCCAGTAGTGCTTCTAGTTCGGCAATTTTGCCACGGTTGTTGCTGGCGATAACCAGCTTGTTCACGTCCGTCATTTGACCCTCAATGCTTGTGCGTTCAATCGTTAAACAGTGTGTGGGCAAAGCGGATCGGCAGGTCTCGGGACGCGCCCTGAGGTCTTGCCGTGATCTGAAACGTCATCAGCTCGGCATTGCTGTACTGGTATTGGGCAATGAAATACACCGCGTCACCTTCCTGGATACGGCGAAACGCGAGGAATTTTGCCTGCTGAATATCGTTCAAAGCCTTTCCTTCCACCTGGCCAGGTACGGTGTCCAGACCTCCGTCTTCGCCCTTGGTCATGATGGCGATGTTGACGATCCCGATGCCACGGCTTCGGTTCAGATCGTTCTCGCTGGCAATCTCCGGTGTCAGGAAGGTGCTGGGAAACACACTCCATTGAACGACATACTCGCCAAAGTCCTTCGAGCCAGCGTGGCTGGCGCTGATGAAAAACAATAGAAAAAAGGTCGCTAGCAGTGGGATAAAACGGCGCGGTTTCATAGCTGCACTCCTTCGGCTTATCCGGCTACTTACCCGGTTTTTCGGGCAATCCGGTAAATGGCGATTTGCCCCAGCATATTCGGCCAGAGACGGCTCAACCAGCGATCCTGATGTTCGCCGTCCACCACTGTGCGGTTGAGGATCTGGAAGTCTTTGCGGTAGCAGAGCGCTTCAAAATCCTTAAAGGTGCACAGATGAATATTGGGGGTGTTATACCACTTATACGGTAGTGTTTCCGATTCGGGCATACGACCTTTGCGCATCAGATACCATCGCAATCTCCAGTATGCAAAGTTGGGAAAGGTCACGATGCCTTCCCGGCCAACCCGCATCATTTCATCCAGCACCATATCCGGCCGACGCACAGCCTGCAGCGCCTGGGTCATCAGCACCGTATCGAAGGTATGGTCTTCAAAATTGCCCAGCCCCTGGGTGTCCAGGTTCTGCTCGATAACGGATACGCCGCGGCCAAGACAGGTAGTGATGTGGTCGTGGTTGATTTCCAGGCCGAAGCCGGTGGCCTGTTTTTCTCTCTGAAGGTAGTCCAGCAGGGTGCCATCACCGCAACCGAGGTCCAGGACGTGGCTACCTGAATCGATCCATGGTTCGATGATCTTCAGGTCAGTTCTCATGCGCCTACCTCCCGGGCCACTCGATCCATATACGCGCTGAAGATGGCCGTGTACCGAGGGGTGGGGATCAAAAAGGCATCGTGCCCCCAAGGCGCGTCAATCTCTGCATAACTGACTTTACAGCGCGCTGAGATCATCGCGTTGACCAGTTCTTCGGACCTTGCCGGTGTAAACCGCCAATCGGTGCTGAACGAGAGCACCAGGAATTCGGATTTCGCCCGACTCAGTGCTTTGGCGAGGTCGTTATCAAATTCATACGCCGGGTCAAAATAGTCCAGCGCTTTGGTCATCAGCAGGTAGGTGTTGGCGTCAAAGCTTTCAGAAAATCGTTCACCCTGGTACCGCAGGTAACTCTCCACCTGAAACTCGGCGTCATATCCGAATTTGTAGGCCTGGTCCCGCAGCTCCCGCCCAAACTTCTCACCCATGGAGGCATCTGAAAGATAGGTGATGTGGCCGACCATGCGGGCAAGCATCAACCCGCGACGGGGCAGAGTGTTGTGCTCGTAATAGTGGCCGTCATAGAACTCGGTGTCAGAAGTGATGGCCTGGCGGGCGACTTCGTTGAACGCAATATTCTGAGCGCTCAGGCGGGGAGTCGACGCAATAATCACCGAATGCCGGATCCGATCCGGATAGTCCAGGCTCCACTGCAGCGCCTGCATACCGCCCAGGGATCCGCCGACCACCGCCGCCCAGCAACCAATGCCAAGCCGATCGGCCAGCAACGCCTGGGATTGGACCCAGTCGCGTACCGTAATGACCGGAAAATCCGGGCCGTAGGGCTTGCCAGTGTTTGGGTTGGTGCTGCAGGGGCCGGTACTGCCGTGGCAACCGCCCAGATTATTGACGCTGACAACAAAGAATCGGTTGGTGTCGATGGGCTTGCCCGGCCCGATGCAGCTGTCCCACCAGCCAGGTTTGCGGTCATCCGCGCTGTGGAAACCAGCGGCGTGGTGATGGCCGCTCAGAGCATGGCAGATCAGCACGGCATTGCTGGCGTTATCGTTCAGAGTGCCGTAAGTCTCATACACCAGGTCATACTGATCCAGCGTTCGATTGCACGCCAGGGTGATGGGCGTGTCGAAATGCAAAGTCTGTGGGGTGACGATCCCGACAGAGTCCGTTGGCAGGGTATCGGGCATTGGCGCGACGGTTCCTGGTTCAGTCAATCAGCCAGCGAGTTTAAAGCCCGCCACCCAAGGCTGCAACCGCCGCCTGTCCGGTGAATCAGAGTGCCCCGGACAGGTTGACGACCTTTTGCTGAATCATGGTGGGCGCCGGCTTGCGGATCTGCTTGTGCATGGCGTCCGCCAGCTCCAGTTGCCGTTTGAGATCGGTGACGGCCTTTTCCAGGCGTTCGCGCTCGGCCCGGCCATCGCGATCGTTGCGCACCATGTCGCGAAGGCGACGAATCTGATGTTCGAGCAGCTGCTTTTGCTCCATCGAGTATTGCATGATGGGCAGCATCGCTTCCGCAGGCCAGCGTTCGACATCCTTGCGAACCCGCTGGTGCAGCGTGCGGGCTTCGCTGACGATCACATTGAAAAACCGTCGTACCAGAACGGACTGTTCGGTCAGAAGATTGGTGGGGCTGATCTTGAAGCGCTTTGCTTTTTTGCGCAGCTCGCGCACGGCGATGACATGGCGACCGGCGCGAAGCGGGATCGGCTCCAGATGCTTCGCCCGGGTGTCTTCGTTGTATCGGCGATAGATAGCACCGACCATTTTTTCTGCCAGCCGACCCTCACTCATCAAGTTATTCAGATCCGCTTCCAGAAGTTCGAAGAAATACTCCATGCTGCGATTCATGCCAGCCGTGGTCCAGCTGTTAGACATCTGCTCGCGAACGGTTTGGGCGTGGTTTTCAAAGCGGTCTTCGCTGACGAATTCCTTGAGGGTTTCGCCTTGCGAATCCATCAACCGTCGGCTGGAGCGAAGGGTAATCAGCTTTTTGTAGTAAAAGTCGTAATCCTGTTGGGCCCGGTCAGCCAGGTGCCGCAGAGCCTTCTTGTCCACGGTAACACCGGTGCAGGCCTGCTTTTCTTCCTGCAGCGCTTCCAGACGGTTCTGCATGGCGGCCTGGCTGTTTTGCAGCATGCCCAACAGATCGTTGATCAGGCTCTGGGTGATTAACTGTTCCTTGTGCATCAGAATGCGCTGGATGATCAGCTGTTCAAGCTGCGCCAGATTAGAGCGTTCGAACAGTGCTTCATCGTTCTTCACTCTGGCTGTCAGGCCTTGTTTTGCTGACAGTGGAATCACATCCTTTTCGCGCATGCCAAGGTGATCGGCGGTATAGCCACGCATCCGGTGGATGGCATCGTTGGTGTGCTTCTCACCCTGAAGGTCATCCCAGAGCACGTCGATTTTGTTCAGTACCGCAAATCGTCCGGCGCGATGGTCGGCATGCTCAGTGTCAATGTGGTCTTTCCAGATGGCCATGTCGCTGGCGGTGACGCCGGTGTCAGCACTCAGGAGGAACACCACGGCATGGGCGCGAGGGAGCATGCTGATGGTCAGTTCCGGCTCGGAACCAAGCGCATTCAGGCCCGGTGTGTCGAGGATTCGCAGGCCGCGTTCAAACATCGGATGGCGAATACTGATCTGGGCGTTGCGCCAGGCAGGCACCAGCACGTTGCCGGGCTGGGTGCGGTCGTTTTCAAGCATGTCTTCATCAAAGCCGAGCTCCCGGGCTTCACCGGGGCTCACGCTCTTGACTCTGGCCACTTCGGCCAGGACTTCGCGCATGACATCGGGATCACGCTCGTCTAACTCGTGCTTCACCCAACGCTCGGGTTGCTTCCGCAGTTGCTGCAGCGACAGTTCACCGGTTCGGGTTTCAATAGGCAGCAATAGCAGGTAATTGCTGTTGGTGTTGCGATCGAAAAAAAGCTCGGTGGGGCACATAGTGGTGCGCCCAGCCTGAGAGGGCAGCATGCGCTGACCAAATTCCGAGAAGAACAGCGCATTGATCAGCTCTGTCTTGCCGCGAGAATACTCGCCCACAAAGGCAATGGTCAGTTCGTCCTCAACCAGCAGTTCAAGCCCGTGGCGGATGCGTTTGCTGACGTCGTCTGAAAACAGGTCGTTGTCCTGTAACCAAAGCCGGTAGCGACCGATCTGACGGATCAGCTCTTTCTTCCAGCTGTGATAGGCCTCGACCTGTTGCGACAGGGTGCCATTGTTGTTCATTGAAGAATCCTTCTGCGCGACTTGCGGGCGACGGCAACGATTCGTAAAACGTGCGATTCGTCAAAAGTTTCAAGAATATAGTGCAGGTTACGACTTCTTCATAAAAAGTCTTTAGTCGTTCTGTAAGCGCGATCGTAGACGATAACCCGTCGTACACAGAAAAAGATCAGCCGATTCAATGACATGAATCGGCTGGCGTGGGGGCTTTCGTGTTTTTGCGGCTCTGTAACAAAGTGTGATTTTGCGCGCTAATCTACATTCCGGCCAGGGCGCCCATGCCGGCGCTGCGCTGAAGATTATCAATCACGACGCGTATCACGTTCAGGATAAGGAACACGATGATCGGGGACAGATCCAGTCCGCCCATGGAAGGCATCAGGTTGCGAACCGGGCGCATGACCGGCTCGGTGATCTGGGCGACAAGCTGAATGGCCGGATGATTACTGCCCGGAGCTATCCAGCTGATGACCACCACGGCAATCACTGACCAGAAGTAGATAGTCACAATCAGATCCAGGACGTTCAGCACCGACCAGGTCAGCAGCGTGAGAGGATTCATGCTGGGCACGCCGCCACTCATGGCTACAACAATCAGAAAAAACGTGATGGCCTGAACGATGATTGCCAGCACCAGAGAGGCGCCATCAAGACCACCCCAGCCAGGAATGACTTTTCTGAGAGGCCGAAGCAGCGGATTGGTCGCTTTCACGACAAACTGGGAAATCGGGTTGTAAAAGTCTGCACGGGCAAGCTGCAGCAGAAACCTGAGCAGCACAATGGTCAGGTAGAAGCTGGAGGCAATTAGCAGAATCGTGATGACAATGTCGGCCAGCATGGCACTGTGTCTCCCGTTTGGCGGTTACTGTTTGGCTGCAAGTTCTTTCGACATTTCGCCGGAGCGATTGTAGGCAGCGGAATAGGCCTTTTTGACCAGTTCTCTCAGGCCGCCCTCTTCAAAGGTGTGAATGGCCTGTTCGGTTGTGCCACCAGGCGACATCACGTTTCGCTTGAGCTGGCCGGGGTCGTGTTCGCTGCGTCCTGCCATCTCGGCGGCGCCGGCCATCGTCTGAATAGCCAGTTCGCGAGCGGTTTTGCCGGGGATGCCAGCCTCGGTAGCCGCTTCTTCCAACGCTTCCAGCATCAGGAAAAAGTACGCAGGGCCGCTGCCTGACAACGCCGTGACGGCATGCAGAAGCGACTCGTCTTCTACCCACAGGGCAGACCCAATGCTCGAAAATACCGACTCGACCATGGCTTTCTGTTTGTCTTTGACCTGATCGTTTGCGTACAGGCCTGCGGCACCTTTGCCCACCAGCGACGGGGTATTCGGCATCACCCGAACCATGGGCATGCCGCCGCCCAGCCATTCGTCCAGCGTGGTGGCTTCAAGGCCAGCGGCAATGGATACCATCAATGGCCGCGTATTCTGCACCACGGGTGCAATGTCTATGCACACGTCTTTCATGACCTGTGGTTTCACTGCCAGTATCACCATGTCGGCCTGTTGGGCGCAGTGGCGGTTGTCGGTCGTGATGCTGACGCCAAACTCTTTGCGAACTGACTGAAGATGCCCGTCATCCGGGGCGCTGACCCAGATATTGGCTGCGTTGTAACCGCTTTCCAGCATGCCACCGATGATGGCGCTGGCCATGTTGCCGGCACCGATAAACGAAATGGTTGGTGATGTGCTCAAGGTTTACTCCCGCTCGTGGTCAGAGGCGGCGTGCAGCCGCATTGCAATGGATGATAACAGGAACCGCGCCCGCCAGCTTGTCTGCTCCGCCTAATGGCGCATACCGAAAATTGCGGTGCCAATACGCACCCAGGTGGCACCGGCTGCAACGGCAACTTCAAGGTCCGCCGACATGCCCATCGACAGCGTGTCGAGCCCCCTGTAATCAGGGTGGCTCTGCCGAAGGTCTTCCAGCGCCGCTGCCAGTCTTTCAAAACTTGCCTTCAGCTCGGGCGCCGGCTGATCCGGATCCGGAATTGCCATCAGGCCTCGAAGACAGACGTTTGGCAGGCCCAGAACGTCCTCTGCCAGCCCTGGCAGTTCGGAAATCAGGCAGCCCGCTTTACTGTCTTCTTCATTGATATTGACTTGCAAGCAGATATTCAATGGCTCGGCGGTGTTTTCCCGTTGCTCGCTAAGCCTTCGTGCAATTTTCAGTCTGTCGACACTGTGCACCCACTTAAAGGCGTTGGCGATCTGACGGGTTTTGTTGGACTGAATGGGTCCAATAAAGTGCCATTCCAGGCCGGGCAGGTCGCCGAGCGTATCGATCTTCTCCAGGGCTTCCTGAAGGTAGTTTTCGCCAAACGCGGTCTGGCCCGCCGCGTAAGCGGTGCGGACGTCCTCGGCAGGTCGTGTCTTGCTGACCGCCAGAAGCCGGACGGAGCCGGGCGCACGACCGGCATCCAATGTTGCTTTTTGTATGCGTCGGGTTACGGTCCCCACGTTGTCTGCTATGCTGCTCATAGTGCAATTTCGCCGATGCCGGTCTACCTCATTTACGGTGACACGTTAACCGCAGGTCACTGAAATGCCAAGTGAACACGGGCTTTAACCTGCGCCGGCACGAGCCAAAATCAGAACAGAAGAATAACGCCTTCCGAGGACCCCTATGGATATTACTGAACTGCTTGCCTTTTCAGCCAAACAGGGCGCATCTGACTTGCACCTGTCGGCTGGCCTTCCGCCCATGATTCGGGTTGATGGCGATGTTCGCCGGATCAACCTTCCGCCGATGGAGCACAAAGAGGTCCACGGCCTGATCTACGACATCATGAACGACAAGCAGCGTAAGGATTACGAGGAGTTTCTGGAGACGGACTTTTCCTTCGAGGTCCCTGGTGTTGCCCGCTTCCGTGTCAACGCGTTTAACCAGAACCGTGGCGCCGGCGCCGTTTTCCGTACCATTCCTTCCAAAGTGCTTACCATGGAAGATCTGGGCATGGGGCAGGTATTCAAGGACATCGCCTCGGTGCCTCGCGGGCTGGTGCTGGTCACCGGGCCAACGGGTTCTGGTAAGTCCACGACGCTGGCGGCGATGATCGACTACATCAACGACAGCCGCTACGAGCATATCCTGACTATCGAAGACCCGATCGAATTTGTGCACGAATCCAAAAAATGCCTGCTAAACCAACGGGAAGTTCACCGCGACACCCTGGGCTTCAACGAAGCACTGCGCTCTGCATTGCGGGAAGACCCTGACATTATCCTGGTCGGTGAGCTTCGTGACCTTGAAACCATTCGCCTGGCGCTGACCGCCGCGGAGACGGGCCACCTGGTATTCGGTACGTTGCACACCACCTCGGCGGCCAAGACCATTGACCGGGTGGTCGACGTTTTCCCGGCGGAGGAAAAGTCCATGGTTAGGTCCATGCTTTCCGAATCACTGCAGGCGGTTATATCCCAGTCTCTGATGAAAAAAATGGGCGGCGGCCGGATTGCTGCACACGAAATCATGATTGGTACTTCGGCGATCCGGAACCTGATCCGGGAAGATAAGATCGCCCAGATGTATTCCGCCATCCAGACGGGTGGGTCGCTGGGTATGCAGACGCTGGACCAGTGTCTGGAGAAATTACTCAAGAAAGGCCTGATTTCACGCGAGGCTGCGAGAATGAAAGCCAAGATGCCGGACAATTTCTGACAACTTGGGAATTGGCACGGGGCGGGCAGTCCTTCCGGGGCACGCTAAACTCGGGTGAACAGCGAACACTTGGAGATAGGTGGCAGCATGGAATTCGATAAATTATTACGTTTAATGGTCGACAAGGGCGGCTCTGACCTGTTCATCACCGCCGGTGTTCCGCCCTCCATGAAAGTGAATGGCAAGGTTCTACCCGTCACCAAGAGCGCGTTGACGCCGGAGCAGACCCGGGATTTTGTCTACGGGGCCATGAACGACAAGCAGCGTCAGGAATTCGAAGAAAGCCACGAGTGCAACTTTGCCATCAGTGCCCGGGGCATTGGCCGATTCCGTGTCAGCGCGTTTTTCCAGCGCAATCTCTGCGGCATGGTATTGCGGCGGATTGAGGTGAAAATCCCCAACGTTGATGATCTTTCACTGCCGGCAGTGATCAAAGATCTGGCGATGACCAAGCGTGGCCTGATCATGTTTGTGGGTGCCACCGGCACCGGTAAATCGACGTCGCTGGCGGCAATGCTTGGGCACCGAAACCGGAACAGTCGTGGTCATATCATTTCCATCGAAGATCCCATCGAATTCGTTCACCAGCATCAGGGCTGCATCGTCACGCAGCGCGAGGTGGGTATCGATACGGAAAGCTTCGAAGTCGCACTGAAGAATACCCTGCGTCAGGCGCCGGATGTCATCCTGATTGGTGAGGTCCGGACCCGTCAAACCATGGAATATTCAGTTCAGTTTGCGGAAACCGGTCACCTCTGCCTGGCGACTCTGCACGCGAACAACGCCAACCAGGCACTGGATCGGATCATCCAGTTCTTCCCGCCAGAGCAGCACAATCAGATCTGGATGGATTTGTCGCTGAACCTGAAAGCCATCGTGGCCCAGCAGTTGGTGCCGACACCGGATGGTCAGGGCCGCAAGGCGGTCATCGAGGTGCTGATTAATACGCCTCTGGTGGCCGATCTGATCCGCAAGGCGGAAGTGCACAAGCTCAAAGAGTTGATGTCCAAATCAAGAGAATCGGGCATGCAGACGTTTGACCAGGCTTTGTATGACCTGTATTCCGAAGGTTCGATTACCTACGAGGACGCGTTGGCCCACGCTGATTCGGCCAACGACCTGAGGTTGATGATCAAGTTGGGCGCTGACTCTCAGGGTGCCGACAAACTGGCGTCCAGTGTGGACAAGTTGTCTATTCAGGACGATTGAGCTGTGGGGCCGGGTGGTGTCTTATCCCACCACCTGGCCGCGGTACATCTTCTTCGCTTTGCGCGGGCTGTCCACTTCGCCATCACTTTCAAGCTGGGTGTCGTCTGTTCTCGGTTTAGTTTCATCGGCAATCGCCTGACCGCGGTACATGCGCTTTGGGCTGGCTGATTCCTTTTTACCGTCAGCGTCTTTTCCTTCCGGTTCTTCCTCCGCGGGCAATTCCAGGGTCGGAATCTGGTGCTTTAACGCTTCCCACGTGCGGATGAAGTCCGATGACCGGGTTTTGCTGGCGTATTCGGCCAATCGATATTCCAGACGATCTTCTGTGAGGTGTAGTTTGACCCCGAATTCCGATTGGATCAGACGACGGCATTGATGAACCAGCTTCAAAAGACCCGGATTCAGCAGCCAACTGCGTTCGGATGCCATGGTGGACATGGTAGGCGCCTCATAATGGGTGTCACAACTTGGCCTCTGCATGCGTGGTTTCTACGCTGCGAAAAGGCCGACCATGTCTCCTTTTGCGAAATTCGTGCCGTTTATTCGATTCGGCGCCAGCCCAGTATTTGCGGGGCTTGGCGACGTTCTGGAGGGTTTGGCGTCATATCTGGCCAGCACGTTTTGCGGGCAAGCCGACCCGTTTACGCGCTGAAATGATGCGTGATCTCCCAGTTGGACGCGGCTCACCCTCCGCCGGGCGCTCAGTGAGCTTCATCCCAGTTGTTACCGATGCCTGCTTCCACAAGCAGAGGTACATCCAGCTTGGCCGCAGCGGACATTCGCGACTCAAGTCCCTTGCAGATGGTGTCCAGAGCGCTCTCTTTGACCTCCAGAATCAGTTCATCGTGAACCTGCATGATCATTCGAGCGTCGTCTGCGTGATTTGTTGTCAGCCAGTCTTCCACGCTGAGCATCGCGAGTTTAATGATGTCGGCCGCCGTTCCCTGCATGGGGGCATTGATGGCCGTGCGTTCGGCGGCCTGTTGCAGTTGTTTGTTTCGGGCATTGATTTCAGGCAGGTATAGACGACGGCCGAAGAGTGTTTCTACATAACCGTCGTCGTGCGCCTGCTTGCGTATGCTGTCCATGTATTTCAATACACCCGGGTAACGCTCGAAGTACCGGTCGATGTACTCCTGTGCCTGGTTTCGGCCTACGTCCAACTGTCGGGAAAGGCCGAAAGCAGACATGCCGTAGATTAGCCCGAAATTAATTGCCTTCGCACTGCGTCGCTGGTCGCTGGATACCTCGTCTACACCAACGCCAAACACCTCTGCCGCTGTCGCCTTGTGGATGTCTTCACCCTTCTCGAAAGCCCTCAGAAGACCTTTGTCTCCGGAAAGATGCGCCATGATGCGCAGTTCGATCTGGGAATAGTCGGCAGCCACCAGTTTGAAACCCTCTGGCGCAATGAATGCCTGGCGAATACGACGGCCCTGCTCAGTGCGGATGGGGATGTTCTGCAGATTGGGTTCCGAGGAGGATAGCCGCCCCGTGGCAGTAACGGCCTGATGGTAAGAGGTATGGATGCGGCCGGTACGGTGGTGAATAAGCTCCGGCAGTGTATCCGTATAGGTGGATTTGAGCTTGCTCAGGCTTCGATGTTCGAGAATCAGGTGAGGCAATCGATGTTCATGCGCCAGTTCCTGAAGTACCGGTTCTGCCGTAGAGGGGGCGCCTTTGGGTGTTTTTTTGATCACCGGCAATCCCATTTTCTCGTAGAAAATAGCTTGCAACTGTTTTGGTGAGCCCAGGTTAAAGGTTTCCCCCGCTTCGTCGTGGGCTTCCTTCTCGAGTTCGGCCATTCGCTCAGCCAGTTCCTGGCTGTGCTGGCGTAAGGTGCTTGCGCTGATCATCGCGCCACGTTGCTCCATCCGCGACAACACGGGCACCAGGGGCAGGTCGATGTTCTCGTAAACGTCTTTCAGGCGGCCGGTCTTGGCCAGGCGTGGCCGCAGAACCTGGTGGAGCCTGAGAGTAATATCTGCATCTTCTGCCGCGTAGGGCCCGGCCTGTGCCAGGTCAATCTGATTAAAGGTCAGCTGTTTGGCACCTTTACCGGCGATGGACTCGAAAGAGGTGGTCTGCTCGCCCAGATACTCCAGGGCAAGGGCGTCCATATTGTGGCGGGATGCCACCGAATTGAGAACGTAGGACTCCAGCATGGTGTCTTCAGCAATGCCCTGGAGATCAATGTCGTGGTTTGCCAGCACGTTTTTGTCGTATTTGAGATTCTGTCCGACTTTGGCAGCCTTGGGGTCCTCGAGTAGCGGCTTGAACTGGTCGAGTACTGCTTCGCGATCCAGTTGTTCTGGCGCCCCCATGTAATCATGACCAAAGGGTACGTAGGCGGCTTCGCCAGGCTCTATGGCAAAAGACAGGCCCACGAGCTCGGCGTCCATATAACGCAGGCTGGTGGTTTCTGTGTCGAACGCAAACAGGTCCGCCTGTTTCAGTCGCTTTAGCCACTGATCCAGCTCGGCCTGGTCGGTCACAATCGTGTATTGGGACTCGACTTGGGAAGGCGCTGGCGATTCCGAAGCAGGGTTGGTGTCTTTTTGTTCGTCGCTTTCGAGCTCGGCAATCCAGGTTTTAAACTCGTATTCCTTGAAAAGCTCCAGCAGTTCATCATCATCCTGCTCGCGGAGCTGTAAATCCTCCAGCCCAAAATTCAGGGACACGTCAGTACGGATTGTGGCCAGCTCGTAGCTCAACGGTAACGTGTCGGCTGCTTCTCTCAGATATTCTCCGATCTTGCCTTTGACTTCATCGGCATGCTCTATCACCTCATCAAGGTTGTTCCAGGTTTGCAGCCATTTGACCGCAGTTTTGGGGCCACATTTATTAACGCCTGGAATGTTGTCGACCTTGTCACCGACCAGAGCGAGATAGTCGATGATCTGTTCCGGTTTGACACCGAACTTCTCCACCACACCTTCCCGATCCATCCGGGTGTCGGTCATGGTGTTGATCAGAGTGACATGATCACTGACCAGCTGAGCCATATCCTTATCGCCAGTGGAAATCACCACATCGATGCCTTTGCTGGTTGCTTCGTGGGCAAGAGTGCCAATCACATCGTCGGCCTCAACGCCTTCCTCGATCAGCAACGGCAACCCCATCGCCCGCACGATGTCATGTATCGGCTGGATCTGAACGCCCAGGTCTTCCGGCATTGGCGGGCGATTCGCCTTGTACTGTTCGTATATCTCATGGCGAAAGGTTTTTCCTTTTGCATCAAACACCACCACCATTTTCGAACCCGGAAAATCCTGTTCCAGCTTACGTATCATGCTGATGACGCCCTTGATCGCACCGGTCGGGTGATTCTTGCTGGTGGTCAATGGTGGCAGTGCGTGGTAAGCGCGGAACAGGTAGGAAGAACCGTCAACGAGAACCACTGGCGGAGTTTTAGTCTCTGTCATGTCAAAGCGGATCCGGATTGTGATTGAAGCGTGGGGTTGCTTGTGCAAATCTGTTGGTATCAACGACCGTTGGAACCAGAGGGTACCATGAATCCAAAAACGATCACCTGCTTTGCCCTGGCGTTCGTTGCTTTGACAACGTCTGCCGTGGCGCAGGAATCCAAGAAGACTGTGCAGACGCCGGAAGAGCCGGTGGTTGTCTCCGATTATCAGCCACCGGGCTCAGAGGCCCAGATTGTGATTCGGCCCGGCGATGAGGACCAGGTTTTCTATGAATACCGGGTCGGAGGGGAGCTCAAAGAGATCAAGGTCGTTCCGAAGGTCGGCCCTGAATATTATCTGGTGCCTGCCGAGGGCGGAGGCTGGATCCGAGAGAATGAAACAGACCTGCTGGTACCCAGCTGGGTGCTGTTTCGTTGGTAGCTTATTCTTCTGATCTCATGTTCAAATGAGATCGACAGCAACGCCGTCTGAACGGCGGCTTTCGCGTCCTTCCGAGTCAACGGCAGTCACGCTGAACTCGTAGGCCCCCGCGCTAAATTCCTCCAACTTGAACGCCGTTCCCTGTTCTGCGGGGTATTCGATTGCTTTATAGCTGGACTGATACCTCAGTCGGTAATAAATGCGGTATTCCTCAATGTCACCGGATAAAAGCGGGGAGCCGTCTTCACGGGTGGACGGCGGTTCCCACCTCAGGGTCGGGCGATCCAGGTTTTGCGTATTGGATGGCTGGTCCGGCGACTGTTGGCCGAGGGTCTTTTCAAATGAAGATACAGCGCTGTCAAGGCGCTTTTCTGAGGCTGCTGAGGCGTCGGCGGAGTCGGCTCTGGATTGGCCGTAGTCTTCCTGGCACCCACTGATGATGAAAGCAATGAGCAATGTGATCAGAGAAGCAGAAATATTGTCGCCGAGCAGGCGAGGAGCATTATTTTTCATGATTAGATCTCGCAGTCGGGCCGTCTTTGCGGACCCTTTATCAAGCCATTTAAAAACTGGATGCACGGATTGCGGCCGGAATAATACGGGTAGACTGGCGAGCGCCAAAAAAGCAGGGGCAGTATGCCAAGCGTCAGCAAATCATCAAGTGACAGTTCGGTAAGGCGCGTCAGAAAGCACATTTTTCCCTATTAGTATGATCATTCTAATTTTTGAGCTTACTGTGCATGTGTCAGTCACAAAACGGCTTCAAAAACAGTTGCTGTGGTGATGCATATTTTAAATCGTGTAGTACGCATCCAAACCATTGAGGAGAGACATTATGGGTAAGCTCAAAACTTATCAGGAACAACTTCAGGAAATCGTAGAGAAGGGCATCAATGCCGCAGAAGAGCAGCAGAAGAAGCTGTCTGCCAAGCCTTTCGAGTACGCTGAAAAGCTTGAAAATGAAGCGCGCGAATACAGCGTTAAGACTCTGCGCACCCGTTATAACGGCTACAGTGAGAGCCTGTTCGAGCAGCTGCGTTCACTGAACACCCGTTTCGGTAGCTTCGCTGCTGATCTGGTTGCCAAGCTGGAAAAAGAAGCGGCTGAAGGCGCTTCAGAAGTTTCCGAAGCTGCGGAATCAGTGAAGAAGACTGCACAAGCCAAGAAACCAGCGGCCAAGAAGCCAGCGGCTAAAAAGCCTGCAGCGAAGAAGACTACCACCACTACTGCCTCCGCTTAATCGCGAAGAGACAGTATGGAGAGAAGGCCGCCTGCGGGCGGCCTTTTTTAGTGGTTATTTGTTCAGTTTTCCCTGTCTTCGGGAGAGACTTCCAGAGGCAGAGTGCGAGCTTTACCGGTGATGGTTTCCAGGCGCTCGATATCTCGAACGAATTGATCTTTGACGGCATCGATCTCGGCTTCCTGCGCATTGATTTCACGCTCAATGTCACGGATGTTGGATTCAAGCCGGCGTATTTTTTTGAGGGTTGCCTCAGGAATTTTTTGTCCCGAACGTTCCCTGTCAGCGGCTTTGCTCTGTTCAGTGTCCAGTTGGCTTTCGATCACTGAAATATTGCCGCGTTTGAGTTGGGAAAGTCCGCGAAGCTCTCGGACCTTACGGTACATGGCACGAACGGCTTCGTCCGGGTGACTGAAACGTTCCAGGAGTTTCTTGTCGAGTTCCCGCCGGCGGGCTTCCTCTTCCTGGCGGCGCTCTCTGGCTTCGCGGGCGGCGATTTCTTCAGCGGTTGGTGCCGGATCGACGGTTTCGATGACGCGACCCTGGCTGTTGAGAATGTCGTAGCCGCGTTTTGACGCTTCCTGGGGAATGGTGTTGCTAATGACAACCTGGCCACTCTCATCGGTGTAGCGATAGAGGTTGGCCTGGGCAACCGAAGAGAGCAGAAGTAGGGCGACTGCAGAGACTGTCAGGCGAAGCCGGGTCAGATCATTCATGGTCACTAGATGCACTCTGGTTGGCGAAAGATGCTTACAGAAGCATATCAAAAGCAGCGGGATATGCCATGGGCATCTACACGCCGTAGGTTTCCCGGTAAGCTGCTACTTTCGCAGCGTGCTCTTCAAAGCCGGGGCGGTTGTTCAGATAGTCAAGAATCTGATCAAGCTTGATGATGCTGATCACCGGAATGCCGAAGGTGTCCTGCACTTCCTGAATGGCAGATCGGTCGCCGGTTCCGCGTTCCTGGCGGTCCAGGGCGATTAACACGCCGGCGGGCCGGGCGCCAGACTGTTTGATCAGATCCATGGATTCACGAATGGCGGTCCCGGCCGTGATCACGTCATCCACGATCAGAACATTGCCCTGCAATGGGGCGCCGACGATGTTGCCGCCCTCGCCATGATCCTTCTTCTCTTTTCGATTGAAGGCAAAGGGCTTGTTGGTGCCATTCGATGCGAGCGCCATCGCGGTTACCGTGGCCAACGGAATGCCCTTATAGGCTGGGCCGAAAATGATGTCATAATTCACGCCGCTGCGTTCGATTGCCGCGGCATAGGCTTTGCTTAGTTCTAGTAGGTCGTTGCCGGTATTAAACAGCCCTGCATTGAAAAAGTAAGGGCTGGTGCGGCCGGATTTCAGTTTGAACTCGCCAAATTTCAGGGCTTCTCGGGCGATGGCGAACTCAATAAACGTCTGCTGATAGTCATGCATGGCAAGGAGTCTGGCGAGTCTGGAACTTTAATTGAAACGCAAAAACAGTATGATACACACAAACCGGATCAGGGAACACGTATGCGCGTAGTGACAATCAGCGTTAATGGGCTGGCGCAGGCCGTTGAGAAGGGCTTCTTCGAGTGGTTGGCCCGCCAGGATGCTGACGTGGTCTGCGTTCAGGATCACCGCATGCGCGCCTATGAAGTTGAGGATAACAATCTGATTCCGGAAGGTTATGAAGCCTATTTTATTGATGGCGAGCGCAATGAAGATGGCGGCGTCGGCATCTACACCCGCCATTTTCCCAAGGCCATCATGTATGGGTTTGCCAACGAACAGGCAGACCGCGAAGGCCGTTTCATCCAGGCGGATTTTGACAAGGTGTCCGTGGCTTCTGTGCTTGCACCCTGCGCGCTGGGGCGCGAAGAAGAACTGATTGGTAGTGATGATCTGACCGTGCTGGACCATAAAGACGATTTTATGGAGTCTTTTGGCCTCCACATGCAGAAAACCCTTCGCAAGCGCCGACAGTTCATTTTCAGCGCCAACCTGCAAACCGCTCATCACGTCACGGACGCCAGCCCGCTGTACCACAAAGTGGACTTCTCTGGATTTCTGCCCCACGAAAGAGCGTGGTTGGACCGCCTTTTCGATGAAATGGGCTGCGTTGATGCGTTCCGCGATATGAACAAGCAGAGCAATCAATTCACCTGGTGGCCGGAGCAGGCCGAAGGTTCTCGCAAGAAGGCGGGAATTCGGGTGGATTATCAGCTGTTGACGCCGGGTATTCGAAAGACGGTTCTGGATGGCTGGATTGATGATTCAACCCGGTTCTCTGATCATGCGCCGGTGATCATGGATTACGACATAGAGATCGGCGTCTAAGGCGAAAGTCTTCAAGGTCAGGCGCAGCGCTTCCAGAAAGAGAGGCTGTTCCGGACACGCTACAAGCACATCCCTGTGCGCTCGGCTTCGGCCATCCATGGCCGAAGACGGTCCGGAAAAGCCTCTCTTTCCGGAACCGCCCAGCTTTGGCAATATCTTTTACTGCGCTAACGCTGCTTTTTGGGCTTCAAACAGCTGGTTAATGCCAAGCTTGGCCAGTTTAAGCATCCCGTCCAGCTCTTCCTGCTCGAACGGAGCACCTTCCGCCGTTCCCTGAATCTCGATGAATCCACCCTTATCGGTCATGATCACGTTCATATCGGTTTCGGCTTCGGAGTCTTCCGGGTAGTCCAGGTCCAGTACCGGTGTGCCTTTGTAAACACCGACCGAGAACGCCGCAATCATTTGCTTCAGCGGTGACTTCTTCAGGCGACCTTCCTTGACCAGATGATTCAGAGCGTCAACCAGAGCCACGCAGCCGCCGGTGATTGCTGCTGTGCGGGTGCCGCCGTCGGCCTGGATAACGTCGCAGTCGATGGTGATGGAATGTTCGCCCAACGCGCTAAGATCTACCGCGGCGCGTAGCGAACGGCCGATCAAGCGCTGAATTTCTACAGTGCGGCCACCTTGCTTGCCACGGGCGGCTTCGCGGCCCATGCGGCTGCCTGTTGAACGGGGAAGCATGCCGTATTCGGCGGTAATCCAGCCTTTACCTTCGCCGCGCAGAAACGGAGGCACCTTGTTTTCAACGGATGCAGTACAGATTAACTTCGTATCGCCAAATTCCACCAGCACAGAGCCTTCGGCGTGGCGGGTGTAGTTGCGTGTGATTCGGATATCGCGGGGTTGTTCCGGCGTTCTTCCGCTCGGTCTCATAGTCGTTCCTGGTAATTCTCAAGTGAGTGTCCAGCCATGGGGCCGGTCGATTGAATAAATGAAAGGCCGGAGAGTATAACATGCTGCTCGAGACGAGGGTTCGATGCTGTTTCACTAAGGGTCGCCGTTGTAATATCAGCCCTGCTAGACTGAATCAATATCACGCCAATCATGCGGAGCCTTTATGATTCGAAGTATGACGGCCTTTGCCCGTCGGGATGCTCAGGGCGACTGGGGCACACTCACCTGTGAGATTCGCACGGTGAACCATCGTTATCTGGAACCGTCCTTTCGCCTGCCGGATGCGCTCCGCGATCTGGAGAACCGTTTTCGGGAAACCTTCCGAAATCAGGTCAAGAGGGGCAAGGCAGAAATAAGTCTGCGTCTGCAATCGTCTGATTCCGGGCAGCGGCTCGACATTGATGAGTCCATGGCCCATGCCATAAATGAGGCGGCCAATCACATCAACCGGATGCTCGATAACCCGGCCCATCTCAGCGCTCTGGATATTCTGCGTTGGCCCGGCGTGCTGGCCTCCAGAGAGCAGGACTACAGTGCGGTAAAACAGATTGCCGAAGAACTGTTCAGAGAAACCGTCGAGGAACTGGTGTCGGTTCGCGAGCGTGAGGGTGAGCGCTTGCTGCCTCTCTTCGAGGAGCGCCTTCAGGGCATGGGTAAGCTGGTTGCCGACGTGCGGCAATTGATGCCAACGCTGTTGCAGTCACAGGAAGAGCACCTGCGGCAAAGGTTTGAACAGGCTAAAGTAGAACTGGATCCGGAGCGGCTATCGCAGGAGATGGTGATGTTGGCCCAGAAGTCTGATGTGGCCGAAGAACTGGATCGCCTGGATGCGCACATTCAGGAAGTGGGTGATGTTCTGGGCAGTGGTGAGGCTATCGGACGCAAGCTGGATTTCCTGATGCAGGAGCTTAATCGCGAAGCCAATACCTTGAGCAGTAAGAGCATCGATGCCCGAACAACCCGTGCTGCGGTGGATCTCAAAGTGCTGATCGAACAGATGCGTGAGCAGGTTCAGAATATTGAATAACGTTTTAGGACAACCACTGTAATGACTCAACCAAAAGAACAGGGCACGTTGTATGTGATTTCTGCGCCTTCCGGTGCTGGAAAAACAAGCCTGGTGGCAGAAATGCTTCAGCAGGACTCCAAGCTGGGCGTGTCGGTTTCCCATACCACCAGACCCAGGCGAGCCGGTGAACAAGACGGGGTGAACTATCATTTTGTCAGCCGTGAAGAATTCGAGGCGATGATAGGTCGTGGTGACTTTCTGGAACATGCTGATGTCTTTGGCAACTACTACGGCACCTCCCAGGTCTGGGTGAAAGAGCGCCTTACAAAGGGCGAGGATGTGATTCTGGAAATTGACTGGCAGGGCGCCGAGCAGGTTCGCCGTATAATGCCAGAATGTGTGGGAATTTTTATTGTTCCCCCATCCCCCGAAGCGCTGCGCGAACGCTTGACCGGTCGGGGGACAGACGAACAGGACGTTGTGGAGCGTCGCCTTAGGGAAGCGGCACAAGAGTGCAGTCACGCTGCCGAATTCGACTTCTTGGTGGTGAATGACCAGTTTGACACTGCTCTGGAGGACTTGCTGTCGATCGTTCGCAGCCAGCGCCTGCGTATGACAGCGCAACAGCAGCGATACGCAGATCTGCTGGTCCGATTGTCTTCCTGATTGGGGCGCTTGGGCACCGAAGGCTGTGTACAAAGTCTTGCTTGCGGATTACACTACGCGGTCTGCTGAATCAGCCATTGTTTAAAGGTCGGGAAAGTTATGGCACGAGTTACCGTTGAAGATTGTCTGGAAAACGTTGATAACCGCTTTCAACTGGTCATGCTGGCCACCAAGCGGGCCCGTCAGATTTCCACCAAGGGGTTTGAGCCACTGGTGATGGAAGAGAACGACAAGCCTACCGTAATCGCGCTTCGGGAAATTGCTGAAGGCAAGATCGGTCGTGAACTGCTTGCCGAGGAAGACGACGAATAGTCGACACGGTATTTCTTCGGCATTAAACGCCGATAAGCATTGAAATCCGGCATTCCGCTTTTATAGTGTATAGGTATAAGCATGAAGGAATAGCACGGAGCAGCGCGAAATGGCGTAAATGGAACCCGAATGCCCGCATTCGGGTTTTTTTGTCCCTGTAGAATGGCTTGTATACGGAGGCGCGGTGTCGGCAGAGGCGACAGTAGAGGTGCTGGCAAGTGAGTTAAGCACCTATCTTGATACCAATCGCATCAATCAGGTGCGACGAGCCTACTATTATGCCGAACAAGCCCACGAAGGGCAGATGCGCAAAAGCGGCGACCGTTACATTACCCACCCTCTGGCTGTGGCCCACATTCTTGCCAGCCTGAAGCTGGACCATCAAAGCCTGATGGCGGCCATGCTTCACGACGTTATCGAAGATACCGGTATCCCGAAAGACGCCTTGGCCGAGCAATTTGGTGAAGATGTCGCCGAATTGGTAGACGGCGTCAGCAAGCTCACCCAGATAGAATTCCGTACCCGCGCCGAAGCCCAGGCTGAAAACTTCCAGAAGATGACTCTGGCCATGGCTCGCGACATCCGGGTGATTCTGGTCAAACTGGCGGACAGGCTGCACAACATGCGCACTCTGGGCCCCATGCCCTATGAAAAACGCAAGCGCATCGCTAACGAAACCCTGGACATATACGCGCCCATAGCCAACCGGTTAGGCATGCATTCCATCTGTACAGAATTGGAAGACCTGGGGTTCTCGTCACTTTACCCCATGCGCTCGAAATACATTTCCAAAGCGGTCGCGAAATTGCGGGGCAGTCACCGGGAAATCATTGATGAGATTCGCGGTAAGCTGCAGGAAAAGCTGGAAGAGCGAGGCTTGCCTGGCAGGATTCAGGGCCGGGAAAAGCATTTGAACAGCATCTACAACAAGATGAAGTTCAAGCATAAGTCCTTCCATGAAATCATGGATGTGTATGCGTTTCGAATCATTACGGACACCGAAGACGACTGTTATCGCATTCTGGGTGCCGTGCACAGCCTCTATAAACCACTCCCCGGCCGCTTCAAAGATTACATCGCCATGCCCAAGGCCAATGGGTATCAGTCATTGCATACCACCCTGTTCGGCATGCACGTGAATATTGAAATCCAGATCCGCACCGAAGAAATGGAGCAGATTGCCAACAACGGCATCGCGGCCCATTGGATGTACAAGAATGAGCCGTCCGACGTCAGCGCGGTGAACCAGAACCGGGTCGATCAATGGGTGAAAGGCCTGATGGAAATGCGGGAGCGGGCGGACGATTCCCTGGAATTCATCGAACACGTCAAAGTGGATCTGTTCCCGGATGAGATCTATGTGTTCACGCCCAAAGGCCGGATCATGGAATTGCCGCGAGGCGCGACGCCGGTGGACTTCGCCTATGCGATTCACACCGACATTGGCAATGCCTGCGTGGCCTGCAGGATCAATCGCAATCTGGGCTCGTTGAGCCAGACATTGCAAAGCGGTCAGACGGTGGAAATTATTACGGCACCGGGTGCCCGCCCGAATCCTGCGTGGCTGAGCTTCGTAACGACCGGCAAGGCCCGCAGCAGTATCCGTCATGTGCTCAAGAATCAGCGCCGTGCGGAGTCCCTTGAGCTGGGTAGAACCTTGTTGAAACGTTCTTTGAAAGGTTTCGGTACCAAACTCTCGGATGTTAATGAAGCGCAGATCCAACATGTCGTGCGACACAACCAGGTTGAAAGTTTCGAAGATCTGATCAGCGACATCGGCCTTGGGAATCGAATGGCTTATCTGGTGGCCAGGCAACTGGTCAGCGATCAGAGTGAGAGTGGAAAGGGGGTCACCAAGCAAACCGAATTGTCGGGGCAGGAACATGGCTCCATGACCATTCGCGGCACCGAAGGCTTACTGGTCAAATTCGCCAAGTGTTGCAAGCCGATCCCGGGCGATCCGGTCGTGGGAGTAATGGATTCTGGTAAAGGTCTGGTGATTCATTCCGATACCTGTCCACGTTTGCCTGACGACAGCGAATCCCGCGCCAATCTGACCCAGTTGAAATGGGCCAAGGATATCGACGGCGAATTCTCCGTTGAACTACGGGTAGAGTTGGAACGCCAGCGAGGGGTGATTGCCGAACTGGCCAACGCGGTGGCCATGGCCGATGGCAACATTGAGCGAATCAACGTGGAAGAGCAGAACGCGCGATTGGGCGTTGTCAGCCTGGTGGTCCATGTTCAGGGGCGTCGCCACCTGGCCCGAGTCATGCGCCGCGTGCGCAATATCAAAGCGGTGACCCATATTAATCGGGTACGCAACCGGGGCAGTTGACAGTCCGCGCCTCTGGAGGTGAGGATTGCCGTTTTGAACGAGGGAAAAACATGACCAACAAATCTGTCATTCAGACTGAAAACGCGCCGCAGGCTATTGGCACCTATTCTCAGGCCGTCAAAGCTGGTGATACCGTGTATCTTTCTGGCCAGATTCCACTGGTGCCGCAGACCATGGAAGTGGTGGCCGGTGATTTTGCGGCGAAAACCCGCCAGGTGTTCGAGAACCTGAAAGCCGTGTGCGAAGCCAGCGGCGGCGAGCTGAAGGACATCGTCAAGCTCAACATCTACATGACGGACCTGAGCAACTTTGCCACCGTCAACGAGATCATGGCGACCTACTTTCAGGAACCGTACCCGGCCCGCGCCGCTGTGGGGGTTGCCGCGTTGCCCAAAGGCGTTCCCATTGAAATGGAAGCGGTTATGGTTCTGAGCTGATTCGGACGTCGTCCGAGCAAAAAAGGCGGCCCTGGGGCCGCCTTTTTTATTGTTGTTTCATTTGTTCATCGATCATTTCGCCGTAGCCGGCCCGATAGTTCGGATAGCGGAATTCAAACCCGCTTTGCAGAAGTTTCTGGTTACTGCAGCGCTTGCTGCCAGCTCGGCCGCCTTTACGCGCACCGGCCGCTGGAGCTTTGCAGGGCAGTTGTGAGCGTACCCACTCAACCACCTCATCCAGCCGGGCGGGTTCGCTGTCGCTGGCCAGGTAGCAAGGCTCCAGCGCCTGGCCATTGAGTGCATGTTCTGCAAGATGACAGACTGCCGCGGCGGCGTCCGCCTCATGAATACGGTTGCTGAAAGGTGCGGGCGAGGCTGGGTCCATCTCACCTTCCATCACCGCCTGCAGGAAGCGTTTGCGTGACGGACCGTAAATACCACTGAAACGAACAACCGTCGCCGGGAATCCGCTGTTCAGTGCCGTTTGTTCGCCTTGCAGGATCTGTTGGCCGCTGGCCCTGGCGGGTTCGGTTGGGCTGGATTCGTCCACCCAGGAATCGTCGTCCTGGGAATACACGCTGCTACTGCTGATAAAGATAAGGCGCTTAACCGGCTGGTCGCCGATGGCGTTGATCAGGTTCTCAAGTCCGGTGACAAAGGCATCCCGATAACCAGACTCGTCATATTGAACCGGCGTTAGACAGTAGATAACCAAATCCAGTTCTTTTGGCAGGACCGCCCTTAGCTGATCTGGATTCAGCAGATCGGCGGCCACTGGATGAACGCCCGTTGGCACTCGATCCGGATTGCGCCGAAGGCCGTAAATAGTGTGTTCTTTTGCGAGGTGCGAGGCGATGGTGCCTCCGAGTTTGCCGCACCCGGCGATCAGAATGCGCGGAGCGGTTTCGTCTTCGGTGATTGCCATAGGCAAACTCAATCCTTATGCTTTGGATAATAAATTACCGGAGCCTCCCATGACTCTTACCGAGTTACGATACGTTGTTACCCTTGCTCGAGAAAGACATTTTGGCCGCGCTGCCGAGCGTTGTCATGTCAGTCAGCCTACCCTCAGCGTGGCGGTGAAAAAACTCGAAGATGAACTGGGTATACCGCTGTTCGAACGCAGTAAAAACAGCATTCGTGTTACGGAAACCGGTAAGCGCATCATTGAGCAATCCCAGCGTGTGTTGGATCAGGTGGGGCTGATCCGAGACATGGCCCAGGACGGTAAAAATCAGCTCAATGCACCGTTGAAAGTGGGTGCTATTTATACCATCGGGCCATACCTTTTCCCCCACTTGCTGCCGGAACTGCGCCGGGGCGCGCCGGACATGCCGTTGTACATCGAAGAGAATTACACCGCCACTCTGCGCCAGAAGCTTCGCCAGTCAGAGCTGGATGCCATCATCATCGCGTTGCCATTTGAAGAGCCTGAAGTGGTTACGCTTCCGCTGTATGACGAGCCTTTTGTGGTTCTGCTGCCCGGTGGTCACCCCCTGGCCAGGCACGAAAGCCTGACAGCAGAACAGCTGGCGAAAGAACAGTTGCTGTTGTTAGGCCCTGGCCACTGTTTCCGCGACCAGGTTCTGGAATCCTGTCCGCCACTGGTGGAAGCCGTCAGTCGCAGCTCGGCCACGGAGAAGGGGCCGTCGCTGGTTACCGAAGGCAGTTCGCTGGAAACCATTCGCCACATGGTGGCTTCCGGGCTGGGTATTACGGTTTTGCCGATGTCTGCGGCCACCGCCATGCAGTACGACGAAGACATTCTGGCTGTTCGACCGTTCGTGGCGCCTGTGCCCTACCGCACGGTGGCGCTGGCCTGGCGAGTCACCTTTCCGCGACCCAAGGCAATTGACGTGCTGTCTCTGGCAGCCAGCCAATGTCGGGTGATGGATAAGGCGAAGTTGGAAAAACCAGCCGCTACTGCGTCCTGAGCAGTTCATGACCTCACTGGGCGACATTGACGTCACCGTTCTAAAAGGGGTGGGCAAGGCTCTTGCCCAGACCCTGGCGAAGCTGGGAATCCATTCTCTGCAGGATCTGCTGTTCCACCTTCCACACCGATACGAGGACCGAACCCGCCTGATCCCGATGGGGCAGCTGCGTATTGGCGACGTGGGCGTGGTGGAAGGTGAGGTGATGAAGGCGGATCTGGTGATGGGGCGCCGGCGTAGCCTGCAGGTGACTTTAAAGGACAGCAGCGGCTTTCTGGTCATGCGTTTCTTCCACTTCAACGCCGCCCAGAAAAACCAGCTGTCGGAAGGCACACGTGTGCGGTGTTTTGGTGAAGTTCGTCCGGGCCGGGCAGGTTTTGAATTCTATCACCCGGAATATCAGGTCAACCCGCCACCGATGCCCTCAGCGGCCGAGGCCACCCTGACGCCGGTCTATCCCCTTACCGAAGGCATTCAGCAGCCGCGGGTCCGCTCGCTGTGCCAGCAGGCGCTGACTTATCTCAAGCGTTATCCCATCCATGACTGGTTGCCGCCGGAATTGATGGAGCAATATCAGTTGCCCGGTATTACACAGGCTGTGGAATTGGTGCACTCACCGCCTGCCAGTGCGCCGGTCCATCTGTTGATGGAGGGAAGACATCCGGCTCAGCAACGCCTGGTGATGGAAGAGCTGCTTGCGCATCAGCTTAGCCTGTTGCAGGTCAGACAACAGATTCAGGCTCGTGATGCGCTACCGCTGTTACCCAATGGCGATTTGCCGGCACGGTTTCTTGAAGAGTTGCCATTCAGACTGACTGGCGCCCAGAAGCAGGTAATGAGCGAAATTCGTCAGGATCTGAGCCAGACTGTACCCATGCTGCGCCTGGTTCAGGGTGATGTGGGCTCTGGCAAAACCGTTGTGGCAGCGTTGGCAGCTCTGCAGGCCATTGGCGCCGGGGCCCAGGTCGCCCTGATGGCGCCAACGGAAATCCTGGCGGAACAACATTATCAAAATTTCAGGGGCTGGCTGGAGCCTCTCGGTATTCAGCTGGCATGGTTATCCGGCAAGGTAAAGGGAACCGCCCGAAAAGGTGTTCTTCAGGCGGTGAGCACCGGAGAAGCCGGCGTGGTCATTGGTACCCATGCTCTATTCCAGGATGACGTTGTGTTCAACCGCCTGGCTCTGGTGATCGTCGACGAGCAACACCGGTTTGGGGTGCATCAACGCCTGGCGCTGAGAGAGAAGGGGGTTGGCGGAACCCTGGCGCCTCACCAGTTGATCATGACCGCCACGCCCATTCCCAGGACGTTGGCCATGAGCGCCTATGCGGATCTGGATACCTCGGTGATCGACGAATTGCCACCGGGTCGCAAACCCATAGAAACCATCGCCATCCCGGACAGTCGCCGGGAGGATGTGACTGATCGGGTGCGCAACGCTTGCCGGGAAGGGCGCCAGGCTTACTGGGTGTGTACGCTGATTGAAGAATCCGAGGCCCTTCAGTGTCAGGCGGCGGAAGCCACGGCAGAAGAATTGGCCAAACGCTTGCCAGACCTGAAGGTGGGGTTGGTCCATGGGCGTCTCAAAGCGTCGGAAAAAGCCCAGGTGATGGAACAGTTCAAGGAAGGTGAGCTGGATCTGTTGGTAGCGACTACCGTGATTGAGGTCGGGGTTGATGTGCCCAATGCGTCACTGATCATTATTGAAAATCCGGAGAGGCTGGGGCTCGCTCAATTGCACCAGCTCAGAGGCCGGGTCGGTCGGGGCGAGGAAGCCAGTTTCTGCGTGCTGATGTACCACCCGCCGCTGTCCCAGAACGGCAAAGCACGGCTTCAAGCCCTGAGAGACAGTCAGGATGGCTTTGTGATTGCTGAAAAAGATCTTGAAATCCGGGGGCCAGGCGAGGTTCTGGGCACGCGTCAGACTGGTATGATGCAATTCCGGCTGGCGGACTTTGAGCGCGATAAAGGGTGGATCGAACCGGTAAGGGATATGGCCCCCGAGTTGTTGAGTCAGCCTGAGCGCGTGAATGGACTGATAAGACGTTGGCTGGGCGAGCGAGTTCGCTACGGCGACGTTTAGCGCTGAGTCTGACGTTCTGCCCTATAATGAAAATAAACAATAACGAATAAAACGACAGAATAAACGGAACAAGGGAGAGATCTATGGAACTACCTGTCGCAGTCAGGCAGGCGCTGGGTGATTCCGTCTCCGGAGTGTCGCTCCGGGATGTTAGCCAGGCCGTGGAAGAACAGCTGTTGCGTATGGTACTTCTCAGGGACGATCAGGGGAGTTTGCAGGCGATTTGCCGCCACACGGATCTTCTGGATATCAACGCCCTGAACAAGAAGCTTGGTCGGGATCTTCGAATGATGACCCGCAGGGACCAGGCCCAGGCACGCCAGCGTGCTGGCCTGACGGAAATGCCACCATTGCCCTCCCTCACAGGCTGGCCTACGGTCGTTGACGATCGGGTGGATGCTCTGTCTTCTGTGACTTTGTCGCTGGGTGCAGACAACCCCTGCATCGTGATGCCTTGCGAAGACTTCCAGTCTCTTATCGAGAGCGCCGACCGCCACTCGTTCTCGGTGGCGTCTGGCAGCATTCAGGTCAACCTGGACCACCCTGAGGAAGATAAGGCCCAGCTTCACTCTGCCATTCGAAAGTTTACCAGCCTGCGAATTCAACAACGGCTGGAGGATACCCTGGAGTTGCCACCACTGCCGGAAACAGCTCAGCGAATCATTCACCTGCGGGTCAATCCCAACGCGGTGATGGGCGACCTCGTAGACGTCGTGGAGAGTGACCCAAGTTTGGCAGCACAGGTAGTCAGTTGGGCATCGTCGTCTTTTTACGCAGCAGCCGGGCAGGTTCGGTCGGTGCATGATGCGGTGTCCCGTGTTCTTGGTTTTGATCTGGTAATGAACCTGGCCATGGGCCTGTCACTTGGCCGGGCGCTTAAAACGCCACAGGATCACCCGGAAGGCTATGTGGACTACTGGCAGCAGGCGATCTGGCAAGCGCAGTCCTGTGGAATTCTGTCCAGCATGATGCCGAGGGGTGAACGCCCCATATTCGGTTTGTCGTATCTGGCGGGGTTGCTTCACAACTTTGGCTATCTGGTTCTGGCACAGGTGTTCCCGCCTCATTTCAAGCTGGTGTGTCGTACTTTGGAGGTCAACCCGCACATGGATTCGTCGGTCATCGAGCATTACCTTCTGGGGGTCAGCCGTGAGCAGATTGCGGCTCAGCTGATGCAGAACTGGGGCATGCCGGATGAAGTGAACCTGTCCATCAGGTATCAGAAAAATCCTGGATACGACGGGCCCTATGCCGTCTATGCAAAGCTGCTCTGGCTGGGGCGTCAGTTGCTGATCGAGCGCGGAGTCGCACTGGGTGCGGGCCAGGAAGTGCCTTCTGAGCTATACGAGTCGTTGGGGCTGGATCGAGCAAAGGTGGAAGATCAGTTTGATCAGCTCGTAGAGAATAAAGACGTGGTGATGGCCATGGCGGGTATGATGAGCCCGTCATAAAAAAAGCCGGCCCTGAGGCCGGCAAGCTCACCCGCTTGTTGCAGATTCAATCCAATGCTAGGAGAAAACAATACGAGTCGTTTGGCGAAAAGTGACAACGACTTCATTTAATTTAGCCAATGGTGCGGAAAAGGAAAGAAAATAGCCGTGGCATTTTTCGGCTGGATCCTGGTAACAATGTGTCGGCAGCCAGAAAGGTTTGATTTAAAAGATTTAAAACAGCCGTTTTATCGGTAGGTAGTTACAAAAAAAAACAAAACCGCTGCTTATTCAGCGGGCAAGGCCAGGGAAATTAGAACGGATGCTGGCGCAGTGCGACAGCGGCCTCGCGAATCCGATCGGCGTGCTCTTCCTCAACAGCCAGACGTTCCTGGTCCATCTTTTCGACAAACCGTGTATTGGTGTCCTGCCGGGCCTGGTGAGTTGGCATGTGCTGGATCAGATCATGAACTTCCTGGAACACCCGGAACGGCGACTGATCCAGCAACTCGGGTTTTACGTGGTCGAGTAACCCTTTGATTCGCAGGCAGGCTTCGGAGTATTCCATCTGGTCTGCCTCAACGGCCATGGCCAACACCTGCAGGCTATCCACCATATTCTGGTGACGGTCTCGCTGAAAGGCCTCCGTTTTTTGCTGACGCTTGCGCCCTTCTCTGAGGGTGCGCATCTGCCTGGCGATGAAGGTAATCAGCAAAGCGATGGCGATCATCCCGCTCGAAATCAATGTCCACTGCAGCCACTGGGGCATAGTTATCTCCGAAAGTCGATCAGGCCCGCTTGCGTTGCCGGTCGGCGCGCCAGACTTTGATGTTGACGGTCTGACCATTGAGTACGGAAGTGCCCACCAACGGATCAACCTGATCGTCGCTGATGACGTCATTAATACTGGCCCCGGCGTGGGCTGAGGCAACGGATTGGGCAATACCTTCACGGTCATGGCCCCATCCATGAGGTACCGAGACCACGCCAGGCATGATGTCCTCTGTAATCTCGACCGGCAGCACGATTTTGCCCGTATCGGTGCTGATCTCAGCGGAATCGCCGGCCTGCAGGCCAGACCTGGCCGCGTCTTTTGGGCTGATCATCACGGTACAGCGATCTTTTCCCTTCACCAGCCGTTGGCTGTTGTGCATCCAGGAATTATTGCTGCGGACGTGGCGGCGACCTATCAGCAACAGGTCGTCGCTGACCGCCTGGTTAAGAAACTCATGCAGCCTGTCCAGATCGGCCAGATAGCGCCTTGGCGCCAGATTAACCTTGTGGTCCGGCGTGAACAGGCGTTCGGGCATGCAGGGGCGCAGCGGCCCAAGATCGACCCCATTGGGTAGTTGGGTCAGCGACCGTATCGACAGCCCCTTAGGTAAATCCTGCCAGTGGCGGTTCAGTGGGCTAAGTCTGGCAAGCCCACGCACCGGATGACGTTCGGGAAGAATATCCAGAACCAGATCAATGGCAGGCTGAACCAGCCCACGAGCAGGCCCGATATCGGTTCCGTAAGGGCCGGATCGTAGCATCAGATCAAGGATCGGATCCGGGCCGATCTGTTTGAAAGCCCGCCAGCCTGCTTCGGAGCGCAAGCTCAGTCGGCCACCCGCCCGGTGCTTTTCCAGGCGGTGAGCCAGTTCCAATAGTATTTGCCAGTCGTGACGGCTATCTTCGCCAGCTTCGAATAGGGCAGGGCTGTATTTCGCAGTATTTCGTACCGCAAACATGCTGAAAATCAGGTCGTAGTGGCTGCGCTCCAGGCCGGCGGTAGGCGGCAGGATCACATCCGCGTGACGGGTGGTTTCGTTGAGGAAATAGTCCACCGATACCATGAAATCCAGAGAGCTGAAGGCTTCATCCAGCCGACCGCCATTGGGGCTGGAAAGCACCGGGTTACCGGCCACGGTCACGAAGGCGCGAATCTGGCCTTCGCCCGGCGTCAGTATCTCATCCGCCATGGTGCTGGAGGGGAACTCACCACCAAATTCAGGGAGCTTTTTGACCCTGCTGTATCGACGCCCGAAATGCCCTTTCTGACCAGCAAGCGCGCCAAGGGCCACCATGTCGATCGCCGGCTGGGTAAACATAACGCCGCCGGTACTATCGAGTTTCCCGGTCAGGATGTTCAAAACATAGGCCAGCCAGGTGGCGATGCCGCCGAACGCCTGGGTACTGGTGCCCATGCGAGTGTAGAGCGCGGCTTTACGCGTGTTGGCCAGCTGGCGAGCCAGATCCCGAATGGTGTCTGCTGACAACCCGGTATGGCCACTGACCGCTTCCGGCCTGAAGCCCAGGCTTGCCAGGCGGATCAGATCGACGTCTCTGGTCCATTTTTCCGCATGACCCAGATCGACCAGTTGTTCTTCGAAAAGCGTGTGAACCATGGCCATCATCAGCAACGCATCGGTGCCGGGACGTACAAAATGGAAGTCGTCGGCCAGCTTTGCCGTTTCTGTGCGCCTTGGATCGATGACAATCATCCGGCCACCGCGTGACTTCAGTTTTTTGATGCGGCCACGGAAATCCGGCACGGTCATCAGGCTGCCATTGGATGCCATGGGGTTCGCTCCAATGCAGATGAAAAGCTCCGTGCGATCAATATCGGGGATTGGGAACAGCACCTGATGCCCAAACATTTCCAGGCAGGCCAGCATGTGGGGCAATTGATCGTTTGAGGTGGCCGAGAACCGGTTCTTGGTGCCCAGCGCCTGCAAAAAGGGCAGGCCAGTCATCAGGGCGCCGTGGTTATGGACATTGGGATTGCCGAAGTAGGCGCCGATACTGTTGCGGCCATGCTCTTTGCGAACCCGGTGCAGGCGATCTGCCACCAGATCAAACGCTTCGTCCCACTCCATTTCTTCCCAGCCGTCCGCGGTGCGTCGAACCGGCTTGCGCAACCGATCCGGGTCTTCGTGCAGATCCTGCAGCGCGACGGCTTTGGGGCAGATGTAACCCTGGCTCAGGGGATCGTCCGGATCACCTTTTATAGACTGAACCTGTCCGTCCTGCACCTCAATTGCAACGCCGCACATGGCTTCGCACAGATGGCAGGTGCGGTAGTGTGTGCCGTTGTCCATGGATCTGTCTCCCGGGCTACTGTGGTCAAAGAAAGGTCAGGTTAGCAGGAATCCCGGAGCTTGGGAAAAGCGCGGGCGCTTCTTGCAGGCATAAAAAAGGCCAGCCCGGTGGACTGGCCTGTCAAGCCTGAAAAAAAGACGTTACTGCTGGGCCGGCAGATCCTTGACCGGGTTGGATATGAAGTTGAGATAGGTGCCATTCACGGGAATTTCCAGCGGCAGCCTCAGTGTGACGACACCGGCGTTCTGGAAACCGCCCGTGTTAGCCGTGACAAGTAGCTCGTCGCTGGCTCCGACCCGGTTGGAATTGCGCTGTTCAATTTGCATCCGGCCATCGTCGAAGAAGGTAATATCGCCCTTCAGATCTAGCGTGAATGGTCGACCATAGAGGTCGTGGGTGCCACCCAGCGGGATGGCCATATCCGGCGCGTCAATCAGCAAATCTGCTTTGGTGATAAACACAGGCTGGCCGTTTTCACCTTCAGCGATAACGCCGGGCACCAGCGAGTTGCGAGCGCAGTTGCTGCCTGTGCAGGCGGGATCATCCTTGGCGTAACGCATCCGCAGCACCTGGGTATTGGTCACCGTTTCTTCCTGCAAAGGGATAAAGCCAAGCACGTAGATTTTGGTGAACACACTGATAGAAGTGGTGCTGAGCATGGTGGGGTAGAGATCCACCAGAATGCCTTCGATTTCATCACCATCCACGTTGGGATCCGGGTCATAGATGCCAGGACCTTTGACTTCGGTATTCAGCGCATAGCTCTGGTAGATGAACTTGGCGCGAGGGCAAGTCACGCCTTCGCCAGCAACACAGCCAACCTGGGCAGGTGCTGTTGGCGACACCAGGCCACTAGCAGAGGCCTGTTTTCCAGTGACTGCCAGCTTGGTCGAGTTGGCGGAGGATGCCCAGCCTTCGGCATCACTGCCTCCATGCTCGAAGGGCTCCAGGCAGTTCTCAACGTTCTCGAACGTGCGATTGCCACTGTCGTTGGTGCCGGCATTGCAGTCCACCAGGAAGTTGGAATTGGTGTCCCGGATGGGCAGGTTCCGCAGGGGCGTGAATACCGTATCCACGGCCTCGGTGCCGGTGAAGTAGATGGTAAGCGGATCGGCGCCCGGATCTGAATCGTTCAGGCCTTCCAGCAGGTCTGTCTTCAGTGCCAGGCCATCGGTGTCACAGATGGCGCTGTAGGTACCAGCGCTACAGGCACCAGCTGCCTCGGAAGATGCCAGGGTATAGCGATAGTGATCGCCTGGCTGCCAGGCCTCGTCCGGGAAGAAACGCAGCCTTTGGGGGCCAAGCTCAAGACGTCCAGAGACCGGTTCGCTTGAGGTGATCGCGCCACTGCCAACGCCGTTCTGCGTCACCTTCTCGACGATGAAGGTGGTGCCCTCAATCACCGAATCCGGGTCGATACTCTTCGAAAACACCACCGTGATGGGGCGATCTGCCGGCATGGTAGAAACCGGCATGGTGTCTACCGTGGCGTCACGACCGCCGGTGTAGGCGTCGCCGCGAACATCGTAGCACTGCCCCAGAACCCCGTTTTCAAGGTCCAGCACCGAGTGGTTGGTCTCACAGGGGTAGCCGGGGTAGGTTGTCAGTGCCAGCGGAGGCCGTTTGACAATGGAACTGCCGTCGATAGGGTCTAGCGCAAACTCCAGGGGTGCCAGAGCGGTCGGGTTGCCGGCCAGGTCTGTCACACCGTTCACCAGCACCTGATAGTCTACGCCGTGCTTCAGGCCGCCTTCCGGGTTCAGGGTGATGGTGGTGCCATCCAGTTTCATATCCAGATTGCTGACCGTCGTGCCGTTTTCGGTCAGCGTGATGTTGCCGTCAAGAGAATCCGGCGCCAGCGGCTCGTCGAAGAACAGAATCACCGGGTCGCCAGGGCGCTGCATGGACTGGCGGGTGGCTGGGATAGCATCCACCGGGCCGGGCATCCAGCTAAGCAGTGAAGGTGCTGTGGCGTCCATCTCACGCTCGTTTTCGGCATCCAGTGCGGAATCGACGTCTGTCGCCGCCTCCAGATGGAAAGCGATGGTGGAATCGGTGTATTCCTGGCCCAGCAGGCCCGGCTCCACGGTGCCAATGGCATCGATGGTTAATACGCCGTTCTCAACAATCGCGATACCGCGCAGTTCGACGCCCATCAGGGTTTGCGACAGAGCCGCATTCGGTTGAGCGTTGTCAGTGTTCATGGAAACGTCCATGAACAGCGTAATATGGCGAGGCGCGCTCAGATCATCGGTGTATGGGTTGGGGCTCATGTAGCCCGAGGCATCGGACATCATTGTCACTTTGATGTCGCCCGTGGTTTGCAGATTACCGGTGGCGGCATCCAGCACAGGCACCTCGCCGCCAACCAGCACGTCCAGGCTGGTGCTGCGCAGGACGCTTCCCTTTGGAATCCGCAGGGGCAGCGCTTCGTCAGCCTTGAACGCAGGTGCGAACGCCAGCTCCGCAAACAGATCGCCGGTTTGCTGGGACGGACCCGCATTGCCCTGGAGAACTGAATTGAGCGTGACACCATTGATCACCTGACCATTCAGGATGGACTTCATCGACTCGGACTCACTGGCGCCGGAAGCCAGCCCGGAATCGATCGCGGTTTGCTTCAGTGTCACCGTCGGGCCAGTGTCACGCGGGGTGAAGGTCCAGTCAGAACTGAATCGACTGCCGGACGGGTCTGTCAGGCTGGGCAAATTCTGGATCTGCAAGGTGTATTCGGCGCCACTGTTCAGAATGTCATCCTTGCTGCCGCACATGGTTGGTTCTGCGGTAACGCAGGGGTCCAGGGCGATGCGGTTACCCTTTACCAGCACCGTTGCAGGTACCGGTTGATCGTCCTGGTCAAGCAACTGCACGGAGCCACCGAGGGATTCCCAGTCGGGATGAATCGGCTGGGTCATGGTCACACGGAAGGTGGAGAAGTTCATCGCTTTAAAATCGCCGCTGGCAGACGGCACCTGCGAGGCGATTTCAAAGGTTTCTGAAGTGTTTGTCAGCGATGCAATACCAGAGAGTGAACCGCGCGTCTGAAACTGAACGCCCGGGTCGCCGGACGCATTGGGAACGTCGACGTTACGACCTCCTTCTGCGTTCAATGGCTCGTTGAAGGTGACATCAAAGTTGGTAGCCGCTGCCAGTGGCTCATCAAACATCAGCTTCAGACTCTGTCCGCCGTCGACTTTCTCCACGGTAAAGGACACCGGGGTGCCGCCGGTGGTGACGCTAATCTTGCTTTGCAGGTCATTCACGCTGTCGGTGATGGTATGGCTGAAACGCAGTACCGTATCAGATTGCTGGCTGACGCCAATCTGCCCGTCAGCAGGGTAGCTGTAAACAACCGAGCCAGGCCCCGTGGGTTCGTTGATGGTCTGCTCTTCACCACCGCAGGCGGCCAATAGAATTGCAGGAATAAGTGCCAGGGTCTTGTTGTACTTCATGGCCAACATCTCCTCAGAACTTCAGAGTAATCGAACCGCTGATGACGTGAATCTCACCGTCAGCCGTTGCCTGTTGTTCATTGCCGTCGAAATCGACGATGGTGAAATCCCGCTCCTGCAGTTGCTGGTACTGGTAGCCAATGTCCATGCGGACCGGATAGGCCAGTAAACGGGTTTTGGTGTAGGTGGCGCTCAGGCCAAGGCCCACAACGATCTTGTCGGTGTCCAGATAATTCAGCTCGGGGTTGCGAGTAGTTTCCAGTGGCGACTCCTCGTAGGCAACGCCGCCGCGCACCGCAAAATGTTCGCCAAGCTGATATTCACCGCCAATTCTTGGAATCATGATGTCCTTGAACCGAATCCGGTCTGCCGGACTGATGCTTTCCTGGTCGCGAACTGATTCGCTGGCAAATTCGTCTTCCAGTTCGGACCAGTTCTGCTGTTCGACACTGCCACCTACGCGCCAGCCATCTCCGACATATTGGGTTCCGAACGAGAAGGTTTCAGGCTGAAACGAGTCAATGGTGGCCACATTCAGGCTCAGCCCCGGATCCGGAATGGTCTGGGTGACGATGACGTTGGAATTCACCGAGGTTGAAGATGCAGATTTGGTCCGATAGGTCAGCGCGGATTCCCAGCCACTGAACAGACAAGACTCATCCGGGCACAAGGTTTCCCCCCAGTTTACGGTGGTACCGAGGATGGACTTGAGCGAAGGTTCGGCATTGACGGAAAGTCTTTCACGGCTGGTTTCACCACCAAGTGTTGAAACCGCATCCAGGCTCGCCGCCGCTTCCAGGGTAATCCGCGCAGATACGCCTGCCGAAATGCCCCGCCAAAGCGGCGTCGCCCCGCCGATGTTGAGAAACAGTGGTTCCTTGCCGTACTGCAGGTACTGCCCGGTCTCAGAGGTTTGGGAGGAAAACGCCAGCATCTCCTTGCCGTATTTTTCCACACCGGCAATGAAGCCCAGGTAAATAGGGTGGTCAAACCGGGTCAGTGAGCCAAGGTTGGTTTTCATACCGATTAGCACATGTTGGCTGGGCGCATTGGATACGATGTCCCCATTGGCATCTGAACGGCTGGAACGAAGTTCTTGCTCTGCGTGCAGTATTCCCGAGGTTAACTCACCCCGTTCGTCGGCAGTCAGGTAGGACGGATTGTAATAAGTAGACGATACCTGGCTGTTGAACATCGACAGCGACTGCGCTGTGGCCACGTCGACAGGCATGACACCGTAAGCGGTGCCCAGATTGCCCATGCTGGCCATAGAAAGTGCCGAATAGCCACTGGCTGCAATAGCAAGCGTCAGTGTATGAAGAGAAAATCGGGGGGTTAATGCCATGGAACACTCCAATTGTTGTCTTTTTCCACTTTGGCGCACGCCTGTAAGGTAACCGGCGAATAGGAACCACGGTGGTTATTCAGTGTGTGGCGATTTTATGTTGGCAGGGCAGGCGGCACTTTGGCTGTTCTGACATCGGGGGGTGTCTGGCGAACCACTTGATTCAAAGCCGAAGATAAAAAATGGTTCGATATCAACTAATTACATCGCCGCACCTGAAGTGTGCGACCGCGCTGTTTCTGTGGCGCAAATGTGATTGGCTTCGCACTATGGGCCTGACATCGGCCCACGTATTCGCCGTTCAGGTGACGGTATTGTTGGTGCTGCTCAGAACTGACAGCAGCCGTTGAGCGTGTTCTGCGGTTTCGCTGCCAAGGCTCGTGAGATAGCCCCCGTCTTTTTGGGTAATCAATCCTTTGGCGTACAGACGTTCTGCGGCTGCGATGGCCTCGGCCGACGCGGAATGGCTGTGTACCTTGATGCCTTCATTGATCGAAGACAGGTTAAACATGGAAAGCAGATTCAGCTCTGCCAGGTGATCGGTTGTGAATGCCATGGCGTGTCCTCCGGACTGGGGCTTTATGGCAGTCTGGGTCGTGATTCGGCATTTCGCCAGTTTTCGGTATGGGTATGCCTGATCGAGGGGGAAATTTTCGAAAAAGCCTGCAATACTGTCGCTAGACGAAGCTATGAAACGTCACCACGTGCGTCCCAGATGACAAGCATAGACATACGACAGATGCCCCGGCGAGCGGGGAGCGTTCCAGCGGTGGTTGTTCTTACTGCCGTGGTATGGCTGATCTGTTGTCTGGTTCCTGTCAGCGTCAAGGCCGTCGAACATATCCGGATCGCGGCGCCTGATCTCCCTGGTGCGTCTGGAGAGGGGGGCACAGGCCGGGATGCAGAAATCGTCGATCAGGTTTTGAACCTCTGTGGTTACCAGGCGGAGTTTGTGGTTCAACCGTTCGGGCGACACCTGCGAACCTACCGGGAACAGCAGAATTATGACGCAGCCATGACAGTCCCTTTGGCTGCGAATCTTGCAGGGGCTGGAACAGCGGCTTACATCTGGTATCAGAACGGGGCTTATTATGACAGCTCCCGAACCGGCCCTATCCGGTCCATTGAAGACCTTTCTGATCTTCACCTCGTGACCTTTAAAAATGGCGTCGAACTGCTCGAGCTGAATGAAATCGTGCCTGATATTGCTTCCGTGCTTGAGATAGCAGATCAGCGTGTTCATTCGAAGCTGCTCTTCCTCAAGCGGGTAGATGCCATTCTGGCGGATGGACTGATCATTGCGGAAATCAATCGCAGGCTGGCGAACGACCAGCAATTCAGCCCGAATTTCGATCCCCACGCGGCTTTACGTTTTTCACCCATCTTTCCGCCGTCACCCTACAAGATGGTATTCCGAGATTCGTTGATCGCTGAAGAGTTCGATCGCTGCTACGATGCGGCCCGAAAGGATGGGGTAATAGCGGATATTAACGAACGTCATCTCGGGCCCTTCCAGCACGAACTCAGGCATGGTTATCTGGGGTTTTGATTGAGAACACGCCATGAATAATCTGGATTATCAGGTAGTCACGCAGGCCATTAGTTGGCTGGAAGAGGGCAGGACCATCTGGTTCTGCACCGTGCTGTCTACCTTTGGCTCATCACCCCGCGAGCCCGGATCACTCATGGTCGCTTCGGCAGACGGTAAACATGTTGGATCGCTTTCAGGAGGCTGTGTTGAGGAAGACTTTCTTGAGCGAGTGACCACCGGCGATTTTGAATCCCCAGCGGTTACGGTGCGTTATGGTGATTCGAAAGATGACCGGGGTAACCCCCGCATCAAATTGCCCTGCGGCGGCGTGCTGGAAGTGCTTATCGAGAAAATGAGTGCCAATGAAGAGACCAAGGTTCATTGTGCCCGGATACTCGACGCCATGGTGTCCGGCCAGCCCCCCGTTGCACGACAAGTCAGGCTGACAGACGGTGCAAAGTGGCTTGAAACGATAGAACCCACCGGGCCGCGAGTGGTGGTCAGCCAGGCAGAAGAAATAGTGACCATCCGGGTTGGCGCCATTGCCCGGCTCATATTGGCTGGCTACTCAGCCGTTGCCGAAGCTTGCGCCAGTTTTGCCGTGAGCCTGGGTTATGAAGTGATTGTCTGCGACCCCCGTGAGGAAGTGACGGCTAACATGCGCCTCCCGGAGGGTGTTCAGTTTCAGCCGGTTTTACCATCGCTTTATATCAGTGCCGAGGGCACTTGCACCGCGTCCACAGCGGTGGTGGCAGCAACCCACGACCCGAAAATCGATGACCTGGCGGTGATGGCCGCCGTTAAAACCCCGGCAAGCTACATTGGTGTGATGGGGTCTCTGAAGACCTCTAAAGCACGCTCAGAGCGCCTGCGACGTTCGGGTGGGCTTAGCGATGAAGACATCCGTCGAATTCACATGCCCATCGGTCTTCAGCTTGGCAGCAAAACGCCATCAGAAATCGCACTGGCCATCATGGCCGATATTGTTCGTGTGAGACGGGGTCGCGACATCGACGAATTGTAGTCGGCGCGCCTGTTCTGGCAACTCTTAAGGGGCCGGACGCTTACGTCTCACCGGATATGACAGGTTGTACGAACCAGGCAGAGATGGAATGAAGGTTGTCGAAATTCTTTACAAACTTAGTGATCTGTCGCTTGGGGTGAATGTAAGCCGGCATCACAACCACTGATAAACACATCACAATACTGCCCATGGCACTGTTATTGCTCCCGAATCAAAGCAGTACGTGTAGTCTGTATGAACGCGAAAACCAAAACAACATGGAGCGTATGCTATGAAAAAGAATGCCTGTTTTTGCCTCTTGATGATTCTGGGTTTGATCTGGATATCACCTGCTCAGGCAACACCAATATATGCGGACAGCCTTGTGGCTTCTAGCTTCGTCACTTCCTTTGGCTCTGGTGATGTGACCGGTGCACCAGATGGTGGTGGCCTCTTCTTGGGAGATGACTTCGATCCACCCACCAATCCGGGCTCCATTACCGTGGGGTTTTCAGGAGGACTGGGTGACGGCGCGGGAGATGACATTTTTGTTGTTGATGTCGCTAGCTCGGTTAATGAGACAGCCAATATTTATGCCAGCACGGACAATATTTCGTTCACCTTTCTGGGTATGGTAAATGCTGTCGCAAACAGCCTTGATATCAACGGCCTGTTTTCAGGCGCCATCAACTATCTGAGAATCGACAACGCTTCCACCGAGGTCTCGATCGATATCGATGCCGTGGGTGGCTATTATGCCTACGAGCCCCGTGACGTGCCGGAGCCAGCATCCATTCTGATCATGCTTGCCGGTCTTCTGGGAATTGGTGTCTCTCGTATTAAGAAGTCCTGACAGAAATTGAGAGCCCCCCGATGGCTGGTTGCCGTGACCGGTCTTGGGGGGCTTTAGCTTTTCCTTTGCGGCGCGTCTCACGCACCCGTCTTCCTTGGCCGGTTAGGGCTGTTAAGCTCTTTCGTGTATACATTAGTCGTTTTCGTAAGATCAAAACCGATAGAAGGGTAAAACTTATGAGATTCCAAACGACGCACGTTAGAGCGAACGAGTACACGCGTTAGACCTAAATTTCGAGACCAGTCTTCGGCAGCATTTACCAACAAAAGCCCGATGCCTGATCGTCTATGACTTGAGCGCACGACCAAGCCAGTTATTTCTGAGATAAAACCCTGACCGAGCGATAGGCGTTTTTCGACAGCGATCCACCCAAGAACCGAATCATCAGAAACAGCCACGAATAATTGATGATTTGACGAATTCGCCGATGCTTTAAGCCACTCAAGAGTTTCTGGCTCGCTTACTGAATAGCCCCATTCCAGGACTAACTCGTGAATCCCTTTCAGTTGTTTGCTTCTTGCAGTCTGAATCGAAACTTGCATATTCAATCGAGTGCCCGAACGTCAATTAAGCAGTAATCACCTGCCCCGTATTGGCCGATTATTCGCCCAGTCTATGATTGATTGGGTTCTTGCGTCATGAGCATCTCTGCTTTTTTGGTCTTCTCGTAATGCCATCAAGTCCTGATAGTCAGCCTTAACAGCTTCTTTCTCTTCGTCAGAGAGTTTGCTCCACTCTTTTTCACTAAGTCCATAATAAGGCGTTGCGCATCCCGAAAGTGCCAGCGAAAACACGAGAAAAGTCAAAAGCGCGATTAAGTTTTTCAAGGTCAAATCTTCCTTTGAACCTAGCGGCCTGTTAAGAATCACTTTTAACCTCTTTGATTTGCCTTTCGCGAATTAGCAAATAGAGAGCAAAGCCCACCGCGACTCCCGGGACGATGCCAAGCAGCAAACAAACCCATCCTTTCCGAACCGAGTATATCTTGGCCTCGTAAACTACCCAGGCCGCAAGAATGGCCCAGCAAACAAGGACGTCCATCGAATAGCCACTGGAATACGGGTTAACAAATCCTGCCGCGAATGCGCCCCATACATCGGGATTCTCGATAAGCGGAGGTAAGACAATCGAAGCGAAAAAGCCCGTGAAGAAAAGAGCAGCGACAACCAGTGTTGCCTTAAATACTGACTCAGACATTTATAAACCCTCTCGCGCGCGACGCATTACCGCAATCAAGTATGTCTTTGATCGTGTGGATATTTGAAAAGGTACGATTGTGGCACAGGAACGGCCGGTATGGGGTGTCAGAAACACTTAGAATTGGTAGTGACACCATAAAGCGGCCGGGTAAAACGGAGGCTGACTGCCATTGCTGCGAAGTCCAAAGTGGCGCTTGCAAACAAAAGCGAACATTCGCGTTTCTTCGGATCAGCTCACTTCAATCACTTTTATTCCGCAGTAAACCCTGCGTTAGGTCATGTGTGATTGCGGACGCAAAATCTTCCAGCGCATGACAATAGGCTTTACCCAAGATCGATTCATAATCGCTCAAGTAGGCGTAGGAGAATTTTTCTTCGTATTCACCCGTGAAACCCAAGTGTCTTGCAGGTTCTTCTCCCTGCCCTGTCAGATCCACCGTAAACCGTGCTTCTGCATGAGTGGTCCCCTCAAGCCAACCTGTCCGCGAACGAACATCTAGAAAGGTGACGTCGCCAACAAGCCTGTAAACAGCCTTATCGGGATGTCCTGCAATCGAGTATCCATGTGCCTCTAGAATCTTTGAGAGGTCAAGCTTTAGGGTCTGCCATGGGGAATTTTTGGCATAAATAGGGAATGGGTTTACATGTGCAGTTAAATTGCCCACCAACGGCGCACGCGGTCCATCTGCAACATCGACAAAAACAGACGGGTAACCTCTGGGTGAAAGGACTGAATCTGTCGGCTCCGGCATCGAAAGGCACCTAACGGCAATAAATGCCTCACAACGGATCGCCTGAAACAATTCATTTTCTGGCACGAAGCACTGTCTGTCAGGGTTTTTATAGGTCTCCTCGTACCAGGCGCAGCCGGAGAGGACGAGGACCTTCAAAGCAAGCGCTGTTCTCAGAAATATGCAAAGCCTCTGGAAAGCGCCACGCTGGCAGCCTCGAGAGCTGTTAGGGGAACACACGAAGCTGGTTGAGCGTCCCCTTTTTGAAACGGATATCAGGAATTTCAATCTCTTTACCCTCAATAGAGACACCTTTGATACTCAACAGGAATTCATGAGTCGGGAGGGAATCGGTGTCAAACCAGAAAAGGAAACAGCTCGTTTCTGTGAAACGAATAGGCTCTTCAGATGGTCTGAAAATGCCCAGAGTGTTATCAGCCTTGAGAACGGACTCCTGAGAAGCACCAAATCGCGTCAATCCGATCCCGGTTCGATAGAAACGTGGACCACAACCTGCGGCCAGTGCCCGAGGACTGAACCAGGCGACATCCGGCCCCAGAAAAGCGACTGTGGGTGCCGGCTCTCCATCTGAGAGCAACATTACCTTAGATGTCGTGATGGTAAGAGGCTTGCCCTTGGGGTCGATATTTAACCAGAGGCCCAGCGGGGGCAAGAGGTACTGACCGTCCCAATCGAACGCTTGAAGCTGGGCATACAGAATCAACTGAGGAAATCGGAGTTCCACCAACTCGTTGTGAAGCTCCCCTCGAACCTGTTCAGGGATCACAGGGACAGCCGCATCATATTGCACGTTAGCGACGCAGGCACTCAGCAAAAACGTTGAAAACCATCCGAATCCACAATGCAGCCATTGCCTACAGATACCATGGACTGAGATTCGAGTCATAGTGTCCCCCTTCTATACTCTTGCAAGGGATACCCATACAGACAACGCCAACATGCCAGGGCCTTAAGAGAAGTATAGACACTACCACTCGAACTCATGAGCAACGCGTAAATAAAAAGAGAGTTTGAAAACTGGTCGACTCCGTACGGTGCTAAAAGAAACAGGTATTAAACTAGGGCTCACCTCACGTTTAAACTGGCGAGCGTGGGCAGCGGACCGCTTCATTTCACGTGTTAACTATTCATGGCTGAGAGGGATAGATGCTGGCTGGGTTCCCGGTTCAAGTAATGGAGTCAGCGCCTGATCAACGCAAATCTGCGCATGTCAGGTATAGCTACGCATTACCGATGGGTGGCAAACTTGTTCCATTGTCCTAATCCTTATCTGGCGGCGGTGCATGTCAGTGCGGTGCAAGCGACAAATAACAGATCATTGCAGCGGACGTTTGACCCGCCACCCATGATTGCTTTCGAAAAGATAGGCGTCGCCTCAAGCGCCGCTGAATTCAGGCGTTATCTCTTAATCTGAACGTTCGCTTTGCGACCAAACAGAACTTCGGTTGTGAAGCGGTCATTTTTGGTTACCTAAGTAACCATAGGTTGGTCAAAACGGACGTTTTATGGTTTCAGTACCAGAGAGGTCCGTCTTGTGCGGGAGATGGTGGGCCCAATTGAACTCGAACCAGCGACCATAGGATTATGAGAGCCTTGTAGAACGTTTCGGAACACCACAATAATCTAGAGTGCTAGCCATTCTGCGGTGCGAGTTATTTGCTCCCCACAGAGAACCACACGAAAGCACGTCGGTGTTGATGTTCAGATGACGCCTGATTGGCATGCAATACAATAGACACTTATCGCGGGGTAACGGGATAATAATGTGGCTACTTACCTTTACCAATTAGACGCCATCGGCGACGGTACTCTCGCCCAGTAAAATCGCTGGGATTCTCACCGTTCGCCATTGCTTCAGCTCTATCGGCTCTAAGCAGTAGCTCTAAACGAACCTCATCTGTCGAACTCCACCTCCCGATACTCGATGATTTTCGCACGTTAATACGTCTCGGAAGAACGATGAATGGATTACTTGGTAGTAAAAATGATCCAAACTGAACTTCATCAGCGCTGCTGGCTTGCTCTGCAAGCTTGCGCATCGCGCGTGCCAAAGCTTTTGGTTCTAAGGTTTTTTGAACCGCTACCACATCGGCACAGAGATCACGAGCTTGTTCGATCCATCTTGGGGCTAACCCCCATGCAAACAAAGCGAAGAGATAGAAAACAGAGTAAGTAAAAGCAATTGGCCCATCTAAAAACCAGCTCAAAAGGAATGAAAAACCAAGTATCCAGAGCAGAAGCCACCAAAGAATTTCCGCTCGTGTAGCTAACCGACACCAGCGGTCGCGCATACCCGCGAATTGGGCCGCAACCAATGCTTGCAGCTCGTAACGATCGAGTCGCTCCAAGGCACCTGTTGTTGCCACAACAATCTCTCGGTCTGAGCAAGGCAGCATCGCGACGTTAGCTACAGAGCAATCGCTGACTTGGATATTTTCCACAGGCTCGCCAAGTGCGATGGCGATCTCCGCAACAATATTTTCAAATACTTTTGTTGGCGGGTGTGGTTGGAGATGTCGTGCCAATCGATTTGAAATTCGCTCCGGGGACAAATACCACATGATTAGAATGGGCATTGTCACTGATATCCCTACATACCATTGCCATGAGATGTAGGGAGCCGTATCGAATTTAAACACCCAAGAAGCGATGACAAATCCAAAACAAAGAATACTTAGGATAGCCGCTATAAGTGCGTGGCGTCTGGCCACTAATTCTAATCGCATCATTTTAAAAGAGGTCTATTCATTTGGAGCACGTAAAGATCCGCGTGCCTCGATGTTTAGAATGAAAAAAATACTAGGCTTACCGATTGCGCTTACTCCACTTCATTCCTCGTATCGTTTATTTTCCAGATTGGAGTTATCGATTCGAGCCCTTTGATGTGGGGGGCAGCGCAGAACATACTACAACCAGTTGTAAGAGCTGCCGGATCCTTTTCGGTCGACGATCCAGTCACCCGAGCTAACCGCAACTGAAGAGTAAGCAGCTAGCAAGGTCAAAACAGCATTCTGTGGAACAACGGCGATTACCAATACTGATAACGACGCCAAAGCTGAGAGACTCAAATAGTTGAGTCGTGACTGCTAGTTCAAGCCCAAATCATCAGACTCAGGCTCTAATTCAAGATTATGTAAACACTAAACCTGAAAGCGGGCGGTCTGCGTGTTTAAGCCTTGTGCAAGCCTGGCAAGTTCTTCGCTCGCCGCTGCTACTTGATCGGTAGAAGCGGCAGACTGATCGCCGATATCTCGAATCTGCGTCATGTTCTTGTTGATGTCCTCAGCAACCGAGCTCTGTTGCTCTGCAGCTGTCGCGATTTGACTGTTGTATCGGAGAATCTCCTCAACTGCCTTGGAAATCTCTTTGATCGAGGAGCCAGAAACCTCTGCGCTTTCCAATGTTTGCTCGGCAAGCTTCTGTCCTTTTCCCATACTCTCAACCGCGTTGTTTGCGCTATTCACTAGATTGCCTATTAGGGTTTCAATCTCGACGGCTGAAGTTTGTGTGCGTTGAGCCAGAGAGCGAACTTCATCGGCAACGACAGCAAATCCTCGACCCTGTTCGCCTGCGCGGGCTGCTTCGATAGCTGCGTTGAGTGCAAGTAGATTCGTCTGTTCGGCAACTGATTTGATGACATCTAGAATCGTGGCGATATTGTCAGTTTCGGATTTGAGCTCATTGAGTTGTTGCGAGACCTCGGTACTCTGAGTATTCAATTCCGACACGAAGGCGAGTGTTTTGTTGACTGAATTTTCGCCGCTTTCAGACTTCTCACTAGAAAGTTGAGCGGCTTGAAACGCCGCCTCGGCATTGTTTGCGATCTCACTCACCGTGGCAACCATCTCGGTCATGGCGGTGGCGACTTGATCAGTCTGACTTTGCTGTTCCTTGACACCCTGGTTTGTCTGGTCGGTGACGGTCGTTAGTTCCTCCGATGACGAAGCAATGCTGTTTGCGCCCTGGTCTATTTCTCGAATAAGTTCTCGAAGACTCGTTACCATGGTTCCAAAGGCCGCCATCAGCTGGCCAAATTCATCACTCCGATCGCTCCGGCTTTCAATTTGTAGATTTCCAGAAGCAACTTTGTTGGCAACGTCTAGGGACGCATTTACAGGCCGTGTAATTGAACGTACCAGCAACCATGCCACGATGCAGCCAATGACGAGACCAAAGACCATTCCGGCAATAGTTTCGACCACTGTTAGATCGTAGCGTTCAGACATGAGTTTCATTTCACGAGCTTTTAATTGCTCAGTTTTTTGGATGGCGTCGCGGGCGGCGGTAAGAAGCTGATCTTCAATAGCTGAAACGGATCCACTTTCCGACGTGATACTTGCTACATACTCTTTGAGCAGATTCTCGTAGGTAACGACGCTGGAGCGAATCTCCTCAACCAATTGTTGGTCACCAGGCTCCTCAATTAGCTCTATAAGGGTTGTCAGTGAATTCTTCGTTTTTTCCAAAAGGCTGTCTGTATCTTTAATAGCGCTAAAGTCATTGTGTATTCGGTAGTCTTTCTCTTTCAATTCTGTTCTCAAAAGCGAGATTTCAGCACTATTGGCGTACTTCAATATGGAAACGCGATGGTTGTATTCGTTCAGAGAACGAATGCTTATGAGTGAAATCACGATGATTATTGAAATGAGTGCGGCAAAGCTGAATGACAGTTTTTTACTGATAGAAAGATTGCGGAAAAAATTCCCTGTGCGAGCCTTATCCATGGAAAGAATCCTCCATTAACGATTTTTTCTGAAGTTTCAGTTTGAATGATAGTTCAAAAATTGGATTTTGCCCGAAGGTCATATGCAATACTTATGCAAGTCACTGAAAAGGCGACGATATCGCTGGACCGATAGCTCACTCTGCGAATTCAGCTTGGGTTTCTCTGGGCAGCTACTATCGTTATGCTCGGGCAGGTTCAGAGATTTTTTTAACGCCTGATTGGCATGCGATACGATAGAAACGTATCGCGGCAGGAAAGTCGTTGAAATATGGTGGGCCCAGCTGGACTCGAACCAGCGACCAAAGGATTATGAGTCCTCTGCTCTAACCAACTGAGCTATAGGCCCTTTTAGATTAAACTGTATTGCCGGATATCGTTTCGGGGAGGGCCGAAACGAAGCGGGCGCCATTATACCGGTGAGGTGTGGCGCCCGCTACCGCAATGAGAGGATTATCCCTGATTGCCCTGATCGTCAATGAAGCCGCGCAGGTGATCGGAGCGGGAAGGGTGACGCAACTTGCGAAGGGCCTTGGCTTCGATCTGGCGGATGCGCTCACGGGTCACGTCGAACTGCTTGCCCACTTCTTCCAGCGTGTGGTCAGTATTCATCTCAATACCAAAGCGCATGCGCAGTACCTTTGACTCGCGAGCGGTCAGGCCAGACAGCACGGAGCGTGTCGCTTCGCGCAGGCCTTCGGCTGTGGCTGAATCCACCGGTGAGAGCGCCTGAATATCTTCGATGAAATCCCCCAGGTGACTGTCTTCGTCGTCGCCGATCGGGGTCTCCATGGAGATTGGCTCTTTAGCGATCTTCAGTACTTTGCGGATTTTGTCTTCCGGCATTTCCATGCGCTCGCCCAGCTCTTCCGGCGTGGGTTCGCGGCCCATCTCCTGAAGCATCTGGCGAGAGATGCGGTTCAGTTTGTTGATGGTCTCGATCATGTGCACCGGAATCCGGATGGTGCGAGCCTGATCCGCGATGGAGCGGGTGATGGCCTGACGAATCCACCAGGTGGCGTAAGTCGAGAACTTATAGCCACGACGGTATTCGAATTTGTCCACGGCCTTCATCAGGCCGATGTTGCCTTCCTGGATGAGGTCGAGGAACTGGAGGCCACGGTTGGTGTATTTCTTGGCGATGGAAATAACCAGACGCAGGTTCGCCTCCACCATTTCTTTCTTCGCGCGTCGTGCCTTGGCTTCGCCGATGGATACGCGGCGGTTGATCTCTTTGATATCCACCACGTCCAGATCCACTTCGGTCTGGATGTTGGCAATGCGCTTCTGCAGGCGAACGATTTCATCAACGCGCTCGGCGATCAGCGGAGCGTAAGCTTTTTTGCTCTTGGTCAGCTGCTCGGCCCAGTCCAGGTCGACTTCGTTGCCCGGGAAGGACTTGATGAAATCTTTGCGCGGCATCTTGCACTCGCGCACACAGATTTTCATGATCGCACGTTCGTTCTCGCGAACCAGGTCGTTGGTTGAGCGAACGACGTTGACCAGCTCGTCAAAGGCTTTGTTGCCCAGCTTGAACGGGGCAAATACCTGGCCCAGCTCGTTCAGCGCTTCCTGGGTTTTCTTGTGACCACGACCGTATTTGGCCAGTGCCTTTTCAGAGGCTGCCAGCTTTTCTTTCAGCAGTTCGAAACGAAGGCGGGTCTCTTCGGGATCTGGACCGCTTTCGGTTTCTTCTTCGCTGTCGTCATCGTCGTCGTCATCGTCGGATGAGTCGCTGTCGTTTGTGGACGAATCGTTGGAGGTGTCTTCCTCCATGAACGGTTCGGCGCCGTCCGGGTCCAGAAAACCGGTGACGATGTCGCTGATGCGGCCTTCGTTTTCGATGATGCGGTCGTAGGCCTGGATGACGGTGCCGGTGATGCCCGGGAAGTGGGCCACAGCGGCCATCACATCGCGGATGCCTTCTTCGATGCGCTTGGCAATGACGATCTCGCCTTCGCGGGTCAGAAGCTCTACGGTGCCCATTTCGCGCATGTACATGCGAACCGGGTCAGTGGTACGGCCGGCGTCGGATTCAACGGCGGCGAGGGCGGCAGCAGCTTCTGCGGCGGCGGCCTCGTCGGCTGTGGAGTCGCCATCGGTCATCAACAAGGTATCGGCGTCTGGTGCCACTTCGGCAACCTGAATGCCCATGTCGTTGATCATCCGGATGATGTCTTCAACCTGATCCGGATCGGCTATGTCTTCCGGGAGGTGGTCATTTACCTCGGCGTAAGTCAGGTAACCTTGTTCCTTGCCTCTGGCAATGAGGTCTTTAAGACGTGATTTTTGCGAATTGCCTGACATAGACACCCTGTAAACTCGCTTGTATAAGGAAAAAAGTTAAACAGCCATTATAGCTGTCGCCCAGTTGCTCTGCCACCGGATGGTTAGATGGTGACCAACTTTCAAATATCAAGGGTTGAAGGCGTGTCAGTTGCTCTGACTTGTCTGATCGCCCTGACCAGACAACGCCTTCAATTCCCGCCGCTCTTCCGCGGTCAGGTCTGACAGGTTGCGCTTCTCTGAAAGCAACGCAGCCAGTCGTTGTTTGCGGGCCACTTCCTGGTTTGGATTGAGCAATTCCCTTGCGCCGGCCAACGTGTGTTCTCTGGCGGGCACATGTTCAATACCATCAAACAAACCATAAAAGCGTGCCCTGGCACTGGCGTCGGTGGCTAACTCGAACACCAGTGATTTTCGATCTCTGATTCCCTGCTCAAGAATCCATGACGCAAACTGCCCGGCCTGTTTAAGTTCCCGGGTTTTGCGGGAAAGTTCATCGATTTCACCCGCCATATCGGGCGCTTCCAGCAGGGCCAGGCAAAGCTGCGTATCCTTGCTCAGCCTGACATCAATACGCTCTTCCTGAGTACGCTGCTCGCCGCCAAAGCCCTTGCGGTTCTGCCAGGTGTTCTGGTTGCGACACAGCCGCAGCATTTCATGCCACATGGCGTCCCGCAGGGTGCTGCGTGGCATTTTCTCCAGCAGCGGCTGCACCCTGGCTTTCAGCTCGCCGCGATCTTCTGGCAGCGACAGATCCAGCCCTTCGCTCTGTCGGTTGAACAGATACCGCGACAGTGGCGTTGCGCTGTCGATGCGCTCTCTGAATGCGTCAGGGCCTTCCTGTCGCACCAGTGTGTCCGGGTCTTCGCCGTCTGGCAGCATCAGAAACTGCAGATGCATGCCATCGCCCAGCAATTCCAGCGCGTTATCCAGCGCCTTGTCGGCCGCCCGATAACCGGCGGCGTCGCCATCGAAACAGAAGACAATGTGCCGGGCCTGTTTCAGCAGGGCAGACAAGCTGTCCTGGTTGGTGGCCGTTCCCAGGGTCGCCACCGCATAGTGGATGCCGTGTTGCGCCAGTGCGATGACATCCATATAACCTTCGACGACCAGCAAACGGTCGACCTGCCGCAGCGCTTGCTTGGCTTCATAAAGGCCGTAGATTTCCCGGCTTTTATGGAATACATCGGACTCCGGGGAGTTGATGTACTTGGCCTTGTCATCCCCCAGTGTTCGCCCGCCAAAGGCGATGGTGCGGCCCCGGCTGTTGCGGATGGGGAACATCACGCGGTTGCGAAACAGGTCCCTGGGGCGTCCGTAGCGGTCAGACACCGTGCCGGTTTCAATCAACGGCCCTTGAATGTCTTTGCCGGCGCTGTCATACAGTGCTGTGCCAGTGCCCGGGGCAAAACCAAGCTGGTACTGGTCGATAATCGACTGATCCAGACCGCGTTGGTGTAAATAGTCCCGCGCGAAGGAGCCCTGCTGGCCCTTCAGAGCGCCCTGATAGAACTGGCTGGCGTAGTCCAGCGCGTCAGTCAGAGTTTTCGCCTGCTGCATTTCCTGCTTGGCGTGTTGGTCGTACGGCACTTCCAGCCCGGCGCGTCTGGCCAGCTCTTCCACCGCATCGGTAAAGCCCAGGCCGTCATACTCACGCACAAAGCTGATGGCATCGCCATGGGCGCCACAGCCAAAACAGTGATAAAACCCTTTATCAGGACGGACATTGAACGACGGGGTTTTTTCATCATGGAAAGGGCAGCGGGCTTTGTAGTTGCCGCCGGCCTTCTTCAGGGTGATCCGTGACCCGATCAGCTCAGCCAGATCAATCCGGTCGAGCAGGTCTTCAACAAAGCGTTGCGGAATCAGTCCACTCATGATGTCTCCGGTCGCTTATGTAATGCCAATCCTGCGAGTACAGCCAAAAATGCCGCCGAAGCCAGGCCTCGGCGGCATTTTGTCGCTCGTTACACGGCAACGCCGGTAACGGCAGTCACTTGCAGTTGAGCAGCTTCCGGTAAAGCTTAGTACAGGCGCTCAAACTTGCGCTGTTCACGCTGAAGCTTCTTGAGATGACGCTTAACAGCAGCGGCAGCCTTGCGCTTGCGCACGGCAGTCGGCTTCTCGTAGTGCTCGCGACGGCGCACTTCTGACAGTACGCCTGCTTTTTCGCAGGAGCGCTTGAAGCGACGAAGGGCTACGTCAAACGGTTCATTCTCTTTCACTTTAACAGCTGGCATTCGAAAATCACCTACCTGATTGATTCGGTTTGGTTTCGGTCGGAAATTGGCTAAAACTCGACCAGTGCTCATTTAAGGGCGGCAATGATAGCGCCTGCCGATGGCCGAGGTCAATGTTTGTTCGATGAAACTGACGGGGTGTTTCGGGTTTCTGGTAGACTGCCGGTTTCAAAGCAATCGACGTCAGCCTGTTGGTGCCTTTCATGCTCATTCTTGGTATCGAAACTTCCTGTGATGAAACCGGTGTTGCCCTGTACGACAGCGAACAGGGGCTGCTGTCCCACGCCCTGTTCAGTCAGATCGACATGCACGCCGATTATGGCGGCGTGGTGCCGGAGCTGGCCTCGCGAGATCATGTTCGTAAGCTTTTGCCGCTGTGTGATCAGGTGATGGCCGACGCCGGAAAAGCCCGAAGCGACATCACTGGAATTGCCTATACCGCCGGGCCTGGTCTCATTGGCGCGTTGATGGTGGGCGGTTCTGTAGCCCATTCGCTGGCTTTTGCCCTGGGAGTGCCGGTGTTGGGTGTTCACCACATGGAGGGGCATCTTCTGGCGCCGATGCTGGAGTCGGATCCGCCGGCCTTTCCTTTTGTTGCACTGCTGGTTTCTGGCGGACACACGCAGTTGGTGGAAGTGAAAGGTATTGGTGAGTACGCCATGCTGGGTGAATCGGTCGACGATGCCGCGGGTGAAGCTTTCGACAAGACAGCCAAAATGCTGAATCTGGATTACCCCGGGGGTCCCAGGGTGGCGGCGCTGGCAGAAAAAGGCACGCCTGGCCGCTATCGCTTCCCGCGGCCCATGACGGATCGCCCGGGGCTGGATTTCAGTTTCAGCGGCTTGAAGACGTTCACTCTCAACACCGTGACGGCAGCGGAGAAGGCTGGCGGGCTTGATGATCAGACCCGTGCCGATATTGCCCTGGCTTTCGAAACTGCGGTGGTAGAAACCCTGGTGATCAAATGCCGCCGGGCGCTTGAGCACACCAATGGTAAGCGGTTGGTGATTGCTGGTGGTGTTAGCGCCAACAAACGCCTGCGTGATGGTCTGGAGGTCATGGCTGCCAGGCAGAAAGCCAGGGTGTTCTATGCGCGGCCGGAATTCTGTACCGATAACGGCGCCATGATTGCCTACGCTGGCTGCCAGCGGCTGATGGCTGGTCAGCAGGACGGTGACCGTATCGTGTCTGTGCCCCGCTGGCCGATGAATACGCTGCCACCAGTGGCAGAGCCCCGGTCAAACGGGCTGGTTGATTAAAAGCCTGGTTCTCGACCCTGGGCCATGCGTATCAGGTTGTTCCGGTGGCGAACGACGATCAATAAGGCAAGCAACCCGAACAGGGGCAGGGTGTCTGGCTCCAGAATGGCGCTGATCAGTGGGCCGCTGATGATTGCGACGATGGATGCCAGCGCGGAAATGCGCCACCGCCACATCACCAAGGCCCAGATTGCACTGAGCAGCAATGTCGTCACCGGGGCCAGTGCCAGGCCAGCGCCCAGAGCTGTTGCGACCCCTTTGCCACCCTTGAAGCGATAAAATACCGGAATCATGTGCCCGGTAACCGCGCACAGGGCCACCATCGCCTGAGCGAGTATAGACAGCCCGCTGGCGCTGGCCAGCCAGACCGGCAAACCGCCTTTGGCGGCATCCAGCACCAGTGTTGTCGCCGCAGGTGCCCAGCCTCCGTTGCGATAGACGTTGGTCGCGCCCGGATTGCCTGACCCCTGTGCCCTGGGGTCAGGCAACTGCCAGGCTCGGCTGATGGGCAGGGCGAACAACACAGAGCCAGCCAGATAACCCAGAGCGCAAAGGAGAACGGTCAGAACCGGATCGCTGATAATGGCCATGTCGTTTCTGGAGCAGGTTAGATGCCCTGGCGGCAAAGACGGGCCAGGGTGATCTGTGAGAAAATACCGCGCCACAACCAGCGCGATGGGTGTCTCTAGCAGAGTATCCGTTGCCTGTATGTTATTCAATCAGCCGAGAGTCGAAGCCCGTGGAGTCCGTCAGTGGTAGACACAGTATTCATTGAAGGTCTGGCCGTTGAAACCATCATCGGCGTGTATGACTGGGAGCGTGAGGTTGATCAGAGGCTTCTGATTGACCTGGAAATGGCCTGGAATAACAGCATTCCCGGTCGTTCGGATGATGTATCTGATGCGCTTGATTACGCAGCAGTGAGTGAGAAGGTGATTGCTTACTTGCAGGAAGCTCAGCCTAGACTGCTGGAAACGGCGGCAGAGGGCCTCGCTGGCCTTTTGCAAGAGGAGTTCCATGTTCACTGGGTACGGCTGTCGATTCGTAAACCCGGCGCCGTCGCGTCGGCGAACGCCGTAGGTGTTTCGATTGAGCGTGGAGTGCGCTGATGCCCAGAGTTTATATAAGCATTGGCAGCAATATCGAACGCGAAAAACACGTCCGATGTGCTCTGGATGCGCTGCAACACTGGTTTGGCGAGCTGGCTCTGTCTTCTGTCTACGAAAGTGAAGCGGTGGGGTTTGATGGCGAGCCATTCTTTAACCTGGTCGTTGGCGTGCAGACCGATCTGTCGGTGAGCGAGCTGTCTGTCCGCTTCAAGCAGCTGGAGGCAGACAATGGTCGTCGCCGAGATGTGCCAAAGTTCAGTGGTCGTACCCTGGATCTGGACATTCTGACCTACGACGACGAAGTCGGACAGGTCGATGGGGTGGAGTTGCCCAGGGGAGAAATTCTCGAAAATGCGTTTGTGCTAAGGCCGCTGGCGGAACTGGCGCCCGACGACTGCCATCCCTCGACGGGCCGGAGCTATGCAAGACTCTGGCAATCCTATGACCGGAATCAGAAACTCTGGACTGTCGATTTTACCTGGCAGGGCCGGGTAATATCACGGGCCGCTGCCTGAATTAATTCGTCGTTGAACGGTTTCTGAACCACTGAATGAGCTGGTCGGTCGAGCTGTCGCTGGGTTCCGTTGAGAGGTCCCGATCACTGGTTAGTCTGTCCAGAATCCCCTTGCCCATTTGCTTGCCCAGTTCCACGCCCCACTGATCAAACGAGTCCACGTCCCAGATGATGCCCTGAACAAAGGTGCGGTGTTCGTAAAGGGCAATCAGCGCCCCCAGTGTTTCCGGCGTGACTTTGTCCATGACCAGAGTGTTACTGGGTTTGTTGCCCGGTATCACTTTGTGAGGGGCCAGAGAGTCAATCTCGGCTGCAGAAAGCCCTTCTTCTGCCAGTTCTGCTTTGGCCTCGTCCAGTGTTTTTCCCGCCATCAGTGCCCGTGACTGACTCAGGCAGTTGGCGTACAGAGTGACGTGGTGATCGGCTACGGGGTTGTGGGTCTGAAGGGGAATGATGAAGTCCGCCGGAATCAAACGTGTTCCCTGGTGCAATAGCTGGTGGAATGCGTGTTGCCCGTTGGCGCCGACGCCGCCCCAGATGACCGGGCCGGTATCATAATTCAGTGCATCGCCGTTCTGGTTCACCCGTTTGCCGTTGCTTTCCATATCCAGTTGTTGGAGGTGCGCTGGCAGGATACGCAGATAGTGATCGTAGGGCAGAATGGCATGAGTTTCGGCGCCCCAGAAATTGGAGTACCAGACGCCAAGCATCGCCATCATCACCGGCATGTTTTCTGCCATCGGCGCCGACCGAAAGTGGCTATCCATGGCATGTGCGCCCGCAAGCAGGGCCCGGAAATTATCCATGCCAATCGTCAGCGCCACGGGGAGGCCAATGGCGGACCAGAGGGAATAGCGGCCGCCCACCCAGTCCCACATGGGGAACAGGTTGTCTTCGGCGATGCCGAATTGAACCGCCTCGTCAATGTTCGTGGTGACCGCCACGAAGTGTCTGGCAATGTCCTCTTCCGTGCCGCCCTGTTCGAGAAACCAGTCACGGGCGGCTTTACTGTTTTCCAGGGTTTCCTGGGTTTTGAACGACTTGGACTGAATCAGAAACAGGGTGGTTTCCGGGTTCACCCGATTCAGAACCTCGGCAAGCTGGGTGCCGTCGATATTGGCCACGTAGTGTGGTTGAAGTCGGCCCTGCCAGTATGGCTTGAGTGCTTCAGAGACCAGTTTGGGGCCCAGAAAAGAGCCGCCAATGCCGATGCTGATGACGTCAGTGAAGGCTTTGCCGCTGCGGCCGGTCCATCGCTGGGATGTCACGTCATCTACAAAACGTTCCATCTTGGCCAGGGTGTTTTCGACGGTGGGGGCGATGTCCTCACCGTTCACCGTGATGCTGTCGCCACTGGGGTCTCGAAGGGCGACGTGCAGGGCTGGCCGCTTCTCCGTGATGTTGATCGCGTCGCCGCGAAACATGGCTTCAATGCGCTCTGGCACCTTGCAGGCGCTGGCCAGGGCAATCAGTTTCTCATAGGTTTCATGGGTGGCCCGGTTGCGTGAATAGTCCAGCGTCAGGCCGCCCCCCTTCAGAACAAACCGCGATGCTCTATCAGGATCGGTGCTGAAAAGATCCCGCATATGTGTGCCGCTCAGATGTTGCTGATGGCGGACAAGCGCCTGCCACTCCGGTCGTTCTGTTAACGGTTGAGTTCCAGACATGGCAGATTCCTTTCAGTTTTTGCAGACCAGGTGATTACCGACGCGACACAGAAAGGTTGTCGATCAGTCGGGTCGTTCCAAGAAATGCCGCAACCAGCAGCGTAATGTCCTTATCGTCGGCAGCGGCGGGTTGCAGCGTTTGGCTATTGGCGATGTTGAAGTAATCAGGCCTCAGGCCGGCTTCGCCCAGGGCCTTGGTTGCCTCGTCTTCAATGGTTTTGAAGTCGTTTCTGCCCTGAGAGATTTTCGCTGCCGCATCCTTGAGCGTCTTGTAGACCACGGGTGCTGTTGCACGTTCGGATTTAGACAGATATCCGTTGCGGGAACTCTTGGCCAGGCCATCCGATTCGCGAATGGTGGGCGCACCGACAATCTCGACCGGCATCATCAGGTCGCGGGTCATTTTGCGAATGACGGCCAGTTGCTGGAAGTCTTTTTCGCCAAACACCGCGACATCCGGCTGCACCATATTAAACAGCATGGCCACCACCGTGGCGACACCTTCAAAGTGGCCGGGCCGACTGGCGCCGCAATGACCCTCGCTGACTTCGGGGACAATTACACGGGTCTGACGGGCAAGGCCTTCGGGATAGATCTCACTGTTGGACGGTGCAAAAACCATCGTGTTGCCTGCCGCTGTCAGCGCCTCCTGATCTTCCTGCAAGGTGCGGGGATAGGTGTCCAGATCTTCCGTCGCCCCGAACTGCATCGGGTTCACAAAGATACTGGTTACGACCACGTCTGCGGTTTCGCTGGCTCGCCTGACCAGCGAAATGTGGCCCTCATGCAGGTTGCCCATGGTCGGTACCAGGGCGATGCGTTTGCCCTGTTGCCGGTAGTTGCGAAGGATAGTCCGTAATTCTTTGAGGGTGTGTACGGTTCTCATGCTTTGAACGTATGCTCCTCAGATGGGAAAGTTCGGTTGCGCACGGCAGTCACGTAGGCTTCGATGGCGCCTTGCACTGAATCGGCTTCTGCCAGGAAGTTTTTCACGAACCGTGGCTTGCGGCCGGTGGTGATTCCAAGCATGTCATGAACCACCAATACCTGGCCATCGGTATCTGCGCCTGCACCAATGCCAATCACGGGCGCGTCCACTGCCTGGGTAATGCGGGCGGCCAGTGCGGACGGCACGCATTCCAGCAGGATCACATCGGCACCGGCGGCCTCCAGTTCACAGGCGTGTTCAATCATCAACTCGGCCTGTTTCTCGCTGCGCCCCTGAACCTTGTAGCCACCCAGTTTGTTGACGAACTGAGGGGTCAGGCCGAGGTGAGCACAGACCGGAACGCCGCGCTCACTGAGCGCATGGATGGTGTCTTTCATCCAGTCAGTGCCTTCCAGCTTGACCATATGGGCGCCGGCTCGCATGAGTTCGGCGGCGTTTTCCATGGCTGCTTCAGCCGTGCCGTAGGTCATGAAGGGCATATCGGCCATGATCAGGGCGCCGCGATTGCCGGTCGCTACCGACGAGGTGTGATACACCATCTGGTCCATGGTGACAGGAAGGGTGCTGTCGTGGCCCTGCAGAACCATACCGAGGGAATCGCCGATCAGAATGACATCGACACCGGCTTCGCTGACAATCTGGGCGAATGTGGCATCGTAGGAAGTCAGAACGGAAAACGCCTCACCCTTCTGCTTGTATTCACGAAGGGTATTGATCGTAACAGCCATAGAATCCTTGCCTTGTGAGTGGATGGGCTATTTAAGGGTAATCCGGGGGTCGGTGATAGGCAATAGCCGGGGGCAGGATGCCGGGAGATCCTTACCGATAGGCAGTGATCAGATAGGGTCTCTGGGAATGGGGTCAAGCCTGCGCAGCCTATTGTCGGGGCAGCGGGCTCTCAGTTCGGCAATGGGGGCGCCGTCAGGAAGTGTTAGGTCTGGTGCCAGGTCCAGAAGTGGTTGAAGCACAAAATCACGGTTGGGCAATTCCGGATGGGGGACCGACAGCCGGGGTTCGGCCAGCGTGGCCATACCGTAGAGGAGCAGGTCCAGGTCGAGGGTTCGTGGGCCCCAATGCTGCAGTCGCTCCCGGCCGTGATTCTGTTCAATGGCCTGCAGTTCATCCAGCAATTCGATAGCCGACAGCTCCGTGCGAATCCACACGGCGCCATTGATGAAGTCTGGTTGATCTTGCGGTCCGACCGGGCGGCTCCGATAGAAGGGTGATTGTGCCACCAGCTCCGTTTTCGGCAGCGCAGCCAGGGCAATGACCGCACGGGCAAGCTGGGCTGACGGTTCTTCCAGATTGCTGCCCAATCCTATGAAAGCGTCAGTGCCAGCCATGATTCAGGCCTTGTTTGCGGGCTTTTTGCGGCGGCGTTTCTTGGGACCGGAGGCGCCAAGCTGGCTCAGCATCTTTTCCTGACCCTTCTCGTCGGCTTCCTGAAACTCGGTCCACCACTGGCCAAGGCCGGGCTCGATTTCGCCGGCTTCTTCCCGCACCAGCAGGAAGTCATAGGCGGCGCGGAATCTGGGGTGAGACAGAGTTACGAAAGAGCGCTTGCCCTGACGGCGTGGCAAGCGCATCTGCAGTTCCCAGATTTCTTTCATTGGGCCGGAGAAGCGTTTCGGAATCGATGTGGCCTGAATCTGTTGGCCAATGACCTTGCCAATGGCCTGATGCAGTGCGGGCTGAACCGGTTCGCCGTTGTCCTGGCGTTTGCGCCAGTCAGCCTGGAGCGCCGGCCACAGCATGGCGGCGAACAGGAAGTAAGGCGTCACCGATTTGCCGATGGCAATACGGCGGTCGGTGTTTTGAAGGGCCCGACGAATCAACTCGTCGCTTTCTCCGGCGTCAATGGCGGCAACGGTTTCCGGAAACAGGGGCGCCAGCAGGTTGTATTCCCGAAGCAGGTCGTAGGTCGCCTCGCCATAGCCGGCCGAGAAGAGTTTAAGGACTTCTTCGAACAGCCGCGCCGGTGGGATGTGCGTTAGCAATGGCGCAAGTGTTCTGATGGGGGCTTTGGTGTTGGCTTCGATGTCGAAGCCCAGTTTTGCGGCGAACCGCACCGCACGCAACATACGCACCGGGTCTTCGCGGTACCGCGTTTCCGGGTCGCCGATCAGTCGCATCTGGCGTTTGTTGAGGTCTTCCATGCCATTGGCGAAATCAACCACGGTGAAGTCGCGAATGCAGTAATAAAGCGCGTTCACGGTGAAGTCGCGGCGCAGGGCGTCCTCTTCCATCGATCCATAGACGTTGTCCCGCAGTAGCAAGCCATGTTCGCTGGTGCGGCGGTCATCGTCTTGCTCATCTTCGTCTTCGGCGTCAGCGGCATTGCCCCGGAAGGTAGTGACTTCGATCACCTCGCGTCCGAACAACACGTGAACGATGCGGAAGCGACGGCCAATCAGACGGGAGTTGCGAAACAGGCCATGAACTTCTTCGGGGGTAGCGCTGGTGGCGATATCAAAGTCTTTCGGCTTGCCGCCGAGCAGGATGTCACGCACACCGCCGCCCACCAGATAGGCTTCGTACCCGGCATTGTTCAAGCGGCTAAGTACCTTTTTGGCCGGCTCGCTGATGACAGAGCGCGAGACATTGTGCTGATCTCTAGGGATTTCTCGCCGCTGATAGGTTTGAGTTTGTGTGTCGCCCATACCGGAGAAGAGGGATTTGACCTTTGAAAAAAGGGAAGTAAGTAGGTCGATCAGGTTATCAATCATTGAATTCCGTTGATTGCGCAAAAGCAAAAGCGAGAGTTTACCGGTTTGGGCAGGATTTGAACACGTTTGAGCAGAGGGTTATCCAGAACACAGATAATCAAAAGGCGGATCCGTTTTCACGAACCCGCCTCCAAAGCGTTGACGATCTGCATTGTTGTTGTTTTTGTCGGGATTCTTTTTCGTTTTTCTACCCCACGTGCAACCCCTACTGTCAGGGGCGATGTAACGCAAACGGAAAGCTTTGAATACACAGAGCAGTCAGGGACATCGGGCGAGTCTTGTGAGCAAATGCAGTGCCGTCTGGAAAACGATTCTTCTCTACATCTACAACTCGCACGTGCCGTGGGACCACTAAAAAGCAAAGTACCCAAAACACTCAGTTCGCTCACGTTCAATTTTTGTTTTTGTTGCCGAACGTTTTTTCCGCAGCTTTTTGTTTTTGTTTTGGCGCTGTCAGATCACTGTTGTTTTTGTTTTAGTGCGCCCTAGAGAGAGCAGAGTGCGTGCCAGTTTTGGAAAGTTGTTTGTTAACAGAAGGTTAGTGTTTGGCAATCTGTGTAAGGGGTAGCACTTATGTCTGAAGTGTTACTCAGTCCGCATCTATACAACCATTAGTGTTACCTTGAGGAACACTGGGTAACAAATGAGTTGCGGTTCACACTTTGATTTTGATGGGGTTCAACTTCTTAACTGTGAGGTCAGTTCGCCGGGTTCTTTTTGCGGGGGATGCCCAGGCGCTGCCGACGTTCCCAGAGAGATTTGCGGCTGATACCAAGTTTTTGGGCCAACTCGGTTTCGCTCATGCGATCCTGATTCTCCAGAACAAAGTGCTGGAAGTAGTCTTCAAGGGACAGGTCGCTGGACGAGTCAGTGTCCTGAGTTTGAGCCTGCTCATGGTTCCCGTCCACCAGGGACTCGGGTATGGCCACGTCTTCCACTTCGCCCTCGAGATCCAGCAGCGCAGGAGTAATCAGGTCGTTGTCGCAGAGAATGGTGGCACGCTCAATGGCGTTCTCCAGTTCCCTTACGTTGCCAGGCCAGCGATGACGTTCCAGCAGCCGCATGGCTTCGGGCGTCAGGTTCAGCGAGGGCTTGCCCATCTTTTCGCCCTGTCTGCGCAGGAAATTCTGTGCCAACCCAAGAATGTCCGGCTGGCGTTCCCGCAATGGCGGGATTCGAATCTGCATGACGTTCAGGCGGTAATACAGGTCCTCACGAAAGTCGCCAGTGCGGGTCATGGCTTTCAGGTTGCGATGGGTGGCGGCGATCATGCGCACATCCACTTTTCGGCTCTGGGTAGAGCCGACCTTCCGAATCTCTCCCTCCTGCAGCACCCGCAGCAATCGGGCCTGGGCTTCCGCTGGCAACTCGCCAATCTCATCGAGGAAAAGGCTGCCGCCGTCGGCGGCCTCAATCAGGCCTGTTCGCGCCGATACGGCGCCGGTGAACGAACCTTTCTCATGACCGAACAGCTCGGACTCGATCAGGCTCTCCGGAATGGCTGCGCAATTGACTGAAATCAGCGGGTGAGAGGCTCTCGGGCTCATCAGGTGCAATGCTCGGGCCGCCAGTTCTTTACCGGTGCCGGACTCGCCCTGTATCAGTACCGTGGTTTCGGTCGGGGCCACCTTGCGAATCAGGGTGAACACTTTCTGCATGGCATCGCAGTCGCCAAACATCAGGCTGGCTGGATCGCTGTCGGTGGCTGTGCTTTCGGCTTGTGGTTCTGCGGCGGTCTCTGGCCCGGGTGTCGTCTGCCTAGCCAGAATGCCCTCGACGGCTTCCAGCATTTCATCGTGATCGAACGGTTTGGCAATGTATTCGACGGCGCCCAGTTTCATGGAGTCTACGGCGGATCGCAGGCTGGCGTAGCTGGTCATGATCAGCACCGGTGTGTCTGGTGCGCGGCGAATCAGTTCGGTGCCGGGGGCACCGGGGAGTCTGAGGTCTGAAATGATCAGGTCAAACTGGTCAGGTTCCTCGGCGCCTGTCGCTTCTTCCACCGAGCCTGCATCGGCCACGTCGTATCCAGCATGGAGCAGGAGTTTTCGAAGCGCTGAACGTATGATCTCTTCATCTTCTACAATCAGGATGCGAGGCATAACTGTTTCATGACCTTTGGTTCTGGGCGATCGGCGGCCCGGATTCCGGTTCGTAGGCTGGTAACCTGATTTTTACCAGAGTGCCCGTGCCGGATTCAGAGTTAGTCGGGCTTTCCACCTGAATGTTGCCGTAGTGTTCTTCCACAATGCTGTACACCAGTGAAAGCCCGAGACCGGTTCCCTGGTTCGGGGCCTTGGTGGTGTAAAAAGGCTCGAAAATATGGTCCAGCTGTTCTCGAGGTATGCCGGACCCCTCGTCGGTGATCTCGATCATAGCGGAGTAGCCATCGTGCTTTCCACTGATTCGAACCTTACCACCTTCGGGCGAGGCATCGCGGGCGTTTGCGAGCAGGTTTATGAATACCTGGACCAATCGTTGCTCGTCACCCAGTATCACCAGAGTATCCGGGCAGTCGTTTATATAGCGGATACCCAATCCCTTGTCGCTCAGTGACAGCAGGTTGATGGATTCATCCACGCAGCGGCGCACGGTCACCGGCTCGTAGCGGTTCGCATGGGCATGGTTACCGGTACGGGCAAAGTTCATCAATGATTCCAGGATGTTGGACACCCGACGAGTCTGCTGCTGGATCTGATCCGCCGTGGACAGAATGTCCGGGTCTTCGGTCTCCAGTTTCAGGTTCTGGGCGAGGGAAGATATGCCAGTGACCGGGTTGCCGATTTCATGGGCCACGCCTGCTGCCAGTCGGCCAACGGAGGCCAGCCGCTCGCTGTGTATCAGCTCATCTTCCAGTAATCGGGTTTCGGTCTGATCCTCCACCAGAATAATGCTACCGCCTTCCGGATGATCCGGACCGCTGAGTGCTGCCTTGTGCAGGTTCAGCCAGTGAGGCCGCCCGCCGAGGTCCAGCCGGTGTTTGTAGCGGTGCAGGTCGTTGCCCGAATTGAAATCGTCCAGCAACAGATGCCAGTGTTCTGGCAGCGCCATCAGCTTGGCTCCCACAACGTCGTCAGCGGTGATGCCAGTCAGATCTTCCATGGCATTGTTCCACATCAGGATCTCGCCGTCGTCGCCCATGGAGCAGGCGGGAATGGGAAGGTTGTGAAGGGTTTGCCGGTAGTGGCGCCGCAGGTTGTCCAGTTCGCCGGCCAGGCCGGTCAGGCGGTTTTCGTAATCTCCCAGTGCACGCTCCACATAGCGGATATCCTGCCCGGACCCACTGCCAGCCATGGGTTTGAAACCCAGGTTGCGCTTGACCAGGTCGCGGGCCACGGCAGGTCCGAGCAGGCCAGACAGGTTGGCTTCCACGCGGTCGCGCAGACGCCTTAACTGATAGGGGCGATATTCAATCGGTGGAAGTTTGAGTTGCTGGAGCGCCCGTTCTACTTCCCGCCGGGCGACGCCCATGCCCAGTGGCGCGGCAAGCTGCAGAGCAAAATCCTCAGACGAGGTGGCCAGCAGTTCCCGGCGCTGCGGGCGTGATAGGGCGCCGACGGAACAGGCCTGGGCGGCACTGCTTTCCTCCGGAGAGCTGACGCTTAATATCGACACCAACGCAAACACGGTGATGTTCGCTGTCAGGCTCAGGAAAATGAAAATATGAACGTTACTCTGCTCCGGAACCAGTGGAGCGTCCAGCAGCGCAAGCAGGTTGGCCGTGTGGGAGAAGGGTAGCACCAGGGTGATGATCCAGATGGCCAGCCCGGCGCACAGGCCTGCGTTGAGCCCCCGGCGGTTGCCTTCAGGCCAGTAGATCACGCCAAGAGCGCCCGGCAGCAGCTGGAGCATACCTGACAACGCAATAATGCCCAGAATCGACAGATCTAGATGCCGTCCAAGGGTTTCGTGAAACAGAAGCGCGGCAAGAATGGTCGCCGCGATCAGTAACCGCTTTACCCCTCGCAGCCAGACATAGATATCGTCCTGGTCGTTGGGGGTTCGCAAGGGCAGAACCACATGGTTCAGCAGCATACCTGCCAGCGCCAGTGTACTGACGATCATCAACCCGCTGGCAGCCGATAACCCTGCGATATACATCATCAGGGTGAGTGCCGGGCTTTCCATGGCCTGGGCCGCCCCGATGGCAAAAAAGTTGGGGTCTGTGCTGGCTTCAAGAGCCTTCCCGCCCCACAGTATCAATGGCACTGGCAGGCCCAGCAATAGCAGATAGAGCGGCAAACCCCAGCTTGCCTTGGCCAATGCCCTGGGCGACGGGTTTTCGCTGAACGTCATGTGATACATGTGCGGCATGACCAGTGCGCCGGCAAAGGACATCAGCATCAATGCGCGCCAGCTGCCATCGTCAATTCGCAGCGTCAGTGCGGCTTCCGGACGGGTTTGCGTGGCCAGCCAGCTTTCCAGGCCTGCTGTGCCACCAAACACACCGAATAGGATGATGCCTCCAAGAAGCAGCAGAGACACCAGCTTGACCAGCGAATCAAAGGCAATGGCCACCACCAGGCCTTGATGGCTGTCTGACCCCTGGTTACGACGGGCCCCAAACAAGGTGGCGAACAATACAACGATCAGGCTGAACGACACGCTGATCAGTTCAGGGGAAGTGTTGGGAGCCAGAATGCTCGCAGAGCTGGTGACCGCTTTTATCTGCATGCTCAGCAAAGAAAGGATAGCGGCGCCCGAGCAGACGGTAACCAGCGTGCCAGCCCATTGGCTGCGATAACGATAGGCGAACAGGTCTGCCAGCGAGGTCAGTTGATAGGCTCTGCTGATCCGCAGAACCGGGTTCAGCAGGACAGGCGCAAGCAGGAAGGCACCGCTGATGCCCAGATAATAGGCCAGGAAGCCATAGCCAGATTCAGCAGCCACGCCCACAGAAGCGTAAACCGCCCAGATGCCGGCGTAAACGCCCAGGCTCAGGGTATAGACCAGCGGGTGCCGAACCCAGCTCCTTGGCAGTAACCCCCGTTCGGTGATCCAGGCAATTCCGAACAGCAGTAGAAGGTAAAGCAGGCTGGCGACCAGCAGACTGGAGGGGCTAAAATTCATTGGGATCCCGTCGCCATTCCAGCCAGAATCCCATGGCAATCAGGCTCGCCCAGATGAGGTAGGGGCTGTACCAGGCATTACCCGGTGAAGTCCACCAGTCCAGTATGTTTGGTGAAAAGATGTAGATGGCCAATACCAGAAGAAAGACCAGTCGGTAGATATACATCGCAAGAGAGTTCCCGCTGCCGCGTGAGACACCGTTTATAACACGGGGTTTACCGGGCTGTCAGGTGAATACGCGAAGGTTGCCAGCGCTCTGCAGCCCGGCAGAGTATTTCGTTCGTACTGTGGTCGGAGTGCAGGTCAGCGGTTTCCTGGTTTAACAGCCCCAGCGCCGTGAGCAGATTCGCAGACGCCTGTGTATCGTCGAGTGCCGGGGCATGGTTTTGTTTGCTCAGTTTCTGCCCCTGTTGGTTCGTCACCAGGGGGATGTGCATCCACTGTGGTGGCTTGGCGCCCAGGCTGTCGTATATCTGACATTGTTGAGGGGTCATCTCCAGCATGTCCGCGCCACGAACAACATGGCTGATGTTCTGATCTATGTCATCGGCCACCACGGCCAATTGGTAGGAAAAGAAACCCTCCTTGCGTTGAATGACCGGGTCGTCGATTTCCGCATGGATATGCTGGGTAAGATTCCCTTGAAGATTATCGGTCCAGGTGTGCCACTCGTCTGTAAGAGCGAAGCGAATAGCGGTAGGTGTCCCTCCAGTGATGGACGGCGAGACGTCACGGCAGCGATTGGGATGACGGCCGCCGTTGGCTTTCAGCTGCTTTCGGGAACAGGTGCAGTGATAAGCCTTGCCTTCCTTGATCAGCTGCTGGACCAGTTTCCCGTAACGATCGAGGCAGTCAGACTGGAAACGGATCGGTTCATCTGAGTTCAGGCTGTGGGCTTCGAGGCTGGAAAGGATCTGGTCCCGAGCTTCATCGGTTTCCCGAAGCGGGTCCAGATCTTCAATGCGAACCAGCCATTGGCCGTTGTTGGCGCGTGCGTCCAGAAAGCTTGCCAGTGCCGTCACCAGAGAGCCCATGTGCAGGGGGCCGGTCGGTGAGGGTGCGAAACGCCCGCGGTAGCTGGGATGTGGCATATAAGAAGGAAGCCGACTTCAGGGCTGAAGCCGGCAGCTCATTAATGGCTGAGGATCGCTGGTGTCAGATGCCAGTCTGGCGCTCGCGAATTTCAGCCAGTGTTTTGCAGTCGATGCAAAGAGTGGCCGTCGGACGGGCTTCCAGCCGGCGAATGCCAATCTCCACGCCACACTGGTCGCAGAAGCCATAGTCATCCTTGTCGATGCGATCAATGGTCTGGTCGATCTTCTTGATGAGCTTGCGCTCGCGGTCCCGGGTGCGAAGCTCCAGGCTGAATTCCTCTTCCTGGGTTGCGCGATCACTGGGATCTGCGTAATTTGCGGCGTCTTCCTGCATATGGTGCATGGTGCGGTCGACCTCCTCCATCAGCTCCTGCTTCCATTGCATCAGCAGGCCTTTGAAGTGCTCGAGCATTTCTGCACTCATGTACTCTTCACCCTTCTTCATTTCATAAGGGGTGAAGTTTGTGAAACGTTCGCGTGGTTGTTCTGCAGTCTTTGCCATGGAACCCGGCCTCTTGTTAGTACTTCACAAGAACGCTTTGCTTCCCACCGCATAAGCCCCGTGGCTGTGCGGTTTTACTTGGATGAAGCACTCGTCCTGAAACGGGAATTTGCGGAAAATAGCAGATAAGTTACGGGGGTGCCAGCCTTGTGACACCGACTTTTGCATGGAGACACATATGAGGATACCCGCCCCGATGATTCAAGGGCAATTAGTTCGACGCTACAAGCGCTTTCTGGCCGATGTGCGTCTGCCCGATGGCGCTGAAATCACGGCGCATTGCCCCAACACCGGTTCCATGCTGGGCTGTCAGCCGGATCAGGCGCGGGTGATTCTGAGCGAGAGCAACAACCCAAAGCGAAAACTCAAATACACCTGGGAACTGGTTGAAACCCAGTCGGGTATCTGGGCCTGCATTAATACGGCACGCCCTAACGGCCAGGCTCGCGAGGCGATTGAAAATGGCACCGTAAAAGAGCTGGCCGGGTATGGCAATTGCCGCTCTGAAGTTCGCTACGGCAGTGAGAAAAGCCGGATTGACCTTCATCTGTCGGGTCACGCAACAGCGCCGGACGCCTGGGTAGAAGTGAAGAGCGTGACGCTGTGTGAGAACGATGGGGCGAAGGGCATCGGCTACTTCCCGGACGCCGTCACCACTCGGGGCCAGAAACACCTCAGGGAACTGATGGCTCAGGTAGACAGTGGTGAAAGGGCTGTGCTGCTGTTCGTGGTGAATCACACCGGTATAGACGTGGTGAAGCCCGCTGACCACATTGACGAAAAATATGGTCAGCTTCTGAGGGAGGCCCACGCTGCCGGTGTGGAAGTGCTTGCTTACCGGGCGCGGCTGGCCCGAGAGGGGCAGCCGGATGGCGATCTCTCTCTGACGGAATCCGTGCCAGTCAGCCTCGAGGCCTGATCAGGCGCCGGGCATCCCGAAATGTTGACGGATGCGGTCGGCGACGGCTTCTGCCAGGTGGTCCTGATTCGTATACAGATGGACCGTGTGGGTCTTTTCCTGATCGGTCAGTGGTTCGAACCAGCTCGCTTGTGCCTCCAGAAGCTCTTCGGTGGCTTCCGAGGCGTCGCCGTCCCGCTGACGAATCCACGCCCGGCGAGTCTCCTCTGGCGCCTCGCAGTGAATCAGCGCGAACGGCAATCCCAGGTTTTCTGCCACATCCGTTAACAGATCCCGCTCCCACTGTTTCAGGCAGGCTGCATCCACGATCACCGGTAATCCCCCAAGCAGCAGATCCTTCGCCAGTGATGCCAGGTGCTCGTAGGTTCGGTGATTGGCTTCTTCGGTGTAGAGCTTTTCGCCAATGTCCGACTTGCTGCTCTCCAGCGGGCCCAGCCCGTGCAGGCGCTTGCGCTCAATGTCTGAGCGCAGCCGTATAAGGCCCAGTTCAGCGGCCATGTTGCCACTGATGACGGATTTGCCGCTTGCGGACAGACCGGTCATGGCCAGCAGATAGGGGTTAGGGAAGCTGCTGTAGTCCTCTGCCAACTGGGCGTAATTGCGATAACTCTGCATCAGGCCCTCTTTTTCTGTCTCGCTCAGGCCGGGGTTGCCCATTGTGAAAAGGGCGATCTTGGCGCGGACCATGGCGCGGTAAGCCTTATAGAGCGTCAGCAGTGGCAGCGCTTCGAAATCGCCCCGGTATTCCAGGTAACGGTTCAGAACCCGATTGGCCAGGCGGCTTTCGCCTCGTGATTCGAGATCCATCAGCAGGAACGCGAGGTCGTTAATAACGTCTATCCAGCGGAAAGGTTCACTGAATTCGATGCAGTCAAAAACGGTTACCTCGCCTTCGTGAACCGTAATGTTGGCTAGATGAAGGTCGCCGTGGCATTCCCGGACATAACCCTCGGCGCGACGTTTCTCAATCAGTGGCTGGCAGCGTTCGAACGTGACTTTGGTCCAGGCTTCCAGATTGTCCAGCTGGGAAAGCAGTGCGGGGTCGTCGATCATCGGGCGAATCTGATCGAAGTTCTCCTGCATGGCTGCGAACACCGCGTCTGGTGTGCCCAAGGGCTTGTCATCCGGAATCGGAGAGAGCTTGTCGTGGAATTGGGCGACCTGTTCCGCCAGGCTGTAGAGCTGTTCCGCTTCCAGTTCGCCACGTTCCTGCTGCTTGTCGAACAGGCCGTCCTGATCGAACTGACGCATGCGGATGGCGTACTCGAAGGGCTCACCGTTCCCGCCCAATACGGGTGCCTCAGGGGAACCTGATATAGGCAGAACTTCCAGATAAAGTGCGTCTGCCAGGCGCTTGTTCAGGCGAAGTTCTTCCTCGCAGAAATGTTTGCGCCGGTCCAGGGTGGAGAAGTTAAGAAAACCAAAGTCCATCGGTTTCTTGATTTTGTACGCGTAATCGCCGGTGAGAATCACCCATGAAATGTGGGTTTCCAGAACGCGGAATTCCGTGACCGGGTGATCGTAAAGCTCCGGATTCTGCAAAGCCTGTATCAGGGCATTGGATGGTGCGTCTGTCACGTTCTTCTCCCAGGCATCTTCAGGTATTGGATTTTTCTTGTGGCCTATCATAGCCGCCAGATTACATAAATGACACACGGATGCGTTGCCGCATTGGAGGTCCGTTTCGGTATAATCCTGCCATGAAAAAAACGGCCTCCCCAAAGAAAACGTCCCGAAAACCCTCAGGAAAAGCCGGCCGCAAGCCTTGGTTCTGGCGGTTGTTTATTCGTGTCTCGCTGATCGGCATTGTATTGCTGGCCGGGTGGATGGTGTATCTGGATGCCGTAGTGACCGCCCGTTTCGAGGGGCGGCGATTCGAGGTTCCTTCCCGGGTCTACGCCAGACCGCTGGAATTATACGATGGCGCCAGTGTCAGCGCAGGTGCGCTGGAACGGGAGCTAGAACTGGCTGGGTACCGTTCCGGCGGTGGTTCAGCGGCTGGTCGTTACCGCCGCAGCGGGGGTCAGTTTGTCATCAATACCCGCGGTTTCCAGTTCAGTGACGGGGAAGAGCCCCGGCGCCAATTGTCGTTGTCCATCTTCGGTGACCGGGTCGAGCAGTTCCGTGTGTTGAGCGGCCCTCAGTCGCCGATTGTGCGCCTGGAACCGGCTCAGATTGGCGGTATATATCCTGCCCATAAAGAAGATCGGGTTCTTGTGCAGCTGGACGAGGTGCCTGTTCTCTTCCGCAATACCCTGATGGCGGTGGAAGACCGGCAGTTCTACGACCATTTTGGCATCGCGCCCCTGTCGATCGCCCGCGCGATGCTGGCCAACATTCGTGCAGGGGAAGTGGTTCAGGGTGGCAGTACCCTGACCCAGCAGTTGGTGAAAAACTTCTTCCTGACCCGTGATCAGACTCTGCTCAGGAAAGGTAATGAAGCCCTCATGTCAGTCCTTCTGGAACTGCACTACGACAAGGACGATATTCTCGAAACGTACATCAACGAGGTGTACGTTGGTCAGGCGGGTACCCGCGCAATTCATGGTTTCGGGCTGGCCAGCCAGTTCTATTTTGGCGAGTCCATTGCCGATCTCAAGGCCCATCAGATAGCCACGCTGGTAGGGTTGGTCAAAGGTCCGTCCTATTACAATCCCCGTCGTCATCCTGACCGGACCCGTGCCCGGCGCAACCTGGTGCTGGGGATTATGGCGGAAAGCGGTCTGATCACGGAGCAGGAGGCATCGCGAGCCCAGGGCCAGCCTCTGGGGGTGACGTCCCAGGCGTCCTATTCTGAAAATCGCTATCCCGCGTATATAGACCTGGTTCGCCGTCATCTGGCTCGGGACTATCGCCAGGAAGATCTCCAGAGCGAGGGCTTGCGGATTTTTACAACCCTGAACCCTGCCGTACAATACGCGGCCGAATTTGCCGTCAGTGACACATTGAAGTCGATCGATGATCGCTCAGAGGGCAAGCTGGAATCCGCGATGGTAGTCACCTCGCGCGACAGCGGGGAAGTCCTGGCATTGGTGGGCGGGCGCGATCCTCAGTTCGCCGGATTCAACCGAGCGGTCGATGCCAGAAGGCCCATCGGGTCACTGGTCAAACCGTTCATTTATCTGACCGCTTTGCAGAACCCGGACAAGTACACGTTGGTTACTCCGGTGGAAGACAAAGAGTTTTCACTGGTGTTCGATGATGGCCGTCGCTGGGAACCCAAGAATTACGATGGCGAAGAGCGGGGTGAAGTGCCCCTGCATCAGGCGCTGTCCAAATCCTACAATCTGCCTGCGGTCAGGGTGGGGCTGGATGTTGGCGTCGAGGCCGTCAAAGAGACGCTGAGGGATTTCGGGGTGTCTGGCGGTATTTCAGAGTACCCGTCCATGTTACTGGGATCGGTATCCATGACGCCGGTTACGGTGGCGCAGATCTATCAGGGGCTGGCGACCTCAGGTTTCAATACGCCGCTGCGTACGATTCGACAGGTGACGGATGCCAGGGGCGAAGCGCTCAGTCGTTACAACCTGAAGGTGGATCAGGTTGCCGATTCGGCGTCGGTCCACCTGATCCAGTACGCCATGCAGGAAGTGATGCAGGAGGGCACGGGGCGTTCGGTTTACCGTACAGTGCCCAAAGCACTCGCTCTGGCGGGTAAAACCGGCACGACCGATGACGGTCGTGACTCCTGGTTTGCCGGATTCAGTGGCGACTTGCTGGCTGTCTCCTGGGTTGGCCAGGACGACAATGGCCCAACGTCTTTAACTGGTGCAACCGGGGCATTACCCGTATGGTCACGTTTTATGAGCCGGGTGCCTCAGCACGGATTTTCCCCGGTGGTGCCAGAAGGCGTGGATTACCATTGGGTGGACTCAGAGCGTGGGGCATTGACCAGAGAGGGTTGTGAAGGCGCTCGCTACATGCCCTTTGTTGTGGGTAGCGAACCTGACACTGAAGTGTCCTGCGATGGCAGCTTTGGACGTCGTTTGCGGGGCTGGTTTGAAGGAATGTTTGAATGAATTCAGTTATCACGAAACGCATCGGTTTGCTGCTGCTTGCAGGCACGCTGTCGGCCTGCGCGACAGGGCCGGATGGCGGTTCCATTTATGTCCCTGTGGGTGGCCAGGAATCGCAGGCGCCGGAGCCGCCCAGGGTGGATGTGGAACCGGACGAGCCAAGAGTCGAGCGCAAAAGCGAGCAACCCGACGTCGAGCCTCGGACTCCCAGCTATCAGAACGAGGGAGACGCACTGTCTCCCGCAGCACAGAGCCTGATTGGGGAGGGCGAGCGTCTGCTGGCGGACGGCAACCCGCAGGGTGCCATTAGTCAACTCGAGCGGGCACAGCGTATCGCGCCGCGGTCGGCGAAGGTCTATTTTGCGTTGGCTGAAGCCTATATGGATCTTGGCCAGTTGGGGACAGCAGAGCAATTCAGCCTCAAAGGGCTGTCACTGGCGGGGACGAACGTGTCTGCTCAGCGATCTGGATGGTTATTGCTTGCAGAGATCCGGCAGGCGAGAGGAAATGTTGCAGGCGCGGATCAGGCGAGAGAGCGAGCGGCCAGGCTTTAGGTCCTGGCCGCAGCAATGATCATTCAACGATCGGAATGGTTTTGGCCGTTGTTTCAGCGTTGGCAATGACCGGCACTTGCTGAGTGCCCTGGAACAGCAGGTCCTCCGAGGTTTCATTGTTGTCCGCCTCGCAGGTGTAGCTGATGGTGTAGGTGCCTTCAGTCAGGAATGCCGCAGTGTAGTCATACAACCCGGTTTCAAGGTTTTCTTCGACGGGCACCACCAGCAACGGTCCCGAATCCGGCTCATTGACGTTCAGGTCTGTGGGGTTTTCCACCTCGCCCTCGTAGACGTAGATGGCACCGGCGTAGCCTTCCGTGCAGTTAGCCAGGTCGGGATTGTCCATGCGGCTGGAGTTGATGTTGGCGTAGTCCACCTCTCCGGTAATGGATCCCACGCTGAGATTGTCTACGATTCTCAGCACCGGCTTCAGGTAATAGTCAGCTTGGCCGCCCTTGGGGTCAACAATGGATTTTCGGACGTCAAAGTCGACCGTGAAGCCGCTCTGGCCTCCCTCAGCCACGGTAAATCCGCGAATCAGTTTTAGCCCGGTCTGGGCGCCGGAAGGGATGAAAAGTGACTTCTGCCCACCATCCTGCATGACGTAGGTCTTGAGCGGATCCATGTCCAACTGAAGACGAATCCAGTTGTAATCACCTGCGGGCACTTCCACTTCGTCGAGAAGTGAGGCTGTCTCGCCGCCTTGCAACGTCAGCAGGTCGAGGGTTTTCGCCTCTTCGAACGAAATCTCAATACGCTCACCGTCTTTCGGCTTAAGAGTGACGCCGGTGAAGGTTATATTCACTTCTGAAAACTCGGTGGTTGGAGCGTCTGTCAGATTGAGCGAAACGCTGCCTGTGCCAGGCCCTGTTGAGCTGCCGTCACCGCCGCAGGCGGCAAGCGTTGCTGCCATGGACAGTGGTAGTAAATAGTTCAGGATGCGAGGCATAGAACTCTCCAGTTGTTCGTTGTTGTGTGAGCGCATTTTTGCGCTGTTATTCCCTACACGCTCATATCTCAGATAAAGTTCCAGATGCAGTCATGATTCAGGGAATACAGAATTGTCTTTATTACCGTTCAGAATGTCCCACAAACGAAAATTTGAAGAACTGGTGGGGCCACACCTTGAGGCCATGTACCGCTTCGCGTTTCGTTTGACCGGCCAGCAGCAGGATTCCGAAGATCTGGTACAGGACATTCTGATCAAGCTCTACCCGCGGCTGGATGAAATCAGTTCCGTGGAACGGTTGCGTCCCTGGTTGAATCGTGTGCTATACCGTCAGTTCGTCGATTCGTTAAGGCGTCAGGGGCGGCGCGCCGATATTCCATTGAGCTCACTGGAAGTCGTCGATGAGGCCGCCTGGCTGGAAAACCAGTGCGCTGATGTGCCGGGCATTCCTGAGCAGCTGGACATGAGTAAATTGGGGTTGGTTCTGGATCAGGCGCTGTTTACCCTGTCACCGGATCAGCGCACACTCATCCTGCTGCATGACGTTGATGGTTGGAGCCAGGAAGATCTTGCGTCGGTGCTGGGTGTGCCTCTGGGTACGGTAAAATCCAGAATTCACCGCTGTCGTGCAGCGCTGCGAAAAAAATTGCAGGAGACGCCGGATCTTTCCCGGAACTTTTTGGGCAACCCTGACGTGTAATGAGGTGAGGTGATCACAATGCCGTGCAGCACATGTCGGAAAAATATGCGTGCTTGGCTCCGGGGAGCGTTGTCCGGAGACGAAGCGCTGGAAGTCGAAAGGCACATTTCTGACTGCTACTTCTGTGCTGTGCTTGTGGAAAAGGAAAGCGCTCTTTTGGACGCATTGCAGACTAGATACAGGGTGCCCGAGCCGTCGGCGGATTTTCGCGAGCGCGTGATGGCGGCAGCGACTGCCCAGCCAGTGAAAAAGTCGCCCCAGGCGTTCGGCCTGCCGGTTCTGGGCGGAGCAATCGCCGCTGCCCTGGCGGTTGGCATAGCCGTGGGTATCGGCGTAGGCTCCGGCCCCACGCAGGAGGCCGCGCCTGCTTTGGCTGCATCCGATGGCCAGGTAGAACAATTGGAGAAATCTGAGAGTGCCGGTCAGCAAACGGTCCGATTGGCGTTCAACACCGCCCAGGCCATGAAGGATGTGACCCTGACTGTTGAACTTCCGCCACACGTCGAGGTTTCAGGTTATGCGGGTTATCATCAGCTCAGCTGGAACGTGAGTCTGGACCAGGGCGAAAACATTGTGAAGCTCCCCCTGAACGTGCTGTTCCCGGGTGAGGGTCAGCTGGTGGCTCGTCTGAATGATGGTGAGCGTGAAAAAGTCTTCCGGACACAGTTAAATCAGACTGATGTCCCCGGTTCTCCGGAGTCCGCATTATGAGACCCGTCTTGAAGAATGTCGTTTTTAGAGCTTTGGCCGCCGCCGGGCTTTCAATATTTTCCTCGGGCGCACTGGCTGACGACCTGGACGTTACCATGCGAATGGTGACGGATGACGAGTCGCTGACCGAATCTGTTGTTCGGGAAATCGAGCTTTCCCGGCCAATTATGCTGGATGCGCGTCCAGGAAATGCAACCGCTAAAGAGGCGAGGGAGCGCGGTCGTGAATTTGGCCAGTCGGTTGCAGAACGAGCCAAAGAAGCTGCCCGCATTCGCAAAGAGGGTAGCTTTCCCGATGTGACAGACGATCCTGATGCCAACCCTGAGAGGCCCGACAATCCGGGTAGATCAGGCAGCCCCGGCAGACCGGACAACACCTAGAAATCAGTCTTGCCGGTGTTCTCTGGTCGCACGCCCTTTGGACCTTTCGCGAATCGCCGATAAGCTCCAATTCTCTTTCAGGCAGTGCTGCTATACTCCGGGTTGAAATCAAGAGCCTGGAGTCTCAATTGAAGTTTAATGCCCTGGTTATTGTTGCCGTCTGTAGTCTGATGTTCTGGGGCACATGTTTCGCCGAGCAGCCAAGCGCGCAAGAGGAATTCCGGGAAGGGATTTCTGCGTTTCAGGCCGGGGATCTGAAAACCGCCAGACATCACCTTGAAACGGCTCGCCAGTCGGGCCTCGCTTCTTCCGCTCTGTTCTATAACCTGGGAGTCGTCTACTTCCGCCTCGATGAATACGATGAGTCGCAGGCTGCGTTCAGCAGGTTACTGGATACGCCACATGCACCGCTGGCGCTGTATAACCTGGGCCTTGTTCTGAAAGCCAAAGGCGATCCTGAAGGAGCCCGGGAATGGTTTGCGCAGGCGGCTCGATCTTCATCACCTCCCCAGATACAGGCGCTCGCAATAAAGCAACTGAATCCCAACGCACGTGACCGTGATATTGCAAAAACCGTCGAGCGCGGTGACGGCTCTTCAGTCCCCACCAATCAACGGCTGGTCTTTTTGTCCGTTGCTGGTGGTTACGACGACAATATAGCCGGCACACCCAGCAGTGAAACCACCGATCAGGCTGGAAGCTTTGCTGAATTTCTGGCCTCTGGCCGATCGCCGCTTTATCAGAGCCGCGGTCGTGCTTTGGTCCTGAATGCGGCTGCCTACAGTCGGCAGTACTCGAGCAATAGTGATTTCGATAATACCTATGCCAGTGCAGGGCTGGCCTGGCAGCATCCACTGGAATCGGCCCGCATCACCGCGGAGGTTGGCCTGTCCGGTTTATGGTTCGATGGAGATCTGCTGGAGCGCCAGGTGCGTTTGGATGTCAGCTATAAGCGTCCGGGCTGTTTCTGGCCACAGATTCTCGTGGTGGATTGTGAGATTCAGGGCTTTGCTGCCACGATTCAGGGTGGGGCCGGGTACGAGGCATACGATGGCAGTCTCTACGGTGGCGGTGTGAGTTTCGAAAAAGCTGTAGGCCCCTGGACTCTGGATGCGTCCTATCGTCTTGAAATTGACCGGAGGGAAGACCTGGAATCGGGTTCCGAGTTCTTTAGCTTATCGCCTATCCGACACCGGGTTGGCGTCTCTGCCGAGCGGTTAATGAGTCAACGCCTTTCATTGGGTGCCAGTCAGAGCCTGCGGGTCAGCCGTTACAGCGATCCTCATCGTCTAGTGGAAGATGGCCAGATTCAGTCGACAAGGCGTGAAGACGAAAAGTACAGAGCCCGGGTGTTCACTCGTTACGCGTTTAATCCCACCTGGTATCTGGGCGCAGAACTGGCCTGGGAAACCAACCAAAGTACGCTTGCCCGATACGAGTATGATCGCACGGAATTTTTGATCAGTCTCGACGGTGTGTTTTAGGGGAGAAGGAGTCAGGCCCGCAGCATCCTGCCAGCGGGCCTGAACCGAAGGGATTATAGACCGGCGTTTTTGAGCCGGTTTGCCTGCTGACGAAACACCGTTTTCGGATCCGTCTCGAACAGGCTATGCAGCCCCAGAGCCTGGTTTACTTCATCCAGATGATTCATGAAGTAATTATCCCGGATTACCCTGCCAAAGTGGCTGCTGCAACGGCCAACCAGACCATCGTTGGCAGAGAACCCAAAGGCCAGGCTGGTGGTGCCGAGTAGCGCATCCGACGGATCAAATACGTTGGTCAAAACGCCAGTGCCGCCCCAGGAATAAAAGCGAACGCCGTTAGCTGAGTAGGCCCCTTCGCCGCAATTGCTTGAGGGCATGCCGGCAGGTGCGAACCGATTAAATTCCGCGCTGCCCTGGGCCGTCAGGGAATACAGGCTCGAACGAAGATCCTGGTCATAGCCACCGCCTGATAATAAGTCAATCAGGCTGCCCAGAGCATTACCCAGAGTTGCGGCCAGGCCTTCAGCCGGTGAGCCATAAATCAGATCAGCCACCGGTGAGCCTTTGTGTGGCGAGCCGACGGAGGTCACGGACGCCACCAGATCCGGCCTTACCCGGGCCACATAGCGGGCCGTTGGTCCGCCATGGCTGTGGCCAATCAGGTTAACCTTGCCATGAACTGCGGCAATGGATGCGATCTGGGGCAACAGTGCCTCGCCACGTGCGATGGTGCTATCGAGGGCGGGAACCTGTGTGGTGTACACATCGGCGCCGTCACTGCGCAGGTCTTCGGCAACGCCGTACCAGTAATCAACGCCTACGATGGAATCGAATCCGAACATGCCGTGAACCAGCACGATGGGATAGCGGGTATCGGTATAGTCTGAGGAGGACCACCACCACGCCATGGTTGGCGCAGACCACGCCACAACCACGAGCACAGTGAGTGCTTTTAGCCATTGTTTCATTGTTATACCTGCAGTTTGCTGTTGTATTTATTGTCAAACTATCTCTTGCGAGACGTGGTCAACATTTGATCAGCAACGACAGGAAGTCAACGGCAAAAGAGGCCTTGATGCGCCGGTCACACTCAGGGTGTGACCGGCGTCACGGTTTTAGATGCTTTATGGCGCTAAAGCGTTTTCATGACCTTGCGAGCGGCATTGATGGTGAATTCAATGTCTTCATCGCTTAATGCAGCAGTTGTAAAGCCAGCTTCGAACGCGGAAGGTGCCAGGTAGACGCCTTCTTTCAGCATGTCCTGGAAGAAGGCTTTGAAGCGATCAATATCACAGGCGGTGACCTGGTCAAAACGCGTCACGGTTGGGGCGTCGGTGAAGAAAAAGCCAAACATGCCGCCGGCGCTTTGTACCGTCAGGGGAATGCCGGCTTCGTCCGCGGCCTGTTTCAAACCGTTTTTAACCGCATTGGTTTTTTCCGTCAGGCGGTCATGAAAGCCTGGCTCCGAAATGGCGTTCAGGGTAGTCAGCCCAGCACACATAGCGAGTGGATTTCCGCTCAGCGTGCCCGCCTGATACACCGGACCGAGCGGTGAAATGTACTCCATGATTTCCCGCTTTCCGCCAAACGCGCCTACGGGCAGGCCGCCACCGAGCACCTTGCCCAGGGCGGTAAGATCCGGAGTCACGCCGTAAAAGCCCTGGGCGCCGCCCAGGGACACCCGGAAACCGGTCATGACTTCGTCAAAAATCAGCACGGTGCCGTGTTGGTCACAGACTTCCCTGAGACCTTCCAGGAATCCCGGGACTGGCGGTACGCAGTTCATGTTGCCGGCCACCGGTTCGACAATAATCGCGGCGATTTCGTCCCCCATTTTGGCAAAGGTGTCGCGAACGCCTTCGATGTCATTAAAATCCAGCGTCAAGGTGTGTTCGGCCAGGCTGGCCGGGATGCCTGGCGAGTTCGGTACGCCAAGGGTCAGTGCGCCGGATCCGGCTTTCACCAGCAAGGAATCCACGTGACCGTGATAGTTGCCTTCGAACTTCACGATCTTGTCGCGCCCGGTATAACCGCGGGCAAGCCGTACTGCACTCATGGTGGCCTCGGTGCCGGAGTTCACCATCCGAACCATGTCGATGGATGGCACCAGCTCACAGACCTTCTTGGCCATGTCTGTTTCCAATGAGGTGGGGGCGCCATAGCCGATGCCCAGATCCACCTGAGCGTGCAGGGCGTCTTTGATCCGTTGGTTGGAATGGCCAAGAATCATGGGGCCCCAGGAGCCGATGTAATCGATGTAGCGACGGTCGTCTTCGTCGTAAAGGTAAGCTCCTTCGGCGTGCTTGAAAAAGATCGGAGTGCCACCAACCCCCCGGAATGCCCGCACGGGGGAGTTTACGCCGCCGGGAATGTATTTTTGTGCTTGCTCAAACAGCGTCTCGGACTGCGTCATAACGGGTTGCTCCAAATCAGTCGCTACTTCAGAAAAGTGGGTGATGGGCTGCAAACAGCCGGGTAAATTGACGGGCCCGATCTTCAATCACGGTGTCGTCGCCGTCAAATAATCCGCCAACGACAGCCAGTAGATCGGCGCCCGCTCGAATCAGGGATTCGCCATTGTCCAGAGTAATACCGCCGATGGCTGTAACGGGTTTCTCGAATGCGCGGGCTTCGCCCAAAATGCCGGGTTCCGCTGAGGGAGCGTCCGGCTTGGTGCCAGATGAAAAAAAGCGGCCAAAAGCCAGATAGTCGGCGCTACTCTCAATGGCCTCGGCGGCCAAATCCAGGCTCGCGTGGCAGGTGGCACCAAGGATGGCGTCGTCGCCGAGCAGTCGCCGCGCGCTGGCCAGTGAGCCATCCGATTGCCCCATGTGCACGCCGCCTGCCGCAACGCGTTTGGCCAACTGCGGGTCGTCGTTAATGATCAGGGGCACGCCGGCGTTGCGACAGGCTGCGACCAAGTTGCTTGATAGGCGCAACCGCTCGGCGTGGGGCAACGATTTTTCCCGGTATTGCACCAGCGTCGCGCCGCCTCTGAGTGCGGCTTCGACAGCAGGAACCAGCCGATCCGGAGGCAGTAGCTTGCCATCGGTAATGGCGTAGAGGCCCGGCCGCAGGCCTTTGGCATTCACTGTTCCCACTGAATGCCCCGGTCTGGCACCGGCTGCCCTTTGCCCACTCGGAGGGCGTTGCGGATCGCGTGCGACACAAAGTTCTGAGCCTGGCCAATGGACGGGCTGATTTTCAGACCGCTGGCTCTGCCGGCTGCGATAGAAGCCGCCAGTGTACATCCCGTGCCGTGGTGCTCTCCCCTGACTCGGTCAACCTTGAATTCTTTCGGTGTCCGGCCGCTTCTGTAAAGGGTATTGATGATCTGTTCGCCGGTGCCGTGGCCGCCCGTGGCGATCACCGAGTGGCAGCCGGTCTCCAGCACGTTGTTTGCGGCCTGCAGCGGGTCACTGCTGTTGCCCAGCAATTCGAGTTCAATGCCGTTGGGTGTGAGGATTTCAGCATGGGCGAACAGTCGTGACTTCATGCGTTCAATCAGCGCTTCGTCGGCCAGATCACCGCCTCCGGCAGCCTTGATGACCGGATCGGTGATCAGCGGAACGCCTGGGTGGTCTGCCAGAAACTCCACCAGCACGTCGACAATGTCGGCGCTGCCCATGGCCCCGGTTTTGATTGCGTGTATGGGGCAGTCTTCCGCAAGCTTGGCGAGTTGCTGGCGTATCATGTCTGGATCTACTGAGCTTGCCCCGTAAACATTTTTGGTGTCTTGTACGGTCAGGCAAGACAGTACTGGCAGGGGATGGCAGCCCAGGGCGGTGATGGCCTGAATGTCCGCCTGAATGCCGGCTCCGCCAGAGGGGTCAAGCCCGGAAATGACCAGTACCTGGGGGCGTGTTTGCAAATCTTTCATTGGTCGCCTCAGAAGGGTCTTACAGTTGCAAGAATGACAACGGCAACAAGGATAAAGACTGGCAGTTCGTTAAACCAGCGGTAGAACACGTGAGAGCGTGTGTTGCTGTCGTCGCGAAACACTTTAACCAGATGCCCGCAATAGAAGTGATAGGCAACTAACAGGGCAATCAGGAGCAACTTCGCGTGGAGCCAACCCTGGCTGAAATAGCCGGATGGGTTATAGCTCACGAGCCAGAAGCCGAAGACCAGCGTAGCGATCATGGAGGGCGTCGTGATGCCCCGGTAAAGTTTGCGTTCCATGATTTTGAATCGCTCACGCCCGGGGGCATCGTCGCAGGCGGCGTGGTACACAAACAGACGCGGCAGGTAAAAGATGCCGGCAAACCAGCACACCATAGCGATCAGGTGAAGTGCTTTAACCCACAGCATTGGTCAGCTCCGTCGGTATTGGTAATAACTTTCGATATCGGATTTCAGCAACACGCCGTATATCCTCTGGATCGTCGGTGCCACGTGGCGCTGCACATACAAGGCTTCTACGCTGGTCTGCTCAAAGACGTTCAGTGCTTCATCCAGCGTGGCCTGATACTGAACAGGCCCTATGTCCCTCCGATTGGCAGGAATGTTGATCAGGTCAATTTTCTCCGGCTCCTGTTCACTTTCCGGATGGCCGTCTTCCTGTTTTTTGTCGGCTTCTGGCTTGGCCTTGGTGCTGTCCTCCATGAACCGCGCCAGATCAACGGCCGGCATGAGAGCGGTAGGTCCGTTGCTCCCTTCGACAATCAGCCATTTCGGTTCGGATTTCAGGACTTTCCGAGCCTCCTCTGCGGTCAGGTAGCGACCAGTACGAAGAATATTCCGGTCCATAATGGCGCCGACGGATACCCGTCGCAGGGCCTGAATCACTGGCGAGTTCTGGTAGCTCAGGCCCTGGCTCTTCAGCATGGTCAAAAACAGCGACTTTTTTCCGAAGGCTTCACTGGTGATCAGGCTGGCAGTCGTGATGATCAGCATCCCGGGTAAGATGATGTTGGGGTTGCGAGTGAGCTCCATCAGAGCCATAAGAGCCGCCAGTGGTGCCTGCAGGACCGCTCCCATCATGGCGCCCATTCCGAGCATGGCGTAAAAGCCGATAGAAGACGACATCTCTGGCAAAATCTGCGCCCCGATCAGACCCATGGCGCCGCCAATGGTCGCCCCCATGAACAGAGTCGGGCCAATAACCCCGCTTGGCATGCCCAGACCAATGGTAATCGACGTCACCAGCAATTTTGCGATGCCAGCGCCCAGCAAAATCCAGAAGGGCAACTGTTGGTCAATGGTCAACTGCACGGTGTCGTAGCCGATGCCCATGACTTCGGGAATCACGATGGCGAACGGCACCATGAACAGGCCAGCCACAGTCATACGTAATATGACGGGGCGATGCTGGTGTTTGCCCATGACCTCCACCAATTGAATAAACACAGCGGCGGCAATGCCAATCACCAACGCAATGGCCAGAATCCAGGGGATCTCCAGCAGCGAATTCATAGTCAGGGGTGGCACGCTGAAGGCAGGCTCGGATCCATAAGCCGCCTGACTGATTACGGCGGCTGTGACCGAGGCCAGAATGATTGGGGTAAAGCCGGCGATGGTGTATTCCATCATGACCACTTCCATGGCGAAGATGACGCCCGATATCGGCGTGTTGAAGGAAGCGGAGATGGCGGCCGCACAGCCGCAGGCAACCAGTGTTCGGATGCTGTTGTTGGGAAGTCGCATCCACTGACCCATGAGGCTGGAAAAAGCTGCACCGAGGTGAACCGCAGGGCCTTCACGACCCGCCGACTGGCCTGTTACGACAGTGGCCACACCGGTAACGAACTGAACCAGCGCGCTACGGATGGAAATGTACCCCTGGTGGTAATTCAGCCGCTCCATGACATGGGCGACCCCCACCTTGCGGTTCTGAGGCGCCAGCCGGTGCAGGAAAAGCCCCAGTGCAACGGCGCCGGCGAACGGCAGAACGCCACGGGTAATCAGGTCCAGATGCTCAAAGGATTCTGATCCGGAACCGGGTAAAAATCGTTCCAGTGGCCATTCGATCGCCAGTCGGAATAGTAGAATGACTCCACCGGTAAACAGCCCGGACAGAAGTCCCAGTACCGCAAGTTGCGGTAAGGCATCGACCCCGGAAAGCCGGCGACGGAACACAGGAAACAGGTTCTCAGTGATCTTGTGCCAGGGGTTTCGCATGGGAGCCTTAATCAAAGACGAGTGATTTCTTTCCGTATTGTAACCAGAGCCCGGGGGGCTGCAACTAAGTCATTGGTTTATCATGTTAGACTAGCAGGTTAATAAAGGTGGCTTTGCCGCCTGCTATTTTGCGAATCAAGCTGGAGTTGCTGGTGATTAAGGTAGGTATTGTTGGAGGCACCGGATATACCGGTGTCGAGCTTCTCAGAATGTTGGCGGTTCACCCGGACGTTGAGGTGAGCTGCATTACGTCCCGTACAGAGGCTGGCATGCCCGTGGCCGAGATGTTTCCAAACCTGCGAGGCCACTACGAGCTTGAGTTTACCGAGCCGGATGTTGCCACCCTGTCTGCCTGCGACCTGGTGTTCTTCGCCACGCCTCACGGTGTGGCCATGCGCATGATGCCGGAGTTGATGGCCGCTGGCGCGCGGGTGGTGGATCTTTCTGCAGATTTCCGGCTGAAAGATCTGGATGTCTGGGCAAATTGGTACGGCATGCCCCATGAAAGCGCAGAGTGGGCAGACAAAGCGGTTTACGGGCTTCCGGAAGTGGCGCGCGAATCCATCCGCGGAGCGCAGTTAGTGGCGAATCCGGGGTGCTATCCAACGGCGGTGCAACTGGGCTTCCTTCCATTGCTGGAAGCCGGCCTGGTCGATACGACTCGGTTGATCGCGGACGCAAAATCCGGTGCCAGCGGCGCTGGACGACAGGGCAAGATCGCCATGCTGCATGGGGAAATTGGCGAGAGTTTCAAAGCTTATGGCGCCTCCGGGCACCGCCACTTGCCTGAGATTCGGCAGGGACTGGAGAAGGCCTCCAAAGGTTCAGTAGGGGTCAGTTTCGTGCCCCACCTGATTCCCATGATTCGGGGCATTGAGGCTACGCTTTACGCGGACCTTAAAGATCCTGCGGACTTTGACCGGCTTCAGGCGCTGTTTGAAGACCGCTTCCGGGATGAGCCGTTTGTCGACGTCATGCCGTTTGGAAGTCACCCGGAAACTCGCAGTGTCCGCGGAGCGAACAATTGCCGTATGGCACTGCATCGCCAGGAAAACAGCTCTATCGTTATCGTTTCATCGGTGATCGATAACCTGGTCAAGGGTGCAGCCGGTCAGGCGATTCAGAACATGAATATCATGTTTGACCTGCCGGAAACCCGTGGCCTCGAAGCCCCGGCATTGCTGCCATAGGATGCCAGGGTGAGCGAGCCAAAGAAGCCATCGGAAGAATATGTTGTTATCCGGCATCGTCCCGGATATCGGGTGCGACGGACCCTGATCCTGCTTGTGTTTTCGCTGGTCGCAGCCGTCATCGGATATGCGACTGGCATGGCTCAGGGCGGGTTCCGGTTTTCAACGGCGGAAGAGTCGCGCAACCGGTTGTTGGATCAGGTGGAGCAGCTGCGGGATCACAATCGTGAAATGAGTCAGCAGATTGTGAACCTCGAGCGCGGTCGAGCGGTTGACCAGCAGGCTCTTAACCAGGCGAGACGAAACATCGTCGAGTTGGAAACGCGCCTGGCTTCTCTGCAATCTGAACTGGTCTTCTACAAGAACATCATGGCGCCGTCCGATAGCACCCGCGGTCTTCAGATTGACCGGGTCAGAATGCGACGAACGCCGAATAAAGGCGTATACGATTTCATGGTGGTGCTGGTGCAAAGGGGGGATAACAAGAGTTATCTTTCCGGCTACGCTGAAGTAAGTGTGGTGGGTCTGCGTGATGACCAAAAGGAAAGCATTGCGCTGCGAGACCTATCGGCCGATATTGAACAAACTGACATTAAACTCCGTTTCCGCTATTTCCAGGAAGTGAAGGGCCAGCTGACCCTGCCGGATGGTTTCGAGCCGCTGGAGGTGCAGGTAATGGCAAAGCGGGATGGATCGGGCTCAGCCAAGGTTGAGCGCACGTTTGACTGGGACGAACTGACGGAGAGATAACATGCTGGGTAAGAAGAAGCAGAAGCCACGTCGCCCCGCCGGGCATTTCGACACGCTTGTGTCCTCCAGGGCAACAATTCACGGAGACGTGCATTTCTCCGGTGGCTTACATGTTGACGGTAAGGTTTGTGGCACGCTGGTCGCAGACGATGGCACTGAAGCGGTGCTGAGAATTTCAGAGGTTGGAATCGTCGAAGGGGATATCCGCGCTCCTCACGTGATCGTGAATGGTACGGTTCACGGCGACGTTTATGCCTTTGCCCATCTTGAACTGGCTGAAAACGCCTCCATCAACGGCAACGTGTATTACAACCTGATCGAAATGGCGATGGGAGCCGAGGTGAATGGCAATCTCGTTCACCAGAGTGAGCCTGCTGGCCTGCTGATGAGATCCAAACCTGAAGAGCAGAGCGCGGAGACTGAGCCATCGGAAGAAGTTGGCGAAGAAGCAGACGTGCCAGAGAATAGTTGATTGTTTTAGTCAGGAATACGATAATCACAGAACCGAGCACTGCAGTACATTGGAGGCACTCTTGAGCGTAGTTCAGCAACAGGCCATGACACCGCTGTTTCTCAGCGACAGCGCCGTCGCCAAAGTACGCGAACTGGTCGAAGAAGAAGGTAATGAAGAGCTCAAGCTAAGGGTATTCGTCACCGGCGGTGGCTGCTCTGGCTTTCAGTATGGTTTTTCATTTGATGAAGCCCAGGACGAAGAAGATGCTGTCATTGAACGAGAAGGCGTCAGCCTTCTGGTGGATCCAATGAGTTATCAGTATCTGGTGGGCGCAACGGTGGATTATCAGGAAGGTCTGCAGGGATCTCAGTTCGTGGTTCAGAACCCCAACGCCAGCTCCACGTGTGGTTGTGGTAGCTCCTTTACAATCTGACGCCGTCTTTCACCGGCATCAGCCTCTCAGGCATAGTAAATAGCCCCTATAATTCTCTTCCCCCTGGCACCGGTGACGTCCGGCAGATTTCCGGTTTTGTGGTTCATTGTGCGGCTTGCTAACCAAGCGAAAGCCGTTGGTTCGACCCACTGTGGGTCAAGCCCGATCGCTGAGGTAGAAGTAATGGTCGCCGGGCTGCAAGTACGCTGCAATGCTTTCATCAGCATCGGATTTCGCGCACCACCTCCGCAAACGTAAATGGTCATCCCTGGTTGCTGAGGCAGTTGTTTTGCGACCGTTAGGGCGGTCAGCTCCAACAGTGTTCGCTGAACATCGACCGCTTCTACTTCCGGGTGTCGGCGCAGGCTCGTCTGAATCCATTCCAGATTGAACTTTTCTGTTCCCGTGCTTTTGGGGGCGGGGCGCTGAAAATAGGCCTCTGATAGCAGATCGCTCAGCAGATCCTGATCAATATCCCCTTCACTGGCCCAAGTGCCATCGGTATCGAATGGTAGCCCGGTCTGCTCTTTGCACCAGGCGTCCATAAGCGCATTTGCAGGCCCGGTATCGAAACCAGTGACAGCGCGGCTGCGGTCTGCGGGTAGTTGGGTGAGATTGGCAATGCCTCCGAGGTTCAGGATGCATCGATCCTCGCCTTCCGCACTGAAGTAGGCTCGATGAAAAGCCGGTACCAGTGGTGCGCCCTGTCCGCCGGCCGCCATATCCCGGCGTCGGAAGTCAGCGACTGTGGTAATTCCCGTGAGCTCGGTGATCAGTGCCGCGTCGCCAATTTGCAGCGTAAAGGGTGTGCCGCCGTCTGGCTGATGTCGAATAGTTTGTCCGTGGCTGCCAATCGCCTGAATCTGGTCTGCGGAAAAGCTGGATTTTTCCAGCAACTGATTTGCCGCTGTTGCGAAAAGTCCGCCAACGCGGTGATCCAGTTCGCCAATTTCATCCGGCGAGCCCTTGTTTTGGCTCAGGCTGACCAGTCGGTTCCGGATGTCGTCGGGGTAGCTAATGCTGTGGGTTGCGTGAATCTGGATATGATTATCCGGAAAGGATACAAGGATGGCATCGATGCCATCCATGCTGGTACCTGACATCAAACCTATCCAGGTATCCATTGTGTTACTCGTCTGAGGCAAGGGCCAGTTGCTGGTAGTCCTGACGGAACAGCTCGAATTTAGCCACTTCCTGTTTCGCGAACCGTTCGAATCGAGCCAATTCTGACTTCGGAACGGGTTTGGCATCCGGAAGTTTCACGGTTCGAGAGTTTCTTGGCGAACCGTTTACGCGGAATTCGTAGTGAAGATGGGGGCCGGTCACCATGCCAGATGAGCCGACATGGCCAACAGTGTCACCCTGTTTTACCCGTGACCCGTTACGGATTCCCCGGCCCAGGCGGCTCATGTGAGCGTAAAGAGTTGTAATGTTGTCGCCGTGTTGCAGGACGACGGTGCGGCCATACCCACCTTTCCAGCCTGCGAAGATGACACGGCCGTCGCCTGCGGCCTTAATAGGGGTGCCTGGAGGTGCGGCATAGTCCGTGCCTTCATGGGGACGAACCACATCCAGCACCGGGTGGCGGCGCTGCAGGTTAAAGGATGAAGAAACGCGGGCGTTGATCGGAGTGCGCAAAAATGCTTTGCGCATGCTGCTGCCGTTCGGCGAATAGTAGTCGGTGTCGCCGTTGCTGTCCGTGTAGCGGAGGGCAATAACTTCCTCGCCGCGATTTACGAAGCGGGCAGACAGGATGTTGCCGGTGTCGAATTTCTCGCCATCCAGGTAAAGCTCTTCGTAGACGACTTCAAAGCGGTCGCCTTTGCGAACGTCGTAAACGAAATCAATGTTCCAGCCGAAGATACCGGCCATTTCCATGGCAAGTCGATCAGACAGACCGGCTTCCCGGGCAGCGACATAAAGCGAGCCATCGATGACGCCAGAGGCAAAGGCAGGCTGCGCGTCCGGCTCGCGAACCACCTTTTCGCCTGCAAAGCCATTTTCGGTCTTTTCTATTTTCAAGCTTTCGAGAAGGCTGCGTTTCAATTCGATCGCCGCTAGTTCGCCAGCGTCGTTTTTGGCAAATCGAATGGTTTCGCCGGCATAAAGGCGCTGAAGCTCGTTAGCTTCATCTTCACCGTGGATAACGGACAGCATCAGGCCGTCATCGAAACCTGCCTTGCTGAATAGAGACGACAGGGTGTCACCCGAACGAATCTTATAGGTGTCCCAGTCCAGCTCTGGTTCGCTGTTCGCGACAACCGGCTTTTCCTGAGGCCGGGAAGCATCGGGTGTGGCGGTACTGGTGGACAGTGCCTTGTCTAGCGACGCAAGAGTTTGCTCTTCCGTCATTTTTTCAGGTTGGCTAACAAGCTCTTCAGGTTGGCTAGCAGGCTCGCCTTGGCTGGGCTTGTCTGCGCTGCTTTGGGGCTTGGCTGCCTCTGAATCAAAGCTGGCTTTGGTAACAGAGCCCTCGTCGAGATTCAGTGCATACGCGGCTCGATTAGCCTCAACCGGCGAGCTGGGGCTCATTAGCGCGGTAGCTGCCACGATGACACTAACGCTCGCGGCTATGGTGATGTGTGTTTTGGGAAACAGTTTAAGCACGTATGGCACCCGTTTTTAGTCCAAATTCCGCTAAGTTGTACTGCCTAATTAAAGCTGTTGTTCAAGTATAGTCCAACAGATTACCGTATAAAAAGCGCTCGCGACAGCGGGAAACATTACCGTTGATGACCTTTGGGCCAGATTTCTGCTTCCTGCGCTGATATAATTCCGGGCCTCTTTATAGGCGGCCGTTTTAGGCGCTGATTAAAAAATAGTCATTTAAATAGTAACAGGGGCGCAGGTAAAGCACAGATTTCTTTTGTAGATCTCTGTAACAACGCGGTTTCTGTTGGTCGGATTGTAAGGTGCAAGGTAGATGGCTTCGATTGAAGAGTCGTTGGCGGTAATTCAGCGTGGTGTTGATGAGCTGATTCCAGAAAGTGATCTGGTTGAGAAATTAAAAGAAGGTCGTCCGCTTAGAATTAAAGCCGGTTTTGACCCGACAGCGCCGGATCTCCATCTTGGCCACACGGTGTTGATCAATAAGCTTCGCCAGTTTCAGGATTTAGGTCATCAGGTCATCTTTCTGATTGGTGACTTTACCGGAATGATTGGCGATCCCACCGGCAAAAGCGCAACACGGCCGCCTCTCACTGAAGAGCAAGTGGCGCAAAACGCTATTAGCTATAAAGAGCAGGTGTTCAAGATTCTGGATCCGGACAAAACCCGAGTGGTGTTCAACTCTGAATGGATGGGTAAATTGTCGGCCTCGGATATGATTCGGCTGGCCGGGCAGTATTCGGTTGCCCGGATGCTTGAGCGCGACGACTTCCACAAGCGTTATGAAGCCGAGCAATCTATTGCGATTCACGAGTTTCTCTATCCATTGGTGCAAGGCTATGACTCGGTGGCATTGGAAGCCGATGTCGAGTTGGGTGGTACCGATCAGAAATTTAACCTGTTAATGGGGCGGCACCTTCAGAAGCAGTATGGTCAGAGTCCGCAGGTGGTTCTTACCATGCCGATACTCGAGGGCTTGGATGGCGTACAGAAGATGTCCAAGTCCCTGGGTAATTATGTGGGCGTTAACGACTCGCCAGGTGAAATGTACACCAAGCTTCTGTCGATGCCGGATGACTTGCTGTGGCGTTACTTTGAGCTGCTGAGTCTTCGTCCGATGACGGAGGTCAAAGAATTCCAGGACGCCGTCGAAGGTGGCGAGAATCCTCAGGAATATAAAAAGATGTTCGCTCACGAGATCATTGCTCGCTTTCACGATGAAGAGGCGGCGGCCAATGCCCACAAGTCTGCGGGTAACCGGGTCGGTCTGGGCGAGATTCCCGAAAACGTTCCTGTCGTGGAGGTGTCTCTGGCTGGCCGTGAGTCTGTGCACATTGTAGGTCTGTTAAAAGAGGCAGGTCTGGCGCAGAACGGTAAAGCGGCGAAAGATGTCTTCGGGCGCGGCGCCGTTTACATGAATGGCGATCAACTGAAAGAAGAGAAAATGTTCGTTGTAGGGGATGACGTAATCCTGCAGGCGGGCAAGAAAAAGATTGCTCGCGTGGTGTTGGTCGATTAAGCGATCTGACTTTTATTCAGGAAAATTTTCCAGCCCCCGTTGACACTTCAGGCTGGGGCTGTAGAATACGCATCTCTTTCGAGGGGCACGCCAATTTTTGAGGTGGTTTTTCGAGAGGCAACCGATTGAATTTCTTAGAGATTTGGATTTTCAATTTCTTCGCAAATCGG
>NZ_JASGBJ010000004.1 GCF_030053415.1 Marinobacter sp. CHS3-4
TCAGCAGTGAAACAGACCAGCGCCGATGGTAGTGTGGCTTCTGCCCATGTGAGAGTAGGTCATCGTCAGGCTCCTAATACCCAAACCCCAGCACCTCAAGTGCTGGGGTTTTTTATTGGATGGCAAAAAATGTGATTGGCTTTCGTCCTTGATACGCTAAGATTGAGCCGGCGATTAAAAGGCGATCTACTTTGGATGGAGGAGTATTCCCTCACAATGGTTTCATGAACATTCTTTTTGTCTCTCTCTCCTCGAGCCGTCAACGATACTATTCAAATATCAAACGTTTCGCCCCTGAAGGCTACAGTGCGTTTGTCGAGCCTGGTTATGTCAGCCTTTACTCATTAAGGCGCTTGTTCGTAAAGGCTCCGCGATCGGTCAGTGACTCCCTTGGCCAAAAAGTCAAAATCCAGTTGCGGCGTCAGGAGATAAACTACCCCTCTCTATTTTCTTCGGGGCTTTTGTCGCGCTGGTATCGTAAGTCGCTATATCTATGGGAGAAGCTTCGATTCTTTTCCTTGGTCGATTTGATCCGGTCTCGCGACGCCAACACCGTCGTTGTTTGGAATGGGCAGAAGCCACCCTATTCAACTGTCGTGTCTGCAGCCGACTATCTAAATATACCGGTCTGGTATTTCGAAAATGGGCATTTTGCCAACACTACGACCTTGGACCCGAGAGGCGTAAACGCCTGTTCATCAGTTGTCAAAATTCCTTTGTCGCTAATTACGGATGGGGAAGACCGCCCAATAGCCAAATCGAAGGAAGCGAGCAACACGAAAATCAAGGTGCTTGTACCGCTTCAGATAGAGTCGGACACACAGCTTGTGTCTAACTCGGATTGGGTCAGCACTTCTCAAGATTTGGTCCATCTCGTTGCAGATTGCATGGAAGGCGTCGTAGGCAACGCCAGGCGCTTTGAGGTGATTGTGCGCCATCACCCCTGGGGCAAAGCCAAGGTGGAAGTGCCCGATCGGCGCGGTGTTTCCGTCGATGATGAAACCTCACTGGAAGACCAGTTAGAAATGGTCGACCTGGTGATTACCATCAACTCAACAGTTGGGCTGAAAGCGTTAGAGCGTGGTTTGCCGGTGTGTGTGCTGGCACCTTCAGTGTACAGTCGTCCTGAGGTATGTTCTGTGGCGCAGAATAAAGAGCAATTAATGCAGGCTCTAAAAGAGTTGTTTCAGGATCCAATGCAGAAGCCGAAAGCGGGCGCCTATCTTCAGTTTCTTTCTGAAGTGTATTCTATACCCGGTGATTGGCACTATTCCGACGATTTGCCACCACAACACTTTCAACACATCTGGTCGCGCCTGCTACGTTCAGACCAATATAGTGCCATTCTCAGACGGGCCAACGTAGGCTGAGATGGATAAGGAGTGGCCGTCAGTGAATACCGTTCTCTGCATGAAATGGGGCGCAAAATATGGGCCTGAGTACGTAAATCGTCTGGCCTCGATGGTTCGAAGGAACCTGTCAGTCGAATATCGGTTCGTGTGTCTAACGGATGATAGTCTTGGTATCGACCCTGGCGTTGAGGTGCAACCTATTCCTGATGGCTTGGTTGCGATTGATGGTCCGGAACGCGGCTGGAAAAAATTGCTGGCCTTCGCCGTCTCCCGTTACGGCGTGAAAGGGCGAGTTCTCTTCTTGGATCTTGATGTGGTCATCTTGAAGAACATCGACGATTTTTTTTCTATCGATGGCGACTTCCTGATTATCAAGGATTGGAATTTGGACGGAAGTATCGGTAATTCTTCCGTATTTCGATTTGAGTCAGGACAACATCACGACATCATCGAACAATTCAACCAGGAGCACGACTCGATCCGGCGTCGGTTTCGCAATGAGCAGGCGTTCTTATCTGCCTGGATTAATGACCAAGGGCGCCTCGATTATTGGCCAGATAGCTGGTGTCCGAGTTTCAAGGCTAACTGCATTCCCCGATTTCCGAAAAACCTGTATCAGGCGCCAGAGCCACCTCCTGCAGCAAGAATCGTGATATTTCACGGTAACCCAAACCCGGATGCCGCTTTAGAAGGAAAATCTGGGAAATGGTATCGCTATTTCAAGCCCGCCCGTTGGATCGTGGAATACTGGCGGTAAACCATTCTGAGAGCCGCTTGTTTAAAATCTATGACGCCGCTCACAGTGACATCGTGTAAAAATGGTTACTCTTTGTACACGAACTGGCCAAAAACCATAAGAAAGCCAGCGTAAGAAAATTGTATTCAGAGACACTCGTTGGAAAATAACAATAATCCCGCTTTTTGAAGCGGCGATTGATGGTGAGATGTGTCTATGAAAAACAAATGGCTTTCGCTGGTGATGATGTCATTCGTTACCCCTGCCTTCGCTGACCTTCAGCCGATCTCTGACGCTGCCCTTTCGGAAGTCACCGGCCAGGCTTTTGTGTCGGTTGATCGCCAGTACCATCCTGACGAAGCAGATAGCACCTCTTATACCCGCGTGAATCTGGGTATGGATATGGAAATCCAGACCAATGTGGACGTTCTCGAAATGGGGCGTTACGAGCGTGACGGTGAAAAGGCCGGAACGTCCGATGTGCTAATTGAGGACTTCGCGCTGGGCTATATTAATAATCGCGCCTATTTTGACCGCAATTCCAAAGCCCCACGCCAGAGAAAGGCCGACGGAAGCAGCTACGCAGAAAACGAAATCGTCCCGTTCTTCATCGACAACCCTTTCTTCGAATTTGCTTACGATGAAGATACTCAGGAGGTCGTTGGTTTCCGGCTCGGATTCGGCGAGTCGATGGGTATGCTCTCCGGAAAAATCGAGACGCTCACGGGTAACGTCAACGTCGACATCATCGATCGCGGTGAAGGGCTGCGCGAGGCCGATTCCAATGGCAACTTTTTTGACCGCATCATTGTGTTGCTGACGCCGTTACTGGAAGGCGGTAGCCCCCTGCAGACCAAGGCTCAGTTGGTCTACGGCGAGGAGGGTGATCCCAACATCGGTGAACTGGATCCGATTCGAGCAGAACATATTGGCGTACCGAACGGCGAAAGGTTTGTACTGGAAGATGCTGGTGGGTTTACCCGTTGGTCGGTGGCCAACCTGATTGGCTTTGGGTCCAGCTCTCGCATAGAAGTCCCTGATTGCTCTTTTTTCAGCTGTGGTAGTGGCGATATCTACGTTTACGCCCAGGACTGTCTGGTGCTGGGTATTGATTCCTGTTTTGACCTGGATATCTACAACAGTTTCCCGGTTGGCCAAGTGGGAGAAGTCAACGGCGAGCGCCGAATTACCGGTCCTGCGGACGGTGCGTTTATTTCATTCCAGACCAAAGACATTGACTGGCTGGAAGATGTCAAAAAGACCAACCCTACGGCGGAAGACTTTATTCGCGCCACCTCCGGTGCCTTCTTCAATATCCCGAACGGTGCCACCGAAGTGAACCTCAATGAAGCGTTATACGGTACGGAGCGCTATAGAACGGAGTACATCGATCGGGGGCGGGGGCTGTTTTGAGTATGCTGGCTAGCTCGCAAAGGTTGATCGCTATTGCCCTCCCTGTTTTTCTCGGGTGGGCACTTTCCTTTTCTGTCTTGGCAGAGCTTCAGGACCTTACTGAGGAAGAACTGTCAGGAATCTCCGGTGCCGGGCTAGGTATCGTGCTTGAAGATTTCAAATTCTCCCATGGCACGGATGCGCCTGATGCCAATGGTAACCAGGCCCGGATTTTCAAGATTGGTGGCATCAAGAGTACCGATGGCCGGGACGTGGAAATCGTTGTCAATCATCTCTACATCTCTGGCTCTGGCAGCCAATACGGGCAATCCTTGAGCCCGGTAAACCTTGGCAGGTTGGTGAATCCATACAGCATCGATGTGGTGGACGGTAACGACATCGGGGTGCCCAACAAGGCGGTGCTGGAGTTTGCCGCCCCTTCCCTGATTGATCCCACGCTGGGTTTTGACTGTATGAGCGCCTCGGCCACGGCGGGCAGCGGGCCCTGCGCGAGCCGTCCGGCCACCGAATCCTACATTGGCGAGAGGCCAGACGTCGGGATGCAGATGAACATCGCTGTGGGCAATGATCGATCAGCCAACATCAATATTCACGCTCAGAGTGCGGTGATTGACGGCAGTTATCTTCGACTCTGGGGTGATAACGATCGTCGTCAGATGGTGGGTCAGTTCAAGCTTAATTTTTACACGCCCGAACTGTCCGTGAATGCCTGCTCTCAGGATGGATCCTCCTGTGGGTCGAGGATCACCATGACGGATTTTGCGTTGGAGCTGGCCATTGGTAACCAGCTACAACCGGTTTTCTTTGATGTCGATGGCGGCGGGAACTTCGTCGTAGAGGTCGCGGCGATTGACCGCCCATCCCCCGGTTCTATCGGCGCAGACGGTTTGCGTGGAAGCAGTAACGCGGCGACCTGGGACTTCTATAACGACTACTACTCCAATCCGGAATACAGAAGCAATCTGCGCATCGGCAATTTCTCGGTCGGTGACCGTGACTTCGGCTCTGCGAGGGTTCAGGGGATGTTGATACAGCACCTGAAGATTAAAACGAAGGATCTGGCGAAATGAGATGGATCAAACCAACTTTTATGGCTTTAGGTTTGGCTGCATTTATAGCGGCCCCGGTCAGTGCTGAACTGGATCGATTGAGTGATGAGGATTTGTCGGATGTGTCAGGTCAGGGCGGGATATATCTTTCTGGCGACATCAGCATCAACGAGGAAGGCGGTCCTATCGATAACAGCTATTTTGGCCGCTGTGACGATGGCTCGAAAAAGTGCGGTGCCCGATTTGCCAATCAGTTGAAAGAGGGTGGTGGCTGGATGGTGCTGGACGAGATTCGCGGCAATTTTGCTTTTGAAGGGCTGACGCTTCGAGTTCGTTCCGTGGATTCCGGGTTCGGTGGTGACGGTGAGGAATTCAATGGGGATGTGCTGGAGGTCGGCCTCCCAAATGTCGTTCGGTACAACGATGTCCGGTTCAAAATAGCGGCCAGCAACCAGGCGCGACCAACGGCACCGGGGTTCCAGCAGACGGACATTTTTTCGGTCCAGATGCAGGGCGATGTAATCATGGAAGGCAATATGCTGGTCTTCCCAACGGGAAACCCATGAAGGTGCGGCAATGATGATGGGATTCAGATGGCGGTTTATCTCGGGCTCTATCGTCACTCTGGTGAGTGGTGTCTGGGCTGTCATGCCGGTGTATGCCGATCTACAGCAATTGGATGATGCTGATCTGGCCGGAATCAGCGGCCAGAGTGGCATCACCATCGACCTGGATCTGGAAGTGGGTGCAAAGCAGTTGTCCTATTTTGAGGATGGCAATGGTATACACCTGGAAGATTTCCGCATCGGTACCGCCGATGCTGCCCAAGGGGCCGCTGGCCACGTAATCAAGATCGATGTCGAGGACGATGCATCCCTCAATCTTGATTTTCTGGTCGATAACCGTCGGATCGAGTTTCAGAACGTGACGCTCGATGGCGTCGCCGGGCGCGGCATGGGCGGAATGTTCTTTGATCATTCGCTGGACGGGTATCTTCGGATAAGTTCGGGTGGAGCGATCAGCTCGGCCGGCACCACGTTTGATACGGCCTTTGAAGTGACAAACGGCCGCCTGGGGTACAGAACCAACGGCAACGAAGTTTTCCTGGACGATATCACGATGTCGGTGGAAGCGCTGGGGATCACGCTGGATGAGGTTGGAGGCGGGCTTGAGTTCAAGGTGCCCCGGCTAACCGGTTCCTACGAAGTGGGGGCTATTCGGTACAGCAACAATCCATCGAATCACGGTAACTCCGTGGATGTCGATTCCGGTCGTCTGTTGCCGAGTTATGGCAGCCTGAGTGGCGATTACGATCTGAGCACGCAGCTGAATATCGTGGGTGGTGGTCGCGACGGCACGGAAGGCTTCCGTCTGGACAACGACACCGTGATTAACTCCGCGAACTTCATCTACTCGGACGACGGCAATTCTCTTAGATTTCGAGATATAACGGGAGGCTATCGCTTCAACGACCTGAGAGTGGATGTCACTCAGGATTGGCAAGGTCGTCAAGCACTGGGGCTCACCCTTGGCTCGCTTGAAGGGGATCTGGCCATTGGTGGCATCGAGATGGGCAGTGATGGTGACAGTATTGGTCAGGTCAATCTGGATTTTGTCTTTGAAGATCACGTTTACAACGGCCAGGCCTATTCCAATGCCCTTTATCTGCAAGGGGGTGGTCACGCCGATGCCGGTCCTCAGGGGCTCCGGTTAGCTGCGGAATGGAGTCTTCGCGATGCCGACCTGGCGTATACCGAGGACGGTAACCGGGTCATTTTCAGCGGATTTCAGTCGTGGGGTCGCGGTGACGTGACGGTGAATGTGACCCGTGACGAGGTGATCAACGGTACCGAGTTTTTTGATGGTTTGCGGATTGGTTTTGAGGATCTGAAAGCCGGTTATCGGATTAACGGCCTGCGTGTTGGCGACGAGGATGCACCTTTGCAGGGTGGCACAGAGTTGCTGTTAGCGTTGGGCTTCTATCCGTCCTACGAGTTTGACCTTGATGGGCATGTCACTCTGGGTCCGGGCGGTGCAGAAGGGGAGGGTCTCACCATTAATTCTGACATCCGCATTCGGAACGGCAAGGCGGCAATCATCGCTGGCCCCTATGACGAGGGCAATGGGGAGCAGGCCCAAAAAGGGCTGTGGATCAGCGAGCTGGATTATGACGCCCATGTTCGTGATATGACGGTGGATGTGACCGAGGACGGGCTGGCCATTATCAAAGGAGAGGCTTGGAGTACCATGGATGTGGGCAATCTGCGGGTGGGCGACAAACAATCCGGGAAGAGCTTTGGGCGCTTTGTACTGCAAAAATACGAAACCGGCAGCAGTATGACCATTAAGCCCGGAGGCGCCGGTGCGGTATGCGCCGGTGGCATGGGGTCTGATCCCGCGGCCTGTAGCGGTTCCGGCGGCGTCTGGGAAGAGCGTGGTGACGAAGGTGTCACGATTGCGCTCAAACAGATTTTCGCCAAGGCGGTGAGTGAAAGGCGCAAGAATGCCTTTACCTGGGAAACCAATCGACGCACCAGTGGCGGCGCGTCAGTCAATGGAACCGGCACACAATTGGTTCTGAACGATATATACACCAGTGATGGCGGCGATTTTGACGGCGATGGCGTGGACGACAACACCTTCGGTATACAAACGGAACTGTCTGTTGATGTGTATCAGACGCGGGTTGTGAAAAAATCGGATGGGCCAGATGCCCAGGGTGTCGTTGGCTCTCGCGGAGACGAAAAAATCATGGATGCGTCAGCGGCTGCGGGTTATCGCTACGTATCTTCTCCTTCCGAAACCCAGCTGAAGGATCGCCCCCTGGGCTTTGCCGTGCAGGCTCGGTCGCGATTCAAGGAGCTGTCGATCGGTAACATTGACCTGGTTCACCCGGTCGGGGGTGCCCAAACGGCAGTGTATGGGGTGAAGATGCAAAACGTGGACATCAAGGCCAACCTCACGGCCACACCCATTCCCTGATGTTCACTTGCACAAACTTGAGCTCTGGCCGACGAACTTTGTTTTTTGCGGCGTCCTGGTGTTTAATCGCGCCCTGATACTGATCTATTTACCGGGCGCTGCAGAATGAAATCCAGAGCTTTACTCGGCCTTCTGTCAGATGGCCAGATACACTCCGGCGAGTCTCTTGCTGCGCGACTTGGCGTCAGCCGTACGGCCGTCTGGAAGCAGATAAAGCGTGCCGAGGATGAGGGCTTTTCCATCGAAACCATTCGCGGCAAAGGCTACCGGCTGAAAACGCCGGTGGATTTGCTGGACGCCACAGAAATACTCGGTCATCTCCCGCCAGATATACGGTCATCGGTTTCTCTCAAGGTCTTTGACGAACTGGATTCGACCAACGCAGAAATTATAAGGCAACGTGGCTCTGACAATGGTGCTGCTGTGCCGGTTTGCCTCGCCGATCATCAGACAGCAGGTCGCGGTCGCCGGGGGCGTCAATGGCAAAGCCCCCGGGGCGAGAATCTGTATTTAAGCCTGGGTCTTACCTTTCGAGGTGGCTTCTCAATGCTGGATGGTCTGAGCCTGGTGCTGGGGCTTGCGGTGGCAGAGGCGCTCGAAAAGGAGGGCGCCAAAGACATCGGATTGAAATGGCCCAACGATCTCTTTCTGGCTGACGCCAAGCTTGCCGGCATTCTGGTGGAGCTTCAGGGCGAACTTGAGGAGGGCGTTGTGCAGGTGGTGGCAGGCATCGGTGTCAACGTGCACATGACCCGTGGTGAGGGTGTGGGTCAGGCCTGGACGAGCCTGGCCCGGGCAATGCCGGACAATGAGTGGGCCAGGAATCGGCTGGCATCTTCGATCATTGCCGGGGTTTTGGGGGCCGCCGACGTGTTTGCTGATAAGGGTTTCGTCGAGTTCCGGGAGCAATGGCAGGCTCGGGATATTTTTAGAGACAGATCGCTTAAAACCGCGGCCGGCGAGCTGCGGGGCAAAGGTGGTGGTGTTGACGAGCAGGGCAACTACCTGATTGAGGTGGATGGCTACCAAGAGAAGGTTCGCGCCGGAGAAATCAGCTTGCGAGCAAACTCATGAGGTTGCTGATAGACGCAGGGAATACCCGCCTTAAATGGCAGTTGAGAGAAGGGGATCGGATCGTCGCCCGAGGTGCTCATTTGCTGAATGAGTCAGGGTGGCTTGGTGAAATTGCGGCTTATGCACGACACATCCAGCATGTTGCGGTATCAACCGTGGTTTCGGAGGCCAAGCGCCTCGAGCTTGTGAGCGCCCTGGCTGATCTTGCAATATCGGACGTTCATTTCTATTGGTCAGAAGAAGAGCGCGAGGGCCTGCACAATTCCTATTCCGAAGTTCACAGGATGGGGGCAGATCGCTGGCACGTTATGGTAGGTGGCTGGAGTCGCAAGCCTGGTGGCTTCGCAGTAATCGATGCCGGGAGCGCGATCACGGTGGACTACGTTTCCGATAATGGGCATCACCATGGCGGGTACATACTGCCGGGAAAACATATGATGCTTCGATCCCTGCAGCAGGATGCCGCAAGAATCAATTTCGAATCGCTGGATGCGGATGCAAACTTGCCAGGCAAATCGACCACGGAGTGCGTTCAGCATGGTCTGGTCTGGTTGTGGCAGGGGGTGATTGGCCAGGTAATCTCGGATTGTCGGGAATTCGGTCTCAGTCAGGTCTATTGCACAGGCGGTGATGGTCAGGCCCTGATGGCTGCTGGCTTACCGGCTGAATACGAGCCGGACTTGGTGCTCGAAGGCCTGGCAGTAGTCGATGCTGGGGCTTCTGGCCAATGAAGTGGGTTGGTTGGGGGCTGCTTGTTTTGAACGCCCTGGTCTGGTTTGGCATCGATTACTGGGAGCCGGCGCACGTGAAGATCGTCGCCGCTGAAAAAACCTTGCCCAGAGTGGCAACGTTGAAAGTAGATTCAGAGCATCAAGATGAGGGTTCGGATCCTGCGCCCACAGAGAATCAGCCCGCGCAATCCTCAATGACGGTTTCTTCAGTCGCCGCGCCAGAGCCGGAACCCGTGCCTGAACCGCCTCCGGTAACTCGAGTCTGCGTCAAGCTGGGTTGGTTCGAAACGGCAGAAAAGGCTCGCGATATTTATCAGTCTCTCGGTCGCCCCGGGGCTTTAAAGTCAGTCTCTGAAGAGGAGCGCGCCCTTGAGCCTCTACATTGGGTGATTATTCCTCCGCAGCCGGAAGACAAAGCGTTGTCCCTGTTCAACGAGCTGCAGCGTCGGGGCATAGATTCGTACCTGGTGACCCGCGGAGAGAATACCAATGCGATCTCGTTGGGCCTGTTCCAGTCCCGCGACGCGGCTGAGCGGGTCCTGAAGGCAAAAAAACGCCAGAATCTCAATGCTGTACTGGCAAACTTCCCCCGTAATCAGCTAAGCTACGCCCTCGTTTTTGAGGTGGCCCGGAATGCCGACCAAGGCACCGGAGAAGGGCGAGTCAGGGATTACCGGGACGATTTCGAAATGGTCGAAATCAGCGGTTGTGAAGGTATTGCAACAACTCCTGAAAATCCGTAGTATACCGCCCTCGCTGAAGAGGCGAATGTGGGCTGGCGTAGCTCAGTTGGTAGAGCAGCTGACTTGTAATCAGCAGGTCGGGGGTTCGATTCCGTCCGCCAGCTCCACTTTTTAGTTTTAACGGGTTCGCCTTGGGCGAGCCTGTACGGGAGGGGTTCCCGAGTGGCCAAAGGGATCAGACTGTAAATCTGACGCGAAAGCTTCGCAGGTTCGAATCCTGCCCCCTCCACCACTTATTGCTCGCGGGCATCGTATAGTGGCTATTACCTCAGCCTTCCAAGCTGATGACGCGGGTTCGATTCCCGCTGCCCGCTCCAATTTGAAGTGTGAAACGCTCATGTAGCTCAGTCGGTAGAGCACATCCTTGGTAAGGATGAGGTCACCGGTTCAATTCCGGTCATGAGCTCCATCATTTTGTCCGGTCAACGTTACGGTCAGGTTGATTAGGGAGATAGGTCGAATGTCTAAAGAAAAATTTGAGCGTAGTAAACCGCACGTAAACGTGGGCACCATTGGTCACGTAGACCATGGTAAGACCACGCTGACAGCTGCCCTGACTCGTGTATGTCACGAGGTATGGGGAACGGGTTCTGCGAGTGCATTCGACTCGATCGATAACGCACCGGAAGAGAAGGCGCGTGGTATCACCATCGCGACCTCTCACGTTGAGTACGATTCACCGGCACGTCACTACGCACACGTAGACTGCCCGGGCCACGCTGACTATGTGAAGAACATGATCACTGGTGCGGCGCAGATGGACGGCGCGATTCTGGTTTGCTCCGCAGCTGACGGCCCCATGCCGCAGACTCGTGAGCACATCCTGCTGTCCCGTCAGGTAGGCGTTCCTTTCATCGTTGTGTTCCTGAACAAAGCGGACATGGTTGACGATGAAGAGCTGCTTGAGCTGGTTGAGATGGAAGTTCGTGATCTGCTGAGCCAGTACGACTTCCCAGGCGACGACACGCCGATCGTTACCGGTTCTGCGCTGATGGCGCTGGAAGGTAAGGACGACAACGAGATGGGTACTACGGCTGTTAAGAAGCTGGTAGAAGCCCTGGACGAATACATCCCGGATCCTGAGCGTGCGATTGATCAGCCGTTCCTGATGCCGATCGAGGACGTATTCTCTATCTCTGGTCGCGGTACTGTAGTGACCGGTCGTGTAGAGCGTGGCGTACTGAAGACAGGCGACGAAGTTGAGATCGTTGGTCTGAAGGACACCGTGAAGACGACCTGTACTGGTGTTGAGATGTTCCGCAAGCTGCTGGACGAAGGTCGTGCAGGTGAGAACATTGGTGCGCTGCTGCGTGGCACCAAGCGTGACGACGTAGAGCGTGGTCAGGTTCTGGCGGTTCCAGGTTCCATCACTCCGCACACCAAGTTCGAGTGCGAAGTGTATGTCCTGAGCAAAGAAGAAGGTGGTCGTCATACGCCGTTCTTCAAGGGCTACCGTCCGCAGTTCTACTTCCGTACCACCGACGTCACAGGTTCCTGTGAGCTGCCGGAAGGTGTGGAAATGGTAATGCCGGGTGACAACGTCAAGATGAGTGTTACCCTGATCGCCCCGATCGCCATGGAAGATGGCCTGCGCTTCGCGGTTCGCGAAGGCGGTCGTACCGTTGGTGCCGGCGTGGTCTCCAAGATCATCGAGTAATTGCTCTTTTGGGCAAACACTCGAAGTAAGTGCACTGAGTTGTTTCGGTGCAGGCCAGTAGCTCAATTGGCAGAGCAGCGGTCTCCAAAACCGCAGGTTGGGGGTTCGATTCCCTCCTGGCCTGCCATTTTTAACATCCGGATACAGTAGCTGATTCCTATGGAGTCAAAAGCCGATCGTTCAACCAGTGGCTTCGATACAATCAAGTGGCTGGTCGTATTTCTCCTGATTGCCGTCGGTGTCGTTGGCAATCAGTATTTCAGCGCCGAGTCATTATTGTATCGGGTGCTGGGTCTTGTGGTGCTTGCCCTGTTTGCGGCATTGGTTGCTTTGCAGACCGATCGCGGGCGTCGGTTCGCGGCACTCCTGAAGGAAGCCAGGGTAGAAATCCGGAAAGTGGTATGGCCCACCCGGCCAGAGCTGATTCAGACCACGTTTATTGTGGTTGTTTTTGTTTTGTTTGTGGCTCTGGTTTTGTGGGGTATGGATTCGTTGATCAGTTGGCTGGTCTCCGGAGTTATCGGGTAACAGGAGTGGGCAATGGCTAAGCGCTGGTACGTCGTACATGCGTATTCTGGCTTTGAAAAGCACGTAATGCGCACTCTGGCAGAGCGCGTTGCGCTCAATGGCATGGAAGACAAGTTCGGTGAGATTCTGGTTCCCACCGAAGAAGTTGTCGAAATGCGCGACGGCAAAAAGCGTAAAAGCGAGCGTAAGTTCTACCCTGGATACGTACTGGTCCAGATGGAAATGGACGACGCTACCTGGCACCTGGTCAAGAACACCCCGCGTGTACTTGGCTTTATTGGTGGTACCAAAGACAAGCCGGCTCCGATCACTGAGCGCGAGGCTGAAGCAATTCTTCGTCGCGTGGAAAGTGGTGCTGATAAGCCGAAGCCCAAGACGCTGTTTGAGCCAGGCGAGATTGTTCGGGTTACCGAAGGTCCGTTTGCCGATTTCAATGGCGTAGTGGAAGAAGTGGACTACGACAAGAGTCGGGTCAAAGTTGCTGTTCTGATTTTCGGTCGCTCTACACCAGTCGAGCTGGAGTTCGGGCAGGTCGAGAAGGACTGATCGGCAGCTGATAATTCTGAGAGCTCGCGCGCCCAGGCGACGCGGGCTTTTTGTGTCTGCAATGCGGAGTTGCTTCGCAGAGCGCAGTTAAAAAGAGCCGGGGAGCCGAAAGGCGTTTGAACCCATAGGAGAAAATCATGGCGAAGAAAATCGAAGCGTACATCAAGCTTCAGGTTGCTGCCGGTAAGGCCAACCCAAGTCCCCCCGTTGGTCCTGCTCTGGGTCAGCGCGGCGTGAACATCATGGAATTCTGCAAGGCGTTTAACGCTGAGACTCAGGACCAAGAGCCTGGTCTGCCGATTCCGACTGTTATCACTGTATACAGCGATCGCAGCTTTACCTTTATCACCAAGACTCCGCCTGCGCCGGTTCTGCTGAAGAAAGCAGCAGGTATCAAGAGTGGGTCAGGTCGTCCTAACACTGAGAAAGTGGGTACTGTTACCCGTGATCAGCTCGAAGAGATCGTTAAGACCAAAGAGCCTGATCTGACGGCCGCTGATATGGATGCCGCCGTACGTACCATCGCTGGAACTGCCCGCAGCATGGGCCTCAATGTGGAGGGCCTGTAACATGGCAAAGTTGAGCAAGCGTCAAAAGCTTATTCGCGAAAAAATTGACAAGGCTCGCGCCTATACCATCGACGAAGCAGTTTCTCTGCTGGTTGAGCTGGGCGAAGGCGTGAAGTTTAAAGAGTCCGTTGATGTAGCGGTCAATCTGGGTGTCGATGCGCGTAAATCGGACCAGGTTGTGCGTAGCAGCACGGTTCTGCCTCACGGTACTGGTAAGTCCGTTCGCGTTGCCGTCTTTACTCAGGGCGCGAATGCCGAGAAAGCCACCGCTGCTGGTGCAGATGTGGTCGGTATGGATGATCTGGCTGAAGAAGTTAAGAAAGGCAACATGGACTTTGACGTGGTCATTGCCACGCCAGACGCCATGCGTGTTGTCGGTCAGCTGGGCCAGATTCTCGGCCCTCGTGGTCTGATGCCTAACCCGAAGGTTGGCACGGTGACTCCGGACGTTGAGACCGCTGTTAAGAATGCGAAAGCCGGTCAGGTTCGTTATCGCACGGACAAGAACGGTATTATCCATGCGCCCATGGGTAACGTTGAATTTTCTGCTCAGAACATCAAGGAAAACGTTGAAGCTCTGATTGCAGACCTGAAAAAGGCCAAGCCGTCTTCTTCGAAAGGTGTTTACCTCAAGAAGGTAACCCTGTCGTCGACGATGGGTCCTGGTCTTACTATCGACCAGAGTGCTTTGAGCATTTAAGACTCTGATCGGTAGTACTTTGTAGTCTAGGCGGAAGCCGAGGCTGTCAAAGACCGCAGGCCCCCGCGGTCGACCTTATGGTCGGCCAGAAGGGTTAAAGCAACGCCTGCGCAGACGGTGTGAAGACGTTCTCTCTGAACCCAAACACCGTTAAGGCGCCCGCAAGGGCAATGATGGGTTTGCCGGGATGAGCCCGGCGAAATCGAGGAGAAATCCAGTGGCAATTAGACTCGAAGACAAGAAGGCGATCGTCGCTGAAGTCAACGAGACTGCCGGTGGTGCTCTGTCTGTGGTAATGGCTGATTACCGTGGTGTCACCTCAGGTGATATGACGGCGCTTCGTGCCAAGGCTCGCGCCGAAAACGTACTTCTGAAGGTTGTTCGTAACAACCTGGCGAAGATTGCGATTCGCGGTACCGAGTTCGAGTGCATTGACGAAGCTCTGGTTGGCCCAACCATTTTGGCCTTCTCAATGGAAGATCCGGGTGCGGCTGCACGCCTGCTGAAGGATTTTGCCAAAGAGAAAGAAGCGTTCGAGATTAAAGGCCTGGCTGTCGGCGGTGAGCTGATGGGCGCAGACCAGATCGATCGCCTGGCCAAGCTGCCAACACGTCACGAAGCACTGACGATGCTGGCCGCAACCACACAGGCACCGATTACCAAGCTTGCACGGACACTGAACGAAGTTCCAACGAAAGTGACCCGTGCCGTAGCGGCAGTTCGAGACCAGAAGCAAGAAGCTGCTTGATTCTGTTGAACACCATTTTTATATTTTTGGGAGAAAGTCATGGCTCTGTCTAACGAAGACATTTTGAACGCAATTGCTGAAATGAGCGTAATGGACGTTGTTGCGCTGGTTGAAGCAATGGAAGAGAAGTTTGGCGTATCTGCTGCTGCAGCAGTTGCTGCTGCTCCTGCCGCTGCTGGTGGCGAAGCCGCCGCTGCTGAAGAGCAGACTGAATTTGACGTTGTTCTGACCGGTCCAGGTGAGAAGAAGGTCAACGTGATCAAGGCCGTTCGTGAACTGACTGGCCTGGGTCTGAAAGAAGCTAAGGAAATGGTCGACAGCGCTCCTTCTGTTGTTAAAGAAGGCGCAAACAAAGACGACGCCGAAGCTGCGAAGACCAAGCTCGAGGAAGCAGGCGCTTCTGTTGAGCTTAAGTAAGCGGTCGTTGTTGATCGAAACCGTGCTTTGAGCACGGGTAGGCTGGTGGCCCAGTGCCACCGGCCTTTTTCTGTTGTATGTGCCTTAAGTTGTATGAAAGCTCAAAGTACTGTTGCTGAAAGCTTTGACTCAAGGCCAGTGTCTTTTTTTAAAGACAGCGCAGTAAGCCGAGCAATTCGGCCCCGAAGCAGAAAAATGGTTGCTTCTTGATACCAGGTATCAGGTCTAAAGCTGGGGAATGCAGATGACTTACTCCTATACTGAGAAAAAGCGGATTCGCAAAGATTTTAGTAAATTGCCGTCCGTTATGGATGTCCCCTATTTGCTGTCTATTCAGCTGGATTCATTCCGGGACTTCCTCCAAAGTGAAGCCGAGCCTGACAATCGTCGGGAAACCGGTCTCCACGCAGCATTCAAATCCGTATTCCCGATTGTCAGTTATTCTGGCAACGCCGCGCTCGAATACGTGAGTTACCGCATCGGCGAGCCGGTATTTGATGTCAAGGAATGCCAGCTTAGGGGCGTCACCTACGCAGCACCGCTGCGGGTGAAAGTAAGACTTATCATTTACGATAAGGAATCGTCCAACAAGGCGATCAAGGATATTAAAGAGCAGGAAGTCTACATGGGCGAGATGCCCCTGATGACTGAAAACGGTACCTTCGTTATCAACGGTACCGAGCGGGTTATTGTGTCCCAGCTCCACCGCTCTCCAGGTGTGTTCTTTGATCATGACAAGGGTAAAACGCACTCATCAGGCAAGCTGCTCTATTCTGCCCGGGTGATTCCTTATCGCGGCTCCTGGCTGGACTTCGAGTTCGATGCCAAGGATTCCGTGTTTGTCCGTATCGACCGCCGTCGTAAGCTGCCGGCCTCTATCCTGTTGCGTGCTCTGGGTTATACCTCCGAGCAGATGCTGGATATGTTCTTCGACACCAGTAAATTCAGCATTGGCCCAGAAGTGTGCAAGCTGGAGTTGGTGCCTAGCCGTCTGCGTGGCGATATCGCAACGTTCGATATCAAGGACAAGAAAGGCAAGGTGATTGTTGAAGAGGGTCGCCGGATCACCGCGCGTCATATTAAACAGCTTGAAAAAGCGGGCTTGACCGAACTGGAAGTACCGACCGAGTACCTCTATGGCCGCGTATTGGCCAAAGACATGGTGGACTCCAAGTCTGGTGAAGTGCTGGTTGAGTGTAACTCCGAGCTGACCGAAGAAGTTGTTAAGACCATTCTGGATGCCGGTGTCACAGATATCGAAACGCTGTACACCAACGATCTGGATTGTGGTCCGTTCATGTCCGATACCCTGCGCATCGATCCGACCCGCAGCCCGCTCGAGGCTTTGGTTGAGATCTATCGCATGATGCGTCCGGGCGAGCCGCCCACCAAGGAGTCGGCAGAGAACCTGTTTAATAACCTGTTCTTCTCTGAGGAGCGCTACGACCTGTCGTCTGTAGGTCGCATGAAGCTCAACCGCCGCCTGCGTCGCGAAGAAAGCACCGGTGAAGGTACTCTGACTCACGACGACATTATTGATGTGCTGTCTACGCTGATCGATATTCGTAACGGTCAGGGCAACGTCGACGACATCGATAACCTGGGTAACCGCCGCGTACGTTGCGTTGGTGAGATGGCTGAAAACCAGTTCCGTGTTGGTCTGGTGCGAGTAGAACGCGCCGTTCGCGAGCGTCTGAGCCTTGCTGAAAGCGAAGGCCTGATGCCGCAGGATCTGATCAATGCCAAGCCGGTTGCGGCTGCGGTCAAAGAGTTCTTTGGTTCCAGCCAGCTGTCCCAGTTTATGGATCAGAACAACCCGCTGTCCGAAGTGACTCACAAGCGTCGTATCTCGGCCCTCGGCCCAGGTGGCCTGACTCGTGAGCGCGCCGGCTTTGAGGTGCGTGACGTACACCCGACTCACTACGGTCGGGTGTGTCCAATCGAGACGCCGGAAGGTCCGAACATCGGTCTGATTAACTCGCTGGCTACCTATGCCCGCTCCAACTCTTACGGTTTCCTCGAGAGCCCGTATCGGAAGGTCGTTGAAGGCAAGGTCACCGACGAAGTGGTCTACCTGTCGGCGATTGAAGAGAGCAATTACATCATCGCCCAGGCGAGCGCGGCGATGGATGATAAGAATCGCCTGTCCGATGAGCTGGTGACCGTTCGTCACCAGAACGAGTTCACCGTAACGCCGCCGGAAAACGTCAACTTCATGGATGTGTCTCCGCGCCAGGTTGTGTCTGTTGCAGCCTCGCTGATTCCGTTCCTTGAGCACGACGACGCCAACCGTGCACTGATGGGCTCAAACATGCAGCGTCAGGCTGTGCCGACTCTGCGTTCTCAGGTGCCTCTGGTAGGCACGGGTGTAGAGCGCACCGTGGCTCAGGATTCGGGTGTCTGTGTCTCTGCCCGTCGTGGTGGTGTGATCGAAAGCGTGGATGCGGCCCGCATCGTGGTTCGCGTCAACGACACGGAAACCGAAGCCGGTGATGCTGGTGTGGATATTTACAACCTCACCAAGTACACCCGTTCGAACCAGAATACCTGCATCAACCAGCGTTCCATCGTGAACGAAGGCGATCAGGTTGCCCGTGGTGACGTCCTGGCGGATGGTCCTTCGGTGGATCTGGGTGAGCTGGCTCTGGGTCAGAACATGCGCATCGCGTTCATGCCCTGGAACGGTTACAACTTTGAGGACTCCATCCTCATCTCCGAGAAAGTGGTTCAGGAAGATCGCCTGACCACCATCCACATTCAGGAACTGACCTGTGTGGCTCGGGATACCAAGCTGGGCAGCGAAGAAATTACCGCGGACATTCCGAACGTAGGTGAAAGCGCGCTGTCCAAGCTGGATGAGTCCGGTATTGTTTACATCGGTGCCGAAGTGGGTGCCGGCGATATCCTGGTCGGAAAGGTAACGCCGAAAGGTGAGACCCAACTGACGCCGGAGGAGAAGCTCTTGAGGGCAATCTTCGGTGAGAAGGCCTCAGACGTGAAGGATACGTCTTCACGGGTGCCAACCGGTACTCGCGGCACCGTTATTGACGTGCAGGTCTTCACTCGTGATGGTATCGAAAAAGATCAGCGTGCTCAGGCCATCGAGAAAGAGCAGCTGGATGAGTACCGCAAAGACCTGAAAGACGAGTATCGCATTGTTGAAGGCGCCACTTATGAGCGTCTGACCAACGCGCTCAAAGGTCAGGAAGTGATCAGTGGCCCGGGCCTGAAGAAAGGCGCCAAGCTAGACGAGGCTTACTTGTCAGAGCTGCCACGCGATGACTGGTTCAAGCTGCGCATGAAGGACGAGAGCCTGAATGAGCTGCTCGAGAAGTCCGAGCAGGGTCTGGAAGATCGCAAGAAGGACCACGAAGCGCGTTTCGACGACAAGAAGGGCAAGCTTCAGCAGGGCGATGACCTGGCACCTGGCGTTCTTAAGATCGTTAAAGTGTATCTGGCCATCAAACGTCGCATCCAGCCGGGTGACAAGATGGCGGGCCGTCACGGTAACAAGGGTGTTATTTCCTCGGTGATGCCGATTGAAGACATGCCTTACGACGAGTTCGGCAACACGGTGGATGTGGTTCTGAACCCGCTGGGTGTTCCGTCGCGGATGAACGTTGGTCAGGTTCTCGAGACGCACCTGGGTGCGGCTGCCAAGGGTCTGGGTGAGCGTATCAGTCAGATGTTGGACGAGCAGCGCAAGGTCGCTGAACTGCGCAAGCTGCTGGACGAGATCTATAACCACTCGGACGAGGTCACCAAGGTGGACCTGGATTCCCTGAGTGATAAAGAGATCCTGGCACTGGCTAATAACCTGCGCACAGGTGTTCCTATGGCAACGCCGGTTTTCGACGGCGCCAAGGAAGCCGAAGTCAAGCACATGCTTGAGTTGGCAGGTCTTAGCACCACGGGTCAGACGGTGTTGTACGACGGTCGTACCGGCGACGAATTCGATCGCCCGGTCACGGTTGGCTATATGTACATCCTGAAGCTGAACCACCTGATCGATGACAAAATGCACGCCCGTTCCACCGGTTCGTACAGCCTGGTTACCCAGCAGCCGCTGGGTGGTAAGGCGCAGTTCGGTGGTCAGCGCTTCGGTGAGATGGAAGTGTGGGCCCTTGAAGCCTACGGTGCAGCGTATACGCTGCAGGAAATGCTCACTGTGAAGTCTGATGATGTAAACGGTCGGACCAAGATGTACAAGAACATTGTCGATGGTGACCATCGTATGGAGCCGGGCATGCCCGAGTCCTTCAATGTTCTTGTCAAGGAAATCCGTTCGTTGGGTATCGACATCGAACTGGAATCCGAGTGAGCCGAATTGTTTTTGGCAGCGTGAGCGGGCACCGTCGGTGCCCGCCCGAGAATAACGCCATCCGGAGCTGTTACTGATGAAAGATTTGCTGAATCTTCTCAAAAACCAGAACCAGAAGCAGGAATTTGATGCCATCCGTATTGGATTGGCGTCGCCTGACATGATTCGATCATGGTCTTTTGGTGAGGTGAAAAAGCCTGAGACCATTAATTACCGGACGTTCAAGCCAGAACGTGACGGTCTTTTCTGTGCCAAAATTTTCGGCCCGATCAAGGATTACGAGTGCCTCTGCGGCAAGTACAAGCGCCTGAAGCACCGTGGTGTTATCTGCGAGAAGTGCGGTGTCGAAGTGGCATTGGCCAGTGTGCGTCGTGAGCGCATGGGTCACATCGAGCTTGCGAGCCCGGTTGCCCATATCTGGTTCCTGAAATCATTGCCGTCCCGCATCGGTCTGATGCTGGACATGACCCTGCGGGACATTGAACGGGTTCTGTATTTCGAATCCTTCATTGTGATCGAGCCGGGCATGACCACTCTCGAGAAAGGGCAGCTGCTGAACGACGAGCAGTACTACGAAGCCCTGGAAGAGTTTGGTGACGAATTCGACGCCCGCATGGGTGCCGAGGCCGTTCAGGAATTACTGGAAGGCATTGACCTGCAGGCGGAAGTGGACGCGCTGCGGGAAGAAATCCCGCAAACGAATTCCGAGACCAAGATCAAGAAGTTCAGCAAGCGTCTGAAGATTCTTGAGGCTTTCCTGTACTCCGGCAACAAGCCGGGCGACATGGTCATGACCGTGCTGCCGGTTCTTCCGCCGGATCTGCGTCCGCTGGTCCCACTGGACGGTGGTCGTTTTGCGACCTCGGATCTGAACGATCTGTACCGTCGGGTCATTAACCGTAACAACCGCCTCAAGCGCCTGCTGGAGCTCAACGCTCCGGATATCATCGTGCGCAACGAGAAGCGGATGCTGCAGGAAGCTGTGGACGCACTGCTGGATAACGGCCGTCGTGGCCGCGCCATTACCGGCACCAACAAGCGCCCGCTGAAGTCACTGGCTGACATGATCAAAGGTAAGCAGGGTCGCTTCCGTCAAAACCTGCTCGGTAAGCGCGTGGACTACTCCGGTCGTTCGGTGATCGTAGTGGGTCCTTACCTGCGTCTGCACCAGTGTGGTCTGCCGAAGAAGATGGCGCTGGAGCTGTTCAAGCCGTTTATTTTCTCCAAGCTTGAGCATCGTGGTCTGGCGACCACCATTAAGGCTGCCAAGAAAATGGTTGAGCGCGAAGAAGGCGTGGTCTGGGACATCCTGGATGAGGTCATTCGCGAGCACCCGATCATGCTGAACCGTGCGCCAACCCTGCACCGTCTGGGTATTCAGGCGTTCGAGCCGGTGTTGATCGAAGGCAAGGCCATCCAGCTGCATCCGCTGGTGTGTGCGGCCTACAACGCCGACTTTGACGGTGACCAGATGGCGGTTCACGTACCGCTGACACTGGAAGCCCAGCTCGAAGCCCGTGCGCTGATGATGTCCACCAACAACGTGCTGTCGCCGGCTAACGGCGAGCCGATCATCGTGCCATCGCAGGACGTGGTACTGGGTCTGTACTACATGACCCGTGACCGCAAGAGTGCGCTGGGTGAAGGCATGACCTTCGCTGACGTGAAAGAGGCACATCGTGCCTACGGTGCCGGCAAAGTTGATCTTCAGGCCATGGTCAAGGTTCGCGTCAAAGAAGTGACCTATGACGAGAATGGCGAGAAGGTCGAGGTTTACAAGATCGTTGATACGACCGTTGGTCGTGCTCTGCTGTTCGATATCGTTCCGGACGGTCTGTCCTACGAGATCGTCAACAAGCCGATGGTCAAGAAGGCTATCTCTAACCTGATCAACACCTGTTATCGCGATGCCGGTCTGAAAGACACCGTGATCTTCGCGGATCAGCTGATGTACATGGGGTATCACTTCGCAACGGTCTCCGGTATCTCGATCGGCTTTAACGATTTCGAGATCCCGCCCGAGAAGTACGAGCTGGTTGATGCCGCTTCCGAGGAAGTGAAAGACATCGAAACCCAGTACGCGTCCGGTCTTTTGACCCAGGGCGAGAAATACAACAAGGTCATCGACATCTGGTCCCGCGCTAACGACAAAGTGTCCAAGGCCATGATGGATCGTCTGTCTCAAGAGCAAGTCATCGGACCTGATGGCAAGCCAGTAAAAGGTGAGAACGGCGAAGACCTGATGCAGGAGTCTTTCAACTCCGTTTACATGATGGCCGATTCTGGCGCACGGGGCTCCCCCGCTCAGATCCGTCAGCTGGCCGGTATGCGTGGCCTGATGGCCAAGCCGGATGGCTCGATCATCGAGACGCCGATCACTGCGAACTTCCGTGAAGGTCTGAACGTACTCCAGTACTTCATCTCCACCCACGGTGCTCGTAAAGGTCTGGCAGATACCGCACTGAAGACGGCGAACTCTGGTTACCTGACGCGTCGTCTGGTTGACGTGTCTCAGGATCTGGTGGTGACCGAGCCTGATTGCGGAACCGATGAAGGTCTGCTGATGACGCCGCACATCGAAGGCGGTGACGTGGTTGTGCCGCTGGGCGATCGTGTTCTGGGTCGTGTGACTGCGCGTGATGCGTTCACCCCGACCGATAAGGACAACGCGGTTGTTCCTGCTGGCACTCTGCTGGACGAGAAAGCGGTTGAATCGCTTGAGCGTGCCGGTGTGGACGAAGTCTGGGTTCGCTCAGCGATTACCTGTGAGACTCGCCACGGTATCTGTTCTAAGTGTTATGGACGTGATCTGGCCCGCGGCCATGAGGTCAACGTTGGTGAAGCGGTCGGTGTTATCGCTGCCCAGTCCATCGGTGAGCCGGGTACCCAGCTCACGATGCGTACCTTCCACATTGGTGGTGCGGCAAGCCGGGCATCCGCGGTCGACAATATCCAGGTCAAGCATGGCGGTACCGTTCGCCTGCACAACCTGAAGTCGATCGAGAAAACCGACGGTTCTCTGGTCGTGGTCTCCCGTTCTTCTGCGCTGGCGATTGCCGACGAGCAGGGACGTGAGCGCGAGTGGTACAAGCTCCCGTACGGCGCGGTACTGTCTGTTAAACATGGCGATGCTGTGGAAGCGGGCGTCGCGGTTGCCAAGTGGGATCCGCACACTCACCCGATCATTGCGGAAGCCGAAGGCACGGCCAAATTCGTCAACATGGACCAGGGCATCACTGTCCGCACCCAGACCGACGAGCTGACTGGCCTGTCCACCATGGAGGTCATCGACCCGAAAGAGCGTCCAGCCGCTGGTAAGGACATTCGTCCGGCCATTCAGCTGGTTGACGACAAGGGCAACGATGTTGACCTGCCAGGTGGCGGTACTGCGATCTTCTTCCTGCCGGCGAATGCGCTGGTCACCATGGCAAATGGCGCGAAAATCGAGTTGGGTGACGTGGTTGCCCGTATTCCTCAGGAAAGCTCGAAGACACGCGACATTACCGGTGGTCTGCCACGGGTTGCCGACCTGTTCGAAGCCCGTCGTCCGAAAGAGTCGTCCATCCTGGCTGAAGTCAGTGGCGTGGTCTCCTTCGGTAAAGAGACCAAAGGCAAGAAGCGTCTGGTCATCACGCCGAAGGATGCAGATCCCTATGAGGTTCTGATTCCCAAGCATCGTCAGATGAACGTGTTTGAGGGTGAAACGGTCGAGAAAGGCGAAGTCATTTCCGACGGACCGTCCAACCCGCACGATATTCTGCGTCTGCTGGGTGTGGTGGAACTGGCGAAGTACATCACCAACGAGATTCAGGACGTTTACCGTCTGCAGGGTGTTGTGATCAACGATAAGCACATTGAGGTTATCGTTCGCCAGATGCTGCGCAAGGTGGAAATCACCGATGCTGGCGATACCAACCTGCTTTCCGGCGATCAGGTGGAAATCACCCAGTTCATGGAAGAGAACGAGAAAGCCGAGGCGGCCGACAAAGAACCGGCCCGCTGCGAGCGTTTGCTGCTGGGTATCACCAAGGCATCGCTGGCCACAGAGTCCTTCATCTCAGCCGCGTCGTTCCAGGAAACGACTCGGGTACTGACCGAAGGCGCGGTGACTGGCAAGCGCGATTACCTCCGCGGTCTGAAAGAGAACGTGGTAGTGGGTCGCCTGATTCCTGCGGGTACTGGTCTGGCTTACCACAACGAGCGTCGCCGCAAGCGTGACCTGGAAGAGCAGGGCGTAACGGCCGCTGATGTGGAAGAAGCGCTGAGCGCAGAGCTGAACCGCGAGAGTTAATTTCGCGGTCAGCGACTGACCCGCCGGAAGATACCTATTCGGCGGTTGGTCAAAAAGACAGCAGTCACCTTGACTGTTCGGGGGCGCAGGCTTAAACTTGCGACCCTCAAATTTTACCCCCGCCCGTCGGGGGTAAGTTTCATTGATATGGTTTGTTGGAGTTTGCTTACATGGCAACGATTAATCAGTTGGTACGTAAGCCTCGTAAACGCAGAGCGGCCAAGAGCGACGTACCTGCTCTGCAGGCTTGCCCGCAGCGCCGTGGTGTATGCACTCGTGTATACACAACTACGCCGAAGAAGCCGAACTCAGCACTGCGTAAAGTGTGCCGTGTTCGACTGACGAACGGCTACGAGGTTTCCTCATACATTGGTGGTGAAGGTCACAACCTTCAGGAGCACAGCGTAGTGCTGATCCGCGGCGGTCGAGTAAAAGACCTTCCGGGTGTTCGCTACCACACTGTTCGCGGAACGCTGGACACTCAGGGTGTACAGAACCGTAAGCAGGGTCGCTCCAAGTACGGTGCAAAACGACCCAAGTCCTGATGTCCCAAACGGGTGTCTTTTATCGTTGTTATGTAGAACGGTAAGAGTAAGGCTGAGTAGCTGATGCTATCTCAGGGGTTCCTGAAGACCTTTTAACAGATAAGGGCTTATCGATGCCTAGAAGAAGAGTTGCAGCAAAACGGGAAATTATCCCGGATCCGAAGTTCAACAGTGCAAGACTGGCCAAGTTCATCAACCACGTTATGGAAAGTGGTAAGAAGGCCGTTGCAGAGCGCATTGTTTATGGCGCGCTCGACATTGTTGCCGACAAGTCAAAAGAAGAGCCGATCGACATGTTCGAGAAGGCCCTGGAAAACATCCAGCCGATGGTCGAGGTCAAATCTCGTCGCGTGGGTGGTGCTACTTACCAGGTGCCTGTCGAAGTAAGGCCTTCGCGTCAGAACGCGCTGGCCATGCGCTGGCTCGTAGAATTCTCACGGAAGCGTGGTGAAAAGTCCATGGCTCAGCGCCTGGCAGGTGAAATCCTGGATGCCGCTGACAGCAAGGGCTCCGCTGTTAAGAAGCGCGAAGACGTTCATCGCATGGCAGAAGCCAACAAGGCGTTCTCTCACTTCCGTTTCTAATAAGCCGAGGTTTATACAGTGGCACGCAAGACTCCGATCAAAAGATACAGAAACATTGGTATTTGTGCGCACGTTGATGCGGGCAAAACCACAACCACCGAGCGGGTTCTGTTCTACACCGGTATTTCTCACAAAATCGGTGAAGTACATGATGGCGCTGCGACCATGGACTGGATGGAGCAGGAGCAGGAGCGTGGTATTACCATCACCTCTGCTGCGACCACCACGTTCTGGCAGGGCATGGACCAGCAGTACGACGAGCACCGCATTAACATCATCGACACCCCGGGACACGTTGACTTTACCATCGAGGTAGAGCGTTCATTGCGTGTACTCGACGGCGCCGTTGTTGTGTTCTGCGGTTCCTCTGGTGTTGAGCCTCAGTCAGAGACGGTATGGCGCCAGGCCAACAAGTACGAAGTTCCTCGCATGGTGTTCGTCAACAAGATGGATCGTGCCGGCGCGAACTTCCTGCGAGTGGTTGAGCAGATTAAGAAGCGTTTGGGTGCGAACTGCGTTCCCGTTCAGCTGCCAATTGGCGCTGAAGACCAGTTTGCGGGTGTTATCGACCTGATTCGTAACAAGGCTATTTACTGGAACGAAGACGACGCGGGTGCGACTTACGACCAGCGTGACGTACCAGCCGAAATGGCGGATGAAGTTGCCAAGTACCGCGAAGAGATGGTGGAGGCAGCAGCCGAAGCAAACGAAGAGCTGATGGAGCGCTATCTCGAAGAAGGCGAGCTGAGCATCGAAGACATCAAGAAAGGTCTTCGTCTGCGCACACTGGCCAACGAGATTGTTATCGCTACCTGCGGTTCTGCGTTCAAGAACAAGGGTGTTCAGGCCGTTCTTGATGCGGTTGTCGAGTTCCTTCCTGCGCCGGACGAAGTTAAAGCCATTCGTGGTGAAATTGACGAAGACGGCACCGAGGAGCTGCGTGAGGCTGATGACAATGCACCTTTCGCTGCACTGGCCTTCAAGATCGCAACCGATCCGTTCGTAGGCACGCTGACCTTCTTCCGGGTTTACTCGGGTAAGCTGGAATCCGGTAACGCGGTCTACAACTCGGTCAAGCAGAAGAAAGAGCGTGTCGGCCGGATGGTTCAGATGCACTCGAAAGAGCGCCAGGAAATCAAAGAAGTTCTGGCGGGCGATATCGCTGCAGCGATTGGTCTGAAGAATGTGACCACAGGTGACACGCTGTGCGACGAGAATCACAAGATCATTCTCGAGCGTATGGAATTCCCGGATCCTGTTATTTCGGTTGCGGTTGAGCCGAAGTCGAAGGCAGACCAGGAGAAGATGGGTACAGCGCTGGGTAAGTTGGCCCAGGAAGATCCGTCTTTCCAGGTTCGTACCGACGAAGAATCCGGTCAGACCATCATCTCCGGTATGGGTGAGCTTCACCTCGACATTATCGTTGATCGCATGAAGCGTGAGTTCAAGGTTGAGGCGAACATTGGTAAGCCACAGGTTGCGTATCGTGAGTGCATCCGTAAGCCGGTAGACGTCGAAGGCAAATTCGTACGTCAGTCCGGTGGTCGCGGTCAGTACGGTCACGTCAAGCTGAAGCTTGAGCCGCTGCCCCTGGACGACGAAGATGGCGATAACTTTATCTTTGTGAACGAAATCGTTGGCGGTGTAGTTCCGAAGGAATACATCCCGGCTGTCCAGCAGGGTATTGAAGAGCAGATGAAGAACGGCTGTCTGGCTGGTTATCCTCTGCTTCGCATCAAAGCCACGCTGTACGATGGTTCCTATCACGACGTTGACTCCAACGAAATGGCGTTCAAGGTCGCGGGTTCCATGGCCATGAAGAAAGGTGCCTTGGAAGCGAATCCGGCACTGCTTGAGCCGCTGATGAAGGTCGAAGTAGCGACTCCCGAGGACTACATGGGTGACGTTGTTGGTGACCTGAACCGTCGTCGTGGCCTGGTGCAGGGTATGGAAGATACCCCAGCGGGCAAGACGATCCGTGCCGAAGTTCCGCTGTCGGAGATGTTCGGTTACGCCACCGATCTGCGTTCTGCAACGCAGGGCCGGGCGTCTTATTCGATGGAATTCTCCCGTTATATGGAAGCTCCTTCGAACATTGCCGATGCGATCATTAAAAAGGGTTGATACCCAGGACTTAAGAAACAGGAAGAGGTGTAACCGTGTCTAAAGAAAAATTTGAGCGTAGTAAACCGCACGTAAACGTGGGCACCATTGGTCACGTAGACCATGGTAAGACCACGCTGACAGCTGCCCTGACTCGTGTATGTCACGAGGTATGGGGAACGGGTTCTGCGAGTGCATTCGACTCGATCGATAACGCACCGGAAGAGAAGGCGCGTGGTATCACCATCGCGACCTCTCACGTTGAGTACGATTCACCGGCACGTCACTACGCACACGTAGACTGCCCGGGCCACGCTGACTATGTGAAGAACATGATCACTGGTGCGGCGCAGATGGACGGCGCGATTCTGGTTTGCTCCGCAGCTGACGGCCCCATGCCGCAGACTCGTGAGCACATCCTGCTGTCCCGTCAGGTAGGCGTTCCTTTCATCGTTGTGTTCCTGAACAAAGCGGACATGGTTGACGATGAAGAGCTGCTTGAGCTGGTTGAGATGGAAGTTCGTGATCTGCTGAGCCAGTACGACTTCCCAGGCGACGACACGCCGATCGTTACCGGTTCTGCGCTGATGGCGCTGGAAGGTAAGGACGACAACGAGATGGGTACTACGGCTGTTAAGAAGCTGGTAGAAGCCCTGGACGAATACATCCCGGATCCTGAGCGTGCGATTGATCAGCCGTTCCTGATGCCGATCGAGGACGTATTCTCTATCTCTGGTCGCGGTACTGTAGTGACCGGTCGTGTAGAGCGTGGCGTACTGAAGACAGGCGACGAAGTTGAGATCGTTGGTCTGAAGGACACCGTGAAGACGACCTGTACTGGTGTTGAGATGTTCCGCAAGCTGCTGGACGAAGGTCGTGCAGGTGAGAACATTGGTGCGCTGCTGCGTGGCACCAAGCGTGACGACGTAGAGCGTGGTCAGGTTCTGGCGGTTCCAGGTTCCATCACTCCGCACACCAAGTTCGAGTGCGAAGTGTATGTCCTGAGCAAAGAAGAAGGTGGTCGTCATACGCCGTTCTTCAAGGGCTACCGTCCGCAGTTCTACTTCCGTACCACCGACGTCACAGGTTCCTGTGAGCTGCCGGAAGGTGTGGAAATGGTAATGCCGGGTGACAACGTCAAGATGAGTGTTACCCTGATCGCCCCGATCGCCATGGAAGATGGCCTGCGCTTCGCGGTTCGCGAAGGCGGTCGTACCGTTGGTGCCGGCGTGGTCTCCAAGATCATCGAGTAATCCTCGTTTGATCCGGAAAAAGGGGCTGATGGTTCAGCCCCTTTTTCTATGTCCGTCGCAGAATCTGACCCGGTAGAGTCACTGCTGAATGCAGTTGACACTGTTGGGTATTATGCATACAATGCGGCTCCTTTTTTTGAAGGTCGGCTAACTAAGTAGCTGCTACGAGTGGAGTTTGGTGCATCATGCAAAGCCAAAAAATTCGAATTCGGTTGAAGGCGTTTGATTATCGCCTTATCGACCAGTCAACGCAGGAGATCGTCGATACCGCGAAGCGGACCGGCGCTCAGGTGCGTGGACCAATTCCTCTGCCGACGCGGAAGGAAAAGTACACGGTTCTGATTTCCCCGCACGTCAATAAAGACGCGCGTGATCAGTACGAGATTCGTACACACAAGCGTTTGCTGGACATCGTCGAACCGACGGAGAAAACAGTAGACGCTCTGATGAAGCTGGATCTGGCAGCGGGTGTAGACGTTCAGATCAGCCTCGGCTAATACCGCCAGGTATTAGTCTGTGTAACTGTCATAAGGCCATAGAGGGTGAAAGCCCCGTACACTAAGAGGTGACACATGGCGATTGGTATTGTCGGTCGTAAGGCCGGTATGACCCGTATTTTTACGGAAGACGGGCAAGCAGTGCCCGTAACGGTAGTCGAGGTTGAGCCCAACCGGATTACCCAACTGAAAACTCTTGAAAGCGATGGCTATCGTGCGGTTCAGGTAACCGTTGGAAAGCGTCGTTCCTCTCGTGTGACCAAGAGCGAAGCAGGCCATTTTGCGAAAGCTGGCGTTGAAGCCGGTCGCGGGCTGTGGGAATTCCGTCTTGCTGACGGTGAAGGTGACGAGCTGACTGCTGGTGGCGAAATCAACGCCTCCATTTTTGAAGACGGTCAGGTTGTCGATGCGATTGGTCAGTCCAAGGGTAAAGGTTTCCAGGGTGGCGTTAAGCGTTGGAACTTCTCCATGCAGGACGCCACACACGGCAACTCCCTTTCTCATCGTGCTCCGGGTTCTATCGGTCAGAACCAGACGCCGGGCAAGGTATTCAAGGGCAAGAAAATGGCGGGCCAGATGGGTAATGCGCAGGTTACTGTGCAGAACCTTCAGGTTGTCCGCGTTGACGCCGAGCGCAACCTTCTGCTGATTCGTGGTGCCGTTCCGGGCGCTACTGGCGGAAATGTTGTCATCAAGCCTGCAGTTAAAGCCTGAGGAGCGGTGCGATGGAATTGACTATTACAGGTAGCGGCAAGGGAATTTCTGTTTCCGACGCTGCGTTTGCCAAAGATTTTAACGAGTCGCTGGTTCATCAGGTGGTCACTGCTTACATGGCAGGTGGTCGTCAGGGAACCAAGGCTCAGAAGACGCGTTCTGAGGTGTCTGGCGGTGGTAAGAAGCCGTGGCGTCAGAAGGGTACAGGTCGTGCCCGCGCAGGTACCATCCGCAGCCCGATCTGGCGTGCCGGTGGTGTGACCTTTGCTGCCAAGCCTCGTGGCTTCGAGCAGAAGGTCAACCGCAAGATGTACCGTGCTGCGATGTGCTCTATTTTGTCCGAGCTGGTTCGTCAGGAGCGCCTGGTGGTGGTAGACGACATGAATGTCGATACCCCGAAGACCAAGGCCTTCAACGCCAAACTGAAAGATCTCGGTGTCAGCAATGCCCTGATTCTGTCCGACAGCGTCGAGCAGAACCTGCATCTGGCGTCACGCAACATTCCTCACGTTGATGTGCGTGATGTTGCTGGTCTGGATCCGGTTAGCCTGGTCGCCTTTGAGAGTGTTGTGGTGACTGTTCCCGCTCTGAAGAAGATTGAGGAGATGCTGGGATGAATCAGGAACGTATTTATCAGGTTCTTTTGGGGCCGCACGTATCAGAGAAAGCTTCGCTGGTTGGTGAAAAAGGCCAGGTGGTTTTCAAGGTAGCTCCGGATGCAACCAAGCCCGAGATCAAGAAAGCCGTTGAGCAGCTGTTCAACGTCACCGTCGAAGGTGTTCAGGTTCTGAACCGTAAGGGTAAGCTCAAGCGCACTATCCGCGGGTTCGGCAAGCGTAATGATCTTCGCAAGGCTTATGTAAAGCTTGCCGAAGGTCAGGACATCGATTTTATGGATGTGGAATAAGGTAAAGGGGTCGTAAAATGCCGATCGTCAAAACCAAGCCAACATCTGCCGGCCGCCGTCACGTTGTAAAGCTCTACAACCCTGATCTTCATCGGGGGCGCCCTTACGAGCCGTTGTTGGAAACATTGAGTAAATCGGGTGGTCGTAACCATTTTGGTCGCATCACTACCCGTCACGTTGGTGGTGGTCACAAGAAGCACTACCGCGTTATTGACTTTAAGCGGACCAAAGATGGTATTCCGGCGACTATTGAGCGCCTGGAATACGATCCTAACCGCTCAGCGCACATTGCGCTCCTGAAGTATGCCGATGGCGAGCGTCGTTACATCATCGCTCCCAAAGGTATGCAGATTGGGGATCCTGTGCGTTCCGGTATCGACGCGCCGATTAAAGTAGGCAGCACGCTTCCGCTTCGGAATATTCCGGTCGGTTCTGTTGTTCACTGCGTCGAAATCAAGCCTGGCAAAGGTGCTCAGCTGGCTCGCTCTGCGGGCGCATCCGTACAGCTGGTTGCTCGGGAGGGGGCTTACGCCACCATCCGCCTGCGTTCAGGTGAAATGCGTAAGGTGCTTGTTGACTGTCGCGCCACATTGGGCGAGGTGTCCAACAGCGAACACAGTCTCAAGCAGCTTGGTAAAGCGGGTGCATCACGTTGGCGCGGTAAACGTCCAACAGTACGTGGTGTTGCTATGAACCCAGTTGACCACCCACATGGTGGTGGTGAAGGGCGTACCTCTGGCGGACGTCACCCGGTAACTCCGTGGGGTGTTCCGACCAAAGGACATAAGACTCGTAAGAACAAGCGTACTGACAAGATGATAGTACGTCGTCGTTCAGCCAAGTAAACGACTACATAGAGGTAAATGCTGTGCCACGTTCTTTGAAGAAAGGTCCTTTTATAGACCTGCATCTGTTGAAGAAGGTCGAGGCAGCTCTGGAAGCGAACGACAAGCGACCGATCAAGACCTGGTCGCGTCGTTCCACGGTCTTTCCGGAGTTTGTAGGCTTGACCATTGCAGTCCACAACGGCAAGCAGCACGTGCCGGTTTATGTCACCGAAGATATGGTAGGACATAAGCTGGGTGAGTTCGCGGCGACGCGTACTTATCGTGGTCATGCGGCCGACAAGAAAGCTAAACGCTGATTGTGAGGGAATAGAAATGGAAGTAGCAGCCAAGTACAAGGGCGCTAACCTCTCAGCTCAGAAAGCACGTCTTGTCGCTGACCAAGTACGTGGAAAGGCTGTTGAGGATGCCCTGAATATTCTGACTTTCAGCCCTAAGAAGGCAGCGGTTGTACTCAAGAAAGCGCTTGAGTCTGCCATTGCCAACGCTGAGCACAACGAAGGTCTGGACGTAGATGATCTGCGGGTTTCCACCGTTATGGTGGATGAAGGTCCGACGCTCAAGCGAATCAAAGCTCGAGCCAAGGGGCGCGCTGACCGTATTTTCAAGCGCACCTGTCATATCACCGTCAAGGTCGCCGACAAGTAGGAGATGCTCAGATGGGTCATAAAGTAAATCCAACCGGCATGCGCCTGGGTGTGATTAAAGAGCACAACTCAGTGTGGTACGCCGAAAAAGCGGAATACGCGAACAACCTGTTGAACGACATTGAGGTTCGTGAATTCCTGGACAAGCGTCTGGTAAAGGCGTCTGTCAGCAAGATTGTGATCGAGCGCCCAGCTCAGAACGCCCGTATCACGATCCATACTGCCCGTCCCGGTATTGTTATCGGTAAGAAGGGCGAAGATGTTGACCGTCTGCGTCGCGAAGTCAGCGACATGATGGGCGTGCCTGTGCACATCAACATCGAAGAAGTCCGCAAGCCGGACCTGGATGCCCGCCTGGTCGCCCAAAACGTGGCCGGTCAGCTGGAGCGTCGTGTGATGTTCCGTCGCGCTATGAAGCGTGCGGTTCAGAACGCTATGCGTCAGGGAGCCAAGGGTATCAAGATTCAGGTAGGCGGTCGTCTCGGGGGCGCTGAAATTGCTCGTTCCGAGTGGTATCGCGAAGGTCGAGTTCCGCTGCACACACTGCGTGCAGACATTGATTACTCGACCTACGAAGCGAAAACCACCTACGGCATCATCGGCGTCAAGGTATGGATCTTCAAAGGTGAGATTCTTGGTGGTATGGAGCAGGTCCGTGCTGACAAGAAAGCCTCTGGGAAGAAAGGTTCTAAGTAAAGGGGCACTCTTATGCTGCAACCAAAACGCACCAAATTTCGCAAGGTAATGAAAGGCCGTAACACCGGTCTTGCGCACCGTGCTAACAAGGTGAGCTTCGGTGAATACGGATTGAAGGCGACCAGCCGTGGACGTATAACTGCGCGCCAGATTGAGGCCGCGCGTCGTACCATGACTCGTCGCATCAAGCGGGGCGGTAAGATCTGGATCCGGGTATTCCCGGACAAGCCGATCTCTAGCAAGCCGCTGGAAGTACGAATGGGTAAAGGTAAGGGTTCTGTCGAGTATTGGGTGGCTGAAATTCAGCCAGGCCGCATGCTCTATGAGATGGAAGGTGTTGCGGAAGATATTGCACGCGAAGCCTTCACTCTGGCGGCGGCGAAACTGCCCGTACAGACCACCTTTGTAACGAGGAAGGTGATGTGATGAAAGCAACAGAGCTGCGTGAAAAGTCAGTCGAGGAGCTGAACAAAGAGCTGATCGACCTCCTGAAGGAGCAGTTCAACCTGCGCATGCGCAAGGCGACAGGTCAGCTGAATCAGTCTCATCTTCTTCAGAAGGTGAAGCGTGACATTGCTCGCGTAAAGACAGTGATGAACGAAAAGGCAGGACAGTAACATGACTGAAGCTACCCAAACTGCCAGAACCCTGAGCGGCAAGGTCGTGAGCAACAAGATGGAGAAATCCATTGTGGTTCTGGTTGAGCGCCAGGTGAAGCATCCTCTGTACGGTAAGTACATGAAGCGTTCATCAAAGATTCATGCTCACGATGAAAGCAATCAGTGCAACATTGGTGACACCGTTACAATCCAGGAAACCCGTCCGGTCTCCAAGACCAAGAGCTGGGCTCTGGTTGAGGTCACCGAGCGTGCATCCAAGGTGTAATTCGCCCGGAGAACAACCATGATTCAGACTCAAACAATGCTTGATGTCGCGGACAACAGCGGTGCACGACAGGTTCAGTGCATCAAAGTTCTGGGCGGTTCACACAGGCGTTACGCCGGCGTTGGGGATATCATCAAGGTGACCGTCAAGGAAGCCATCCCCCGCGGCAAAGTGAAAAAAGGCCAGGTACTGAAAGCTGTTGTAGTGCGTACCCGTAAAGGTGTGCGTCGTCCCGACGGGTCGCTCATCCGTTTTGACGGTAACGCGGCAGTACTTCTGAACAATCAGGACGCACCGATTGGTACCCGTATCTTCGGACCGGTTACCCGTGAACTGCGTAATGAGAAGTTCATGAAAATCATTTCACTGGCACCCGAAGTACTTTAAAGGACCAGAGGCCGGTTATGAAAAAGATCAAACGAGATGACGAAGTCATCGTCACTACGGGCAAAGACCAGGGCAAACGTGGTAAGGTCCTGAAAGTTCAGGACGATGGTCGCGTGATTGTTTCAGGGATCAACATGATCAAGAAGCACACGAAACCGAACCCGATGGCTGGCACCCAAGGTGGCATCGTCGAGAAAGAAGCACCTATCCAGGCTTCCAACGTGGCTATTTTTAATCCGCAGACCGGCAAAGCCGATCGCGTAGGCTTCCAGATCAAGGAAGACGGCGCCAAAGTGCGGATCTTTAAGTCCACGAAAGAAGTCGTCGATAACCAGTAAGCGGTGGTGGTTACGATGCTTAATATGAAAGAGCAGTACAGTAAGGAAGTGGTACCCGCCCTGCAGAAAGAGTTCGCTTACAAGAACCCGATGCAGGTGCCGCGTATCGAGAAGATCACCCTAAACATGGGTGTCGGCGAAGCGGTCGGTGACAAAAAGCTGATTGAAAATGCTGTGGCGGATCTTGAAGCCCTGGCAGGTCAAAAAGCAGTTGTTACCGTGGCGCGTAAGTCCGTTGCGGGTTTTAAAATCCGTGAAGGCTGGCCGATCGGTTGCAAGGTTACCCTGCGCGGTGAGCGCATGTGGGATTTCTTCGATCGTCTGGTTCACATTGCGGTTCCCCGCATTCGTGACTTCCGCGGTCTGAATCCCAAGTCCTTCGATGGTCGTGGTAACTACAGCATGGGTGTGCGTGAGCAGATCATTTTCCCGGAGATTGAGTACGACAGAGTCGACAAGATCCGTGGTCTTGACATCACCATTACCACCACTGCCGGTACCGACGACGAAGGTCGCGAACTGTTGAAAGCCTTCGGCTTTCCGTTCAAGAAATAAGGAACGAGTGTAATGGCTAAGGTTTCCATGAAGAACCGAGAGTTCAAACGCGAGAAAACGGTTGCGAAATACGCAGCCAAGCGTGCTGAGCTCAAGGCGATTATCAAAAACCCGAATACCAGCGATGATGACCGTTGGGATGCGCAAGTGAAGCTCCAGAAGCTTCCACGTAACGCAAGCCCGTCGCGTCTTCGTAATCGTTGCCAGGTGACAGGTCGTCCTCACGGCGTTCTGCGCAAGTTCAAGCTTTCTCGCATCAAACTGCGTGAAGCCGGCATGCGCGGTGATGTTCCGGGTCTGACCAAAGCAAGCTGGTAAAGGCAGGTATCAGGCGCTAAGCCAGGTACCCGTTGGTAAGCGGTGCAAGGCGCCGCTGCACAACTAAAAAGAGCAGGAGTCTCATACCAATGAGTATGCAAGATACGCTTGCGGATATGTTTACGCGTATTCGTAATGCCCAGATGGCACAGAAGGCCGACGTGGCCATGCCGTCTTCCAAGATGAAGGTCTCCGTGGCCCAGGTCCTGAAGGACGAAGGTTACGTTGAAGATTTTTCCGTTTCAGCTGATGCCAAACCCCAGCTGACGATCAGCCTCAAATACTTTGGCGGCAAGCCGGTTATTGAAGAGATCAAGCGGGTCAGTCGTCCGAGTCTGCGTCAGTTCCGGGGTACCGGTGAACTGCCGAAAGTGTCCGGCGGTCTGGGTGTCGCTATTATCTCCACGTCCAAGGGCGTGATGTCTGATCGTGCTGCCCGCGCCGCTGGCGTTGGTGGCGAAATCATCGGCACCGTATTTTAGGAGAACACTATGTCCAGGGTTGCCAATAATCCTGTCGTTCTGCCTTCCGGTGTTGAGGTTAAGCTGAACGGACAGGAAATTAACGTGAAGGGCTCCAAGGGAGCGCTTCAGCACACGATCCATCAGGCGGTTGAAGTTAAGCAGGAAGAAAATGTTCTGCGTTTCGCCGCCCGTGATGGTGCTCAGCAGTCCCGCGCTCTCGCTGGTACGACTCGCGCGCTGGTCAACAATATGGTGACCGGTGTGACTACGGGTTGGGAGCGTAAGCTGTCACTGACGGGCGTAGGCTACCGTGCGCAAGCGCAGGGTAAGAAGCTCAACTTGACACTGGGTTTTTCACACCCGGTTGAATATGAGCTGCCCGAGGGGATTACCGCAGAGACTCCGTCCAATACGGAAGTCGTCATTCGCGGTATCGACAAGCAACAGGTTGGCCAGGTCGCTGCGGAAGTCCGCGCGTTCCGTCCGCCCGAGCCTTATAAGGGTAAGGGTGTTCGTTATGCGGATGAGCAGGTCAGACGCAAAGAAGCCAAGAAGAAATAAGGCGGGACTATGAGCGCGAATAACGAAAGACTGCGTCGCGCACGTAAAGTGCGCATGAAAATCCGTAGGTTGGGTACTGACCGTCTGTGCGTTCACCGCACGCCGCGTCATATGTACGCCCAGGTTACGACTGCAGACGGCAGCAAAGTCATTGCCGCTGCCTCCACGTTGGATAAGGACCTGCGCCAGGGTGCAACCGGTAACGTGGACGCCGCTAAAAAGGTGGGTCAGCTGATTGCTGAGCGTGCCAAGGCGGCAGGAGTGGAACGGGTCGCGTTTGACCGTTCCGGTTACCGTTATCACGGTCGCGTACAGGCTCTGGCCGACGCTGCCCGTGAAGCTGGCTTGCAATTCTAAGAGGTGGAGAGAATGAGCGTTAACGAACAGAAGGCGCCTGAGCTCCAGGAAAAGCTGGTTCAGGTCAATCGCGTCGCCAAGGTGGTTAAAGGCGGTCGTATCTTCGCCTTCACCGCACTGACGGTCGTGGGTGATGGCAAAGGTCGCGTTGGTTTCGGTCGTGGCAAGGCGCGTGAAGTGCCGGTTGCGATTCAGAAAGCCATGGAAGCTGCGCGCAAGAACATGGTTGAGGTCCCTCTGGACGGCAACACCCTGCAGTACGCTGTAAAAGCGCAGCACGGTGGGTCCAAGGTCTATATGCAGCCAGCGTCAGAAGGTACAGGTATCATCGCCGGTGGTGCGATGCGTGCAGTACTGGAAGTAGCCGGTGTGCAGAACGTACTGTCCAAGTGTTACGGGTCTACTAACCCGGTCAACGTGGTACGTTCCACCATCAAGGGTCTCCAGGCGACTCACGCGCCTGAAGATATTGCAGCCAAGCGCGGTAAATCCGTCGAAGAGATTCTGGGTTGAAGTCATGGCGAACGCAAAGACGATTAAAGTAACACTGACCCGCAGCCCGATCGGCTGCCAGCCCAAGCACAAGCTGTGCGTCAAGGGCCTGGGTCTTCGTAAAATCGGTCATACCGTGGAAGTGGAAGATACTCCTTCCGTTCGTGGCATGATCAACCGGGTTAACTACCTGGTGCAGGTAGAGGAGAACTAAGATGCGTTTGAACGAACTTAGTCCAGAGCCTGGTTCACGTCCGGCCGCCAAGCGCGTAGGTCGTGGTATTGGTAGCGGTCTTGGTAAGACCGGCGGCCGTGGTCACAAGGGTCTGAAAGCTCGCTCTGGTGGTTCTGTAGCGCCAGGTTTCGAGGGTGGTCAGCAGCCTCTGGTTCGTCGTCTGCCGAAGTTCGGTTTTACATCTCGCCAACAGCGTTATGTAGCCGAAATTCGTCTGAACGAGCTGGCCAAGGTCGACGGTGACGTCGCTGATCTTGACGCCCTGAAGAAGGCGGACATCGTTCGTGAAGAGATTCGCGAAGCGAAGGTGATTCTGTCCGGTGAACTCAGCCGTGCGGTCACGGTCAAGGGTCTCAAGGTGACGAAAGGCGCACGCGAGGCGATCACTGCCGCGGGCGGTAAAGTCGAAGACTAAGGCGAGTCGAGGACTAAATGGCCAAGACAGCATCATTGCCTGCGGGCGGAGGAAAAGGACTGGCAGAGCTGCGTTCGCGGCTCTGGTTTGTCTTTCTGGCACTGTTGGTGTACCGAATCGGTGCCCATATTCCAGTGCCGGGTATCAATCCCGATCGCCTGGCAGCTTTGTTTGAGCAGAATCAGGGCACCATCCTGAGCATGTTCAACATGTTCTCTGGTGGTGCGCTTGAGCGTATGAGCATCTTCGCGCTTGGCATCATGCCTTACATTTCTGCCTCGATTATTATGCAGCTCATGACGGCGGTCAGTCCGACGCTAGAGCAGCTGAAGAAAGAGGGAGAGGCGGGTCGTCGCAAGATCAGCCAGTACACCCGGTATCTGACGGTTGTTCTCGCACTTGTTCAGGGTGCGGGCATTTCCGTAGGCCTGGCGTCTCAGGGCGTCACCTTTAATGACAGCTTCAGCTTCCACTTTGTGGCAGTCGTATCGTTTGTAAGCGGCGCGGTCTTCATGATGTGGCTTGGCGAACAGATCACCGAGCGTGGTGTCGGTAACGGCATTTCTCTCTTGATCTTCGCTGGTATCGTGGCCGGGTTGCCCGGTGCGATCGGCCAAACGCTGGAACAGGCGAGAAATGGCGAGATGAGCCTTCTGGTTGTTCTGGGGATTGGTATCCTTGCGGTTGCCGTCATTGGTTTTGTGGTGTTCATGGAGCGTGGTCAGCGTCGTTTGACGATCAACTACGCCAAGAGACAGCAGGGGCGAAGAGTATTTGCCCAGCAGTCCAGCCATCTGCCGCTGAAGGTCAATATGGCCGGTGTGATTCCGCCGATTTTCGCGTCATCGATTCTGCTGTTCCCGGCTTCAATGGGCCAGTGGTTCGGTCAAGGCGAAGGAATGGAATGGCTGGGCAGTCTGTCTCAGGCACTGGCGCCAAGTCAGCCGCTGTACATCATTCTGTTCGCGGCTGCGGTTGTGTTCTTCTGCTTCTTCTATACGGCGTTGATGTATAACCCGAAAGAAGTCGCTGACAATCTCAAGCGCTCTGGCGCGTTTATACCGGGCATTCGCCCAGGTGATCAGACTGCCAAGTATATCGATGGCGTTCTGACTCGTCTGACCTTGTTCGGTGCAATGTACATCGCAGCAGTGTCCCTGTTCCCACAGTTTCTGATGGTGGCTGGGAATGTGCCCTTCTATCTGGGCGGCACCTCACTGCTGATTGTTGTAGTCGTGGTGATGGATTTCATGGCTCAGGTTCAGTCGCACCTGATGTCTCATCAATATGATTCATTGATGAAGAAGTCCAATCTCAAGGGCTATGGTCGGAACGGTTAATCCGTTCCCCTTGAAAACTGGAGTCGACAATGAAAGTACGCGCTTCGGTAAAGAAAATTTGCCGTAACTGCAAAGTAATTCGTCGGAATGGCTCAGTACGAGTCATTTGCACGGAGCCTCGTCACAAGCAGCGTCAGGGTTAATCCTTACGGATTCAGCACTGACATTGTCGAGGGTACGATTTATAGCGCTTGACCTCATGCGGGGTCAGGCGCTATTATTTCGCGCCCTTTTCGTGGCGGAAAATTCACACAGCAAAGCTTTGAACGCGGAGTAATTTGGATGGCACGTATAGCCGGTGTCAATATACCCGATCACAAACATGCTGTTATCTCTCTGACTTACATTTTTGGAGTCGGTAAGACAGCAGCCCAGAAGCTTTGCGATGCAACCGGCGTTAAGCCGGACGTCAAGGTCAAAGACCTGAGCGACGAGCAACTTGAGTCACTTCGTACCGAAGTGGGCAAGCTGTCAGTCGAAGGCGATCTGCGTCGTGAAGTTCAGATGAACATTAAGCGTTTGAAGGATCTCGGTTGCCACCGTGGTCTGCGTCACCGTCATGGGCTTCCAGTCCGTGGACAGCGTACGAAGACCAACGCACGCACCCGTAAAGGTCCTCGCAAACCTATTCGTAAGTAACAGGTAGGCAAACATGGCAAAGCCAGGTACACGTACCCGTAAAAAGGTGAAAAAGACGGTTGTTGATGGCGTCGCGCACATTCACGCGTCCTTCAACAACACTATCGTGACCATTTCAGACCGTCAGGGCAACGTACTGTCCTGGGCCACTTCCGGTGGTTCTGGTTTCCGTGGGTCGCGCAAGAGTACACCTTTTGCTGCGCAGGTAGCAGCTGAAAGAGCCGGTAATGCGGCTGCTGAATACGGCCTTAAAAACCTGGACGTAGAGGTTAAAGGTCCGGGGCCCGGACGTGAATCCGCTGTACGCGCGCTTAACGGCTGCGGGTACAAGATCACTAACATCACTGATGTGACGCCGATTCCCCACAACGGTTGTCGTCCGCCCAAAAAGCGCCGCGTCTAACACAGGAGACAGTGAATTATGGCTCGTTACATAGGCCCGAAGTGCAAGCTGTCTCGTCGTGAAGGGACAGATCTATTTCTGAAGAGCGGTGTTCGCGCGCTCGATTCAAAGTGCAACATCGAGACTCCGCCGGGTATGCACGGCGCGCGTCGCGGTCGTCTGTCCGAATATGGCGTACAGCTTCGTGAAAAACAGAAAGTCCGTCGTATCTACGGCGTACTCGAAAAGCAATTCCGCAACTATTACAAAGAGGCCGCCCGCATCAAGGGTGCAACCGGTGAGAACCTGTTGCAGCTGCTGGAAGGTCGCTTGGATAACGTTGTGTATCGCATGGGTTTCGGTTCGACCCGTGCTGAGTCCCGTCAGCTCGTTTCGCACAAGGCGATTCTGGTGAACGATAAGATGGTGAACATCCCATCTTATCAGGTTAAGCCAGGTGACGTCGTGAGCGTGCGCGAAAAGGCAAAAAACCAGCTGCGTGTTAAAGGCGCACTGGATCTTTCAGCCAGCCGTGCACCGGTGAGCTGGGTAGAGGTCGACGCCAGCAAGATGTCCGGCGTTTACAGATCAGTGCCTGAGCGTACTGAACTGCCGGCCGACATCAATGAGAACCTCATCGTCGAGCTTTACTCCAAGTAAAGCCTGATTTGCAACGTAAGTAGCAACGATAGCAGATAGGGGCGTCTATGCAGCGTTCAGTACATGAGTTATTGACACCTCGTACCATTGACGTGAAAGAATCCAGCGCCATGCGTGCCAAGGTGACGCTTGAGCCTCTCGAGAGAGGCTTTGGTCATACCCTGGGCAGCGCTCTGCGCCGGATCCTTTTGTCCTCAATGCCGGGCTGCGCGATCACCGAGGCACAGATCGACGGTGTTTTGCACGAGTACAGCGCGATTGAAGGTGTTCAGGAAGACGTCATCGAGATTCTTCTGAATCTCAAGGGCGTCGCTGTAAAAATGGGCGGCCGGGACGATGCTGAGGTAACACTCAGCAAGAAAGGCCCGGGCGTTGTCACCGCTGGTGATATCACTCTTGATCACGATGTGGAAATCACCAACCCGGATCATGTGATTTGTCACTTGAGCGGTAATGGTGAAGTCAACATGCGACTCAAGGTTGCACGTGGTCGTGGCTATGAGCCAGCTGACCAGCGTGGTCTTGAAGAAGATGAGACTCGTGCCATCGGACGCCTGCAGCTGGACGCCACGTTCAGCCCTGTTCGCCGTGTCGCGTACGCTGTAGAAAGCGCACGTGTTGAACAGCGCACGGACCTGGACAAGCTGGTTATTGATCTGGAGACCAATGGCACCATCGATCCGGAAGAAGCGATTCGCCGGGCCGCTACCATTCTCCAGCAGCAGCTGGCTGTGTTTGTTGACTTTGATCACGAGAAAGAGCCTGAGCGCGTTGAGGAAGAGGAGGAGATTGATCCGATTCTTCTGCGTCCGGTCGATGATCTTGAGTTGACGGTTCGTTCAGCAAACTGCTTGAAGGCTGAGAACATTTACTACATCGGCGATCTGATTCAGCGCACCGAAGTTGAGCTGCTGAAGACGCCTAATCTGGGTAAAAAGTCGCTCACCGAAATTAAAGACGTGCTCGCATCGCGTGGCCTGTCTCTCGGTATGCGTCTTGATAACTGGCCGCCGGCTAGCCTACGTGGCGACGACCGGGTTCTGGGCGGTTAATCGCCGATTAGTTTAAGGTAAGGAATTAGAGCAATGCGTCATCGTAAGAGTGGTCGTAAGTTCAGTAGGACCAGTGCGCATCGCAAGGCCATGTTCCGTAACATGACTGCGTCACTGGTTGAACACGAGCTGATCAAAACTACGCTCCCCAAGGCGAAAGAACTTCGCCGGGTGGCAGAGCCTTTGATCACGCTGTCAAAGAAAGATTCGGTCGCGAATCGTCGTCTGGCGTTTTCACGCCTGCGTGACGACGCAGCGGTTGCCAAGCTGTTTAACGAGCTTGGTCCCCGTTACAACGAGCGTCCGGGTGGATATCTCCGTATCCTGAAGTGCGGCTTCCGTGCTGGCGACAACGCACCTATGGCGTTTGTCGAGCTGATCGGTCGCCCACTGGATGTGGAAGTTGAAGAGGTTGAGGAAGGCGAAGAGTAAGTCTTCGTTCAACCCGAAAAAAACCGGAGGTGAAAGCCTCCGGTTTTTTTGTGTCCAATGATTATTGATTGAGCAGAGGTCGCAGGTATCGACCGGTATGGGATGCCGGGTTGTTAGAGACTTCTTCAGGTGTGCCTTCGGCGATAATTCTGCCGCCACCGGACCCACCTTCCGGACCGAGATCCACGATCCAGTCTGCGGTTTTGATAACGTCCAGGTTGTGTTCGATCACGACCACTGTGTTGCCATGTTCTTTCAGGCGTTGCAGGACGTTCAAAAGCTGCTGGATATCGTAGAAGTGCAGGCCGGTTGTCGGCTCATCCAGGATATAGAGTGTCTTCCCGGTATCGCGTTTAGACAGTTCCTTGGCCAGCTTCACTCGCTGCGCCTCGCCTCCCGATAGCGTCACCGCGCTCTGTCCAAGGCGGATGTAAGACAAGCCCACATCCATCAAGGTTTGCAGTTTTCGCGCAAGAAACGGAACGGCTTCGAAGAACTCTCTGGCCTCCTCGACCGTCATTTCCAATACTTCGTGGATGTTCTTGCCTTTGTAGCGGACCTCAAGGGTTTCACGATTGTACCTCTTGCCTTTACACACATCGCAGGGCACGTAAACGTCTGGCAGGAAATGCATCTCGACTTTGATCACGCCGTCACCCTGGCACGCCTCGCAGCGTCCACCCTTGACGTTGAAAGAGAATCGGCCCGGCTTGTAGCCTCGTGAGCGCGCTTCCTGTGTTCCGGCGAACAGCTCGCGGATGGGGGTGAAGAGCCCGGTATAGGTGGCCGGATTAGACCTGGGTGTGCGGCCGATTGGGCTCTGGTCAATATCGATCACCTTGTCGAGGTGATTCAGGCCTTTCAGGTTCTGATAGGGCGCATGGGTCAGGCTGGTGGCCTTATTCAGGCGCGCTGCGCAAACCGGGTAAAGGGTGGCGTTAATCAGGGTGGACTTGCCCGAACCAGATACGCCTGTGATGCAGGTCATGATGCCAAGCGGCAGATCGAGCGTCACGTCCTGCAGGTTGTTGCCGCTGGCTCCTGTCAGTACCAGGCTCTTGCCGTTACCTTTTTCGCGGCGGGCCGGAATGGCGATTTCTTTGGTGCCGCTAAGGTACTGGCCTGTCAGCGAGTCTTCATTGGCGATGATCTGCTCCGGGGTGCCCTGGGCGATAACATGGCCGCCATGGACGCCAGCGCCAGGACCGATATCGATCACATGGTCGGCTGCTCTGATGGCATCTTCATCGTGTTCAACCACGATAACTGTGTTGCCCAGGTCACGAAGGTGGGTCAGTGTTGCGAGCAGACGGTCGTTATCGCGTTGATGAAGGCCAATGGAGGGTTCATCCAGAATATACATGACGCCGACCAGGCCTGCGCCAATCTGACTTGCGAGGCGAATTCGCTGCGCCTCGCCACCAGAGAGCGTGTCTGCGCTGCGTTCCAAGTTCAGGTACTCAAGCCCTACATTCACCAGAAACTGTAATCGCTGCCGTACCTCTTTTAGGATCTTTTCCGCGATTTCGCCTTTCCGGCCGGGTAGCGCAAGCGTCTGGAAATACTCGTGTGCTTCACCCACCGGAAGGTGAGTTACGTCTGCAATGTTGTTCTGCTCGATGAATACGTGTCGAGCGCTGCGGCGAAGGCGGCTTCCGCCACACGTTTTACAGGGCTGTTGGCTCAGGTGCCTTGCCAGCTCTTCGCGCATGCTCTGGGAATCGGTCTCTCGATACCGGCGCTCAAGATTTGGCAGTATGCCTTCAAACGGGTGGGCCTTTTCCATGATGTGGCCACGGGAATTCACGTATCGGAAGGGGATGTCTTCATCTGTGCCATAAAGGAGTGTTTCTCGAAACTGTTCCGGCAGTTCGTCCCAGGGCGTGTCCATATCAATGCCAAAGTGTTCCGCAACACTGCTTAGCATCTGGAAGTAATAGACGGCCCGGCGATCCCATCCTTTGATGGCGCCCTCTGCCAGGGTCGCCTCTGGGTGCTGAACGATTTTCTCAGGATCGAAAAACTGTTTTACGCCCAATCCGTCACAGGTGGGGCAGGCGCCGGCCGGGTTGTTAAAAGAAAACAGTTTGGGTTCCAGCTCACTCAGGGCATAACCACATTGGGTGCAGGCATAGCGTGCCGAGAATGTCTGCTCATCACCATCGCCGTCCATGGGCGCAACCAGAGCAATCCCGTCTGCCAGGCCGAGCGAGGTTTCGAAGCTTTCTGCCAGCCGTTGTTCGAGCCCTTCTTTCACTTTAAACCGGTCGACTACCACATCAATCTGGTGTTTCTTTTTCTTGTCCAGAGGTGGTACTTCGTCGATGTCGTAAACTTTGCCGTCGACACGAAGGCGAATGAAACCCTGACTTTTCATAGTGTCGATCACATGCTGATGTTCGCCTTTGCGGTCTCGAATCACCGGCGCCAAAATCATCAGCTTGCTGCCTTCTTCCATTGCCAGGACCTGATCGACCATCTGGCTGACGGTCTGGGCTTCCAGCGGTTGGCCGTGGTCCGGGCAGCGGGGTTCGCCAGCCCTGGCAAACAGTAGCCGAAGGTAATCGTAGATTTCGGTAATCGTGCCAACGGTGGAGCGAGGGTTGTGGGAGGTGCTTTTCTGTTCGATTGAAATGGCCGGTGATAGACCTTCGATGTGATCTACATCCGGTTTTTCCATCATCGACAGGAACTGGCGTGCGTAGGTTGAAAGAGATTCGACGTAGCGGCGCTGGCCTTCCGCATAGAGCGTGTCGAAAGCGAGGGACGACTTGCCCGAGCCTGACAGGCCGGTGATCACGATCAGTTTGTCCCGCGGCATATCCAGGTCAATGTTTTTCAGATTGTGGGTTCTCGCCCCTTTGATCTGGATATGATCCATAATTCTCCCCGGTCGAAAAAAACGATTAGTATACCGCGTTTGATCCTCTGGCGGCCAAAGTGCAGCGGATCTGTTTTGTGCCCTGGCAATGCCTTGGGCTCGGCGCATCTGTTACAATGCGCCGCCATTATCGTCGGCATTGCTTAACCATCAACACCTGTGGAAGGCCCACCATGAATGCTCTTGAAAGGCGCTCTGTAGCAGCACTGGCATCGGTTTACGCCATGCGTATGCTCGGCCTGTTCATGGTGATGCCCGTGTTCGTGCTGTTGGGCAGTGATCTCGAAGGTGCAACGCCCGCGCTCATCGGCCTGGCCATTGGCATTTACGGCCTGGGGCAGGCAGTCCTACAGATCCCGTTCGGCATGCTCTCGGACCGGTTTGGCCGCAAGCGCATGATTTACATCGGTCTGGCACTCTTCGCCATCGGCAGTCTGCTGGCTGCTTCCGCTGAGTCGATATACGTTGTGATCGCCGGTCGGATTCTTCAAGGATCGGGTGCCATTGCCAGCGTGCTGATGGCTCTGCTCAGCGATCTGACCCGTGAGGAAGAGCGCACCAAAGCGATGGCCACGGTTGGCATCTCAATCGGCTTGTCATTTTCTTTGTCGCTGGTTCTGGGTCCGCTGTTGGGCGCTGTCTTTGGGTTATCGGGAATTTTCTATGTAACAGCTGCTCTGGCAGGCATCGCTGTGGTGATTGTCCATCGTTTGGTGCCAACGCCGCATCAGCATGTCTCCAGCGCGGATACGCAACCTGCCCGTGACATGCTCTCGCGAGTATTGCGGGATCCCAGGCTGTTGCGTCTGGACTATGGCATCTTTGCCCTTCATCTGGTTCTTACGGCCGTATTTCTGGTTTTTCCGACCCTGCTGCAGGAACAGTTCGGGTTGCCGTCCAGTTCTCATTGGTGGTTCTACCTTACCGTGATGGTGACGTCGTTTTTTGCCATGGTTCCTTTCATCATCATCGGCGAGAAAAAGCGCAAAATGAAGCCGGTGCTGTGTGGGGCTATCGTGCTGTTGACCGTCGCTACCGCAGCAATCGGGCATGTATCCCATGCGCTTCTGGTCGCCTGGGGCGTTCTGTTTTTCTTTTTCATGGCGTTTAATCTGCTGGAAGCCAGCCTGCCTTCACTGGTCAGCAAGGAGTCGCCGGCTGCGGCCAAAGGCACCGCCATGGGCGTGTACTCCACCTCGCAGTTTCTGGGTGCATTTCTCGGAGGGTCGCTCGGTGGCATACTGCTGGAACATGCCGGTTTGCAGGGCGTAATCTGGTTGATGGTGGGCGTTTTGCTGATCTGGTTGTTGGTTGCGTTGACCATGCCTGCGCCGGGTTATACAGGAAGTTTCGTGGTACAGTTGCAGCATGAAGCGCCCGCTCATTTCGACGATATCGATGAGAGCCTGAGGCGGCTACCGGGTGTGCAGGATGTGGTGATTCTGGAAGAGGCTGACACGGCGTACCTGAAGGTAGACAGGCGTCAGTTTGATGCGCTTAGCCTGGCGGATTTTCCATTCGTGCGGCCCATAAAAGAACCTTAAACCCGTTTGGCTGAAAGGACACGAGCCAGACTAAAACAGATTGTCAGGAGTAAACCATGGCACGAGGCGTAAACAAGGTTATTCTGATCGGCAACCTGGGGCAGGACCCTGAAACCCGCTACACCCCAAACGGGAATGCGGTGGTGAACCTGAACCTGGCAACCGATGAAAGCTACAAAGATCGTCAGTCTGGGCAGCTGGTTCCCAAAACCGAATGGCATCGTATTGTCATGTTCGGCAAGATTGCGGAAGTGGCTGGTCAGTACCTGCGCAAAGGCTCAAAAGTTTATATCGAAGGCAAACTCCAGACTCGCAAGTGGCAGGGCCAGGATGGTCAGGACCGTTATACCACCGAAGTGGTTGTCGATATCAATGGGCAGATGCAGATGCTGGACAGCCGTGGGGGTGACGGCGGTGGTATGAGCCAGGGCGCCCCAGCAGGTCGCCCGCAGCAGTCCAGTCAGCCGCCGGCTCAGAGTCAGCAGAATCAGCCATCCCAGAGCAGCATGCCGGAACCGATTGATGACTTTGATGATGATATTCCGTTCTGACGAGAGCGGTATATCGAGTAAAAGCTTCGGAATACTGGAGTTTTTTTACTTCCGGTGAGTTGCAAGAGCGGGTTAAAAAGTTCGCAAAACATGGCATTAGAAGCGATACTTCAACTAGTATTGAGACGTGGTGCGTATTTTCCTGCTTTTGCACGCTGAGGCTATCGAGTGGTCCGAAGCTTAATAACAAAAATAGTCGGTCGTTCAAAACGCCGGCACACGCTGTATCTAGAGATTCGCCCCGATGGCATTGCCTGGGCGACTCCCGGTAATGAAGCGGGTTTTATCGAGTGCTCTCCCGCCAAACGAGAGCAGGAGCTCGCTGCAGCGGTTGAACAGAACGGTTGGACCGGGGCCAGCACGACTCTGGTTCTTCCGTTGGATCAATACCAGGTCTTTCAGTTGGATCGGCCTGAAGGTGTTGAAGAGTCTGAACTGGGCGATGCGCTGAAATGGAAGTTGAAAGACTTCCTGGATTTCAGCCCTTCCGACGCCGTATCTGATGTGTTTCCCTTCCCAAAAGACGCCTCCAGAGGCCGTGGCGATCTGGTCAACGTCGTTGCCGCGCGCAAATCGTTAGTCCGGGAACTGGTGGATCTGGTCGAAAACAGTGATCTCGAACTGGTATCCATTGATATTGCTGAGCTGGCGCTACGCCATCTGGTCGCCCGCCTGGATGAGAGCCAACGGGGCGCCGCATTGGTTCACATGCGGGGGCGTTACGGACAGATGGTGGTTTGCAAAGGCGATGTTCTTTACCTCTCCCGCCGTCTGGACGTTGCCGCTGAGGATTTGCACGATGCGTCTCGTCAGGAAAACGCTGTGCAATCGCTCGCACTGGAAATGCAACGTTCACTGGATTATTACGAGAGCCAGCTAGGGCAGGTCCCGCCTGCGTTGATCCGTTTCGTGACCCGGGATACGTCGCTGCCGCTGTCCTCAATGCTGGGTTCCTATCTTGCGGGCGTTGTTGAGCCCCTGGACTGGTCCGACGTGGGTGTTGAAGATGGCATAGACAGTCGTTGTCTCGTAGCTTGGAGTGCGAGCCTTGCTGCCGCAAACCGATCCTCTGACGAACGCCAGGAAGTCGATCTGTACGTGGAAGAGCTCCGCCCGCGTAAAGAAAAACTCCAGGCAGGCAGTGCCGTGGCCTTGTTGATGGTGGTGTTGCTCTTCCTGATAGCCGTTGCCGGATTTGTTCGTTATCAGAACGCTGAGTTGACCACCAAGCTTGCCGATCAACAACGGCGCACCGATCAATTACAGCAAACTGTTGATCAGCTCACCCGAGAGGCCGAAGCACGTCAGCCGGATCCACAGATTGAAGCGGCACTGCAGCGAGTTAATGACACGTTGATCCGACGGCAGCGCTTACTGGCTCAGGTTGAGCGCTTGATGACTGATGACTCGGCCGGTTTCGCCGCATCACTGTCTGCGCTCGCCAGGCAGGTTCCGGGCGGGTTATGGCTGACCCGCATTCAGTTGAATTCCCAAACCGACCATGTGGCGCTGAATGGCCGAACCCAGGCCGGTCAGCTGGTTCCTCAGTACCTGGAAGCGTTGGGTGAAGAGCCGGCGTTTCAGGGGCGCACCTTTGGTCTGTTCAGGCTGGATCGTGGTGAGGATAAACGCTGGATCGAATTCAGCGTGGCCACAGATCAGGATGCGGAGGACGCTGAATGAGCGCGCTCAAGCAATACTGGGAGCAAGGTGCGAACTGGTTCAACGAGCGCCCGATACGGGAACGAGCGCTGATCACAATTACCGTGCTGGTGCTGTTCCTGGTGGTGATCTGGGAGTTGGCGGTCACCCCTGTGGTTTCACGCAATGAATCGCTCAATGCGCAGATAGCCAGTTTGGCCCAGCAGGAACAGGCTCTGTTGGAACAGCAACGGTCTCTAACCCAACGCCTGGCCTCTGATCCATCTCAGGAGCTGAAGGAGCGTTTGGCGTCTCGGCAGGCTCGATTGGACAGGCTGGACGCACAGCTCGCAGAAACGACTGGCAAACTGATCGCGCCGAGAGCAATGGTTAAGCTGCTTCAGGATATCCTGGCGGCGCAGGAAAAACTGGAACTGGTCAGAGTCGAGTTGCTTGCGCCCACGCCGATTTTTGATCAACGTGGCCAGTCATCTGCGGGCGATGGCGAGCCAGAATCCGACAATCGCTCCGGGCCGTTGCTTTATGCTCACGACGTTGAGTTGGTTATTCGGGGCGGCTACCTGAACGTACTGGAATATGTTCAAACCCTGGAAGCGATGGATAGCCGGCTGGGGTGGGTATCGCTGGATTATGAAATGCAGGAATACCCGGATAACGAAGTCCGTCTTCGGGTAAGAACCCTGAGTCTTGACCGGGCCTGGCTGGGAGTCTGACATGACGAACCGAGCTAACTGTATTTTATGCAGATTTCTTGTGCTGATTCTGGCTTTGTGGGCCGGGCTAGCTCACGCATTGAACGATCCAACGCGCCCTAACGGTTTTCAGACACCAAAGGTGGAATCAAAACCGCAGCGGTCGTTTTCTCTTGAGTCGATCATCATCGGTGCAGGCCGCAAAGTGGCCGTAATAGACGGACAAGCCCGCCAGGAGGGCCAAATATTCCAGGGTGTTCGCTTAAAGCGGATATATCCAGACCGGGTAGAGCTGATTGTTCAGGGACGAGTACGCGTTATCAGTCTTGAAACCCTTCCGCAGGTGCGGAGTTCCCAATGACACAGATACGAGCAGCCATGACATTCAATCAGACCATGATTAGCCTGGTGATGGTCGTCGCCTTGGCAGGATGCAGTAACAATCCGCTGATGCGAACCAGCCAGGCAACGTCCACAGATGCCGCCCAGGCCATTGATGACGAGCTTGCCGAGGCGGCAGGTGAGCCGAAAGAGCAGGATGAAGCAGGTGCAGAAACTACGCCTGCCATGGACGATTCTCTGAGCCAGGCTCTACTGCCATCTCTGGAAAGCGGTACCGGAGGGGATGAACGATTCGATGTGAATGCCAGCGGGCTTGCCGCAGGCCCATTCTTTCAGGCCCTGGTGGAGGGAAGCCGCTACAACGTGGTGGTGTATCCGGGCGTGGAGGCCCAGATTGACCTGAGGCTGCGCGATGTTTCCGTGCCTGAGGTTATGGATATTGCCAGTGAACTCTATGGCCTGGACATTGAGCGCAACGGGCGCCTGTTCCAGGTGAAAACAAGCAGCGCGCAGACCCGGATGTTTCCCATCGATTATCTGCACTTCAAGCGTCGTGGCGGGTCAGAGACCCGTGTCAGTTCGGGGCAGGTCAGCAGCTCCAGGAATAGTTCCGGAGCGTCAAGCGCCTCTGATGGCCAAGATCAAACCACGAACCTGGTCGGCACCCAGATTTCCACAGAAACCGAATCCAATTTCTGGGAAGACATCGAGCAGGCGCTTGAGATGATTGTTGGGGCAAAGGGTGGCAATCAGGTGATCGTCAATCCCGGCGCCGGTCTCGTCATGGTTCGGTCGGACAGTCAGGGCATGCGCCAGGTGGAGGAATATCTGCGCCGTACTCAGCTGATCATGCAGCGTCAGGTCGTGCTGGAAGCCAAGATCCTTGAGATTCAGCTGAATGAGGGTTATCAGCAGGGGGTTAACTGGGCTGATCTCCAAAGTGCGTCAAGTATTACCGCGTCGGATGGTTTACCAGAAGACTTTACGGCTCAGGCCCTGGCGGGGCAGGTGATTCAGACCTCTGATATTGGCGGTCTGTTTTCGGCCAGTGTGCGCGCCGGCGATTTCACCGGCCTGATCGAGTTGCTGGGCAATCAGGGCAACGTACAAATCCTGTCCAGCCCCCGGATTTCTACCGTCAACAACCAGAAGGCCGTCATCAAGGTAGGAACCGATGAATTCTTCGTGACCGACATTGATTTTGAAGACGACAGTAATGCCAATTCGTCGTCCGACAGCACGTCCACTTCGGTTGAGCTGACTCCGTTTTTCTCCGGCATCTCACTGGATGTGACACCACAGATTTCCGAAGACGGCACCATCATTCTCCACGTGCATCCCTCGGTCAGTGAAGTGAGCGACCAGGAGAAACTGATCACGGTCGGAAACCGCGATGTCACGCTTCCTCTGGCACGGAGCACGGTAAGAGAGACGGACAGCGTGATCCGGGCCGAAAGTGGCCAGATCGTGGTGATTGGTGGCCTGATCCAGAATTCCAGCGAGGACAACAACTCGGCCGTTCCCTTCTTTAGCGAAATTCCTGTTGTGGGCGAATTGTTCAAGCAGCGGAAATTCGAATCCACCAAAAGTGAGCTGGTCATACTTTTGCGTCCTATCGTTGCGGGGGCAGAGGAAATGAAAGCGGACGTATCGGCCAGCCGGGAACGCATGAGAGTGCTGCGCGAAGTGCTGGAGTCCTCGAAGTCGACCATTCCTCAGGCGGAGAAAGCCAGGCGATAGCATGTACGAAGCCCATTTCGGACTGCAGGAAGCACCGTTTGCATTGACGCCCAACACCCGCTACTTCTTGCGGGCGCGCAGCCACAGCGATGCGCTGGAGTTACTGCTGGTCGCCCTGAAAGAGCGTGAAGGCTTTATCAAGATCACGGGCGAGGTGGGCACGGGAAAAACCCTGCTTTGCCGTCTTCTGCTCAATGAGCTGGAGCAGGAAGCTTACACCGCCTATATTCCGAACCCCCATCTGACGCCCGAAACGCTGTACGAGGCGGTCGCTGAAGAGCTGGGCGTGGATGTCAGTGCCTGTGGCAACACCCATCAGGTTCTGAAGGCTCTAAATGACCGGTTGATTGCTCTGGCCATGGAGCAACGCCCGGTTGTGTTGGTGATTGATGAAGCTCAGGCGATGCCGGAAGCAACCATCGAAGCGCTTCGGCTGCTGACCAATCTGGAAACAGAAAGCATACGACTGTTGCAGGTGGTGTTGTTTGGCCAGCCAGAATTGGATGAGCTGCTGAAGCGAGACAGCCTGCGCCAACTCAGGCAGCGAATCACGTTTCAGTATCGCCTGGCACCGCTGGATAAGGTGCTGGTGGCACAATACTTACGCCACAGGCTGGCACAAGCCGGCTATAACGGCGGTGAGCTATTCTCCTCACCGGCTCTGCGGCTGATCACTCGATCCTCTGGCGGTATCCCAAGGTTGGTCAACATCATTGCTCACAAAGCATTGCTCGCCGCCTGGGGTAAAGGTGATCGCCAGGTAAGTCGGGGACATGTGATGCAGGCCATTCGCGATACCGACAGCGCTCAGGTGCCAAACCTGCTGGTGAGGTGGTTATGAGCCTGCTCAATGATGCCCTGAGGGCAGCGGAACACCGGCAGCACAGACCGGAGGCGCCAAGTGCCTACACCGGCCATGCCGTTCAGGGAGGCCAGGGTGGCCGTCGTTGGCTGGTTATCCTTTTGCTCTTGATCATGCTGGTGGCTGGCATAGCGACGGCTTATTGGCTAGTTACTCGGGAAATGACTTCGCCTAGCGCCGACAGCACGGTAGCACTGGCTGAATCCCGCGAGGGTGAAATTCAGCGCTCACAGGCTGCAGAGGCCGATCCGCAGCCTGCTTCTTCCGTTGAAACCCGCGTTGAAATCGTCGCTCCCGCTCCTTCTGAACCTGAGAGGGAAAGTTCCACGAAAACATCACCCGCGCCTGAACCACGGGTTGCCGATCAACTCGAGAAACCGGAACCAGAAGTGGCGGCGAGAGAGCCAGCAGAATCCGCCAGGGCTGCGTCTGAGCAGCAGCCACAGGAAGCCGAATCCAACAGCGCAACAGTTGAGCCTGAAGAGTCCGAAACACCAGTGGTAAAAACGACGCCCCAGAGCCCGGAGGCAAATGACCGTCAAACGGCCAAAAATCTTGAAAGCCTGGTGTCTGATGGTCGAATCGAAGAGGCCGAACGTCGTCTCGCCGGACTGATACAGACACAGGAAGCGCCTCTTAGCCGGTTTGTTGTCGCCAGAGCGCTGTTGGTTGAGGGTGATCCTGGTCGCGCCCTGAACTGGTTGCCATCAATTGCCGCCGGTCGTGACGCACGGTTGCGAATGTTGAGGGCGCGGGCTCTGCATGCCAATGGAGAGTTGCAGGCCGCATTGGAAACGCTGCAATCCCGAGTGCCGGCGGTGGCGGATCAGCCAGAGTACCGAGTGACACTAGCTACGTTGTTACAGCAACAGGGGAACAGTGAAGAAGCGGCGCGCCACTGGGCCGAACTGATTGCCTGGGACGATAGTAAAGCGCCCTGGTGGGTCGGCCTGGCCATTTCACTTGAAGACCAGGGTCAGGTCCGCAGCGCCGCAAGGGCCTATGAACAGGCGGCAGCATTGCCGGGTTTGTCGCCTTCGCTGGCAGATTACGTGCAGCGTCGGCTGCGGTCTCTGAGGGCAGGATGATTCATGGCTGAAGCGAAGAAAAAGATCCGAATTGGCGATCTGCTTGTCCAGAACGAAGTCATCACTGAACAGCAGTTGATGACCGCTCTGCGTGAGCAGAAAAACACGGGCCGCAAATTGGGCCGGACGCTGATCGATCTTGGCTATGTCGAGGAGGATAACCTTCTCAACATTCTTTCGCGTCAGCTGGACGTCCCTTTCGTGCAACTCCGTCATTACCAGTTCAACAATGAACTGGTAAAGAAACTGCCCGAGGCTATGGCCCGGCGGTTCCGAAGCATTGTGCTGGCGGAACAACGGGGCGAATTGCTGGTGGGCATGGCCGACCCGCTCGATATTTTTGCCTACGACGAGCTGGTTCGGGTACTCAAGCAGCCCATAAAGCAGGCGGTAGTTCGCGAAAGCGAGTTGCTCAGCACCCTGGACCTGGTTTACCGCCGCACGGATGAAATTGCGTCGCTGGCGGAAGAGCTCGAAGACGAACTGGGCGACGATGCCTTTGATCTGGCGGATTTGTCTGCCGAATCGGAAAGCGCAGAAGCACCCGTTGTAAAACTGCTCCAGACACTCTTTGAGGATGCGGTACAGGCCCGCAGCTCGGATATTCACATCGAACCTGACGAGGCCGTTGTGAGGATTCGCCAGCGGGTCGATGGTGTGCTTCAGGAACAGGTGATGAAAGAGAAGCGCGTAAATTCCGCGCTGGTTCTGCGCCTGAAGCTGATGGCCGGTTTGAACATTTCTGAAAAACGCGTACCCCAGGATGGCCGTTTCAACGTGCGGGTAAAAGGCCGCAGTATCGATGTGCGGGTATCCACCATGCCGGTACAGTACGGTGAGTCGGTCGTCATGCGACTGCTGGATCAAAGCCAGGGCATGCTGAACCTCGAAAGCACCGGGATGCCGCCGAAGCTTCTGGAGCGTTTTCGCCGCATGATCAAGAAGCCGCACGGAATGATTCTGGTGACCGGGCCAACCGGTAGCGGTAAAACCACCACACTTTATGGCGCTTTGACAGAGCTGAACCGCCCTGAAGTGAAAATCATCACGGCGGAAGACCCGGTGGAATACCGGCTGCCACGTATTACCCAGGTGCAGGTGAACCCCAAAATTGGGCTTGATTTTGCCTCGGTACTGAGGGCTTCCCTACGTCAGGACCCGGACGTGATTCTGGTCGGTGAAATGCGAGACCACGAAACCGCCGAGATTGGCCTGCGTGCCGCGATGACTGGCCATCTGGTGCTGTCGACCCTGCACACCAATGACTCCATCAGCAGCGCGATGCGCCTGATTGATATGGGCGTTGAGCCGTTTCTCGTTGCCAGTTCATTGCTGGGTGTTGTGGCGCAGCGGTTGGTACGAAAAGTCTGTGACAACTGTGTGGAGTCATACGAGCCCACCGACCAGGAGAAAGTCTGGTTGCAGGGTTTTAATCTGGATCCACTGGACCTGGAAGCAGGATTCGTACACGGCCGCGGCTGCTATCAATGCAGTAACAGTGGCTACAGGGGTCGACTGGGTGTTTACGAAATGTTGGAAATGAACGAGCGAATGCTGGACGCCCTGCGTCGTCAGGATATCGCCGAGTTCACCAGGGAATCCAGAAAAAGCAGCTTGTATCGCCCCCTGGGCCTATGCGCTATGGACTTTGCACTTCAGGGCGTAACGACACTGGATGAGGTATCCCGCGTTGCTGCAACCTCTGAAGGGGACGTATCGTTGGAGGACGTGCCTGAATTGGTCGATGAAGTGGCCGAGGATAGCTCGCCTGAGGAGAGTGACTGATGCAGTTCGCCTACCGCGGGAAAGACAGCCGAGGGGCCACTCAGCAGGGGGACCTGGCTGCCCCTAATGCCGATGCGGCGGCGTCTGAACTGATGCGTCGCGGTATAACGCCCCTGTCAATTCGCGAAATTGAACAATCGGATTCGCTCAGCGACAAACTCTCGAAACTGCCGCTGTTTCGCAAGAAGGTGTCTCTGGACGAGCTGATTGTTTTCTGTCGGCAGATGTACGCGTTAACCAAAGCCGGAATTCCGTTGATTCGCACCATGCGTGGGCTGGCCGATACCACGCGTTCGCCGGAACTCGGCGAGGTTCTGGATGACGTCACTTCCCGTTTGGAAGGTGGTGCGACCATGGCGGCAGCCATGCAGGCACACCCGAAGGTTTTTCCGGACCTGTTCATCGCCATGATTCATGTGGGTGAGAATACCGGTCAGCTGGATGACGCGTTCAAGCGGCTGTCAGACATTCTTGAACTGGAACGAGACACCAAGCGTCGTCTCAAGCAGGCCATGCGGTACCCGACTTTTGTGGTTATCGCTCTGTTCGGGGCCCTGATGGTGGTGAACTTTCTGGTTATTCCAAAGTTCTCAGCGGTGTTCACCAAGCTTGGCGCAGATCTGCCGTTTTTAACCCAGGTTCTGGTAGGAACTTCCAATTTCTTGCTGGGCTATTGGTATTTTTTGCTGGCAGCGATCGTTGTCGGGGCCATCCTGGTCAAGCAGTGGAAGGAAACCGAACAGGGCCGCCTTACGTGGGATAGGTATAAATTGAAGATGCCTATTATCGGGCCACTGTTAGAGCTGATTACGTTGAGCCGTTTCGCCCGTAATTTTGCGAGCATGTTATCTGCGGGTATGCCAGTCACGCGTGCTCTGAGTGTTGTGGCGGATGCAACGGACAATGCCTGGATTTCCACTCATATCAAAGAAATGCGATATGGGATCGAGCGAGGGGAGAGTCTGCTTCGTACGGCTCGGCACAGCGATATGTTTACTCCGCTGATCCTGCAGATGATTGCCGTTGGTGAGGAAACCGGCTCTGTAGACAACATGCTGGTAAACGTAGCGGACTTTTACGACGAAGACGTGGATTACGGTTTGAAGCGGCTGGCGGAATCGATTGAGCCCATCCTTATCGTGGCCATGGGCATCCTGGTGTTGATACTGGCGCTGGGTGTATTCCTGCCAATCTGGGATCTGGGGGCGGCCGCCATGGGGCGGGGGTGATTTACAAGGAGCGGGGATGATCAACAAGTACCCGCAGGATGCTGCAGGCAGCATGGCCAACTCGCGCCGCCTGCGCCTGGCGATGGTGATGACGGTGCTGCTGGTGCTTTCATGGCTACTGCTAGACTCACTGGAGGATGCACTTGAAAGAGCCCAGGAACAAAGCGCGAAACTCACGCTCAATCAGATACGCAGTGTACTGGTTGTAAAAGGGGCAGAAATTCGTCTGAGTTCAGATCGCCATTTAGAGGCTCAGGCAGGTGCGAACCCGTTTGAGTGGTTCGAGGAGCCACCGGCTGGCTATACCGGCATTTGCGGGGCAGCCAGTCCCGAGCCAGGCAAGTGGTGTTTCAGACCGTTACAGACGGGTAACGCCGGATACAAAAAGGCAGAGCAGGCGGGTTCAGGGCGGGTTATATTCCGCCCATCTCAGCCGATAAACTTGGAAGAACGGCAAGGTAGCCGCGAAGCACCCCTTGGTTGGGTTGTGGGTATCGAATTCCAGGACCGGAATGGCAATGGAAGCCTGGACGAAGACGAGCCGCAGTCGGGGTTGAAATTAGTCCCGACGACGGTGACATCGTCGGCAAGTGACTGAGTTCTATACATTGCCTCAAGGAGGCCAGATTTATGAAAGCACCCAAGCATCGTTCTGCAGGTTTCACCCTGATTGAACTGGTGGTGGTTATCTCCATCCTCGCGATTCTGGCGGCGTTTGCGTTGCCGCGTTTTGCTGAGCTTTCGGATGAAGCGCACCGCGCAAGCATCCAGGGCACATCTGGCGCGTATGCAGCAGCCGTCGCCCTGACCCGTGCCCAATGGACAGCCCGGGGTGCTGCCGGTGCGCAAACAGACTTGCCGGGGTTCGGTGCTGAAAACGTCGACATGAGTGCTGACGGCTGGCCCATCAGTGTCGCGGGTGACAAGGGCACGGTCGCAGCCATGGACAGCGCCGATTGCGTCGATCTCTGGAACGGTCTGATGCAATCCAATGCTCCATCTGTGTCCACAACAGCGAACACCGACGACTACGACGCGACCTTCAACGGTTCCAGCGAATGCCAATACGACTACAACCTGAACGGCGGCGCGGACAACATCACCTACAACCCGGCCACGGGCGACGTAACCACCACGATCAATTAATGCTGCGATGACGCAGTGTGAGGAGAAAACCATGAACATGATGAACTCATTGGCAGTGAAAAAAGAACAGGGCTTTACATTGATCGAGCTGGTCATGGTCATCGTCATCCTGGGCATCCTGGCGGCGTTCGCGTTGCCACGGTTTGCGGATTTGGGTGGCGAGGCTGAAGAAGCTTCGATCGAAGGTGCGAGAGGTAGTGTGAAATCGGCTCTAGGCATTGTGCGCTCAACCGCGCTCGCGACGGGTAATGGAACCACTACGTCCGCCGATGCCATCACGCTCGAGGGAACCGATGTCGACCTTCTGAATGGTTACCTCGCTATCGAGTCTGTTAGCGATGCAGCCCAATTAGACGATTTCACTGTTGATGATACGGCTACCCCGGACGGCTATGTGACCATTGCATCACCGGTCGAAGACAGCCCCTGTTTCAATTTTACTGGTTCAACTGGGGCGAATACGCCTCCGACCGTCGGGGCAGTGAGCACTATGAATGCCGCTGCTGATTCGTGTGATTAATCGCTAGCGGGTTCGTCCAGAGAAGTTTCACCACAATCGCAGATCAATTTGCGATCGTGGTGAAACTTCAGAGGGAGGGGGCATGAAAAGAACGTCGGCCCCGACTTCGGCGGGGTTCACCCTGATCGAGCTCGTGATGGTGATCATTTTGATTGGCGCACTGTCGGTGCTTGGGATCGGACTGTTCGCCCGAAGTTCGGCCTTTTCTCCTCTCCTGGCGACCCAGCAATTGGCGTCGGCCACATCGCTTGCCCAACAGGCGGCACTGGCGGGTAATCCCGCTGCGACCTTGCGCATTGAGCAAGGCGCCTCGGACTTTGTGTTTACGGTGGGTGCTGGCTCAGGCAACCCCCGTGTGATTACACTGCCACGTGAAAGCACGACGCTGTCTGTCGCGGGCGGTTTGCCACTGAACCTTACCTTCAATGAACTCGGTGCTCCGGCATCCGGCGCTAATCTCAGTCTCACCTTTTCTGGTGATGCCAGCTTTCAGACATGCCTGAGCTCCCTCGGCGCTGTCTATCGGGGGGCGTGCCAGCCATGATTGTAATCCATCGAGGCGCAACGCTCATTGAACTGGTGATGACCATTGTAATCATCAGTGTCGCCATCGCCGGGGTTGTGGGCGCTTTTGGACTGATCACCAGCCGAAGTGCCGGTCCGCTGGATCAAACCCGTGCGGTCGAGCTTGCGCAACTGTATATGGATGAAATCATCACCAAAAAGTACGACGACAATACGCCACCCGGTGGTGTTCCGAAGTATTCCGGGTCTTGCAATATTGGGGCAGAGGGTGGCGAGACCCGCGGAACCTTTGATGATGTGGATGACTACGACGGCCTGAATGATTCGCCTCCCAGCAGTGCAGAGGGTGCCCTGAGCGGGTTTAACGATTTCACGGTGACGGTGGCGGTGGCCTGTGCCGGCGATGACTCGGGCATCGGTTTGCCGGCTTCAGAGGCGAAGCGCATTGATCTGACCATCACTGTACCCGGAGGCACGAATTTTGTGTTCTCCGCCTACCGGGCCAATTTCTGATGCGTCGCTCTGCCGGGTTCACGCTCACTGAGTTGGTGATGGTCATTGTGCTTCTGGGCATCGTGGCTACGGTGTCTGTGCAGTTTGTCGCTTTGTCCACGCGGGGCGCGATTGATCTCAGTGCTCGTCAACAGCGGTCGATGACTGGCGTAGTCATCAGCGAACAGATCAGTCGTCAGCTGCGTGAGGCTTTGCCGACCTCGGTGCGCACCAACGGCGATTGCATTGAGTGGATACCGATTGAGGCGGCCTCCAATTATCTGGACCTGCCCAGCGGCCCAACGCCTGATTCTTTCAATGCCGTGGCCCTCCCGGCCAATCGATCTGCAACCGGACGGATCGTGGTTTACGGCTATGGCAGCGATGTTTATGACATCTCAAGCCCCGGCCCAACGTCTCCGCTAGCGACCATGCCTGCCGGAAACCCGGAGGTGACCGTCACCTTCGATGGCGGCGCAACGCATCGATTCTCTGCGAAATCACCGGAGAAGCGTTTTTACGTGGTGGGTGATCCCGTGACCCTTTGCCAATCGGGACAGTGGCTCTACCGTTATCGGAATTACGGTATCAATGCCACCATCGCGACCAGTTTGCCGTCCACTTTTCCCGATCGAGAGGTGCTGGCGGCAGGGTTGGCGGCAAATAGCCTCAATTTTGAAGTAACTCCGCCATCGCTCCAGCGTGGCGCCGTGGTGTCGTTTGATGTGACCTTGGAAGACGCGGATTCCGGTGAGACTACCGCCATCAGTCAGGAGGTTCAGATTCGCAATGTTCCCTGAACTGAATGTCCGACAGCAGAGCGGCGCGGGTTTGCCCGTTGCGCTTTTCATCATCACGGTGCTTGCACTGGTTCTGATTGGCATGTCCCAGCTTCAGGAATCGAGTGGCGATGCGATCAGCCTCCAGATTCAGTCACAGCGTGCCTTTCATGCAGCGGAATCTGGCGCCCAGATTGCCGTCCGGGACGTGCTTGAGGCGGACAGCTGTTCGGCGATGTCGAGTACAATTACGTTCAGCGCCGGTGCCCTGACGACCTGCAGCGCCACGCTAACTTGTGAGTCCATGACGCCCAGCTCGCCCATTGGCAGTGGCGGCAATACCGTGTATTCCATCGCCAGCACCGGGCAATGCGGGGCTGGCCCGGATCAGGCGACACGAGTGATAGAGGTCCGTGTGCGATGAACATCATCAATGCTTTTTTGGCCATCCTGCTCTGGGTGGTTGCCGGGCCCGTGGCCGCCGCTATTACGTTATCCGCCAATGGCGATGCCAATGGGCCGGTCACCATCAACGAGGGCGATTCGGTGACCTTCGAAGTCACTGCAACCAATTGCCAGAACGTCGGTGGCAACAACTCGGTTTGGCGGGATATTTGGGTGAACGCGGGCAACCCAACGGAACAAATATTTGGCAGCAGTCCTTGCTCTGTCGGATCCTTTGGCCGGACCGTGACCTACAATACGGCAGGCACGTATACCGTTACTTTCATTTCTGAGTTCTGCCGAAACTATCGCAATGGCAGCTGCCGCACTGGCTGGCGGGAAGACCAGCGGGACAGCATTGTGGTCAATGTGGTCGCGTTCACCTGTTTTGAAGATGACTACGCCAGTGGTTCGTTGAATCCGGATGATTGGGTCGCACGAAGTGCCAGCGGCAGTTTCACTCCGAGTGCGGTGAATGGTCGCATGCGCATGACGGAGGCATCTGGCAATCAATCCACGGCGGTGACGCTGCAACGCGAAATCCCGGGTGCTGACAACCTAGTGGTGCTCGAGTTTGACTACTACGCCTACGGAGGGAGTGGCGCTGACGGTATTGCCGTCGTGCTGTCGGACGCGACGATCACGCCTCAGCCGGGCAGCTTTGGCGGCTCTTTAGGGTATGCACAGCGCAACAATGGGGACGACGGCTTTGCTGGGGGGTGGCTCGGCGTTGGCATTGACGAATACGGCAATTTCTCGGCCTCAACGGAGGGCCGGCAGGGCGGCCCAGGGCGGATTCTGGACTCAGTGTCGATTCGTGGTTCGGGGTCTGGGGGCTCAGGGTACAACTATCTTCAGGGAACAGGCCAGCTCAGCCCTGGCATCGATTCTACCGGTTCCAGCAACCCCCATCGGTATCGCATTACGGTGGATTCCAGAACCTCTGGGCAGGCGATCGTTTCGGTGGAGCGCGATACCGGAAGCGGTTTTCAGGAACTGATTGCGCCCTTCGATGTGCTGAACGATCCCAATCAAGCGGCGGTGCCGGAGAATTTCCTGTTATCGCTGACCGGATCGACCGGCGGCGCGACGAATATTCACGAACTGGACGATCTTGAATTGTGTGCGCTGCAACTGAATCCCGTCGGCGATCAGATTGACCATTTCGAAATCGTTCATGATGGCGTCGCGCTGACGTGTCAGCCCGAAACCGTCACCATCCGCGCCTGTGACAACGCCGATTGCAGCCAGCTTTACACGGACCCGGTCGAAGCAACGCTTTCGCCCTCTACCGGCTGGCAGGGCGGTAACACCATTAGCTTTAGCGGTGGCACTGGCCAGGCGACGCTGCAAAACACCACGGCGGGTGACGTGACTCTGGATGTGGTAGGTTCCGAACCGCCCACCAAGCCCCAGGCAACAACCCTGTGCGAAGAATCCGGTGGAGCACCCTCCTCAGCGGACTGTGTCCTGACCTTTGTGGATTCCGGGCTGGCCTTTGACGTGCCAGACCTGATTTCCCACAAGCCCGTCCAATCCATCGAGGTCCGGGCGGTTCGTCGTAATCCGCAAACCGAGGCCTGCGTGCCGGCCTTCGAAAATGTGGACCGGACGGTGCAGTTCTGGTCCACCTATGTCGACCCGGGCCCATCCGGTCGGCCGGTCAGTCGCCCTGTGTCGGTCGATGGCACTGATGTCAGTGTCGATTCGTCCGCGCCGACGACGCTTACTCTGAGCTTCGGTGCTGGCGGCATCGCCGAGATTGAAGTGGCCTATCCGGATGCCGGGCAGATGCAGCTGGACGCGCTGTATGAAGGCTCCATTGCGAATCAGGACGACGGCCTGGTGATGCCGGGGGCGGACATCTTTGCCAGCCGTCCGGCGGGGTTGTGCGTCTCCACCACGGGGGCTTGTGCGGCAGCGGACTCAAGCTGCCCCGTCTTTGTCAAGGCTGGGGCGGCGTTTGATCTGTCGATCACTGCCGCGGGTTGGGATAGTGACACCGACACCGACCTGTGTACTGGCAACCCGACAACGCCGAATTTTGAAATGACCGGCATCGCGCTTTCTCAAACCCTGGTGGCACCCGCTGGCGGAGACGCTGGTGAATTTGCGCCGGCTGAGTATGACCACAGCCGATCAGCGTCCGCCACCACAGTGGTTAGTGCAACGGAAAATGAAGTTGGCGTATTTGAGTTTGTGGCATCGCCGGGCACCGCAAATTATTTCGGTATGACGATTCCGGTGTCCACCAGTGCGCCTGCCGGACGCTTCTACCCGGACCGGTTTGTTGCTTCGGTCCAGGCTGGTGCTTTTCAGGCGGCCTGCACTACCGGAAGTGCATTCTCGTATATCGGGCAGCCTTTTACGTGGTCGGTGGTGCCGAGCTTGAGGTTAGAGGCGAGATCTGTGGGCAGTCCGGGCACGATCACCGAAAACTATACCGAGGTGGGTTTCCAGAAGCTTACGGCGGCAGGCGTTAGCCGAGCCTCGCCGATCGCCGATAGCACGGCATTGGACGCGAATAACGACCCACTCTCGGCCACCGTTAACACCGCGGCTGGTTCCTTGACAAGCGTGGCACCAGGACTGCTGGAGTATGTCTACGCACCGTCAGACACCGCCGAATATGATAAATCCGTGGACGCGAAGATTGCTCCTGTCTCGAACCCGGAGCTTGAGTTCACAGTCGACAGCGTGGTCGACGCGGACGGCGTATCAGCCTCGACGCCGATCCTGTTCACGCCGGATATGCTCTTTGATGTCCGCTACGGTCGTCTCGAAATGGAGAATGTGTACGGGCCAGAAAACCTTCCGGCGGGGTCCGTCCTCGAGATGCCGTTTTATACCCAATATTGGGATGGCAGCCGTTTCGTCCTCAATACAGATGACGGCTGTACCAACTGGACGACGGCTGATATTACGGATACCGAAAACCATCATTCACTGGAAACAGCGAGCGGAACGGTATCGGGTGGTGAAGGCGGCCCACTGCAGCTGGACCCGGATGGTACCGAAGGCACGGACACACTGACCTGGGCGGTGGAGGCATGGTTGCAGGACGATTCGGATGAAGACGGCTCGCTGGACGAACCGTCGGCGCTTGCAACCTTTGGCGTTTACCGCGGCAACGACCGGGTTATCTACTGGGAAGAGCGTTAGTCCTCTTCCCCCTCCGGATGATCCATTCCCAGCTCATTGATTTTGCGGGTCAGGGTGTTTCTGCCCCAGCCAAGCAGAATTGACGCATCGCGGCGGCGGCCGCCGGTGTGCTTCAGAGCGGTCTCGATCATGATTCGCTCGAATTCGGGCACGGCCGTATCCAGAATTCCCTTTCGTCCCCGCTTCAATTCCTGTTCTGACCAGTTTCGCAGGCCTTCCTGCCAGGTTTGGCCAGTTGCGGGCGCTTCTGCCTGTTGCATCAATTCGGGCGGCAGGTCATCAATGTGAACTTCGCGGCCGCTGGCCATAACAGTCAGCCAGCGGCAGGTGTTTTCCAGTTGGCGAACGTTACCTGGCCAGGGCAGGGTGGTCAGGTATTCCTCCGCTTCTGGCCGAAGGAGCTTTGTCTCGACGGCCAGCTCTTTGGCTGCGCGCTTCAGGAAGTGCTGCATTAGGCGGGGGATGTCTTCCCTGCGCTCTGCGAGTTTGGGCAGGTGCACACGGATTACATTGAGCCGGTGGAACAGGTCTTCACGGAAGTTGCCCGCCTGAACCAGCTTTTCAAGATCCTGATGCGTTGCGGCAATGATCCGAACATCGACTTTGATGGGTGTGGTGCCGCCCACGCGATAGAATTCGCCGTCTGCCAGCACCCTCAACAGGCGGGTTTGGGTATCCGCTGGCATATCACCAATTTCGTCCAGAAACAGCGTGCCGCCGTTGGCTTGTTCGAAGCGGCCCTGCCGGGCTGCACCGGCCCCAGTGAAGGCGCCTTTCTCATGGCCGAACAGCTCTGATTCAATCAAGTCTTTTGGGATGGCCGCCATGTTCAGGGCGATAAACGGATGGTTGGCTCTTGGGCTGTGATTATGAAGTGCCTGGGCGACCAGTTCTTTACCGGTGCCGCTTTCGCCATTGATCAGTACCGTGATGTTTGAATGGGATAGCCTGCCGATGGCCCTGAATACTTCCTGCATGGCGGGCGCTTCACCAATGATCTCGGTGTTGTGTTGATTACTTTCGGACGGTGGTTCGCTGGTGGCTCGTTTTTCGTGGCTGTGTGCCACGGCGCGTTTTGCCAAAGCCACTGCATCATCCACATCAAACGGTTTAGGCAAGTACTCAAATGCGCCGGTCTGGTAACTGGTGACGGCGCTTTCGAGATCCGAATGGGCCGTCATGATGATCACCGGCACGTCCGGATGGCTTTCAACGATTCGAGACAGCAGAGTGATGCCGTCTACGCCAGGCATTCGGATATCGCTGATGATTGCATCAGGTTGCTCGTGGTCGAGGCGCATCATGATGCTCTCGCCACTGTCAAAAGTCCGGGGTTGCATACCGGCCTGGTTTAGGGCGCGTTCCAGAACCCAGCGAATACTGCGGTCGTCATCGATGATCCAGACGTTTGCCGGTTGGCTCATTGGTTGTCCTCCAGGGGCAGGAAGATGATGAAATCGGTGCGGCCCGGGGAACTTTCACATTCCACGAGGCCATGATGTTGGCCGATGATGCTTTGGGTGATAGACAGGCCCAGGCCTGTTCCGCTCGCCCGGCCACTGATCATCGGATAGAAGATGTTTTGAAGCAGCTCTGCAGGGATGCCTGGCCCGTTATCAATCACGTCCACCCGGCAAACCAAACGGTGGCGACGATGGCCAATTGTAAATTGGCGCAGTGCCCGGGTGCGGAATGTGATGGTCGGCGGCTCTGCGTTCTTTTTGTTTGACTGGTTCTCAAATGCCGCCTCCATGGCATTTCTGGCGATATTGAGAAAGGCCTGTATCAGTTGCTCTTTATCACCGGGAAATTCTGGCAGGCTGGGGTCGTAATCGCGGTTGAAGGCGAGTCGGCCCCGGCTTTCGGCTTCCAGTAACGTTCTGACCCGCTCCAGTACTTCGTGTATGTTGGTGGCAGCCATTTTTGGGGCTTTGTTGGGGCCTAGCATTCGATCCACCAGAGAGCGGAGGCGATCAGCCTCGTCTATGATGACCTGGGTATACTCGCGCTGATCCTCATCGTTCAATTCTCGGTCCAGTAATTGGGCTGCTCCTCGAATCCCACCCAGTGGATTCTTGATTTCATGGGCCATGCCGCGGACCAGTATGCGGGTTGTCTCCTGCTGGGAGATGATGTCCTCTTCACGACTGATGCGAAGCAGGCGATCCCTTGGCTGGATTTCGATGATCAGTTCGGCCGGCTCCAGGCTGATAGAGGTCACCGAATAGTCAACCGTAAGTCGCGACCCGCTGGCCAGAACGAATTCGGCCTCGCGGCGTGTGTAGCTGTGTCCCGTGTCGGCTGCTGCATACAGGGTTTTCAGCGACTCCTCGGAATCAATGAGAATCTCATTGATGGGTAACCCTTTACTTCGGGTGATGCTGGTCTCGAAAAGGCTTTCGGCGGCGGGATTCAGATACTCGACTCGCAGGCCTTTCGCCAACACCAGAACCGCCGTGGTCAGGCTGTCGAGTGTGGTTTTGTAATCGGCCGATACAGCCATGCGTTGTTCCTTTAAAGATCGCACCCCGGAATAGATAGGACAGATTGCAAAAAGCGAACCACATTAGCCCGTTAGCGCCCACAGGATGCGCGCTATACGGGCATTGGTGCCATAAGGCGTGTGTTTGCGCCGTTCGGTAGTGCAAAAGTCTAATGGTAACGGGGGGCTGGTCGAAATCCCGCCCCGTGAACGAACAGAGTATGGCCTTATTTTAGTGCTTTCGCACCAAAACAAGGCACGCAACTGAGGGCTTGCGTTTATTGAGGGTCGGAATCAGTTTTGAATGCTTGGGCGATGAACGGTGAAACTGATGGCTTCGCCGGTTTTTACGGTGACACCGCTCGCGTCAATGATGTTGACCCTGGCCTGATGTGTGCCCCTGAACACGTTGCGTACAGTGACCGTGTCCGAGGTGGTTTGACCAACCGGTTGGCCATCGAGTGTGACTTCGTATTTGTGGCCGTTGCGCAGGCCCGGCGAGCTGGTGACCCGGAAAGAGACATCGCCACTACCGCTATGAAAGGCCTGTTGATCTTCGGGCGCCATGAAACTCACAGAGGAGTATATAGCTCCCTCTTGCTGAACTTTTTCCCGGAGTTGCTCTGGCTCTCGGACGGCTTCGGGCTTTGGAAGGGTCACGGTGGTAACGGGTTTGATTTTTACGGTTTCCGCAGGCGCCTGGTCGTTGGGCTCATCGGTATAGGTGACATTTCCCTGAGCGTCAACCTGGCGGTAGATCTCCGCGTGGGCTGTGCTGGAGAGTATCAAAACCATTCCGGTGAGCAGAGAAAGCCTGAACGTCATACGACCAACCTTTTTGTTGATTTTGTTCGATTATCATCGCCGTGGTGTTCCATTTCAATGCTGTAGGCATAAAAAAAGCCCCGCACGGAGCGGGGCTTTTCACAACTGGCTTCGGTCGCCCGAATTAGCAGCTGTAGTACATGTCGAACTCAACCGGGTGAGTTGTCATGTTCAAGCGCTCCACTTCTTCACGCTTCAGCTCGAGGTAGCCTTCGATCATGTCCTCAGTGAACACGCCGCCCTGAGTCAGGAACGCGTGGTCTTTCTCGAGGCTGTCCAGAGCTTCCTGGAAGGTCTCGGCCACGGTCGGAATGTTGATGGCTTCTTCCTTCGGCAGGTCATATAGATCCTTGTCCATGGCATCGCCCGGGTGGATCTTGTTCTGGATGCCGTCAAGGCCGGCCATCATCATGGCAGCAAACGCCAGGTATGGGTTGGCAGACGCGTCTGGGAAGCGAACTTCGATACGACGGGCCTTGGCGCTGTTTACCCAGGGGATGCGGATGGAAGCTGAACGGTTGCGGGCAGAGTAGGCCAGCATAACCGGTGCTTCGAAGCCCGGAACCAGGCGCTTGTAGGAGTTGGTAGAGGCGTTGGTGAAGGCGTTGATGGTCTTGGCGTGCTTGATGATACCGCCGATGTAGTACAGGGCAGTTTCGCTCAGGCCAGCGTAGCCGTCACCGGCAAAGATGTTCTTGCCGTCTTTGCTCAGGGACTGGTGAACGTGCATGCCAGAACCGTTGTCGCCAACGACCGGCTTGGGCATGAAGGTAGCTGTTTTGCCATAGGCGTGAGCCACGTTGTGGACGCAGTACTTGAGGATCTGCACTTCGTCGGCTTTCTTGGTCAGGGTGTTGGCGCCAACGCCGATTTCACACTGGCCAGCAGTACCTACTTCGTGGTGGTGTACTTCAATTTCCAGGCCCATGGATTCCATGGCGGCACACATCGCGCCACGCAGATCGTGCAGGCTGTCTACCGGCGGAACCGGGAAGTAGCCGCCTTTCACACCAGGACGGTGACCAATGTTGTTACGGTCAAAGTCGTCGCCGGATACCCAGGCGGCTTCTTCGGAATGAATTTCGTACATTGCGCCCTGCATGTCGACTTTCCACTTGGCAGAGTCGAATACAAAGAACTCTGGCTCTGGGCCGAACAGGGCACCATCAGCAATGCCGGTGGACTTCAGGTATTCCTCGGCGCGACGCGCAACAGAGCGAGGGTCACGCTCGTAGCCCTGCATGGTTGAAGGCTCAACGATGTTACAGGTCAGGTTCAGGGTGGTTTCTTCGGTGAACGGATCCAGTACGGCAGTTTCGTCGTCCGGCATCAGGATCATGTCGGATTCGTTGATGCCCTTCCAGCCAGAAATTGAAGAGCCGTCGAACATTTTGCCGTCGGAGAAGAAATCTTCGTCGATTTCGGACGCTGGCAGAGTTACGTGCTGCTCTTTACCACGGCTGTCAGTGAATCGCAGGTCGACCCATTTGACTTCGTGCTCTTTAATCAGATCTAACGTCTTGGACATTGTACATGCTCCGTCTGTTGTCCCGCCGGTGCGGGCGATTTCTGTGTAGATGTTTGCCGGATCTTCCCGGGTGATTCACACCCGGCATTGTTCAGGTCTGGCAGCTTAGCAAAAGCTGTCGCCGGTTACCTACAAATTCGGCTGCCAGAACCAAAGCAATTGGCTTGCCAGTTTCCCTGGGATGCGCCAGAAGGGCGCAATGGCAGGAAAGTAGGGCTTTTTTGGCGCGAACGCACCAGATTGTAACGGAATTTCGCCCTGTTGTGGTGCATTAAAATGGTGCGATACGTCTCTGGATGCACTGAAATAGCGCAACTGATGACTGGGTCAGTCCGGTGCTATTGGTCATATAAACGCCAGCGCTATTACTATATACTGCGCGCCACTTATTTCGCCTGTCGACCTTTCGGGTCGTATCAGCGCATTTTTCAGGAAACTAGTTGTGATTGAAAAACTCCGTAATATCGCCATCATCGCCCACGTTGACCATGGTAAAACCACTCTGGTTGATCAGCTGCTTCGTCAGTCCGGTACATTGGAGCGTAAAGAGCTCGATAGCGAGCGCGTCATGGACTCCAATGATCAGGAGAAAGAACGAGGCATCACCATTTTGGCAAAGAATACCGCGCTGAAGTGGCATGACTACGATATTAATATTGTGGATACACCCGGTCACGCCGACTTCGGTGGTGAAGTAGAGCGTGTCATGAGCATGGTGGATTGCGTTCTGCTGGTGGTGGACTCCATCGACGGCCCGATGCCCCAAACCCGGTTCGTGACTCAAAAGGCGTTCGCCGCCGGCCTGCGCCCCATCGTTGTGGTTAACAAAATTGACCGTCCGGGTGCTCGACCGGACTGGGTTGTGGATCAGGTGTTTGATCTGTTTGACGCCCTGGGTGCAACCGAAGAGCAATTGGATTTCCCGATCGTGTACGCCAGTGCCTTGAATGGTATTGCCGGCAATGATCACGAAAACATGGACGACAACATGGATGCCGTGTTTCAGGCCATTGTTGATCACGTTCCGGCGCCAGACGTGGATCTGGACGGTCCTTTCCAGATGCAGATTTCCCAGCTGGACTACAGCAGCTTTCTGGGCGTAATTGGTATCGGCCGAATTATGCGTGGCAAGGTGAAAACGAACTCGCCAGTCACCGCGATTGGTGCGGACGGCAAAAAGCGGAATGGCCGAATTCTGAAGATCATGGGGCATTCTGGTCTGCAGCGGGTTGAAGTGGATGAGGCTCAGGCCGGCGATATTGTGTGCGTCAGCGGCATGGACTCGCTGTTTATCTCCGATACCTTGTGTGATCAGTCTGCGGTGGAAGCCTTGCCGGCGTTAACAGTAGATGAGCCGACGGTATCCATGACGTTCCAGGTGAACGACTCACCGTTTGCCGGTAAAGAAGGTAAATTCGTCACCAGCCGAAACATCAAAGAGCGTCTGGAAAAAGAGCTGCTCCACAACGTTGCTCTTCGGGTTGAAGAAGGCGAGTCTGCCGACAAGTTCAAGGTATCCGGTCGTGGTGAGCTGCACCTGTCGGTGCTGATCGAAAACATGCGCCGTGAAAACTTCGAGCTGGCCGTGGGCCGCCCGGAAGTGGTTATTCGGGAGATCGACGGCGTAAAGCAAGAGCCCTACGAAAATGTGATCGTGGATATCGAAGAGCAGCACCAGGGCGCGGTGATGGACCAGATGGGTCTGCGCCGCGGTGAAATGACCAACATGGTGCCGGATGGCAAAGGGCGCATGCGCCTGGACTACACCATTCCAGCCCGTGGCCTGATTGGTTTCCGGAATACGTTCCTGACCATGACATCCGGCACGGGCATTCTGACGTCCACCTTCAGCCACTATGGTCCTATAAAGGAAGGGGATGTCACGAGCCGGCAAAACGGTGTTCTGGTTTCCATGGCAACCGGTACCGCTCTGACCTATTCGCTGGAAACGCTTCAAAGCCGTGGCAAGCTGTTCCTCAATCCGGGCGATGAGGTGTATGAAGGTCAGCTTTGTGGTATTCACAGTCGCGATAATGACCTGGTGATCAACCCAACCAAGGGTAAGAAGCTGGATAACATGCGCGCATCCGGCAAGGATGAAGTTATTGGCCTGGTGCCGCCGATCAAGCACACGCTTGAGCAGGCGCTGGAATTCATTGATGACGACGAGCTGGTAGAAGTGACGCCGAAGTCGCTGCGTCTGCGAAAGAAACTGCTGACGGAAAATGAACGGAAGCGTTCGAACAAGAAGTAGCATCGTCAGCTAAACTTCGGAGACACGTTGGATCCGGAATGACCCATGCTTACTCTTTACCCTGACATAAAGCCGAACGCTCACCACACGATTGCCGTGGATCCTCCTCATGAAATCTATATAGAGGAAAGCGGCAATCCTGATGGTATTCCGGTTCTGGTGGTTCATGGTGGTCCGGGTGGCGGCTGCGAAGATTATCACCGGCGCTTTTTCGACGCGGAACGGTTCCGCATCATTCTGATGGATCAGCGAGGCGCCGGCCGGTCCCGACCATTGGCAGAGCTGGAGGGAAATACCACCCAGGCGCTGATGGATGACATGGAAACGGTGCGGCGGTTCCTTGGCGTTGATCAATGGCTACTGTTTGGCGGTAGCTGGGGGTCCACCCTGTCACTGGTATACGCGCAGGCCTATCCGGAGCGGGTTTCCGGGCTTGTTCTTCGGGGTATCTTTCTGTGTCGTCCCCAGGACATCGAGTGGTTTTACCAGAGTGGAGCCAGCCGGGTATTTCCGGATTACTGGCAAGATTATCTGGCCACCATACCGGAGAACGAGCGTGGTGATCTGGTTAGCGCCTATTACCGTCGACTCACCAGTTCAAACGAACTGGAACAGATTCAGGCTGCCAAGGCGTGGTCTGTCTGGGAGGGGCGCTGTGCTACTCTGCATCCCAATCCCAGGGTCGTTGAACACTTTGGTCACCCCCATGTGGCGATCGCTTTGGCGCGGATCGAATGCCACTACTTTATGAATCAAGCCTTTCTGGAGCCCGATCAGATTTTGCGCGATGCGGGTCGCCTGAGCGAGATTCCGGGTGTCATTGTTCACGGGCGTTATGACATGGTGTGCCCGCTCGACAATGCGATCGAGTTGAGCAGAGCCTGGCCGGAAGCCGAACTTCGAATCATTCGTGATGCTGGCCATTCTGCGTCTGAACCGGCCATTGTCGATGCTCTTGTTCGTGGCGTTGAGGAAGTGGTGGAACGTATCGAAGAGGCGGGTAAATAAAAGAATGAAAGGGCTGATCCAGCGAGTGAGCAAGGCCAGCGTGACAGTGGATGGTGACGTGGTCGGGCAGATAGAACAGGGGTTGTTGTTGTTGCTGGGTGTGGAAAAATCTGACGATGAGACCCTGGCCCGCAAACTGTGTCGGCGCGTCAGCAGGTACCGGGTGTTCCCAGACGATCTCGGGCGCATGAATCTTAGCCTGATGGACTGTGGCGGATCCCTTCTGGTGGTTCCCCAATTTACCCTTGTTGCCGATACCCGGTCCGGAAATCGGCCCGGCTTCTCAGAGGCCGGGGCGCCGGAACACGCAAGACACCTGTTTGAGGTTTTCAGTGACGAAGCGGCTTCAACTCTGGGTGAAGGTCGGGTTGCTACTGGACGATTTGGCGCAGATATGAAAGTATCTCTGGTCAATGAAGGTCCGGTCACTTTCGCACTTGAGGCCCGAAACTAATACCATTGTCTCATGGCTGCACCGGGATGATGCGCTAGAGTGTTGGGAGTTCGTTGCTGGTGCAAAACAGGGGCTCAATGGCATTAAATGAGCTTTTGTTGCTAAAACGAAAAATCGCAACTTACTGATATAAAAATAAAAATAAAATCTGGCCCCAAAATTGTATGTGTTCTATCTTAGCGCTTCGGTAACAACAGCGTAATAAAAGATTGGTCTATTGCTCCCAAATAAGATAAAAAGAGGGACCTGGGAATTTGCAAACTCAGCATTCCTGTATTAAAAAGGAGCATAACGCAAGTTGTTAACAACAGCTTGTAAGTGGTTGACTATCAAAGATCCTCTGAAGGGAATTTAGTCACCAGAAAAAAACTAAAATGGAAAGTGTCTAAGGGCGTGTCATATAAATGTCACGCATTTTGCACAGAATAAGATTCATCCAGCTAGACTGGTGAAGTCTGAAGACCGGGAATATAACCCGTCGCTAAAACCTGAGTTAACTCAAAAAGGAAGACGCAACATGAAAAAGACGCTCCTCGCTTCTGCAATCGCCGCCGCGACCTTCTCCGGTGCTGCATTTGCTCAAGAAGGCAATCTGGGCTTCTACGGCAACGTTCAGTATGCCTACAGCTATACCGATTCTGATACCGCTGGCTACACAGACAGCCACGACGACAACGGCACCACCCTGGGCTGGACTCACAGCCATGCCATCAGCCCAAGCGTTGAAGGCTTCATGAAGGTTGAAGCTGAAATCGCTGCGGCAGACGAGAAAGGCGCTGGTAACGGCCTGACTGATCTGGACGAAGCCTACATTGGTGTTCGTGGCGACAGCTTCGGTCAGGTTTGGATCGGTTCTGACGATTCCATCTACGAGAGCCAGCTGGGCGACTACGGCAACTGGGTATTCGAATATGCCGCACTGAACACCTACGCCAGCTACACCACTGGTGAAGGCGACATGATTCAGTACATGTCTCCAAGCTTTGGCGGCCTGACCCTGAGCGCAGCAATTCAGGTTCGCGGTAACAATGACGGTTACGCTACAGCTTCCGATGGCGGTCAAGAGCTTCCGTACCAGCTGGGCGTAAGCTACAGCATGGACGGGCTGACTGCCTCTCTGGTTATGGATTCAAACGACAGCTCTGCTGACGCGAGCAACGAGAACAGCTACGGCGTTTCGTTCGAATACGCGATGGACGCGCTGGTTCTGGATGCTTACTACGACTACCGTGCAGCCATGGAAGGTGTTTCCGCAGCCAACGGCGATTTCACGTTTGACGGCGAAGAAGGTCGTAGCCAGATCGGTCTGATGGGTACATACAACCTGGGTGCCAACACGTTCCGTCTGGCCTACGAGATGGCTGAGACCGATGCTGATGGCCTTGAAGTCGACGTTCTGACTCTGCAAGCTCTGCACAACGTGTCTGACCACATGTATGTGTACACCGAGTTTGCTCGTCGTAACGACGAAAACGGCGCGGCTGAGCAAGAGCGTAACCAGCTGAACCTCGGCGCTGTATACTACTTCTGATCGGCTGAATAGCTAGTCAAGTAGTCGAAAACCGGCGACCTCAGGGTCGCCGGTTTTTTTTGTTTGAAAGTTAGATCAAAAATGTCCATCGGAGGGCGTATGGGCAAAGAGCTTGAAATCAAATTAAGTGTCGAAAATCAGTACAGTGCGACGGCCTGGCAATGGCTGGAGCAGCGGCCGGAAGCGCGGCCCGAATCGTCAAAACCATTGAGAAACATCTATTTCGATACGCCAGATGGTTTGTTGAATCATCGCCGGGTAGCTCTGAGGGTGCGCCAGGCGGGAGACCGCTTTATCCAGACCCTCAAGTCACAGGGCGAATTTGTCGAGGGCGTGCATCGGCGCAACGAATGGGAGTGGTCGCTGGCGGATGCAAATCTGGGCATGGATTTGTTGGTCAACCATCCTGTGCTTGAAGGGTTGGATACGGATACGCTGCAACCGGTTTTCGAAACCAACTTCACGCGGAGGACGTTGCTGCTGGAGGACAAAAACTCGTTGATTGAAGTGGCTTTTGACAGCGGCGAAATCCTGGCCGGCGGAGACAGGCAGCCATTGAGCGAAATTGAGTTTGAATTGAAACAGGGTCAGCCAGTCGAGCTGCTGCGCTGGGCTGGGGCGGTGTCCAAAGTCGTCCCGGTGTTTCTCAACATGGTGAGCAAGGCAGAGCAAGGCTACCATCTGGCTGGGGTCGCCGGTCCTATGCCGAAAGCCGATGGCGTGGTCAGCGTTCACGGTTTCCTGGAGCTGCTCAGTGCCTGCTGGCTCCGGCGCGTGCCAATGCCAATTGGCGACTCAGACCTGAGCGAGATAGAGACTGTGGCTGAGGCTGCTGGCCTGAAGAGTGATTGTCAGCGTTTGATCGCAAAGCTGGCTTCCGGTGTCCTCGTTAACGATTTGATCGACGAAGGAAGTCTTGGCAAGTTTCAGTTGGCGATTGCCCACAACGCTCGCGCTTAAGCGCCCGGCTTTTTGATGTAACCATCCTCTACAGCCTGTTCCTGCATCAAATGCCACTTGCGAATAAATTCCCGGTAGTTGGAAAGTGCCTTCTCCACCACCTCAACCGTGGGTGTTTCCTGTGATTTGACCAGAACGATCAGGCCTTTCCCTTCGATCTCCTTATCTGTGGGCGGGTGGCAGGCCACTTCGTTGTCGTTATCGATATAGGCCAGGGCTGTCCCGATTCCATGGCGGATCAGGGCGCTGACAATGTCCGCCCAGGTCAGATCGTCCAGCGGAATCTCATAGCGGTGAGGGTGGTCATGCTGGTAATTGAACAGGTCTTCCAGAACCTTCTCCGAGCCGGGGGCCACCACGGAACGAACCATGATCTCGGGATAGGTTCTTACCGGTCGGATGATGGTTCGTACGCCAACCGACTTGAAGCGTTGTCGGTTGTCGTCGACGACGCATTCAACCGTAACCCGATGACAAAGGTTGGATTCACTCAGCCGGTGAGCGATATCAAAAGTCAGGCTGTCGGATGATGGGTCGGCTTCGTCGGCGGCCAGAACTATAATATGTCTGGCGTTGCCTGCATGGACGGCCTTCAGGGCGACCGGGTCACTGCCAGAGCCGTGAAAATGCACCAAGCCTTTGTCAGACAACTCTGTTGGCAGGCCATTGGGGAATTGCCTGGTCAGGATCATGATCGGAATGGATTCATACCCGGGAACCGCCCGAACCTGAGCCGCAAAGCGGGCAAAATACTGTTCGCCCCCATTCTGGGGTGTGTTGATGATCACGATGTGGTTTTGCATGGGGTATATCCAGCGTCCAGTGATGATGCGTTCCCGGCGGTAAAACCGGTATTCAATAAAGTCGCTTACGATGAGTGTCATAACGGTAATGGCTGACACAAACATCAGCACTACTGTGCTGATGCGCCCGAAAGTGGTTTCTGGCGCAAAATCGCCGTAGCCAACGGTGACCAGCGTCGTCATGGTCATCCAGGTCGATTCAAATAATGTCAGATCTTCCGCCGTCCAGATCAGTAATATCTGGATGATCAGCAAACCTGCCAGAATGGCAAACAGGCGTTTGATCCTTGCCCGGATGATGCCCGCCATCGGAAGATGGGAAAGCTGATGTTCCGGGTTCAGTGGCCGGCGGTTTCTCTGCATGGGTTCCCTGCGGCGGTTCAGTCGGCGGAATGTTCGGTATACAGTACGCGAAATATAACAAAGACACAGGGGTTTGCATTATGTCTGAGCCTTGGCGCGGATTGCCTAAACTGTTAGCGGATGAAGTGGCGGAAATCTGGCCGGTTGTGTTCCCGGATGGCGTGCCTGAATTTTTGCTCGGCGCAAGCGGTATTTCGGAGGCGGATGTCGCACAGGCTGTTGCCCGTAGTGTGTTCCTGCGCCGGTCATTGCAGAGTCATGGGGCCTGGGTAGACTCGCTTTGCCAGTCAAGGCCGCTGACCGAGCGGACCACCAGGGATTTTATCCGGCAGCGTTGGGATGAATTTGTCCAACAGGTGGACGATGAGTCCCAGTTGCATCGCGCCTTGCGCCAGTTTCGCTTTGAGCTCCAGTTCCGGATCATCTGGCGGGATTTAATGCGCTGGGCAGACTTGGCGGAAACCATGGCAGCGGCCAGTGATTTTGCCGACGTGTGTATCCAGGGCGCGCTGGAATGGTTGCATGAAGAATGCTGCCAGCAGTTTGGTACACCATGGGGAATCAATCCGGTTACCGGGAAGGAGGGGGCACAGTCCCTGATTGTTCTGGGTATGGGGAAACTGGGTGGACACGAACTGAACGTTTCGTCAGACATTGACCTGATTTTTGCGTTTCCGGACAAAGGTGAGACCCGCGGGGCCAAGCGCTCGATCGAAAATCAGCAGTTTTTTGTTCGCCTGGGGCAGCGCCTTATTCAGGCTCTGGACCAGATCACGGCGGACGGTTTCGTGTTTCGCGTTGATATGCGTTTGCGGCCTTATGGCCAGAGTGGAGCGTTGGCTTTGAGTTTTGGCGCCCTGGAAACCTACTACCAGGACCAGGGGCGAGACTGGGAACGCTATGCGATGGTCAAGGCCCGTGTTGTGGCCGGTGATCCTTCCATGGGGCAGGTATTGATGGACAGCCTGAAGCCGTTTGTCTACCGCAAATACATCGACTTCAGCGCCTTTGAATCCCTACGCAGCATGAAGTCTATGATCCGGCGAGAGGTGCGCCGCAAGGGCCTGGAGAATAACATCAAGCTGGGAAGCGGCGGCATTCGTGAAATTGAATTCGTCACGCAGGCTTTTCAGTTGATTCGTGGCGGCCGGGACCGCGAACTCCAGCAGCGGGAGCTGCTGACCATACTTGGCGAGTTGGAAGCATTGGAGCTGCTGCCATCGGTGGTCGTGAACGAGCTAGCTGCTGCTTACACCTTTCTGCGTAATCTGGAGCATGCCATTCAGGGCATTGAAGACAAGCAAACCCAGCTTCTGCCGGACAGCGAGCTGGAGCGTGCACGCATTGCGCTTATTATGGGGTTCAAGAGTTGGTCTGACTGCAAATCGGTTCTGGACGACCACCGGCGTCGGGTTGCTATTCATTTCGAGGATATTATTGCCACGGATGACGAAGAGGGCGACCGGGTCGATTTCGCAGAAGAGTGGCAAGAACTCTGGATGGGCGAGATGGATAAAGCTACCGCCGTCCAGTGGCTGGGTGAAAAGGCGTTTGAGGAACCCGAGGCCAGTTATGAAGCGCTGACGACCTTGCGCAGTTCGCGAACCCTGCAAAACCTTCAAACTCAGGGGCGACAGCGCTTGAACCGGTTTATGCCGGTGTTGCTGGACGCGCTGGCTCAGGTCGAAGCGCCCTCGCAGACGCTGACGCGGGTGCTGCAGCTGGTGGAAGCGATTCTGCGCCGAACTGCTTACATGGTGCTGCTGCTGGAAAATCCGGGCGCCAGAATGCAGCTGGTGAGACTGTGCAGTGAAAGCCCCTGGATTGCCTCTCAACTCGCGGAAACCCCGCTGCTTCTCGACGAGCTTCTTAACGCCGAAAGCCTTTACAAACCGCCTGCCAAAGCCGAACTTGAGGACGACCTGCGCCAGCAGCTGCTTCGCATCCCTTTTGAGGATCTGGAAGAGCAGATGGAAACCCTCAGGCACTTCAAGAAGGCCCATATTCTGCGGGTCGCGGCGTCGGAGATTCGCGGCACCTTGCCGCTGATGAAAGTGAGCGACTACCTGACCTGGATCGCCGAAGTGGTGCTAGAGCATGTGGTAAACGTGGCTTTTGCCAATCTGGTCAGCCGGCATGGGCGTCCGACTCGTAGTGATGGTTCGACCTGCGACAGCAATTTTGCGGTTATCGGGTACGGTAAATTGGGTGGGATCGAGCTTGGCTACACATCGGATCTGGACCTGGTGTTTATCCATGATGGGGATCCTGAGGCGTCTACAGACGGCGAAAAATCGATTGATAACGCGGTATTTTTCACTCGATTGGGGCAGCGAATTGTCCATATCCTCAATACCCAGACGCCTGCCGGACAACTGTATGAAGTGGATATGCGTCTGCGGCCTTCCGGTAATTCGGGGCTGCTTGTCAGCACGCTGACGGCCTTCGAAAAGTATCAGCGCAACGACGCCTGGACCTGGGAGCATCAGGCGTTGGCCCGAGCCCGAGGCGTTGCTGGATGCGCGGATACGTTGGCGAGCTTCGAACAGTTGCGAAAGTCCATTCTTTGCCAGGTCAGGGATCGCCAGACTCTGCGCGAGGAAGTCGTGGCAATGCGCGAGAAAATGCGAACAGCTCTGGGTACGTCGACGTCCGCGGGACAGGATGCCGACGTTTTCCATCTCAAGCATGATGACGGCGGGATCGTGGATATCGAGTTCATGATCCAGTTTCTTATGCTGGCCTATTCGTCGGACTATCCGGGATTAACCCAGTGGTCGGACAATATTCGGCAAATGGAAGAGTTGGGGGAGTTAGGGGTGATACCAGTAGATGATGCCCAGGAACTCAGGCAGGCCTACATTACGCTTCGATCCACCATTCACCGTCGGGCTTTGCAGAATCTGAACAGCCGCATACCGGCGGACTCGTTTCAGGATGAGCGGGAATACATCAAGTCGATGTGGAAACGAATAATGCTGGACTAGAGCAGCTGTTCTGGGAATCTGTACTCTTCGTACCGGTGGGTTTTCCTGCTAAACTGCCGTTTTTCGTGTAAAGGCGCTTAGGAGCAAGAACAATGTCGATGGCTGATCGCGATGGCCTGATCTGGTTGGATGGTGAGATGGTTCCCTGGCGGGACGCCAAAACTCACGTGCTGACACATACCCTTCACTATGGTTTGGGCTGTTTTGAAGGTGTGCGTGCCTATAGCACGCCCGAAGGCGCTGCAATTTTCCGTTTGCAGGATCACACAGACCGGCTGTTCCGCTCTGCGCATATTCTGAACATGAAGATGCCCTTTTCCAAAGAGCAGTTGAACGAAGCTCAGCGTATTGCAGTCCACGAAAATGGACTGGATGAGGCTTATATTCGCCCCATGGTGTTTCTTGGCTCTGAAGGCATGGGCCTGCGTGCTGACAACCTTAAGGTGCACGTGATGGTCGCGGCCTGGAGCTGGCCCTCGTACATGTCGCCGGAAGCCAAGGAGTTGGGCATCAAAGTGCGTACATCGTCTTACACGCGCCACCATGTCAACATCACCATGTGTAAAGCCAAAGCGAATGGTAACTACATCAATTCCATGTTGGCGTTGAATGAAGCCATTGCCAGTGGCTGTGAAGAAGCCTTGTTGCTCGACAACGAAGGTTATGTGGCCGAAGGTTCTGGCGAAAACATCTTCATCATGCGAGACGGCGTGTTGCACACCCCGGAACTGACATCCTGCCTGGAAGGTATTACCCGTCAGACCATTCTCGATTTTGCAGAAGAGCTGAAGATTCCGGTAAAAGAGCGCCGGATCACTCGCGATGAAATTTACATCGCTGACGAAGCTTTCTTCACTGGAACCGCTGCCGAAGTACTGCCGATTCGCGAATTGGACGGTCGCACGATTGGAGCTGGCAAACGAGGACCGGTGACCGAGAAGCTCCAGACCATGTACTTCGATGCTGTAAAGGGAAAACTCCCTGAGCGCAGCAGCTGGCTGACAACCGTAGGTTAATGCCCGGTGGGGGAGGCCTGCGCCCGCTACGTAGGGCCTACTGTGGGCTATCTGGTCGCCAGCCGGTTTGAAGCGGAATTTCAGCAATCCTGGTTTGACCCGGAGTTCTGGGGGGCAAATGCCACACCAGTAGCGAAAGGCGGCCGTGGCTCGGCATGGTTCATTCGTAACGAGAGGCTGGGCGGACTGGTTCTGAGGCACTTCTGCCGGGGTGGCTTGCCGGGGCGATTTATTAAACGGGCGTATCTGTTTCTGGGGGCCGACCGGGTTCGGTCGTTCGCCGAATTTCAACTGCTGGATCGGCTCTACCGCATGGGCATGCCAGTGCCCGAGCCAGTGGCCGCCGGGTTTAATCGTCGCTGGTTGCTGCTATACCGGGCTCAAATCATCGTTGGAAGAATTCCCGACGCGCGTCCTCTCTCTGAATATACCGACCAAAGTCATTCCTCGATCTGGCGATCGGCGGGCGTTTGCGTTCGCCGTTTCCACGATGCCGACGTGTACCATGCTGACTTGAACTGCATGAATATTCTGGTGGCGGATCAGATCTATCTGATTGATTTTGACCGGGGCGAGCTAAGGTCTGAAGGCAGTGGAGATTGGAAAGCATCAAATGTAGCCCGGCTTGAGCGTTCCGTTGCCAAATTCTTCGCCGAGTCTGATGCACAAGTGCAATCGCAACTGTGGCACTCGTTCTTGAAAGGCTATAACGACGGAGCGTAGTAGCTCCGGTTCAATGGAGAGTAACTGGGGTTCAATAAACCGGCTTTTCGCCCGGTGCAGTCCGGCCGAATCGCTTGTACTCCCATTGGTACTGCGTTGGCGCATCGGCAATGCACATTTCGACAGACTGATTCAGTGCAGTTAGCGATTCCGTCATGTCCTTGGAAGACATGCCCGGAGCAGCCTCTCGAATGACTATCTTGAACCCTTCTGAATCGGGCAGCCTCTGGGCGTAGGTGACGAGGGGGCGGGCGCCTGTCTTCTGAACCAGCTTTGACGCCAGAGTCATGGTAATGGCGGGGATGCCAAAGAAAGGCGCAAATTCGCCCCCTTGCCGTCGCGGCATCTGGTCTGGAAGTATGCCCACGACCCCCTTATCACGGAGAATGCTGAACAGTCGCATGATGCCGCGTCGGTCTGTCGCGACAAGCTCTGAACCACTGCGGCTGCGGACCGATTTAATGTACTCTTCAAAGCCCTCCTGATTTGGAGGGCTGTAGAGTGCCGCCATTTTGTAGCGCGATGCGAAATACAGGCCTGCCAGCTCCCAGTTGCCCAGATGAGGAGCTAACAGAACAAGGCCCTGCGTGCCGGCTTTGTATCCGTCGAGCAGTTCCTCGCCTTCGATTTCCCGGATCAAACCGAGGCAGCGCTCAACAGGCCATTCCCACATAAGAGGGATCTCCAGAGCCAATGCACCGGTTTCCCGCATGCTCTGACGGCCCATGGCCTCAACCTGGCTATCATCAAGTTGTGGATAGCAGGCTTTGAGATTTTTACGGGTAAGGTTCACCGAGCGACCGCGTCCTCCCAGCTTCCAGGCAACGCCGCCAAGAAGTCTGCCGAGGCGCTGGGCATTCTTCAGGCTGAGAAGCGATAAAAGTCTAAAGACAAGTCTAATGAGCTTGGCAGACACAAAACCATCCAGTTGGGCGTATAAAGGAGCAAAAAAGTACCACTGTCGAGATGGGCATACAAGGTAATGACGGTGCCCGCCTGTTCCATTGCCTATCTGCTTTTAACCAACTGACGTGGTAGACTCTGCGAAAATTTTGACGGTGCGCTGAAACAGCGAATAGCCCTGTCTGGGCATGGATACCTTGGGTGAATCGGGCAGCCTTTCTATGTGGAATTCGATACTGTTGGCTTTTTTCAGATTCGCAGCCAGTGGCTGGGTGCCCGCACGGTGGTTTGAACCACATCTCCCGCCGGAAGAACGACGGGCTGCGAAAACTGGCCATTTAAAGCTTGAAGTAGTCAGTCACTGTTGGAATTACTCCCACTTTCTTGTGTACCAGCTCAGTTCTCTGGTGCTGTTTCCTCCGTCAAAACTCGACGTCACCATGACGGTTTTCTACAGCCCGGAAGACACCAAAACCGGGGAGCTTCTGGCGTTCTTTGAAAAACAAGAGGTTCCTGGCGTAACCTGGAACTGGCAGCCGATCCCCAAACAGCAGCTGTTCCGTCGCGGGATCGGTCGCAACAAAGCGGCCCTGGCCACCCAATGCGATTGGGTGTGGTTTACCGACTGTGACCTGATGTTTCGTGAAGGCACCCTGGATGCACTGGCGGAGGCATTACAAGGTCGTCGTGATGCACTGTTGTTTCCGTCCAGGGAGCACACCACAGACTTGCTGGCGGCGGATAACCCCATGTTGCAGGCTGGCAGTGCTGAGCCGCAAGTTCTGGATATAAACACGACGTCATTCACCTCTCGCGACATCTCAAAGGCGACAGGGCCGCTTCAGATCGCTCATGGCGATGTGTGCCGGGCAGTCGGCTACTGCCGTAACATCGGTCTGTATCAGCAGCCGGTCGAGAGTTTCGCAAAATGCCACGAGGATCGCGCTTTCCGATGGTTGCTGCGTAGCCAAGGCACACCCATTGATGTGCCGGGCGTATTCCGGATTCGGCATGTTTCAAAAGGTCGCTATACAGGCAACACGGCCCGGAGCAAATTTCGGACAAAGCTGCGTGTCTGGCAATCGCGATGGCGAGACCGTAAGCAGGGAAAAGGGTCATGAGCCAACCCGATGACATTGCCCTGGTCACGCCCACCTGGGCCGGAGACATTGATCATTTCAGGGTCATGCGGGCGTCTCTAGAACAGTCTCCATTGGCGAATGTTCCTCACTACGTTGTTGTGCAGACTGAAGATCTATCTGAGTTTGAGGAATTCCGTGGCAGGTCAGGACTAACGCTTTTGACCACCAGAGATGTGCTTCCGGCAGAGGTTGAACATCGCAGGGTGAAAGCGCGGGTGCTTGCGAAGCGTTTTGGTCGCAACTTCACACGGATCTGTGGCAGCCTCAAGCGAACCCTTTCCTGGCCCAGCTGGCCTTCCTACACGGGATGGCACACGCAGCAGCTTTGCAAGCTCAAGCTGGCGAGAGACCTGAACGTGGGCACCGTTGTCGTCATTGATTCAGACGTGTTGGTGACACCCCACGCGAACGTCGACGACTTTTTCAGTGACTCCGGTGTGGTTTGTTTCGCACGGTGGCAGGAGAAGTCAAAGCTCGAAGGGAAAGTTCGCAACTGGACGGTGGAATCCGAACGGCTTGTTGGCGCCGAAGCAAACGGCTCTGAAGTGAACGTCTATTTTGATACACCGTTCGTGCTAGACAGAAATCTACTTACCTCTGCCTTGAATCATCTGGAATCGAAATCAGGAAAGCATTGGTGGTCAGCATTACTTGCCAGCCCGCCGCGACGCTGGTCTGAATTCGGGTATTACAAGACCTTTCTGGCTAGCACAGCAAATCAGGAAGTTGTCCAATGGCGAGAACCCTGGTTCTTTCGATATATTCGGGATACGAGCAATCCATCGGCCGTGTTGGAATCGGTAGACTCTTATATGTGTGACCCTGATGTCCACTACGTTACCATCCATTCCGAATCCAGCGGTCGCCACCAATGGCCTGCTGAAGACTTTTTGTTGCCTATACTCGCTGATTTAAGGGCTCGCCATGGAGGCTGCTCGCAATGACAGAACCGGGGATAACGTTTTGCGTGTTTTCCTACAATCGAGGCAACTTCCTCAAGAATTGCGTTGACTCGATCAGGCTTTGTGTCCCGTCGGCTGAAATCATCATTTTTGATGACGACAGCACGGATTCAGATACCCAGGAATACCTCTCGCAAATCAAGTCCTCCGTTCGAGTGGTCGGGCAGGAAAAGGCGGGTGAGATTAAACATGGCGGCCTGTATCACAATATGAATTGCGCTCTCAGAATGTGCAGTGATCGATCTCTGGTGTGTTTTCTTCAGGATGATACTCAGGTAGTGAGGCCTGTTTCGGATGAGGATTTTTCCGTTATCGATAGCCTTTTTGCGAGAGACAGCTCCCTCGGTTTCATTCATCCCTGTTTTATCCGCGGAATCAGTCTCAAGAAGAGGCCTTTGACGCCGCTCAATGGGCGCGATGAAAGTGTGTTTTTCAGAAAGGACACGGGACAGAGTGCCGGCATTCACTATTCTGATCTTGTGGTGTTCAAGCCCTCCCGGCTATTGCATGCAGGCTGGAAGTTTGAGCAGTCCGAGCCCGAAAACGACCGGCAGGCGAGGCGGTTGTTTGGAATGATGGCTTACATGTGGTTGCCGTTTGCCATGTGGTTGCCAGAGGTCCCGGCGTACCGGGGAAAGCATAAAACTCTTGGCCTTAGATTGGCTGAAAGGAAAAAGCAGGTAGGATTTTTCCCTTTTAAAGTCTGGTCACAGGACACGGTGCAGGAAGCACGCCGCAATGCTGGTGAAACGCTACCCGTGGCCGAAGAGTGGCTGGAATGCATTCCAAAGGATCCACCGAAACCCTGGACTTATAATCCGCTCACTGGCCTTGGATTGTTTAAGCAACTTAACAACTTGGAAATCGCTATTCGACGGTGGATTAATCTGAACGGTCGACGGTAATTAACTCCCGATTCAACTACTTACGGTAGTCCAGGGTAGCAGCTTTTTATGGAGATGATGGTGCAGACACAGGCTAGACAAGGGGTGAAATTGACCAGACTTAATGTGCTTGTTTCTCTTTTACTCATTGTATTCCCGGCGTTGCTTCTTGTGGTTTCAAGCGGAGGAAGTACGCCCTATCACATTATGGCGGTGGTTGGTCTTGTTTGCCTGGCGATTCGACGCCCACAACTGCCTCGGCCACTGAGCGCCGATGAAAAACTGGCTCGCACCGGCTTTTATGCGTTTACTCTGGCAGTGTTGATTTCATTGGTGGAAACCGGTTTTAGTCGGGAAGCTGTAAAAGACTTGGATGTGCTCCTGAGGCCACTCTGGGCAATCCTCATCCTTTACCTTTTCGTCAGAGTGAATGTCTCAGAAGCTCTGCTGTGGTTTGGTGTTGCCCTGGGCGCAATCGTCGCAGGCTCAAGTGCGCTCTATGAAACGCTGACTGTTGATAGCTACGTCCGTGCAAATGGCGCAACCAGTGCAATCACCTTTGGCAATACGGCCCTGTTGATGGGGCTGATGGCCGCAGTTGGTGCCCCTTATTTCCAAAAGCTGGGGCGGTGCTATGTCGTGGTGCCCGTGCTGGCGCTTCTCTTCGGATTGATGGCAAGTCTGCTCTCGGGCAGCCGTGGCGGATGGCTGGCTCTGCCGGCCTTGCTCATGCTGCTGCTCTGGCATTTCTGGAGAGAAGGCTACAGGCGTACTTCAATTGTCTCGGCTGTATTGCTGTTATGCTTCTTTGCAGTCGCAGTTGCACTGCCTCAGACTGGGGTCATTGAAAGAGCGGAAGAGGCGGTTCTGACGTTTAATCAATACTCGGAGGATCCGGCGCAATATGGTGATACGTCCGTCGGACAAAGACTGGAATTGTGGCGCGCCTCGTGGAACATGTTTCTGGAATATCCGATTTTTGGCGGAGGAATAGGGCACTCTTTCAATGCCTACCTGAAAGAGGGCGTGGCCGAAGGGCTTTATCACCCAAGTTCCGTGGTGCAAACGATGCCGCATAATGTCTGGCTCGATACCCTCGCGATGCAGGGCCTGGTTGGGCTTGCGGGTCTTCTTGGAATCTGGGGCGCGCTGACGGTGGTGTTTGTGAGAGCTGTCGGGAGACAGCAAGCAGAATCCAGAATGCTGGGAGTAGCAGGGCTGGTTCTTATGGTCGGTTACAATCTATTCGGTTTGACGGAGTCTGTTATGGGGTATGGTCCGCCCCTCGTTTTCTTCAGCCTTTATTCGGCTTTGATCGTTTATCGAATTGCCCAGGCGCGCCTTGAAACAACGCCGTCGCGGCAACCCGGTTAATCCTTAGAACTTACCTGGAATGCAAGCCATGTCTAACAGACTTCTATTCTGCGTGTTTTCATACAATAGAGGAGAGTTTCTGGAGAATTGCATTCGGTCAATTGAGCAGTGCATTCCCGAAGCAGACATTGCCATTTTTGATGATGACAGTACCGAACCTCATACTCGTAAGGCTCTGGAACGCCTATCCGGGCACCATGAAGTTCTAAAACCCGGTAATCAGTCAACTCACAAGCTGGGTGGGCTGTATGGAAACATGCAGTCAGCCTTGGAATATGCTCGTGAACGTGACCTGGTGTGCTTCATCCAGGACGATATGCAGGTGGTGCGCCCGGTCACTAGTGAAGAAATCAAGATCTTGCATCTTGCGTTCGAACAGCACCCCAAGCTGGCATTCCTTCATCCCTGTTTTCTCAAAGGCATCAATCGCCAAAGGGATGAAAACACGCTAACCTACGACTCCGAACTCAATGCCTACAAGCGAAAAGCCACAGATCAGAGCGCCGGCCAGTATTTTTCCGCCATTCTGATCACTCGTCCCGCCCGATTATTGGATCAGGACTGGCATTTCAAAGCTTCTGAGCCCGCTAACGATTCGCAGGCAAGAAACTATTTCGAGACGATCGGGCATATGTTCGCGCCTTTTATGATGTGGCTGCCGGAAGTTCCTGCCTACCGGGGCAAAAGAAAAACCCTCGCGTTGAGGCTTGCAGAAAAGCGCCGCGGTTGTGGTCTTTTCCCTTATGAAATTTTGAGTGAACAGGATGTAGAGCAGCTGCTGGAGCGCCCGAAAGATGTGCTGCCGTTTGCCGAAGATTTTCTAGTTTGCTCGAATTCCGACCTCCAGAAGCCTTGGGGTTACTATCCCATGCAAGGCAGCCGTTTCCTGAAAAAACTTAACAGTCTTGAACTGGCGCTGCGAAATCTCTTCTGAAATTAACGGTTCTCATATGGCCGATGACGTCGAAAATGATGATCTCTACAAGCACCCACTAATTCACGTGGTGGTTGTTGAGCTGCACCATCACAGTGACTTGATAGATAATCTCATCAAGGTGCTTCGACAGGAACGCTTCAGAATGACGTTGATCACGGTCAAATCCGTCTATGACAACATGGGGCATGATTGGGGCCAGACAGAAGAGTGGCTAGAGGTCTTCTGTATGGACCGTCATGAAGATGTCTCTAGCTACATAGACCGAATGGCGCCAGTCTTTAAAGATGCCGACATTCTTTATTTCAATACGGTGCGGGATTTCTGGGCAGAGTTAGGCGCCATACCGCGCAGCTGCCCGGCGATGCTTCGTATTCACAATGCCCATGCCGATCTGGCGCCCGCCAGCCATTTTGAGCGCCCCTGGACTAGATTTCCCGGGATACTTTCACATCTGATCCGCAAGGTTTGGATAGGAGGAGAGTGGCGAAAAAGAAAGCAGTTCCTGGCGGACATGGATTACGTCATGTTTCCTAACCAGGCAATCACGGACTATGTTCTGGCGCACGGTTGGATTGAAGAATCCAGGGTCCTGCCGCCGGTTGTTCCGTTTGCCTTTCTCGGAGAATCCAGTGCTAAGCCCAACGATCAGAACCGGTGGGTGACTGCCGCGATCACCGGTAAAGTCACGAACGCGAAAAAAGACTATGGACTGGTCTATCAGGCCTTAAAAAACTGCCTACCTGATTTGGAGTCACCTCTGCGCCTGATATTGCTGGGTAAAGCAGGTGATAAGCAGGCCGAAAAAATCGTGGCAGACTTTAAATCATTAGAGTCAGATCGGTTCAGCCTGGATTACAGCACCAGCTTTATAAGCCCGGATGAGTTTGAAAAGAAGATCGCTGAAGTTGATTTTCTCTTGGCTCCAATCAGGGTCCAGACTCATTTCAGAAAGTACAGTGAAGTCTACGGCAAGAGTAAAATGTCGGGTATCGAGAACGACATACTGCTCTACAGAAAGCCTTCCATAGTCACGGCCAGATACGGTATTCGTGGAGAGATGGATAAGGTTGTCGATTACTTTGAGCCAACGCCACAATCCCTGGCAGCGACCTTGACGGAGTGGGTCAAGAACAAGCCATACAGGCATCTGCAATCGCACTTTGATGGGATGGATCAATATCGCCCTGAGGGAGTCGCAAAAAACTTCTACCGTCTGTGTGAAGCGCTGACAAGCAAAACCACCTGCAAAGAATCTGAGAAGCAGTGACTCTGAAGGCGTTCAAAAGACCTCATTGATGACGGCGGTCTGATAGGCATCTTTGTCCTGCTCTGCTTCGTAAATAGAGCCTTCTGTTTTTTGGGAAGTCAGATATCCCTCTTTATGGGCCAGGTGCCATATCGGGTACCCGTTTTTTCGTGCAAAACAGCCTACCCAGATATCCGCCATGTTTTTTCGTTTAAATTCGCTGATTGGAATGCTGAAAAAACGGGTATCAAACGCCATCACGCCCGTTCCACCAAATTGAACTTTCAGGGTTTTTCTTTCATTACGCCCGTAACGGTATTTTTTGGCCTTGTCTTTATAGAAGCTCTTGATCGGGAATGATTTGAAGATTCTCCCGTTAAAGGTAACGACGCCATATTCATCTACTTTTTGAGTAATATCTTTGACGTAGGTTGGTGGATAAACGATGTCGTCGTCGCAGGTTAAATAATACCCGTCGACTTGTTCCTGAAAGAGAAACTTGCCCGCGTCCCCAAGTGAGTTGTCGGCAAGAATGGTATTAATTTTGGGGTCGTCAGCAAAAGGATCGGCTTCGTAGTCGTTCAGGCAAAGGTTGATGACGTCAACCTGGGAATACAGACTTTCGATTGTTTTTTCGAGCATTTCCCGACGGTTCGGCACTGAGGCAATATTGGCTGATATTGTTTTCATTCAGACTCCCATCTAATTTGCTGGATATTTGCCCTATCTATTGGTTGGCCGAGTCGAGTTGCTCGATGCCACAATCGGTGCGAGTTTTCTTCTGTTTCTCGCTGTCGACCCGCAAGGCCTTATTCGCAGCGACCAGCTCGGGGTCTTTGTAGCCACGTTTGTGGTCCAGGTGAATCACGATCGCGTTATAGCGAACGTGCTTAGGCTTGATGCCGGAGTTGATCAGGCGTACGCCAAATTCCCTGTCCAGCCCACCCCAGGGCATTCTCTCGTCAAAACCGTTAACCGCCAGGATGTCTTTCAGCCAGGCTGATCCGTTTGAGCCTTTGAAATTACACGTCGCGGGGGTAAGCGTGTTAAAGATTTTTGCGCGTTTTGGGCCAGCGGTCAGTTTGCTGTTCTTATAACTGCTTTTCAGGCCATGGGCTTTTAGCCAGTCCAATTGAAAACAACGGCCGGAAAGTATGTCGTCTTTGGTGATCGCGAGGCTCGTGTCCATCGGAAGCTTATGGTAGCTGCCAGACAGGTAGGTAGATGGCCGAGCTTCCCTGGCATGAACCTCAAGAAAATCAATGCGAGGAATGCAATCGCCGTCGGTGAACACGACATAGTCTGATTCGACCTGCAGAATCGACTTGTTCAGAATCCGGCATTTTCGAAAGCCCTTGTCTTCCTGCCACACGTGCTTGATCGTCATGCCAGTTTCCTGGCGCAGGCGGTCAATCACCTCTCTGGTGTCTTCGGTAGATCCATCATCACCAATGACGATCTCGAAGTCTTTGTGTCTTTGGGCGCTGTAGCCCCAGAGCACTTTCTCCAGCCAGACAGGTGAGTTGTATGTAGTCATCACGACGGAAAGCTTCATAGTGTAAGTCCAGGCAAACAGGGCTATCAAACGATCAATAAGCGGTCAGATTATATCAGTTCCTTTTAGAGGGGTCTTGATCAACCAGCGCAATCCATTGGCTGTCCAGTCCTTTTACGTTTTCTAGCTTCCTTTTCGATACAGGTCAGGATCCTGTTTCGATGGACGGGTTTTGAACCGGCGATGCATCCAGAGGTATTGCTCGGGATGTTTTCGGATCTCGGTCTCGACCGCCTTATTGATCAGCGTTGCATCTTCCAGGTCATCGCCGGTTGGATAGTCTGCGATCGCAGGATAAAAATAGATGTCGTAACCGGGACCGTTCTCGCGACGAAAATGGCTAAAAGGCACGATCTGGCAACCACTGCGTCCGGCAATTCGGGAGGTTGCGGTAATTGAGCCTGCCGGTATTCCGAAAAAGGGAGCGAACACGATGTCTTTGTGGCCGTAATCCTGATCTGTCGCGTACCAGACCGTGCGGTTGTGTTTGAGTTGCTTCAGCAAGCCCCGGAGGTTTTTGGAGTCCAGCACTTTTCCATATCGGCGCTCCCTGGCGCGGGTCATGACAGCATTGATTAATGGGTTGTTATGGTCTCGTTGCATGACATCGGCATCAATAAACTCGGTGACAAGGCTCCCGCCCAGATCCAGTGTACTGTAGTGCCCTCCGAGCAGAAGTACGCCCTTGCCTTTGGCCAAAGCGTCATTCAGGTTCTGTAATCCATGAACCTGGGTTATATCCAGAAAATCCCTCGGGTTTCGAAACCAGGCCACCCCCAGCTCCATCAGACCAATTCCATTGGCGCAAAAGGAATCTTTGACGAGATTGGCCTGTTGCTGTTCGGTCAGCTCTGGGAAGCAAAGACGGATATTCACTTCCGTAATGTGCCGCCGTGATTTCATGAAGCGCCAGCTCAGACCACCAATGGTTCGTCCAATAGAATATTGGGCCTTAAGGGGAAGCTGGGCGACGAGCCACATGACGCTAATGAGCAGCCAGGTTGGCCACCAACGCGGATGGACGTACCGGCGGTAGTTGGTGTCACGCACCCGATAGCTTTTTCTGGTCACGTATCGGCACTCTTCAATTTGGAAAGACGGTTAATTTGGAACGCGTTGGACGCTTTAGAACTTCGGAAGTTTACCAGCGTCGGCTTATTGGTCTAAAGCAGCATTTTGCGATTCTGAGGGCAGTAATGCCCAGTGGAAGACGTTGCCAGAGGCTTTATGTAGAATGATCGGCGCGTAAAGCCTGCCAGGAATCACGATGCTGCATTTTTTTTACTCTCTGTTTTTTCGGTTAGCACTGCCTTTCGTTCTTTTAAGGCTCTGGTGGCAGGGACGAAAAAACCCGGACGCGTTTGTTCGCTGGCAGGAAAGGCTGGGCTATGTAGAGCCGACAGGGGAAGAGGTTATCTGGGTGCATGCTGTGTCTGTCGGCGAAACCATCGCGGCTGCGCCCCTGGTCAAGGCTTTGCTGCGTCGCAAACCGGAGATTCCCATTCTGATGACTGCGATGACCCCAACCGGGGCAGAGCGCGCTCGGGCGCTGTTTGGTGATCAGATTCAATACGCCTTTTCACCGTACGATACGCCCGGCGCTGTTCAGCGTTTTATTGACAGAATCCGGCCAAAGGCTCTGGTGATCATGGAAACTGAGCTGTGGCCCAACATGGTGGCCTACAGCAAACATAAACACGTGCCAGTCTTCCTGATTAATGCCCGTTTGTCAGAACGTTCTGCCAAAAGATACCGCTGGGTCGCGTCCACGGTTCGTCCACTGTTACAAAGCCTGTGTTGGATTGCGGCCCAGGCTGAAGACGACGCAAAACGCTTTTTGAGGATTGGAGCTCATCCTTCGTCGGTCTCGGTGACAGGCAGTATCAAGTTTGATGTAGTTATCACGGATTCAACCCGAATCCAATCGACCCGGCTGCGAGAGCGACTTGGTGCAGATCGTCCAGTGTGGATTGCGGCCAGTACTCACGATGGCGAAGACCGCCAGATACTCGAGGCGCACCAGGCCGTTCTGAGCCGTCATCCGAATGCCTTGTTGTTGATTGTCCCGCGGCACCCCGAACGCTTCTCAGCGGTAGCTTCACTTATTACCAGCATGGATTTGAGTGTTCGATGCCGATCTGAGGAATCTACTGCCACTGATGACAGCGATTATTCGAACTGCCAGGTCTATCTCGGTGACACGATGGGCGAACTGTTGATGCTTTATGGTGCATCGGATGTTGCCTTTGTTGGTGGTTCATTGATCGAAAGAGGCGGGCATAATCCGCTTGAGCCGGCTGCGTGGGGGCTGCCCGTGCTGTCTGGACCTCATATATTTAATTTCGAGGCCATCTATAGCCAGCTTAATAAAGGGAAAGCCGTCTATATGACACCGTCTGCGTCGTCGCTGGCCGATTGTGTCAATCATTTGTTTGATGACCGAAGCGCGGCTGCGATGGCGGGTGAGAACGCGCTTGCAGTCGTGAATGCCAATCGTGGAGCGCTTGAGAAAGTAGTAGACGGAATCGTTGAGCGGGTCTGATTAACGCGCTATCGGAAGGCATCGTGCCTCCCGATAGCGGCTTCACTCACTGAGTGGGGTCGTTAAGCGTCGCGTCTTCGTTGGCCAGTGCTTCAATGCCAGGTGCGGAGGCGCTCAGCCAGTTATTAAGGTCCGCCAGGTCCTGGGGATTCAGTGTGCCAGCGGCCTGTTTCAAGCGAAGTGAGTTTACGATGTAGTCGTACCGGGCATTGGCAAAATCACGCAAAGCCACGTAATAGTTCCGTTCCGCGTCCAGCACTTCCACGATGTTACGAGTACCAACTTCATAACCTGCACGGGTTGCGTCCAGAGCGCTGCGGCGGGAAATGATGGTCTGTTCCAGAGCAGATGCGGACTCTATATTTGTGTTGACCGTGCGATAGAGACTGCGCGTGTTTACCCGAACATCCCGTCTGACAGTCTCAAGGGACTGCTCGGCCGCTGTTACCAGAGATCGTTGTTGTCTCACGCCGGCTTGAGTGCCGCCACCAACGTATAGAGGCACGTTGAGGGTCAAGCCAATTTGGGCTTCCGTTGTCTCACCATCCCTCTGTAGTGTCGATGGCTGTTCAAGACCGTCGGTATCGGAGACGCCGTAGGAGGCGTTTAGATCGAGTGTCGGCAAATGGCCGGATTTTGCCGTCTTCAGATTCGCCTCTGAGGCGTTCAGATCAGACAGAGCAGACTGGATTTGCCAGTTCTGATCCAGAGCCAGGTTCTCCCAGGCCGAAGGGCTCATCGGGTCGGGGCGCCCAAGAGGGAAGTTGCGCCGCAGGTTGTTCAGCTTTTCCTCGTATTCGCCGGTCAGACGCGATAGTTGCTCGCGCGCAATGGCCAGATCACTTTCCGCCGCAATTCGCTGGCTTTTGCTCGCGTCATAGGTTGCCCTGGCTTCGTACACTTCGGTGATCGCTATCAAGCCTACATCAAATCTTTCCTGAGCCTGCTCATACTGACGTTGGAAGGCGGCTTCAGCAGCGCGGGTTACGGTCAGGGTGTCTGCGGCCCGCAACACGCCGAAATAAGCGGTAGCGACGTCCAGAATAAGTTGTTGCTGTGCCAGGTTGTAGTTCGCCCTGGCGGCCTCGGTCTGGAACTTGCTGGCATCGTAGCGGAACCATTCATCGGCCCTGAAGAGCGGCTGCGTCGCGCGAACGCCATAGGCAAAGGTCTTATAGCTGTTGTCCTGGTTTGGTCCGTCCACGTCTGTGTGGTTTGCTTCACCAAAACCAACCACTTCCGGCAGCAGGCTGCTGCGCGTGACGTTGCTGGCCGCCTGCTGGGCTTCAAAAGAGGCCTTGGCAGTCGCAATACCCGAATCGTAGGAGAGTGCTTTCTTGTAGGTTTCCACCAGATCCATGGATACCGCAGGCTGGGCTGCGAGCAGGCCGATAAGCCCGGAAAGCAGTCGTTTTTTCATGATATCTCCTAACGTTGGCATGCGCGTCGAGACCGCATTATGGACAATAATGAGGTCGACCTCTACACTTGCGATTGGCACTGATTGAGAGTGTCATCTATTGAATTCGCGTCTTGACGGGGTGCTGGCACCAGAAAACCTGTGTAGCTGGCTGAGATTGCAAAGCAGAACCCGCGACCTGATCCGGATAATACCGGCGTAGGGATTGAGATTGTCGATAGTGTTTCACGCTTCTTGCGTGCTACTGCCTCCGTCATGCGCGACCCTAACTTTTACCTTCAGGGGCGCTTTATGACCGATCTACCGTCTTACCTCAGTGATTCCGCCGCAGTTGATTCTGCTGCCATCAAACCCTTGCCTCAGTCCCGAAAGGTGTACGTTCAGGGTAGCCGACCCGATCTCAGGGTGCCTATGAGGGAAATTACAGTGGGCGATACGCCGACGGATATGGGCGGCGAGAAAAATCCGCCGGTGGCCGTTTATGATACGTCCGGCCCCTACAGCGATCCCGACGCAAAGATTGATTTGCGCAAAGGGTTGCCTTCAATCCGTGGTAACTGGATAGCAGAGCGCGGGGATGTTGAGCAATTGCCTGACTACACGTCAGAGTTCACGCGCCGTCGCATGAAAGACCCCCAGCTGGACCCGCTCCGATTCATGGACGAGCGCAAACCACTGAGGGCCAAACCCGGAAAAAACGTCAGCCAGATGCACTACGCCCGGCAGGGAATCATCACGCCAGAGATGGAATATATTGCCATCCGTGAGAACCTGAAATTGCAAGAGGCTAGAGAACAGGGGCTTCTCAAAGATCAGCACCCGGGCCAGTCGTTCGGTGCTTCACTACCGCAAGAGATTACACCGGAATTTGTACGCAGCGAAGTAGCGCGTGGGCGTGCGATTATTCCGGCAAATATCAATCACCCTGAAACAGAGCCCATGATTATCGGCCGGAATTTTCTGGTCAAAATTAACGGGAACATCGGCAACTCCGCAGTAAGCTCTTCGATCGAAGAAGAGGTAGAGAAGCTGACCTGGGGTACCCGCTGGGGTTCAGACACCATCATGGATTTGTCCACAGGGAAGAACATTCACGAAACTCGCGAATGGATTATTCGGAATTCGCCGGTGCCGATCGGCACGGTCCCAATTTATCAGGCGCTGGAAAAGGTGGGCGGAGCCGCTGAGGATCTTTCCTGGGAAATCTTCCGGGATACCCTGATTGAACAGGCAGAGCAGGGTGTGGATTACTTTACGATTCACGCCGGTGTACGTCTGCACCATGTCCCGATGACCGCCAAACGCACCACGGGCATCGTCTCGCGGGGCGGTTCCATCATGGCCAAATGGTGTCTCGCTCACCATAAGGAGAGCTTCCTCTACGAGCACTTTGAAGACATCTGCGAAATTATGAAGGCCTACGATGTGTCCTTCAGTCTGGGCGATGGTTTGAGACCCGGGTCGATTGCCGATGCCAACGACGACGCTCAGTTCGGCGAACTGGAAACGCTTGGTGAGCTGACCAAAATTGCCTGGAAGCACGACGTCCAGGTGATGATCGAAGGGCCGGGCCATGTGCCGATGCACTTGGTGAAGGAAAATATGGAAAAGCAGCTGGAATGTTGCGACGAAGCGCCTTTCTATACGCTTGGGCCGCTGGTTACCGATATCGCACCGGGTTACGACCACATCACCTCTGGCATCGGCGCAGCCATGATTGGCTGGTATGGCTGTGCCATGCTTTGCTATGTCACGCCCAAGGAGCATCTGGGGCTTCCCAATAAGGATGATGTGAAAACCGGGATCATCACCTATAAGATCGCTGCCCATGCGGCTGACCTTGCGAAAGGTCATCCGGGCGCGCAGGTTCGGGATAATGCCCTTTCCAAAGCGCGTTTCGAGTTCCGCTGGGAAGACCAGTTCAATCTGGGGCTGGATCCGGATACGGCCCGCGCTTATCACGATGAAACATTGCCAAAAGAATCCGCCAAAGTGGCGCACTTCTGTTCAATGTGCGGTCCAAAGTTCTGTTCAATGCAGATTTCCCAGGAAGTACGGGAGTACGCGAAAGAGCACGGGCTTGATGAGGTATCCGCGGTAGACGTCGGGATGAAAGAAAAGTCACGGGAGTTTGTGGAGGCTGGCTCGAAGCTTTACGACAAGGTTTAGCCGAGAGGCTGATTCCCAGCGGCACAAGGATGTGCCGCTGGGAGCATGTTCCGGAGCCCCTTCTATGTTGCGGTCCTCCAACGGCACTGAGCTAATGGAAGGGGCTTGCGCCAATGCTGAATCACCGGCTATCGTCCAGATTCGTTTCTAATTACGGATCAAAAATGGCCGAACCGTTCCAGTTTAAAAGTACTGACGTCACCATCGAAAAGCGCGAAACGGTATTCAAGGGCTTTTTCCAGATGGATAAGCTCTGGCTGACCCATCCGCGTTTTGATGGTCGGGAAATGCCCACATTCACTCGCGAGCTCTTCATCCGTGGGGATGCCACTTGCGTATTACCCTACGACCCCGACAGAGACGAAGTCGTCCTGCTCGAGCAGTTTCGACTCGGGGCGCTGGGCCGTGATCAATCTCCCTGGCTGCTTGAACTGGTTGCCGGCATGAATGAGGACGGCGAGACGCCCGAAGAAGTTGCTCAGAGGGAGGGGGTGGAAGAAGCAGGTCTTACTTTCGAGCCGCTGGAAAAAATCTGCAATTACCTGGTGTCTCCTGGCGGAACCACAGAGCTTATTCATCTTTATTGTGGACGAATCAGCACCGCAGCGGCTGGCGGCTTATTTGGCATGGAACATGAGCATGAAGATATCCGTGCCCACGTGTTCAGTGCCGACGAAGCCATCACAATGATTTATGATGGAAGGATTAACAACGCTGCGGCCATTATCGCGTTGCAATGGCTGCAACTGAATCGCCGGCGCCTAAAGGAGGGCTGGAGCTAGAATGACAGACTGGGTAATGAAGCAAAGGCGCTATGTACCGGATCTTCAAAGGTTTGGTGCGCTTTGCGATGGCAACTACATGCGACTTCGTCGGCTGCGCAAGCTGGAAGCCGGTGGGGAGCCTGTCTGTGAATTCGAGCTTCGTCGGCAAGACCAGTATCTGGGGCGTGTTCGAATAGAAGTGCTGCAGGTTGCCAAGTTCACCGAAACGTTGCTACTCCAGCAGATCCACAATGCTGGCCGCTGGCTTAACAATCCTCAGCTGACCGTGCGCGTGTATCACGATGCAGCGATGGCTGAGGTAATCAGCTGCTACCGCGACCGTCAGATTGCTCCGGTCAATGATTACCCCAACCGATTTATGCACCACCCCGACGAGAAAGTTCAGGTGAACAGCTTTCTGGCTGACTGGCTGGATTATTGCCTACGCTTCGGGCACTTACCGATGGAGCATTCAGTGTGGCCCGCCGGAGAGGGCGTGGACTAAGGTGGAATGTCCGTGATTTCGTGCCTGCTTTAGTATTAGAGTCCGTAAGAGTGTGTCGTAGTTGTCAAAATCGGCAATTTAAGACGGTAGTTGGGGTGGAATGTGACGAGATTCGGGACGTTGGAAGGCAATCTCACTAACCTGACGCCTGCAGTATCCAGAACCTTACACCGGACGAGAACGACGAAATCAGCAGTGTCATGACAGAAAGCGACCGACCAAAGCCTTTTCGGGTACTACAAATCACCGACCCTCATCTGATGGCCAACCCGGCAGGTGAGCTTTTGGGTGTGAATACCCGAGACAGTCTGGACGCTGTCATCGAACAAGTATTAAACGACTTTGGCCAGCCTGATTACGTGCTGGCCACAGGGGATATTTCACAAGACGCCTCTGAAGAAGCCTATCGGGTTTTTGGCGAGAAGCTTAAAGCCTTCCATTGCAAATCGGCCTGGGTTGCGGGTAATCATGATGATTCGCGATTGCTGGATCGAGTTGCATCAGAATTCAATGCTCACCATCGTAGTCTCACCATGGGTGGTTGGCAGATAGTCCTGCTTGATACCTCAGTGCCGGGAAAGGTCTACGGCGAATTACCGGAGTCTGAGCTTGCCTTTCTGGAGAAGACGCTTGCCGACAGCCCGGACACGCCAACGCTGGTTTCGCTACACCATCATCCAGTAGACATCAATACCCGCTGGATGTCCTCGATTGGCCTGAGGAATCAGAAAGACTTCTGGCGCGTCATTGACCGTTTCCCACAGGTCAAAACCGTTTTGTGGGGCCATGTTCACCAGGAATACGACGAAGTCCGGAATGGTGTGAGGCTTCTTGCGACCCCGTCGACTTGCATACAGTTTACGGCCGGTTCAGAAAAGTTCTCGGTAGAAGAAAAGTCGCCTGGATATCGCTGGTTTGAGCTTATGCCCGATGGTGAGTTCAGGACCGAAGTAAGGCGAACGGAAAACTTCCATTTCGAACTGGACATGACCAGTACCGGTTATTAGGCCATTCATCCAGTGACAGAGTGCACTGTCATCATCGAGGTAAGCTGTATATAATTCTCTCCGGCTCAGGAAGAGCCTACAAAGCAATAAGCCATCTGATCTTCAAGGACCGAAGACATGCCCCAGTCCAGCGGACTGCAGTTCACCGCCCGTATTGGCGGACTCCCCCGTGACTTTTTCAGTGTGGTTGGTTTTGAGCTGACCGAGCGCCTGTCTGGCCTGTGCACGGGCCGGCTGGACCTGGCCAGTACCTTTTCCGACGTAGCCGCCTCCGACGTGCTGGAACAGCCGGTGGATCTGATCGTCTGGCAACAGGGCGAACCCCTGCGCCGCTTCACCGGCGTGGTCAACGAATTCGCCCGGGGCGACACCGGCCACCGCCGCACCCGCTACGAAGTCCTCTTCCAGCCGCCGTTGTGGCGCCTGGGCCTGATGCACAACAGCCGCATTTTCCAGACCCAAAGCACCGACGCCATCGTGCGCACCCTGCTGGAAGAGCGGGGCCTGATCGACACCACCTTTGATCTGAAACGTACCCCCATTGAGCGGGAATACTGCGTCCAGCATCGTGAAAGCGATTTATCCTTCATCGAACGCCTTGGCGCGGAAGAAGGCTGGCACTACCGATACAGCCACGGATCCGTGGATGGCGAAGACCAACCCCAACTGATCATCTCCGATCACCACGGCGATGCGCCCAGGCTTCCTGAGGCGGAATACAACACCAAAGCCGGTGGCAGTACCCAACAACCGGCCATCTTCCGGTTCCGCTATCAGGAGCGCGTCAGAGCCGCCTCCGTGGCCATGAAGGACTACACCTTCAAGAACCCGGCTTACGCCCTGATGCATGAACACCAGGCCGATAAACTGGACGCCCAGCGAACCGACTATCAGCACTACGACTACCCGGGCCGATTCAAAGCCGACGCCAGCGGCCAGCCCTTTACCGAATCACGACTGGACGCCCTGAGAAGCGACGCCAGCACCGCCACCGGCAAAAGCAACCGCGCAGACTTCACCGTGGGCGCCAAAGCAGAACTCACTGAACACGACAACGACGCCCTGAACCGGGAATGGCTGTTAACCAGCATCACCCACAAAGGTGAACAGCCCCAGGCACTGGAAGAAGAGGGCGGTAGCGAACCCACCACTTACTACAACGACTTCGAGGCCATTCCAGCGGATCGAACCTGGCGGCCGAACCCAAATACCATCCACCGTCCCCTCATGGACGGTCCCCAGATCGCGATCGTGACCGGCCCCGAGGGCGAAGAGATTCACTGCGATGAACATGGCCGGGTCAAAGTAAGGTTCCCCTGGGACCGCTACGCAAAGAACAATGAACACTCAAGCGCCTGGCTGCGAGTGAGCCAGGGCTGGGCCGGAGGCCAATATGGCTTCATGGCCCTGCCGAGAATCGGCCACGAAGTCATCGTGTCCTTCCTGGACGGCGACCCGGATCAGCCGATCATCACCGGGCGAACCTATCACGCCACCAACACGCCGCCCTATGCGCTGCCCGAACACAAAACAAGAACCACCTTAAAAACCCAGACCCACAAGGGCGAGGGCAGTAACGAGCTGAGGTTTGAGGACGAGGCGGACAAAGAACAGATCTACGTCCATGCCCAGAAAGACTTGGACCTGCTGACGGAAAACAACCGCACGGAAGTCATCAGGAATGACATCCACCGCACCGTCGAGAACAACGCCTTCAGCCACATCAAGGGCAATGAACACGCTACCGTGGATGGGGAGAAGCGAGAGTCCGTTGGCGGTGATTACAGTCTCACGGTAAACGGCAGCCAACACAGCAAACAGGGCAAGAATCAACTCATCGAAGCGGGCACCGAAATCCACCACAAGGCGGGCATGAAAATTGTCATCGAAGCGGGTGCCGAAATTACGCTAAAAGCCGGCGGCAGCTTTGTGAAGGTGGACCCCAGCGGTGTGACGGTGTCCGGGCCCATGGTGAAAATGAATTCCGGGGGTGGGCCGGGGAGTGGGACAGCAGCTGATGCGAAAGTTTCAAGCCTACCCGAAGCTCTGCTGGCGTCGGGAGAAAAAAATACACCAGAGGCGTTAGCTGACGTTGGGCACCGACCAGACGCCTCAGCGCAGCATTTGTTAAAAGAGGCCGCCAATGCAGGCAGCCTGACCGTTTCCGATTGTGAGTTTGATGAGCATGGACGCTGCAAATTACATCAACACGCTTGATAAGCTTGATTTGAACGTGGCCACTCCGGGTGAGCCAACCTTCGGGATTGTCGATCTTGCGGCGGACGAACAGTTCCTGAGCCGATTGTATGGCGGTATGACCCAGGTTGCCATTGAATGGTATAGCCTCCTTCTGGGCTCTTCCTGGCAGTCTGCCTGGGAGCAGGGCCCCATATTGCTAGACCTTACCGCTTCGCCCGATTTTACCTGCGAGCTGATTGACCTGATGGAGACAAAACCGCTGGGCGTGTTGATTCAGTCCTGCACAGACATCGCCACGATGCTGGAGCGCTGCCAGCGTTGGCTTTTCAATAGCGACGCTTCAATTCTGCGGTTTTACGAACCCCGAATGTTGACCCCGCTGATAGCAGCCATGAGCCCAGGGCAAAGACACGATTTGATCAGACCCGGAGAGTGCTGGGCATGGCACAACGGCTATGACTGGAAACAGTCCCCGTCGACTGATGAGAAAGCCGAAAAAGACGATTCTACGCCCAGGATAACAGCCGAGCAGCTCAGAGACGTTCAGCGATTTCGGCATGCCGCACATGCCCGGGAATATGCTCAGCACTACAGAGGCAATCTATCATCCCGCTCCGATCCGCAGGCCTGGGTTCTTGGCTGCCTCATAAACGCCAACGAATGGGGGTTTAAAACCAGAGCGGATCAGGAACGTTGGTTAAGGTTGGCGATTCGAAATGGTAATGACTTTTATCGGCAGGAAGCTTTTCAAGCGATCATGGAAAAGCAGGCATTGACACCGGAAGATCAGTTAGCAGCTATGGAAAGCAAATCGGAGGTTTTAAATGCCTGAGTACAAGGTCCAACCGGGCGACACTCTCACAGGCATTGCTGCCAGGCACGAGGTTTCGGTCAGTGACATCAAGGCCAGCAACGACATCATTGGCGACATCAACCACATTGAGAGTGGGTGGTTGCTGAATATCCCCGGACCAGAAGCGTCGTCCACCTGTACTATGCCCCCCTCCAAAGCGGCCAACGATGTCAGCACTGGTGAAGCATCCTCCGCTTGTGGCGTTGAGTATGCAGCCTTACTCCATCTCACGGACGAGCCTGATACGGTTTATGCACTGACCCAGATGCAGCTGGATGAAATTGACAGTGAGATCAAAACGCTGCAGGAACCGCTGATTGAGTTAAAACATAAAGAAGAAGGGCCAGAAGCAGATATTCCGGCAGCGCGGGAGGTGGCCTGGAACAAACTGAAAGAGCTGGGCGCATTGCCAGCGCCGAAGAAGAGCTCAACGGCCGAGGAGCTCTTAAATCAGTACGAGGCAAAGTGGGCCCTCGAAAGGAGAAGACTGGATCATCAAAGACGAAGACACACCCGCATCCGGTTTGAAATTGACCGAATCAGAGAACTGATATTCAAGCCTATAAAAGAAAAGCAACCGCTTCTTTCAGAAAAGGATCGACTGACTCTTGCGGTCTTTGAGGCCATGCATAAGGAGCTTACGAACACCCTGCCGTCTGTGGAGGCCACACTAGAGGCCCGCAAGGCGGCAGCCCGCGAGAGCCAGGGCGATATCGAAACCATGGAGAGGCAGCTAAAACTGCTGCGAGCGGCGCTCGAGGCAGAAATCAGCTATCGCATTGCGGAAGCGGATAGCGAAGAGCACGTCTCTAGGAAGGAGCAACTCAGAGTTGAGTCCGAGCGATTGAAAGAGGCCACGCGATGGCCGGGTTACATTGCTGAGTCTGATATTCGCACTCTCACCGAGCGCCAGAAGAAATTGAATCAGCTTGACGAGGAACGGACGCCGGTGTGGGATGCGATTACTTCGTTCGCAAAAAAAACCAGTCCAGTTTACTGGGCCTATGATCTGGCCACTGAAGACGAGGTCAGTCAGCAGTCGACAGCTCAGGAAGAATATAAACGTTTGGCCGTTGAACAGGAATTGATGCTGGATAGGCTCGTCCGGACGAGTGCACCTCACCCCGTTGACGTTCTTGCAACGCCCCAGGGCGGCCCCGAACGCACACTATTTGAAATTAAACACACCGGAACGGGCGGCTATCGCTATGTCCGCCGGGAGATGGCTGAACAACTGCGTAAGAACTGGCGCCCTTTGAAAATGGCGGATGTCAGAGCGGCAATGACATCCGGCGAACTGGAACGCGCAGTGGGTGAAGCGAAACAGGGGCTAAAAACCAGTAAATCCCTAAAGATGACATTGGCGCAGTGGCAAAGCTCAGAGGATAACTTCTTCAACCAACTGGAAGTCGAGCTCATAAATGCCAGCGCTGCCACCGAGGATGGCCGGTTTGCCGCTGATGCTGAAGCCCAGATGTTTCGCTTTGCCGCTAAAGCCGGCCTGAGTGCCGGATACGACGAGGAGAAACAAGAATGGTATGTCGGCGGTAAGGCCGAGGCCGCATACAGCTTGCTGCAAGGTCAGGCCTCGTTGAAAGCGCAGTTGCCTGACGCCACGGGTACGGCGTTAGTGCTCAAATACGCTGATCCTATGGGGGGGCAGAAACAGCTCCATTGCGGGTTTGTGAGAGCCGATGTTGAATACAAAATTCAAGGGTTTGTTGGTGCCTGTGCGTCTCTTTCTGCCAATGTAAAAGTGTCGACTAGCAAAAATAATGTCGGTATGCGGGGCGAAACGAACGGTGAGGCCTTTGCTGGAGGGACTGTCAGTAATGAAGCTAGCTTTTCAGTCAAATGGAAAGCAAGCTATGACTTTGTAAAGGAATCAGTATGCACTGCAGGCTGGGTGCCAGAAAAGGCGGATGCGGAATTTAAATCGCTATTAGACGTGAAAGCTGAAACAGCCGTATCAGCGGGTATTGGCGCAGCATTTGACTACAAAGTCAGTTACTCAGAAGGGAGCCTTGTTCTCTACACGAAAGGTAACCTGGTACTGGGGGTAGGGGGCGGCGGAGGCGTGGCTGCTGAGCTGAATGGTAGCCAGATCTGGGAACTTGTTAAATTCATTCGTTGGTCATTGGAGCAGTCTGATTTCCGTTTTTTGGAGTGGATAGAAAAGGAGGCGTTTGAGCATATTACGTTCTTGTTGAAGGTCTTTGCTGTGAGCGACAACGATTTTGGAGATCTAATCCAAGACAGCTTACTTCGTGTTGAGCAAGTATGGGAAAACTTGATGACGCCCGATACTAGAGTTCGAGATGCCGCTTTACGGATTCTACAAAACCAACATCTAGATGCACTTACTCCACCTGCAAAAGCGGAAATCCTATACATCCTTACAAGAGACAGTTCGACACTATTCAGTAATGACGATCCTTATCGTGAAGTTGGCGCCGAAGCCGCCCTTAAAGTATTAGAAACTATCAAAAGCCATCGTGAATTAATCGAAGTATTAAAGCGGATGGGCAAAGGTGACTCGAAGGGAGATTTCGACGATTTGAGAACGAATTACTCCGTGCTCATGTTTCAGAGGTTGTTTAAATCGAAGCAGTCTGCCAAAGCTGAGCAGTATCTGCGCAACTTATATGGGTGAGTGTATTCAGCTGTGCTTGCCAATTAATAGGCGCAACGAAATCCTGTTATGCCGTTGCTGCCATTCTGAATTTCTTTGCGTCGCGTAACTGTCGTGTTGCCAATAAAGTCCCTGTACTCGCCGCCTCGTAGTACTCTGTAGACGTCGGGATTAGTGCCAATGACTGTTTTTATGCCCTCCTGAGGGCCTTTTGGGTTATGAACAGGTGAGTCCTTGTAGTAACTTTCACTGTAATAATCATTCACCCACTCTGCCACATTTCCCGACATATCATAGAGTCCAATCGAATTAGGCGGAAACGAACCTGGCGGATTCGGAAGCATTTCGTCATATGGTCTGCCCTGCCAGGCACGGGGGGTAGGGCCGGCAGCCATGGTGATGCCTTCCTCTGCTTCACCGTTTTCGGTGGCGTATCGAATGATTTTCCCTCTTGCGCGGGCCGCGTATTCCCACTGCGCTTCCGTTGGTAGAGTGACGGGCTTGCCGCTCATGTCTCCTAGCCACTGGCAAAAGGCCATCGCGTCTATCCATGAGGCGACCGCAGGTAACTCTGAATCATACCGATCCGGATTTTCGTCCCGCTTCTTATCGTAAAATTGATAAGAGTGCTCATAGCCTGTCGCCGCTTGAAACAGCTCAAAATCCCCCTGGGTAACCTCATACTTCTGGATATGGAAATCATCCAGAACCACTCGATGAACTGGAAGCGTATCGCTACGGACGCTCCATCCACCGGGGTTTCCCATCATGAATTCCCCACCTTCGACAAACACCATGGCGTCCATCTGGCGTTCGACCATGCCTTCGGCTCGGTAATCGTAATAGGGGCCGCATCCGGTTGTGAAAATTGCTATGGCAGAGGCAAGACAAAAGCGGCGGATTTGTGCTGGTTGCATGGCGTTTTCGGCATCCTTTCCGAAGGTTTTAATGGTAGAAAGTCTACATAATTTGAGAACGAACTACTACGTGCTCATGTTTCTGCGGTTGTTTAAATCGAAGCAGTCTGCTGAAGCCGAGGAATGGCTGCGAAGCGTATATGCTTAAAAATCCTATTCCTTGTTTAGTAGGCGCAGCGAAAGCCTGTTTGCTCGCTACTGAGTCTGGGGACACCTTTGCGGCGAGTAACGGTTGTGTTGCCGATGAAATCTCGATAGTCGCCGCCACGCTGTACTCTATGGGTATCCGTTATTCCTTCAAACGTCAGCTCCAGCCCCGTTTCGGGCCCTTTGGGATTGAGGACCGGTGAGTTTTCGTAGTAGTCCTCCCGATAATAGTCACTAACCCATTCCGCGACATTCCCGGACATGTCATAGAGCCCAATAGGATTTGGTGGGAATGAACCTGGCGGATTCGGAAGCATTTCGTCATATGGTCTGCCCTGCCAGGCGTGAGGGGTAGGGCCGGCCGCCATGGTGATGCCTTCCTCTGCTTCACCGTTTTCGGTGGCGTATCGAATCATTTCCCCTCTTGCGCGCGCCGCGTATTCCCACTGCGCTTCCGTTGGTAGAGTTACGGGCTTGCCACTCATGTCCCCTAGCCACTGGCAGAAGGCCATCGCGTCTGTCCAGGACGCCACCGCAGGTAATTCAGACTCATATCGGTCTGGATTCTCATCCCGGTAATCATCATAGAATTTGTTTGACGGCTCGTAATCCGTCACCGCCTGAAATAGCTCAAAATCTCCCTGAGTTACCTCATATTTCTGAATATGGAAATCATCCAGAACCACTCGATGAACTGGAAGCGTATCGCTACGGACGCTCCATCCACCGGGATTTCCCATCATGAATTCTCCCCCTTCGATAAAGACCATCGCGTCCATTTGGCGTTCGGCCATACCTTCGGCCCGGTAATCGTAATAGGGACCGCATCCGGTGGTGAAAAGTGCGAGGGCAGAGGCAAGACAAAAGCGGTAGATACGTGCTGGCTGCATGGCGAGTTCGGCGTCCTTTCCGAAGAATGTCCAAAGCGCTGAGTTTACAGAAATTGCTTGAGGTAGACCATTGTGGCTTCATCACTGTGGATCAAAAGTTGAAGCGTGATCTCTTTCGAATAAAACATCATGAGGAGTTACCTTCAACTGCGGATTGTTTTATCATTCGCTCCGGTGACAGGATGTTGCCTGAGCCTGCTCAAAAGTCTGGCTGAAGCCTAGGATAGGGTTGATTTCAAGTCTCTCCCTCCCGCCAACGTGCATCCGCTATACAGCTCAGGCTGTCTTCGTTCTGTTCCCTGACCGAAAATCGCCATTAGCTGGCTGTATTCATTCATGGAGGAATGATTGTGGATCAAATGGAACAACGCAAAAATCGAATCTTTGCACTTCTGCTGGGCCTGCCCCTCGGCTTTTTTGGAGTGGATCGCTTTTATCTGGGTAAATGGAAATCAGGGCTGTTGAAAGCCATCACCCTTGGTGGGTTGGGATTCTGGTGGTTCTTCGACAACGCCGTGATGCTGCTTGATGCATTTCTGCATTCGTTTGGTAGAGACACCGGATTCGTCAAGGATGCAGAAGGCCAGGACCTGAATTACGGCTTGTCATTCTGGAGAATCAAAAACGGACAGCTGGTGCGGGATTGGTTCTGATATGCGGGTTTACGACTTTTTGAAATATGTTTTTTCAGTTGTCGGCGGAGCACTGATTATAGGGGCTCTTGCTGCCTATCAGAGCACCTCCGGTTTTCTTGCTGAAGCCCTTGAGGTGCCGGGCGTAGTGACGGATCTCATTTATGACCGGTCGGGGGATTCCAGTGTCTACTACCCCATAGTTCAGTTTAAGGACGCAACTGGCCAGTTGATTGAGTTCCGCTCTTCATCGGGCAGTAATCCTGCTTCGCATGATCGGGGTGAAACGGTTTCGGTTTTCTACACCGCTGGCGAACCTGAGAGCGCCCGGATCAATGGCTTCTTCTCGCTGTGGGGGGTGCCGTTGATTGTTGGGTCCCTGGGTGGTGTGTTTTTCTTGGTTGGCGTCCTGATGATTCTTGTGCCCAAGCTTCGCAGTCGGCGCGCCGCGAAGCTCAAAGCTACTGGCCGGCCAATCTCTGCTCGCATACAAAGTGTGGAATTGAATACCGGAATGCAAATGAATGGCCGGAGCCCGTATCGCATCGTGTCGCAGTGGCAGGATCCCGCGACCACGAAAGTTCACGTTTTTCTCAGCGATAATCTCTGGTTTAATCCGACGAATTTCATAAAGGGTGAGTCCGTTAGTGTCTATATCCAACCCGATAACCCGAAACGCTATTGGGTAGATACTTCGTTTCTGCCAAAAGCCGTTTAGCAATTCAGCAGGGTTTGAAATTGATGCGGGATGGGTTCCTGTTAGTCCCGGAACTGCGGGTTCGCCCGCTCCTCATTCTTCGGTTAAAATGCCGGAAATTCATGAACAAGGTACCCGGCCATGAGCGAAACACCGCCAGATCTCAAGTACATCGAAACGCACCAATGGGTACGCGCTGCAGATGACGGCACGGCTACTGTGGGGATTACAGACTTCGCACAGGATCAATTGGGCGATGTGGTCTATGTTGGCGTCCCTGAAGTGGGTGTGACCGTTAATGGTGGCGAAGAAGCTGGTATTGCCGAATCGGTCAAGTCGGCGTCGGACGTGTTCAGCCCGGTAACTGGCGAGGTGATTGAGGTTAACGACGCGCTTGAGGATGAACCTGAACTGGTGAATGAAGACCCCTACGGTGATGGTTGGTTGTTCAGGGTTCGACTTGAAGATGAAGGCGAACTGGAAGGCTTGATGGATTCGGAAGCCTACGCGGCGCATGTTGCCGACGCGGAATAGCGTTGGCTGATCTGGCCCGTACCCTTGCGGGAGTGTCCAGAGTACCCTTTCTTGTTCTGACTCCCCTGTGTGTGTTGCAGGGCGTGGCACTTGCCGCGACCGGTGGGGAAGGGATTTCTCTGCTACGTGTTTCCTTGGTGTTCGTGGCGGCACTGGCGGCTCATATCCTCGTGAATGTCGCCAATGAAGTGTCAGACTTCCGTTCAGGACTTGACCTGCATACTGAGCGGACACCTTTCTATGGAGGTAGCGGAACGCTCCCGGCCTCGCCTGAGGGGCTGACCGCAGCGCGCATGTCGGTTGGCGCCTCGTTAGCTACTTTGCTGTTGAGCGGTGTTTTCCTGATCTGGCTGAGCGGGCCAGGCCTACTTGCCTTTGGCGCGGTGGGGAGCCTCTGTCGTTACCGGCTTCCTGGTCAGCGGCCTGCTGCTTATGAATCAGTTGCCGGACCGGGCAACTGATGCTCGATTCGGCCGCCGCCATCTGGCCATTGCGTATGGCTCCAGGGTAGCTGCTCTTGCCTACCTTTTTATTGTTTTTTTTCCCGCGATGTTGTTGACGGGCCTCGTGCTCGCAGGTGTACTTCCCAGGGTGATCCTCTTCGCTCTTGTGCCATTCTCTATGCTGCTACCAATTGCTCTCCGGTTGAAAAGCTTCCATCAGGGTGGTCCGGGTCTTATCCCGGCACTGGGAATGAATGTCTTTTTTGTGAATGCCGCGATGTTGTTAATTGTCGTGGGTCTGTCGATAGGGTGAGCTGAGCTTAAACTCGTTGAGAGTGCGTAAATTCGGCTGGGCATGACTCAAGTCAATATATCCTGATTCTGGTCACAAAAAATAACGTGAGCAAGGTAAGATCTTGGTGAAGCCCCTCGTTGCAACTTCAAGGAGATAGATTATGCCTAACGAACTGTTTTCTGGCCTGAATGACCGTTCCAGAGACTTTATGGAGCGGACAGCGCATTTCAACGAAGCCCTGTTCCATCAATTTTCCAAAGCGGCCGAGCTTCAGATGGAAGCCCTTCGCCGCTATACGGATATTGCTAGTGAGCAGGCTCGCAAGCTGGCAAGCGTACGCGACCTGGAAGATATCAAAGAAGTCTCGGAGGGGCAGGTCGAAGCCCTGAAGAAGATCAGTGATCAGATGTCCAGCGACTGGCAGGCCTGGCAAGACTATTTCACAGATGCACGCGATCAGCTGAAGTCAAGCATCGTGGACGAGCAAGAGAAAAGCAGCTCTCCGCAGCCTGCTTCGAAAAAACAGTAGTGGTCGGGGAAATGCTACCTAAGCCAGCAGAAAAATTAGTTCGCCAGTTTGATGAGCAATTCGAGCAGGTTATAGAACGATGTGAGGAGTTGTTGTCGCAATCCGGTGTGGTGGATGAGACCACCGCATCCACTCTGGGTGAGATGGCCAATGCCTATCGGGCGATGGCGGAGAATTTCACTTTGCATCCAATCCGGTTTCTGAATCTTGAACTCGGACTGGTTCGCAATAACGCCCGTTTGGGATGGTATGCGCTTAACCGGATGCTGGGTCGGGAGGATTCGCGCGTAGTCGAGCCTTACCTCGATGACCGGCGTTTTGAAGCAGAAGACTGGCGGCAGCATCTGGCTTATGACCTGCTGGTTCAATTCTATCTAATACAGAGCCGTGGACTGGAAGAATGGGCTGATCAGGTAGACCCATTGCCTGGCGCAGGGCATGAACAGATCCGTTTCTACGCCCGCCAGCTGTGCAACGCGGTGGCACCCTCCAATTTCCTGCTGACCAACCCCGAGGCTCTGCGCCTGACCTGGGAAACTCGCGGTCGCAATCTTATCGACGGTGTTCGCCAGTTTCGCGAGGATTTGAAGCGCAACCCAAATAATTTCAATGTCAGCATGACCGACCGCAGCGCTTTTCAGGTGGGGGAGAATCTGGCGACTACGCCAGGCAAAGTGGTTTTCCAGAATGAAATGATGCAGTTGATTCAGTACAGCCCGACCACTGAAACCGTTGCCCAGCGGCCAGTGCTGGTTGTGCCTCCCTGGATTAACAAGTACTACATACTGGATCTCAAGCCGAAAAACTCTTTGATCCGTTGGCTCGTCAGTCAGGGCCTGACGGTGTTTATGATTTCGTGGGTCAACCCGGGCCCTGCTCATAAGGATAAGGGCTTCGATGACTATCTGCAGGACGGTGTTTTGGCAGCCATCGATGCCATCGAGAAAGCCACAGGCGAGAAGACCATCAATGCCATCGGCTACTGTATCGGCGGCACGCTGTTAGCAACAACCTTGGCCTGGCTGGCAAAAAAAGGCCGTAAGCCAGTGGCCAGTGCCACTTACCTTACAACCTTGCTCGACTTCTCCCATCCTGGTGGTATCGGGGTCTACATTAACCCGCATACCATCGATGCGCTTTGTCGCCATATGGACCGGAAAGGCTATCTTGATGGTCGCAACATTGCGTTTACTTTTAACCTGTTACGAGAGAACGACCTGTTCTGGTCCTTTTGGACCCGAAGCTACCTGAAGGGGGAAAAGCCGCCAGCGTTCGATATCCTTTACTGGAATACCGACAGCACCAATTTGCCGGCAAAGATGCACTGCTTCTACCTGAGGGAGATGTATCTGCATAACCGGTTGGTGGAACCCGATGCACTGACCATTGCTGGGGAGCCCATAGACCTGAGCGCCATCGATCTGCCCGCTTTTTTCCTGTCGACACGACAGGATCACATTGCCAAATGGCATTCCACGTACCTGGGGGCGAAAGTTCATGGTGGGGATGTTCGGTTTGTACTGGCCGGGTCGGGCCATATCGCCGGTGTGGTGAACCCGCCCACCAAGGAAAAGTACGGCTACTGGGTGAATGATCATTTTGAGGAAGATCCCGATCACTGGTTGGAGGCAGCGGAGCAACGCCCCGGTTCCTGGTGGCCGCATTGGCTTGAATGGATCGGGCCGCACCTTGGGCCTCAGGTTGCCGCCCGTGAACCGGGTGACGGAGCCCTGGAGGTGATTGAAGATGCACCCGGCAGCTACGTGCTGAAGAGTGCGGCAGAAGCGGGCCGATAGCGGCGATGCTATACGCCTTTTACGAGCTTCAGCATGCAGCCATGGCACCGGTTCATCTCTGGGCGGATCAGAGTGCCCATCTGATTCGCCACCCTCTGAACCCGATGGGCTACACCCTGGCAGGGAGAACCGCAGCGGCCGGGTGCGAGATGATCGAGCAACTGACCCGGCGATACGGCAAGCCATCCTTCGGCCTGCACAAGACCGTTGTCGAGGGCGAGTCGGTATCTGTTCAACCACGGCGTTGCCATCGCAAAACGTTTGGTCAGTTGCTTCATTTTGAGCGTGCTTGTAAACGTGACGACCCCCGTCTGCTGATCGTTGCGCCCATGTCGGGCCACTTTGCGACCTTGCTGCGTGGCACGGTGGAAGAGTTGTTGCCGGATCATGATATCTACATCACGGACTGGCGCGATGCCAGGGACGTGCCATTGCATTCGGGGCGCTTCGATCTGGACGATTATGTTGGCTATCTGATGGACTGGCTGACCCAGTTAGGGCCGGACACTCATGTATTGGCGGTCTGTCAGCCCGCGGTGCCCGTTTATGCGGCTGCCTGCTTGATGGAAGCCCAGGGACATCCGGCGAAGCCTGCCTCCATGACCCTGATGGGTGGGCCTATCGACACACGGCAGGCACCCACCAAGGTGAACGAACTGGCCATGACGCGGCCACTTTCCTGGTTCGAACGCAATGTTATTACCGAAGTACCGCCACCTAACCTTGGTTTCATGCGCCGCGTCTACCCTGGGTTCCTGCAGTTGGCCGGTTTTATGACGATGAACCTGGACGATCATGTTCTCAAACACCAAAAGCTGTTCAAGCATCTGATTACCGGTGATGAAGACAGTGCAGAGAAGACACGGGCCTTTTACGAGGAATACCGCTCGGTCATGGACATCACGGCCGAATTCTATCTCCAGACCATCGACCTTGTTTTTCAGAGGCAAGCGCTGGCCAGGGGAGAGTGGGTATGGCATGGGGAGGTCGTTGATCCCTTAGCGCTGCGTCAAACGCCTGTGCTTGCCATTGAGGGTGAGCTTGATGACATCTCCGGTGTTGGTCAGACCCGAGCCGCGCTGGACCTTGCGGTCAATCTGCCGGAGTCCAGGCGCGAATACTTTCTTGCTGAGGGCGTGGGCCATTATGGCATCTTCAATGGGAGCAAATGGCGCCGCCTGATTGCTCCGCAGGTCAGACGGTTCATTCGCAGACACAGCAGTACCCATTAGTTGCCGCCGTGAGCGTGCCTCTGAAGCTCTTCGAAGCTTTCCTCAAAGTAGCGAGTTACATGGGCAGGATCCTGAATCATCTGGCTGTCGGCAATCACGCCAAATTGGACGGTGCCGGCGTAGCTGAGAATGCTGAATCCCACTCCAAGATGCCCGGACTGCGGTACCCACACAAGAGGCTGTAGTACCCGGGCGCCAGCAATGATCAAAGGTGTGGTTGGCCCAGGCACGTTGGTCATCACTAGTGAGGCCTTATCGCTGAGCGTATCCAGGGCAAACTTCTCGATTGCAGCCGGCCCTTTGCCGAGTAAATCCAGTAGGCCGAAGGTAACCTGAGGCTGAACGGAGTGCTTGAGGTCCACCATCGCCTTTTTGACCCGCTCATAGCGCTGTCGCACATTTGGCTCGCCAATGGGAAGCGCGACGATGACAAGTCCGAATTGATTGCCCAAGTGGCTGATAGGCTTATCGCGTGGACGCAGACTGAATGGCACAGCAACGTGAATGTCGGAATAATGATCGTTGTCAGTTTCAGCCAGGTAGCGTCTTAGCGCACCCGCAGCGCAGGTCATCAGCACGTCGTTCACGGTACCTTCCAGCTGATGGGCAGTTTCCTTCACGGCTGCCAGGTCCAGTGGCTGTGCCCAGGCAACGCGCTTTCGGCCTGTCATGGTTTTATGGAGACGGGTATCTGGGTCTCGAGGTGACAGTCCGATGTGCACCAGCTCACTGGCGATGTGTTCAGCCTTTTCGGCCCATTGATTGACTCGGCCGGGGTGACGAGCCACTGCCAGTCCCTCGTTAATGAGATCGTGCCCCAGATACGCGCCCGCTGTGGCAACCTGCATGAAAGGTCTGGTCAATCGATCTAGCAATGAGTTTTCGCCTGCCGGTGTCTCCAGTGCTTCAGGATGCCAGGTGTCATCGGCCAGTGACATCATGACTCGGACCAGCGCCAGCCCATCGGCGATGCAGTGATGAATCCGGGTAATCAGTGCCGCCCCACTTTCGTAGTGGTCGACCAGGTAAAACTTCCAGAGCGGATGGCTGAAGTCCAGGGGTTCCGAGGCAATGTCTGCCACCAGCTCCTGCAGTTCGGCCTGGCCTGCCGGCTCCGGCAGGCCGATGCGGTGGACGTGGTTGTCCAGATGAAAGTGGGGGTCGTTTTCCCAGTAGGCATTGCCGTTTCTTTCGACCACCTTCTGTCGAAAGCGGTCAAAGTGCAGCAGTCGGTTCTCCAGAACCGTATTGAACCGATCGCGGTCCAATGGCTGGTCCAGTATCAACACGCCGGTGATAATCATGTGGTTGTCGGGTTGATCCATATGCAGCCACGCAGTGTCTACGCTGCTCATGGGTTCCGTCGAAATTGTCATTGGTACACGCTCCCCCGGCATCTTGTTCTGGATGTTGCGACCTGTGCGTCGTTTCCGGGTTACGGGTGCATGTGCTGACCACCGTTGGCAGAAATGTTTGACCCGGTAATAAACCCGGCATCAGGACTTGCCAGAAAGTCCACGATACGGGCAATCTCCTTGGGTTCGCCAAGCCGGCCTACGGGAATCTGGGCAATGATTTTGTCGCGGATGGCTTCATCCACTGCCATAACCATGTCGGTGGCAATATAACCAGGCGAAATGGCATTGACAGTTATGCCCTTGCGGGCAACCTCCTGAGCCAGGGACATGGTGAGACCGTAAATGCCCGCCTTGCTTGTCGCGTAATTGACCTGTCCAAACTGTCCTTTTTCACCGTTTATGGAAGAGATGTTGATGATGCGACCGTATTCTCTTTCCAGCATGAACGGGAGCGCCGTTCGGCACATGTTAAAGGTGCCATTAAGATTGACGTTGATGACCGTTTGCCATTGGTCGGCAGTCATGCGCTTGAGTGGCGTGTCCCTGGTGATCCCCGCGGCGTTAACCAGCACTGATATCGGGCCAATGGCCTCTTCGACATCCAGGATAAGTCGTTCGCAGTCGCCGAAATCCGAGACATTCAAAGGGCGAGCCTCAATGTTATAGCCGGCCTTCAACTGATCTTCCTGCCAAGTCTCTGCCTTACGTTCAGAGGAGGACAGTGCGATGGTGCGATACCCCTGGTCTGAAAGGAGCTGACAGATAGCGGTACCAATACCACCTGTGCCGCCGGTTACCACTGCGATTTGTTGTTTTGACATAGCTCGACTCTCCGATGGCGTTGCGATTAGACGCCGAAAATGGTTCTTGCTTGTTCAGAGAGTCTGAGACACAGAGAGCATAGATAGGTTGACTCAGATCATGCCGATGAACGCTGGCGCAGGAATCCTGTCCCAGCCTTGATCCAGGTCAAATAACCGCGGCTTCTTCCGGTGTTCTGGCCCTGTACCATGGAGTGAAGTTCATGTGCTTTTGATTGCACTTGAGCAACGACTGATAAGCAGGCGCTTCGGGCCGTGGTAAAACCGTAGGAAATCAGGTGATGGCAACAGAGAAAAAGGAAAGCCCGAATATGAAAACCATTGTGAGTGTGAGTCAGGGAAGCAGCGAGTCTGACTACCAGATGGACACCCGGTTTCTGGGCACGCCATTCCGCATCATCCGTATCGGTACAGATGGAGACATTGACAGAGCGGAGAAGGTACTCGAATCGGTCCATGCTCAGGCGGATGCGATAGGCCTGAGCATGATTCATGACCATTATCAGGTGGGACGCGAGCAGATCGTGCATCCGAATACGGCAAGGCTGGAAGCCTGTGTGCCGGACAAGCCGGTGACAACCGGAGCGGGGCTGCGAGGCATTCTCCAGGAGTGGGCGATTCGCCATACACAGTCCGAATTGGGGCACTTCTTCGATAACGCGCGGGTTTTATTCATGAATGGCCAGGCAAGCTATCGGATTGCCAGGTCGTTGTCGGAGCACACGGACAATCTTTTCTTTGCGGACCCTTTCACTGACTTTGGCGTCCCCAGGCTACTGACGTCTCTAAACCAGCTTGAAACCTATTCCTCGTTAACCGCACCGCTGATGTTTCGGCCGGCTGCGGTGAAGACGATTGAAGCCATTATGAAGACGCCGCTTTATCGTCTTGGTGAGGGGCTGGTGAAAGGGTCCTTGCACAAGGCTGTTTCTGAGGCCCACGTGATCGTGTCGACAATTGACGACCTGGCGCAGTTCAGCCAGAAGGAGCTGGACGGAAAAACCGTGATTACGTCACGGGTGACCGATTCGGCACTGGAATGGATGCGTGCCAGTCGCGTCGCAATGGTCGTCGATTACAGTCCCTGGCTGGAGGACCGGCCGATTGGTGTCAACGTCATGGACGCCATGATCAGCGCATCGCTATCCAGAACCCCAGAACAGCTGGGGCCAGATGACTATCTGGACGTTATCCAGAGCCTGGGTATCGAGCCAAGGATTCTGTACCCCAACGGGTATCGCAGGGTGAATCGCTTCGCTTTCGTGATTCATCCCTTGTCCCAGCAGTACCTGACTAAAACCTCCCCCCTGGACTGGATTGCCAGTGTCTCGCCTCCTATGGTGATGAACCTTGTAGAGAAAGCAGTCGCCTACACGCCCCCTTTCATTTACTCGAAAGTGTCAGGAATCAAGTCACCGACCGGCGATGAAGTTGAGGGCTGGTTAATCACCGTGGGTGGCACCCCAAAAGAGATCATGTCTCATGATCCTGAATTTACCTATGCGCGCTTGCTACAGGCGGCGGAGCTGGCCAAAAAGCTGGGAGCCCAGATCATGGGGCTGGGGGCGTTTACCAAAGTTGTCGGGGATGCCGGAATAACGGTGGCAAAACGGGCACCCCTGCCGATTACCACGGGAAACAGCTACAGCGCTTCAGGCGCACTATGGGCGGCACACGATGCCATGCAGCGAGTGGGGCGGATCGCTATCGGCCCCAGTGGCAAAGCCGCTGGTAAAGCGATGGTTGTTGGCGCGACAGGCGCCATCGGTTCGGTTTGCGCGCGCCTGTTGGCAAAAGCAGTCGACGAAGTGTATTTGGCGGCTCCTGAGCCGGCGAAATTACTGGCCCTGAAAGAAAGCATCCTGCAGGAAACACCGGGCGCCATCGTCCATGTTGCAGGCGGCGCGGACAAAGACCTTGCGAAAATGGATATGATCGTTACCGCTACCTCTGGCGCCGGAAAACGTATCCTGGACATTATGAAGGTCAAGCCAGGTTGTGTGATCACAGACGTTGCGCGACCTCTGGATATTCCACCTGAAGATGTCGCCAAACGGCCTGATGTGCTGGTGATTGAGTCCGGCGAGATTCAGCTGCCTGGCGAGGTTCACATGAAAGACATTGGTCTGCCCAGGGGCATCGCCTATGCGTGCCTGGCCGAAACGATTGTGCTGACTCTGGAAGCGCGATTTGAAAATTTTACGCTGGGGCGGAATATCGAGTGGGAAAAAGTTCGCGAAATATACAAACTGGGCCTGAAACACGGAATGAAGCTGGCCGCTATCTCCGGTGTTAACGGCACGTTTACTGAGGAGGATTTTGAGCGAGTTCGAAGCTTGGCCGTCAAGGAAGAAGGGCCGCAGAGGATGTCTGTTCGCACATCGGCGTAAAGCGAAAATTTATCCGCGACACTCGTAAGGGGAATTCACCGCATGAGCGATGTTAGTCAATCCGTTTACGTCTGTCAGTGTGCAGTAACGACCCTGAAACTGGACAAGTTTTTGTTTTTGAAGGCGCGTCAGTACACGACTGACTGTTTCAACTGCCAGCCCAAGGTGGTTGGCAATATCGTTTCGGGTCATGGGGAGGCGAAACTGGGTTGCTGACATGTGTCGCCGGCCGAATCGTTTGGACAGGGAGAGTAGAAAGGTTGCCAGGCGTTCGTCGGCGGTTTTCCGATTCAGCAGTACGGTCATCCGTTGGCTTTTCTGTATTTCCTGACTCATGAGCTGGAAAAAATGATGCTGAAGACCGGGGATACGCAGGGTGTGTTCTGCAAAACGGTCCAGGGGGATTTCGCAGAGGCTGCTACGCTCAAGAGCTTCGGCGGAGCAGGAATAGTAATCGGTATTAATGCTGTCCAGTGCCACCATCTCGCCCGGCAGGTAAAAGCCCGTCACCTGCTTTTCACCGTCCTCGGTCACAATAAAGGTCTTTACGGCCCCACCCTGAACAACGAAACAGGATTTGAAACGATCACGCTGCTTGAAGACCAGTTCCCCGCGGTTAAATTTTTGTCCTCGATTGACGGCAGTCTCCAATCGATACAGGTCTTCAGGATCCACAGCAATCGGCAAACATACGCTGCTCAGACCACACTGGTCACAGGAGGTACGAAAAGTGGTTTGAGTCTTGGCAAAAATGGTTTCTTCCATGATGAGAGTTCCACTCTACGAGGTCTTGGTTTGGGAATTTATTTTATTGTTGTTGGGTGCCCAAAAAGTTTGGGGTTTGCTAGATCCCAAGGAATCTCCGACTCGATCACTATTTATTCATATCATGGTAGTCAGAACCTGGCGCTATTTCACATTTCGAATGGCCAAAAAGAATGAAGTCTAGATTGACCTGTGTCATTCGAGGCGGCTCACCTCAAGGATACAATGCCTGTTGATCAAGCGGAGCTTGTCGTATTGAAAAAATTGCTTCACCAGTATTGGAAGCCCGCTTGCTTTTTCAGCTAACAATAAACGGCAGGTGGGATCTTTAATGGAGCAATTCAAGCAAGTTGAAGCGTGTGTCGACCGCGTGATCGAGACTGTGGGTAAGCATATTGTTCTGGGCCTGCCGCTAGGCCTGGGTAAGCCTAATCAACTGGTCAATGCGTTTTATGATCGCGCTGTCGCTGACTCCAGTATTTCGCTGCGAATCATCACTGCGCTGTCTCTGGAAAAACCGACGCCACAAAATGAAACTGAAGCCAGGTTTCTAGGCCCCTTCGTGGAACGCCTGTTCGGAGACTACGAAGACCTCAAATATACCAGCGCGATTAGAAACAACACACTGCCGGATAACATCACCGTTTCCGAGTTCTATTTCAAAGCTGGAGCTATGAAAAAGGTTCCCAGTGCCCAGCGCAATTATATCTCCAGTAACTACACCTTCGTTGCCCGGGACTTGATGCTTAACGGCGTTAATGTCCTTGCTCAGATGGTCAGCGAAAAGGAAGTGGATGGCGAGCGCAGGCTGAGCCTGAGCTGTAATACGGATGTGACTCTGGACGTCTTGCCCATCATTGAGAGGGAGCGCCAAAAAGGGCGAACGATTGTGACCGTTGCGCAAGTGCATGAGGATCTGCCGTTCATGTATAACAAAGCCATGGTCGCACCTGACACTTTTGATCTGGTGGTAAAAAACGAAGCCTATGCGACCACCCTTTTTGCGCCGCCCAATATGTCAGTACCAAACGCTGACTACATGGCGGGATTCTATGCCAGCACCCTGATCAAGGACGGTGGAACCCTGCAGATCGGCATCGGTTCTCTGGGGGATGCCATCGTGTATGCCTGCCAACTGCGGCATCAGAATAATGACTTGTATAAGCAGTTGGTCGATCAAGCGGCACTGGATAAGACTCTGATCCGCGAATACGGAGGAACGGACATCTTCAGTGAAGGGCTCTACGGTTCCAGTGAGATGTTTGTGAATGGTTTCATGCACCTGATCAAGAGCGGCATCGTTAAACGTTGCGTCTATGACGATATCGATTTGCAGCGATTGCTGAACAGCGGGCAGATAAAAGAAACAGTCACGCCCGGAATGCTAAAGCGTCTGCTGGACGAATCGGTGGTTCAGACTCGATTAAGCCAAGAAGATGTCCAGTATCTTCAGCGATGGGGCATTTTCAACGAGGCCGTCAAGTGGACCGAAGAAGGCTTATCGGTGAACGGCGAGCTGCTGAGTGTTGATCTGGACACCCTGGATAATTTCAAGCGCGTGACAGAAACCTGTCTGGGCGACAGGCTAAAAGGCGGTATCCATATGCACGGCGGTTTTTTCCTCGGCCCCAGGGATTTCTACCAGGCCCTTCGGGATTTGCCTCGGGCGGACAGTGAGAAAATTTGCATGTCCAGCGTCGGCCACATCAATCAGCTGGCCTACGATCATGAATTGCTGACGGCCCAGCGTCGCCATGCCCGCTTCATCAATACCGGCATGATGGTGACGATCAGTGGCGCCGTGGTGTCGGACGGTCTTGAGGACGGCACCGTCATAAGTGGCGTGGGCGGCCAGTATAATTTTGTCTCCATGGCCCATGAACTTCCCGATGCCCGCTCTATCCTGTGCGTACGCAGCACAAGGGGGAGTGGCAAAAACCTGAAATCGAACATTGTTCTGAATTATGGGCACATCACCATTCCGCGTCATCTCCGGGATATTATCGTGACCGAGTACGGTATTGCCGATCTTCGTGGAAAAACCGACGAGCAGATCGCTATTGAGTTGCTGAAGGTCACAGATTCCCGGTTTCAGGAAGCGTTGCTGGCAGAAGTGAAAAAGGTGGGCAAAGTGAAGCAAAGTTATCAGATCCCTCAGCCCTATCGCGAAAACTATCCGGAGAAGCTGGCCGGACGAATCAAAGCGCTTCGTGAGGAAGGGTTCTTCCCGGCATTCCCGCTTGGCTCTGACTTTACCGATGAGGAAATCGCACTCGGCAAAAGCCTGAAGGACATCAAAGCGCTGATGGAGAGACCGAAGGAAATGATCCGAGCCGTCATTCGATCCTTTGTGCATAAAGTGGATGTGCGAGAAGCTCAGCCGTTTCTGGAACGGTTGAGCCTGACGCATCCCGAATCCACCCAAGACAAGATTCTTCAACATCTGCTGTTGATGGAGCTGGAAGAGAACGGCTATCTGAAGCCCATGTGAGGTTTCAGGACGCTTTCGTCATAGGCGCGAAACGGGCTCAGGACGGTCTGAAGCCGTTGATGGTGATCGCCGAAAAAGCTACTCTCTAGCCTTTTTCAGGCGCCCATCTCATGACCTTCCCCGTTCTCTATCTTCGTAAAGGCGCTGAGCGTAGGCTCAGAGCCGGCCATTTGTGGGTCTACAGCAATGAGGTAGACACCCGTCGATCACCACTGCCCGAATTCGAACCTGGCTCCCAGGCCGAGTTGCGCGCAGCTAACGACAAACCCCTGGGCACAGTATTTGTGAACCCCCATGCGCTGATTTGCGGGCGTCTAATCAGCCGCAATGCCAGTCATGGCATGACCCCTCAACGCCTGACCGAGCGACTCGAGACGGCGCTTTCACTGCGTGACCGGCTTTTCGATAAACCATTTTATCGTTGGGTGTTCGGTGATAGCGACGGGCTTTCCGGCCTGGTAATTGACCGTTTTGATGATGTCGTTGTGGTACAGATTTCAACCGCCGGTATGGAGCAGCTGAAAGACTCCATCATCAGAGCTGTTCAGCGCCTCGCACACCCGAAGTCTATCGTCCTGAAAAACGATGGAAAGATGCGAAAGGTGGAAGGGCTTGATACCTACATCGAACAGGCGCTCGGGGATAAGATTGACCTTCTTTCCGTTGAAGAAAATGGCGTTCGCTTTGAAGTCCCTATGGAAGGTGGCCAGAAAACCGGTTGGTTCTATGATCACCGAATGAATCGTCAGCGGCTCCAGGCTTATGCGCCAGGCAAACGGGTGCTGGATGTCTTCAGTTATGTGGGTGGATGGGGAATTCAGGCGGCCTGTGCAGGAGCCACACAGGTCACATGTGTGGATAGCTCTTCAGGCGCCATTGATTCGGTTCATCATAACGCCAGAATCAACGGGCTCGACAATATCGAGACCATTGAAGGTGATGCCTTTGAGGCTTTGAAGGCATTGTGCGATGAAAAGGAAAAATTCGACATTGTGGTACTCGATCCGCCGGCGCTGATTCCGCGGCGCCGAGATCAAAAGGCTGGGGAGGAGGCCTACGCGCGTCTCAACCAGCTTGGTCTGCGTTTGCTGGAAAGGGATGGGTTGCTAGTCTCTGCGTCGTGTTCCATGCATCTATCTCAGGAAAAGCTGACGGATATCATTCGTAGTAGCGGTCGTAAAATCGATAGGTTCGTACAGCTGCTGGAGCAGGGGCACCAGGCGCCAGATCATCCAGTGATTCCTGGGATTCCCGAAACGGACTACATCAAATCCTGTTTTGTACGGTCTCTGACCAGCTTCCTCTGATCAATCGCGGAGCGTCATGACTGTCCAGCCATTTTTGCGGGCCGTCGCTTCCAGATTCGGATCCGGGTCGACGGCTACCGGGTTGTCGACCCTGTTCAACAGCGGAAGATCGTTGTGGGAGTCGCTATAGAACCAAGCGCCATCGAGTGTTTCTCCGGTGCTTTGCAGCCAGTCATTCAGGCGTTCCACCTTGCCGTCCTGAAAGCTTGGAATGCCCGCCACACCGCCTGTAAAACGCCCGTTGATCAATTCCGGCTCCGTGGCAATCAGATGCTCTACGTCCAGTAATTCAGCAATAGGCTCGGTGACAAAGCGGTTGGTCGCGGTGATGATCATCAAGGTGTGACCTTGCTGACGATGATGATCGAGCAGTTTCTTTGCTTTGGTCAGCATCATCGGTCGCACTTTGGTTTCGATGAAGTCGGCTCTCCAGAGGAGCAGTTCGTTCATGTCATAGCGCACCAGAGGCTGAAGGGCAAAGCTCAGGTAGCGCATGATGTCCAACTCGCCGTTCAGATAGTCCTGATAGAAGCGGTCGTTAGCGCGCCGGTATTCTTCGGCATCCACGATGGCCTCTTCGACCAGAAACTCGCCCCAGGCATGATCGCTGTCTCCGGCCAGGAGAGTGTTATCCAGATCAAACAGTGCGAGCGTCAAATTAAGTTCCTCCGGTACCGGGACGGTGTATTATCGCGTGCCATTCTACCACGACATGCCGCCATCGACTGCGTTTGCCGTGCCATTGGGTTTCTGTAAGAATGAAGGCAACTTGGACAATTCTGGCCGATACATTTTAGATCGGCCAACCGACTAATAAGGACTGTGCCGTGATTGATTCAGACGGTTTCAGACCCAACGTCGGAATCATTCTGGCCAACCACAGAGGAGAAGTCCTCTGGGCAAGGCGAATCGGGCAGGACTCCTGGCAGTTTCCTCAGGGTGGCATTCAGCATAATGAGTCACCTGAAGAGGCACTGTACCGGGAACTGGGGGAGGAAATTGGTCTTGGCAAAAGCGACGTGGAAATTGTCAGCTGCACCCGGGGCTGGTTGCGGTATCGCCTCCCGCGACGAATGGTGCGGCATAATTCGCACCCGGTTTGCGTCGGGCAAAAACAGAAATGGTTCCTGCTGAGGATGTTATCGCCGGACGCGCAGGTGCGCGTCGATGGCACGGATTCACCCGAATTTGATGGCTGGCAATGGGTCAGCTACTGGTATCCGCTTGGGCAGGTTGTGTCTTTCAAGCGGGAAGTTTATCGGCGAGCGCTCAGGGAGCTTGCGCCGCGATTGTTTCATAACATGGAACAATGGCAGCGCAGTAACCAGGCAGGGCGCTCGAGCGACCACCAGAGGTGATGGATTAAAGCCCCAATGCTGAGCGTTCTTCGAAACATCGTACAGGAAGTCAACAGCGCCCGTGATCTTCAGGAGGCGTTGGACGTTATTGTCTCTCGCGTCCAGAAAGCGATGGACACAGAGGTGTGCTCGGTCTATCTGCTGGATCCTGCAGTCAATCGCTACATACTGATGGCAACGGAAGGTTTGTATCAGCAAGCGGTTGGTCAGGTCAGCCTGGGGTATTCCGAGGGTCTGATTGGTTTGGTCGGGTCTCGTGAGGAGCCGATTAACCTGGAAGATGCGCCTTCCCATCCGCGCTATCGTTATTTTCCTGAAACCGGCGAAGAGCGTTTCCGTTCTTTCCTCGGTGTTCCGATTATTCACCATCGTCGTGTCTTGGGCGTTCTCGTGGTTCAGCAGCGGGAAAGCTCTCGCTGTTTTGACGAAGGTGAGGAAGCCTTCCTCGTCACCGTATCGGCGCAATTGGCGGGTGTTATCGCGCACAGCGAGGCAACGGGGGCGATCAGTGGGCTGTCACTGACCGGCGAAGAAGCCACGGATGTCAGCTTCAGCGGTGTGCCAGGGTCGCCCGGCGTTGCTATCGGCAAGGGCGTGGTGGTTTACCCTGCAGCGGATCTGGATGTTGTGCCTGAAAAACCGACGGACGATGTCGATCAGGAGCTCAGATTATTTGCGGAAGCCGTAACAGCGGTTCGTGAAGATATCGAGAGGGTCGCAGAGAGACTGGCTTCGCAGCTTCGGCCAGAAGAGCAGGCGTTGTTTGATGTGTATCTTCGCATGCTGGGTGATGACGCCATGCCTGGCGAGGTGGCAAACCGAATTCGCGAAGGCTTCTGGGCGCAGGGCGCGCTGAAGCAGGTAGTGCAGCAATATATCCGTCATTTTGAAATGATGGACGACCATTATTTGCAGGAACGGGCCGTGGATATCCGGGATCTGGGCCGTCGTCTGCTCTCTCATCTTCAGGAAGGCGAACAGAAAGACCTGGTGTATCCGGATCGAACGGTATTGGTCAGCGAAGAGCTGACGCCTGCAATGTTGGGTGAGGTTCCCAAGGGTCAGTTGGTCGGCCTGGTATCCGTTAAAGGCTCCAGTAACTCTCATGTGGCGATTCTTGCGCGTGCCATGGGCGTTCCCACTGTGATGGGGCTGGTGGACATTCCGGTGAACCAGCTTGATGGCAGGGATCTGATTGTTGACGGCTTTGAAGGCCAGATCTTCGCGTCTCCCTCAACGGATCTCTTGGCGTACTACCAGGAAATCTGCGACGAAGAAAACGAGCTGATCCGTGGTCTGGAAGCGCTGCGGGATCTGCCATGCGAGACAACGGACCATCATCGAGTCTCACTTCTGGTGAATACGGGGCTGATGACGGATGTGGTCCGCTCACTAAGCCATGGCGCCGAGGGTATCGGGCTGTATCGAACCGAAGTGCCGTTCATGATCAAGGATCGGTTTCCGTCAGAGCAGGAACAGCGGGAGTATTACCGCGAGCAGTTGGAAGCCTTTGCGCCCAATCCTGTCACCATGCGCACGCTTGATATCGGCGGTGATAAGGCTCTGACTTATTTCCCGATTCAGGAAGAAAACCCCTTCCTGGGTTGGCGCGGTATCCGGGTCACTCTGGATCATCCTGAAATATTTCTGGTGCAGGTTCGGGCCATGCTCAAGGCGAGTGAGGGGCTGAACAATCTGCAGATCATGTTGCCGATGATCAGCAATATTTCGGAAGTGGAAGAATCCTTGCACCTTGTCTATCGGGTTTACCACGAGGTTAGGGAAGAGGGATTCAACATCCATATGCCGAAGGTGGGTGTGATGGTTGAGATCCCCGCAGCCGTGTATCAGATACGTGAGCTGGCAGACCGGGTCGACTTTCTGTCGGTGGGGTCCAACGACCTGACCCAGTACCTGCTGGCGGTGGATCGCAACAATCCGCGGGTTGCCCAGCTGTATCACTCGTACCATCCTGCGGTACTGCAGGCGCTGGTTCGGGTGGCTCAGGATGCCCATTCGGTCGGCAAGCCAGTCGGTATCTGCGGTGAGCTGGCGGGTGATCCCGGCGGAGCGCTGCTGCTGATGGCTATGGGCTACGACTCTCTGTCCATGAACGCCGCGAGTCTTCCAAAAGTGAAATCGGTAATTCGTAACGTCAGTCGCGAGTGGGCCGTGCAGTTGCTGGAAGATGTGCTACTGCTGGATTCTCCTCATGTCATCAAGAGTTGCGTGGATCTGGCCTTGCGCAATGGCGGCTTTGGTCGCTACCTGCGGCCCTCCCGCTCGGCCGGGGTTGCGCGTGGCGAGCAATCAGAATCCAAGGCACCGCTCGTCTGAAATAGCCCATTGTAGGGTGTGAACTCTAAATCTGGCTGCTACCGTGTATTTATGAACAGTAACTATCCCGATAGGGGAGCGTGAATGACGGCAACGACCACGGCAATCAAGCCCGGCCCAAGAATTGGCCTCGCCCTGGGCGGCGGTGGCCCGCTCGGCGGTATATACGAGATCGGGGCGTTGCGGGCACTTGATGAAGCAATGGATGGCCTGGATTTCAATAACATTGATGTCTACGTGGGCGTTAATGCGGGTTCGTTCGTCGCTGCCAACCTTGCGAACCAGATGACAACGGCACAGTTATGCCGCATCTTTGTTCGCAACGAGGCCGAGGTGCACCCCTTCCACCCGGAAGTGTTCTATCGACCTGCATTTCGCGAAATTGGCGGTCGGTTGCTGGCAATTCCCGGTCTGGTATCCACCGCGTTACGCCGTTTCGTGAATAACCCTTACGACCAGAGCTTTCTGGAAGCCATGACCATTCTGGCCAAGGCCGCACCGGCCGGTCTTTTCGATAATGAGGGTCTGCATGAATACCTGAATCGCGCTTTCAACATGCTGGGTCGTACAAACGATTTTCGTCAGCTGCGCCGCAGTCTGTACATCGTTGCAGCGGACGTGGAGAGCACAGAAGCGGTCTGTTTTGGCGCGCCCGGGTTTGATCATGTGCCAATCTCCAAGGCCATTCAGGCCAGCACGTCCTCTCCTGGGCTGTATGTGCCGGTCAACGTAGATGGTCGCTACTACGTGGATGGCACCTTGCGTAAAGGGCTGCATGCGTCGGTGGCGTTTGAGGATGGCGCAGACCTGGTGTTTGCCGTCAATCCACAAGTACCTATTGACGCAAGCTCAGCGGTTCGGGCTGGCAGTATGGCGCCAGGTGATCTCACTCGTTCTGGCATGCCCAATCTGCTATCGCAGATGTACCGGACCATGGTTTATTCAAGAATGCAGTCAGGGATAGCGCAGTATGCGCGTGACTACCCGGATAAAGACATTCTGCTGTTTGAGCCGACCCGTGACGATGCCAAGCTGTTTTTCTCCAATGTGTTCAGTTTCCAGTCACGGCGCATGGTGTGTGAACACGCTTATCAGATGACTCGGCGCGACCTGCTCAATCGGGCAGACGAGCTGGAGCCAAAGCTGGCGAAGTACGGTATTCGGTTGCGCAGAGATCGCCTGGAAGATGAACAGCGCACCATCAGCACCAGCCTTTACGGCGAAATGCTTCCTTTGTATGTGGCAAAAGGCCGAAAGAAACAGGCCCAGAAGGGCAGGATAGCGTCTGGCCTTGGCAACGTGAGCGACCTCTTCAGCAAGGCCCTTTAAAAACTCGCATAAAAAAGCCCGCTTCCGGAGTCTTCAACCGCAAGCGGGCTTTTTTCGGGCTGTGTAGCCCTCGGCCGTTTAGAGAATATAGCGGCTCAGATCTTCATCCTCTGCCAACTCTCCCAGCTTCTCTTCGACAACCTGGGCAGTCACCTCGAAACTTTCGGTGACCTGGTCACCCGCCTCGTAGGACAAGCTTTCCAGCAGCCGCTCCAGAACCGTGTGCAGGCGGCGGGCACCAATGTTTTCCGTGGTCTCGTTAACCTTCCAGGCGACCTCTGCAATGCGCGTGATGGCGTCGTCAGAGAAGGTAAGTTTCACGCCCTCTGTGCCCATCAGGGCTTCGTACTGCTGCACCAGCGAGGCACTCGGCTCGGTCAGGATGCGCTTGAAGTCCTCCGGTGTCAGAGCTTTTAGCTCCACCCGAATTGGCAGACGACCCTGCAATTCCGGAATCAGATCCGAGGGTTTCGACAGGTGGAAGGCGCCGGATGCGATGAACAGAATGTGATCGGTGCGAACCGACCCATATTTTGTGCTGACCGTGCTGCCTTCGATCAATGGCAGAAGATCCCGCTGAACGCCTTCCCGTGATACGTCTGAGGAGGTGTTTTCGGAACGCTTGGCCACCTTGTCGATTTCATCAACGAATACGATGCCGTTCTGCTCGACGGAAGTAATGGCTTTTTGCTTGATCTCTTCTTCGTTGACCAGTTTTGCAGCCTCTTCTTCGCGCACCTGCTTGAAGGCATCGGCTACCTTCATTTTGCGAGTCTTGCGCTTGCCAGACGACATGCTTGAGAACATATTCTGCAGCTGGCTGGTCATCTCTTCCATGCCAGGCGGCGCCATGATCTCCATACTTGCGCCGGAATTGCTCAGGTCGATTTCGATTTCCTTCTCGTCCAGCTCGCCTTCGCGCAATTTTTTGCGGAAAAGCTGACGCGTCGAGGAGTCCTCCGAGGTCTTCTGGCTTTCTTCCTTGAAATCCCTTGCTGGTGGCAGCAGCGCGTCCAGAATCCGCTCTTCGGCGGCATCCATGGCCCTGTGCTCGTGCCGCTTCATTTCCTTCTCTCGAAGCATCTTGATGGCCATGTCGGTCAAGTCGCGGATGATGGATTCCACGTCACGGCCCACGTAGCCCACCTCAGTAAACTTGGTGGCCTCTACTTTCAGAAAGGGGGCATCGGCGAGTTTCGCCAGCCGGCGAGCAATCTCGGTTTTACCCACACCGGTCGGGCCAATCATCAGAATGTTCTTCGGCGTGATTTCATCGCGCAGATCGGAATCCAACTGCATTCTGCGCCACCGGTTTCTAAGTGCGATGGCAACGGAGCGCTTTGCTTCGTCCTGGCCGACAATGTGTTTGTTGAGCTCGTGAACAATCTCACGGGGGGTCATAGCGGACATGAGTGCTCCAGATCAGTCGTTGGCAGACAGAGTTTCAAGCGTACGATTGTGATTGGTGTAGATGCAGATGTCGGCCGCGATATCCAGGCCTTTTTCTACGATCTCTGTGGCCCCCAGGTCGGTATTCTCCAGAAGGGCTCTGGCTGAAGACTGGGCAAAGGGGCCACCTGAACCAATGGCAATCAGGCCCTGTTCAGGTTCAATAACATCACCGTTGCCGGTGATTATCAAAGACGCCGTCTTGTCGGCAACGGCAAGGAGGGCTTCCAGACGCCTGAGCGCTCTGTCGGTTCGCCAGTCCTTGGCCAGCTCAACGGCCGCCCGGGTAAGGTTTCCCTGATGTTTTTCGAGCTGGGCTTCGAAGCGCTCAAACAGAGTAAAGGCGTCCGCCGTACCACCGGCAAAACCGGCCAATACTTTCCCGTTGTACAGTCGCCGTACCTTGCGGGCATTGCCTTTCATTACAGTATTGCCAAGCGATACCTGGCCGTCGCCACCCATGGCAACTTCATCGCCTCTCCGGACAGAAAGTATGGTAGTCATTCGGGCTCCACTTGCCTGATTCAGAACGTATCTTCAGGTAATGGAGGCGACGGCAGGGTTTTCAAGGGCAATCAGTCTCTTCTGCCTAACCGTCTTTGGAGGTTTCCTTGGGAACCTTTCGGACCAGCGGTTCAATATTGATGGAAACGAGTTTGTCGACGGCGGAGTTCATCTGGCTTCGCGAGGCGAAGGGGCCAACATTGACCCGATACCAGGTGCTGCCGCTGTCCAGATCAATCTGGCTGACGTAGGCCCGTAATCCCTGAAAGGCGATCTGCGCGCGTTGACGTTCAGCGTCTTTTTCAGTCCTGAACGAGCCGGTTTGAACCAGATAATCAAAGTCAGTCTGGTCGGGCCCTGGCGTGTACTCGTCGACCTTTGGTGGCACCACCTCGGAATCCGGCAGCATGTCGTAGAACCTGAAGCCGGGCTTCTTTTCCGAAGCCTTGTTGGTTGCAGCTGTGGCGTCTTTGTTTGACTGTTCCTCGATGTTATCCGCTTGGCCCGCAGATTTGGGTGCAGGGAGCGAGTTGAGATAGGCGATAAAACCGATAAAGCCGCCAACAGCCGCAAGTGAAAGAATCCACTTCAGCGACAGCCCGCCATGTTGTGCTCGGGCCACTTTTCTGCGAGCTGGCTGTGCTTTTGCTTTCCTTGCCATAATTACATCTCTTCCGGAGCGCTGACGCCAAGCAAGTCCAGTCCGTTCTCGATAACCTGGCGCACGGCCAGGTACAAGGTCACCCTGGCATCGCGAACGGCGGTATCTTCAATCAGTACCTTATGAGCGTTGTAATAAGTATGGAATTGCCCTGCGAGCTCCCTGAGATAGTGCGTCAGGTGATGGGGTTCCCTCTGATTGGCTGAATTTTCGATCAGTTCCGGATAGCGGGCCAGCTGGTTCGCCAGATCCTTTTCTTCCTGCAACGTCAGCAAAGACAGGTCGCCGACGCTCTCATTGCGGCCCCTGTTAACGCCTTCATCTTCAAGTTTCCGCAGAACGCTGCAGATGCGGGCGTGAGCGTATTGAATGTAATACACGGGATTTTCGTTGGTCTGGGAGCGAGCCAGATCGATGTCGAAGGTTAACTGTGAATCCACCCGGCGAGCTGCCAGGAAAAAACGGGTCGCGTCCCTGCCCACTTCGTCAATCAAATCCCGAACGGTGACGTAGCTGCCCGCACGCTTGGAAATCTTCACTTCCTGGCCGGAGCGGGTAACCATGACCATCTGGTGCAGAACATAGTCAGGCCAGCCTTCAGGAATGCCAGCCTTCAGTGCCTGCAGGCCTGCCCGAACCCGGGTAATGGTGGAATGGTGATCGGCACCTTGTTCATTAATCACTGTGGAAAACCCGCGTTGCCACTTGTCCAGGTGATAGGCGACATCGGGCAGGAAGTAGGTATAGCCGCCATCCTTCTTGCGCATGACCCGGTCTTTGTCGTCGCCAAACTCGGTGGTTTTGAGCCACATGGCACCGTCTTGTTCATAGGTGAAGCCGTTCTCGTTCAGCTGGCGGACAGCGGCTTCAACTTTCCCGTCTTCGTAAAGAGACGACTCCAGGAAGTAAACATCGAACTGAACGCCAAAGGCTTTCAGATCCAGATCCTGCTCGCGACGGAGGTAGGCTACGGCGAATTCCTGAATGGCCGCCTGATCGTCCGGGTCCGCCTTGCCGGTGACTTCCCGGTCGTCAGCGGTGACGGTTTCACCGGCCAGGTAAGCGTTTGCCACATCCAGGATGTAATCTCCGCGATACCCGTCATCCGGCCAGCTTTCGTCTTCCGGAGAAAGCCCTTTTACCCGGGCCTGAACGGATAAGGCGAGGTTGTTGATCTGGGCGCCCGCATCGTTGTAATAGAACTCACGGGTAACCTGATACCCGTTCGCTCCCAGAAGTCTGCACAGGCAATCCCCAATCGCAGCGCCACGGCCATGCCCGACATGTAATGGGCCTGTGGGGTTGGCGGAAACGAATTCCACCTGAACCTTTTCGCCCTTGCCATTCTGGTTTCGGCCGTACTGGTTTGCCTGTTCCAGAATCGTGTTCACCACCTCAAAGGCGCTGGCTGTATTCATGAAGAAGTTGATAAAGCCAGGGCCCGCGATTTCCACCTTATCCACGGCGCCACTTTCCGGCAGCCGTTTAATCAGATCTTCCGCAAGCTGGCGAGGAGGGCAACCTGCCGCTTTTGATGCCACCAGGGCAATGTTGCAGGCGTAATCGCCATGGGCCTTGTCTTTGGTGTTGCCCACCTGGGGACTGAAGGTCTGGTCACTGGGCAATACGCCCTCCGATTTAAGGGCTTCAAGCGCAGATTGAAGCAGCTCGGCTACGGTCTCTTTCATGCTGTCGGATGACTCGGTTTGCAAGAGAATGGGTACGGGGCAGCAGTTACTGCTGCTGGTCGACGAAGGAGGGTATTATCGCGGAAAGAAAAAAGTTACTCAAATGAGACAACGCCTTTCTGAAGTGAAAGGCGTTGCCTTGGGCTTGGTGTCGCTGCCTTAATTGCTATCGCTGCAGCTTGCAGAAGAGCCGTAAGGGCTGACTTCCCCAGGAGATGGGCTTACAGGGTTGCTCTCGTTATATGCGAGATCACTGGCAAGGCACGGCAGGCTGAAGCGCTGCGTTGCGTCCGACTCCGTTCCACCCACCCGGGTTACTGCAGATAATTCGACAGTTACCCAGCTGCATTCGCTTTGCAGGAAGGTCAGATCAAAATCCGCGATTCCGCTGCTTGATGTTGTGACAGTTGTGGGAGTGGCGGCGGAAGGGAAGGGCTCTAGGCTGCCATTGCCATTCGCATCTTCTCCGGCGTCAAGCGTTCCATTATTGTTTACGTCTTCAGAGGGACATGACGTCGAGGGTTCGAAAATCCAGCGAGAGTCTGGCTCTCCTGCGTCTGTGTCTGGCGCACGGTAAATACCTTTTGTATATGAAATCGGCGTGACACTAAGCTCTACCAATTGGTTGCTTGCTGCGTTGCCATTCGCATCAGTAACGATGACTGTCCAAGGCTTGGTATAGGTTGTTGTGCTAGGCGCCGAAATCTTGTTGCCTGTGCCCAAATTGATCCTCAAGGCTTCACCTGCAACGGTAAGTGTCAGAGCGTCGCTGGCGCCACTGCTATGACTTGCAGTGACTGTAATACCATCTTTGGCGCTGGTAGTGCTTCCTGATGAATAGGTAATTTGTGCTTGACCCTGACTGTTGGTGGTTGCAGTCGAGCTCGATAGCTGACCGCCCGTGATGTCATTCAGGGTAAAGTTAATCGCCGCATTCTTCACCAAGTTATTGTTTGGATCTCGAACGGTGGCAGTGATTTCAGTCGACTGGTTTGGTGAAATCTGAGTTTTGTTCGCTTGCAGGTTTATAGAATCTACGGTCGAAGCTACAAACTCCACGTCTGTTTGAATTGTGGGTCCATTCTCAGTCAAAGCTGCGATAGAAGAGAGTCCAGCGTTATTAGATTGAATCTGCACTGATGCAGTGCCACCGGTCGTGGTGGCAATGCCATCCGCAGGAGTTAATTGGCCTCGAGTTGCTGAAAATTGGACTTCCGAACCGTCTGCAACAGGAGAGCCGTTAATGCTCCAGGTTACTTCAATTGTTTGAGGGGTGTTCAGGAGGATCTCTTGTCCAGAAGTTGGAGTGACAAATTCAAAGTCTTCCCCTGAGATAGAAATTTCAACAGACGCGGTCACTCTGCTCGCTCCGCTGTATGCTCCGACAGTCAACGTGTCGGAGCCAGCGCTGGAAGCGTTGTAGGTGAAATTTACTGAACCGCTTGAATCTGTCTGGCTAGAGGCAGGGGTGACTGAGTTATTTGCGTTGCTGGAGATAGTCACAGACTGACCCGAAATCGGATTATTATCGGAATCTGTGAGCTTGGCTGTAAAAACCGTATCCTGATTTAAAGGAACGCTGGATGGTCCCGAAAGCGTTATTTCGGTGCCGGCAACGCTAATATTGATAGAGGCGGTAGCCGAACCAGATGTCGCGGTAATGGTAAGTTGCCGGTTTTCGGGTGATCCTTGCGCTGAAACCTCGACGGTTGCTCGACCGTTATCATCGGTAAAGTTGCTCTGTATATTCAGAGTTGCAGTTGGCGAGGAAAACTCAATTGGAGTGTCAGTTAACACGACGCCACCGCTATTTTTAACAATCGCAGTCACGGTCGCGGAATTATTCCCGGCTGTTCCGATCTGAGTCGTGTTCGAAAGGAGTTGAATCGAAGCAGCGGTTGTCGAAGCTGTTTGATCAGATCCAGACCCGTCTCCGCTTCCGCTTCCGCCACTATTTGCTGGACCCGCAAGCGCACTAGAGTTTTCGTCGCCTCCACAGGCGGCCATGATGAGCGCTAGCAAAATGATCGCAGCGCGAGCAAGGATTTTCCCTGACATTGTTATCTCCAGTTTCCATTTACAGCAAAGTCCTTGAGGGCCCGCGTGTTTAGGGAAAGCGGAACTTCAAGTGTTTTCACAGGTTTTGCATCTATGCCGTTCTAATCGTAGCACAGGATTCATAGGTACAATGATGATTAGTATTCATTTATGAAAATCTTTGTAACCGCTTTACCTGGCATTTTACGGATGTGTTAGCCGGTTTCCCGTGGGTCTACATCTATGATCCATTTCGCCCCGCTTGGCAGCTTCGTCTCGTCCATTTTCTGGCAAGAGTCTGCAATGACATTATTGAGTTGTCGCCGCTGCGTCGAAAGAAGAACAAGCTGAGCACAGTGCTTGTCTGCTCGTCTCGCCAAAACCGCGGGCAAGGGGCCCCAGGTCTCTATTTGCGAGCCTTTGGATGATTGAATAAAAGACTTGATGGAGTCCAGTAGCCTAAGGCTGTCTTCCATGGTTCTGGATTCGGCTCGAAACGTTGCCATCGCCCGGAAAGGGGGTAGGTGGTTTTCCTTCCTTTCTGCCAATAGTTGGTCTGATATTGAGAGGTAATTGCCGGCGCCAAGAGTTTTCAGCAGCGGGTGGTCGCTGTGGCAGGTTTGAACCAGGACCTGGCCTGCCTGCGCACCTCGGCCAGCCCGGCCGCTGACCTGTATCAGCGTCTGTACGAGGTGCTCTGGAGCACGGAAATCCACGCTGAATAACCCGCCGTCCGCATTGATAACCACAACCAGCGTGACTCCGGGAAAATCGTGGCCTTTTGCAAGCATCTGGGTCCCCACCAATATGCAGGGCTTGCCCGTTCTTACCTTCTCGATAATGCTCTGGATTGAGCCCTTTCGCTGTGTGCTGTCGCGATCCACGCGAATGATTGGCGTTTCAGGGAAGTGTTCTGCCAGGAAATCCTCGGCTCGTTCGGTCCCTTGACCTACAGGTTTGAAGGCCTCGCTTTCACATTTCGGGCAGGTCTCCATCGCGGCCATCTGAAAATCGCAATGGTGGCAGCGCATGGCTCGGTCACGGCGGTGATAGGTGAGCCGAGTGTCGCATCTTGGGCACTCGACCATGTGACCGCAGTCAAAGCACATCATCACTGGGGCAAAGCCGCGCCGATTCACATACACCAACGCTTGTTGACCGCAGTCGAGGGTTCGTTGGATGGCGTCCAGGGCTGGGCGTGAAAAGCCTGCCTCGAGAGGTCGACTGCGGATGTCCAGCAACTTGATTTCTGGTGGTTTCGAGTCGCCTGCCCGATGCTCCAATCGCACCAGTTGATACTTGCCACTCCGGGCGTTGTGTAGTGACTCCAGCGATGGTGTCGCAGAGCCCAGAATGACAGGGCAGCGTTCAATGAAGCCGCGGTAAACGGCTGTGTCTCGCGCGGAGTATCGGAACCCGTCTCCTTGCTTGTAGGAGCTGTCGTGCTCCTCGTCGACGACAATGGTTTTCAGGTTCGTAAATGGAAGCAGCACAGCGGAGCGTGTGCCGATAAGGATGACCGGCTCGCCGTTGCGGACTTTAAGCCATGCGTTGAGTTTTTGGCCGTCGTTCAGCGCCGAGTGCCATACAGCGACCCTGGGGCCGAAATAACGCTCGAAGCGCGCCAGTGTTTGGGGAGTCAGATTAATTTCGGGTACCAGTACCAGTGCCTGGTCGTGAGCGCTCAGATGTCGCTTCAGGTAGTCCAGGTACAGTTCGGTTTTGCCGCTGCCAGTAATGCCATAAAGCAGCGACACGGAAAAGGCCTGATCCGGCGTTGCCAGCTGTTCAGCAGCGACTTGTTGTTCTGCGGACAGTTGTGGTCTTTGTGATGGCGAAACCGACGGGTTATGCGATTTTGGGGCATTGGTTGCCGCGATCAGATTCTTCTCACTGAGGCTCTTTATCTGAGCGTTGGAGTAACCCGCGAGCAGAATCTGTTTTGTCGCTACGCCTTCAGGATATTGTTTTAACCAATCGAAAAGTGCCTTCTGTTTTTTTGCGTTGGCAGGCAAAACCGCTTCATCGGATATGGTTTTCCAATATATTTCCGTGCGTTCTCTGGCGGGCTGCCCGCGTCTGAGGGCTGGGGGCAGGGCAGTGAACAGGCACTCGCCGAGAGCGTGTTGGTAATAGTCAGAAGCCCAATTGAGTAGGCGAAATGTCTCCGGGGGGAGCGCCGGCCATTCCTCGCAGCAGTCTTCAACCGTCTTTAATTGAATGCCCTCGGGTGGAGGCTGGTCCAGAGCGGCAACAATGCCGGTCATTCTAGAGCGGCCAAATGGGATCGTGACCCGCTGGCCCAGAGTGATGTTCATCCCCTCAGGTACGCGATAATCGAACAGCCTCCGAAGCGGACGGTTCAGGGCAATGCTCGCGGTTCGGGGCACGTTTGGCTCCATTTGGGGAAGAAGGTCGTTCGGTGGCCTGGGGGCCGCGATTAGGGCTTGCCTGAGCGCCTATTAACTAGTACGATTCGCGGTCTGTTTTAGGCAGGGCATGATTGTGCCCCGTCTCGTCAATTGATTCAAACATGCGGTGCCTGACGCCTGGATGTTAAAAGTCCCGCGATCTGGTAGCGGCATGACCGATAGAGGTAAGCCATGAAAGAAGGTATTCATCCAAAGTACGAAGAGATTACCGCCACCTGCTCTTGCGGTAATGTACTCAAGACTCGTTCCACGTTTACTCAGGATCTGACCCTGGACGTGTGTTCACAGTGCCACCCATTCTACACCGGCAAGCAGAAGGTGATGGACACAGGTGGTCGTATCGATCGTTTCCAGAAGCGTTTCGGCGGCAGAATCAAGAAATCTTGATTCCGCGAGCCAGACTAAAAAAGCGCCGACATCGGCGCTTTTTTTATGCCTGCAGATTCTGGGTAGCGTTTCAGCGACAATACAAACGCTTGTACGCAGTATGGCGTATTGACTGTACGCAAAATGCACAGGCAGGCCTTGTCTGGGAATTGCCTTCGCGCCATAATGGCGCGCTCCGCTGAGTGAGCTCAGTGGTCCTCTATCAATAAACGTAAAAAACGGAACAGTGGCAATGTCTCAAGATCTGAAAGAAGCAGCCCTTGAATACCACGCCAAGCCGCGGCCTGGTAAGCTGAGTGTTGAAATCACCAAGCCCACCAAGACTTCCCGCGATCTTTCTCTGGCGTATAGCCCCGGGGTTGCTGAGCCGGTCCGCGAGATCGCTAAGGACCCGGAGAATGCATACAAGTACACGGCCAAGGGTAATCTTGTTGCCGTCATTTCCGATGGTTCTGCTATTCTAGGCCTCGGAAATCTGGGGCCACTGGCCAGTAAGCCGGTCATGGAAGGTAAAGGCGTTCTTTTCAAGCGCTTTGCCGGTATTGATGTGTTTGACATTGAAGTGGATTCCGAAAGTCCGCAGGCGTTTATTGAAACAGTCGAGCGTATTGCAGACACCTTCGGTGGCATTAACCTGGAAGACATCAAGGCGCCCGAGTGCTTTGAGATTGAGCGCGCGCTTATCGAAAAGTGCAACGTGCCCATCTTCCACGATGACCAACATGGTACTGCTATCGTAACTGCAGCCGGCATGATCAATGCTCTTGAGCTGCAGGGTAAAAAGATTGAAGAGGCGAGGGTGGTTTGCCTGGGTGCGGGTGCTGCGGCAATTGCCTGCATGAAGCTATTGGTCAGCTGTGGTGTTCGTTCTGAGAACATTTTCATGCTGGATCGTAAGGGCGTTATCCATTCTGGTCGTGACGATCTGAACCAGTACAAAGCCATGTTTGCGAATGAGACCGATCGTCGCACGCTGGACGACGCGATTGATGGCGCCGACGTATTCCTGGGCCTTTCTGGTCCTGACCTTCTGACAGCGGATCAGCTGAAGAAAATGGCCGCGAACCCCATCGTGTTTGCCTGTTCCAACCCGGATCCCGAAATTAGCCCGGAAGTTGCGCTGGCTACCCGTGACGACCTGATTATGGCGACTGGTCGCTCAGACTATCCCAACCAGGTGAACAACGTGCTTGGCTTCCCGTTCATTTTCCGCGGGGCGCTGGATGTCCGTGCAACTGCCATCAATGAAGAAATGAAAGTAGCTGCGGTTCACGCCATTCGTGAGCTGGCAAAAGAGCCGGTTCCGCAGGATATTTGTGAGGCCTATGGTGTCTCAAGCTTCGAATTTGGCCGTGAGTACATCATTCCCAAGCCAATGGATGTGCGCTTGCTCGAAGTGGTTCCCGCCGCCGTGGCGCGAGCCGCGGTCGATTCTGGTGTTGCCCGTAATGGTTATCCGGCACACTACCCGCTAAAGTCCATGGACGACATTATTTGAGGGTGGGTTGAAACAAAAAACCGACGGTTTGGCCGTCGGTTTTTTTATGTCTTGAAAAAAGGCTTCGGTCAGAATATCTGTCGGGACAGATCCCCGTTGTCGCCATTGCTGTCGGTCTCGGCGGGCGTTTCCTCGGCGGTTAAAGGCGGTGGTGCGTCTTCCTCCCGGAAAACTTCGAAAATGGCACCCTCTGCCCCCGCGCGCGCGCGCTTGCCGGTTTCGGGATCAATTCGAACATTCACGATGCCATTGGGGCGGGGCATTAAAGATGAGGGTTCTCCCTGGAGGGCTGTTGCCATGTAGTCGAGCCAGATCGGGAGGGCGGTGCTGGCGCCGAATTCCCGGCGGCCAAGGGGCGCGGGTTGATCAAAGCCCACCCAGACGGTTGTGGCGATATCATGATTAAAACCGCCAAACCAGGTATCGCGCTGCTCATTCGTAGTGCCGGTTTTACCGCTGATGTCGTCACGGCCAAGTGCCAGGGCGCGGCGCCCGGTACCAAGACGTATGACGTCTCTCATCATCGAATGGAGGATGTACACGGATCGCTCGTCTGCAAGGCGTTTCATGATGCGGATTTCTGGTTGCGCCTGGGTATCTGTTTTTTGGGGCGGTTCGCAGTCCTGATCGCAAAGCACTGTATCTGGTGCGGTGTAAAGGCTTTTCCCGTTCACATCCTTAATGCTTTTAATATAGTAGGGTTTGACATCGAAACCGCCATTGGCAATCACCGCGAACCCTCGCGCCAGATCCATAGGGGTAAGCAGTCCACTACCAAGAGAAAGCGAGAGGTCTTTCTGCATATTTTCCGTCGGTATCTTGAGCTGCTTGAGATAGTTGATCGTGGATTCAATTCCCAGATCTCTCAGCAGTCTAATCGAGACCAGGTTCCGTGAACGATAAAGTGCCTCGCGCAATCGAGTGGGGCCGTAGAATTGGCCGGATGAGTTTTGTGGTCTCCAGGTGGTTTCCAGCTCGGAATCATCAAAGACAATAGGCGCATCGTTATAGATTGTGGCCGGTGTCTTGCCCTGTTCCAGGGCGCTCAAGTACAAGAACGGCTTGAATGTCGAGCCTGGCTGTCGGCGGGCCTGAGTGGCCCTATTGTATTTGGTCTGGCTGAAACTGTAGCCGCCAGACAAAGCCTGGATCGCCCCGGTTTTCGCCTCAAGCGATATCAAAGCGCCTTGCGCTTTCGGCACCTGAAACAGTGCCATCTGCGGCCTGTTCGGAGTCGCGGTTTCTTCAGGAGAGCTCTTTGTGGAGTCTTCGTTTTGCGCCGTCTGCGGTGCATCGTTGATCGCTTTTACATAAACGATGTCACCCGAACTCAACACGTCCGATGGTTTTTCCGGTTCTGGGCCAGTCAGGTCCTCTGTTTTATAGCGGCGCGCCCAGCTCATTGTTTCGAAGGGGATGATGGCGCTGCCAACGGAGCGGGCGTAGATCTCGGTCTTGCCCTCTTCATCGACGACATTGGTGACGACGGCGGGGATCAGGTCAGCCACTCTTGGGTATCCGGCCATGAGCCCTGACAGATTTTCCGGGGCTAGCGCTTCATCCGACACCTGGCCAATCGGGCCGCGGAATCCATGGCGGCGATCGTAGGCTTCAAGGCCTGATCTGAGCGCGTCTGTTGCCGCCTGTTGATTGTCACCATCAATGGTAAGGGTGACGGTGTAGCCATCCGTATAGGCGGCATCGCCATAGCGGCTGACCATCTCATTGCGTGCCATTTCCGCAATGTGGTCAGCATCGACTTCTGTGGATGGTGCGTTATAGCTTGCGGTGATCGGAGCGCTGGACGCCAGGTTAAAGGCGTCGTCTGTGATGTATCCGAGGTCACGCATGCGGCTCAGTATCCAATTTCGGCGGACGCCAGCGCGTTGCGGGTCGGCAATTGGGTTGTAGGCTGATGGCGCTTTGGGAAGGCCGGCCAGCATAGCCATTTGAGCCAGTGACAATTCCGCCACTGGTTTGTCGTAGTAAACCTGCGCCGCCGCCTCTATGCCGTAAGCTCGATTGCCCAGGTAAATCTTGTTCAGATAGAGCTCGAGGATGCGATTTTTGTCCAGTTCACGTTCAATCTGAAGAGCAAGAAGTATCTCGTTGAACTTGCGGATAAAGGTCCGGTCTCGTGACAAAAAGTAATTTTTTGCAACCTGCATAGTGATGGTGCTGCCACCGGATTGAATCTGGCCCGTGGAGATCAGTTCGATGGCAGCCCGCATCAGGCCTTTAATGTCGACGCCAAAGTGTTCGTAAAAACGGGCGTCTTCGGCCGCGAGAAAGGCATGTAACTGAATTGTAGGGATCTGTTCTATTGTGACTGGTGCCCTTCTCTTTTCGCCGAATTCTGCTATTAATTTGTCGTCCGCGCTATAGACCCTCAGTGGCGTCTGGAGTTTGATGTCCAGAAGTTTTTCGACAGGGGGGAGTCCTGGTCGCAGGTAAAGGTAGAAACCTGAGGTCAGAATGGTCGCTATACTTATACCGACGACAAAGAACCAGGCAAACAGGCGAGATGTACGCAACAAATGAGACATTTTTTTCTGACAACTGTTGGATATAGGTCTATCATTTGAGAAATTGCTTTAGGAAGAAAGAGAGACTTCCAGGCCACAATGTTCTCGAAAATTCTAAGAAAGGGCATTGTAGACGGAAAAATAAAGAAATTCTCTTAATTAAAAAACACATATGAAGTGGTTTTAACAAACCATTCATGACCCGGTGCGTGTAACCAGGTATAGGGTGAGCCAGTGTTCGGATTGCTAGGAAAAAAATCCAGTGCAGTGCTAGGGGTGGACATCAGTTCAAGCTCTGTAAAGCTACTGGAACTATCAAAGCAGGGTGACCGCTATAAGGTCGAGAGCTACGCGGTAGAGCCATTGCCGGCGAATGCCGTTGTAGAGAAAAATATCACCGACGTTGAGGCGGTCGGAGAAGTGCTCAAGCGAGTTGCTTCCAAAGCCCGCACCGGCGTGAAGCAAGTTGCGGTTGCCGTGTCAGGCTCTGCCGTAATTACCAAAGTGATCCAGATGGATGGCGGCCTGAACGAGTTCGAGATGGAAGACCAGATAACTCTCGAAGCGGACCAGTACATTCCCTATCCGCTGGATGAAGTTGCAATCGACTTTGAGGTGCAGGGACCGTCAGAGACAAATCCTGATCAAGTTGACGTTTTGTTGGCTGCCTGCCGAAAAGAGAACGTTGATATTCGTGAAGACGCGCTCGAGATTGCGTCCCTCTCTACCAAGGTGGTGGATGTTGAAGCATACGCTTTGGAGCGTGCCTATTCCCGTATCGAGCCGCAGCTCGATTCCCAGGGTGAGGAACTGGTTGTTGCTATTGTCGATATTGGCGCGACCATGACCACTTTGAGTGTGCTCGCCGAGGGTAAGACAGTATATACCCGCGAACAGGTATTTGGCGGCAAACAGCTTACCGAGGAAATTCAGCGTCGTTATGGCCTGTCACTGGAAGAGGCAGGGCTTGCCAAGAAGCAGGGTGGGTTGCCAGACGATTATGAATCCGAAGTTCTCACACCGTTCCGAGAGGCCGTGGTTCAGCAAGTCGCTCGTGCGCTCCAGTTCTTCTTCGGTGCGAGTCAGTACAATGCTGTTGATTATGTAGTGCTTGCCGGCGGCACGGCTTCTATTCAGGGCCTTACAGAAATGGTTGAAGAGAAAACAGGCACACCCACGCTGGTTGCCAATCCGTTTGCGGATATGGCGGTTGGCTCTCGGGTAAACGCCTCGTCTCTGAGTAACGATGCCCCATCGCTGATGATCGCATGTGGCCTGGCAATGAGGAGCTTTGACTGATGGCAAAGATCAACCTCAGACCCTGGCGTGAAGAGCTTAGGGCGGAAAAGCAGAAGCAGTTCGTTGTGATGATACTGGGTGCTGCAATTATTGCCGCTGGTCTGGCTTTCCTCTGGAAAACAGATATGGATAACCGGATTGCGTATCAGGAATCGCGTAATTCCTACATTGAGACAGCAACCAAGCAGCTTGATAAACAGATCAAGGAAATAGAAAGCTTGAAGCGCAAGAGGGATGAACTGCTGGCCAGAATGAAAGTCATTCAGGACCTGCAAGGCAAGCGGCCGGTGATTGTCAGGGTGTTTGATGAGCTGGTGCGGACGTTGCCGGACGGTCTGTATTACACCGACCTCACCAAGCGTGATGACAGCATCAGTATCGTTGGCATGTCCGAATCAAATAGCCGAATCGCATCATTGATGCGCCGATTCGAAGATTCGGATTGGTTCGCAAGCCCGAACCTCTCGAATGTTGCATCGGCAGATTCGCGCCGATCCGGATACAGCCGGTTTGATTTGACCGTACAACAGAAGACGCCCGAGCCCGAAGGAGGAAATAAGTAATGAGCCTCGCGGACTCCATGAAAAAGCTTAATGATTTCGATATCAACGATCTTGATATCAATAACGCTGGTATCTGGCCGGCACCCGTTAAAGCCATTGTCGCGCTGATTGTATTCGGCCTGATTCTGGGAGGCGGTTATTGGTTTTTCATAAAGGACCAGTATGCCGAGCTTCAGAAGGTCGAGAAGGAAGAGCAGGAACTGCGTGAGCGCTATGAGAATAAAGCCTATCGGGTTGCGAACCTTGAAGTTTTCAAAGCTCAGATGACTGAAATGGAAGAAACCTTTGGTGCACTGGTCAGGCAGTTGCCCAGTGAAACTGAGGTTCCTGGTCTTTTGGAAGACATTACCAATACGGCCCTGGGAAGTGGACTTGACCTTCAGGAGGTTAAGCTTCAATCCGAGCAAAAGCGGGATTTCTATTCCGAGCTTCCAATAAACATCCGAGTGGTGGGTTCTTACCATGAGTTGGCCAGTTTTGTGAGCAGTGTCGCAGGGCTTCCCAGGATCGTGACTTTGCATGATCTGAAGATTTCGCCGCAAGATGGTGAGCCAGAGCGTTTGAATATGCAGGTGCTTGCACGTACCTATCGTTACAGGGCCGGGGAGTGAGCATGAGTTTAAAGCTTTCTTTTAAATCTCTTTCGTGTGTTTGCCTGGTTTCTGTTCTCACCGCATGTTCTCAAGGCAGCGGGTTTTCTGACCTGGATCAGTTCATGGAAGAAACGCGCGCAAAGCCCCGCGGTTTTGTAGAGCCGCTTCCGGAATTCAAATCTTACGAAGCGTTCACATACTCTGCTGCCGATAGAAGGGCGCCGTTTGAGCCACCGGTCGATGTTCAATTAACGATGATGGATGAGCAGCCCACCAGTAACGTTGAGCCGGATCTCGATCGCCCCAAGGAAGTTCTGGAGAATTTCGGACTCAAACAGCTTACGATGGTTGGTACTTTGAGCGGTCAGTCTGACAGTCTGTATGCATTAATCCGGGATGATACTGGTGGTATTCACAGGGTCAAAACCGGGAACTACATGGGCGAGAATTACGGCCGAATCATCGGTGTCAATGAAACCCGTGTTGAACTGATTGAAATCGTTCCGAATGGTCGTGGCGGTTGGGTGGAGCGTCCACGCTCACTGACGCTAGACGGTGAGGCCGAAGGCTAGGGAGCGGCATATGAATAGTGAAAGAAACATGCATGAACAAAAAAGTTTAGGGTCGAGGCTAGCGATGTTCAGAAAATTAAATGTATACGTCAGCGTGGTTGCTCTTGGGTTGTTATCCGGCCTGGCCAATGCGGTCACGTTGGAAGACGTGTCATTTTCGTCGTTGGCAGGCGACCGGGTGGAAGTGACGCTGTCTTTCGATGGGGTTCCCCCTGAGCCGACTGGGTACACCATTGAGCGCCCGGCACGTATTGCGGTTGACCTGAGAGACACCACGAGTGGCCTCGAGTCACGCAACATTTCTCTCGGATCCGGAAATGCTCAAAGCATGACCGTGGTCGAAACCAAAGACCGAACTCGCCTGATTTTTAATCTGGCAGAGCTGGTGCCTTACGAAACCGCTCGCACGCAAACCAGCCTTGTGATGACGATCGGGGCCCGTCCGGACAATGTCACTGCGAGTTCCGCATCGACCTCTACGGCACCAGTGATTTCCACAGACAGCCCTTCAAGTTCGGCTTCCTCCGAGAATGCGCTGGCTGGGGTCGATTTTCGTCGCGGCAAGGAAGGGGAAGGGCGCGTAATTGTGGATCTTGGTGCGTCTGATGTTTCTGTGGATCTGTCCGAGCTTGGTGGCAAAATTCGCCTGACGATGGATAGTCTCACGGTGCCAGAGAATCTCAGGCGTCGGTTGGATGTCACTGATTTCGCCACCCCAGTGACACGGATTGATACCTTTATCGAGGGCGGGAATGCAGTCGTCGAGATCCGCCCCGAAGGCAATTACGATTACATTGCCTACCAATCGGGTACTGAATTTACTGTCAGTGTTGAGCAGCTAACAGAGCAAGAAGCCGAAGCCCGTCGGGAAGATAAGTTTCCTTACACGGGTGACAAGCTTTCCTTGAATTTTCAGGATATCGAGGTGCGTTCAGTCCTTCAGCTGATTGCAGATTTCACCGGCCTGAATCTTGTAGCCAGCGACACCGTTAGTGGCAGTATCACGTTACGTCTTCAGAATGTTCCCTGGGACCAGGCTCTGGATTTGATATTGAAGACCAAGGGCCTTGATAAGCGTCAAATCGGAAACGTGCTTTTGGTGGCTCCCGCCGATGAAATTGCTGCACGTGAAAAGTTGGAGCTCGAAACCAATAAACAGATTGCCGAGCTGGCGCCTGTCCGACTCGATATCATCCAGGTGAATTACGCTAAAGCCGCCGAGGTGGTGTCTTTGATTGAGGCGGACAAGGAGCTGATTTCTTCGCGTGGATTTGTGTCCTCAGACGCCCGCACTAACACCATCAGCGTTCGGGAAACGGCCGACAAGCTGGATGAAATACGGCGTCTGGTTTCGACCTGGGACGTTCCGGTTCGCCAGGTTTCAATCGAAGCCCGAATTGTTCGCGCACAAACCAACGTGGCCGAAAATCTTGGTGTTCGTTGGGGCGGCGCGGCTTATGACGTTAGCGGAAATGACGTGATTTCCATTGGCGGTTCTCAGGCAACCGTTGAAGAAGGCAGGCAGGCTGCCGGCGGGCTGAATAACACCATTTCGTTCCCTGATGCCCTGGCGGTTGATCTGGGAGTATCCGGCGAAGGCGCGTCTTCTGTTGCCATCGGCTGGGGTAGCGATGATTTCCTGGTCGATCTGGAGTTGTCGGCCTTGGAAAGCGACGGACGTGCAGAACTCGTTTCCCAACCGCGGGTTGTGACGGCCGACCGCCAGACTGCCTCCATCAAATCGGGTGAAGAAATTCCCTATCAGGAAGCGTCATCCAGCGGTGCCACTTCTGTTTCCTTCAAGGAGGCGGCCCTGTCTCTGGAAGTAACGCCTCAGATCACGCCGGATGACAAGATCATCATGGATCTGGTTGTTAATCAGGATTCACGCGGTGAGGTCACGGCGGGTATTCCGGCGATAAATACTAACCAGGTAACCACTCAGGTGTTGGTCGGCAATGGTGAGACAGTTGTGCTTGGTGGAATCTTCCAGTCGGAAGTGGCCACGACGACCACGAAAACTCCGTTCCTGGGTGACATCCCTTACCTCGGTCGTCTGTTCAAGCGCACCGAGCACATTGATGAGCGTAGCGAGCTACTGATCTTTATCACTCCTAAAATCATCAAGAGTGACCTGATTCAGTAAGCTATGTTGTGAAGTAAAAACCGCCGTTTCGACGGCGGTTTTTTTTTGCTGCCATTTTGCCTGAACTTATGGAAATACTGGCCCTGTGGTATTCTCACACGCCTGAACACTAATGAGCGGAAGTTATGTCGTTGCCCAAACGCGTTGTTCTGGTCGGTCCAATGGGGGCTGGCAAAAGTACGATCGGCCGAATGCTTGCTAAAGAGCTGGGTTATCACTTTCTGGATTCGGATCGAATTATCGAAGAACGTTGTGGCGCGAATATTCCCTGGATTTTCGATGTGGAAGGTGAAGACGGATTCAGGCAGCGAGAGACCGCAATGCTCCGTGAGCTTTCAACTCAGCCCCGGACGGTTCTGGCTACCGGAGGGGGCGCCGTTATGCGCGAAGAGAATCATTCGCACCTGAAAAAGGACGCGTTGGTTGTCTATCTAAAGACATCGATTGAACAGCAGGTCGAGCGCACCCGAAAAGACCGCAATAGACCACTGTTGCAGAATGATGACCCGGAAGCGGTGTTAAGAAGGCTATTCGCGATCAGAGATCCACTGTACACCGGGTTGGCGGATGTTGTTATGTTTACGGACCGTAAAAGCCCGCGTCTGGTCGTTCGTCAGCTGGTTAATCGAATGAATCCAAAGTCTGCCAGGCACAAGCGTCAGGCTGGAAAAGAAGGCAGGAAACATGCTTGAACCCACCAAAGAGCTGAATGTCGATCTCGGGGATCGCAGCTACCCGATTATCATTGGCCAGTCATTGTTGGGGCAGGCGGATCTGACACCTTGGGTTGCCGGGTCTCAGGTTATGATCGTCACGAATGAAACCGTCGCGCCTCTTTACCTGGAGTCAGCGAAAGCCTGCTTTCCCGGTAAACAGGTGGATACGGTAATCCTACCAGATGGTGAACAATACAAGGATTGGCAGACCCTCAATCGAATCTTCGATGCATTGCTTGAAAATCGCCATTCCCGAAAGACAACGTTGGTAGCGCTCGGTGGCGGGGTCGTAGGTGATATGACCGGATTCGCTGCTGCCAGCTATCAACGGGGCGTGGCCTTTATCCAAATGCCGACGACGCTGTTATCCCAGGTGGATTCTTCGGTGGGTGGAAAAACGGGCATCAATCATCCCCTTGGTAAAAATATGATCGGGGCGTTCCATCAGCCTGAAGTCGTCCTTATCGACACAGAAAGCCTGAAATCCTTGCCGCCCAGAGAGGTGTCTGCTGGCCTTGCAGAGGTGATCAAATATGGTCTGATTCGTGAGCAAGGTTTTATTGATTGGCTTGAGGACAATATGGCCGAGTTGCTGGATCTTGATCAGGCTGCTCTGGCGGAAGCCATCTTTCGATCCTGCGAGTGTAAAGCTGACGTTGTCGCCCAGGATGAACGCGAAGGTGGGCTGCGTGCCATCCTGAATCTGGGTCATACCTTTGGGCACGCCATTGAGAACTATGCGGGATACGGCAAAGTACTCCATGGCGAAGCTGTTGGTACCGGAATGATGATGGCTGCAGATCTGTCGGCGAGACAGGGATGGATCTCGAGCGAAGACAAGCAGCGGGCACTGAGATTGATTTCCAGCGCCAGGCTGCCTGCTCGGGCGCCTGTTGGCATGACGCCTGATGATTTTCTTCGGTTGATGGCGGTCGACAAGAAAAATGTCGATGGTCGCCTCAGGCTCGTGGTTTTGAATGATCTGGGTACTGCTGTTGTCACTGATGAAGCAGATCCGGGTCTATTGAGTGACACCTTGAAGGCATATTGTCAGAACTGAGTTTTTCGTAGCGCCATGAGCAGGGAAAGGGAGCAGTGCCAGCGATGACCGAGTATGACGCTCAGTTGAACAGTTTTGGTGGCGAAAATCTTGCCGCTGAACTGGCAGATCGGTATGGCCTCAAGGCCGATCCTCTTGCCATGGATATGCCGTTCTTCCCGGATGCGTCCCGACACCATGCTTTGGAAACTCTTCGGCACTTATGCGGGTTCGGGGATCTTGCGCTTGTGCTGACCGGTGCTTTCGGTGCCGGAAAAACCCGATTGCTTGCAGAGCTGGTTCGTAGTGAGGCGTCAAGACTGGATTTCCACCGACTCCCTGCCGACGCCCTGAGAAATCCACAGGCTTTAGCCAATGTCTTGATAGGGCTTGCCTACCGGGGGCTGGAGTCTTCTGATGGCGCGCGAGACGCGGTTTACGGATTCTTTCGATGGTCCGAAACCAGAGCGAGGAAAGGGCGTCGGATGGTTCTGTTGCTGGACGATGCGGATCAAGTTCCTGCGGACGTTCTACGTTTGCTGCTGGGTGCGTATCAGGCGGCTGATCGCGCATCTGCCGCCGCTGTTGTTTTTAGCGGTACCGATGAGCTGATCGGCTTGCTCGGTCTGGAGGGTGACAGTACCGGAGTCTATCAAATTCATCTTCGTCCACTCTCCGCTGACGAAATTGTGGCCTATCTGGAGCCGCGCATTCATAAGGCTGGGGGTAATGTAAAATCATTGCTCGGGCCGCAAAGGCGGTCGGCTCTGCATCGCTTGAGTCAGGGCAGCTTCTCGGAGCTGAAACGAGTTGCGCCTGCCGTCTGGTTGGATCGAGCGCCAATGGAAGAGTCTCGGTCTTCACGATTTCGCTGGGTGGTCAGCGCACGTTGGCCAGCACTTGCGCTTGTCTTGCTGGGTGGCTCCTGGTGGCTGGTGTCACAACAATACGACGCGTCTGTCGAGCGCGAGCAGGCCGAGGTCAAGCCTGAGCCTGAGCGTAAAAGCGTTTCTATTGGCCCGGAGTCGCCGGAAATGCCTCTGCCTGAGGAGACGGTTTCCGTTGAAGCCCAACCCGAATTGACCTCCAACAAACTGGCATCTGACCCTGTTCCAGAGCCAGAGCCAGAGCCAGAGCCAGAGCCAGAGCCAGAGCCAGAGCCAGAGCCAGAGCCAGAGCCAGAGCCAGAGCCAGAGCCAGAGCCAGAGCCAGAGCCAGAGCCAGAGCCAGAGCCAGAGCAGCCTTCTTTTTCTCCGATGAAACCGGCAGCATTTATGCCCTTGGACGACGTACGGGGCTGGAACGCCTGGACAATCCAGGTGATTGCCGGCAACCAAGAGCAAACAGTGATCAATGTGATTGAACAGCACGAAACCGTGCTTAGTATCCGGTATACTGTCACCGAACGTCAGGGAAATGACTGGTATGTCGGCTTTTTTGGGAACTTCGCGACAAAGGCTGAGGCCCGAGACGCGTTAGACCAACTACCACGCGCACTGAAGCGCCAGTCGCCGTGGGTCAGAAAACTCAGTGGATTTTAGGGATAGCTGATCATTCTTATTCTGATTTTCTGATTTAAAAACAACAGGTTTCATCCCTCTTGCCCTCACGCCGATATCGTTGAGGGCCCTCGTAACGGGCGGTCAGGCTCCCTACTATTAAACCGCTTTGGTTTGAGTACGTATTTGTACGCGTGTAAAATAGCCAGCCCTCATTTTCAGTGTCAAAGAGTGCGTAAGAATTTTGGTTATTGTAACTCTTTGATTGAAAAGCATTTCTACGCGAGAGAACGCTTATGATGACAGGTTTGTATCATCCCGATGAATTCAGGGACAACTGTGGTTTCGGCCTGATAGCCCACATGAAGGGCGAGGCCAGCCACAAGCTGTTGCAAACTGCCATCGAGTCATTGACCTGCATGACCCACCGAGGTGGTATCGCTGCAGATGGAAAGACCGGTGATGGTTGTGGCCTTCTGATTCAAAGTCCGGACGCATTCCTGCGTAAGGCAGCCAAAGACGCTTTCGGCAAAGCGCCTGAAGGTCTGTTTGCGGTTGGTCAGGTTTTTCTGAACCCTGACGAATCCAAAGCGGCGGCTGGTCGTGCGGCCATTGAAAAACGACTGACTGAACAGGGTCTGGAAGTGATGGGCTGGCGCAAGGTGCCAACCGACGAAAGCTGTTTGGGGCCAATGGCACTGGACTGTCTGCCTTGGATCGAGCAAGTGTTTGTTGTGCCATCCGGCCAGACTGAGCAGGAATTCGCCATTGCATTATTTGTGGGCCGTCGCCACGCCGAGCGCGACATGATCGATGATTCTGAATTCTATATTTGCAGCCTGTCTCATCGTACGTTGGCCTACAAAGGCCTGATGATGCCTGCGGATCTCGCTAATTTTTACAAGGATCTGGGCGATCCTGATCTGCAAACCGCTATCTGTGTGTTCCACCAGCGATTTTCCACCAACACCATGCCGAAGTGGCCTCTGGCTCAGCCGTTCCGCTATCTGGCCCATAACGGTGAGATCAATACGGTGGATGGTAACCGCAATTGGGCGATTGCTCGAGCGGCAAAATTTAGCTCGTCGTCATTGCCTGACCTCCAGACACTTCAGCCTCTGGTCAATCTGACGGGGTCAGATTCCTCAAGCATGGACAACATGCTGGAAGTCCTGCTGGCGGGCGGTGTCGATCTGTTCCGCGCCGTCAGGATGATGATTCCGCCAGCCTGGCAGAACGTCGATACCATGGACTCCGAGCTGCGAGCGTTCTACGAATACAACTCTATGCATATGGAGCCCTGGGATGGGCCTGCGGGTCTGGTGCTGTCAGATGGGCGTTACGCAGTGTGTATGCTTGACCGAAACGGTTTGCGTCCTGCGCGCTGGGTAATCACCAAGGATGACTTTATTACTCTGGCGTCCGAAATCGGTACCTACGATTACAAGCCCGAAGACGTGGTGGCCAAGGGCCGCGTCGGACCCGGCCAGATGCTGGCCATTGATACCGAATCCGGCGAAGTGCTCCATACCAAAGACGTGGACCAGCGTCTGAAGGCTGCCCAGCCTTACAAGCAATGGCTGCGCGATAACTCTCTGCGCGTTGAGGCAACCCTCAATCAGGAGACGCCGGACTTCAAACTGATGAGTTCTGAAGATCTTCAGATCCATCAGAAGATGTTCAATGTGTCCTACGAAGAGCGGGACCAGGTGCTGCGTCCGCTGGCTGAAAATGGCCAGGAAGCGGTTGGCTCCATGGGCGATGACACCCCTATGGCAGTCTTGTCCAGTCGTGTGCGTCATGTGGCCGACTACTTCCGCCAGAAATTTGCTCAGGTCACCAACCCGGCAATCGACCCGCTGCGTGAATCGATTGTGATGTCGCTTGAAACCTGTATCGGTGCCGAGCGTAACGTGTTTGAGGAAACTCCCGAACACGCAAACCGGATCATTCTCACCACGCCAGTGCTGTCGCCGGCGAAGTTCCTGAGAATTGCGAACAACGATCGGCCGGGCTTTGAAGTGGCGCGAATACCAATGGGTTATCGCCCGGAAGTCGGCCTGGAAAAAGCCATTCAACAGGTTTGTGAGAATGCCGAGCAGGCTGTGCGGGATGGCAAGGTCATTCTGATCCTCACGGATAAAGACCTTACAGAAGGCGAATTGCCTGTGAGCTCCATGATGGCGACCGGTGCGGTGCATCACCATCTCGTTCGTAAAGGCTTGCGCTGCGACTCCAACATTGTTGTGGAAACCGGCTGGGCCCGTGACCCCCATCACTTTGCGGTCTTGTTCGGTTTCGGTGCGACGGCCGTTTATCCTTATCTGGCCTTCCAGGTGCTGAATGACCTGATTCGCACCGGCGAAGTCATGATGGATCCGATTGATGCCAAGAATAACTATCGCAAGGGGATCAACAAGGGTCTGTTGAAGATTCTCTCCAAGATGGGCATTTCCACCATTACTTCTTACCGTGGTGCTCAACTGTTTGAAGCCGTCGGCCTGGCAGACGAAGTGGTAGACCTTTGCTTCAAGGGCGTGCCGAATCGAATCCAGGGAGCCGGTTTCTACGATTTTCAGCAGGATCAGGAGGCGCTGGCGAAAGTCGCCTGGAAACCTCGCAAGCCGATCTCTCAAGGTGGCTTGCTGAAATACGTGCACGGTCAGGAATACCATGCCTTCAACCCGGATGTGGTCGGCAAGCTTCAGGAAGCCGTGACCAGCGGAGACTACGGTCAGTACATGGAGTATGCAGGGCTGGTCAATGAGCGGCCCGTGTCCACGCTTCGTGACCTGCTGGTATTTCGTAAGGATCTGAAGTCAATTGACATTTCTGAGGTCGAGCCGGTTGAGAACATTTTCCCGCGCTTCGACTCGGCTGCTATGTCCCTTGGTGCCCTTTCGCCCGAGGCCCATGAGGCGCTGGCGGTCGCCATGAATACATTGGGTGGTCGTTCCAACTCGGGTGAAGGTGGTGAAGATCCCGCCCGCTACGGCACCAACAAGCGCTCCAAGATCAAGCAGGTGGCCTCCGGCCGCTTCGGTGTGACCGCCGAATACCTGCGCAGTGCAGACGTCATGCAGATCAAGGTTGCCCAGGGTGCCAAGCCCGGGGAAGGTGGCCAGCTGCCGGGTGGCAAGGTGAATGATCTGATCGCCCGCCTGCGATATTCCGTACCGGGGGTGACGCTGATTTCACCGCCCCCACATCACGATATTTATTCGATTGAAGATCTGGCTCAGCTGATTTTTGATCTGAAACAGGTAAACCCGACGGCGCTGGTTTCTGTGAAACTGGTTTCCGAGCCTGGGGTAGGCACCATTGCCGCTGGTGTCGCCAAGGCCTATGCCGATCTGATCACCGTATCCGGCTACGATGGCGGCACTGCTGCAAGTCCGTTGACCTCCATCCGTTACGCCGGTTCGCCGTGGGAGTTGGGTTTGAGTGAAACCCAGCAGGCGCTTCGTGCCAACGATCTGCGGGGCAAGATTCGCCTGCAGACGGACGGTGGTATTAAAACGGGACTGGACGTGGTCAAAGGCGCCATTCTGGGTGCTGAGAGCTTCGGCTTTGGCACCACGCCGATGGTGGCTCTGGGCTGCAAGTATCTGCGGATCTGTCACCTGAACAACTGCGCAACCGGCGTGGCGACCCAGAACGAGCACCTGCGGGAAGAGCACTTTAAAGGCACCGTGGAGATGGCCATGAATTTCTTCCGGTTTGTCGCCGAGGAGACTCGTGGCTGGTTGGCCCAGCTGGGTGTTCGCAGTCTGGAGGAGCTCGTGGGTCGTGTGGATCTTCTGGAACGGTTGCCGGGTGACACTCCCCGTCAGCAAAAGCTGGATCTCAGCCGTCTGCTGTCAAACGACCACATTCCGGCCGACAAGCCAAATACCTGTCAGGTTGAACGCAACCATCCGTTTGATCCAGGCAACCTGGCTGAGACCATGGTGAAGGACACAGCGGAGGCGATTGCTTCGAAGCAAGGTGGCGAATTCAGCTATCGTGTGACCAACTGCGATCGTTCCATTGGTGCACGCCTGTCTGGCGAGATAGCCGAGCAGCACGGCAATCAGGGTATGGTAGGCACGCCGATCACACTAAATCTGACTGGTACGGCCGGCCAGAGCTTTGGTGTCTGGAACGTCGGTGGCCTTAACCTGGTCCTCGATGGTGATGCCAACGACTACGTCGGGAAAGGCATGACCGGCGGCAAGCTGGTGGTGCGTCCGCCGTCGGGTAGTGAGTTCAAGTCTCAGGAAACGTCCATTGTCGGTAACACATGCCTGTACGGTGCGACTGGCGGCAAATTGTTCGCAGCTGGTACGGCCGGTGAGCGCTTTGGCGTGCGTAATTCTGGCGCCCATGCGGTTATCGAAGGGGTGGGTGACCACTGCTGTGAGTATATGACAGGTGGTTTGATTACCGTTCTGGGCGCTACCGGGCACAACTTTGGTGCCGGTATGACAGGCGGTTTCGCCTATGTTCTGGACGTGAATAATACCTTTGTGGACAAATACAACCACGAACTGGTGGAGATCCAGCGAATTTCCAGCGAAGAGATGGAGTCCTATCGGAACCATCTTCGCGGCGTGATTCGCGAGCACATCTCTGAAACCTCCAGTCAGTGGGCAGAGCATATTTTGAACAATTTCGACGATTACATCGGCCGGTTCTGGTTGGTGAAGCCCAAGGCCGCCAACTTGCGCAGCCTGCTGGCCAGCACTCGGGCACGCCCCGAGTAATAGCCCGGAGAACAGGGAGTGGGCGTTGCACGGGAGGCAGCGCCCTCGTCGAAATTGAGTTTGATGAGAGCGTCTTACATGAAAGAACGACTGAGTAACGACTTCCAGTTTGTTGAAGTCGGGCGGATCGACCCGAAAAAAGTACCGGCGAAGAAGCGCAAGAAAGAGTTTGGTGAAATCTACCACCCGTTCACGCAGGATCACGCCGCATCTCAGGCGCATCGCTGCCTTGAGTGCGGTAACCCTTACTGTGAATGGAAGTGTCCTGTTCACAATTACATTCCGAACTGGCTGAAGCTGGTATCGGAAGGCAACATCATGAAGGCAGTGGAGCTGTGTCATCACACTAATTCGCTGCCGGAAGTCTGTGGTCGTGTTTGTCCGCAGGATCGTCTTTGTGAAGGCGCGTGTACGCTGAATGACGGCTACGGTGCTGTAACCATTGGTTCGGTGGAAAAGTACATCACTGACACCGCCTTTGCGCTCGGCTGGAAGCCAGACATGTCTGCGGTCAAGTGGACTGACAAGAAAGTCGCGGTGATTGGTGCCGGTCCTGCCGGCCTTGGTTGCGCAGATGTGTTGGTTCGCAATGGTGTGAAGCCGGTGGTTTTCGACATCTATCCCGAAATCGGTGGCTTGCTGACCTTCGGTATTCCGGAATTCAAGCTGGAAAAGTCGGTCATGACCCGTCGTCGCAAGATATTCGAAGAGATGGGCATGGAATTCCGCCTGTCGACGGAAGTCGGCAAGGACGTCGCAATGGCGGACCTGCTTGAGGAGTATGATGCCGTATTCATGGGTATGGGCACTTACACCTACATGAAAGGTGGCTTTCCCGGGGAAGACTTGCCGGGCGTTTACGATGCGCTTCCGTTCCTGGTGTCCAATGTCAATCGCCGTCTCGGGTTTGAGAAAGACGCCGACGAATTTATCGACATGAAAGGCAAGCGAGTTGTTGTGCTCGGTGGTGGCGACACCGCCATGGACTGCAACCGCACGTCCATTCGCCAGCAGGCGGCCAGTGTGACCTGCGCCTATCGTCGTGATGAGGGCAACATGCCTGGCTCGCGCCGGGAAGTGGCAAACGCCAAGGAAGAAGGCGTCAAGTTCATGTTTAACCGACAGCCAATCGCCGTGATCGGCGAGGACAAGGTCGAGGGCGTGAAAGTTGTGCGCACCCAACTTGGCGAGCCGGATGAAAATGGCCGTCAGCGTCCGGAAGTTGTTCCGGGCAGTGAAGAAGTGATACCTGCCGACGCCGTGCTGGTTGCCTTTGGTTTCCGTCCAAGCCCGGCTGACTGGTTTGATGAGCAGAAAGTGTCGACCGACGAATCTGGCCGCGTTGCAGCACCAGAGGAAGTGGAATTCCCATTCCAGACCAGCAACCCGAAAATCTTTGCCGGTGGTGACATGGTGCGAGGTTCTGACCTCGTCGTGACCGCTATCTGGGAAGGTCGACAGGCTGCCGAAGGCATCATGGATTATCTCGACGTATGACAGAACTGAAGAACGATCGTCTTCTTCGCGCGCTGGCTCGCCAGCCCGTGGACCGTACACCGGTATGGATGATGCGCCAGGCTGGGCGTTATCTGCCTGAATATCGCGCAACGCGCGCCAAAGCCGGAGATTTCCTGAGCCTTTGCAAGAACACACCACTGGCATGTGAGGTGACGCTGCAACCGCTGGAACGATATCCATTGGACGCTGCGATCCTCTTTTCGGACATACTGACCATACCGGATGCACTGGGTCTTGGTTTGTATTTCGAAACCGGCGAAGGTCCAAAATTCCGTAATACCGTTCGTTCTGCTGCCGATGTGGACGCTTTGCCCACTTTGAAAGCCGACGTGGATCTTGATTACGTAATGAATGCCGTATCAACGATTCGAGGCGCATTGAATGGCTCTGTACCGCTGATTGGCTTTTCCGGCAGCCCCTGGACGTTGGCGACCTACATGATCGAGGGTGGCTCTTCAAAGGACTTCCGTGAGGCCAAGAAACTCATGTATGGCCAGCCAGAGGCGATGCATCGGTTACTCGACCACCTGGCGGATTCGGTGATCGATTACCTGAATAGCCAGATCCGGGCTGGCGCCCAGGCGGTTCAGATTTTTGATACCTGGGGTGGTGTACTGACGGGATGGGCCTACGAAGAATTTTCTCTGCGATACATGAAAAAGATCGTAGCGGGTCTGATTCGTGAAAGTGACGGTCGACACGTGCCAGCGATCCTGTTCACCAAGAACGGAGGTCAATGGCTGGAATCCATCGCGGAATCCGGTGCAGATGCGGTAGGCCTGGACTGGACAACCGATATCGGCCACGCCCGTCAGCGAGTTGGCGACAAAGTAGCCCTGCAAGGCAATATGGATCCGGCCATGCTGTTTGCGCCACCAGAGCGGATTCGCGAAGAAGTCGCGGATATACTGGCACGCTACGGTACCGGCTCAGGGCATATCTTCAATCTGGGCCACGGTATTACGCCTGATGTGGATCCTGAGCATGCTGGTGCGTTCATCCGGGCCGTCACCGAGTTGAGCCCGGCATACCACCGCGAAGACTGAGTTACTGCTAGAAACATTGGCCTGTCGGGTCTATAGTCCTAACAGGTCAATGACATCAGTCAGGAGCAGTCTATTGCCAGCTAAAGCACCTGAAAAACGTCGCTTCCACCGCATCTCGTTTGACGCTCAATGCGAGCTTCACTGCCTGGATTCGGTGTGGTCGACAGAAGTTCTGGACATCTCGCTCAAGGGCGTGCTGGTCAAACGGCCGGATTCCTGGAATGTCCCTCTGAACCATCCCTGCGAGGTCGTTGTGATGCTGGATGACCAGGAAACAGGCATTGTGATGGCGGTGGAGCTGCGCCACATTGAAGAGCACCGTCTGGGCTTCAAGTGTCAGTACATTGATCTGGAGAGCGCAACTCATCTCAAGCGGCTGGTGGAGTTAAACCTGGGTGACCAGGCGGTTCTGGATCGGGAATTTTCCCACCTGATCGAATAGCTGACCGTTCAGACGTTTCCTTTCTACAGATCTTCCAGCGCGCTCAAGGCATCGCTCAGCTTGGTCACTGGAACCACCTTCATTCCATCAATCGCTTTACGTGGCACATTCGCTTTGGGCACCAGTGCTCGGGTGAAGCCGTGTTTCGACGCTTCGTAGATGCGTTCCTGACCGCTGGGGACCGGGCGAATTTCCCCGGAAAGCCCGACTTCCCCGAATATGACAAGATCCTGGGGCAGGGCGCGATCCCGAAATGAGGACACGATTGCTGCCAGCAACGCCAGGTCCGCGCTGGTCTCGTTGACCTTTACCCCACCAACGACATTCACGAATACGTCCTGATCGGCCACGTGCATGCCACCATGACGGTGCAGTACCGCCAACAGCATGGCCAATCGATTCTGGTCCAGCCCTACAGCCACCCGCCGCGGATACCCGCCCTGAGCCATATCTACCAGGGCTTGAATCTCGACCAGCATTGGGCGAGTGCCCTCCCAGACCACCATGACGACGCTGCCGGGCGCGGCCTCCTCCCCCCGGTTCAGGAAAATAGCGCTGGGATTTTTCACTTCCTTGAGCCCTTGCTCAAGCATGGCGAATACGCCCAGCTCGTTGACCGCGCCAAAGCGGTTCTTGATGCCTCGCAGTGTGCGGTACCGACTGTCACTGGAGCCTTCGAGAAGAATGGAACAATCAATCATGTGTTCCAACACTTTCGGGCCAGCCAGGCTGCCATCTTTGGTGACATGGCCAACCAGGAAGAGAATGGTCCCGGTCTGTTTTGCAAACCGAGTGAGGTAGGCGGCGCTCTCCCTTACCTGGGAGACGCTGCCGGGGGCGGACTCGCTCTCTGCCACATGCATCACCTGAATACTATCGACGACCAGAATCTTTGGTCGTTCCGCTTCCGCAACCTGCATGACCCGTTCGACGCTCGTCTCGGACAGCATTTTCAGGTCTTTGGTGGGCAGACCCAGGCGCTTTGCGCGCATGGCGACCTGTTGCAGGGATTCTTCGCCGGTGACGTAAAGGGCGGGTGTGCTGGCCGCCAGGTGACAAACCGCTTGCAGTAGCAGAGTGCTCTTGCCAGCGCCTGGGTGCCCACCCATCAAGACAGCGGAACCTTCCACAAGGCCACCACCGAGAACCCGGTCAAACTCGGCCATGCCGGAGCTGATGCGAGGTTTTTCGGCCAGGCTGACATCATCCAGACTCTGGACTTCCGACAGGCTGCCGGCAAAACCTTCAAAACGTTGCCCGCGCTGGCCTCTGGCGCTGCTGCCACCGACCCCGCGGACCTCGTTGATGGTATTCCAGGCCTGGCAGGCGGTGCACTGGCCCTGCCACTTGGAATAGTCGGCACCGCATTCGGTGCAGACAAAGGCCGTTTTGGCTTTTGCCATCAGGCCAGCTTCTTGTACTTCATGCGCTGGGGTACCATCGCGGAGTCCCCTTTACGCTTCTTGTGGTCTTCGTCGTATTCACTGAAGTTGCCCTCGAAGTAAACCACTTCGCCGTCGTCCTCAAACGCCAGGATATGGGTCGCCACGCGGTCGAGGAACCAGCGGTCGTGCGAGATCACCAGGGCAGATCCGGGGAAGTTCAGCAATGCTTCTTCCAGCGCTCGCAAGGTTTCAACGTCCAGATCGTTGGTTGGTTCGTCCAACAGCAGAACGTTGCCGCCTTCCTTGAGCAGTTTTGCCAGGTGCAGACGGTTACGCTCACCGCCGGAGAGGTCACCGACGCGCTTCTGCTGATCTGTTCCCTTGAAGTTGAAGCGGCCCACATAGGCGCGCGAGGGTGTCTCGTAGTTGCCTATTTTAATGATGTCATTGCCGTCACTGAGCTCTTCCCAAACCGTGTTGTCGCCATTCAGGTCGCGCATCTGGTCCACATAGGCAAGCTTTACGGTCTCACCCACGACGATGCTGCCGGAATCGGGTTTGTCGTACCCGGCAATCATGCGGAACAACGTTGATTTACCGGCACCGTTACCGCCGATAATGCCCACAATGGCGCCCGGTGGCACGCTGAACGAGACATCTTCGTACAATAGGCGGTCGTCAAAGGATTTGCTGATGCCGTCCACCTCGATGACCTTGTCGCCCAGGCGAGGACCGGGCGGAATGTATAGTTCGTTGGTTTCGTTGCGCTTCTGGAATTCCTGAGAGCTCATTTCCTCGAAGCGGGCCAGTCGGGCCTTGCTCTTGGACTGACGCCCCTTGGCGTTACTGCGAACCCACTCCAGCTCGTGCTTGATGGTCTTCTGGCGAGAAGCCTCCTGCTTTGCCTCAACTTCAAGGCGCTTTTCCTTGTTTTCCAGCCACTGGCTGTAGTTGCCCTCGAACGGGATGCCCTGGCCGCGGTCCAGTTCCAGAATCCAGCCAGCAACGTTGTCCAGGAAGTAACGGTCGTGGGTAATGGCTACCACGGTGCCCGAGTAGTCGTGCAGAAAACGCTCCAGCCAGGCCACAGATTCAGCATCCAGGTGGTTCGTTGGCTCGTCCAGCAGTAGCATGTCCGGGCCGGACAGCAGTAGGCGACAGAGTGCGACACGGCGACGCTCGCCGCCGGACAGGTTTTTCACCATGGCATCCCACGGTGGGAGGCGCAGCGCGTCCGCCGCGACTTCCATCTTGCGCTCGATATCATGGCCGTCGGTGGCCTGGATCAAAGCTTCCAGCTCGCCCTGGCGCTTGGCCAGTGCGTCGAAGTCGGCATCCGGTTCCGCGTAATCTGCGTACACCTGATCCAGTTCCGCCAAAGCCTCATGAACGCTGGCGACTGCCTCATCAACGATTTCCTTGACGGTTTTGGAGTCGTCCAGCTCGGGCTCCTGGGGAAGGTAACCGACATTGATGCCGGGCTGCGGCCGGGCCTCGCCAATGTAATCTTCGTCAATGCCCGCCATAATGCGCAGAAGGGTGGACTTACCTGCGCCATTGAGGCCGAGAACACCGATTTTGGCGCCTGGGAAGAAACTCAGGGAAATATCTTTGAGAATTTCGCGTTTTGGCGGGACAACCTTGCCAACGCGGTTCATGGTGTAAACGTACTGGGCCATAAAGGCGGCTTCCTCTGGTCTGAATTCGCGTTTGAATTTTAGTCTGGAGCTGGGGCCACTAAGGGAATCATTGAATAACTGAGTACCGTAGCGAAACCGCCTGGCTATGGCAATCGGCGTCTTGATGTCAGGGTTGCTTCAAATAGCCGATGTGTCGGTATCTACGGAACGCCTAAACAATGTCCAAAGGATGATTTTGCACCCGTTTGTAAGCTAGAATAGGCGCCCATTTTTCAGGGCAGCTAAGCACATAGAGGCAGCGCATCCATGTTTAATCGTGATATGAAAATCGCCGGCTACGACGACGAACTCTGGAACGCCATGCAGGCGGAAACCGAGCGGCAGGAAGCTCACATTGAGTTGATCGCTTCGGAAAACTACACCAGCCCACGGGTAATGGAAGCGCAGGGCAGCGTGCTGACCAACAAGTACGCTGAGGGTTACCCTGGCAAGCGCTATTACGGTGGCTGTGAGTTTGTTGATATTGCCGAAGATCTGGCCATCAATCGTGCCAAGGAGCTGTTTGGCGCGGCCTACGCCAACGTGCAGCCGCACTCTGGTTCGCAGGCGAACTCAGCCGTCTTCATGGCATTGCTCAAGCCGGGCGATACCGTTCTGGGCATGAGCCTGGCCCACGGCGGTCACCTCACTCACGGTGCCAGTGTTAACTTCTCTGGCAAGATCTACAACGCCGTTCAGTACGGTATCGACAACGACACCGGCCTGATCGACTACGACGACGTTGAGCGTCTTGCGCTGGAACACAAGCCAAAGATGATCATTGCCGGTTTCTCTGCCTACTCTCAGGCGCTGGACTTTGCCCGTTTCCGTGAGATTGCGGACAAAGTGGATGCTTACCTGTTTGTCGATATGGCTCACGTTGCCGGTCTGGTTGCCGCTGGCGTTTATCCTGACCCTGTGCCGCATGCCCATGTGGTTGCTACGACCACCCACAAGACGCTGCGCGGTCCTCGTGGTGGTCTGATCCTGGCCTGCGACGATGCCGATCTTCAGAAAAAGCTGAACTCTGCGGTATTCCCGGGCGGTCAGGGTGGCCCCTTGATGCACGTGATCGCGGCTAAAGCGGTTTGCTTCAAGGAAGCCATGAGCGATGAATTCAAGGCTTATCAGCAGCAGGTCATCAAGAACGCAAAAGCAATGGCCGACGTCTTCATTTCCAGAGGTTATGACGTCATTTCCGGCGGCACCGAGAACCATTTGTTCCTGGTCAGTCTGATCAAGCAGGACATTACCGGAAAAGACGCAGATGCGGCTCTGGGTAAGGCGCACATCACTGTTAACAAGAATGCGGTGCCGAACGATCCGCGTTCTCCGTTTGTGACGTCTGGCCTTCGCATCGGTACGCCAGCGGTCACTACTCGTGGCTTTGGCGAATCCGAGTGTCGCGATCTGGCGGGCTGGATGTGTGATGTTCTCGATAACCTTGAAGACGAAGGCGTTAACAACCGTGTGCGAGAGCAGGTAGAAGCCCTGTGCAAGCGTTTTCCGGTGTATGCCGGTTAATCAGGCCTGAGCCAGCCATCGTGAAAGGGGCAATCCTTTCACGATGGTCTTTCGGAGTTCCGACTTATGCATTGTCCTTTCTGTGGTGAAGCGGATACCAAGGTGATTGATTCTCGGCTGGTGGCTGAGGGCGATCAGGTGCGTCGTCGCAGGGAGTGTCTGTCCTGTCGGGAGCGGTTTACCACCTTCGAATCCGCCGAACTGGTGATGCCAAGAGTCGTTAAGCAAGACGGGACTCGCCAGCCCTTTGACGAGGAGAAACTCCGGTCGGGTTTGATGAAGGCGCTGGAAAAGCGCCCGGTAAGCATTGAAGAAATCGAAGCGTCGCTGAATCGTATCAAGTTTCGTCTCCGGGCTACGGGCGAGCGCGAAATCAAATCGATGCACCTCGGCGAAGAAGTCATGACCGAACTTCGCCAGCTCGATAAGGTTGCCTACGTTCGCTTTGCTTCCGTGTATCGGAGCTTTCAGGACATTAACGAGTTCAAGGAAGAAATTGAGCGACTGTCTGCAAATTCAGGCGAAGACCCCGTGGATGTCGCCAAAGTGTTGGCCGACACACCGCCAACCAAGGGCAATGCATGACAGATCGCCAGGACACGGCTTTTATGGCCCGCGCCGTGCAGCTTGCGTGGCGCGGGCGGTATTCCACGCACCCGAATCCCAGGGTGGGGTGCGTGATTGCCAAAGGCGACAGGATTCTTGGCGAAGGTTGGCATGAGCGAGCCGGTGAAGCCCACGCAGAAATTCAGGCGCTGAGTAAGGCGGGCCCGGATGCCCGCGGTGCAACGGCTTACGTCACTCTTGAGCCATGCAGCCATTTTGGCCGAACGCCGCCTTGCGCCAAGGCACTGGTTGAGGCCGGCGTGGCGCAGGTGCACGCCGCTACCGAAGATCCCAATCCGTCGGTATCCGGCAGAGGCCTGGATATGCTGCGAGATGCAGGCGTTCATGTGACCACTGGATTGTTAGCAGACGAAGCCATGCGCCTCAATCCTGGCTTTATGAAGCGAATGAACACCGGGCGGCCGTTTGTACGATTGAAAATGGCCGCAAGCCTGGATGGCAGAACGGCTATGGCCTCTGGCGAAAGCCAGTGGATAACGGGAGCTCAGGCCCGGCAGGATGTCCAGCGCCTCAGGGCCATTAGTGACGCCATTCTGACGGGGGTCGGCACTGTGCTGGCGGACGACCCCTCATTGACGGTTCGTAGGGATGAGCTGGGAGATATCGGCGATGCCACAGAGCCTTCCCGTCAGCCACTGCGAGTTATTGCAGACAGGGATGCCAGGACACCAGCCTCCGCCAAAATTTTGCGCGGCGGCAATGTGCAGGTTTACTGCGCATCACCGACCCTGAGTACGTCGCCGGCTCAGGATCTGGCCGCACTGGGCATCAGTCTCGGTGGTGTGGCCTGGAGGGAAAACGGCATAGATCTGCGGGAGCTATTGGATTCCCTTGGCGAACTGGGCATCAATGAATTGCTGGTAGAGGCGGGCCCCACGCTTGCGGGCACCTTTATCGACGAAGGACTGGTCGACGAACTCTGGTTGTATCAAGCGCCGGTGTTCCTGGGGAGTACGGGCAGGCCAACGGCGCATCTGCCATTGGAATCCATGGCCGATAAAGTGCAATGGAAGGTGCTTGATCGTCGTCAGATCGGAGTGGATCAACGGCTGATCCTCGCGCCTGCTTAACTGGCACAAATTCATGGCCCGCTGATGTCCTATGATTGGGCGGCGGACCAATAAGGTACTGACACAGTATGGCACTGAACAGCATTGAAGAGATCATAGAGGACATTCGTCAGGGCAAAATGGTGATTCTGATGGATGACGAAGATCGTGAGAACGAAGGCGATCTGGTCATGGCGGCAGAATACTGCACGCCTGAAGCCATCAATTTCATGGCACGATTCGGCCGTGGGTTGATCTGCATGCCGATGACACGTGAGCGGTGTGAACAGCTGGGCTTGCCTTTGATGGTGCAGCGCAATGCCTCCGGGTTCGGTACCAAGTTTACGCTGTCCATCGAGGCCACTGAAGGTGTGACCACGGGCATTTCTGCCGCCGACCGTGCTCGTACCGTGCAGGCCGCTGTTGCCCGGGATGCGAAAGCGTCCGACCTGGTGCAGCCGGGACACATTTTCCCGCTGATGTCCGATCCGGGCGGCGTTCTCAGTCGGGCAGGACACACAGAAGCGTCCTGCGATCTGGCGGCGCTGGCAGGCTCTGAACCCGCCGGTGTGATCTGTGAAATCATGAACGATGATGGCTCCATGGCCCGGCGCGAAGATCTGGAGCGTTTCGCCGAAGAGCATGGCTTGAAGATTGGCACCATCGCCGACCTGATCCACTACCGCACCATGAATGAAAGAACCATTGAGTGCGTTGAACAGAATGATCTGGATACTGAATACGGTGTGTTCAATCTTCGCACCTACCGAGACACGGTACAGGGTTCTACCCATCTGGCCATGGTGATGGGTGACGTAAAGGCCGAAGAGCCGACCCTGGTGCGAGTGCACATTACGGATACGCTCAGAGATCTTCTGGGCGCACGACGGGCTGATTCTCGCAGCTGGCCGCTGCATCACGCGCTGGAGAAAGTCGCGTCTGAGGGCAAGGGCGTGGTGGTGCTTCTCAACAGTGCCGAAGACAGCTATAACCTGGAAGATCGTATCCAGGAATTTTTCGAGAAGAACAGTGGTTCCGCTGCGAAAGGCAGTTCCGGTGTCTACTTCACGGTAGGAACAGGCTCGCAGATCCTGCGTGATCTGGGCGTTGGTAAAATGCGCCTGCTGAGCCCACCGATCAAGTTTTCCGCGATTTCCGGCTTTGATCTGGAAGTGGTGGAGTACGTGCCTTACAGCCCACAATGAAATAACCATGTGGCGCCTGATAGACCAGTGGCGCCGCACTGAAGGAGCCTTGCATGGCAGATGTAAAAGTAATTGAAGGTGATTTTAAGCAGTGCAGTGGTCACTACGCACTGGTCGTTGGCCGTTTTAACGGTTTTGTTGTAGAAAGTCTGGTTGAAGGTGCATTGGATACTCTGCGTCGCCACGGCATTGCCGACTCAGACATTACCCTGATTCGAGTGCCTGGCGCTTACGAGATGCCGCTGGCTGTGAAGCGTGTTGCCGAGAGTGGGAACTACGACGCCATCATCGCCCTGGGTGCGGTGATCAGGGGCGGAACGCCACACTTCGACTACGTTGCCGGTGAGGCCTCAAGCGGTCTTGGTGCTGTGAGTCTGGATACCAATGTGCCAGTAACTTTTGGAGTGCTGACGGTGGATTCCATTGAACAGGCGATCGAGCGTTCAGGTACCAAAGCCGGTAATAAAGGTGCGGAAGCCGCCGTTACCGCACTGGAGATGGTCAGTCTGTTCAATAAGCTGGGTGATTAATGAGCGCCTCTGACGAACACACAGAACAGCCTGCAACGTCCGGGCAACCGAAAGCTGGCGATCGTCGCCGGGCCAGAGCGCTTGCGATGCAGGGGCTGTATCAGCGTCACTTTTCGAAAAGCTCGATCACTGACATTGAATCTGAATTCATGGTCGACAACGACATGTCCAAAGTTGATGCGGCCTACTTCCGGGACCTGCTCAGGGGTGTCCATCGCGAGCAGGAAACCTTGGACCGTATTATCGAGCCGTTTCTGGAGCGTCCGATCAACGAGGTTGATCCCATTGAGCTGGCGATCGTTCGCCTAGGTACCTATGAACTCAAGTTCCGGCTGGACGTGCCTTACCGGGTGGTGATTAACGAAGGTATCGAAATGGCCAAAAAGTTTGGCGGTACCGAAGGGCACAAATTCGTCAACAGTCTGCTGGACAAGCTGGGTCATCGCCTGCGTTTGGCTGAGACTCGCCCACGCTGAATGATGGGTGAATTCGAGCTGATTCGTCGGTTTTTCTATCCAGTCGCAAACGCTGAAGCGAAACCCGATGTTCTGCTGGGCCCAGGCGACGATTGCGCGATTCAGACAATTCCGGAAGGCCATGAACTGGTCTTTTCCATGGACACTCTGGTCGAAGGCATTCACTTCCCCCACCAGTACACTGCGGAAAAACTGGGTTGGCGAAGTCTGGCTTCCGCGGCCAGTGATCTGGCCGCAATGGGCGCCACGCCCGTTTGCTTTACCCTTGCGCTGACCCTGCCAGAGGCTGATGTCGATTGGCTGCGCGCCTTTAGTAAAGGCTTGTCTGACGCGTCCCGACAGTTTGGTTTGGCACTCGTCGGTGGCGACACCACTCGCGGGCCACTCGCCCTGACCCTGCAGGTTCACGGAACCGTCCCCGCTGGAAGCGCAATACGTCGGTCGGGCGCGACATCCGGTGATCTGATTTGCGTGTCAGGTACTCTCGGCGATGCTGGCGCTGCGCTCGAATTTTTGCACCTGGAGTCGCCCACTCCGGAACAAGCCGATGTTCTGAACAGATACCACTTTCCCGAGCCCAAGCTGGCGTTGGGGCAGTCACTTCGGGGCGTTGCCACCGCTGCGATAGATATTTCCGATGGCCTCGTGTCTGATCTACGCCATCTGTTGCTTGCTTCAGGTGTTGCAGGACGAATAGCGCCAGAGACGCTTCCTTTATCAGAGGCTCTTGTCTCTCTGCGCGCCGATGCCCGCGAGTTGGCTTTGTATTCCGGGGACGACTACGAGTTGTGCGTCACTCTATCTGAAGCGGCTTTAGCCGGTCTGCCGGAATGCATTAGAGAGCAGTTAACGACCATCGGTCGGGTTCACGACGGTGAAGGCCTGGGATTCGAAGGTTACGTCGAAGAGGGTCATGAGACTGGTTATGATCATTTTGGGAGTGTTGAATGAATCCAGGTGAAGACCGCACGGAACCGAAACTGACAGGACCGAATTTGCCTCCGGGCTTTCTAAAAGACCCGGTGCATCTGGCCGCCTTTGGTCTTGGTAGCGGAGCCGCTGCCAGAGCGCCCGGTACCTGGGGAAGCCTCGCCGCAATCCCGATCTGGCTTACGTTCGTGTGGCTGCCGCCAACGGCTTACTGGTTGGTTGTTGTGAGCGCGTTTCTGGTGGGCATCTGGCTGTGCGGGAAAACGGCAGAAGATCTCAAAGTCCATGACCATGGTGGCATTGTCTGGGACGAATTCGTAGGGATGTGGATTGCTTTGGGGCTGTTTCCGGATAGCGTCTACGGTGTTTTTATGGCGTTCGCTCTTTTTCGTTTATTTGACATCGTCAAACCCTGGCCGATCAGTTGGTTCGACAGGCATTTACCGGGTGGCCTGGGTATCATGTTTGATGATGTGTTGGCAGGATTTATGGCGCTAGCAAGCCTGTTCGCCATTGACCGGTGGTTGATTCCGATCATTGTCTGAATGGTTGTTGAGTTGAGTTGCAGGTTCTGGTCAGTGAATCTGCTGTTCCTCGGGAAGCATCTTCACCACATGCAAAAATCGCTTGAGCCCGATTTCCGCTCGCTCGCGTGAAGCAAAGGGACCACTGTCAAAACCTTCCCTGGTCGTGAAGTACCATTTACCGCCCACGCAGAAATAACGGCTACTGCGGAATGGGGTGGGGCCTTGCTCACCAGTTCGACGTTGCGTATCCATTTTTACTCCTAAGCCCGACCTCTTTGGATATACAGATGTTGGGCACTGCGACATTTCTTGCTTGATTGTATAAAATTAAATCAATTTCTGCTGAATTCAACATTTTTTTACATTTGTTTGTTCAGCAACCTTGATGGTTTACGGCCCGTTTCCGGTTCTGGTCTTGTTTTCGGCGGAATAAATGGCTGGTCTTGCCCTGATGCTCTGCTCTCGTCAGAATGCCTGTCTATCAAATCTATCGATCCAGTGTGTTCAAAACCAGCCAACAGGAAAATATCATGAAAAGGCGTCGGAATATTCTAAATGTAGAACGAACGTGGATTGCCGTTCTGGCACTTGCATCGATTGTTCTGGCCTCCGGGTGCAGTACCGGCCCTTCCAGGATGCAGACATGGGAAGGCGATGCCCGGGATGCAGCCAATGTTGCCGTGCTGTCTCCCCCGAGCCCGATCAAGGTCAAGGAAGTAAATGGCCGGGAAATGGCAAGCTATCTGTTGGATGATCTGGAAGTGGACTATGAGCTTTTGCCTGGCAAAAACCAGATCGTGTTCACGCATAAAACCATCTGGTCGAAGCACGAAGCGGTGGATGATGGCGAATCCAAGGTCCATGTCGTTGAAACAGAACGACAGTCGGTCACCATCGACGCAAAAGCAGGTGAAACCTATCGTTTTGCCATTGATATGCCCGAAACCAAAAAGCAGGCAGAGGCTTTAATCAGCGATTTTTCGGTGGATGTCACGAATTCGGTTGGCCAGGTCGTGGCTACCTCTACGCCCTGGACAGCGGCGGTCGCCCGTCAGTCTCCGGCGAGAGCCCCGGTTCCTGAATCTGGCCGCTCTGCGGATTCAGGAAATGTGGAGGCGGGGTCGACAATTGAACGACTCAAGTCGCTTTGGGGGCAGGCCTCTGAAGACGAGAAACGGGAATTTCTGCGTTGGGCGTTTGAATAGATCTGGAAAACCTTCTGATTTAGCTGCGAAAACGGGCGACCGTTTTCCGCAGCGCTCCTTCCATCAATGTCAGTGCATCGTCCATGAGAGTGGAGTGCGCGTCGGTATCAATCTCTGAGTCTTCCGGCTCATTTGTCATTTCCGCTGCTGCAGATTCAATGGCATCCAGGCTTTCATGAACCAGGGCGTTCAGTGATTCACCCCCCGCAACGACGTCCGGACAAAGTGTGAAATTCAGCGTCAGCGTTCCCTGATAGCTTACGGCGACGATAACCAATCCCATACTGTCAAACAGGGGTGCTGTGTTGAATTGGTGGGTGAGCTTGGCTCCCTGGAGATACAGGGGAACCTGCGGCCCGGGCACATTGGTGATTGGCAGATTGAATACCGGTTGATAGCGCTGGGCAATTTGCAGTTCGGAGTAGAGTCGTGCTGACAGTGCGAGCATGGTGGATGGCAGCAGCTCGGTCAGTCGGTCTGCGGCGATCGCTTCGCGGTAAGGCTCAGATTCCACTGCGTTCCAGTGAATTCGGCGGATCCGACGTGCCGGGTCTTGTTCATTGGTTGCCAGGTCCAGCAGCATGGCCGACATCTGGTTGCCTGTGGCTTTGCGCAGGCTGCTGGAGCGCACTGAGATGGGTGTCATCGCGACCAGAGAGCGATCCGTTTCCATGCCCTGGTCCAGCATATAGCGCCTGAGTGTTTCGGCGCACAGGCCCAGTACGACATCGTTAAGAGTGACATTGCCCAATGTGGCTTTGATGCCTTTCAGGCGCGACAGGCACACGTTGCTGGATACGATCTGGCGATTCGCCGTTATCTGTCGGTTAAAAGGGCTGTGAGGCGCCGAAAATAAAGGAAATGGCAGTGGCAATTTTCGCATCTGTTTCTGAATGATGCCCCGCGCTGTGGCCTCGGCAGCGCTCATCGCGAGAGAGGTTATCTGTAACGGCTTGCGCACGAAATTCGCTCCGGCCTGAAGCATGACCCGCTCATCTGACGGCGCCGGACCCGGCGTCCATGGGCGGGGTGAGTCGATGCGTCGGGGGGTGGGGCCGTATTCCAGCAGTTTGGCGATGATCTCCTCACCGCTGAATGCATCGATGGCGGCATGGTGCAGCTTGATGATTAGCGCAAACCCATCCTGATTTTCCGGATGGTCCGGATTACGGAAGCCGTCAACAAAGGTGATGTGCCACAGCGGGCGATCCCGTTTCAGTGGCTGCTCGAGTATTCGTGATGCCAGCTTCATGAGATTGCTCTGGTCACCGTTATCGCCAAGATTCACATAGGCAAGGTGACGTTCGATACTGAAATCAGGGTCATCAATCCAGTAAGGCCTCCCCAGCCGCAGGGGTATCTCCTTCAGGCGTTGCCGAAAAAGGGGCACCACGTGGAGCCGGCTTCGCAGATAGGCAACAAAAGTACTGAACGCCGGCGGGGTCTCACACTCTGAGGCGTCAAAAAGGTAGATACCGCCAATGTGCATCGGGGCGGTTTCGGACTCTAGGTAGAGAAAAGAGGCGTCCAGTTCTGACAGCTGCCGCATAGTGAAAGAACTCCGGTCTGAAAATGCGCGTTGGGGCAGTATAAACGACTTGACGCTTTTTCCGTTGGCTCTTTTGCCAGATTTACGGTCTGGCTGGAGTCATGATCGGGAAAGAACCAGGCTAGTTCAACCAGGGTGCCATGGTTGAGGTGTCGGTCAGGCGTTCCCAGAACCACATTAATGCCTTGCCCTGATCCTCCGCATGGCGGGCCAGGTGCAACATGATGGGTTGCCTGGGCTCGTGAACGGAAAGCGCGACCAGCTCGCCGCTGTTCAGCAAACCACGCACTCGCGGTTCTGGCAGCCAACCCACAGCCATTCCGGCGCGCTGAATGGCAATCTTCTGATCAATGTTGGAAACGGTCAGGGTTCGCTGGCGTCGGAAAATTCCGGCGTTGCCCGGCGGAAGGGAGCGGGATGTGTCGGCCGCCACGGCCGCCGGGAACCGGGCAATATCGGCTTCAGTGAGGGGTTGCTCGGCCTCGGTAAGTGGATGGTCGGGAGCGACTGCATAGACGAAATCCAGCCTTCCCAGTGGGCTGGTGGTAAAAGCGCCGGCAGGCTTGCTCATCTGGTCCGCGCCAACAATCAGGTCGATTCGTCGGCTCTGCAGGGCATCCCAGGCGCCGGCAAATACTTCTTCGACCAACTGGACTTCCACCGGAACCCCCAGTCCGTAAAATTCGCGGACCGCTTCGAACAGGCAGTCCGCAGGCAATATCGAATTGAAACCGATTCGCAAACGGGTTTCCCAGCCTTTGGCCACCTGCTGGGTGGTATGAGCAAGGGTTTCGGCAGCTTCCAGAAGGGCCCGACCCTCCTCAAGCAGGTAGCGACCAGCGGGCGTCAGCGATGCGCGGTGCCCGGTGCGGTCGAAGATAGGAACATTCAGATCTTCTTCCAGTTTCTGCACGGTATAGCTGATGGCAGACGGTACGCGAAAAAGCTCGTTTGCGGCGCCGGCAAAGCTGCCCTTGCGATCAATGGCGTCAAGTACTTTCAAGGCGTCGATAGTAATGGCGGTATGCATGTTCGAATAATCTGAATGTGTTGGCCAGAATTGATTGTTTGAGAGCGTAGCAGGGTCGCCGGTATTCTTCCTGTGATTTCCATTTATTCAGCCCTAATCGGAGGCCCTATGGGTTTGCTAGTAGACGGCAAATGGCACGATCAGTGGTACGACACGTCGAAAACCGGTGGTAAATTCGAGCGCGAGGCCGCCAGATTCCGTAATTGGGTCACCGCCGATGGTGCGCCGGGGCCCGATGGCGAAGGAGGGTTTCAGGCAGAATCCGGTCGTTACCATCTGTATGTTTCCATGGCGTGTCCCTGGGCGCATCGGACGTTGATATTCAGGGCGCTCAAGGGTTTGCAGGACCATATTTCGGTCTCTGTGGTTCACCCGGACATGGTGGAGAACGGCTGGGAATTCCGGCCAGAACAGGAAGCACACCGCGATCACGCCAATGGTATGCGTTTCATGTACGAGGTGTATCTCAAAGCGGCGCCAAATTATTCGGGGCGTGTTACGGTTCCGGCGCTGTGGGATACGAAAAAGCAGACCATTGTCAGCAACGAATCGGCCGATATCATTCGCATGTTCAACTCTGCCTTTGATGGGCTCGACGGCGTGCGTAAGGGTCTGGATTTCTACCCGGAAGCGTTACACGGCGATATCGACGAAGTCAACGAGCGGGTATATCACACCGTGAACAACGGGGTGTACAAGGCCGGTTTTGCAACCGCTCAAGACAAATATGAAGAAGCCTACGGGGCGCTCTTTGATTCGCTGGATTGGCTCGAAGAACGACTTTCAGGGCAGCGTTACCTTGCGGGTAATCAGTTGACCGAAGCCGATTGGCGGTTGTTTACCACATTGATTCGTTTTGATGCTGTGTACTTCAGCCATTTCAAGTGCAATCGTCAGCGCATTGCTGATTTCCCAGCGCTGTCCGGTTATGTGCGGGACCTCTATCAAGTGCCTGGCGTGGCCGAGACGGTTGATATTGATCAGATCAAGCGTCACTACTACGTAAGCCAGCGGACTGTGAATCCAACGCAAATTGTGCCGGTTGGGCCGGCGCTGGATTTTGAATCCGCTCACGGTCGAGAGGGTTTGGGGCCCGATTTCAGCTAGACCAGCAGGGTCGTCCGCGAGTTAGCTGATTCTAGCGACGGCGACATCTGTGAGCATGACCAGGGCTTCTCGATAGCCTGATTGAGGAAGAGCGTCCAGGCAATTCAGGGCGGCCTGGGCCTCTTCTCTGGCGCGTTTCAGGGTGTAATCAAGCGCGCCGGAGCGATCCACAACGTCCAGTATTTTCGGCAGGTCATCCAGGCCGCCTTTCCGAATGGCATGGCGAATCAGTTCTTTTTCGTCGGTGCTGCCGTGATTCATGGCATGGATCAATGGCAGGGTGGTTTTTCCCTCGGCAAGATCGTCTCCCACATTCTTGCCCATGTCTTCCGCGTTGCCTTTGTAGTCGAGCACGTCGTCCACCAACTGAAAAGCCAGGCCCAGGTGTTTGCCGTAGTCCCTCAACCCCTTTTCCTGTTCCGGTGAAGCGCCGGCCAGCAGCGCGCCGGTATGGGATGCAGCTTCGAATAGCATGGCCGTCTTGTTGTGAATAACCTTCATGTACTGATCTTCGGTGAGGTCCGGGTTCTTCACGTTCATCAACTGCATCACTTCGCCTTCGGCGATGACGGCCGTGGCGTGTGAGAGTACGTCCATGATTCGCAGGCTTTGCAACTCCACCATCATCTCGAAGGCGCGTGCATACAGGAAATCACCTACCAATACACTGGGCGCATTACCCCAGCGGGCATTCGCGGTACTGCGACCGCGGCGGAGATCCGAGGTGTCAACGACGTCATCGTGCAAAAGCGTGGCGGTATGAAGAAACTCAATGACGGCAGCCAGTTTGAGGTGGTCGTCTTCCTTATAGCCGACTGCCTGACTGGAAAGCAGCACCAGGAGTGGCCTGAGCCGCTTTCCGCCGCTTTCAATAATGTACTGGGCGATTTTCTCGACCAGTGGCACATCCGAGGCCAGGCGTTTAATGATCAGCTCGTTTACCCGGCTGAAGTCGTCCGCGACGGTGTCGTATATACGCTGGGCGGTCATGCGGCTGTTGCGGTTCCCTATTGTTCTGTTTATGACGGCGAAATCATCGTGAATCGGGCAGGTTGCGCAATGCTAGGTATTGCGCACATCAGTGTCAACTTGGCTTGTAAAGCTCTGGCGCTTTTCGTACAATCACGCGCCCAACTCATCCCAACCTGCGCTCCCTGCTATAGGGTCGCCAGAGCGCTTCCCTTAGAACCAGGTGGATAAGAGCAGGGATGGGTCAATCGCGGAGAAAGTGAATGTACGCAGTAATTGTTAGCGGTGGCAAGCAGCATCGCGTAAAAGAAGGCGAAACACTGAAGCTGGAAAAGCTGGAAGTGGAAACCGGCGGCAGCGTTGAGTTTGATCGCGTTCTGCTGGTTGCCGATGGCGACAAGGTTCAGGTAGGTGCGCCGGTTGTTGATGGTGCCAAAGTGACCGCCGAAGTGGTTAACCACGGTCGTCACGACAAGGTTCAGATCATCAAGTTCCGTCGTCGTAAGCATCACATGAAGCGTCAGGGCCACCGTCAGTGGTTTACTGAAGTCAAGATCACGGGTATCAAGGGCTGAGGCTCTGGAACACCCCTTAGATAAGGAGGCTTGTAATGGCTCATAAAAAGGCAGCAGGTAGTACCCGTAACGGTCGCGATTCCGAGTCGAAACGACTTGGTGTGAAGCGCTACGGCGGTGAGACTGTTCCTGCAGGCAGCATCATTGTTCGTCAGCGCGGTACTCGTTTCCACGCTGGTCACAACGTAGGCCTTGGCAAAGACCACACCCTGTTCGCAACTGCGACTGGTCAGGTCAAGTTCGAGGTAAAAGGTCCCGACAACCGTAAGTTCGTGAGCATCGTTCCAGCGGCGTAAGTCGCGGCGATCTCAGGTTCTGTCGAACCTTGGGTGGCCCTGATAGGATAATCTGTCAGAGTTGCCCGGAGCCCCGCAATGCTTCAATGAGGCTGCGGGGCTTTTTCGTTTATGCGCATGGCGCAAAGGGTTAATCATGAAATTTGTAGACGAAGCCACCATTATTGTCGAAGCCGGGAAGGGAGGGCACGGTTGTCTGAGTTTCCGGCGCGAAAAATACGTCCCCAAAGGCGGCCCGGACGGCGGTGATGGCGGCGACGGTGGTTCTGTGTACCTGGAGGCGGATGAAGCGTTGAATACGCTCATCGATTACCGCTTCCAGCGCAAGCACAAGGCCCAGAATGGCGAGCCTGGATCCGGGCGAAACTGCACCGGTACCAAGGGTGAGGATCTGGTCTTGCCGGTACCTGTCGGTACCACCGTTGTAGATATGGATACTCACGAAGTGTTGGGTGATCTCACGCACGCGGGCGAGCGCCTGAAAGTGGCACAGTGCGGGTTCCATGGTCTGGGCAATACCCGATTCAAGTCCTCCGTGAACCGGGCGCCCCGGCAGACGACGAAGGGCTCCGAAGGCGAGCTGCGAAACCTTCGCCTTGAGTTGAAAGTGCTGGCGGACGTCGGTCTGCTGGGTATGCCCAATGCGGGCAAATCCACCTTTATTCGTTCGGTGTCAGCGGCAAAGCCTAAAGTGGCGGATTATCCATTCACTACTCTGGTGCCCAATCTTGGTGTGGTGAGTGTGCAGGCCCATCAGAGCTTTGTCATTGCCGATATTCCGGGTCTGATCGAAGGTGCCGCTGAAGGCGCTGGCCTGGGTATCCGTTTCCTCAAGCATCTGGTGCGCACTCGGTTGCTCCTGCACCTTGTGGATGTGGCGCCGTATGACGGATCCTCACCTGTGGAGAGCGTTCGGGCCATCGAGCATGAACTTGAGAAGTTCAGCGAAACTCTGGCCAGCCGGGAGCGCTGGCTGGTTTTGAATAAAGTCGACATGGTGTCCGAGCCGGATCGCGAGGCCCATTGTCAGGCCATCGTGGATGAGCTCGGCTGGAAAGGCCCGGTATTCTGGATCTCTGCATTGAGTGGCGAGGGTACCAAGCCGTTGACTCAGGCGGTCATGCGCTGGATCGAGGATCAGGCCCAGGAAGAGGCAGAAAACCCGGAATTTGCCGAGCAGGAAGCAGAGCGCCGTCGCCAGATGGACGAGGAGGCCAGGCTCAAGCTGGAATCTGATCGGCAGGCACGACGAGCCGCCCGAAAAGAAGACGACGATGACGACTTCGACGACGATGATTACGATGTCGAAGTGGTGTACGCACCCGAGTAGTTGAGTCCTTAGTTGAAGGCAACACCGAAGTATCGCTGGTCGGGCGGGCATCCAATTGAGGGATCGTCAAAAACATGGATGTTTTTGTCGAGCGTACAGGGGTGTGTTCACCGCGTATCCCGCAATTGGATGCCCGCCCGGCCACTCCCGTGGACTGTAATTCAATGAGTCAAAGAACACAGCTACGCCAGGCCAGGCGCCTGGTGGTGAAAATTGGAAGTGCCTTGCTCACCAATGAGGGTAAGGGGCTGGACGTGGCCGCCCTTGGTTTGTGGGTCGACCAGATTGCCGAACTGGTGGGTGAGGGCGTTGAGGTTGTGGTGGTTTCCTCAGGCTCAGTCGCCGAAGGCATGAGCCGGCTGGGTTGGACTGTTCGGCCACAACAGCTACACGAGCTTCAGGCTGCCGCTGCGGTAGGGCAGATGGGCCTGGTCCAGACCTGGGAAGCACAGTTCAAGCGTCACGATCTGCACACTGCCCAGATTCTGCTCACCCACGATGACTTATCCGATCGCAAGCGTTATTTGAATGCGCGGAGCACGCTGAGGGCTCTGCTCGACGTGGGTGTTATTCCCATTGTTAACGAGAACGACACAGTCGTTACTGACGAGATCCGGTTTGGTGATAACGACACTCTCGGCGCTCTGGTTACAAACCTGATAGAAGCCGATGGGCTGATTATCCTCACCGATCAGTTAGGCCTGTTTGACAAAGATCCGCGCTCGAACCCGGATGCGGCGTTGATAGAACATCGCCAGGCGAGCGATTCCGAGTTGGATGCAATGGCTGGCGGCGGTGCGGGAGCGCTAGGAAGGGGTGGTATGCAGACCAAGGTTCGTGCCGCTCGACTGGCAGCCCGATCGGGGGCATTTACCGTGATCGTTGGCGGGAAAATCGAGAAGGTCGTCAGTCGCCTTCGCGACGGGGAGTCCATAGGAACGCTGTTGCTGCCTGAGCAGGGAAGAATTGCGGCTCGCAAACAATGGCTGGCCAGCCATCTGCAAACCCGTGGCAAGCTGACTCTCGACCAGGGTGCGGTGGCTGTGCTTTGCCGTGGTGGTCGCAGTCTTTTGCCTGTGGGCGTCAAAGGCGTCGCGGGTCACTTCCGGCGAGGTGAAATGGTCTCCTGTGTTGACGAGAGTGGAAAGGAAATTGCTCGCGGTCTTGTGAATTACGATGCCAACGAGGCGCGGTCAATCGCCGGCCTGTCGAGTAAAAAGATCACGGATGCCCTCGGGTATATCTCGGACGAGGAAATGATCCACAGAGACAACCTAGTGATCGTCTAAACGTTACTTGGGATACAAAAAAACCGGCCTGATTGGCCGGTTTTTTTACTTCAGCATGCGTCTACGCAAATCAGGCGCTTTTCAGAGCCTTGATGCGAGCGCTCAGACGACTCTTCTGGCGGGCAACCTTGTTCTTGGCGAAGATGCCCTTGTTGACCATGCTGTCCATGATCGGCTGCGCCTTCAGGAACGCTGCTTGCGCTTCGTCGGCCTTGCCAGCTTCGATGTTGGACTGAACTTTCTTGATGTAAGTACGCGCCATAGAACGCAGGCTAGCGTTGTGCTTGCGGTTCTTCTCGTTCTGACGTGCGCGCTTTTTGGCTTGTGGGGAATTTGCCACCGTTAAACTCCTGAGATCTGAAATTCGTTGTGAATCGATTCGTAAAAATCGCGGGCGCGCCAAACCAGCGCGTCGAAATAAATGACGCGGAACTATGCCGCTACAACCCCGAAATGTCAAGGCTAAAACCGATTTCATGCGTCTCTCATACGAGTCCTCGCAAGGGCTGTGATAAACTCGCCGCTTATTCGAGGGACGCCCCTGAAACGGGCTACGGATTTACCGAAACGAGCTGACTATGCCGCGCGAACCCCAGTCGACCGAACCTGAAAAGGCTGAGTTACGAACACCAGTACCGAAGCCGCCGGGTTTGCTGCGGTCGTCCGGCCTTGTTGGCATCATGACCATGCTGTCCCGCGTTCTCGGACTTGTCCGGGACATGGTCATTGCCCGTTATTTCGGCGCAGGTGCCGGTGCCGACGCCTTCTTCGTTGCCTTCAAGATCCCCAATTTTCTGCGTCGGTTGTTCGCTGAAGGAGCCTTTGCGCAGGCCTTCGTGCCGGTACTGTCTTCTTATCGCCAACAAGAGTCTTTGACCGAAGTCCGTCGCCTGGTCAATGCCGTGGCAGGTGCGCTGGGCGTTGTTCTGCTGGGCGTCACTCTGGTTGCGGTGATCGGATCGCCGTTGTTAACCGCGCTGTTTGCGCCCGGATTCGTAGGCGATGAGCTGAAATTCGGGCTCGCCAGCGACATGCTTCGCATAACGTTTCCCTATCTGTTTCTGATTTCGTTGACCGCCTTTGCGGGCTCCATTCTCAATAGCTACGACCGATTTGCAGTGCCGGCGTTTACGCCGGTGTTGTTAAATCTGGCGATGATCGGGGCCGCCATATTTCTTTCGCCCCTGATGGAGACACCGGTTATCGCACTGGCCTGGGGCGTATTCATCGCCGGTGCGCTGCAACTCTTTTTCCAGTTGCCGTTTCTGATGCGCCTGGGCTTGCTGCCCCGGCCGCGCGTGGATTACCGGCATGAAGGCGTAAAGCGAATCATGAAGCTCATGCTTCCTGCGTTGTTCGGTGTATCAGTCAGCCAGATCAACCTGCTGCTGGATACGGTGCTGGCTTCCTTTCTGCAAACCGGCAGCGTGTCCTGGCTCTATTACTCGGATAGGCTCTCTGAGCTGCCGCTCGGCGTATTTGGCATTGCAATTGGAACCGTCATTCTGCCCAGTTTGTCCCGCAAACACGCGGACGCTTCGCCGGATCAGTTTGCGGCTACGTTGGACTGGGCTGTAAGAGCGGTGTTGCTGATTGGTTTGCCCGCAGCGCTGGCGTTGGCCCTGCTGGCAGAGCCTCTGATAGCCACGCTGTTTTACTACGGTGAGGTGACCAGTCGGGACGTCATGATGTCCGGGGATGCCCTGCGGGCCTACTCGGCGGGTTTACTGGCCTTCATGCTTATCAAGGTGCTGGCACCCGGCTATTTTGCTCGCCAGGATACGAAAACACCGGTAAAGATCGGGATAATCGCCATGGTGGCGAATATGGCCTTTAATCTGGCCCTTGTTTTCCCGCTGGCCCATGCGGGGTTGGCGTTGGCAACGTCGCTGTCCGCCTGGATGAATGCGGGCCTGTTGTGGCGAGGTTTGATCAAAGAAGGTGCATGGAGTTGGCAATCCGGTTGGCCAGTGTTTTTGCTACGCCTTGGCTTGGCGAATGCTGCTCTGGCCGGGGTTATCCTCTGGTTACAGCCGCCGCTTGAACAATGGCTTGACGCTGATGGTTATCAGCGCTCATTCGATATGGCGATCCTAGTGGCGTCGGGCTTGGCAGCTTATTTTGCGTCGCTGGCCGCTCTGGGTGTTCGGGTAAGACATTTCCGCCACCGATAAGGTATAATCGCCGGTTTTCTCACCGCTGGAAATCAAGGGTTCGCCTCTCATGCGTCTCATTCGGGGCCTGACCAATCTGAAGCAGTTTTCTCAGCAGCCTGATGCGCCGCTATCCCGTGGCTGTGTGGCTACTATTGGGAACTTCGATGGCGTTCATCTTGGGCACCAGACGATCATTGATCAGGTACGCGAAAAAGCCATTGAACTTGGCGTGCCTTCGGTGGTCATGGTGTTTGAGCCACAGCCTCGGGAATTTTTCCAGGGGGAAGACGCGCCGCCCCGGTTGATGCCTTTCCGGCAGAAGTTTGAAGCCCTGCTCAAATCCGGCATCGATATCGTCCTCTGCCTTCGATTTGACGATAAATTCCGTAGCTATTCCGGCATGGGCTTTATCGAGGACGTGCTGATTGATGGGCTTGGCGTGCATCATCTGGTTGTTGGCGACGATTTTCGATTTGGTTGTGACCGCGCGGGCGATTTCAATTTGCTCAAGGAAGTGGGTGAAGCACGTGGTTTCAGCGTTGAAAACACCCGAACGGTTGAAGTTGCCGGTGACCGGGTGAGCAGCACGCGGATCCGCAACGTGCTCGCAGAGAATCGCCTTGAAGATGCCGAGGCTTTGCTTGGGCACCGCTACCGGATTCACGGCCGAGTGGTGTATGGCAAACAGCTCGGAAGACAGATTGGCGCGCCGACGGCGAACATCCTGTTGCCTCGAATGCCTGCGCTGCGAGGCGTTTACGTGGTCGCGGTGACCACGGCCGACGGCCGAATTGAAGATGGCGTGGCGAATATAGGGCTGCGACCGACGGTGGATGGCAAGCAGCCCTCCCTTGAAGTGCACCTGCTGGATTTTGCTGGCACACTTTACGGCCAGCGAATTGATGTGGTGTTCCGCCATTTCCTCCGGGGCGAGGTGAAGTTTGATTCGGTGGATGACTTGAAGCAACAGATTGCCCGTGATTTTGAAGATGCGCAGGCCTGGATTGCCAAACACGGGTCGGCCACCGATACCGATTGATCGACATTTAATAACCTGAGTTACCCAAAACGACCATGAGCGATTACAAGCACACCCTGAATCTGCCCGAGACCGCTTTCCCGATGCGCGGCAACCTGGCCAAACGCGAGCCAGAAATGCTCAAGCGTTGGCAGGATCTTAACGTTTACGGCAATTTGCGCGACAAGCGCAAGGGGCAGGAGAAGTTCATCCTGCACGATGGCCCTCCCTACGCGAATGGCAGCATTCACATCGGTCATGCGGTTAACAAGATTCTGAAAGACATGATTGTGAAATCCCGCAGTGTCATGGGCTATGACGCCCCTTACGTGCCGGGGTGGGACTGTCATGGTCTTCCCATTGAACACAAGGTCGAGCAGGAAATTGGCAAGGCGGGTGTGAAGGTGGACTTCAAGACCTTCCGCCAGGCCTGTCGCGACTATGCCACCAAACAGATCGCTGGCCAGAAAGAAGATTTTATCCGCCTTGGCGTCATGGGGGAGTGGGATAAGCCCTACCTGACCATGGATCCGCAGGTGGAAGCAGGCATCGTCCGCGCGCTGGGTAAGATCGTTGCGAAGGGGCATCTGGTTCGTGGCTTCAAACCGGTTTACTGGAGTGTGGTCGGCCAGTCGGCTCTGGCAGAAGCGGAAGTGGAATATCAGGACAAAACATCTGTTCAGATTGACGTGCGCTTCACCGCAGTCGATCAGGCAAAGGTGCTGGATCTGTTTGGTACGTCCGAAGGACAGGGCGATGTTTCCCTGGTCATCTGGACCACCACGCCCTGGACCATTCCGGCCAACCAGGCGGTGTCACTGAACGCCGAGCTGGACTATGCCCTGGTTCAGGCAGATGTCGGTCACGGCCCGGAGCGACTGGTGCTGGCTGCCGATATGGTAGAGGGCATCATGGCCCGCTGGAGCGTCGAAGACTATTCCGTGCTCGGGTCAACGTCGGGTGAGAGCCTGGAAAAGGTCATGCTGCATCATCCGATCTATGACAAGCAGGTTCCGGTCATTCTGGGTGATCACGTGTCAACCGACGCGGGTACGGGGGCTGTCCATACGGCGCCGGACCATGGTGTAGAGGATTTTGAAGTCGGCAAGGCCTACGACATTGGCACGCTCAGCCTCGTGAAGGCCGACGGTACGTACACCCAGGCTGCCGGTGAATTCGCCGGTGTGCATGTGTATAAAGCCGATGACCCTGTCTGCTCTGCGCTCGAGCGTGAGGGCAAGCTGGTTCGAGCCGAGAAGTTCAGCCACAGCTATCCCCATTGCTGGCGAACCAAAACGCCACTGATCTACCGCGCCACGCCGCAGTGGTTTATCAGCATGGACAAAGAAAACCTGCGTGATGACGCGCTGGAAGCGATTAAGGGCGTCCGCTGGGTGCCAGCGTGGGGTCAGAATCGTATTGAAGCGATGTTCAAGCAGTCTCCGGACTGGTGTATCTCGCGCCAGCGTACCTGGGGCGTACCGATCACCCTGTTTATCCATAAAGAAACTCAGGAGCTGCACCCGGATACCCAGAACCTGATTGAAGCGGTTGCCAAATACATCGAAAAAGACGGTATCGATGCCTGGTACGAGCTGGATGCGTCTGAACTGCTGGGCGAAGACGCCGATCAGTACGACAAGGTCACCGACACGCTCGACGTGTGGTTCGATTCGGGGGTGACCCATGAGTCTGTACTGAGACCGCGTGAAGAGCTGGGGCAGTTCCCGGCAGACATGTACCTGGAAGGCTCGGACCAGCATCGTGGCTGGTTCCAATCGTCGCTGAAGACGTCCATCGCCATGAACGGTGTGGCGCCTTATAAAGAGGTGCTGACTCACGGCTTTACGGTGGATGGCAATGGCCGGAAGATGTCCAAGTCCCTCGGTAACGTGATTGCACCCCAGGAAGTGATGAACGAACTGGGTGCAGATATCCTGCGCCTGTGGGTGGCGGCGACTGACTACAGCGGCGAGATGACGGTGTCCAAGGACATCCTCAAACAGACGGCCGACGGTTACCGTCGAATCCGCAATACTGCGCGATTCTTGTTGAGCAATCTGACCGGGTTTGAACCTTCACAGCATGCGCTTGCCCCCGAGGAGATGATTGCTCTTGACCGCTGGATGTTGGATAAGACGTTGCGCCTGCAAGAGGAACTGGACGAGGATTATCGGAACTACGCGTTTCTGAAAATCTATCAGAAGGTATACAACTTCTGCGAGGCGACTCTGGGCGGCTTTTACCTGGATATCATCAAAGATCGCCAGTACACCACCAAAGCCGATAGCCGAGAGCGCCGCTCCTGCCAGACCGCATTGTTCCATGTGGCTGAAGCATTGGTGCGCTGGATTTCGCCGATCCTGAGCTTTACCGCCGACGAAATCTGGCAACACCTGCCAGGTGAGCGCGGCGACACCGTCTTCTATGAAACCTGGTATCAGGGCCTGACTGCGCTTCCGGACAACCTTGAGCAGGGTCGCGATTACTGGGCGAGGATCTACGGTGTAAAAGAGGCCGTCAACAAATGCCTGGAAGCAGCGCGCGGCCGTGGCGAGATCAAAGGCTCGCTGAGTTCAGAGGTCACTCTGTACTGCGAGGAATCGCTGGCCAGTGATTTGAATCGTCTGGGCGAAGAGCTCCGTTTCGTACTGATTACCTCTGAAGCGACGGTGAGACCGCTGTCTGACGCCGAGGGTGCAGAACAGTCTGGTGTCGACGGTTTGCTGGTCAAGGTGACGCCGACCAGCCACGCGAAATGTGAGCGTTGCTGGCATCACCGCGCTGACGTGGGCGAAAGCCAGACCTACAGCGATCTTTGCGGTCGCTGTGTCAGCAATGTTGAGGGCGAAGGCGAGGCGCGTTCGTTTGCCTGATGTTCAAAACGTGTCGGAGATGCCGGTGAGTCAGGAAGAATCTGCGGGCTCGAAACTGCGATGGCTGTGGCTCGCAGGGTTGGTTGTCGTGCTGGATCTTGGCACGAAAGCCATGGCTACAGCGCTGTTGACCTACGCCGAACCCGTGCCGGTGATGCCTATGTTCAATCTGACGTTGCTGCATAATACCGGCGCGGCGTTCAGTTTCCTTGCGGGCGAGTCAGGTTGGCAGCGCTGGTTCTTTATCACGCTGGCTGCGGTTGTCAGTGTTGTTCTTTTCCGTTGGCTTAAATCACTAAAGCCGTCGGAAACCTGGTCGGCGATTGCCATCGTATTGATTATGGGCGGCGCCCTGGGAAACGTGTACGACCGCGTTGTCCATGGTTATGTGGTGGATTTCCTTCATTTCTATTGGAGCGATTACCACTTTCCCGCCTTCAACATCGCCGACACCGCCATCACCATCGGTGCAGGCATGATGATCATTGATATTTTCCGTCAGTCGGGCGAATCGAAGTCGTCCACTGACTGATTTCCGGAGTGTGCAACCATGAAAGAACTCCCTATTGACCAGCAAACCCGGGTAACCCTCCATTTCGCCCTGAAGTTCAGCGACGGCGAAGTAATTGATTCTACGTTTGAAAAAGAGCCGGCCACGCTCGAAATTGGCGATGACAATCTGCCTGAGAACTTTGAAGCCTATCTGATGGGCATGAAAGCTGGCGAGCGCAACAGCTTTGAGGTGCCGCCGGAGAAAGCCTTTGGTCAGCACAACCCCAGCAACGTTCAGACGTTCAAACGCAGTGAATTCAGCGCTGATATGGTGCTGGAAAAAGGCGTCATGATTTCGTTTGCCGATGCGCGGCAAAGTGAGTTGCCGGGCGTGGTCAGCCACGTTGAGGGAGACCAGGTCGAGGTGGACTTTAATCACCCACTGGCGGGGCGTACACTGACGTTCGAAGTTGAGATCATTGATGTGGAGCCCGTTGGGGCAGCGCATTAACGCATCGTTTAGAGCAATTCAATCAAGCAATATCGCAGGGCAAGTTTATGCAGATCCGACTCGCAAATCCCCGTGGCTTTTGTGCCGGTGTTGATCGCGCTATCGAGATCGTCAACCGCGCCCTGGATGTGTTCGGCGCGCCGATTTACGTGCGTCACGAGGTAGTGCATAACAAGTTTGTGGTCGATAACCTTCGGAATCGTGGCGCTATTTTCGTCGATGAGCTGGAAGAAGTGCCGGATGACAAGCTGGTCATTTTCAGTGCCCACGGCGTGTCCCAGGCGGTTCAGAATGAAGCCGCCCGCCGTGGTTTGAAGGTGTTTGACGCCACTTGCCCGCTGGTGACCAAAGTACATCTGGAAGTCATGAAATACAGCCGCGAGGGCCGCGAGTGCGTGCTGATCGGCCACCAGGGACATCCAGAAGTGGAAGGTACCATGGGGCAATACGATCGCAGTAATGGCGGCGAGATTTACCTGGTGGAGGACGAGAAAGACGTTGCCAACCTGCAGGTAAAAGACCCTTCGAAGCTTTCTTATGTCACGCAGACCACACTGTCCATGGACGACACGGCACGCGTAATCGATGCTCTGCGCACAACCTTCCCCGAGATTCAGGGGCCGCGCAAGGACGATATCTGCTATGCCACCCAGAACCGGCAGGATGCCGTTAAACAGCTGGCTGGCGATTGTGACCTGATGCTCGTGGTTGGCTCACCGAACAGCTCCAATTCAAACCGTCTGAGGGAACTTGCCGAGCGGATGGGCACGCCCGCTTACCTGATTGACGAGGCCACACAGATCGATCCCCAGTGGTTGGAAAACAAACGATCGGTGGGGGTTACTGCCGGGGCGTCTGCGCCCGAAGTGCTGGTGAATGATGTGATTGCCCGGCTCCAGGAACTCGGCGGGGACTTGCCCGAGGAAGTGAAAGGGCGGGAGGAGAATATTGTTTTCTCTATGCCTCGTGAGTTGCGGATAGACGCCGTTGAGGTCAGTTGAGAATCAACGGCGTCAATAAAGGCTAAGGCCCGGCGTTACCAGCAATCAGCTTCATCCGCGCCGCGATTGCCCTGTTCGTCCAGGGTGAGCGTCCCGCAGTCATCATTTGCTTGTTCGCCCGTTGGAACGGCTTGCAGTGTATACGTGTCCCTTGCCACGCCGGCTAAACCGATGTTGTAGGACGCGCTGCCCGTCTGGGGTGATTCTGTGAAAGGCAGAGTTGGCGGATCGCCTGATGCATCCCGGTAATCAAACCCATTCGAATAGCGCCTTTCCATCCATTGCGACAGCTCCATCAGGTCGGATTGAGCCGTCGTTCGACGTGTTGTCTTGACCTGGCCGTCGTATAGCGGAAAAGCGATTGCCGCAAGAATGCCGACAATGGCCATAACGATTATGACCTCGATCAGCGTAAAGCCTTTTTGGTTTTGTAATTTCAAAATGATGCTTCCTTTGGCTTTTTCTTTCGTCGATTAGTTCTGGCCTAGTAAGCCGTTATGCTTTGAACGACCCGCAACGACGAATCGTCTTCACTGATTCCACCGAGGCCGAGTGTAACTCGCTGTCCTGCACTGAGTTTCAGAACGGCCTGCTCCCGCGACCAGGACGTGTCCGATATGCGCAGGTTACGGGCGAGAACAAAGGCCCGGTCGTCGACAACGATTTTGAAGCTGTCGGCGTGAACCGAGTTAATCGTACCCTGATAGCTTGTCTGCTCAGTTGTCAGTACACCGCCATCTGCGATCTCCTCCGCTGCCAGGGGGCTGGCAGCGATAACGATGGTGACGATGGCGGCGATACGGAGCAGGGCGGTGGCCATGCGGGCAATGTAAGCCTTGGGATCAAAGTAAGTTTCCATAGCGATTTACCTGTTTATACCGTTTAACGCATTTCATGAGGCTTGCTGCAGAGCAGCTTCTAGCGAAGCTGCTCCCAGGTTTGCCGTCCCAGTGCGTTCTTAAGAGTTCGCGTGCACAGTCCCGCTTCGCAGGATGGTGTTCCTCCTGGATTCCCAATCAGCGCTTCAGTTTCGCCGGGAGGATCTGAGATGATCTTGATCGTGCGAATCTCTTCGCCTTCACCCCACTCGATACCGCTGGCAGGATACCCATTCACGATATCGTTCGTGTTGAACTGGCCGTCACCATCCAGATCGAAAACGGGTTGGTCCGACTTTTCACCGGTCGTCAGTTTCAGGTCCATCAAGAAGCCAGTGCGAGAACTTCCACATGGATCTGTGTCAGGTATGACCGTATTGAACCGCACCCGATTAGAGTACACGCCGAAAGGAAACGCGGCTCGGCTGATAACCCTTTCACCCGATTTGATGCCGTTGTAGGCAAGATCCAGGTACCAACCCTTCTCGTCAGTCAGTTCATTGCTGGAAGTATCACGAAGTGTGTAGGTCTGATCGGACCCATCGTCTCGTTCGACCGTTACAGTCTCTTGAGTCGTAATGGTTTGTTGAAGGAGATCCGAGCGACTCAGATTGAATTCCGTCAGGTTATCCTTGATCGCGTAAAACGTCTGAATGTCGTTGTCGTTTTCATCACCGGAGCGGATAAAGCTGCCGGTGCCAAACGTAACCACCAGTTCTTCATCGTCGTTGGGGTTTATGGCGACCCGCGGTGCAACCGTAATGGGTTGAGTGTTGCCTGCCGGGCTTGCTGCGGTGAACACTTTGGTTGTACTCCAGCTACTTGATCTGGTGCCAGTAATGTCAAAACGCCAAAGGTTACCAAGAAGGTCGCCAGCGTAGGCGTAGCGGGACACAGCGTCTCTCTCGGGGAAGCTGCCGATCGTTGGAGCTGCGAGGCCATTGGACGCCGTGCTGCTACCGACACCGGTTTGCAGCTCACGAATCAGCGAACCATCGCTCAGGTCGACCACAAACAGACTCGCCTGATCATTGGCGCCATTGTACCCGTTGCCAAACAGGGCAACCCAGCGTCCGTCTTCCAATCGGGCAATTCTGGCATCCGTCACACCATAACCAAGGTTTGCGTGCTGGAATTCCCACATGACATCTTCGCTGGGAGAAAACTCACCGGGATCGGTCACATCAAGCGCAAATACGGTTTTTCCGCCCGCGCCCATGGTGCCGACCAGAATGGTACGCCACTCTGCGGAACCGTTGCCGTTTTTATCGACGTAGGCATCCTGGATCTGAGGAGTGCCATCCAGGTAGAACCGGTGAGAATAATCGGGTCTCATCAGTTCAGAAATACGTGCGTGGCTGTTGGAACCAGCCGGCAACAGAAGCTCAGATGGAATGTATCCGAACATTTCTGTGCCGGTCTCGCCGTCAAAGGCATGCAGAATGCCATCATTAGAAGCGACATAAAGTGTTTTGGTTCGATTCTGGTAAGCGGAGGTTGAACGGAACGCACCGTAGGAGCTGCCTTCATCGTCGAGGCTTGCGTAACCATAGTTGCTGTTGCCAACTATCTGGGGGTTGCCATTCACGATATCGCCAAGCAACCGGGTAACGGTTGCGCCGCCGGGGGTTTCAGCGCTCCTGTCACGGAAAGAGTCGTCTGCTGGGTTGTCCCCATGAAGCCAGGCAAGCCGCTTGTAGCCAAGGTTGTCGAGAGTGCCCGCTTGTGTTGGGTCTGCGTTCAACGCGTTTTGCTGTTCTGTGGATAGATTGGACAGCGAAGTAGCTGAGTCAAAGGCCAGCTCTACGGCATTTGTGCCATTGTAGGTGATCAGGGTTCTATTCTCTGGCAGCGTGTTGGCCAGTTTGGTTTCGGCGTCCCACTCCACATCGCCGGTACTGAGATCAATAGCGGTCAGGGTGCCGGACCAATCCTCGCTTCGGAAGCCAGCAAAGTAGCCCAGAGTACCTGTCTGCAGCACCGACGAACTCACGGCAGCAGACGAGGCTGATGTTTCTGATCTGGCGATAACATCGTCAAGAAACCCCTGGATTTCTGCCGTAAACTCTGTTGGATTCTGGGCGCTGGCATAACCGCCTCGGCCGTTGATTGCCGCGTGCAGAAGGTCATCAATGTTTTCCGGACTCTTGTCACTTCCAGGCTCGGGCCAGTTGATGGTGTCACCGGTTTCAACAGCCTTCACTGCATCTGATTCGGCAATATTCCCATTAACACCCAAACCAATGGTGAAGGATGTCATGTGTTGCCAGAACGCAGGATCCGTGGAGGTAACCGGCACTTTATTATCAAGGTCATCTCTTAGATCGTTCTTCCAATAGGCCATTGCGACATCGGCCAGTGTGTTGGAGTACGCATCTGCAAATGGCGATACATTTTTATATTCAAAGTCTTTGCCGTCAGGATCTGGGTTGGTGTACGAGGGGCCTGCGGTGTTGTCAGCGTTGCCAACTGCAGGATCGCTGCCATTCCAGATTCCATCCGTCATGATCAGGCCGAAGCTCTGGCGGCATTCCGTATGCGCCGTCGTGTTATTGGTGCCGGGTTCTTCGCCCCAGGGGCCAAGATTGTCAGTTCGTGAATAGTATTCGCCAACGTCCTTGAGGGCTGTGCGCAGTGGCGTGCCGCCGCCAACACTCTTGCCGTGCAGCCATGTCAGGAACTGCTCTCTGCGATTGGCGTCGTAGGTTCTGACGCCGCTGACCAACGTGTTCGTGCCATCCACACCGTCAATCGTGTTGTTATTGACGTTAATGGCGCCATAACCCAGCCGAATGCTTTCTGGTAAATCAAAGAACGCTTCTGTAATACCGGATTTGGCGGCGAGATCGCGCCGACTGTAATAAGAAAACCAGTTGGCGTAATTCTGCTTTACGTCGTCCGACGCGTCGTTGAGCAACACCGTCTTATAGCAACTGTTCTGCTTGGGGTCTGCGTCGCAGCTGTCAGAGGAGTTGAACTGCATGTAGAACCCTTGCTCAATATCCCCGAGCCCGTCGAAGCGAATATAGGTCCTAAGGTCATCTTTGGTGCTGTCGTCTGACTGATCAAAACCGTTGACCCAGGCAGCCGTGTAACTGGAATCTGGGTAGCGGCCACTGCCATCCGGCTTGTACGGTGGGGTGTAAGTCACGGTGGGATCATAGTAGATCTTATTCACGTGGCTCGAATAATAGTGGTTGTTGTATACGTCATTCCCGCCAAGATCGTCTGGCATATAGCGCCATCCCATGGATCCGGAGTCATCGAAAACGAAGACCAGGTTCGAATCGACCGACTCCTTCAGGAACAGTGGAACCTGCGAAAGGTTGACCTGAGCCAGTGCAGATTGAACTGTGCACACGGACAGGAAAAGGCTGGCCCCGAAGGTGGTCAACTTATTAACCTTCGAGTGGCTGGTGGTGTGTTTTCTAAAAGCTTTCATAGCATCCTCTCCATGTAGAGTCAGCAATCGTTGTGCGTTGTTGCAGATTTATGTCTGAACAAGCATCAAAGTTCTGGCGGCAAAAGCACGGTTGACTGAAGGACAGTGATCGCTTCGTCACTGCCGCCCTGTCCTCTTACGGTGACCCGATAACGCTCGAAGCAAGGTTGCCCCTGTTCTTCAGGGCATACGTCGGCAAGACGGGCCAGGTGATAAATCGGTTGAGCGCTGACGTCTGGGCCTGCATTGCCCGTACCCGAGGGCACTGGGTTTGTGCCGTCCCATTCCCACGGGTCAACCAACATAGGTGTTGCATACGCGTCCAGGCGCGTTCCGATATTGGCCAGAACGTCTGTTTCCGCTTGTCTCAGAGCGGCCTCTGTCGCCTGGAAAGAAATGGCTCCGTCGTGCGCATTACTTGCCATGCGTTCCTGCAGGATAGAGCCCTGCATGCCGCCAATTGCCAGTATCGAGATCAGTACCAGCATGACCAGAGCAATGATAAGCGAAGCGCCTTGCTGCTTAGCTGGAAGGGGCGCCATTCCAAATGCGTTGAAATCAGCACGTAATGTTTTCATTGCATGACTCCTCTGAGCGCAACAGTCGCCGACGAGGCGATACGAGCTCGTCGGTCTCCATCGTTCCCCTGAGAGACTTCGCTGCCGATTAGATCAAACGTGCGGGTGTTCTCTTCAACCAATACTTCATTTTGGCTGCGGGAAATGGTGGCAAAACGGATGCTAACCACGTTCGCCCAGTCGTCATCGGCAATCTCATCGGCCGGCACATATTCGTCTGCAGCGTTGCTTCCATTTGTATTGACGCCGTAAAGAATCTGCAGGGTCTCAACGCCAGATACCAGCTCTTGGGGCGCTTCGAGGGGTGTCATCAGGCGTCGAAACAACGCCGGCTCCCCATTGGTTCCCTCGCCAATGTAGTAAGCCATGGCCGTGAACTCATAAACCCGTGTCTGCGGCTCGTAGTCAATATTAAAATTATTGCCATTGTTGCCAGGATTGACGTTACCGCCTGCCATGGTGATGGAGGAGGAGTTGTAGTTGTTCGACTTCTGGAACAGTTCACCTTCTGAGCAGGCTCCATCGGTGGCAAGCACTACACGATTGACCGGGACCAACACGTTATCCAAGAAGTTGATGCTGTTACCATTCTGTGGATTGCCGGGATCAACGGGCACGCTAAGGGTGGCCATCGCGTTGGTGATGATTACATCTGAGCCTGTAATGACCGAGCCGACCAGCGAAGCCGGGAGGTTTGCGCCAGCCGTTCCAGACGACCAGTTTGCTGCGCCCGGTGTATCAATCGCGTCTGGTAGATTAAAGGAATCGCCCGGGCTTGTGCCAGTGTACTCCCAGCCCTGAAGAGGCCGGTCAATCTGGATGCTCAGGCCGCCATTCAGTCTGTTGTCGACGATCTGGTCGAGCGGGCGACCCATCCTGGAAAGGCACCCAAACGTTCCCGCAGAGCGTAAATCCGGATTCAGTATGGACGCCACAAAACGCGTGCTCTCCTGAGCATGGGCGAACCCCTGTGTCTGGCGATAGGTGGAATTACCGCTCAGGTAGATCTGCGTTACGCCCAGGGTCAAAATAAGACCAAGAGCGATCGCTACCATCAGTTCAACCAGCGACAGACCCCGCTGATCGTTGAGGGTGAGCTGGTGCATGGTTGTATAAGGTTTTTGGTTTGACTGATACATGATCAAATCTCAGTCCTCACTACTACGGGGTTAGAGTCAGCATCATCCTGGTCCCAATCAATCGTCACTGTGACCGTATTGCCGTTGATTGCCACGGTGCGTTCCGCCGCGGGAAGCAGGCACGCCAGGTTGTTTTCCCAGGTGGCGATGTCGTTCGCAGGCACGCTGGCACCATTGGGAACAAAAGAAGTATCGCACGCGCCATTGTCAGCGCCTTGTGCGTCTCCCTGCGCCAGTGCATAAGCGCCAATGTTGTCGTAAGAGGCGCGGACCCTGTCCAAAAGGTCTTCAGCCAGAATCACCGCCTGACTGCGACTTTGGGATTGAGTGTTCATCTTCAGCGACACAACCTGGGTAGAAGCTACGCCCAGAATGCCGATGCCAAGAATCAGGATGGTTACAATGACCTCTATCAAGCTAAAGCCTTTTTGATTCATGGGCACACTCCATCATCGAGTTCTGTTCTTCCTACCGGGCTGACCCGAATGATTCGAAGGTCCGGGTCTCCTGATGGACAATCATCCGGGTAAATCTGGAAACTCTGCGCCGCTTGGGGCACCAGAAAACCCCGGCGGTCAAAAACGATGTCCGATGCGGTTTCCGTAAACGTCATGTTTCCGGACGATTGGAAGCTACGAATCTGGTCACTGGCGCAATCGTTCGAAGCGTCGCCTGAATGAACGCACCAACCGCTACCGAGACCGCCATCCGTGCTGAACGTGACATTGTTTCCGCGTTTGATCGCCTCTGTCCTGGCAAAGTTGAGTGAGGACACCAGAAGGTTCACGTCTGCGACCCGTTGGTTTTTCGAGATCAGATTGCCGAAACCGGGAATCACGGCCATGGTGATAATGGCCAGGACAACCAGGACGACGATCATTTCCACTAATGTGAAGCCAGCGTTCTTGTGCAACATATGAATCCCGTTTTTTTTGCCAAGTTTAGTAGAGCAAAAAGTAAAACCGCTTTGCATTATCCACGCGATAAGCGGTTGGAGATGGGTAATGAACGGTGGCTTGGGGCTATTCTTGTGACTTACGTCACGTGGGTGGGCAGGAAATGACGGTTCCCCAGGGCAGTGTAAGCCTGCCGTCCTTGTCTTTGTCGGCGAGCGCCCGCACACGACCGCCGATGTTCAGGGCAATGTACGTCATTTTCGTGTGCCGCTTGCCCGTCTCGGCGGGCGTGCAGACAACCAGGCTGCCCATTGATCCGCGACTCATCCCGTCGGCGCCAAGCTGGAAATAGCCCCGTCCAGCCGTTCTGGAAAAGATGGTGGACTGTTCGGTGGCAGGGGTGAAAAGCTGGTAGATCTTTCCTGAATCCGGTCTTTTATCGTTGTTTGAGTCTGGGAATACGGATACCGGCAACGACCAGTCATCTGTGCACTTTTGCGACGCAGGCGACAGGGGGCATAGGGTGGTAAGGCTATTGCGGTGTATGGCGTAGGAACGCGCAATGGAGAACATGCGCATGGCTTCATTAACCGATTCAGAATGACGGTTAGCGGCGACCAGGGGCGCGAGCGACGAGCTCACGAAACCGGTGATCAGTGCGAAAATGGTGAGCGTAATGAGGGCTTCAATAAGGGTGAAGCCACGAACTTTGTAGAAGCGAGGCATAGCAATACGTCCTTGTGGTGGAGTTGTTCGCCTCTCACGTCCTGTGTGAGGCTGCCGTATTGTATCTCAAAATGTCTCAGCGATAGGAGTCTCGGGTGTGGACCGCTCGATTAATCCAATCCGAGCTTTTTCAGTTTGTACCTGAGTGCGCGAAAGCTGATGCCCAATCGTTTAGCGGCTGCCGTTTTGTTCCAACGCGTTGCTTCCAGTGCTTTTTCGATGGCGGTTCGCTCTATCGTTTCAAGATAATGCTCCAGGTCTATCTCTCCCTCCGGCAGATCGTCAGGGCCGGGCGCGTCGCCAGGAGCCGGCGTCATAGTGCTGGAACGCTGCGCAGGCGCAGCCGGGGCAGCGTCCAGATGAAGGTCTTCATCGCCAATCAGGTCTGCATCGCACAGGGTGAAAGCCCGTTCCAGGATATTCTCCAGTTCTCGGACATTCCCGGGGAAAGGATAGGCCTTCAGCCTATTGATGGCTTCGGCTGTCAGCCCAGCTGGTTCACATTCGTACTCTTTTGCAATCCGCGCCAACACGTGATTTGCGAGTAGATGAATGTCATCAGGCCGGTCCCGCAAGGCAGGAACCTTGAGTTCGATGACGTTAATTCGATAGAACAGGTCCTGGCGGAAATCGCCTTCCTGCACCAGTTCTGGCAGGTTTTTGTGCGTGGCGCTCAGTACCCGAATATCAACGTCGAATTCCTTGGTTTCGCCAACGGGACGAACGGCCTTTTCCTGAATGGCTCTGAGCAGTTTTACCTGCATTGCCAGAGGCAGATCGGCTACTTCATCCAGGAACAGGGTGCCGCCGCTGGCGGATCGAAACAGGCCGTCTTTGTTGTCGGTTGCGCCGGTGAAGCTGCCTTTCTTATGGCCAAAGAATTCGCTTTCCATCAGTTCCGAAGGGATGGCGCCACAGTTCACTGCGATAAAAGGCCCGTCGCGGCGAGGGCCTTGCATGTGGATCATTCTGGCTACCAGCTCTTTGCCGCTGCCCGATTCGCCGCTGATAAACACGGGTGCCTGGCTGCGTGCAAGTTTGCGGACCTGATTCCTGAGCCGTTTGATTTCCGGTGATTTGCCCAGCAGAAGCCCTGGCTCGTCTTCCGATGCCTCAGACTCCAGTTCGGGCTCTGAGAGTTTCAAAGCGCTGTTAACAAGTTCTCTCAGCCTCGGTAATTCAACCGGCTTTGACACGAAATCGAAAGCGCCGGCTTTCAGGGATTCAATGGCCGTATCCATATTGCCATAGGCGGTGATAACGGCCACAGGTGTTGCCGGGGCATTGAGTTGAATCCATTGAACCAGTTCGATGCCATTGCCATCAGGCAGGTTCATGTCGGTAAGACAAAGCTGGGGTTTGCTTTCTGACAGCAATTGTTTTGCGGACTCGACGTCCTTGGCCGTCAGAGTGCTGATGCCCATGCGACTCAGCGTGATTTCAAGCAAGTCGCGGATGTCGGGCTCGTCGTCGACAATAAGAGCAGTGTGTTTGGTCATTGGTGTGGAGATAGCTCCGTATGCTGGTCAGGCGCTCTTGTGTCCGGCGTATCAGATCATTCGCCCGTGATGGGCAAAGGTAATGCGGAAACAGCAGCCAGTTTTTTTATTGTCCACCAGAGACAGATGTGCCTGATTAGATTCGCACAGTTCCCGGGCCAGATAAAGCCCGAGCCCGGTTCCGCCTTTGTCTGTAGTGAAGAAGGGCTCGAAGATTGAGGCGCGGTATTCGGCCGCAATGCCAACCCCGAAATCCTGAACGTCGATGAACGCACGTTCTCCGTCGGCTGTTGCTCCGGCATGGAGTTGGATTTTGGGTTCGCCGGTGTTCTCCTCGCTGTACCTGAGACCGTTATCGCAGAGGTTAACCAGTACCTGCTCGATCTGGCTGACATCAAAGCGGGCGCTTGGCAGGTTTTCCTCAATCTCCAGAATGATTTCAGCGGGATGGTTGTCATTCTTGTCCAACGTTTGCAGGTAGTCATCTCGAAAGGCCTTCAGCCAGGTATCGATTTGCACAAGATCGCTACTGGCTGCCCGCCGGCGTGATAGATCCAGCACGTTCTCAATGATCCCGTTTACCCTGCGTGAATGACGCTGGATGATGTCCAGCATTTTTCGATCGCCGTCGTCCAGGTGCTCGGATTCGCGCATAAGCTGAGAGGCGTGGCTGATTGCGCCCAGCGGATTTCGAATTTCATGAGCAATGCCGGCCGTCAGTCTTCCCAGGGAGGCCAGTTTCATTTGCTGTGCCTGCTGCGTCACTTTGCTCAGGTCATCAATAAACACCAGTATCTGGTCGCCGCGCTCCTGGTCCAGTTGGGTGAAGTTGGCTTGCACCATGGGCGCGGTTGGCATGGCCTGGAAGGGCTGAGTGCGCCGTCCCGGGTTTTGTAGCCAATCTTCCAAACCCTGGCGAAGGGGAGTGGGTAGTATCTGACTGTGGGTAAAACTGTCTTCGCCTGGCACAGATCCGAACAACAATTCCTCGGCTGCGGCGTTGGCAAGCCGGACAGATCCAAATCGGTCCAGTACCAGAATGCCGGTGCGCATCCTTTGGATGATCTGGCGATTGATCTGCTCCAGTTCGGCAATGCTGCGTGCCCTGGAATTGGCGAGGGCTTCGCTGCGGACCATTCTTCGGGAGATATATTGCAGAATAAACGCGGCCGCAAAATAGAGGATGCCAAGGGAGCCCGCCCTTACGATTTCATCGGCCGAGGCCAGCAGTGTCAGCACCGACCAAATGGCTATGCCCAGGGAACAGATAGCACCGAGAGCGGCGTAGAAAGTGCCGATTCGGGTGGGCGTAAGGATATTGCCGGCGGCCACGGCCACAATCACGAGATTCGCAAGGCCACCGGTCATTCCAGTACTGGTCAGCAACAGCCAATGAAGTATCAAGATGTCCATCAATATCGAGATGACGATATGACGGTTGCGCGGCTGGAATCCGGCCAGGAGCACCAGGGCAATAAAGACATTGATGGCAAGATAGCTAATAACGCCGGCCTGGTAATATTCCAGTGCGCGCCATCGCGAATCAAACTCTGTCGGCGCGACAAAAAGCAATGTCACTAGTAGGACACTGAGCACGACGCGGTAATGGTTGTAGATCCGGAACAGTCGCCCCCGTTGGTGACCGGGAGGGCCGGTGGTATTCAGGCCGGCTGCTTTTTGCAAAACGTTTTCCATGATTGGTGCTTATCCGGAAGAATTCTTGATCGCTGGAAGGTTATAATAGCCTTTTAATGGCAATGAGTTACAGGAGCGGTGTTTTATGTCTGGGCAAACCGATCAATCGCCGGCAACGCTGACCGTGGTGATGGCGCAGCTTGATTTTCTGGTGGGCGATATTCCGGGCAATACCCGGAAGGTGATCGATGCGGCGCATCGGGCTGATCGGGAATTGGGTGCAGACATTGTGGTTTTCCCGGAATTATGTCTGACCGGATACCCGCCGGAAGATCTTTTGCTGCGCCCCAGTCTGGATCTGCGTGTGGCTGATGCCATCGAGCGGCTCAAGTCTGAATCTCTGGCCCCTGCTATTGTTATTGGCGCCCCTATCCGGGAATCCGGTCTGCTGTATAACACGGCGCTGGTGATCGAAGATGGCGCGATCACGGGTCAGTATTTCAAACGGTTCCCGCCCAATTACCAGGTGTTTGATGAGAAACGCTATTTTGCCACTGGTCAGGATGTTCAGGTGCAGATGATTCGCGGAGTCCCTGTAGGGCTTACCGTTTGTGAAGACATCTGGAGTGATGGCCCGGTAGAGGACGCTGCCGCTCAAGGTGCAAAGCTGGTTTTGAACCTGAATGCCTCACCCTACGATATTGGCAAACAGAATCGCCGAAAGGCGCTTCTTGAGCGCAAGTCCGGGGACAACAGGGTAACCGTGATTTACGTGAACCTTGTGGGTGGTCAGGACGAGCTGGTGTTTGATGGGGGGTCGCTGGCGTTTGATCATTCCGGGGAGCTTTGCGCCGAAGCCCCTCAGTTCAGCGAAGGGCTCTATCCGGTCGAGTTGATCTGTGAGCACCATTGTCAGCCCGTTGTGCAGGCCAGAATTCCGGAGCCCTCGATTGAAGAGAACGTTTACAAGGCGCTGGTGCTCGGTGTGAGGGACTACGTCAATAAGAACGGCTTCAAATCCGTCGTGCTTGGGTTGTCTGGCGGTATCGATTCCGCTGTCACTCTGGCTGTTGCAGTGGATGCGCTGGGGGCCGACCGGGTGAGGGCGGTGATGATGCCTTTCCGGTATACCTCTGGTATGAGCATTGAGGATGCAGAGCTTGAGGCTCGGGCTCTGGGGGTCCAGTACGATGTGTTCTCCATCGAGCCGATGTACGATGCGTTCATGGAAACCCTGGCTCAACCTTTTGAAGGTACGAAACCGGACACCACGGAGGAAAACCTGCAGGCCAGGCTTCGCGGTGTGTTGCTAATGTCGCTCTCGAATAAATTCGGTGCGTTGGTACTTACCACCGGTAATAAGAGCGAAATGGCCGTTGGTTACTCGACGCTTTACGGCGATATGGCCGGCGGTTTTGATGTGCTGAAGGATGTGCCCAAAACCCTGGTGTTCAAGCTGGCCTGGTACAGGAATACCTTGTCATCGGTGATCCCTGAGCGGGTAATTACCCGGCCGCCCTCGGCCGAGCTGGCACCGGATCAGAAAGACGAGGACAGCCTGCCGGGATACGACGTGTTGGATCAGATTCTCAATCTATACGTGGAGCGGGACTTGAGCGCAGATGCCATTGTGGCCCAGGGCTTTGAGCGCGAGGATGTTGACCGTGTCGTGAGGCTTGTGGATATCAACGAGTACAAACGCCGCCAGGCCCCAATTGGCGTGCGTATTACCGAAAGGGGCTTTGGCAAGGATCGCCGCTATCCCATCACCAACGGTTGGAAAAGCGGCATCTAGCCATGCCGGGATGGGCGATGCTATTCGTCGCCTATCAAGCCGAACGTGACGACGCTGGCCAGGGAGCGGTCTTCGCGTTCGAGAATATCAGGCTCAAAGTCGCCATTTTCATTGAACGCGTCACTGTTCGGGAAGTTTTCACGCAGCATGGCCACCGCGTCCGACGCTCCTTTCTTCAGATCCAGGAACCGAAAAGTCTCAGCCAGAATGATCAGGGCGTCTTCCACGGGTGGCGTGGAGGGATAGTTTTCGATCAGGTATCGGGCCCGGGTGTTGGCGGCCAGATAGGCCTCCCGGCTGATGTAATACTCGGCTGCCAGGAGCTCAAGATTGGCCAGCCGGTTGCGGATCGCGATCATGCGCTGGCGGGCGTCAGGCGCGTACTTGCTGGCTGGGTATCGGTCCAGCAGGTCTGAAAAGTCTCGAAACGCCTGACGCTGCTCGCCCGGGTCACGGGCTTCAACATCGATGGGCAGATAACGCGCCGCCAGACCGATGTCGAGGTTATAGGAAGCCAGGCCTCTCATGTACAGTGCGTAGTCTGCATGCTCGCTTTGAGGGTTCAGTCGCAGGAAACGATCCGCCGCGGCCCTCGCACCTTCAAGGTCGAGATTCTGGTAACGGGCATAGATCAAGTCCAACTGGGCCTGTTCGGCATACCGACCAAACGGATAATAGGTTTCCAGAGCGTCCAGGTTGGTCTCGGCTTCGTTAAAGTTGCCGGATCTCATGGCATCACGGGCGTTCTCGTAATAGGTCTCTTCTGCGAGCACTTCCTCGTCGCCCTTATTGGTGGCGCAGGCGCTGATCAGCAGGGCAGCGATGAAGAGAAAAACGAATCGGGCAACTGACGTCATGTGTAATCCCGTATAATGGCAAATCTGAAATTGTGGGCCATTGTAACGGGGATACCGTGCCTTGTGCAGTGGCTTCAGTACCGGATTCCATGTTTTTGCAAAAACGTAACGCTATATTCGCCCTGGGGGCTTAATGTCATCTGAATCACGAATTACCGCCCATTTCTCAATCCCTTCCGAAGTTAGCGACCGGCGGTTGGATCAGGCAGCGGCGGAACTGATGCCCGAGCACTCCCGCTCGCGCCTTCAAGGCTGGATCAAGTCTGGCGCACTGACCGTCAATGGCAAGAAATACAAGCCAAGAGACAAGGTCATGATGGGCGACACGCTGGAATTGGACGCCGAGCCCGAAGCTCAGGTGAGCTGGGAGGCCGAGGCAATCACTCTGGAAGTCGTGTATGAGGATGAACATCTGCTGGTGATCAACAAGCCTGCCGGTCTGGTGGTGCATCCGGCGGCAGGCCATGCCGACGGTACGCTGGTGAATGCCCTTCTGAATTATGCGCCAGAAGTTGAAAACCTGCCCCGTGCGGGCATTGTCCACCGTCTGGATAAAGACACCTCTGGCATTATGGTGGTGGCGCGCAGCCTGATTGCGCACACGTCTCTGGTGGATCAGTTGCAATCGCGAACCATGGGCCGTGAGTACGAGGCCATTGTGGTCGGTACCCTGACGGGTGGCGCGACGGTCGATGCACCGATTGGCCGGCATCCCCGTGAGCGTAAAAAAATGGCTGTTGTGGCCTCCGGTAAGCCAGCAGTCACTCACTATCGGCTGGTGGAACGTTTTGCGGCTCATACCCATATTCGCTGCAAACTGGAAAGCGGCCGTACCCACCAGATTCGGGTTCACATGGCTCATGTCAAACACCCTCTGATTGGCGATCCGCTCTACGGTGGTCGACTCAGGTTGCCGAAAGGCACTACAGAGGAATTGCGAGAGGAACTCGCCGCTTTTCAGCGGCAGGCGCTGCACGCCCAGAAACTGACGCTGGAGCATCCGGAGACCGGTGAAATCATGAGTTGGGAAGCCCCAATGCCTCCCGATATGTTGGCCCTTCTGGCGGCTCTTCGTAAGCATCAGGTGGAATTGAAGAATGCCGATGTCTGATTCCGAATTGATCATTCCGGATTGGCCGGCTCCGGGCCACATCAAGGCAGCGTGTACAACCAGGGCTGGCGGTGTCAGCGAAGGCCCTTGGTCTAGCCTCAACCTGGGTAGTCACGTCGAGGACAACGTCGAAAACGTTGAACGCAACCGTCAGATTCTGGCGGATTGGGTCGGTCTGCCGAAGTCCTCATTCGAGTTTTTGGAACAGGTACATGGCACCCGGGTTATCGAATTGCCAGCCACAGGCCTGTCTGGCGAATCTGGATTGCGAGCGGACGGATGCGTGACTTCCAGACGCAACACGCCGTGTCTGGTGATGACGGCTGACTGTTTGCCGGTATTGTTCTGTGATCGGGCCGGTACCCGGGTGGCTGCCGCCCATGCCGGATGGCGTGGCCTTTGTAACGGTGTGCTCGAGCGGACGGTTGAAGCATTCGAGGCGCCCGGCGACGTCATGGCCTGGCTTGGGCCGGCCATTGGGCAAAACGCCTTTGAAGTTGGGTCAGAAGTTCGACAAGCCTTTCTGGAACATGACGCTGCGGCTGAAAACGCCTTTACTGCCAGCAATAGGGAAGGCCACTTTATGGCAGATCTTTACAGGCTTGCCCGTCAGCGGCTGGAGCGCGCAGGTTTGACCTCAATCTACGGCGGGCATTGGTGTACTTACACGGACAAAGAGCGCTTTTTCTCCTATCGGCGGGACGGTCGCTCCGGTCGTATGGCCAGCTATATCTTTCTTTCCTGAATTCTCCGCGCTTCAGAATATCAATCCGTCAATTTTCTGACGATTCTTTGCCTATCTTGCTTGAAGTCCGGCTTCGCGCCCCTACATTGGAACTAAGCGAATATTAAATGTCGGTCGGTGAGTGCTGTCCTACCGACATACAGACCCGAGGATACCGAAGTCATGAGAATCGACAAACTGACGAGCAAGCTCCAATCTGCGCTGGCGGACGCTCAGTCGCTGGCGGTTGGCAAAGACCACAACTTTATTGAGCCCGTTCACTTGATGATGGCGTTGATGGATCAGCAGGGCGGTTCGATCAAGCCATTGCTGAAGCAGGCCGGGGCAGAGCCTGGACGCATTCGCCAGACCATTGCCCGCGAGATTGAAAACCTGCCGGAAGTTCAGGGCTCTGCGGGTGACGTGTCCATGTCAAACGACATGGGGCGGCTTTTCAATGTCGCCGATCGGCTGGCTCAGAAGCGCGGCGACCAATATGTGTCCAGCGAGCTCATGCTGATGGCTGCGCTGGAGGACCGTGGAACCCTGGGCCGTGTGCTGAGAGAACAGGGTGTCGACAAGGCGGCGCTGGAAAAAGCGATTGATGAGGTTCGCGGCGGCGAAACGGTGGACGATGCCTCCGCCGAAGAAAATCGGCAGGCACTCGACAAGTTCACCATCGATCTGACCGAGCGCGCCGAGGCAGGCAAGCTGGATCCGGTGATCGGTCGGGACGACGAGATCCGTCGCACCATTCAGGTGTTGCAGCGTCGTCGCAAGAATAACCCTGTGCTGATTGGTGAGCCGGGCGTTGGTAAAACCGCCATTGTTGAGGGCCTTGCCCAGCGGATCGTGAACGGCGAAGTGCCGGAAGGATTGAAGAACAAGCGGGTGTTGTCTCTGGACATGGGCTCCCTGATTGCTGGTGCGAAATTCCGAGGGGAGTTCGAAGAGCGCCTGAAGGCCGTGCTGAACGAGCTGGCCAAACAGGAAGGCCAGATCATCCTGTTTATCGATGAAATTCACACCATGGTCGGCGCGGGTAAAGCTGAAGGCTCTATGGATGCCGGCAACATGCTGAAGCCGGCGCTGGCTCGTGGCGAGCTTCACTGTGTGGGTGCCACCACCCTGGATGAGTATCGTGAGAACATCGAGAAAGATGCGGCTCTTGAGCGTCGCTTCCAGAAAGTGATGGTGACTGAGCCCAGCGAGGAAGACACGATTGCGATTCTGCGCGGCCTTAAAGAAAGGTACGAAGTTCACCACGGTGTTGAAGTGACTGATGGTGCCATCATCGCCGCAGCTAAACTGTCGCACCGCTACATAGCAGACAGACAGCTGCCCGATAAAGCCATTGATCTGGTCGACGAGGCGGCAAGTCAGATCCGGATGGAGATGGATTCCAAGCCCGAAGCGCTGGATCGCCTCGAACGGCGTTTGATCCAGCTCAAGATAGAGCGGGAAGCGCTGAAAAAGGAAACTGACGCGGCCTCCAAAAAACGTTTGACGGAGCTGTCAGATGTGATCAGCGGCGTCGAGCGCGAGTACGCCGATCTTGAAGAAGTCTGGAACACCGAAAAAGCAGCGCTTCACGGCTCCCAGAAGATCAAAAGCCGCCTGGAGCAGGCCCGAATTGATCTTGAGAACGCGCGTCGTTCTGGCGATCTGGGCAAAATGTCGGAGCTGCAGTATGGCCAGATTCCGGAGCTGGAACGCCAGCTGGATATGGCCAGCCAGGCCGAGATGATGGAGATGAAGCTGCTCCGGAACCGGGTAACCGATGAGGAAATTGCCGAGGTTGTCTCCAAATGGACCGGCATTCCTGTGTCCAAAATGCTCGAAGGCGAGCGTGACAAGCTGATGCGCATGGAAGAAGCGCTGCACGGTCGGGTGATTGGACAAGACGAGGCCGTCGAAGCGGTTTCAAATGCGGTTCGTCGCTCTCGGGCGGGGCTGGCGGATCCTCATCGGCCGAACGGCTCTTTCTTGTTCCTCGGTCCGACCGGGGTTGGTAAAACGGAACTCTGCAAGGCGTTGGCGTCATTTCTGTTCGACACCGAAGAGGCCATGGTCCGCATCGACATGTCCGAATTCATGGAAAAGCATTCGGTTGCACGGTTGATCGGTGCGCCCCCGGGGTATGTGGGCTATGAAGAGGGCGGTTACCTGACGGAAGCTGTTCGTCGGCGGCCGTACTCCGTTCTGCTTCTTGATGAGGTGGAGAAAGCGCATCCGGATGTGTTCAACATTCTTCTCCAGGTGCTTGAAGATGGTCGCTTGACCGATGGCCAGGGCCGTACTGTCGATTTCCGTAACACGGTGATCGTCATGACCTCCAACCTTGGGTCCGACATCATTCAGCAGAAAGCGGGTGAGGAAAACTACGAGGCCATGAAAGCGGATGTTATGGAGGAAGTAGGTACTCACTTCCGCCCAGAGTTCATCAACCGAGTCGATGAGGTGGTGGTCTTCCACCCACTGGCTGAGAGTCAGATCCAGGGCATTGCCAGAATTCAGGTGGATTCATTGAGCAAGCGTCTCAAGGAACAGGATATGAAACTGATTCTGGACGAAGAGGCGATGGGTCTTCTGGCGAAAGTTGGTTACGACCCGGTATACGGAGCGCGGCCGCTGAAGCGTGCGATCCAGCGGATGATCGAGAACCCGTTGGCGCAGAAGCTGTTGCAGGGCGAGTTTGTCCCCGGCGACACCATCAGCGCGAAAGTGGAGGATCACCAAATGCGCTTTGAAAAAGGGTGATTCAACATATCAACGAAAGAAGGCGGGCATGAGGCCCGCCTTCTTTTTGCGTGGACGCCGTTTCAATAGCAGCGCCTTGTAAACGATTGATCAGGAAGAGGCGTCTTCTTCGCCACAGTTAAGTTCGGCGATTTTCTCGAACTGCTCGCGCTTTTGTGCAATCTCTTCTTCGCTTAGATAGCGCTCTTCACCGTCCTCCTGGACTTTGATTCGGCTGCCAGTTGCTATCAGAGCAAGGTTCGTTTGGGCAGTATCGCAGTTTGCGGCCCGCTGCTTACGGCGGGCTTCCTGAACAGCAGACACTTTCTCATCCTGTTCCACTTCTGCCTGTTCCTGTTCCATTTGGTCAACCTGCTGCTGTGGGCTAGCAGATGATGAAGACGAGCCGGAACCTTTCCCGGTGCGGACGCTTACGGATTCCGACTGCTTACCGGTCGGTTTTCGATCGCCAAAATGCGTCACCCCGTTTTCGTCCGTCCACTTGTAGACCGACTGCGCCGAGGCAAGGATGGGCATTGCCAGAACAAATACTGCGAGAGCGAGGATCTTTTTTGTCATGCCTTTACTCTTCTTTTATTCGTTAAGATTAGGCCTATACTGCCACATGTAAAGCCAAGTTTCTTTCGTCTGGTTCAAAATTCCTGAGCCGTAGTTACAGGCCCTGCATTCGACATTCAGGCCACAGAAACCCGCCCTTGCTATTGACAGAGAGTTTCGCGCTGTCAAAATTACCCGTTGCCTGAAGACTGGGGTCAATACGGCAGGCGATCCCGAGCAAGTATCCCCCATCAGCAACCACACTGAACGCCCCGCGAATTCAGTCGCGGACTGGTCGTTGTGCCTTTGTAAGTGCACAGCCCGTTGATTGGTCGTTCTCCGCAACCCTCAGGAGCGCGGCTGGCCAGGAGACAACCTCTTTTTATCAGTGTGGCGGAATATTCGGTTCAGCTTTCACAAGAAGCTGCAAAACCGGACACCCAGGCACCTGTGGTCGGGTAGTGACCCGGCTCATTCACTCGTGGAAGAGGGTAGAACATCGTGGAGTTATTGTCTGGCGCTGATATGCTGATTCGGTCCCTTCAAGATGAGGGTATCGAATACATATACGGCTATCCGGGTGGTGCCGCGCTTCATATTTATGACGCGCTTTTCAGGCAGGATAAGGTCAAGCATATTCTGGTAAGGCACGAGCAGGCGGCGGTCCATATGGCCGACGGTTATGCGCGCGCGTCTGGAAAACCCGGCACCGTTCTGGTGACTTCGGGCCCGGGGGCGACCAACACCATCACCGGTATCGCAACCGCCTTTATGGATTCCATTCCAATGGTTGTGCTTTGTGGGCAGGTGGCGTCGACGCTGATTGGTGAAGATGCGTTTCAGGAAACCGATATGATTGGTGTTTCCCGCCCAGTGGTGAAGCACAACCTGAGTGTGCGACATCCAGAAGAGATCCCTGGAATTATTCGCAAAGCTTATTACATAGCCTCAACGGGTCGTCCCGGACCTGTGGTTGTGGATATCCCCAAAGATATGACCACGCCCAATGAGCGTTATGAGTACAGCTTCCCCAAGAAAGTGAAGCTGCGTTCCTACAACCCCGCTATTCGTGGTCACGCGGGCCAGATCAAAAAAGCTGTCGATATGCTGATGGCCGCGAAGCGGCCAATGATCTATGCCGGTGGCGGTGTGATCCTGGGCAAAGCATCGGATCAGCTGACCGAACTGGTTCGTCTGCTTGGGTATCCGATCACCAATACCATTATGGGTATTGGTTGCTATCCCGCGTCTGACAAGCAGCATCTGGGCTGGCTCGGCATGCACGGCACCTACGAGTCAAACATGGCCATGCACCATGCGGATCTGATTCTCTGTGTCGGTGCCCGTTTCGATGACCGGGTAACCAACGCAACCGAGAAATTCTGTCCCGGTGCTCGAATTGTTCATATTGACATTGATCCGGCCTCGATCTCGAAGACCATTGACGCTGACGTTCCCATCGTGGGGCCGGTTGATGCCGTTCTCAAAGAGATGCTGACGCTGGTCAAAGAGAGCAAAGAAACGCCCGACGCCGATGCTATTGCTGCCTGGTGGAAGCAGATCGATGAGTGGCGAGCATTTCATGGCATGCGCTATGAAACCAGTGACGATGTGATCAAGCCCCAGGAAGTGGTTGAGATGCTTTGGCGCCTGACCAATGGTGAGGCCTATGTGACCTCCGATGTGGGGCAGCACCAGATGTTCGCCGCGCAGTACTACAAGTTTGATCGCCCGAATCGCTGGATCAACTCCGGTGGCCTGGGAACCATGGGCTTCGGTTTGCCAGCGGCCATGGGTGTCAAACTGAGTTATCCGGACGACGAAGTGCTCTGCATAACGGGCGAAGGCAGTATCCAGATGAATATTCAGGAGCTTTCCACCTGCAACCAGTACAACCTGCCGGTGAAGATCATCAACCTGAATAATCAGGCGCTGGGTATGGTGAAGCAGTGGCAGGATATGAACTATGAGTCCCGTCACTCACAGTCCTATATGGAATCACTGCCTGACTTCATCAAGCTGGCAGAATCCTATGGCCATGTCGGTGTGAAGATCGATCGCAAAGAAGATCTGGAGCCGAAGCTGAAAGAAGTGCTGGCAATGAAGGATAAGCTCGTTTTCGTCGACATTCACGTTGATCGTTTCGAGCACGTTTATCCCATGCAGGTGGCTCGTGGTTCGATGAAAGACATGTGGCTCAGCAAGACGGAGAGGGTCTGATCATGCGTCGAATCATTTCCGTTCTTCTGGAAAACGAGCCGGGTGCGTTGTCGCGGGTTGTCGGCCTGTTTTCGCAGCGTAACTACAACATCGAAACACTGACCGTCGCGCCGACCGAAGACGAAACCCTATCCCGGTTGACCGTGACAACCACGGGTTCCGACAAGGTCATCGAGCAGATCACCAAACAACTCAATAAATTGATTGAGGTGGTCAAGCTGGTGGACCTTACGGAAGGTTCTCACATCGAGCGGGAGCTTATGCTGGTTAAGTTGAAGGCGACGGGCTCCCAGCGCGCTGAGATCAAGCGAACGGTCGATATTTTTCGCGGGCAGATTGTTGACGTCACCAGCTCTGTTTACACGGTGCAGTTGGCCGGCGACAGCGAAAAGCTTGATGGCTTCATTCAGGCCGTCGGCACATCGGGTGTGCTGGAAGTGGTGCGCTCTGGTGTGTCTGGCATTGCCCGTGGCGAGAAAGTACTTAGCCTCTAACAGGCTTACAACATATTCGTTAAAATCGCGGCCAGTTTTGGCCCACATAGATACAGAGGTTTTTCATGCAGGTTTATTACGACAAAGATTGCGATCTTTCGATCATCCAGGGCAAGAAAGTTGCCATCATCGGCTTCGGTTCGCAGGGGCACGCCCATGCTTGCAACCTGAAAGAGTCCGGTGTTGATGTGACTGTCGGTCTGCGCCCCGGCTCTTCATCCATCGCAAAAGCCGAAGCCTATGGCCTGAAAACCAATGACGTTCCGACTGCAGTGGCTGAAGCTGACGTGGTTATGGTGCTGACGCCGGATGAGTTTCAGGCGCAACTTTACAAAGCTGAAATCGAACCGAACCTGAAGCAGGGCGCCACCATGGCCTTTGCTCACGGTTTTGCGATCCACTACAACCAGATTGAGCCGCGCAAGGATCTGGACGTGATTATGGTGGCCCCTAAGGCGCCAGGTCACACGGTGCGTACCGAGTTTACTCGCGGTGGAGGTATTCCAGACCTGATCGCTGTCTTCCAGGATGCTTCTGGTTCGGCCAAGAACCTGGCGCTTTCATACGCCAGCGGTATTGGCGGCGGTCGTACGGGTATTATTGAGACCACCTTCCAGGACGAAACTGAAACTGATCTGTTCGGCGAGCAGGCCGTTCTGTGTGGCGGTACCGTTGAATTGGTCAAGGCGGCCTTCGAAACACTGGTAGATGCAGGTTATGAGCCGGAGATGGCTTATTTTGAGTGTCTGCACGAGCTCAAGCTGATTGTTGACCTGATGTACGAAGGCGGTATCGCCAACATGAACTATTCCATTTCCAATAACGCGGAATATGGTGAATACGTGACCGGTCCTGAAATCATCAACGAGCAGTCTCGTGAAGCCATGCGCAATGCGCTGAAGCGGATCCAGACCGGTGAGTATGCGAAGATGTTCATTCAGGAAGGTAGCAGCAACTATCCTTCCATGACTGCTCGTCGCCGCATCAATGCCGAGCATCAGATCGAAACCGTTGGCGAGAAGCTTCGCTCCATGATGCCCTGGATCTCTGCGAACAAGATCGTCGACAAAGAGAAAAACTGAGTAGCCTGAACGGCCTTGGTAAACGAGCGCGGCCCTTGAGGCCGCGTTTTTCGTATATACTCCGCACAAATGCTATCCGGAGTGAAGAGCATGAGTGAAAAGAATTCGAAGAGCGATCCTAAGTCCGAACACGGGAATGAACAGGAAGTTGAAGCCGGCGAGGTAGTGGAAGAAGAGCTCGTCGAGGGGGCGCCTGTTCGGCGTAAAGGCATTTATCTTTTGCCAAACGCGCTGACCACGGCCTCATTGTTTTCGGGTTTTTACGCCATTGTGTCGGCGGCGAACGGTGTGTTCGATAACGCCGCGATCGCCATCTTTGTTTCCATGGTACTGGACGGCCTGGATGGTCGTGTTGCCAGGCTGACCAATACACAGAGTAAGTTTGGTGAAGAATATGACAGCCTTGCAGATATGGTGGCATTTGGCGTTGCTCCCGGTCTGGTGGCCTTTTTCTGGTCCTTGAACAATCTTGGGCAATTTGGCTGGGCTGTCACTTTCATCTTCGTCGCCGGGGCCGCGTTGAGGCTTGCACGCTTCAATACCCAGATAGGCTCTGTAGACAAGAGATTTTTCGTGGGTCTGGCGAGCCCCGCTGCAGCAGCTTGTGTTGCCGGACTGGTCTGGTGCTTCCATGATTCTGAACCGGCCACCTGGCTTACCGGTATGACCATTGTTGTGGTGGCTGGCACTGGCGTGTTGATGGTAAGCAACATTCTGTACAAGAGCTTCAAGGATCTCGACCTGCGAGGTCGAGTGCCGTTTGCCGCCATCCTTCTGGTGGTTCTGAGTTTCGTCATCGTTGCCCTGGATCCGGCCACAGTGCTGTTTACCGGGTTTCTGGCTTATGCTTTGTCCGGTCCTGTTTTCGCTCTGTTCCGAAAGTCCCGTAAATCCGCTCAGTCGACAGAAGAGAAGTGATTCTCTGGCTAACTGATCGGAAAATGATCAAGATGTACGTGCAAGCCGAAGTAAATTGAAAATTTTGCTTTAACGTCGTTGACACATTTTTAACGGGCTGTAGAATGCGCCCCACTCTCGAGGTGAGGCATTCATTGTGAAGCCGAGATCGGGGGTCAGCCGATGTGTCTCAGGCTTGTCATCAAGCGGTTCTGAGGCGCAAAATAACGGTTGACAAGGAAGCGATTCGCTGTAGAATACGCGGCCTTGATCAGGGAACGGGAGTTCCCGCTGCTCTTTAAAAAGTTAACCAAGTAATTCGTGTGGGCGCTGGCCGAGGTATTTCGGATACGAAATATCAGGACAGTGACTCGTCGAAATTGAGTTTTGTCTTGAGCAAGAATAGAGAATCTT
>NZ_JASGBJ010000005.1 GCF_030053415.1 Marinobacter sp. CHS3-4
ACGACCATAGCGGTCTGGAACCACCTGATCCCATCCCGAACTCAGCAGTGAAACAGACCAGCGCCGATGGTAGTGTGGCTTCTGCCCATGTGAGAGTAGGTCATCGTCAGGCTCCTAATACCCAAACCCCAGCACCTCAAGTGCTGGGGTTTTTTATTGGATGGAAGAAAAGAAGCCGGAATGTATGAAATCAGGGCAACCAGATTTCGAAAACACCGCCACCCAGTTCTCCGCCGTTGTGAAGGCGGATCGAGCCTTCTGTGTCACCTTCGCGGTGAAGCTTCGCTACGGAAGCGGCAAAGAACAGACCCAGGCTGGTGCTGCCCGTGTTGAAATCCAGTGCTTTGAAATTTGGAGTGCCGGTGTGCTGCATGTTTTCGGGGTATCCGTGGCCGTCGTCTTCCACTGCAATGACAAGGTAGCCATCCCGCTCTGCGGCTGTTAACCGGATCTTGGATTTGGTATAGCGAAGTGCATTGTTGATGGTGTTGTTCAACACGCCTGTCAGAAGGTCCGCATCGAAAAAACCGTTGGTCTCTTCTGCATCCAGCTCGAACTCTATGCCCATGCCATCGAGAAGGGGGGTGTGCCGTGCCATGTGTTCGGAGAGAAAATCCGGTACGAAATGCTCTTCAATATGCGCAGACAGGTTATTTTCGCCAAGCCTGTATATGCCCAGCAACTGCACCAGATCGCTGTGCATGCGTTCCGCTTCGTATTGCAGCGTGTTAAACGAGGGTGTTTCGCCTAGCGCCTGATTCTGTTCACGACGCAAATCATCAAGGGTGTTAAGAAGCATTCCCAGCGAGTTCTTCATGTCGTGGACAGCCGATGCCAGGACCATTGAAAAGTCGATCTCATGATCCGATTGCCGCGTTGTCTTTTGGGTTTCCGGATAATCAGAGGTCATGCACTCATTCCTTTCAGTTTCTGTCTCAATGACACCAGCCGACGATACTGGCGGTGTTGTTCTGGTAAGCTGTCGAGTCTCGCGATGTGCTTTTGGGCGTCCCGGATGAGAGATTGATCTTCTGATCCCTGATACTTCTTGATCAGAACCTGAGTGAGGTTCAGATTAAGGGCGGCGTGATCAGGGACAATAGACAGGGCTTCCGAGAAGATCCTGATGGCTTCGTCCAGGTTCCCGTCTTCGAAGGCTTTGATCCCGTTTCGATTCAAAGAACGGGCTTTCAGCTTTTGTTGGAATCCAACGGGTTCATCCAGCAGATTTTCGATCTTCTGGAGCAGTGAGGGGTCGTTTTCGCAGCGGTGCGCCAACTTTCCGAGTAGCTGTTTTGCCTCATCGTGTTCGTCGAGGCGAAACAGGGTTTTCGCGTAATCAAGGCCCAGTTCCGGATCCAGGTTTTCTATAGTCGCGAGTTCGTCCTTTACGCTCTCCAGGGCTTTGTTCGCTTCTTTAAGGCTGCCCTGGCCGGCGTGAACCCTTGACTGAACAACCCTGCTTCGCAGTTTGACATTTTCCTCTTCTGGGAAGCGCCTTTCCATTCGCCGGAGTATGGCCAGCGCCTCCGAAGCCCAGCCCTGACCATCCGTTGAGGTGTCACCTTCGCTCAGATCGGACAGAGAACTGCCTAATTGCAGGTAGTGATCTGAACTGTCGTGAATAGAGTGTGTGCCAAGGGTGACGGTCTGACGCCAAGCGTCAGACGCCGTCGGAAGATCCTGGTTCGAGGTAGCCAGATTGGCCAGCTGTTTATGTCGAAGCAGCGCGTTGGGCGATAGGTCGGCGGCTTTTTCAAGTATCTTCTGGGCCTGCGTGGGTTGCCCTTTGCGCTCAAGAGCCTCGGCTAAAAGGTCGTAAGCCTCCATGTAGTCAGGGTGTTTTTCGACTAGATCGCTCAGGTTGGAGATGGCTTCTGGATAGTTTTCGGTTGCGACCTGAATGCGTCCCTTTCCCAGTCGGGCCCAGGACAGATCTCTTTGTCCCAGAACGTCGTCATAGATTTTCAGAGCGTGGCTAAAGTCGCCAACCTGAAAGTAGAGGTCGGCAAGTGTCTTCAGGAGCCAGGTTTTATATCTGGGCTGGGTTGGCAAATATTTCAGGCAGAGCGAAATGGCCTCGGGGTAGTTCTCAAGGTCGATTTCGCGGTTAATTGGAAGAAGGGCGTTGCGCTGTCTTATCAGACTGTCCAGACGCTTCTTAAGTACTGAACGGTTGATAGGTTTGGTCAGGTATGCATCCGGCTGATATTCCCTGGCGCCCATGACCATTTCTTTTGAGGTTTCCGCAGTCACCATGAGAAAGATCGATGAGCGTTTCAGCAGTTTCTTGTGTCTCAGCTCTTCAAGAACGTGTTGACCGTTTTTTCCTTCCCCCAGGTTAAAATCGCAAAGCACCACATCGACATGATTATAGGCACAGTGCTGGATGGCAGGCGCTGCCTTGGCGAAGGTTTCGATGCGTTCAGCACCGCAGCTTCTGAGCATCTCACGAATGGAGACCCGAAAATTCTCGAAATCATCGATAACCAGGTAGCTTAATTTACCAAATGGATTGGCTGCCGATGTGGATTTTGTGTCAGTCATTGTTTCCGCTGCTTGAGAAGTTTATTAACCATAGCCCGCAGAGCGGCTGGTTTTACCGGCTTGTACAACACCTGATAGCCCCGGTTGATGGCGTCTTCCCGCACTTCGGGGGCCATATATCCTGTAATCAGAATGCCGGGAATGTTCATGTCCAGTTCCTTTCGAATTGAATCCATGGCATCCAGACCATTCTGATTATCATCAAGCTGGTAGTCGGCCAGAATGATGTCTGGTCGTTCGTTCTCCAGCTTGTTTCTGGCAGCTTCAAGGCTCTCGGCTGTCTTGATGTCGCAATCCCAGTTCGCCAGAAGTGCGGTCATGCCGTGCAGTATCGACGGGTCATTGTCGATACAGAGCACCTTTAGCCCTCCCAGACTGGACACCCGTCGGCTAGCAACATTCTGCTGTTTTGGGGTTGCTTCAGTTCGCTCCGGGACAGCCAGTGGCACGGTAATGGAAAAGACGCTACCGATACCCTGCACAGAGCGCACATTGACCGGGTGATCCAGCATATTGCTGATCCGGTCGACGATCGCCAGGCCAAGCCCCAGGCCTTTTTGATCCCTGCCTTGCTGAAATCGCCGGAATTCCTCGAATATTTTTGCAATCTGATCGTCGGGAATTCCCGGCCCGGTGTCCCAGACCTCAATACGAATATAGCCGCGAAGTCGCCGACAGCCCAAAAGTATTCGTCCATTCGGAGTATAGCGAATGGCGTTCGAGAGGAAATTCTGGATGACCCGTCGCAAAAGCTTGGAATCCGACCGCACCCAGGCACGGCTTGGCACGACATGCAGGTCCAACCCTTGATCTTTCGCAATGGCAGAAAAATCATTGGCCAGATGACGCATGATGTCATTAACAGGAAAGGTGCCTATGTCTGGTTCCAGGGCACCGGCATCCAGTTTGGAAATGTCCAACAGTGTGCTGATGATTTCCTCTGCCGCGCCCAGTGAGCTGTCGATGTGGTCTACCAGATCGGCGGTCTCGGAATCGGTCTTTTTGCCGGCCAGCGCTGAAGTGAACAGGCGGGCAGCGTTCAGAGGCTGAAGCAAATCGTGGCTGGCCGACGCCAGAAAACGGGTTTTGCTCTGGTTGGCCTGTTCCGCCACTGATTTGGCTTTCAGCATTTGTTCGTTGATAACCTGCAATTCCTGCGTGCGCTCTTTGACCCGTTGTTCCAGGTAGATGTTGGTTTCCTTCAGGGCCTGCTCTGTGCGACGCATGGACGTGATGTCCTGGAAGGTGGTGACGTAGCCACCGCCGGGAATGGGGCTGCCATCAATACGGATGACAGTTCCGTCAGGTCGCTGACGCTCGTAGGACATGGGCAGGCCGTCGCGCATGCTGCTGCAGCGGTCCTCGATGATTTCATCGATGCGTGTGGCAGGTAGATTGGCGCTGGTAAGGTTGTACCGCATCAGGTCCTGAATTGGTCGCCCGACTCGCACAAATCCGGTGGGGTAACCGAACATTTCCAGATAGCGATGGTTCCAAACCACCAACTGCTGCTGATTGTTAACCAGGGACACGCCCAGGCTGATGTTCTCGATAGCAGACTGCAGGAGTTCCCTGCTGAAGGTCATTGCCTGCGATGCTTCGTCGACAATGCTCACCACATCCTCGATCTGCATATCGCGACCGGTGAGCGTGGACTCCAGCACCACCCGAGCGGTTGACGCACCAATCACCGATGCCAGTTGCCGCTCAATGAATTTCATCAAATGGGCAGACGCAGGACGCTGGGGATGCAGGCGAATGGCATTTCGCCGTTCGTAGTTACGGAAGATGGCTTCCGCGCGCTCTTCCCCCATGAACCGGTCCGTGATGGCTTGCAGATCCGAGGTCAAAACCTCGCCTTGCCAGCTTTGCTGTTGGACAGTCTCAGCGCGGGGCTGTGGGTCATGGAAAAAAGACGCAATCTGAATTTTTTCTCTGACTCTTTGGCGGGTAAGCAATGACAGAAGCACATAAGTCGCCGTGTTGACCCCAAGGCTCCAGATGATGCCGTGGCTGATCTGGTCAAGCTCAAGACCAAACAAAGCGGTAGGTCTTGTCCAGCTCAGGCCGCCAATGCCATTGGTAATCAGCGTGTCGTTTAGCCAGCCAGTCGAGGCAAGCGCTGGAAGCAAAAGGGTATATCCCCACAGCAGGAAGCCCAGCCCAAGCCCCCAGATAGCGCCCTGATAGTTGCCGTTACGCCAAAGTATACCGCCCACCAACGCGGGCCCGAATTGGGCGGCTGCGGCAAAGGATAGCAGCCCAAATGCTGTCAGGCTGTAGTCCTCACCCGCCATTCTGTAGAAGCCGTAGGCTGTCAGCAGAATCACAAAAATGGCAATACGCCGAATGCTTAACAGCAGGTCGCTCAGGTCCGCACGCTTGTTCATCCTGGGCCGGAAAAATTTCAATAGCGCCGGCATGATGATTTCGTTGGAGATCATGGTGGAGATGGCTACTGAACAAACGATAACCATGGCGGCAGCGGCAGAACCTCCCCCGAGAAAGGCCAGTATCGCCAGCCATTGTTCCCCGGCCAGAATCGGCAGGTTGAGAATCAGGATGTCAGGGTCTGCAGCGGACGCTTCAGCAGACAGCAACCCGGCGGCGGCAATAGGAAGCACGAAAGCGCTGGCAATCACCAGATAGATGGGCATGGCCCATCTGGCTGTCTCGAAATCTCGATGGTCGGTGTTCTCCACGACCATCACATGGAATTGGCGGGGCAAACAGATAATGGCCAGCATCGCCACCAGCGTCTGAGTAATGAAGGCAGGTGCCTCAATACCGTCCGTGGTTAGCTTACCCATCAGATTCTTGTCGCTTACCTGCTGCCAGAGATCGCCAAAGCCGCCGTAGAGTCCATAACCGACGAACAGTCCCACGGCAACAAACGCAACGATCTTGATGATTGATTCGAAGGCGACGGCCTGAATCATGCCGCGATGGTGCTCGGTGGATTCCAGGTGACGCGTGCCGAACAGAACCGTGAAAATGGCCAGCGCCAGAGTGATGTACCAGGCAGAGTCGTTCCATGCCAAATTGCTGACGTAGTTGCTGGTATCTCCTGAAGAAAGGACATTGAAGCCCATCGAGATAGCTTTCAGTTGCAGGGCGATGTAGGGCACGCTGCCAATCAGCGCAAAAATGGCAACCAGGGCAGCAAGCGACTGGGATTTGCCATAGCGCGAAGCAATAAAGTCAGCGATGGACGTGGTGTTGTTACGTTTGCTGATAAAGATGATGCGTCGGAGCAGGGGAGCGCCAAACACAAATATCAGCAATGGGCCAAGGTAGATCGGCAGATATCCCAGCCCCTCCTGGGTTGCGCGCCCGACGGCACCGTAGAAGGTCCATGATGTGAAATAGACCGCCAGAGAAAGCCCATAGATGTGTGTTCTGACCAGACGCCGACGGTAAAGTCCCGGATACTTGTCGCCGGCCCAGGCAATGAAAAACAGAACCGAAATGTAGGAAATTGAGATTAATACCAGTAGCCAGGCGCTGATCATATCCTGCTCTTTACTGACAGACGGTCTGGAGCAGCCTGTCTTTCGCTCCCAGCCGCTTCATATTATCGACCCTTGGCTTACCATCGGAGCCAACGGGCACCAATTCCCGGTTGCCGCAGTGCAGCAGGTGCACCTGATGTGACACGACATCGGTGATTTTCTGCTCAAATCGATACAGGGTGAAATGGAATACCTCCTCGTTGCCTTCACTACGCTTGATGCTTTTGGTGTCAACGGTTGAAAAAGCGGTCACGTAGGGCGCAACAAATGTCCATGGGCGCCAGAGAATGCCGTCAGATTCTGTATCCACGATAACGGCTTCTTCTGGCAACTGAGACTGTTTCAGTTCGAACCAGGTGTACTCGCCATATATAAGGTAGCCCAGCATGCCGGCGCCGGCGAACACGGGAATGAGCCATTTCGGAGCTTTGTTGCCGGCAACGGCGCGGATGCCGAGCGCAATGCCTGCTGCCCCCAGCCCGCAGAATATCGTGGCGATAAACGTCCAGAACATAGATAGAATTCCCTCAAAAAAGAACGGGCTCCCTCAAGGAGGAAGCCCGCTCGGTATTAACCTGCCAGCCAAGAGGCCGTTTCAGGTTGGTTTAGTACTCAGTGGTCGTGAGCTGAGCCGGCCCCACGTGGGTAACGGACGCTTTCGACCAGTTCCTGAATCTCAACCGGCGGTTCTTCAGTTGCATTGGATACAATGAAGGCTACCGTAAAGTTGACGACTGCACCAATCGCACCGATGGACAGTGGGGAGATGCCCAGTACCCAGTTTTCAGGGGTATCTGCCAGGTTGTTGGTGCCAGGAATGAACAGCCAGCCCTTGTAGACGAATATGTAGGTCAGCGTGAAGGCCAGACCGCTCAACATGCCGGCAATGGCGCCAACGTTGTTCACCCGCTTGGAGAAGATCCCCATCATCAGGGCAGGGAACAACGATGCGGCCGCAATACCAAAGGCCAGTGCCACCACCTGCGCCGCGAACCCGGGCGGGTTTGCACCCAGATAGGTTGCGACGACGATCGCGACTGCCATTGATATCCGCGCTGCCATCAATTCCCCTTTATCCGTTATGCTGGGATTGATTCGCCCTTTTATCAGGTCGTGACTGACTGCCGAGGATATCGCCAGCAACAGACCGGCCGCTGTCGACAAGGCTGCTGCCAGACCACCCGCGGCGATCAGGCCGATGACCCAGCCGGGCAGGTTGGCAATCTCCGGGTTGGCCAGTACCAGGATGTCCCTGTTAACGACCAGCTCGTTGCCGTTCCAGCCACGGGATTCGGCTTCATCCTCAAATGCTGGCGTGTCGTTGTACAGCTGAATACGGCCGTCGTTGTTCTTGTCTTCAAAGGTGATCAGCCCGGTGATTTCCCACTCTTTGATCCAGTTCGGGCGCTCATCGTACTCAAGCGGTGCCGCTGCCGTGCCATCAGGATAGATGGTGGTCATCAGGTTCAGGCGGGCCATGGATGCAACGGCCGGAGCAGTCAGGTACAGCAGTGCAATGAATACCAGAGCCCAACCACCAGACCAGCGGGCATCGGCTACTTTCGGTACCGTGAAGAAGCGGATGATCACGTGTGGCAAGCCGGCAGTACCGATCATCAGGGTCAACGTAAACAGAACCATGTTCAGTTTATTGTCGACATCCGCCGTGTACTCGTTGAAGCCCAGATCAGTGATGACCTGGTTCAATTTCTGGAGCAGAGGCAAGCCCGATTCGGTGTGGGTCGAGAACAGTCCCAGGCCCGGAATCGGATTGCCTGTCAGCTGCAACGAGATGAACACCGCAGGAATGGTGTAAGCGATGATAAGCACGCAGTACTGGGCAACCTGGGTATAAGTGATGCCCTTCATGCCGCCCATGACGGCGTAGAGGAAAATCACCACCGCAGCGATCATCAGTCCCATCGTGGAATCGACTTCCAGGAACCGGGAGAAGGCAACACCGGCACCGGCCATCTGTCCGATTACGTAGGTGACCGAAGCCACGATCAGGCAGATAACGGCAACCAAACGGGCATTCTGGCTGTAGTAGCGATCACCAATAAATTCGGGAACGGTGAACTTACCAAACTTACGCAGATAAGGCGCAAGCAACATCGCCAGCAGAACATAACCACCGGTCCACCCCATCAGGAAGGTGGAGTTGGCATAGCCGCCTGCCGCAATCAGGCCCGCCATGGAGATGAACGATGCTGCGGACATCCAGTCAGCACCGATTGCTGCGCCGTTGGTGATCGGATGAACACCGCCACCGGCCACATAGAAATCACTGGTACTACCGGCTTTCGCCCAGATGGCGATACCGATATAGAGGGCAAAGGAGCCGCCTACGAATAATAGATTGATATAAAACTGGTCCATTGCGTTTACTCCTCATGTACGCCGAATTTTTCATCGAGCTTGTTCATGCGCCAGGCATAATGAAAAATCAGAGCGATGAAGGTAAGAATGGAGCCCTGCTGGGCAAACCAGAAACCGAGGTCGGTTCCGCCAATCGGAATGCCTGCCAGCATGGGCCGGAGTAGGATGGCAAAGCCATACGAAACCAGCGCCCAGACAACCAGGCTTCCAAATATTAGGCGGAGATTAGCCTTCCAGTAGGCTTCAGCGTCGTAGCTATGACCTGACATAGGATCACTCCTGTTTTGTTGTTGTAGTGGTGCGTTTTTTGGTGGTACGTGAACGTTCTTATTGCTTTTCGAATTGACGGTCCTTTCTTGACCGCTAGTCCTAATTGACTTTACCCGTCAATAGCGGGATAGATATTGGCAAAAGGTCTAATTCTCGGGTACTTATGCCGGATTGAGAGATTCTTGAGAGCGATGAAGCGGCGGTATTGCTGGCGTTCAGTGGCGATGAACGTCGCGCAGACGACGATAGTATTTAAGGCGTTCGCTGAGCGCTTTCAGGGTGGAAATTCCTTTTTTTTGAGCCTGGTTGATAGCCACCAGGGTCAACTCTGCAGTCGCCAGGGCATCTGCGGCTGCGTGGTGTCTGGCACTGACCTCAAGTCCGAAATGATCAGCCCAGTCGTCCAGGCCGTGACCGGAAGGCTTTGAATCAGGAAAAAAAGCAGGCATAAGATCGGCGACATCGAACCAGGTGTGGCTTTTGGTGTATGCGAGTTTTCGTCGTAGAGTTCGTTCGAGAAAGCTCTGATCAAAGGCCGAGTGGTAAGCCAGAACCGGATCGCCATTCATCCATTCCAGCAAATGCAACAGGGCATCTTCGGTTTCATGTCCTCGGGTCAGGGCTTCAGGCCCAATACCATGAATCAGTACCGTTTCACTGATATCCAGTTCCGGTCGACGTAGCACCAGATCGAACTGATCGCTTAAATCAACGGCATTGTCCTGAATAGCCACAGCGCCAATGGCGATCACCTCATCCTTGGATTGATTGAGACCGGTTGTCTCCAGATCCAGTACGATCAGGCGGCAATCCGTCAGAGACTGCTCTCCCGGCACAACCGGAGGGGGCAGGTCTTCCAGTCTTGGATGCTTGGCTCCCTTCGAACCGATTCGTCCTATAAGCTGCTTCAAGCTATTGATCATGGTCGCGTTCCGGGCGTCTAGAGCTGATAGGTCACTTCCAGTTTCTGCTGAAGGCGCTGGGCTTGCCGAAAAGACTCTCGCAGGATGCGCCGATCCAGAGGATTGAGATCGTCCGGATTAATATAATTGGACAGCGGTTCATTCCGATTCAAAAGTTCCTGATGAGAGCGCATCCTGATGGCCTGGATCAGGCTGTATGCTTCTTTCCAGGCATTGGCGTCCTTCGGATCGAACACTCCTTTCTTCGCCAGCTGATCCATTCTCTCCAGCGTGTTGGCTTGAGCCACGCCGTTGGCGAGGGCAAATACCCGGGCCGCCTCCACAAATGGAGCAAGGCCTTGCCGTTTTAGATCCAGAGATTTGCGGTCGCCGTCTGGCGCGTATCGAAAATTCCGGAACATGGTCAGCGGCGGTTTCCTTTGAACGGCATTACCGGCCAGCATTTTCTGGAACAGATCGTTCTTGCGAATTCTGGTCAAGACCTTGTCCAGCAGTTTGTCCAGCGGCGCCCGGTCGCCAAACACGGCGCGCATGTCGAGAAAGATAGAGGAGTAAACAAGATTCTGGGGTGTTGAGGCGTCGATAAACCGGAGGAACCATTCGTCCCACTCATCACCGCTCAGGCAGAGCTTGGGGTTGCTCGCCATAATGTTGCCCTTACACAGTGTAAAGCCACACTCTGCAAGCTCTTTGGTGACGGTTTCTGCGAAGGGGAGCAGTTTCTCTCGTGCCTGATCTTCTGACATGCCATCCGGCGTCACAAACAGAATGCCGTTGTCCTGATCGGTCAACAGCGTTTGCTCTTGCCGGCCTTCGCTGCCAAACGTCAGCCAGGTGAAGGGCACACCCGGGTCGTTTTTCATCAGGTTGAGTTCCAGAACACGCCGAACCGTCACGTCGTTTAACGTGGTGATGATTTTTACCACCTGTCCGGAGTCCGCTCCGTGTGCCAGCATGGCGTCAACCAGCCGGGATACGTCAGTGCGCAGGCTGACCAGAGTGCGCAGATGGTTCGCCGTGCCAATGGTGCGGGCAAGATTAACCAGGTCAACTCGTTGAAGGGCGAACAGATCTCGTTCTGAAACCATGCCGATCAGCCGGCCGTCATCATCCACCACGCACACGTGCGAAAAGTGGAATTCCGCCATTTTCATCGCCGCCTCGAATGCGTCGGCCTCTGCCGTCAGGCAGCAGGGATCAGGTGTCATCACCTGGCCGATAGGCGTGTCGAGTGGCGCCCGTTCCTCGGCGACCAGTGTTCGCAGATCCCTGAGAGTGAAAATTCCTTTGGGGTGGCGCGTGTCATTGGTAATGACGATGCTGCCCACGCTGTTCTCATGCATGCGCGCTACCGCTTTTCTCACAGGCAGGTCAGGCGAACAGACAATTGGATTACGGATGGCATAGCGTTCCAGCGGCGTGTCCAGCGAGCTGCCGCCACCCATGGATACCATGGCGTTGGACTGAATATTCTGATTGACCTGATCAAGCAGGCTGCTAACGCCGCGAATGCAGAAATCGCGGAAGGCTTCGCTCTCGGATAGCAACGTGATGAATGCATCGTTCTCGATGCTCAGACAGAATGTGTCTCCGGCGGCGCGATGAAGGGTGTGTGTTGGCCGTTCACCAATAAGCGCAGCCAACGGGAAGCATTCGCCAACACTGATTTCGAAGGTGGTTTCTGTCTCTCCGTCTTTCAGACTTCCGCGCTCCCCAACGATTCGCCCCTGCTTTACGATATGAAAGCGGGTAACCGGACCCTCATCGGGCGATAGCACGACATCACCGTCAGCATAGAAACGAAGCGACGCGTGTTCGGCAAAGTGGGCGAGGTGGTTCTCGTCCATGCTCGTAAAAGGCGCATGCTCCCTCAAAAAAGCCATGATGGCTCGGGTATTCTGGGGGCGCGGATTGTCCCTGGAGGTTGCAGGTGATGAAGCGGCCATAATCACTTTCCGTAGTCTTCGATTGTAGCGACAAGTGTAGCCGAATGCAGACCGGCGATTCTTTATGATGGGACAGGCCGGTGATAAAGTTCCAGCTCGTCATGAAAGAAACGATAGCAATATGACAAGTAGAGATGAACGGTTAAGTTTCCTTGAAGAGATGAAAGACGTGCGTCGCATCCGCAAGGCGAACAAAGCCGACGTCAAAGCGCCGAAAGATCTGACGCCCGGGCACCTTGAGCGCCAGAGGGCTGCCGTCGACCAGCGGGCGCCTGATCGCAACCCGCTCACTTCCGATATGGTGGAACCACTGACGGCCCACGATGTCCTCAGCTGGCAGCGCCCGGGTGTACAGCACGGTGTGTTCAAAAAACTGCGGTTGGGGCATTACCCGATTGAGGCCAGGCTGGATCTGCATCGTATGACGGTAGAGCAGGCCAGGCGAGAGGTCTTCGGCTTCGTGAATGACTGTGTTCGCTATGGTCTTCGCTCGGTCATAATTCTGCACGGTAAGGGCGAGCGGAACCCGGATGGCATCGCGCAGCTGAAGAGTTATCTGGCCAAATGGCTGCCCGAATTGAGTGACGTGCTGGCTTTTCACTCCGCCCAGAAACATCATGGTGGCACTGGCGCTGTTTATGTGATGGTTCGTAAAGGCGATCGAGACAAACAGCGTAATCGTGAGATTCACGGCCGAAGATAAGTGTCGGCCTCACTGACAATTACTAGAAAGCCCTGTAACCCTTGGAGAAATTGATGAAGACACTGGTTTTGGTTGTATTTGCAGCGTTCGCGCTGATCGGGTGTAAAGACCGGGTTATCTGGAACGATAACGGCAAAGTGGAAAGCGCGACTGAGGGACGTGAAATCTGGGATTCCAAGGGAAAAATCGACACGGGCGAGCGCAAGATCTGGAACGACAAGGAAGGCGACGCGGTCGTCAAATAACGTGTACGAACGATAACAAAGAACGGGAGAGGACGAATGGCAGTTAACCTGACTGTGAACGGGCAGCCACGCACGCTGAATATTGAGCCGGACACGCCGTTGCTCTGGGTTGTGCGGGATGAGTTGAATCTCAAGGGCACCAAGTTCGGCTGTGGCGCCGGGCTTTGCGGTGCCTGCACCGTTCACCTGAATGGCCAGCCGGTTCGTTCCTGTTCGACACCCGTGCAACTGGCGGAAGGCCAGAGTGTGGTCACGATTGAAGGCCTTGCCCCTCAGGATGGCCTTCATGACCTGCAGCAGGCATGGATCGACCATGGCGTTCCCCAGTGCGGTTACTGTCAGTCTGGCCAGATCATGAGTGCTGCTCATCTGCTTGCCCACAATAGCAACCCGTCCAGGGACGATATTGTCGCTTCTCTGAGCGGAAACCTGTGCCGCTGCGGCACCTATTCCCGAATCATTGCGGCGGTTGAATCGGTCGTTGAGGGTCGAAAAATGAACGATACCGCCAAGGAGGAAGCGTAATGACGTTAAACCGACGCGACTTTCTCAAGGTATCTGCGGCCAGTTCGGGAGGCTTGCTGATTTCATTGTCTCTGCCCGGATGCTCCACTCTGTCCTCTGAATCGGAGAAGGGCGACGAATCCTGGCAGCCTGATGCTTGGCTGGAGCTGACAGGCGATAACCAGATCTATTTCACCCTGGCCCGCGTTGAAATGGGGCAGGGCACCTACACTGGCCTGACAACGCTGATCGCTGAAGAGCTGGACGTCCATCCGGACTTGATCCAGCCAAGATTTGCCCCTGTCGCATCCGTTTACCGAAACCCCCTCTACAAACTTCAGCTGACTGGTGGCAGCACCAGTGTCGCGACCAGTTGGGAGCCGCTGCGCGTGGCAGGGGCTTCTGCTCGAACCATGCTGGTCAAGGCGGCTGCAAAGGTCTGGAAGGTTGATCCTCAATCCTGCTCAACCTCTGACGGCCAGGTCTTTCATCCCAATGAGTCCGATAGCCTCAGTTACGGCAAATTGGTGGCGCTGGCGGCCAAGGAATCGGCACCGTCTAATCCTGCCCTGAAACCACGCAGTGACTGGAAATACATTGGCAAGCAGGGCCCAAGACTGGACGCCGAAGCCAAGTCCACCGGCCAGCCCATTTATGGCATTGATGTGGAACTGGACGACATGGTGTATGCCGTGGTCTCGCGGGCCCCGCGCCACGGAGGCCGTGTTGGTTCTTTCGATGCGTCTAAAGCCCTTGCCATGCCGGGCGTTCTGGATGTGTTCGAGATTGATCGTGGTATCGCGGTCGTGGCAGACAAGTATTGGCGTGCCAGAAAGGCACAGGATGCGCTGACCGTCGAATGGGACAACAGTGAGGCGCTGTCGCTGTCCACTGAGGACGTGTTCGCAAGCTATCACCAGGCCGCGGAAGAGGACGACGGAGAAAGTGAGCGCAGCGAGGGTGATTTTGAAGAGGCGGCAGATACGGCAGATTCCATCGTCGATGCCAGCTACGAGCAGCCCTATCTGGCGCACGCAACCCTGGAGCCGATGAACGCAACGGCGCACTATCGCGATGGGAGTATCGATATCTGGGCGCCGACTCAGGCCCCGGATCTGGGCCGAATCGCAGCAGCCCGGGCCACGGATTTGTCGCCTGATGAAGTCACTATTCACACAACCTTTCTGGGCGGTGGCTTTGGGCGCCGTTTGACCAACGATTACATTGAAGAAGCCGCTGCTGTGGCTTACAAAACCGGCCGACCGGTTAAATTGATCTGGAGCCGGGAGGAAGACACCCGCCACGACTTTTACCGACCAGCCATGCTGCACCGTATGAAGGCCAGTATAAAAGGTGATCAGGTGACGGGTTGGCACCATCAGATCGTCGGGCCACAGATTCTTGACTGGTACGTTCGCAACGCCGCCCCTGCGCAATACCCCTGGGCCCCCAAGTTCATGTACGACACCCTTGGGAAAGTCGGGTTGATGGCGGAAGGCATTGCGACTCCGAAAGATCACTCGGCTATTGAGGGTGCCATCGAATACCCGTATGCGGTTCCCAGCCTGGATATTCGCCATACTCACACCGACCCTGGCGTGCCGATTTCCTGGTGGCGTTCTGTCGGTTTCTCCCACAACGGCTTTGCGGTGGAAACCTTTATGGACGAATTGGCCCACACCCTTGGCCAAGACCCCTACGAGTTTCGGCGCTCGCTGATTGATCATGAGCCCAGGCATCTGGAAGTACTTGAGCGTGTCGTCGCCATGTCCGGTTGGAAGCAGCCTGTGAAAGAGGGGCGTGCCAGGGGTATTGCGCTGTTCCGAAGCTTTGGCACTTACGTAGCTCAAGTTGTGGAGGCAAGCATCAACAATGGCCAGGTTGAGGTGCATCGGGTGGATTGCGCCGTGGATTGTGGCCAGGTGGTCAACCCCGGAATTGTGCGCGACCAGATTGAAGGCGGCATTGTGTTCGGTATTACGGCGGCATTGTTCGGCGAAATTACCCTCAAGGAGGGTGAAATCCAGCAAAGTAACTTCCACGATTACCTGTTGATGCGCAATTATCAGTTGCCGGAGATTGCAGTGGACATCGTGGATAGCCAGGAATCACCGACCGGTGTGGGCGAGCCGGGAGTGCCTCCTGTGATCCCGGCGCTCGGCAATGCGCTGTTCGCATTGACCGGCAAGCGCCAGAGGCGCCTGCCATTGACAGCGAGCGTCTGATCCATGTTTGATGTTATTCGATATTCGAAAGCTGCTGAGGCCATCGTCGAGGCTGGCCGCTTTCTCTACAGCCGCGGCTGGTCTCCGGCTACCAGCAGCAATTATTCTGCGAGAATCGATGAGCAGCATGTTGCTATCACGGTCTCTGGTCGCCACAAGGGCCGCCTGGAGGCCGCAGATGTGATGGTTGTGGATCTTAATGGCAGCCCGGTTCAGAGTGATGCACGGTCGTCAGCCGAAACGCAGCTTCATACGGTGCTGTATCAGGTGTTTCCTTCGGTTGGTGCGGTATTGCACACCCATTCTGTGAACGCGACCGTGCTGAGCCGGCTGTCATCGGCCAATGGCCCGCTGGTGCTGGAAGGGTATGAGCTGCAAAAGGCGTTCGAAGGCATCGATACTCATGAATCCACACTGACAGTGCCGGTGTTCGACAACACCCAGAACATCAGCGAACTGGCAGAAAAAACAGCTCGATGGTTTACCGAACACCCTGACCAGCCTGGCTACCTGATCAGAGGCCATGGCTTGTATACCTGGGGCTCGACCATGGAAGACTGCCTGCGCCATGTAGAGGCCTTTGAATTTCTTTTTGAATGTGAACTTGAAACCATGAGGGTTCGACCATGACGACTTTGAGCATCTTTGATCAAAACACACCAGACACACCGCGTGTGGTGACCGAAGACGCCGGGAAAATTGCCAATCTGCTCGCCGAGCACGGCATTCGGTTCGAGCGTTGGTCTACCCGGAATTTGCCCGCAGACGCCTCGCAGGATGAGATTCTTGAGGCCTATGACGAAGAAATCCAGGCGCTCAAAAAACAATGTGGTTTTCAGGCTGCTGATGTCATCAGCCTGAACCCCGACAATCCTCAGAAAGAGGCCTTCCGCAATAAGTTCATTGATGAGCACGTGCACAGTGAGGACGAGATCCGATTCTTCGTTCGGGGGCAGGGCCTGTTCTATCTCCATCTGGGAGATCAGGTGTATGCCGTGATGTGCCAGAAGAATGATCTGATCAGCGTACCCCACGGTACCCGACACTGGTTCGACATGGGGCCGGAGCCAGCGTTTACCTGTATCCGTCTGTTCACCAACCCGGAAGGCTGGGTAGCGGATTTCACCGGCGAAGACATTGCCAGTCGTCTGCCGCGCTATGAAACTCTGGAGCAGGCGACCGCATGATTCGGGTAATTCTGACGGACATAGAAGGGACAACCAGTTCGATATCCTTCGTTCACGATGTTCTGTTTCCCTACGCGGCGGAGCACATGGCCGACTTCGTCAAAGATGCCTACCAGAGCAGTACGGACGTGTCTGAACAGTTGGATGCGGTAGCAGAAGTGTCCGGAGTTGATCGAGATGACACAGACGGCCTGGTGGATGTTTTGCTGGGCTGGATTCGGGAGGATCGCAAGGAAACGTCTCTCAAGACTCTGCAGGGTATGCTCTGGCAGAAGGGGTATCAGGAGGGGGCGTTTAAGGGCCATGTCTACCCGGACGCAGCCGATTACCTTCAACGCTGGCATGATCGGGGTCTACGGCTATTCGTCTACTCTTCCGGTTCCGTGAAGGCACAGAAGCTGATCTTCGGATTCAGTGAAGCCGGAGATCTGACCCCCTTCTTTTCGGGCTATTTTGACACGCGGGTTGGCGGTAAAAAGGAACCTGAGTCTTATCGAACCATTCTAAACGAACTGGGCGTGGAGGCCTCCTCGGTTCTGTTTCTGTCGGACGTTGAGGCCGAGCTTGAGGCGGCTGAGGCGTCCGGCATGAAAACCGTCTGGTTGGTTCGGGACGCGGACAAGCCCGATTCCCATCGCCCAGTGGCGGCCAATTTTGCGGAAGTCGACGCCGTCCTGCAGGCACGCTGACATGCGGTTCTGCCGATTGCTTGCACTGCTGGCGGTCGGATGGCTTCTGACCGGTTGCAACCCTTTTGACAGCGCCGACCCGATGATGGAGGAGTACGTCGAACGGGTGGCAAGGGTTTTGGAACTGGATGCTGTTTACTCTGAACTGCCTGCCGCTTCCAATCTTCCCCGACGCCGCGACCGCCAGCTGGTCATGCCCGAGCTGGACATGGATATGCTGGACTTCCTGTCACTGTATGGCTGCGAACTGCAGTACGTGATCGGCGAGAAGAATTCTGTGATGGGAAAGGTCATGCAGCCGCTTAACCGTTTGCGATATGAATTGCGGTTTATTGACGCAGCCGAGGACTGTTTGCCTGATATTGAACGGGAAGGAGTAAAAGCGTCTCTACAAGAGGCGGTGGCCAGTAAAAAAGAATCGCTTCCAATTGCCTTGTGGAATGCAACCTGGGGTGTGGAAGAAATCGAGACGCTGTTTACCCTGGCGAAAGGAGATTATCCCGTCGCGCATGAGGGCAATCCGGTCTCTGATCTTTCGATTGATGCGAACCGACTAAACGATACAGCCGCACAATTGCTTGCGGGAGATCTGTCACCTTCACTGGATTACGTGGGCGGCGTCCAACAACGCTGGCAGGCAGAGCATCGTGCCGGGCAGTTGATTAACAGCGCCAGGCTGCTGGTTGCCCGCCTGGAGGATGCGTCGACCTTGCTTAAACAGCGCATTGACGGGCGCCCCCTTTGCATCGATGGAAAGCCGAACAATCAATCTGACATCGTGCAGAGCATGTTTTTCAGCGTTTATATTGAGAAAATTCAGCCCTACATGAGTCAGGTCCAGAAAGCCGAAACGCAGCTGCTAGAGCCATTGAGCCAACTGGCGAGCATGCAATTTCCCGTCATGCCGCCGGAATTCAGGGAATGGTATGACTACCACCTGAATATTGAGGGGAAAGAATCTTTGTGGGGTAGGTTGGACAGTGCGATGGCAGAGCATACCCGCTTGTGGCAAACACTGTTGGAGCAGTGTGGCCTCAGGCCGCAAGCCTAGGGGGTGACCCGCAGCCACTAATTCTGGCGCTGGCTCTCTGGCGTTACCCGCAGAATTTCCTCGACGGTGGTTTCGCCAGCAGCCACCTTCTGAGCCCCGCTCAGCCGCAGGGACTTCATTCCTTCTTTATAAGCGGTAATGCGAATCTGCTCCAGCTCGCACTGTTCGGTGATCTTGTTGATCAAACCGTCGCTCAGTTTCATGATCTCGTACACCCCCGCCCGGCCCAGGTAGCCAGTATTTCGACATTCCAGGCAACCAACAGGTTGATGAAACTGCTTGGGCGCAGCCGCTTTCCAGGGGCGCGTCAGGCTCTGCCACGCCTTTTCATCGGCATCGCACGGTGCCTTGCAGTGCGGGCAAAGCGTGCGCGCCAGTCGCTGGGCCATGACGCCCAGCACGGTGGCGCGAATCAGGTAAGGCGGAATGCCCAGTTCCATAAGCCGGGTTATCGCGCTGGGAGCATCGTTGGTGTGCAGGGTAGACAGCACAAGGTGACCGGTTAATGCTGCCTGAACCGCCATTTCCGCTGTCTCCAGGTCCCGGATTTCACCAATCATGATGATATCCGGGTCCTGTCGCATCAGCGCCCGCACGCCGGAGGCGAAGGTCAGGTCGATATTGGTTTGCACCTGCATCTGATTGAAAGCGGGTTCCACCATTTCAATCGGGTCTTCAATGGTGCAGATGTTTACCTCGGATGTGGCCAGCTGTTTCAGAGTGGAATACAGCGTCGTGGTTTTGCCCGAGCCGGTCGGACCGGTCACAAGCACGATGCCGTGGGGCCGCTCCGTAATGCTGCGCCACTTCTCGCGATCCTCTTCAGAAAAGCCCAGTTGTTCGAAGGATTTCAGCAACACTTCCGGGTCAAAAATTCGCATGACCATCTTTTCGCCAAACGCCGTGGGCATGGTCGCCAGGCGCAGCTCAATTTCCCGGTTGTCGGGCTTCCTGGTTTTGATCCGGCCGTCCTGGGGCTTGCGCTTCTCGGCCACGTTCAGGCGGCCCAGAATTTTAAGGCGACTGGTTACCGCAACGCCCACTTGTTCCGGGAATTCGTAGACATTGTGCAACACACCGTCGATACGGAAACGCACTTGCGTGACCGTCCGGCGTGGCTCGATGTGAATATCCGAAGCCCGCTGGTCAAAGGCGTACTGGAGCAGCCAATCCACGATCTTGACCACATGTTGGTCGTTGGCGTCCGGGTTTTGGCTGGCGCCCAGGTCCAGCAGCTGTTCAAAGTTCTGGGACCCGGCGGCGTTGCCACCCTTGTTGCCGCTGGCTTTGCTGACAGAGCTTGCCAGCTGGTAGAACTCCACCGTGTAACGGCGAATGTCTTCGGGGTTGGCCACAACGCGACGGATGTCTTTCTGGACGGCCTGGCGGAGGTTACTTTCCCAATCGCTCTTGAAGGGTTCTGTGCTGGCGATCAGCACTTCATCCCGTCTTATTTCTACCGCCAGAATGCCGTGGCGCTGAGCGAACGCATAAGACATCACCCTGGCGATTGAGGGTGTGTCAATTTTCAGAGGGTCGATGTGGTAATAGGGTTGATCCGCCCAGCCTGCCAGCCACTGGGTAAGCCGGTCCAGATCGAGCGTCAGGCCGGTTCTCTGGCTTTCAAGGCCTGCCTTGGCGATCAGTTCCAGCGGGTGGCGTTGATTTGCCGGATGGCCCGCCTGGGTATTAAGACCGATGTTGGCCGACAACACCTTTTCGGCATCTTCCTGAGTGATTTCTTCACTTTTCACCAGCCCGGTGCAGAGATCCCTGAGAGTGAGAGTGCTTCTGTGGGGAGGTGGCGGATAGTTCGGCTCACTCATTGTCTGTTCCCTATCAGGCAGCGTCTTCTGCCGGTTTCCGGTTAACCTTCAGGTGAACCATAGCCGAGGTAAACAGCAAGAAAGTCAGCGTAGCCAGAATCATTGGGGCGAGTCCGCCCTGGCTCAGCCATGCCGATACAACGTACTGGGTAAAATAGAAAATCACCACAAAGCTCATCCAGATGAATCCACGATTGTCTGCTCGAAACACGGGCACTGCAAACAATAGCATTGGAATCAGCTTGACGCTGAGCATCAGCGGTACCGATACGCCGGGTGTTGGTGCGGGGTAAAATGTTGTTACCGCCAGAGCGGCGAGCGTGGCCAGGTACAGGAATAGGGTCAGCCTGGCTGTCAGTCGGGCTTTGTCATTGTGAAGCATGGAAGAATCCTGCGTTGTTCGCCGGTGAAGTCATTGAAGTTTCAGTGCAAAGTTTGCAAGCCGTTGCCCGAGAGACTGGCAAATGGTTTTCTCAGTGTCGCTCAGTCCTTTCGGCTGACCGGTGCCGGCCCAGTGGGACGGGCCGTACGGCGTGCCGCCGGTGGATGTCTCGTTCAACGCCTTTTCCGAATAGGGCACCCCGCACAGCAACATGCCATGATGCAGTAAAGGTATCATCATGGTTAATAGCGTTGTCTCCTGACCGCCATGAAGGCTGCCTGTGGACGTGAATGTGCTTGCCGGTTTTCCAGACAGCGCGCCGCTGAGCCAGAGGTCGCCGGTCGAGTCGAGAAAATGCTTCAACGGCGCCGCCATGTTTCCGAAACGGGTGGGGCTGCCAATTGCCAGTCCGGCGCAGTGTTGAAGGTCTGCCTTGGAAGCATAAGGGGCTCCTTCATCCGGCACTGCGGGCAGTGAAGCATCGGTGTCGGGTGACACCGGAGGAACGCAGCGCAGGCGGGCGTCAATGCCGGTTACTCTGGCGACGCCACGGGCTATCTGTTGAGCCATTTCTGCGGTCTGACCGGTACGGCTATAATAGAGCACCAGAATGTAGGGGGTCTCAGTGGTCATGGGTATCCCTGATCCAGCAGTTGAAGTGGAAAATCGCCGTGGGTTCTGTCATGGTTCCTGCCGCATTGCGTCGGCGACTACGCTCTTTGGGCGTCGAATCTGCAAGCGCGCCAGTCTAACAGGAGGACACCCTTTGCAGTACCCTGAAGCATCCCTTGCTTTTATCAACTCACGTCGTAGGTACGGTTTGGCTAGTCTGCTGGTTCTGCTTTTGCTGGCCGGGTGCCAGAATCAGGAATTCGAGCGGGCGGATGGCACTGTGCTCGACTGGGAAAGCCTCCGGGGACACTGGGTGCTGGTGAATTATTGGGCAGAATGGTGCAAACCCTGCCTGGAAGAAATTCCCGAATTAAACAACCTGGATCGGTCTAGCTCTGTGGTGGTGCTGGGTGTTAATTTTGATGGTGTAAAAGGCCAGTCTCTGATCGATCTCGGTAATGAAATGGGTATCGAATATGGGATGCTGGCGGAAGATCCGGGCCCGGAATTTGGCTGGCAATTGCCGGTCGGTCTGCCAGTGACCTTTGTCGTCGACCCGGACGGCAATCTTAAAGAGGCCCGTTTCGGTCCCCAGACCGAAGAAGATATCACGGCCCTGATCAACCAGTAATTTGGCACCGGTAAGCAACCCAGGAAGAACCCGAACCCATGACTGATACGTTTGTTCATCTACGCGTCCATTCCGAATACTCCATGGTGGACGGTCTGGTACGGGTCAAGCCACTGATTGACCGGGTTGCGGAACTGGATATGCCGGCCGTTGGGCTGACCGAGCAGTCCAACATGTGTTCGCTGGTGCGATTCTACAAAGCCGCCATGGGAGCGGGTGTTAAGCCAATCATTGGTGCCGATCTGTGGGTCGACAACCCGGACGAACCAGAAACCCCCTTTCGCCTGACCCTTCTTGCCCGCAACCAGGCGGGTTACCTGAATCTGACCGAGATTATTTCCCGCGGCTATACCGAGGGTCAGCGGTTTGGTATTCCGATCATCCAGCGACAGTGGCTGGAGCAGGGGCGAGAGGGCCTGATTGCTCTTTCTGGCGCAAAAATGGGGGATGTAGGGCGAGCGCTGCTGGCCGGCAAGAATGACTTGGCTCGGGACCGCGCCGAATACTGGATGAATCTGTACCCCGGCGCCTTTTACCTGGAACTACAGCGCACCGGCCGTGCCGGAGATGAAGACTGCCTGCACGCCAGCGTTGAATTGGCAACCAAATTGTCTTGTCCGGTGGTCGCCACCAATGACGTTCATTTCCTCCATGCAGAGGATTTTGAGGCCCACGAAGCCCGCGTTTGCATTGGTGAGAGCCGAACGCTTGATGATCCCCGGCGCGACCGCCGTTTTAGCGACCAGCAGTACCTTCGCAGCGCCGACGAGATGATCGAGCTGTTCTCGGATATTCCGGAAGCGATCCAGAATACGGTGGAGATCGCACGCCGATGTTCCGTGCAGGTACGCATGGGCGAGTATTTTTTGCCTGATTACCCGATTCCGGACGGCATGGGTATTGACGAGTTTTTCCGGAAGGTGTCTGAGGAAGGGCTGGAAGATCGCCTGGCGAAGACCCTCAGCAAAGATGATCCCGAATATGACGAAAAGAGGGAAGCCTATTACAAACGTCTGAATTTTGAGCTGGACATCATTATCCAGATGGGATTTCCAGGCTACTTTCTGATCGTGATGGACTTTATCAAATGGGCCAAGCAGAACGGTGTTCCAGTTGGCCCGGGTCGAGGTTCCGGTGCTGGCTCGCTGGTGGCTTACGCCCAGCTCATTACGGATCTGGATCCCCTGGAGTACGATCTGCTGTTCGAGCGCTTCCTCAACCCGGAGCGGGTATCCATGCCGGACTTCGATGTGGATTTCTGTATGGAGGGCCGGGATCGCGTTATTGCCTATGTGGCTGAAAAATATGGCCGCGAGGCGGTATCCCAGATCATTACCTTCGGCACCATGGCCGCGAAAGCGGTGGTGCGTGACGTTGCCCGGGTGCAGGGCAAATCCTATGGCCTGGCCGATAAGCTTTCCAAACTTATTCCGTTTGAACCGGGCATGACGCTGGAAAAAGCGTTAGAACAGGAACCACAGCTGACGGATTTCCTTGAGCAGGATGAAGAAGCCCAGGAGATCTGGGAAATGGCGCTCAAGCTCGAAGGCGTGTGCAGAAACGCTGGTAAACACGCCGGTGGTGTCGTGATTGCGCCGACCAAGATCACTGATTTCTCGCCGCTGTATTGCGATGACGAGGGCGGCAGCGTGGTAACCCAGTTCGATAAGGGCGATGTCGAGGACGCCGGATTGGTGAAATTCGACTTCCTGGGCCTGCGAACACTGACCATCATCGACTGGGCACTGAAGATGATCAACCCGCGACGAGAAAAGCGCGGTGAGCCAGAGCTCGATATCAACGAAATTCCCCTGGACGACGTGCCCTCGTTCACCATGCTGAAGAAGGCGGAGACCACCGCCGTATTCCAGCTGGAATCCCGCGGTATGAAGGACCTGATCCGTCGCCTGCAGCCCGATTCCCTGGAAGACATGATCGCTCTTGTGGCCCTGTTCCGCCCGGGGCCCCTGCAATCCGGCATGGTGGATGACTTTATCGACCGGAAGCACGGGCGGCAGCCCATGTCCTTTCCGCATCCGGACTATCAATACGAAGGACTGAAGCCGGTTCTGGAGCCCACCTATGGGGTCATCCTTTACCAGGAGCAGGTAATGCAGATCGCCCAGGTTATGGCGGGCTACAGCCTGGGCAACGCCGACATGCTGCGCCGGGCCATGGGTAAGAAAAAGCCTGAGGAAATGGCCAAGCAGAAGCAGTTCTTCCTGGACGGCTGCGAGAAAAACGGCATTGATAAAACGCTGGCAGAAAACATCTTTGACCTGGTGGAGAAATTCGCCGGTTACGGCTTCAACAAATCCCACTCAGCGGCCTACGCACTGGTGTCCTATCAGACTCTGTGGCTGAAGGCGCATTATCCGGCCGAGTTTATGGCGGCGGTGCTGACGGCGGATATGCAGAACACCGATAAGGTTGTGACGCTGGTTGAAGAGTGCCGTAGCATGGGACTGGACTTGCTGGTACCGGATGTAAGCCGGTCAGAGTTCACCTTTACCGTTAACGATGAAGGGCAAATTGTATACGGTCTGGGCGCCATCAAAGGCCTGGGGGAAGGACCCATTCAAAGCATTGTAGAAGGTCGCGCCGATGGCGAACCCTACCAGGACCTGTTCGATTTTTGCCGCAGGGTGGATCTGAAAAAGGTAAACAAGAGAGCCATGGAAGCCCTGATTCGATCGGGCGCCATGGACAAGCTGGGCGCCGGGCGTGCTCAGCTGATGGCCAGTATCGACAAGGCTATTCAACAGGCAGGGCAGCAATCACGAAACGAATCGGTCGGCATGACGGATATGTTTGGTGACATTTTTTCCGGTGGTGACGACCGCGATCCCTATGAGGATGTGGCTTCTGTACGCGAATGGCCTGAAAAGCAACGGCTGAAGGGTGAGAAGGATACCCTCGGTCTTTACCTGACGGGCCATCCCTTCGATGAGTACGAAAAAGAAGTGCGCCGGTTCGTGCGCTCATCTATTGCTGACCTGAAACCCTCCCGTCAGCCTCAGCGAGTCGCTGGTCTTGTGGTGGCGCAACGCTCGATGAAGACTCGAACCGGTTCAACCATGGCCTTTATCACCCTGGACGATCGCAGCGCCCGTATTGAGGCCACACTGTTTTCCGAGGCCTTTTTCGAACACCGTGAACTGCTCCAGTCTGATCAGGTGATCGTTGTCGAAGGGCAGGTCAGCCACGACGACTATTCCGGCCAGATGAAGATGCGCGTAAGTTCAGTGATGGACGTGGCAACGGCCCGACAGCAATTCAGTCGTGGACTGAAATTGTCACTTCATGCAGATCAACTGCAGAATGGGCTGCTGGATAAACTGGATTCGACCCTGCGTCCGTTCCGGTGTGAAGGCAGTCCGGTCTGGATCGACTACAGCACGGATCAAGCCAGCACACGTATTGAATTGGGCGAGTCCTGGCGGGTACAGCCAGACGACGACCTGTTGCTGGAACTCAAGTATCTGGTGGGCGACCAGGCTGTAGAGTTGGTCTATGATTGATAGTATTCGACGAGAGGCCTCATACAAAGGTCCGCTTTAGCGCTCGTCAATGCGCTGCTATCTTTGTCCAAACTCTTGATTTTGGCGGCCACGCTTGTGCTCGCCGTGCAATCACACTGATGGAACGTCATGAACCCTAATTATCTGGATTTCGAACAGCCTATTGCCGATCTGGAAGCCAAGATTGAAGAGCTTCGCATGGTGGGTAATGACACGGATATCAACATTACTGATGAAATTGCCCGTCTGAAAAAGAAAAGTATCAGTCTGACCGAGAGCATTTTTTCGGACCTCAAACCCTGGGACGTGGCGCGTCTTGCCCGCCATCCGCGCCGCCCTTATACATTCGATTACATCGAGATGATGTTTGACGATTTCGACGAGCTGCACGGTGATCGCGCTTATGCAGATGACCAGGCCATTGTAGGTGGCACGGCCAGGCTGAACGGCAAGCCGGTGATGATCATCGGTCACCAGAAAGGCCGTGAAGTTCGGGATAAGGTGAAACGCAACTTTGGCATGCCGCGCCCTGAGGGCTATCGCAAGGCATTGCGGCTGATGGAGTTGGCTGAGCGTTTTCACATGCCGATTCTTACCTTCATTGATACGCCCGGAGCCTATCCCGGAATTGGCGCGGAAGAACGAGGCCAGAGTGAGGCTATTGCCCGCAATCTGGCGGTCATGTCGCGCCTGAAGACGCCGATTATTTCAACGGTTGTTGGAGAGGGCGGCTCTGGTGGCGCTTTGGCGATCGGTGTCTGCGACCAGCTCAATATGCTTCAGTATTCCACCTATGCGGTCATCTCGCCGGAAGGCTGTGCTTCTATTCTCTGGAAAAGCGCAGAACACGCCGCCCAGGCCGCAGAGGCTATGGGTGTCACCGCTGATCGGTTGAAAGAACTGGGTATCGCCGACAATATTATTGAGGAGCCGCTGGGTGGCGCACACCGGGATCCGGACAAGATGTCTGTATCGCTCAAGGACAGGCTGGCTCAGGGCGTTGAAGAGCTTTGTGCCTTACCCGTTGATGAGTTAGTGGCTCGCCGCTACGCGCGACTGACGAGCTATGACACCGGCCGGTAATCCCGGCCCGGAATATCGGTGGCCGGTGGAGCTTCTGGCATCCGTCCGTCACCTCCCGCCCCATTCGACACTCTTTGTTGCCCTCAGCGGTGGTCTGGATTCGGTACTGCTGCTGCATGCTGTGGTCAGACAATATCCGCAACGGGAGCGGCTGGCGGCCATTCACATCAATCACCAATTGCAGGATAACGCTGCCGAAACGGACGCCTTTTGCGAGCGCCTTTGCGGCTCGCTGGGTGTTCGGTTCCTGGGGATTAAAGTGGATGTGCCCGCTAATCAGCCTGAGGCTGAAACCGGCACCGGTGGTTTGGAAGAAGCGGCTCGGGATGCACGCTATCAGGCCTTTGATGACTGCCTCGGGAAAAACGATCTTCTGCTTCTGGCCCATCACCAGGACGACCAGCTGGAAACGCTGCTGTTTCGAATGTTTCGGGGCTCCGGCGTTGCAGGTCTGGCAGGGATGCCGATGTCCCGTCCGCTTGGTCAGGGTTCCCTCTACCGTCCTTTGCTCAGATTCAGTCGATCGCAACTGGAGGCCTGGGCCTCGGAACTGAAGCTTGATTGGATGGAAGATCCTAGCAATCAAGACTCACGATTTGATCGGAATTTTCTCCGCAATCGCATTATTCCAGCCCTGAAAGAACGCTGGCCGAGCCTCAATCAAAGGCTTTTGGCAACCTCCTCTGCGTGTAAGGAGAGCGCAGAGCTCAATGACAGATTGGCCCAACTGCAGTTTCGGGAGTGCCGTACGGAAGAGGGCGATCTCAATCTTGATGCTTTGAGTTCGTTGTCGATCGTTGAGCAGAAAAATATCATCCGCTGGTGGGTCAGCCAGCATAGGTTGCCGGCGCCAAACCCCGCTGACTGGCCTCAGTTGCTGGCGGAATTTCAGAGTTCTGGTCCAGACCGGCAGCCGGAGTTCAGAGGCCAGGGCTATACCCTTCGTCGGCACCAGAACCATTTGTGCCTGATAACAGGTCCGTTGGTGGCCGGACGTGACGAGGCGCTTTTACCTGTCAATGGCAAGATTGTATGGGGAAGCTGGCGGCTGGCCCTGAGTCCTGTATCCGGGAATTACGATGCCCCTCCGAAACTGAAGGTGGCCTGTCGCGGCGGAGGAGAGCGGGTGCGGACTAATAGTGATGGCCCGTCGAAGTCTCTGAAAAACTGGCTGCAGGAACAGAAAGTGCCCGCCTGGGATCGCAACGCATTGCCATTGATCTTTGATCTGGATTCACCAGGCCCGGAGTTGGTAGCTGTTGGTGACCTGTGGGTGTCACAAAAATACTGTGGGGAGGCGCCCGCGAGTGGCTGGCGCCTGATTGTTGAGAGGGATTCTAATTGAGTAGGTGGGGGCTTTCTGGTAATCTGATGTCCCATCTTGAGATGACAATCTCCCTCCTTCACCGAACCAGACAAATCACGGAATCTGCATGACGCGTTATATTTTCGTCACCGGCGGTGTTGTGTCCTCCTTGGGTAAAGGTATCGCTTCTGCCTCTCTGGCAGCGATCCTGGAGGCGCGCGGCCTGAAGGTTACTATTCTCAAGCTGGACCCGTATATCAACGTGGACCCCGGCACCATGAGCCCCTTCCAGCACGGTGAGGTTTTTGTCACCGAAGATGGCGCTGAAACAGATCTGGACCTGGGGCACTATGAGCGGTTTATCCGCACCCCCATGTCTCGCCGGAACAACTTCACCACCGGCCGTGTGTATGAGGAAGTCATCCGCAAGGAACGTCGCGGTGATTATCTCGGTGGCACGGTGCAGGTCATTCCGCACATTACCGACGAGATCAAGCGCCGGGTCGTTGAAGGTGCTGCGGGTGCCGATGTCGCGTTGATCGAAATCGGCGGTACTGTGGGCGACATCGAGTCCCTGCCATTCCTGGAAGCCTGTCGTCAGTTAAAAGTGGAAGTAGGGGCCCAGCGTGCCCTGTTCATGCATCTGACTCTGGTTCCGTACATCGCCACGGCCGGCGAAATCAAAACCAAACCGACCCAGCACTCTGTGAAAGAGATGCGTTCGATCGGTTTGCAGCCAGACATTCTGTTGTGCCGCTCTGAGCACGAAGTCGATGCCAGCTCGCGCCGCAAGATCGCTTTGTTTACCAACGTCGAAGAGCGGGCGGTGATTCCGTTGCAGGACGCAAAGTCCATCTACGCGATTCCGCGCATGCTCCATGAATTCGGCCTGGATCAGCTGGTTATCGAACGTTTTTCTCTGGATGCGAATGCGGCGGATCTAAGCGAGTGGGACGCCGTGGTGGAGTCCCTGCTGAATCCGGAAGGCGAAGTGACGGTTGCCATGGTTGGCAAATACATGGAGTTGCTGGATGCCTACAAATCCCTGGTTGAATCGCTGCTCCACGCCGGCATCAAGACCCGCACCAAAGTTCGTATCAACTACATAGATTCTGAAGACATCGAACGTGACGGTACTGCGCCTCTTGAAAGCGCAGATGCGATTCTGGTGCCCGGCGGCTTTGGTGAGCGTGGGGTAGAAGGCAAGATTCGGACAGTGCAATATGCCCGCGAAAACAATGTGCCGTATCTTGGCATCTGCCTGGGCATGCAGGTAGCAGTGATTGAATACGCCCGCAATGTGGCCGGTTTGAAAGACGCGCACAGCACTGAATTCCGCGAACACACGCCTGAGCCCGTTGTTGGTCTGATCACCGAATGGCTCGACGCCAGCGGCGAGAAAGAAGAGCGCACGGAAGAATCGGATCTGGGCGGAACCATGCGTCTGGGTGCGCAGGACTGTGTGGTGTCTGAAGGGTCCACCATTGCCGGCTGCTATGGCAAGAAGACGATTCGCGAGCGCCATCGTCACCGCTATGAAGTGAATAATCATTTCCTGCCACAGCTCGAGGGTAGCGGGTTGCGCATATCCGGTCGGTCCACAGACGGCAAGTTGGTCGAAGTGGTGGAGGTTCCGGATCATCCCTGGTTCGTGGCCTGTCAGTTCCATCCGGAATTTACGTCAACACCCCGGGATGGCCATCCGCTGTTCAAAGGCTTTATTGAAGCCGCTGTGAATCGAAAAAAGGAATCCTGAGAATGGCCCGGAGCATGGTCGAGGTAGCGGACATTCAGGTTGCCAACGACAAGCCCTTCGTCCTGTTTGGCGGCATGAACGTTCTGGAATCCCGGGATCTGGCCTTCGAAGTAGCCGATGCCTACGTTAACGCTTGCGCGAAGCTTGGTATCCCTTACGTTTTCAAGGCGTCTTTCGACAAGGCCAACCGTTCATCGGTTAACTCCTTTCGGGGGCCAGGCCTGGAGAAAGGCTTACAGATACTGGCGGATATCAAAGCCAAGTACGGCGTGCCAATAATCTCTGACGTTCATGAGCCAGAGCAGGCGGCGCCCGCAGCGCAAGTGTGCGACATCATCCAGCTTCCCGCTTTCCTGAGCCGGCAAACCGACCTGGTGGTAGCAATGGCGGAAACCGGCGCGGTGATCAATATCAAAAAGGCCCAGTTTCTGGCACCCCAAGAAATGAAGCACATTATTACCAAGTGCGGGGAAGCGGGGAACGATAAGATTATCCTTTGTGAGCGTGGCACCAGCTTTGGTTACAACAATCTGGTCGTGGACATGCTGGGCTTCGGCATCATGAAATCAATGAATGTGCCGGTAATGTTCGACGTGACCCATTCGTTGCAAATGCCCGGCGGGCGCGCGGATTCGGCCGGTGGCCGGCGGGCACAGGTAACCGATCTTGCGCTGGCGGGCATGTCGCAAGGTCTCGCAGGCTTGTTTCTCGAGGCCCATCCGGACCCAGACAAGGCCAAGTGCGACGGGCCGTGCGCGCTTCGGTTGAGTCAGCTGGAACCCTTCCTTGAAAGGGTCAAAGCCGTTGACGATCTGGTGAAAAGCTTTAAACCTATCGACACCGCCTGAATGGCGGTGTTTGTTTTATTTGGGAGTACGAGCAGGTGGAGAAGGGCTTTCCGAAACACGCTCCTTGCGGCACATCCATGTGACGCTTGGGCTCCGCCATCCATGGCTCCGCACAGTTTCGGAAAGCCCTTCTCCACCTGCTCTATGCCCAGTTTATAATTAGAACCGTTTAGATATTGAAGATCTGGAGAATGATTCGAATGACAAAGATTGCCAACATCAAAGGCCGTGAAGTTCTGGATTCTCGCGGTAACCCAACGGTAGAAGCAGACGTTATCCTTGAAGACGGCACCGTGGGTAGCGCTTGTGCGCCTTCTGGTGCGTCGACCGGCTCTCGCGAAGCTCTTGAGCTTCGTGATGGCGATAAATCCCGCTACCTGGGAAAGGGCGTTACCAAGGCGGTTGGCGCAGTTAACGGTAAAATCCGCGACGCACTGGTCGGCAAAGACTCGGCCGATCAGCGAGCGCTGGATCAGATCATGCTGGACCTGGACGGTACCGATAACAAAGCCAACCTGGGTGCCAACGCTATTCTTGCGGTATCTCTAGCGGCAGCCAAAGCGGCGGCCGCGTCTTTGAAAAAACCGCTGTACGAGCACATTGCAGACATTAACGGCACCTCCGGCAAGTTCTCCATGCCCGTGCCGATGATGAATATCCTCAACGGCGGTGAGCACGCCGATAACAACGTGGATATTCAGGAGTTCATGATTCAGCCAGTGGCAGCGAAAACCTTTGCAGAAGCGCTGCGCATTGGTGCCGAGATTTTCCACGCGCTGAAGAAAGTGCTGAACAGCAAAGGCTTGAACACCGCCGTGGGGGACGAAGGTGGTTTTGCTCCCGACCTGCCGTCTAACGAAGGCGCACTGGCAGTGATTCAGGAAGCCGTTGAACAAGCGGGTTACAAACTTGGCACCGACGTGACCCTGGCGCTGGACTGTGCGTCCTCGGAATTCTACAAAGACGGCCAATATCAGCTGTCCGGTGAGGGCAAGAGCTTTGATTCCGAAGGCTTTGCCGATTACCTGTCAGGCCTGTGCGATCGCTACCCCATCGTATCCATCGAGGACGGTATGGATGAAAGCGATTGGGACGGCTGGAAAGTGCTGACCGATAAACTGGGTAGCAAGGTCCAGCTGGTGGGTGACGATCTGTTCGTCACCAATACCAAGATTCTGAAAGATGGCATCGACAAAGGTGTTGGTAACTCCATCCTGATCAAGTTCAACCAGATCGGCAGCCTGAGCGAGACTCTGGACGCCATCAAGATGGCCCAGGACGCTGGCTATACCGCGGTAATTTCCCACCGGTCCGGTGAAACGGAGGATACCACCATTGCCGATCTTGCGGTGGCCACCTGTGCCGGGCAGATCAAGACCGGCTCTCTGTGTCGTTCTGACCGAGTTGCCAAATACAACCAGCTGCTTCGCATTGAAGAAGCATTGGGCAGTAGCGCGCCTTATCGCGGTCTGAGCGAAATCAAAGGTCAGTAACTTCCCCCGACAGCTGTTCACAGGCCATCGCACTCCGAAGGTGTGATGGCCTTTTTATACAACCGCTTAGCAAAACTTGTTGAAAAACTACACTAACGTCTATACTCAACATTCGTTGTTGACGCGGTAAACGGAATTGCAATGAAGTTGCTCTGGTCCATCATGGTTTTGCTGATCATTCTGCTACAGGTTCGCCTGTGGGTGGGTGAGGGCAGTTTTGCGCAGGTCTGGGGGCTGGAAGACGCCATCGCAGAGCAGCGTGCCGAAAACGCCGATCTTGCGGCGCGGAATGAGCGGCTGTTTGCCGAAGTTCGTAACCTTCGCGGCAAGCAAGGTGCTCTGGAAGAGCGGGCCCGCATGAATCTGGGTCTGATTCGAGAAGACGAAACCTTTTTCCTCGTCGTCGAGCAGTAGCGTTCTAATTTCAAATCGACCATGCCCATGACTGATCCCAAACTCTGGCTAGTGATTCCCGCCGCTGGCTCGGGCCAGAGAATGCAGTCCACTCGCCCAAAGCAATACCTCACCATTGCCGATCAGTTTATTCTTGATCTCTCTATCTCCGCCGTTCTGGACCATGCACCCATGGCAGGATGCGTTGTGGCGCTGAGCCCGGATGATTCGCTGTGGCATGACACCCGAGCCAGCAAGGATCCCCGGGTGCAACGATGCGACGGCGGCAAGGAACGGGCGGACTCTGTGTTGGCGGCTCTGGAAGCGTTAGGCTCTTCGGCAGATCGGGAGGATTGGGTTTTGGTTCACGATGCTGCACGACCGTGCCTGCACCCGGACGACCTTGGAAGCTTGATCAGAGTCGTGTCTGAACATTCTGTCGGCGGTTTGCTGGCGACACCGGTCACCGATACGATCAAAAAAGCAGATACGACGGGCACGGAGGTCACGGAAACCGTCGACCGACGTCACCTATGGCGTGCGCTGACGCCACAGATGTTTCGTTTCGGAATCCTGTCTGATGCTCTGCGGTCTGCGTTCAAAGAGGGGCTTCCCGTGACTGACGAGGCATCGGCTATTGAGCAGGTTGGCTATTCCCCCTGTATTGTCGAGGGCCGTCCCGATAACATTAAAGTGACCGTGCCAGCGGATTTGGCGTTGGCGGAGTTCATACTGAACCGCTTCTGAGTCACGTCTCATCGACTGCAAGTGAATCCGCACAGTAATCTACACAATAAGGAAGCCGCATTATGCGAATCGGGCAGGGCTTTGACGTCCATGCGTTCTGCGAGGGTGATCATGTCATTTTGGGTGGCGTAAGCATTCCATTTAACCAGGGCCTGAAGGCTCATTCGGACGGGGATGTTCTTCTTCACGCTCTGGCGGATGCTTTACTGGGCGCCGTGGCCCTGGGTGATATCGGCCATTTTTTTCCCGACAGCAGCGAAGAATGGGCAGATGCAGACAGCCGGGACCTGCTTCGCCGAGTGCTTGAGAGTGTTCAGGATGAGGGATTTCGGGTTGTGAACGTGGACGCCACCATCATCGCCCAGGCACCTAAAATGGCTCCCCATATTCAGGCGATGCGTTTGAATATAGCGGAGGATCTGAATATTCCGGCCAATCGGGTGAGTGTCAAAGCCACTACGACAGAGCGACTTGGCTTTACGGGTCGAGGCGAGGGCATTGCGTGCCAGGCGGTCTGCCTGCTTGAGCCAGAAACGCTATGACCAGCGACTGGCGTCTCGACTGGCCAACGTCCAAAGGGCGCCGAGTTGGCCGTGGCATCCTGAAAGCCTGTCCTGCGGATTTTCGGGTTGATGAAATCCTGGATGTGTCTGACTGCAAGGGTGGTGAACATCTGTATCTGCGCCTCGAGAAAACCGGTGACAATACAGAGTATGTGGCCCGACAACTTGCCCACCTTGCCGAATGCCGGCCGCTTGATGTCAGTTTCTGTGGCTTGAAAGATCGCCATGCTGTCACTCGACAGTGGTTCAGTCTTTATCGGCCGGGGCTTGAGGACGGTGATGAGGCTTTGAAAGCAAGTATTGACGAACGGTGGCCCGTGCTTGAAAGCTGTCGCGCCGCCAGGAAGCTCAGGCGATCTGATCACTCAGGCAATCGATTCGAGATCATTATCTCCGGTCTTGCGGGGCAGCGTGATTCCATCGATTCCGCGCTTGAAATTCTCCGCGAATCGGGAAGCCCGAATTACTTCGGCCCCCAGCGTTTTGGCCACGATGGCGGCAATCTTGATCAGGCTATTCGCATGGATACGTCGAGTCTGATTTCCGGGCGGGGTGGAAAAGGAAAAAAGCGCGGTCGTGGCAGGGGTAGTACTGGCGGTAGAGACGCTAAAAACGTATTGTACTTTTCGGCGGCACGTTCGTGGCTATTTAATGAGGTTCTGGCTCATCGAGTCGAAACCGGAACCTGGCGGGAGATTCTCAATGGCGAGCCGGGTCTGCCGGAATCTCCATCGCCAGTTGCAACTGGCCCGCTTTGGGGCGATGGGGGAACGGAGGCCTCAGACGAGTTGGGCGTCCTGGAACGACAAGTGGTTTCCCGTCATCCAGAGGTAGAATCTGTGTTCTCCCTGACTCGAATGAAACCCGAGCGCCGCCAGCTGGTTATGATGCCAGATCAATTGAAATGGCATTGGCTGGATAACGAGCGGTTACACGTGAACTTTGGTCTTCAACCAGGGCACTATGCGACCACACTACTCAGTGACGTATTTGACTTAGAGGTAAGCGGAGGCAATCGTGCGAATTCTCTTGTCCAATGATGACGGTGTGCATTCGCCGGGACTCAAGGCCTTGTATGAAGGGCTTGAGGGGCTTGGGGAATTGCATGTGGTAGCGCCGGATCGGGATCACAGCGGTGCCAGTAATGCGCTGACCCTCAACAGGCCTCTGACCGTCGAGAATCACCCAGCTGGTTTCCGTTCGGTGGATGGCACCCCGACAGATTGCGTTCATCTTGCCGTTAATGGCCTGTTCGACCAGCCGTTTGACCGGGTTGTATCCGGCATTAATACCCACGCCAATCTTGGTGATGACATTATCTACTCGGGTACTGTCGCCGCAGCAACGGAAGGCCGGCACCTTGGGTTGCCCGCCATTGCTGTGTCGCTGGTCAATGAGGGGCACTTTCATTACGAAACGGCTGCGAGGGTAGTAAGGCACCTGCTGGAAGACACCAACCCGTTGGCTCTGGGGCCGCGCTGCATATTGAACGTGAATGTTCCGGATTTGCCATGGGAGTCACTGGCAGGATTTCGCGTGACCCGTCTTGGCCATCGCGGACGCGCCGAAGGGGCTGTGCCCGTGACCTGTCCGCGTGGCAAGTCCCGATACTGGATAGGTGCTGCCGGAGCAGGCAGCGACGCAGGAGAGGGCACAGACTTTCAGGCGGTTCAGGAGGGGTATGTCAGCATCACGCCTGTCCAAGTAGATATGACTCGTCATGAGGTGCTCCCCGCCCTTGAGGCGTGGATCAGCGGACTGAATCAGGGAGGGGGTCGTTAATGGTCGCCGAACTGGATGGTATTGGAATGACTTCCCGGCGCACCCGCATGCGCCTGATCCAGCGTCTTCGCGATTCGGGCATTGAAGACGAGCAGGTGTTGGAAGCCATGTCGAATGTTCCCCGCCATATCTTTCTGGACGAGGCGTTGGCTCATCGCTCGTACGAAGATACCGCTTTGCCAATTGGCTACGGCCAGACCCTGTCTCAGCCATACATTGTTGCGCGTATGACGGAAGTGCTGATGCGCAACAAGCCTTCCAGGGTACTGGAGCTTGGCACAGGCTCCGGCTATCAGACCGCTATTCTGGCCGGCCTTGTGGACCAGGTTTTCAGTGTCGAGAGAATCAAACCGCTGCAGGATCGGGCGCGTGACCGGCTGCGCACTCTGGGTATAAGAAACGTACTTCTGAAGCATGCGGATGGTGGCATGGGATGGCCAGACAAAGGCCCCTTCGATGGCATTATTGTCACGGCGGCGCCGCGGGAAGTGCCGGAAGAGCTCAAAACCCAGCTAGCAGATGGCGGCGTTCTTGTTGCGCCAATCGGGGAAGAGACCCAGATGCTGACCGAAATCGTGCGTCACGGCGATGACTATCAAGTTAATGAAGTTGAGCCGGTAAGGTTTGTTCCGCTGCTGGGCGGAGTCGTACGGTGAGCCAACCCGAAACAGAACGCAATCATCGGCTGTGGGCGGTGTTTATTCGGGGCATGGCAATGGGTGCTGCCGACATAGTGCCGGGTGTGTCCGGTGGAACTGTGGCGTTTATTACCGGGATCTACTTCAGGCTTTTGCAGGCCGTCAGCGGTCTGCCAGAGGCTGTAATCAATCACCTTCTGAAAGCTCGTTGGCGGGCTTTCTGGGAGGCTGCTGATGGTAACTTCCTGCTGTGTCTGCTGGCAGGTATTCTCGCAAGCATTGTCACGCTCGCTTCTGCCATTAGCTTCGGCCTGAATGAATACCCCATCCTGATCTGGAGCTTTTTCTTCGGATTGATAATTGCCTCAGTCTGGCACGTCAGCCGTCAGGTCCAACAACCGGTTTACGGTCTTTTGGTGCCCTTTTTGGCAGGTGTAGTCGTTGCCTGGTGGGTAACAACACTGACAGGTACGCCGCTTCAGCCCTCAATGCCGTTGTTTTTGGGCGCAGGAGCACTGGCCATCTGCGCCATGATACTTCCCGGAATTTCAGGTTCGTTCATCCTGGTGATACTCGGCATGTATGCGCCGGTGTTGGACGCTATAAAAGCCCTGGACCTGGCCATTGTTGGTGTATTCGCCACCGGCTGTCTAATCGGGCTTTTGTCGGTAGCGCGCGTGATTACGTGGGCGTTTCGCCGGTTTCATGACCCGGTGCTGGCGCTGTTGATTGGCTTTATGGTGGGGGCCCTGAACAAAGTCTGGCCCTGGAAAGAAACGCTGACCTGGCGAACGAACAGCTCAGGAGATGAAGTCCCGCTGAACGAGGCAAGCGTGAGCCCGTTCAACTATGCTGAACTGACCGGGCAGGATCCCCAGGTCCTGATGGCCTTCCTCTGTGCGGTTATTGGTTTTTCCGTTGTTCTGGTACTGGAATGGACGGGAAAGCGCAGCTGAAACTGTGCGCGGGTTCACACCTGTTTTGCGACAGATGTTACTTTTTTGGCCTTTGTACTGTTTCGAGCGGTAACAAATAGCGGTGCACAGTAACTTGGTTCTGCCCTGGAAATGTGCAATAAATTAGCGAGTTACTGCGAATACCTGATAAAAGGCCGCATTTTTTATACAAAGATACTCTAACAGGCTAGTTTTTATTCTTTATAGATTGGTGGTTGGGTTTTTTGCGTCGGTTGTCAGAACGTCACTTTGGTGCCCCATGAGTGTCGCCCCACGGTTTCGCCCGGAATCTCTGTTCCTCGGAGCGCTACCGCCGGCATGCCGGCTGGTTGTCCTCTTTTTTGCGTTCGCAGCAATGCTTGTCATGACTGGCTGCAATACACAATCTATCCACCAGGACGATCGATACAATCCGCCGGTCTACTGGGGCAGTCATGTGGTCAAGTCTGGCGAGACACTATACAGCATCGCGTGGCGTTACGGGCGCGACTACCGTGAGCTCGGTGACGCCAACGACATAGCGCCGCCCTATAATCTCAAGGCTGGCCAGGTCATTCGACTGGATAAACGCGGCAGCGTTTCCAGTGCTTCCGCTCCCAGCCAACCTGCTTCGCCGGCCAGACCTTCACCGCGGCCCGAAACTTCTAAACCAAAGGTTTCCAGGCCAGCCAAAACCTCGGGTCCCACCAATAAACAACATCAAACCGTCGCCAACATCGAATGGCGCTGGCCGCACGTTGGCACTGTAATTGCAGGGTATTCTACGTCAGGAAAAGTCAATAAAGGTATTGATATTGCTGGAAAACCGGGTGATTCTGTTTATGCAGCTGCAAGCGGTCATGTGGTCTATGCAGGGGATGGATTGCTCGGTTACGGCAACCTGGTCATCGTAAACCACAACGAGCACTATTTGAGTGCTTATGCACATAACCGGAAAATTCTGGTGAAAGAAGGGGAGGATGTCGCTGCCGGGCAGACCATAGCCGAGTTGGGCAGCAGCGGAACGGATCGGCCAAAACTGCATTTTGAGATTCGCAAGAACGGTAATCCCGTGAATCCATTGCCGTATTTGCCATCTCGCTAGCTGACTCATCCAATGCAGGCTGCCTGTGAGGATTTCCAGATCGAAGTGAAGATCGATAACCGGCAAAAATAAAAAGCGGCCATCAAAGGCAACGTAAAGCCGGTAGAAAATGTCCTGAACAAGAAAATAGATAAGAACAGGTGCTCATCACAATAAGAAGACTTGAGCGAATATCCAGGATCATTGAAAGGCGGGGCAAGCGCTATGTCATCAGAGCAGGAAGAACTCATCATTGATCGTGTGTCCGATGTGGAAGAGTCAGACGATCAGCTGTTAGCAGAAGATAAAGTCGAAGAAAAAGAAGAATCGGCGGAGACAGAGGCCGCCGCCTCAGAAGAAGACATTCCGGCCCAGGGCCGTTATTTCACCAGCCAGAAACAGCTGGATGCCACCCAGCTTTACCTCAACGAAATCGGTTTTTCACCACTACTTACACCAGAGGAAGAAGTCTATTTTGCTCGACTCGCCCGCAAGGGAGAAGAGTCTGGTCGAAAGCGTATGATCGAGAGCAACCTTCGACTGGTGGTCAAGATTGCCCGTCGTTATGTCAATCGCGGCCTGACCCTTCTTGATTTGATCGAGGAAGGCAATCTGGGGCTGATCCGGGCGGTGGAAAAGTTTGATCCGGAGCGTGGTTTCCGGTTCTCGACTTACGCTACCTGGTGGATCCGCCAGACCATCGAGCGGGCCATCATGAACCAGACCCGCACAATCCGTCTGCCGATTCATGTGGTGAAAGAGCTTAATCTGTATCTACGTGCCGCCCGTGAGCTGACCCAGAAGCTGGATCATGAGCCATCGGCCGAAGAAATCGCGCAGATGGTCGACAAGCCGGTGTCCGACGTCAAACGGATGCTAGGCCTGAATGAGCGTGTGGCGTCGATGGATACGCCAATCGGAACGGGCGGTGAGAAGTCATTGCTTGATACCGTTGCCGACGAGGGCGCCTCTGATCCTGCAGATCTTCTGCAGGACAACAACATGTGTTCCTGTGTCGAGAAATGGATTGACCAGCTCAGTGATAAGCAGCAGGAAGTGCTTTCTCGGCGCTTCGGGCTTCGCGGTTATCCCATCAGTACACTGGAGGAAGTTGGCCAGGAGATTGGCCTGACCCGCGAACGTGTTCGCCAGATCCAGGTGGAGGCGCTACGTCGTCTGCGAGAGATTCTGGAAAAAGAGGGCCTTTCCGGTACCATGCTATTCAAGTAAGTCTCTCTGTGTCACAAAAACCGGCCCTTTTCAGGGCCGGTTTTTTTTCGCCTGCACAAATGAGAACCAGCCCGCGAAAGATGAAGTTTACATCCTGTTACACTTGGCACGCCGGAGTGGGATAAGGGTGTCGAGCTTCGGTGAATCACCAATAAGAGATTCTATAATAACGATCGAAAAGGAAAAGACGATGAAAAAGGCTCTATCAACAGGATTCGCTTCACTGCTATTGACCACCGTATTGTCCGCTCCGGCTTCGGCCCTGGAAGTGGACGGTGTTGACGTTCCAGAAACCTATTCCGCTATGGGCACTGAGCTCAAGCTGAATGGCGCGGGTACGCGTTCCAAGTGGTTCATGGATCTATATGTTGGCGGTCTGTATGTGCCAAGCACCATCGACGATGGTCAGGCAATCATTAACGCCGACGAACCGCAGGCGATTACTCTGCACATCATTTCCGGCATGATCACCAGTGACAAGATGAAGTCAGCGACCCTCGAAGGTTTTGAAAACGCGACTGGTGGTGATCTGGCGGCGATCCAGACTGAAGTGGATGCGTTCCTCGACGTGTTCTCCGAAGAAATCAAAGACGGCGATGTGTTTGATCTGGTATACCTGCCGGGCGAAGGTACTCGCGTGATGAAGAACGGCGAAGCCCGTGCAACCATCGGCGACCTGGAATTCAAGAAAGCGCTGTTTGGTATTTGGCTGTCTGACGAGCCAGCTCAGGAAGACCTGAAAGAGAAAATGCTGGGCCAGCGTTAAGCCCGGATCTCTCATTGGCTGGCTCTCTCTGATCGGGGAGTCAGCCAGCACTCCCCCTGTATTATTCCATGTAATCCCGTTTCTTTTTGAACTCGCACAAATCTTCAATGACGCAGGCGCCGCATTTCGGTTTGCGGGCAGTGCAGGTGTAGCGGCCGTGAAGAATCAGCCAATGGTGCGCATCCAGAAGAAACTCTTTGGGCACCAGTCTCATCAGCCGCTTTTCAACTTCCAATACGTTTTTGCCCGGTGCGATGCCAGTTCTGTTTGACACTCTGAAAATGTGCGTATCGACCGCCATGGCGGGTTGACCAAAGGCCGTGTTCAGAACCACGTTGGCGGTTTTTCGACCGACTCCAGGTAGGGCCTCCAGAGCTTCACGAGTGTCCGGCACCTCCCCGTCGTGTTTCTCAATGAGCGCCTTGCAGGTCTTGATGACATTTTCTGCCTTGCTGTTAAACAGGCCGATGGTTTTGATGTATTCCTTCAAGCCGTCCACGCCCAATTGATAGATGCCTTCCGGCGTATTCGCTACGGGATAAAGCTTGGCGGTTGCCTTGTTGACTCCAACATCTGTGGCCTGTGCCGAGAGGATGACCGCAATCAGCAATTCAAACGCGTTCGAGTAGTTCAACTCTGTTGTTGGCGAAGGGTTGGCTTCACGCAGGCGGGTAAATATGGCGGTGCGTTTTTCTTTATTCATCGGGGACCCAGAGTTCGTTCAATTCAGGATACGTGGCCAGTCACGCGCACACGCTTACTTCCTGCTTCCACTGGCTGGCTCGCCAATGCGCGACGTGCCTTGATGCGATTATCGATGCCGTTTTTCAGGGCGATCAGCAGCCCAAGGCCCACGAATGCCCCTGGTGGCAACACCATAAATAAAACGTCGGGATAGCTTTCCAGCGGGCGAAAACCCCAGTCGCTGGCAACAGGTCCAAGCAACAGATCCATGTCGGTAAAGAGGGTACCCTGGCCAACCAGCTCGCGAATGGCGCCCAAAGCAATCAACACAATCAGAAAGCCCAGGCCCATCATGAAACCGTCCAGCAACGCGGGCAGTGGTGGATTCTTGGATGCAAAGGCATCGGCGCGTCCCAGAATGGCGCAGTTGGTGACAATCAGCGGGATGAAAATGCCCAGTATCTGGTAGAGCTCGTAGGTGAACGCCTGCATCAGCAGTTCTGCGCAGGTCACGAACGAAGCAATGATCATTACAAACGCGGGCAAACGAACGGAATCGCTGACGAAATTCCGGATCAAGGATACCGACAGATTCGACCCCATCAGCACCAGTAAGGTTGCCAATCCCAGTCCAATGGCGTTGACTACCGTGCTGGTCACGGCCAGAAGAGGGCACAGGCCAAGAACCTGTACCAGGGCCGGGTTGTTGGTCCACAGGCCATCACGAATGATCTCGGAGCTGGTTTTCGTCGACATGTCAGGAATGCTCCTGTTCCGATGCGTTACCCGCCAATGCTTCCGGAGTTAGCGGTTCGCTGTCTGGTTGCGCTGGCTGCTGTTTCATCGTCTTGATGATCTGCTTTCTGTGCTCACGAAAATAGGTCAGCGTTTCCTTGACTGTGCCTACCACGGCTCTGGGCGTAATCGTGGCGCCGGTGAACTGATCAAATGCGCCACCGTCCTTTTTGACAGCCCACTCTTCAGGCTCCGGATTGTTTAGGGATTGACCCTCAAAAGTGTAGATCCAGTCGGATTTCTTGGTTTCGATCTTGTCGCCCAGCCCCGGTGTTTCCCGGTGGCTGGTAACGCGAACGCCCAGAATGGTGCCTTTCATGTTCACCCCGACAAGCAGATGAATGCTGCCGGAGTAACCATCCGGTGCGGTCACTGGAAGAATCAGTCCCATGGGTCTGCCGTTATTTCGCGCCACCCAGCCAATTGCTTGTCGGTCTTTATTGAACAGTTTATCCCCGGGAAGCGTAATTGTGTCACGCAGCAGGTTATTGTCATGTTTGCTTTCCGGAATGATTTCGAACAGCGCCTGTGCTTCCGCTTTCGCCGCCTGTTCCTCAATTCGTTCCTGCGTGAGTGCCTGGGTCACCGCGATGGTGCCGCCAGTAATGACTGCAAAGAGACCAAGGCCAATGGCGTTTCGCCTGATGGATTGTCCGAGAGTCGCCATACTTACCCCTGACTCTTGGTTGGAATGCCTCGCCTGGCCTTGTGGTGGCCGTAGGTGCGAGGTGGCGTGTAATGATCGATAAAAGGCACGGCGAAGTTCATTAGCAACACGCCGAAAGCGACCGCGTCGGGGTAAGACCCCCAGGTACGGATCAGATAGATCAGAACGCCAATGCCGGCACCGTAAATCAGCTTGCCCTGATGGCTCGTTGCGGCAGACACGGGATCGGTGGCGATAAAGAACGCGCCCAGCATGGTGCCGCCAGCCAGAAGATGCATGGATAGCGGCGCGTACAAATCCGGGTTGCTGCCAAAGGCCAGACTCATGATGGCCAGCCCTGCCAGAAAACTCACCGGAATGTGCCAGGTAATGATCCTCATGGCGAGTAACAGCAGGCCGCCTGCGAGGAAGCCCGCATTCACCCATTCCCAACCCCGGGCAACGCCATCACCAAAGGTTGGATGGGTCAGTACTTCAGCGGCGGTCTTGGAACTGATCGAGTGTTTGTACTGATCCAGCGGTGTGGCCATTGTGAACGCGTCCACGGCCGATTGCTTGCCCGAGGCCATGGTGGCCAGAGTGTCCGCAAGGCTTGGTGCACCTTGCCAGAGTATCGCCGGCTCGGCCCAGTTGGTGGTCATGGCGACGGGAAATGAAATGAGCACCAGCGCATAGCCAACCATGGCAGGGTTGAACGGGTTTGACCCAAGTCCGCCGTACAGTTGTTTGGCTAGAACAATTGCCGCTATGACCGCGATGGCGGATACCCAGAATGGCGCCAATGGTGGTAGCGATAAACCCAACAGCAGGCCAGTCACAGCGGCGGTGTTGTCTCGGATAAAGAACATCACCGGCCGTTTGCGCAATTTCAGCATCGCGGCCTCGGTGCCGACGGCCAGTACGACGCACCAGATCACGTTAATAAGGTTGCCCCAGCCAAAGAAAATGGTCTGGGCGAGCAGACCTGGCAGAGAGGCCAGAATGACCCATAGCATCACGTTCGAGGTCGAACGGGCTCGTCTGGCATGAGGAGATGACTGTTGCGCTAGTGCCATGAAGGTATCGGCCTGTTCGTCAGGAGTCGGTCGTTTGGGTGTCGGCAAGGACGCTGCGCGCGTCGGCGAGGGCCGTCTCGGCGCGCTTTACGCGGTCGTGGTTCTTGGCCACGGCACGTTCAAGCTTTTCGACGTTGTCGGCGTTTTCCGCTTTTGCATCGTTCAGCATGCTCTGCATGGTGTTGAGCTTGGCGGTGGCTTGGCTCAACTGCTTCTCCAGGGCCTCAAGATCAGGCTTTTCTTGCTCGGCAGGAGTCTCTTTGGCTGGGCCGGCCGATCCGGCCGATTCGGTCTTGGCCTTTTTCCGGGCGAGAGCTTCCTGAACCAACGCCGCTTTTGCAGCACGGTCGTTCGTCGGCCCGTCTTCGGATTCCGCTTTTTCAGCTTCGGCCTGTTTCCTGGCCTGGGCTTCCGCAGCCGCCTTTGCGCGATCTTTACGGCGTTGTTCCTTTTCTTGTTGCTCCCGTTCCAGTCGCGCCTGGCGGGCTTCGAACCGTTCCCGCGCCCGGTCAGCTTTCAGGTGTTCAGCCTGCTGGACCCGGATTTCGCCTTTCGCCGCACGGTAGTACTGCACCAGTGGAATGGAGCTGGGGCAGACGTAGGAGCACGCCCCACATTCTATGCAGTCGAACAGATTCAGGTGTTCTGCCTTTTCATACTCTCCGGCCTTGGAGTACCAGAAAAGCTGCTGTGGCAACAGTTCCATCGGGCAGGCTTCGGCACACATGCCACAGCGAATGCAGGGCTGTTCCGGTGGTGGAGCGGGCAGTTCCTGTGCCGTTGATGCGATCACGCAGTTGGTCGTTTTGACCACCGGAACGTCGGGTGTTTCAAGGGTGTAGCCCATCATTGGGCCGCCCAGAATCAATCGATCCACTGCCTGCTCATTCAGGCCTGCCTGCTTGAGCAGGTGGCTGATTGGCGTGCCCAGCAGCACGTCGAACGTCCCGGGCTCGGACACTGCCTGACCGGTAATGGTTGTCACCCGGGAAATGAGAGGCTCGCCACGGTGTATGGCACGGGACACCGCAATGGCTGTTCCGATGTTCTGGCACATGACGCCAATATCGGCAGGAATGCCGCCACTGGGGACTTCCATGCCAGTGAGAATCTGGATCAGCTGCTTTTCGCCACCCGAGGGGTATTTGGTGGGGATTACCACCACTTCGGTCTGGGTTCCCGACGTCGCTTTCCTGAGCGCAGTAATGGCTTCCGGTTTGTTGTCCTCGACCGCAATGACGCAGCGCTCCGGCCGAAGAATCCACGCCATGAGCCGCAGGCCCGAGGCTATCTCATCCGAACGCTCGCGCATGGTCATATCGTCAGCCGTGATATAGGGCTCGCATTCAGCGCCATTCAGGATCAGAGTGCTGACCTTGCGGTCTTTGGGCGGACGCAGTTTGATGTTGGTCGGAAATCCGGCGCCACCGAGGCCGGCAATGCCGTAATCACGAATGCGTTGAAGCACCGTTTCCCGGTCCAGAGTGTGAAAGTCTTCAACCGGGGTTCGCTGGATCCATTCTTCCTTCCCGTCCGGAATCAGAATGATGCACTGGTCACTCATACCAGACGGATGGGGTACCGGGTGCATGGAAACTGCTTCAATCGTGCCGGAGGTGGGTGCATGCACCGGCACGCCGAGAGTGCCGGATACCGTCGCGATGGTCTGGCCTTTGAGCACCCGGTCTCCAACCGCAACACAGGGTTCTGCCGGTGCGCCGATGTGTTGCTGCAACGGCAGTATCAGCCGCTCCGGAAGCGTAGACGATTCGATCGGCCGGCGGGTGGACAGGACTTTGTTTTCCGCGGGATGAATGCCGCCACTGAAGTCCCAGAGTTGGCTGTTCATGCGCTTACCCCCGGGCGATCAGTCGCGATAATGCCGGATTTAGGGGGTGTCCAGGTCCAGGTTCTTATGTCGGGCTCAACCGTGACCATATCGATGCAGTCGACCGGGCAGGGGTCAACACACAGATCACAACCCGTGCACTCGCTTTCAATCACTGTATGCATCTGCTTTGCCGCGCCCAGAATGGCATCCACCGGGCAGGCCTGAATGCATTTGGTGCAGCCAATGCACTCGTCCTCACGAATGACTGCAACGCGCTTTTCCTGCTCCACGCCGTGCTCCGCGTCAAGCGGCTGCGGTTCTACGTCGAGCAGGTCCGCCAGAGCTTTGATGGTGGTTTCACCGCCGGGTGGGCACTTGTTAATGGCATCGCCATTTGCGATGGACTCTGCGTAAGGTCTGCAGCCGGGAAAACCGCACTGGCCACATTGAGTCTGTGGAAGAAGGGAATCGATCTGGTCCACCAGTGGATTGCCTTCCACCTTGAAGCGCTCAGACGCAAAGCCCAGCAAACCGCCAAATACAACGGCCAGAGCAAGCAGCACAACGATCGCTATCAGAATGCTTGTCCACATAGATCGAGCGCTCCGTCAGACACTTACCAGGCCGGTGAAGCCCAGAAACGCCAGTGACATCAGGCCTGCGGTAACCATGCCAATGGCAGCACCCTGAAAGGCCACCGGTACGTCGGCAACCGCAATGCGCTCGCGCATGGCAGCGAACAAGACCAGAACGAGAGAAAAGCCGGCGGCAGCACCGAAACCATAGAGTACCGATTCGACAAAATTGTTGTTTTTGTTGAGGTTCAGCAGCGCAACGCCGAGAACGGCGCAGTTGGTGGTAATCAGCGGTAGGAATATGCCCAGTACCCGGTATAACAGCGGACTGGTTTTGCGAACCACCATTTCAGTGAACTGAACCACCACCGCGATCACCAGAATAAAGGTGATGGTTTTCAGAAACGCCAGGTCCAGAGGCTCCAGAAGATAGGTGTAGGCCAGATAACTGCATACAGACGCCAGCGTCAGTACGAAGGTGGTTGCCAGCGACATGCCCATAGCGGTCTCCAGCTTCCCGGAAACGCCCATGAATGGGCACAGACCGAGGAACTGAACCAGCACAAAGTTGTTCACCAGTATGGTGCTGACCAGAATCAGCAGGTATTCAGTCATCTGACTGCTCCAATTACATCACGCGCATGCCGGGCGTAGCACCGGAATCAGGCGACAGAATATGAATATCCTTTCCGCCAGGTCCGGCTGCCAGAACCATACCTTCCGACACCCCGAACTTCATCTTTCGAGGCTTGAGGTTGGCCACCATGACCGTCAATCGACCGGTCAGATCTTCCGGTTCGTAGGCGGATTTGATGCCCGCAAACACATTACGTTCACCGTGGCCGATGTCCAGCGTCAGTTGCAGCAGTTTGTCGGCGCCTTCAACGCGCTCCGCTTTCACAATTCTGGCGACTCGCAGGTCCACTTTCGAGAACTGGTCAAAATCAATTTCGTCCGCCAGCGGCTCCAGGTCTTTCGTGTCCGAACCTGCATCCTTGTTAGCAGCGGACTGATCTCCAGTGGCTGCGGGCATCTCTTCCTTGGAGGCATCCAGCATCTTGTCGATCTGGGCCATATCCACGCGGTTCATCAGTGGTTTGAACTTGTTGATCGCGTGGTCTTCAAGACGATCCGCGCGGTTGTTCCAGTCCAGCTTGGCGTTCAGGAAAGCCTCTGACGCCTTCGCGGTCTCCGGCAACACTGGAGCCAGGTAAGTCATGAGCAAGTGGAACATGTTGATGGCGTTGGTGCAGATAGCCTGCAGGTTCTCTTCCTGGCCTTCCTGTTTGGCAATAACCCAGGGCTGTTCGTCGTTGACGTACTGGTTGGCGATGTCTGCCAGTTCCATGATGCGGCGCATGCCGCGACCGAATTCGCGGCTTTCGTAATAATCAGCGATGTCCCGGCCCGCATCGACAAATTCCCTGATTTTGTCGTGCTCAGTGACCTTGCCTAGTTTGCCGTCAAAGCGCTTGGTAATGAAGCCTGCACTGCGGCTGGCAATGTTGACTACTTTGCCGACCAGGTCCGAATTCACCCGCGCGGCGAAGTCTTCAAGATTCAGGTCCATGTCGTCCACACTGCCGGTCAGCTTTGCGGCGAAGTAGTAACGCAGGTATTCCGGATTGAGATGATCCAGATAGGTGCGGGCCATGATAAAGGTGCCGCGGGACTTGGACATCTTCTTGCCGTTAACGGTCACAAACCCGTGCGACCAGACGGCAGACGGCGTACGGAACCCGGCGCTGTGCAGCATCGACGGCCAGAACAGCGCGTGGAAGTTGATGATGTCCTTACCGATAAAATGATAGACCTCAGCGGTGGAATCCGCCTTCCAGAAGTGCTCGAAATCAACGCCTTCGCGATCGCAGAAATTCTTGAAGCTCGCGAGGTAACCAATGGGGGCATCCAGCCAGACATAAAAGTATTTGCCCGGCGCATCCGGTATTTCAAAGCCGAAATAGGGCGCGTCGCGGCTGATGTCCCATTCCTGGAGGCCCGCATCCAGCCATTCAGCCAGTTTGTTGGCTACCTGCGGCTGAAGCGTACCGCTGCGGGTCCACTTGGCGAGGAAGTCAGCGAACTCCGGCAGCTTGAAGAAGTAGTGTTCCGATTCCTTCTCGATGGGGGTTGCACCGGAAACCGCTGATCTCGGATCAATCAGCTCGCCAGGCGTATAGGTAGCACCGCAGGCTTCGCAGTTGTCACCGTACTGATCTTCGGTTTTGCACTTGGGGCAGGTGCCTTTGATAAAACGATCGGCCAGAAACATCTGCTTTTCCGGATCGAAGGCCTGAGTAATCTTGCGTGTCGCAATGTGCCCGTTTTCCTGCAATTGACGGTAGATGTACTCTGAAAACTGACGGTTCTCGGTGGAATGGGTTGTGTAATAATTGTCAAAACGGATATGGAATCCGGCAAAATCTTCCTGATGCTCGGTACGAATTCGATCAATCAACCGTTCGGACGAAATGCCCTCGCGTTCTGCCCGCAGCATGATAGCAGTACCGTGGGCATCATCCGCGCAAACGTAATAACAGTTATGGCCCCGCATGTTCTGATAGCGTACCCAGATGTCTGTCTGGATGTACTCCAGCAGGTGGCCCAGATGAATCGGGCCGTTGGCGTAGGGCAGGGCGCTGGTTACCAGAATATCGCGCTGTTGGTTGGAGCTCGTTTGCGTCATGTTTTGATCCGAACCTTAAAAAGTGAGGATTGATGCTATATGGCCAGAAACGGGCACAGATGATACCTTCCAAGCAGATTTTTTTCACCCGAAACCCCCGCTTCCGGCCACAAAATCCTGGCGGATGTGCGAATGGAGACATCGATGACACAGATTTCACAGCAGGCTCTTGAACTGGCCGTCAAACAGTACCGGGATCCGTATCTGAACAAGGATCTGTACGAGCTGGACGCCGTTAAGTCGCTGAATGCGGATGAGGCGGGCAACGTGAAAGTGGTCATTGAGATTCCCTACGCCTCACAGGGCATTGCCGGTGCGGTAAAAGAACTGGTGGGTAATGCAGTCGAAGGAATCGACGGCGTTGAGTCCGTTGATGTGTCGGTCAACCAGCGGATTTACGCCCACAAAACGCAGAAAGACATCGCGTCAGTGCCCGGCGTTAAGAACATCATTGCGGTCGCATCCGGCAAGGGCGGCGTCGGCAAGTCAACCACGGCGGTAAATCTGGCGTTGGCTCTGCACGCCGAGGGCGCCCGAGTAGGCATTCTGGATGCCGACATATACGGCCCCAGCATCGGTATGATGCTGGGTGTGCCCGAAGGCAAACGGCCTGACACCCGGGAAAACAAGTATTTCATTCCCATGCAGGCACACGGCCTGCAGGCCAATTCCATGGCCTTTGTCGTCACCGACAAAACCCCCATGGTCTGGCGCGGCCCCATGGTCAGTGGCGCAGTGACCCAACTGCTCCAGCAGACTTTGTGGGATGAACTGGACTACCTGATTCTGGACATGCCTCCCGGCACCGGCGACATCCAGCTCACCGTTGCTCAGAAAGTCCCTGTCACCGGTGCCGTGGTCGTCACCACGCCACAGGACATTGCGTTGCTGGATGGCAAAAAGGGTATCGAAATGTTCCGCAAAGTGGACATTCCAGTGCTGGGCATCGTGGAAAACATGAGCGTTCACATCTGCAGCAACTGCGGCCATGAGGAACCTCTGTTCGGCCATGGTGGTGGGGAGCGAATTGCCGAAGAGTACGACACCACGCTGCTTGGCCAGTTGCCATTGCACATGACGATTCGCGAACAGACGGATAGCGGAACGCCCTCGGTGGTGGCAGAGCCGGATTCAGAAGTGGCCCGTCGGTACAAGGATATTGCGCGTCGTGTGAGCGCCGAACTGTCCACTCGTGAGCGTCATTTGACGGGGTCAATCTCAAGCGTGTCAGTCACTGAACACTGAGTCTCAACGATGGCATGAATGGCGTGTTTTAGCTTCGACACCACAACGCCTAGAAGGTAAACTACCGCCACTTTTTCAGACGGAAACGAGACACCACCCATGAGCATCAAATCCGACCATTGGATTCGCCGGATGGCCCAGGAACACGGAATGATTGAGCCTTTCGAGTACGACCAGGTGCGCGAGAGCGAAAAAGGCCGAGTTATCTCCTACGGCACTTCCAGCTACGGTTACGACGTGCGCTGCAGCAACGAATTCAAGATATTCACCAACGTTCACTCGGCCACAGTCGACCCCAAGAACTTTGATGAAAACAGTTTCGTTAACTACACCGGTGATGTCTGCATCATTCCGCCCAACTCCTTTGCGCTGGCTCGCACCGTGGAATACTTTCGCATTCCACGCAGCACACTCACGATCTGCCTCGGCAAGTCCACTTATGCCCGTTGCGGCATTATCGTGAATGTCACGCCGCTTGAGCCGGAATGGGAAGGACAGGTAACACTGGAGTTTTCCAACACCACCAACCTGCCGGCCAAAATCTACGCCAATGAAGGCGTTGCCCAAATGCTGTTTTTTGAATCGGATGAGGTCTGTGCCACCAGCTATAAAGACCGCGGCGGCAAATACCTCGGCCAGACAGGCGTCACCCTGCCGCGCACATGATGGCCACGGGCAAGCGAGGCGTGAATTGAACGCAAACCAGTTCCTTAAAGCGGTTTCTCAGTTGCAGGGTTGGCGCGAATACACATTTCTGCTCGCCCTGGCCGAGCGCTCGTTTCCAAATTACGCCCTGTTTGCAGATGCAGTAGGCCTCAAAACTGGCGCCAAAATGCGCCATCTGCTGGATATCGGCTGGGACATGCTGCAACAGAACACTGAAGAAACGGTCATCCCCCAATTACTGGCGAAGCTGGAAACTCTGTCTCCAGACGTAGACGCCTACGACGCCTACGGTGTTTACCCTGCCTTCGACTTCTGTCAGTTGCTTGAACAGGCTCTGCTGAATCGTCTGAACCCTGCAAAGCACCGCGCCAGCGACGCATCTCAGATGGCCACAGCCACTGTCGTGAATTTCATTGAGCTGTCTGAGGGTGAGGGCCTAGCTGAAGATGAGCTGGTGCGCCTGCTGGACCATCATCCATTGATGAAGGAAGACAAGCTGTTCCAGCGGGACCTGGTACTGTCCTTCAAGCGACAGCGCACGCCTACGACCCAGTTTATCGAGCAAACCCGCGAAGAGGCGGCAAACGACGGTGTCAGCAATCTGGGTATTTCGCTGAACGACTGACCGGCGAGCCCATTTCGACTGGCCTACACTGATTCTGAAAGCCACATTTTTATAAATCGACACTGACCATGAAACTTTCCTCATTTGGCCAAAAATTTACGGCAGACTCGGGCATTACCTCCCTGATGGATGATCTGGGCAACGCGCTTGCTTCCGGCGATGACATGATCATGATGGGCGGCGGCAACCCTGGCCATGTGCCCGAAATCCAGCAGCGCGTTCAACAGATCCTCAGTGACATGAGCCGCAGCGAGGATGACGTAAGACGGGTTGTGGGGATTTACGATCCGCCGCAGGGAGAGAAGCAGTTCATCGCCTCACTGGCTGAACTACTGAACGAGGAATACGACTGGGGGCTGAAGCCAGAGAATATTGCCCTGACCAACGGCAGTCAGGCGGCCTTCTTCATGTTGTTCAACATGTTCGGTGGCAGTTACGACGGTGGTCAGCACAAGCACATTCTGCTGCCGCTGGCGCCAGAATACATTGGCTACGCGGATGCCGGCATTGAGCCTGGATTATTCCGTGCGGTACAGCCTGATATTTCATTCACTGACGCCCACGAATTCAAATACCGCGTTGATTTCAATGCCGTGGAGGTGACGTCTGAAACCGGGGCTATCTGCGTTTCCAGGCCAACCAACCCGACAGGCAACGTCATTACGGACGACGAGTTGAACCGTCTTGAAGCGCTTGCACGTCAGCACGACATTCCCTTGATTGTGGATGGTGCCTACGGTACGCCGTTTCCCAGCCTCTTGTTCGTGGATGCCACGCCTCACTGGAACGACCAGATCATTCTGTGTCTAAGTCTCTCCAAGTTGGGGCTTCCGGCGGCAAGAACCGGTATCGTGATCGCCTCCGAACCGGTGATCAAGGCTCTGTCCAGCATAAACGCCATTATGAATCTGGCGACTGGCAGTTTTGGGGCGATGGTTGCCGATCCATTGGTAAAATCCGGAGAGATCCTGTCACTCAGTCGCGAGGTAGTTTGCCCGTTTTACAAGGCTAAAATGGAAAGAGCCGTGTCGGTTTTCAAGGACGCGATGGGCGAGGAGAGTTGCCGCTGGTACGTTCACAAACCGGAGGGTGCCATGTTTCTCTGGCTCTGGTTCCCGGACTTGCCGATCACCAGTCTGGAGCTGTATCAGCGATTAAAGGCCCGGGGCGTATTGGTGGTGTCTGGCCACTATTTCTTTCCCGGCTTGCCGGAAGATGGCTGGAAACATCGCCATCAGTGCCTGCGAGTTACTTATTCCCAGGACGACGACCGTGTAGCCGAAGGTTTGAGAATCATTGCGGATGAAGTGAAGTCGCTTACTGCATGAATCTTGCGTCGTCGATGGTGATCTGGTATTCACTGCCGTCGGGTTCGATCTGTAGCAATCTAACCAACAGAAAATCCTGATCCGGTGCGAACCACATCAGGGTTTTGCGCTTACTGTCTTCGCCCCGGACTTTCTCTGCCTTGACCGTTTTGACCGCCTTGCCGTCCGGGCTCAGAGTTTCTTCGTCAATGACCGCAAAGCGGTCGGTATCAAAGCGGCCTTTGTCGAGCACCCGGTAGGACATCTCACGCTGGCCAGCTTTGATGTCGCGCCTGAGTTGCAGGTGAAACCCCATGGGGTCCAGGGTGCCTTCTTCCAGATTCAGGGAAAATCGGTTGCCCCGGTAGTGGCCGGTTGCCTGTTTTTTATCCCAATCAAAATCGATTGCCTGTTTGCGATCCTTGATCAGAAACCCGGACAGGCTATAGCGATAGCGAAGGGGAATAACCTGCCCATCTTCCCAACGAAATACCAGTGACTCATCGATGTCGGCAATAAAGGAATCCACATCAGTGCGGTAGAACCAGGTGCCATCCTTGCTTTCCTTCAAGACGCGACGTGCATCCCCATTCAGGGAAATGCCTTTTTCCATTGAAGCGTTGTAGCTGACCTGAAGCGGCTTCAGAGGTTCGGAGCCAAAGGCGGATGAGGCAAAAACCAGTGCAATCAGACACAGACTGTGAATAAACAGTGCGGGTGAGCGTTTTGATGCAACCATATCGTCATCCCATACGAAACGTGAGCAAAAGGTTATGTCATCAGCATAACGCTTCGGGCAGGCATCGACGATGACGAAATGTTTAATCAGGCGCTGGTGGTTACAGGCTCATCCGGGAGGACCAGAGGCTGGGCAAGAGGCTGACCATCAAAAATGACCTGGTCTGATCCCAGGCGGACCCGGCCTTCGCAAAACCAACGAACCACAATGGGGTACAGCAGGTGTTCTTTTGCCTGTACCTTTTCCGCGAGAGATTCTGCGGTATCGTCTTCGTCGATCTTCACCTGTGCCTGGGCAATCACCGGGCCACCATCGAGCTCTTCGGTGACAAAGTGGATGGATGTGCCGTGCATCGTGTCCCCGGCGTCCAGCGCCCGCTGATGCGTGTTCAGGCCGGTGTAGTTGGGCAGCAGCGATGGGTGAACATTCAGCAATGTGCCCCTTAGCGCGCGGACAAAATCGGTCGTGAGGATGCGCATGAAGCCTGCAAGTAAAATCAGGTCGGGATTGCGGCGGCGGATCTCTGCCATCAGCATCCCATCAAATTCTTCCCGCGACCCGTATTTGGTGTGATCAACAGTGAAGTGGTCAATGTGGGCCTGAGCTGCACGTTCCAATGCAAACGCGTTGGGCCTGTTGCAGCCAACCGCGATGATCTGGCCCGGAAAATCACGTTCCTGACATGCGTCAATCAACGCCTGCAGGTTGGTACCGCTTCCCGATGCAAGAACAAGAATACGCGGGGCGTTTAGCGGATCTGCCTTCATAGTGCCAACAGCCCTGGTGCATAGCGAACGGACGCCTTGGCGGCGTTGTCTTCAGCGGCTTCAATCGCGCCAATTTGCCAGACGCTCTCACCCTGCGCTGTCAAAATATCCATCGCAAGGTCTTTCTGATTGGCCGGTACGCAAATGACCATGCCCACGCCACAATTGAAGGTGCGGTACATTTCTTCATCCGCAACACCGCCTGCTTGTTTGAGCCAGTCGAAAACCGCCGGCAGTTTCCAGCTTTCGGTGTCGATGGCGGCAATGGAGCCGTCAGGCAGTACCCTGGGGATATTCTCCGGCAGACCGCCGCCGGTAATGTGTGACAGGGCGCGTACGTCGATTTCTTTGATCAGCTCAAGGATATTTCTGACATAAATGCGGGTCGGCGCCATCAAAGCGTTGGCCAGCGTGGTGTTGCCCATGGGTTGATCAAGATTGGCGCCGCTGACGTCGATGATTTTACGAATCAGTGAATAACCATTGGAATGAGGTCCTGACGATCCGAGGGCAAGCAGGGAATCGCCTGGCTGAACCCGGCTGCCGTCAATGATGTCACTACGTTCGGCAATACCCACGCAGAAGCCGGCCAAGTCGTAGTCGTCGCCTTCGTACATGCCGGGCATTTCGGCTGTTTCGCCACCCACCAGTGCGCAACCCGCAAGTTCGCAGCCTTGACCAATACCTTCAACAACCTGAGCTGCTACCTCAACATTGAGCTTGCCGGTGGCGTAGTAATCCAGGAAGAACAGTGGTTCAGCGCCGCCGACAACCAGGTCATTCACGCACATCGCGACCAGGTCTATGCCAATGGTGTCGTGCTTCTGAAGTTGCATGGCCAGCCGCAGCTTGGTGCCAACCCCGTCCGTGCCTGACACCATCACTGGTTCACGATAGCCGGGCGGAATCGATACCATGGCGCCGAATCCGCCCAGACCTCCCAATACTTCCGGCCGGCGGGTTCTGGCCGCGGTGTTTTTGATCCGATCGACCAGGTCGTTGCCTGCGTCAATGTCGACGCCGGCGTCACGGTAAGTCAGGGAAGGCTTCTGTTCGCTCATGGAGAGGGTAACCAAGTTGGGCGTTGAAAATTCGGCAATAAGACAAGCCGCGGATTTTAACAGGTGCAGGGTGACGGTCCAAATGCAATCGAGTTATAAATTACCGCAATACTCGTTCGCTACTTTCAATAAGTACCTTGGTGTATCCTAGGCGGCATTCTAACCGTTTCCAGGACGATTCATGCGAGGCAAAGCAATCAAATCGATAGGAATCAGGCACATGAGTGGCCGGGTAGGCGCCTTGATGGCGCTGCTGACATTGTTCTCATTACCGATATCGGCGGCAACCGTTACCGGGCTCTATGCGGTGGATGTCCCGGTCGAAAGTTCCAGCCCGGACGACCTGGCGCAGGGGTATTCAGATGGCCTCAAACGGGTGATGGTGCGGGTATCTGGCACTCAGGATGTGCTGGCCCTTGAGGGTGTGTCAGAGCTGCTCGAAAACGCCGAATCATTGTTGCAGTCCTATCAGTACCTTCGTTCTGAAGAAAACGGCAACCAGTTGCAGATGGTGTTTGGAGCCGTTGGCGTCAATAAGGCCCTGGCCTCAATTGGAGCGCCGGTCTGGGGCGCAAACCGTCCGCTGACCCTGGCGTGGATAGCCGTTGAATCCGGCGGCACTCGCCAGTTACTTCACCAGAGCGCAGACACAGGCGTTTCCGGGCCCTGGCTAAAAGCCTTCCGTAAAGCGGCAGAAGACCGCGGCCTTCCAGTAACACTGCCGCCAGAGGAGTACGCCGATCGAAGGGAGCTGATGTCGGATATCTGGGGGCAATTTACCTCCAACGTACGCACTGCCTCCGAAGACATGGCCTACGATTTGATGTCGCTGGTTCGGGTAAGCCGCTCCACGGGCCAATGGCGTGCCGGCTGGGTGTTTGACGGAATGGGTCTTGATAGTGCCGAGCAATCGCTTACCGCTGCCACTCCGGAAGAGCTTGCGGCCGCCGTCGTGGGCCGTTGGGCCGACACCTTTGCAGAGCGCTATGCAGTGGAGAGCAGTGATGTGGGTGAGTCGCCTCAGGTGGATATTGTGCTTCACGGGATTCGTGAGCTGGAAGACTATGCAACGGCAAACCGGGTGCTGAAGAACCTGTCACCGGTTGTAAGCGCAAGCGCCACGGCTACGCGGAATGGTCGGGTTACCATGAACATTACTTTCTCTGGCGAAATAGAGCAGTTAAAGCGCTATATTGCTCTTGATCCGCGTCTTGTGCCGCTTTCAAATGCCGAGGTATCCCAGTTGCCAGCGCAAGACACTGAAAGCAAGGCCGAGGTCGATACCGACACTGACACCGACACGGATACGCAACAGGCCAGAGGTCTTGTCTCGATGCCCGGGAAGGATGCGCAAACCTCTGCACCTTCGAACCCTTTCGTGACGTACGAATCGTTGTTTGTTGAACAAAATGACGCTGAAAAGGCCTTCGATTCCCTTTACCAGGTGCTTCACTACCGGTGGCAGCCGGCGTCCGTGATTGAGGGCGAAACCGGTGAGTAACTCGGTAGGTTAGCGGCAGGGAGAAATCATATGGCCTGGAACTGGCGCTGGATACCAAATGCGCTGACGTTTTTGCGCATACTGCTGGTGCTGCCGTTCGCTGTTGCTCTATGGGCAAAGGATTACCGCGTCGCCCTGATTATCTTCTTCGTTGCCGCTACGACCGATGCGTTTGATGGTTTTCTGGCGCGGGAATTTGATTGGCGGACCCGTCTGGGCGCCATCGCAGACCCGTTGGCAGATAAAGCCCTGTTGATTGCCGCCTACCTGATGCTCACCCTGACCGGAGTGCTTCCTTACTGGCTTTTCTGGCTTGTGTTGGGCAGAGATCTTCTGATCGTGGGAGGTGGGTTAGCTTATCACTATGGAATTGGCCGCTTTGAAATGCAGCCGAGCCTGCCTGGTAAATGCAATACGCTGATTCAGATTCTGGTAGCGCTTGCCATCATTGTTTTGTTGGCCGGCTTGCCGATGCAGCCCTGGGTCATTGATGTCGGTGTTATTCTTGTCGCGTTTTCGACCGTGCTTAGCGGTGCCCACTACGTGATCGTGTGGGGTATCAGGGCCTGGAGGGCCGGGCGGACATGAATGAGGGCCAGTTGGCTTTGGGGATCAAGTTAAGGGACGACGCGCGCTTTGATAACTTTCATGGTGAACGTAACGCCGCAGCTGCCGGCCGACTCAGGGCGACGGTGGCTCCCAATTCCACCGCCCCTACAGTACTACTATGTGGGGACGAAGATACTGGTAAAAGCCACCTTTTACAGGCGGTTTGTCACGTGGCTGAACAGCAGCAGCGGTCTGCGATTTGCGTGAGCCTCGAGGAGTTTTTGCCATTTGGTCCGGAAGCGCTGGAAGGCATGGAAGCGCATTCACTGGTTTGCCTGGATGATCTTGATCAGGTTGCCGGGGCCGGGGATTGGGAAGAGGCGGTGTTTCATCTGTATAATCGGGTTTCGGACCAGGGGGGGCAATTGGTGATCAGCCTGAGTGACCTGCCTTCGGAACTTCCATTTCTGTTACCCGACCTGCGTTCCAGATTGGGTCATGGGTTAGTGATACAGCTGGGAGTGAACCGCGATGATGATCGAGCGCGGATTTTGATAGCCCGGGCAGAACAGCGAGGGCTGGGGATGAGTGATGAGGTGGCGGCCTTTATACTGAAGCGCGCACCCCGGAAACTCGTTGAACTTCTGTCAGTGCTGGATAAGCTGGATGATAATTCGCTGAAGGCTCAGCGACGTTTGACCATTCCGTTTGTGAAGTCAGTGATGGATTGGTAAGCCGCCCGCCGATCGGGGAATTGGAGAGTCGGGAAATAAGAATCAACTGGAGGGAACAGACAATGAGGCGAGTGGTATTCAATCAAAAAGGTGGCGTAGGTAAGTCCAGCATCACCTGTAACCTCGCGGCCATCAGTGCGGCTCGCGGCAAGCGAACTCTGGTTGTCGATCTGGATCCCCAGGGCAACTCCACTCAGTACCTGCTTGGCAAACCCGCTTCGGAGCTAAGAGACACTCTGGCTGATTATCTCGAACAGACCGTCGCTTTTACCGTCTTTAATCGCAGAGCGGACGAATTTGTTCATGCGACGCCTTTTGACAATCTGTTTGTCATGCCTTCCAGCCCGGAACTGGACTTTCTTGAGCGCAAGCTGGAAGCGAAGCACAAGATCTATAAGTTACGGGAGGCCCTTAAAAAACTCAGTGAATCTTTTGATGCGATATACATCGACACTGCTCCGGCGCTGAACTTCTATACGCGGTCGGCGTTGATTGCAGCGCAACGGTGCCTGATTCCGTTTGATTGCGACGATTTTTCCCGTCAGGCCCTTTACAACATCCTGCACGAGATTCAGGAGTTACAGGAAGATCACAATGAGGAGCTGGTGGTTGAGGGTATCGTGGCAAACCAGTTCCAGCCACGTGCTAGCCTGCCGAAGCAGTTGGTTCGCGAATTGACTGACGAAGGTTTGCCAGTGTTGCCGGTTCGGTTGTCCAGTTCCGTCAAGATGAAGGAGTCCCACCAGAGCAAGAAACCGCTGATTCACATGGCTCCCCGACACCCGCTGACACAGCAATACGAGAATCTGTTTGGCATCTTGCACGGCGAGAAAGTTGAACTGGAACCATTGGCGGATTGAATTCAACGGATCAAAAGGGGAGGGTCATGGCCGGTTCATCCGACCACGTGTCCCGGGTAGCTGACCGACTGATTCAGATTGAGATTGAGCTCCGTCAGTTGGGGGCCTGGGAGAGTGAGGCGCCACCAGAGGAAGCGCTACAGAGCACACAGCCGTTTGGTGTTGATAAGCTGGAGTTCACTCAGTGGCTTCAGTTCGTTTTCATTCATCGCATGAAGGTTCTGATTGAACAGGGGCACCCCTTGCCTGAGGTTTCTGGCATGGCGCCCATGGCTGAAGAGCATTTCAGGACGCGTGAAGAGTCCGGGCAGAACCTGATTGACGAGCTTGCTGAAATGGACCGCCTGCTGTCGGGCGGCCCCTGATGCCTCAGGGATCCAGTCTCATGGACAGGTCGATGGCCCGAATGTCTTTGGTCAGGGCGCCCAGTGAGATGTAATCCACGCCGGTTTCAGCAACGGCCACCAGTGTGTTGGCGTTAATGCCGCCGGACGCTTCCAGCTTTGCGGTGCCTGCGGTTCGGTCAACGGCGTTCTTCATGTCCTGAAGAGAAAATTCATCGAGCATAATGATATCGGCACCTGCGGCCAGGGCCTGATCCAGTTCATCGGGATTTTCCGTCTCCACTTCAACCGGCTTCCCTGGCGCTATGCGCCTCGCTTCTGCGACGGCTGCGGCAATCGAACCGCAAGCTGCAATGTGGTTTTCTTTGATCAGAAATGCATCCCAAAGCCCGACCCTGTGGTTGTGACATCCGCCGCAGGTAACGGCGTATTTCTGCGCCAATCTCAAGCCGGGTATGGTTTTTCGGGTGTCGAGCAACTTTACCTGCGTATGGGCCACTCTGGCGGCATAGCTGTCACAAACGGTAGCAGTGCCAGACAGCGCCTGTAACCAGTTCAGTGCCGCACGCTCGCCTGTTAGCAGGCTGCGGGCATTGCCTTTGACGGTGAACAGAGTCTGATTCGCGTCCACACGATCACCATCTTTAACGTGCCAATGAACGGTGATGCCCGGGTCAACCTGTCGAAACACTTCATCCACCCATTCACTGCCGGCAATCACTGCTGGTTCGCGAGTGATGACTCTGCCGCCACTTACCCGCTCTGAGGGTATAAGCATCGCTGTGATGTCACCACTGCCCACGTCTTCTTGAAGGCTCTGTTTTACGGACTGTATGCGGCTTTCTTTGAGTAGTTCTTGATCAATCATCGGGGTTCCAAAGACGCTGACATTGTTGAAAGGGGGCTTTGCTGGCCGGAGATTCTAATCTGCCAATCCGGTTTCACCAAACACGTCACCTTGAGGGTGCTAAACTGTGACGGCGATCACTTAAACACAAAAGGTGACAAACTCTGACACAACCTGACGCGTTAGGGGCATAAGATTGTTGTAACACAATCTCCAGTCCGAAATCGGAGAAGCCGAATGGCTCAAGACCGCAAAGTAGTAAACCTGAAAAATCAGAGCATTCCGCAGCGATTCAGCCTGCCATCTGCTCTGGTGCGTTTGCGTGACGTATCGGGTCAGTCGCTCAAGGCGGTCATGTCTGAATTCTTTGATCAGGCAGACGATGCGCTGTTCGAACTCGCGGATAAGGCAGGGACCAACCAGGATCAGACGGCCTACTTTGATGCCATGCGCGAGTTGCGCCTGCGTCGCAAGAGCATGACGGTTTCCGTGCTTCAATACGTCAGCAGCGCCTTCAACGAGATCGGCCAGTTCAAGCCGAAGGGAGGTTCCGGTTCGCTGGACGAAGTAGATCAGGATTCCTTGAGCCTGGTGGATCACTCACAACTTGAACAGCAGGTTGCTATCGACAACCTCGTGAACAAGCTACGCAATCAGAATCTTGAAGCCATTCGTCTGCTGAATGTTCGGGTTGCCCACCTGGTGCCGTCAATCACTCTGCAGGATAGTCAGATGCCTCTGAGTCCAGAGGTGATCTGTGGTGGCTTGTCCGAAGCGTGTGCGGATCTGGATATTGATATCCGGGCGAAACTGGTTGTATTGAAACTGTTTGACCGTCTGCTGGGCGGTATCCTTGGAGATTTTTACAAGAACGCCAACAAAACGCTTATTGCTGAAGGCGTTATGCCCGATATGAAGCGCCCGCCAGTAGAGGGGCGAAACGCCAAGCCCTCATCAGGCGCAGGCGCCTCAGGGCCGAGCAATCAAGGCCAGAGTGCCGGGCCGACGGCAAGTCAGCAGCCGCACTCAGGAACTCAATCCGGCTCGCATCAGGCAGGTGGCGCGTCAGAAGTGCAGTCGACGTTCTCCGAGCTTAGCGCGCTTCTACACGGCGGACAGGGCGATAGCTATGCTGCGCCTGGTGCGAGTGGCGGCGGCAGTGCTGGCACTCTGGACACCGGTACACTAATGTCGCGTCTAAATGGCATCCAGACCCAGGCGGCCCAGCAGAGCGAGGGCACTATCGCCACGTTGTCCTCCCAGTTGGCGCCGCTGTTTGTGAATGAGCAGGGCCAGCGAGTTACGGCGGGCCAGGTAGACAGCGATGTGATCAATCTGGTGTCGATGCTTTTTGATTTCATTCTTGAAGACCGTCAGCTGCACCCGACGATGAAAGCCATCATCAGCCGATTGCAAATTCCGGTCCTGAAAGTTGCACTTAGTGACAAGAATTTCTTTAACCGGGGTGGGCATCCGGTCCGCAAACTGCTGAACGAACTGGCGATGGCGGCCATGGGCTGGACTGAGAAAAAGCCGGGCCAACGCGACCCTCTGCGTGACAAAATTGAGTCGGTTGTCGAGCGCGTTCTGTATGAATATGACAACAATGTTGAGTTATTCACCGAACTGCTGAATGACTTCGGCCATTTCATGGATCTGGATCGTCGTCGTCGCGAGTTGGTGGAACAACGCCTGAAAGATGCAGAAGAGGGTCGGGCAAAACAGGAGCGAGCCACCGACGCTGCCAAGTCATTGATTGAGCAGGTTCGGAAAGGAAAAGACCTGCCCCAACCGATCGTCAAATTGCTCGACGAAGCTGTGATCAAATACCTGCAGTGGGTTGTGTTGCGTGAAGGCGAAGACAGCGATCGGTGGCACCGTGCAAGACAGCTCACTGAGAGCCTGGTTTGGAGTGTTGATCCGCAGCCTGTCACTGAAGACACGCGCAGTGAGCTTCTCAAGGCGATTCCGGGCATTGTCGATGGGTTACGTTCAGCACTGCATGAAATTTCCTGGGATCCGTTCGCCACGGATGCCGCGATTCGAGACCTGGAACTCGCCCACGTTGACGTATTCCAGCGTCTGGTCACCGCGCGGAAAGCACAGCCGGAAAGCGTCCCGGAGCCTGCGAAAGGTGAAGAATCAGAGCAGGCTGAACCGGCGGAAAAGGCAGAAGTTCAGGGTCCGACACCCTCGGTTCCAGAAAAATCCCAGCCTTCTGACGTCTCGGAAAAGGCGGATGAGAAGGTAAACGCGGAGTTTGAAACAGACAGAGCAGCGGAAGATGTCGCCAAGTCTGAACCAGTCAGTGCGACCGAGACGGGAACCGCCGTTTCGCAATCCGCAGAAGACGAAGCAAGTGCGAAACTCTGGCTCGATAAAGCCGACAGTCTGCGGGTTGGATCCTGGATTGAGCTCAATCGTGAGGACTTAAAGTCCCGATGCAAGCTGGCGGCATTTATCAAGGCAACCGGCAAATACATTTTTGTGAACCGAAGTGGCGCCAAGGTTGCTGAATACCAGCGCGAAGATCTTGCCAGGGCACTTGAGCGGGACGAAATTTCGATGCTGGACGACGGCCTGATTTTTGACCGCGCTCTGGAGTCCATCATCGACAACCTGCGCACCAGTCGAAAAGACTAACTCCGCGTCGTTACTCGCGCCAGGCGGGACTTTATGCTTCAATCAGGTTCAAAACAGCCCTGATGGAATAACTTTGTCTGACCACAACATCCCAGCATCAATACCTGAATCCCAATCAGCTGGCGCCAGCGAATTGAGATCCACTGGCCGCGTGCCATTCGCACGCTGGTGCGCGTCCCCCAACTTCAATCAGCGACCAGAGGGCCAGACACCCAGTTTATTGGTGGTCCACAACATCAGCCTGCCGCCTGGCGATTTCACCGGTGATTCGATAGAGCGCTTTTTTTGCAATGAGCTGGACGTATCCGCCGACCCTTTTTTTGCAGAGATCGCCGACCTGAAGGTGTCCTCCCATTTGCTGATCCGCAGAGACGGGTCTGTTATCCAGTTCGTCAATTTATGGGATCGGGCTTGGCATGCAGGCAGGTCAAGCTTCGAGGGCGAAGTGGAGTGCAATGACTTTTCCATTGGTATCGAACTTGAAGGCACTGACAATATTCCCTATACCGATGAACAGTACGACCAACTATCGGTGCTTACGCTGTTGATCAGGGCTGCGTGGCCAGAAATAACGTCGCGACGAATTACGGGCCACAGCGATATAGCGCCAGGGCGGAAGACCGATCCCGGACCCGCCTTTAAGTGGGCAAGATACCGGGCAACCATGAACAGATTGGATTCCCAGCGGAGCATCACCTGATGGAATTTCTGGTGTTTCTGGCGGCTTACATCCTGCGTCGAAAGTGTGATCAGGCCGGGTTGTTGCAGGGGGATGCGCTCTGGAGAAGCAGTTTCGCAAATGCCCACACGGTTCAGCCAGGCAAAGAGTCCCATCTGTTACGCGGTCTTCTGACAATTGCCATTCCGGCCGTTTTACTGGCTGCTGGCGAGTATCTTCTAAGAGAGGCAGGCTGGTCTCTGCTGGTGCATCCGCTGGGCTTCGTCCTGCTATTGGTACTGATGGGCGCGCCAGGACTTACTCCGATGCTCGAGAGCTACACCGAGGCCTGGCGTCGGGGAGATATGCAGGCTGCCTGGATCAGGGTGAGGGATTTTCTGCCGGTCGATGAACGAGGCGCGGCATCGTCCCCGGAACAGATGCACCGAAGCCTGTCGAAACGACTGATCGCGCAGATATTCGAGCGCTATTTTGTCATAGCGTTCTGGTATGTCATCGGTGGTCTTGCCGGAGCTTTCGTTTCGAGGGCTCTGATTGCGCTTCGGGATCATTGGCCACACGCCGCTGCCAGGCCGGGTTTTGGTCGCCTGGCCAATGCCCTGAATTTTCTTCCCGCCAGGCTGCTGGGGCTGACGTTCGGTATCGCAGGAGATCTTTCCGGGTGGCTAAAACAGGGTCAGTCGTCTTTACTGAATGCCAGCAGGCCCAACAGTGATGCTCTCTTGGCGTCGGCCAGCAGCGCCCTGAGTGGTTATGAGCTGGAACCTGAGCGTTTTTCACAACTGCATCCGGATAATTGGCCGGACTTTGCCCACAGCAGCGTTGCAGCTATTCGAGGGTTGCTCAATCGCAGTATGCTGGTCTGGATATGTTTGCTGGCCTTATTGGTGATTGCGGGGGTAATCTAGCCCACATAACAACAAAATTTACATTTTAAAGCGAAAAAAATCTCAACTTTGTAGTAAGTTAGCCGACAAAGTTATTAACGAGAATAAAAAGATCTTTGGGGGTGTACGTGAAGCTGTTGATCAAGCCTGCCGTCGCGCTGATGAACCGGCTACCGATGTTTTACAAGTTCAGCCTCATCAGCATTCTTTTTCTGCTTCCGATTGTGATGCTGGCCTGGCTCGTGATCAGCGAAGTGAATCGGTCTGTCGACACCATGACCCGTGGTGTTGAAGGTCTTGAGCAGCTTGAAAAGGTTGATCTGCTTCTGCGCGAGTCGATGGCCTATCGTGATTTTCGTGCGCCTGGCAAGATTAAAGACGACGAGAAACTGTTGGCCCAATCCAATGAAATCGGCGACCGAATTGATACCTTGCTTGAAGAGCTCGGCAATGCGGATGTTTTGTTTGACGCCTCTGGAAACTGGTCAGAACAGGTTGCCCAGGTGACTGACGACTGGAACACCCTGGTGTCTGAAGACAGTTATCAGAGCAACATAGATCCTCAGTTCAAGTACTATCAGGAATTCGTTCAAAAAGTCCGAGCCTTGCTGTCGGCCACCATACAGATTTCTGGCCTGGGGCAGGATGAGTCTCGCAAAAATTTGTTGTTACTTGGCCTTGTTCGGGATTCTTTCCCGGATGCCCGAAGCGTCCTGGGTCGCGCCCGATCGTTTGGTGGCTATGCGCTGCTTGAGGGACAGGTTGGTTATGCCATGAGTGACTCGCTCAATGGGATTTACGACCAGCTGACCAATAATTCTTCGTTATTGGCCCCGTCGCTTGCCGTTGCTCTGGAGGCTTCACCGACGCTCGAGCAAATCAGCGGTGGTGCATTTGAGAAGATTGATGGCAGCCTGATTCGGGTTCGCGATCAACTCGATACGAACATCATTACACCCATGCGCCTCGAAATGTCCTGGCAGAATTTTAGTGCGTTGGTAGAAGACGAGATCGGTCATTTGAACGAAGCGACCGCGGCGATCTTTGAGGTGGTTCGCAACGATCTGACTTCTCGATTATCTGCAGAGCAGGGGCAGCGGCAGCTGATCATTGCCGCACTGATTATCATCCTGTTGATCGTTGTGTACCTGTATATCGGATTTTTCATGTCGGTTCGCAATGCCATCACCAAGTTCAGCCAGGCGGCACGTTCGGTGGCAGCAGGTGACATGACCACTCACATTGCGCTCGAAAACCGCGATGAACTGGGTGCATTGACCACCGAGTTCAATAACATGACAGACAAGATGGCGGAACTGATTCGCTCTGTCAGCCGCACGACCTCGGACGTGGATCAGCAGGCAACTCGCGTCAATGACACGGCAGCCGCGAACAGCGAAGCCGTGTCCCGGCAGATGGAAGAGTCTGGCCAGATCAATGAAGCCATGAATCAGATGGTAGAAGCGGTAAACGAAGTGACCGAGAGTGCACACCGGGTCGCAGACAGTGCGGGAAGTGCCGAAGAGGATACGGAGAAAGGCCGCCAGGTGGTGGCCGATACCGTTGGCACGATCAACAAACTGGCGACGGAAATTTCCGGTGCCGTTGAAGTGATCAATCGGGTCAACAAAGATAGTGACAACATCAGTCAGGTGCTGGTTGAAATCAAGGCAATTGCCGAGCAGACCAACCTGCTGGCACTGAACGCGGCTATCGAGGCTGCGCGAGCCGGTGAGCAGGGGCGTGGTTTTGCAGTGGTTGCGGATGAAGTACGGTCGCTGTCGCAGCGCACCCACAAATCCACGGAAGAGATTGAAGGGATGATTTCCCGTCTGCAGAGCGGCGTGAAAGACGCTGTAAGCGCCATGACCAACAGCCACGATGTCACTGAAACAACGGTTCAAAAGTCCACGGAAGTGACGGAAGCGCTCGACCGAATTGCGCAAGGTATTTCGATGATCGTGGACATGAGCCATCAAATCGCTCAGGCAGCGGAAGAGCAGTCTGCAGTGGCGAAGAACGTGAATACCAACGTTGAGCAGATCAGTGTGCTGGGTCAGACCACGGCAGATAATGCCGAAGAGACGCTGGCATCGTCCCGCGAGATGTCTGATCTCACGGCGTCGCTTCAGCGTCTGGTTGAAGCTTTCAAAGTTTAGTAAACCGATGCTCCGGCCGCGGCCGGAGCATCAGCTATCCCCATCAGATTCCTGATTTTTTCTGTTCCCAGAGTATTTCCTCACCGCCGTTGCGGCGCGCCAGATTTCTGGCGATTACGAATAGCAGATCCGAGAGCCGGTTCAGGTAGTGACGGGATTCGTTATTAATCGAATCTTCATGGCTTAAGGCCACCACCACACGTTCTGCACGGCGGCATACGGCCCTCGCCATATGGCACTGAGCTGCGGCAGGGGAACCGCCCGGGAGTACGAAGTTCTTGAGTGGCGGCAGAGCTTCATTCTGTGTGTCGAGCGTATTTTCCAACCATTGGATGTGTTCGTCGCCAATGACATTGCTGTTGGGAATGGCAAATTCACCACCCAGGTCGAACAGGTGGTGCTGAACACGGCGAAGGGTTTCAATCAGTTCGTCGCCATCGTCCAGGGTCTCAATCAGCAGCCCAATGTGGCAGTTGAGCTCGTCGGCTGTGCCCATCGCCTCAACGCGCTGAGCGCTTTTGGCTATGCGGTTGCCGTCCGCCAGGCCTGTGGAACCATCGTCCCCTGTACGTGTATAAATCTTGGAAAGGCGATTGCCCATGGTATGGCTCCCGGTCATTCGGTTTCGGTAAGTTCTTGTACCTTGTGGATCAGCATTTGGTTCACTGGTGTCGCAAGGCCCGCTTTATTTCCGAGTTTGACGATGTACCCGTTGATGAAGTCTATTTCGGTTTTTCGTCCCCTCAGGATATCGCCGCGCATGGAAGACGTATTGTTTGCGGTGCTGCGCGCGACTTCCTCAATTCTTGATTTGATGGCGTTGGCAGACATGGGCTCCGCAGCGTCGATGGCCATGATACTGGCAATCTCATGGCTCAGGGCGTCAATGCGTTCAAGGTAGAAGGGATCTGAAAGTATATCGCCATTTGGGCAGTTCAGCAGGGCCGTAAAAGCGTTGATGCCGGCATTGACCACCAGTTTGTTCCAGAGACGCTGGTGGATGTTCGGCTCTGCCGTCAGAGCCAGGCCGCTGCTGGAAAGCCCTTGGATTACAAAATCGACAGCGGTTTGCCCGGCGGCATTCAGGCCGCCAATCCAGGTTTGACCGCGACCCGCATGCACTAGCAGGTCGGTATCAGGCCGGTTGGCACCTTCGGTGGTACTGGCGGCCAGAATAGGCCGCTCTGGCCAGCGATTCGCGACAATGTCCTGCAAGCCCATGCCATTCTGGAACAGGACCACCGGCACTGCAGTGGGGATGTAGGGAAGCGCGGATTCAAGGGCCTGCAAAGTGTCACCGGCCTTGGTGGTGACGACAAGCAGGCTGGGTTCGCATTGCTGGGCGGAACACACAGTCACATTGCATTCACTGCAACCTCCCTCGGGGGATTGCAGTTGATAGCGCGCCAACGTATCCGAAGCTTTGCGAGGCAGGAAAAAGGCGTGTCGGGGTGGCAGGTAGCCTGCCCACAGGCGCCCGAGTGAGCCGGCGCCAAGAATGGCTACCGGCCTTGTGTCGTGCGCTGAAGAGGGCAAGGCTTACATGGCCTCGATGGCAGACCGTTGGTCCGTCAGGCGGCTGGCGCTGCTTTGGGCTTCCGCCAGTTTCTGTTTTTCTTTCTCGACAACGTCTGCAGGCGCCTTGGCCGTGAATTTCTCATTACCAAGCTTGCCTTCCAATCGCGCCACCTCTTTCTGAAGCCGCTCCAGCTCTTTGTCCAGGCGCTTCAATTCGGCGTCTTTGTCGATCAGACCGGCCATGGGAACCATGACTTCCATGTCGCCAACCAACTGAGTGGCGCACATGGGCGCTTCGCCTTCGTCAAACCAGGTAAGGGTTTCCAGCTTGGCTAGAGAAATCAGGAACTGGCGGTTGTCGTCCATCCGACGCTTGTCCTCGGCGCTTTGACCGCGAAGCAGCACGGGAATCTGTTTTGCCGGGGAAATATTCATTTCGCCGCGTATATTCCGAACCGCGACAATCACGCCTTTCAACCATTCAATGTCGGCGGCAACGGCGTCGTCCTGCTTACGGCTGTCTGGCTGAGGATAAGGCTGCAGCATAATGCTGTCGCCCTGCTTGCCGGCCAGGGGACCAATCTTCTGCCAGATCTCTTCGGTGATGTAAGGCATGATCGGGTGGGCCAGTCGCAGCACCGCCTCCAGCACGCGAACCAGGGTCCGTCGGGTGCCGCGTTTAGCCTCGGCACTGGCACTGTCGTCGCTGAGAACCGGTTTGGACAGCTCCAGATACCAGTCGCAGTACTCGTTCCAGATGAACTCGTACAGTGCATAGGACGCCAGATCAAACCGGTATTGATCCAGATGGCGGATCACGTCCTGCTCGCAACGCTGCAGTTCGCTGATGATCCAGCGGTCCGCCAGGGACAGAGTGACTGGCTCGTCGTTCACGCCGCAGTCTTCGCCTTCGGTGTTCATCAGCACGTAGCGCGCAGCGTTCCACAGCTTGTTGCAGAAGTTCCGATAGCCTTCCAGGCGCTTCATGTCCCAGTTGATGTCGCGTCCCGTGGTGGCCATGGACGCCAGGGTGAAACGCAGGGCATCGGTGCCATGAGCCGTGATGCCTTCCGGGAATTCTTTCTTGGTGCGCTTGGCAATTTTCTCGGCCAGTTTTGGCTGCATCAGGTTGCCAGTGCGCTTTTCCAGCAGATCGTCCAGCTGTATGCCGTCCACCATGTCCAGTGGATCGATCACATTGCCCTTGGACTTGGACATCTTGTCACCGTGCTCGTCACGGATCAGGCCGGTCACATACACTGTGTGGAAAGGAACCTGTGGCGTACCGTCTTCGTTCTTCATGAAGTGCATGGTCATCATGATCATCCGGGCGACCCAGAAGAAAATGATGTCGAAGCCGGTCACCAGAACGTCCGTCGGATGGAACGCTTTCAGACGCTCGGTGATTTCTGGCCAACCGAGGGTTCCGAAGGTCCAAAGCGCCGAGCTAAACCAGGTGTCCAGCACGTCTTCGTCCTGGCTCAGGGTAATGTCGGTGTCGAGGCCGTGCTTTTCACGAACTTCCTGTTCGCTGCGCCCCACGTAAATATTACCGTTGGCGTCGTACCAGGCCGGAATACGGTGACCCCACCACAGCTGTCTTGAAATACACCAGTCCTGAATGTCTCGCATCCAGGAGAAATACATGTTCTCGTATTGCTTTGGCACGAACTGGATGCGCCCATCCTCGACGGCCTCAATGGCTGGCTTGGCGAGAGTTTTAGCGTCTGCAAACCACTGATCGGTCAACATGGGTTCGATGATCAGGCCAGAGCGGTCTCCACGGGGAACGCTGAGTACGTGGTCTTCCACTTCCTCGACCAGACCTTTTGCATCCAGATCTGCAACGATCTGTTTCCGGGCGTCTTCGCGTGTCAGGCCGGCATATTGTTCGGGCAGGCTGCCGTCCACGTCGGTATTTTCAGTACCGTCAGGATTAACAACTTCCGCAACGGACCGAATCGACGCATCCGGAGTCATCACGTTGATCATCACCAGATTGTTACGCTTGCCGACGGCGTAGTCGTTGAAGTCGTGAGCAGGGGTGATCTTGACGCAGCCGCTGCCTTTTTCCGGGTCGGCATGGGTATCGGCAACGATCGGGATACGACGCCCCACAAGCGGTAAGTTAACGTGTTTGCCGATGAGATGCTGGTAACGCTCGTCGTCCGGATGTACCGCTACCGCCGTGTCGCCCAGCATGGTTTCCGGCCGGGTAGTGGCGACGACCAGATGGTCTTTGCCATCCTGGGTTTTCTCGCCGTCGGCCAGCGGGTAGCGCAGATGCCAGAAGAATCCCTTTTCTTCCTTGTTTTCCACTTCCAGATCGGAAATGGCGGTATGGAGTTTCGGGTCCCAGTTCACCAGGCGCTTGCCGCGATACACCAGCCCCTCATCGTAGAGGCGAATGAACACTTCCTGAACGGCTTTGTAGAAACCGTCATCCATGGTGAACCGCTCATGATCCCAGTCGACGGAGTTACCCATGCGGCGAATCTGGCGGGTGATGGTGCCACCCGATTCGGCTTTCCAGTCCCAGATGCGGCGGATGAATTCCTCGCGGCCCAGATCGTGGCGGGACTTGTCTTCCTCTGCCGCCAGTTTCCGTTCGACGACCATCTGGGTTGCGATGCCCGCATGGTCGGTGCCGACTTGCCAGAGTGTGTTCCGCCCCTGCATACGCTTGAAACGGGTGAGCGTATCCATGATGGTGTGCTGGAACGCGTGGCCCATATGCAGGCTGCCGGTCACATTGGGCGGGGGAATGGCGATGCTGTAGGACTGGCCTTCACCCGACGGGCGAAAATAGCCTTTGGATTCCCAGTTTTCATACCACTGGCGCTCAATGTTTTCGGGCTGGTAGGTTTTTTCCATGGGTTTTTCTGGTGACCGTTTGATGGGTTGCTTCGGAACAATTCAAAGACCGGGATTATACATGCTCGCTGTCACTCCGGCGAACCCGAACAATCGGCTTAAACGAGGGAGATTTTCTTGTCCAGTAAACGACATCAGGCGTTGAATACCGAGACTCTGGAAACTGCGATTGATGAGCTTGTCAGTTTGGATCCCGATCTGGAACCGGTGGTTCGGCAATACGGCACGCCGCCGCTTTGGGGGCGGGAGCCCGGTTTCACCACCTTGGTTCAGATCATCCTGGAACAGCAGATATCGCTCAAAGCAGCTCAAACTGTGTTTCAGCGTTTGAGTGATCATCTGGGTGGTATCACGCCTGCCAACGTCCTGGCCGTAGGCGAAGTTGGTTTAAAAGCGCGGGGGCTGACACGTCAGAAATCACGGTACTGTCATGAATTGGCGTTGCATGTCACTGACGGTCGGTTAGCGCTCGACTCATTGGCGGACGAACCCTATGTCGATGGCAAGAAAGCCTTGCTGGCGGTGCCGGGGCTGGGTGAGTGGAGTGTGGATGTGTACTACATGATGGCGCTTAAGCACCCGGATGTGTGGCCCCACGGTGACCTGGCGCTTGCGTCGGCCATGCAGGGCATCAAAGGCCTTGATCAGCCGCCGAAGCGAGATCAACAGACCGTCATTGCTGAAGTCTGGAAGCCCTGGCGGGCGGTGGCCGCAAGGCTCCTATGGGTGCATTACCTGGCCGAGCGTGGGCAATACCCCTGAGTGTTATTAACGCTTGCGTTGGTCGTGCACTTGAGGGGTGATACCCAGCGCTTTCAGTTGACGGAATTGGGAGCGCGCCTGATCAAGAACCTGCTCATCATTATGGGCAATCAGTGCCAATCGTCGGAATCGATCGGCATCAGCTGGCAGGGTTGCCGACAGTAAGATGACGGTATCCCACTCATCCGCCGCCGGAGGGCAAAGCAGGATGGCAACCGGGTCGGTGGTGGTGCTGGCTGAATCCGGCACCACGCTGTGTGGCACAAACGCTTCGGGCCGGAAATTCCAGAGCAACTCATCCAGTTCCTGCGCCTGCTGCATGGTATCGCAGACAATGCAGGCCCGGTCGCCCTGTTGATAGGCCTTGTCAGCCAGTTTCACTGCGTGGTTGTGTCTGGCCGCAGGGGATGCCTGGGCCAGAATGTAAAACCAGTAGCGTTGATCCTGGATGCTACTGGCGTCGTTACTTGCCGACATTGGACATCAGGTAGTCGACCAGCATGGGTACAGGGCGACCGGTAGAGCCTTTGGCTTTACCTGACAGCCAGGCCGTGCCGGCAATGTCGAGGTGCGCCCAGCGATAGTCCTTGGCGAAGCGGGACAGGAAACAGGCCGCGGTTATGGTGCCCGCTGGGCGTCCACCTATGTTCTGCATATCGGCGAAGTTGCTGTCCAGTTGGCTCTGGTATTCGTCCCAGAGCGGAAGGCGCCATGCCCGGTCGCCTGCGCGCTCACCCGCGGCCAAAAGGTCATTGGCAAGGGCATCATTGTTACTGAGCAGGCCTGTGGCGTGGCTGCCCAGCGCTATGATGCATGCGCCTGTCAGGGTGGCCATATCGACCACAACCTCGGGATCGAATTTTTTCACATAGGTGAGCGCATCACACAGTACCAGTCGGCCTTCGGCATCCGTATTGAGGATCTCTATGGTCTGGCCGGACATGGATGTGACAATATCCCCCGGCCTTGTGGCGGTGCCGCTGGGCATGTTTTCTGCTGCGGCGATGACCGCAACCACGTTCATTTTCGGTTTGGTCTCGGCGACGGTACGCATGGCGCCGAACACGGCAGCAGCGCCACCCATGTCGTACTTCATTTCGTCCATGGCTTCGCCGGGTTTCAGGCTGATGCCGCCGGTGTCGAAGGTGATGCCTTTACCCACAAGAACGTAGGGCTTCTCGTCGGCTTTTCCGCCGCGATACTCCATGACAATCAGCTTGGCAGGTTGGGCGCTGCCTGCGGATACCGAAAGCAGGCTGTTCATGCCCAATTTCTTCATCTGCTTTTCATCAAGCACGTCAGTCTTAACGACGTCGTATTCCTTGGAAAGCTTCTCTGCTTGTTCTGCCAGCCAGGAAGGATGGCATACGTTTGGCGGCGTGTTGCCAAGATCTTTGGTCAGGTTCATACCGCGACCGGTGGCCAGCCCAAGGTTGAAAGCGTCTTTCAGGGCCTTGCCGGTGCCTGAGGCGGTGACGGTAATTTTGGCGAGCTTGCGGGTAGAGAGCTTCTCGCTTTTAAAACCACTGAAACGGTAGAACTGATCTTCGAGTATCCGTCCAATCAGGTTCAGCTTTGCGGTTTCCGAACCGGACGCCTCTGGGCCAGTGACCGGCGTATCGGCCAGGGCGATGGCCGCGTGTTTTGAAGGCCCGTCACTGATTTGCCCGGCAGTGGCGATGAGGGCTTTTCGGTAAGCGGTCGGAGTTCTGTCTTTGTCGGCGCCGGTGCCCACAATCAGCAGCCTGCTCCAGGGCTGACCCTCAAGCGGGACCAACAAAGTTGAAGCGGTTTTACCAGTGGCATCTCCGTTTTTCTGCAGTGTTTTGATCTGGCCGCCCAGCAGCTCGTCTGCCCGGGTGGTGGACTCTGGCCAGGTGCCTTTTTCGGGCAAGGCAACCACCAGGCAGTCTGCCTTGATGTCGGTGATCGGTTTACTGCTCAACGTAAAATTCATGGCAACTCCCGTTTCGTTTTTATCGACTGTGTATAGCATTGGGCTTCGTTCGTGAATTATCAAGCACGTTCAGCCTGTTATCCTCATAGTGATAACGCAGGTACGCTGTCATTCGCCGTCGAGGTTACATAGAATACGGCGAACCGTGAATTTCACTGACGCCGGATCAAGCTGGCACTGAGAGTCCGCTTTGAGCATTGTTTTCCGCTACCTTGCCCGACAGGTAATCATCAGTATGCTGGCCGTTTCCGGCATTCTTCTGTTGGTGTTCATGAGCGGCCGGTTCATCAAGTATCTGGCTGATGCGGCGGCCGGCGAGCTGGCGGGCGATGTTTTGTTCCAGATCATGGCCTACCGTTTCCCCGGGTTTCTGGAACTCATTCTTCCGCTCGGTTTTTTTATCGGCATACTCCTGGCGTATGGACGCATGTATCTCGAAAGCGAGATGACGGTGCTCTTCGCCTGCGGTGTCAGCGAAAAACAGCTGTTGGGGAAAACACTTCTGGCCAGCATTCCGGTCATGCTCACCGTTGGTGCCATGAGCCTGTATGTATCTCCCTGGGGCATGAAACAGGTAGAACAGATTTTCAACGAGCAGCGTCAGGCTACCGAGTTCGAGCTACTTGCGCCTGGCCGTTTCCAGACCCTGTCGTCCGGTGGACGGGTGACTTATACCGAAGGTCTTAGTGATGACAAGCGACGGCTTAAAGGGGTGTTTATCGCCCAGTATGGAAAGAACCAGGAAGGGCTGTCGATTATTACGGCCAGGGAAGGGTCGCAACTGGTGGACGAAGAAACCGGCAGTCGATTTCTGGTTCTTGAAGACGGCGCCCGCTTCGAAGGAAAACCGGGACAGCTTGATTACGACGTGACCGGTTTTGACGCCTATGGGCTACGGGTGCAGAGCGGCAAAGCCAGAAACCGCGCTCTGGAAGAAGGCGTGAGCACTCGAACCCTGATGGAATCCGATAAGCTGGAAGACCGGGCCATGCTCCACTGGCGCTTTACGCTTCCGCTGATCGTTCCCATCGTCACCCTGCTTGCGGTCAGGCTCAGCCGCGTGAACCCCCGCCAGGGCCGCTTCTTTCATTTATTGCCCGCCATGCTGGTGTATATCACTTATCTGGGATTGTTGATTGTGGCCAGGGATGCGCTTGAGAACGGCAAGGTGCCGGAGTGGATTGGGCTGTTATGGGTACACCTGCTTTTCCTGTGCCTGGGGTTGTGGCTACAGTTTGGTCCGGCCTGGCTATACCGCCGCAGATTGCTCCGGGAGGGAGAGCAGCATGCGTAAGATCGACCGGTATGTGATGTCGACTGTGGGCGGTGCCATGTTCCTGGTGATGGTGGTGGTGCTGTCGCTGGATGTGATCTTTGCCTTTATCGCCGAACTGGAAGACGCCAGGAACGACTATCAGACTCTGGAGGCGCTGCTTTATGTGCTGCTCACCCTGCCACGGCGAATTTATGACTATCTGCCCCTGGGGGCTTTCATGGGATGTCTGGTCGGGCTTGGTACTCTGGCCAGTTCTTCGGAGCTGACCGTCATCCGGGCCGCAGGCGTGTCACTTAAACGCATTGTTTGGTCTGCGATGAAGCCGGCCCTGGTGGTTGTGGTTCTGGGTGTATTGATTGGCGAGTTTGTGGCGCCCCAGGCCGAGCGTATGGCCCAAAGCCAGAAAGCCGTGGCTCAGGGTGCCGGGCAAAACGTGGCGTCTGCATCCGGTGTCTGGCATCGGGAGGGGGACACCTTTATGCACCTGAACGCTGTGCAGCCCAATGGGGTTTTGCATGGCGTGTCCCTGTTCGAATTTGATTCTGATCGTTGGCTTGTGACGGCAAGTTTTGCGGAACGAGGGATCTATCTGGGCGATCACTGGTTGCTGGAAAACGTGACGACAACGCAGCTCAGTGATACGGAAACCTCACAGGAATCCCATCGCTCCCTGCGCTGGGAATCGGGGCTGTCACCGGACGTTCTGAGCGTGCTGATCGTCAAGCCTGAGGACCTGGCCATCAGTGGGCTCTATACATACGCCAGCTACCTGGGAGAGCAGGGGCTTAACGCTGCCAACTATTGGCTGGCGTTCTGGAAAAAGGTGCTGATGCCGTTGGGTACCGCGGTAATGGTGCTGGTGGCCATCTCGTTTATCTTTGGTCCCCTGCGGTCGGTAACCATGGGGTTTCGCGTGTTTACCGGCCTGATTGTGGGGCTGCTGTTTAAATACATGCAGGACCTGCTTGGGCCAATGAGCGTGGTGTTTGGCTTTAATCCAATCATCGCTATTCTGCTACCCATCGCGATTAACGCCGTTGTTGGCGTCATTCTGATGAGACGCGCCGGTTAGCCTGCGGCTATTATTTCTTTGTTTTTTCCTCTTTCGGCACGATGGCCACCATGCTTCCAGAGGCGCGGTCTGTGAGGGAGAGGCCGTTAATCGGATAAAACAGAGCGACAATGGCAGGGACGGTGACAAACAGCGTCGCCGCATTCAGGAAGTAGGCGCCCATCAGGGCGGCATACAGTATGGCTGCTGCAGCCACGTAGCGGCGCAACGCCTGCGACCAGGAAACCGATACGCCATTGAGGTTCTGAATTCGAATGCGCCAGACCTGCATCCCCAGCGTTTGGCCATTTTTGGTCCAGAAGTATCCAAAGAACAGATACAGCACCAGAAACAGGACGAAGGTCAGAATCGGGTCGGCGCCAATGGTGCCTTCCTCGGCCATCTTTTCGTATTTATCCCAACCGACGATATACCCGGCCACAATGGTGTAAGCCCAGGTCGTTACCAGCAGCACTGCGACGCTAATCAGCCCATCGTATATCACCGCCATCAGCCGTTTAATAAAGGTAGCGGGCGCCAGCAGCTCATCTTCCGAATGAAAGCGATGGGGCATGGGGTCTCCTGTGACGTTTCTCGTTTTTCCTGATTCGGGCGTGTGCTAGAGTAGCCGATTTGCAAGCGCATGTAATACACAAAGGTATCAAAGGGCTATGAAAACCGCAGAGCTGCGTCAGGCGTTCCTGAACTACTTCAAACAACAAGGTCATACCATCGTTTCGAGCAGTTCGCTGGTGCCTGCGGACGACCCGACGTTGCTCTTTACGAACGCGGGAATGAACCAGTTCAAGGATGTGTTTCTTGGTCGCGAAGACCGCGACTACACCCGTGCCACGACATCCCAGAAGTGCGTTCGTGCGGGCGGCAAGCACAACGATCTTGAAAACGTGGGTTACACCGCGAGGCACCATACCTTTTTTGAAATGCTCGGCAACTTTAGTTTTGGCGATTATTTCAAGCGTGACGCCATCAACTACGCCTGGACTTTCCTGACCGGTAAAGAGTGGCTGGGGCTTCCAGAGGAAAAGCTCTGGGTCACTATCTACGCCTCCGATGACGAGGCCTTCGAGATCTGGAACAAGGAAATCGGTGTGCCTGCCGATCGCATCGTCCGTATTGGCGATAACAAAGGCGCGCCCTATGCCTCCGACAACTTCTGGCAGATGGGCGATACCGGCCCTTGTGGCCCCTGCACGGAGATTTTTTACGATCACGGACCGGACGTGGCGGGTGGTCCGCCTGGCAGCCCGGAAGAAGATGGCGACCGATACATCGAGATCTGGAACGTGGTCTTTATGCAGTACAACCGTCAATCGGACGGTGAAATGCTGCCGCTACCCAAGCCGTCGGTGGATACTGGCATGGGGCTTGAGCGAATCACGGCGGTGCTGCAAGGCGTTCACAGCAACTACGAAATCGACCTGATGCAGGACCTTCTGAAGGCCGCTTCCCAGATTCTGGGCGGCGTGGATACGACCGAAGCCTCGCTGCGCGTGGTGGCCGATCACATCCGTTCCTGTGCCTTCCTGATTTCCGACGGCGTGATGCCGTCCAACGAAGGTCGTGGTTTTGTGCTGCGTCGCATCATTCGACGTGCCGCTCGTCATGGCAACAAGCTGGGTGCGACCAAGCCGTTTTTCTATCAGCTGACGGCAGCACTCGTAGAACTGATGGGCGAGGCCTATCCGCAATTGGTCAGTAGCCAGAAGCAGATTGAAAAGGTTTTGCTGCAGGAAGAAGAACAGTTTGCCAAGACCCTCGACAATGGCCTGCGTCTGCTTGAACAGGATATTGCCGAACTGAAAGGGTCTGAGATCCCGGGCGAGACAATTTTCACTCTATACGACACCTACGGCTTCCCGGTTGATTTGACGAATGACATTGCTCGTGAACGTGGCCTTACTCTCGACTATGCCGGGTATGAAAAGGCCATGGAACGTCAGCGTGAGATGGCCCGGGCAGCGAGCAAGTTCGGGATTGATTACAACGCGGAAGGCCTCAAGTTTGACGGCAAAACCGAGTTTACCGGGTACGACCACATTGATGGGCATGAAACGATCCGTGCCGTGGTTGTGGACGGTGACGAGAAAACAGCCGAGGCGGGCGACGAAGCGGTAGTAGTGCTTGAGCGCACGCCGTTCTACGCGGAATCCGGCGGCCAGGTAGGCGATACCGGCCTGTTAACCTGGAGCGGTGGTCGATTCCAGGTCAATGACACCCGGAAAGAAGGCGACAACCACCTACACATCGGTACTCTGATTGAAGGTGAACTGTTCCCGGGGCTGGAAGTGGACGCTCGAATTGATCATGCCCGTCGCGAGCGGACCAAGCGCAACCACTCAGCGACCCACCTTTTGCACGCCGCGCTGAAGAAGGTGCTGGGCGATCATGTAAACCAGAAGGGTTCTCTGGTGGATCCTGACAAACTGCGCTTCGATTTCTCTCACTTCGAGCCGGTGACGCCGGAAGAACTTCGTGAAATTGAGCACCAGGTGAACGAGCAAATACTGGATAATACGCCGGTTCAGACCGAAATCACGGACATGGAAAAGGCTCAGGAAAAAGGAGCGGTTGCCCTGTTCGGCGAAAAATACGGTGACGTGGTTCGTGTGTTGAGCATGGGCACAGAGGATTACTCCGTTGAGCTGTGTGGTGGTACCCACGTGTCCCGTACCGGCGATATTGGGCTGTTCCGGATTACTTCAGAAAGCGGCATTTCATCAGGTGTACGTCGCATCGAGGCGGTGACCGGATTCGGTGCTCTGCAATGGGTAGAGGAAACCGACCGTGCCCTGCGCGAGGCCGCGAAGCTGGTGAAAGGATCCCGCGAATCCCTGATTGATAAGATTCAGCAGACCCTTGACCGTAACCGGCAGCTGGAAAAAGACGTAGACGCGCTCAAGGCGAAGCTCGCCAGTTCGGCCGGTTCGGATCTTGCGGGTTCCGCGGTTGAAGTGGATGGGCTGAAGGTGGTGGCCTCTGAAATGGAAGGTGCCGACCGAAAGTCGCTGATGGAAACCGCCGACCAGCTCAAGAACAAGCTGGGCGAAGGCGTGGTTGTTCTGGCCAGTGTTGAGGATGGCAAGGTGACCCTGGTTGCGGGTGTTACCAAATCGGCAACGAACAGAATCAAGGCAGGCGATCTGATGAAGCATCTTGCCGCTCAGGTAGATGGTAAGGGTGGCGGCCGACCGGATATGGCCCAGGGTGGCGGAAACGATCCATCGAAACTGGCCGATGCCCTGGCGGGCATTCCGGACTGGGTTAAAAATAATCTGGGGTAACCGTCTGTTGTAACGCCTTGCGGACGTTTATACTCGCCCGCTTGTCGAATTCGCTGGTTTTGATCTAGGACATCGCAAAGACAATGGCGCTATTGGTTCAGAAATTTGGTGGTACGTCTGTCGGTACTACCGGGCGTATTGAAGCGGTTGCCGAAAAGGTGGCGCGCTTTCGTAGTGAAGGACACGACGTGGTAGTGGTGGTCTCAGCCATGAGTGGCGAAACCAACCGCTTGATCGGCCTTGCCAATGAAGTGATGGAAGAGCCTACGCCGCGGGAAATGGACGTACTGGTATCCACGGGCGAGCAGGTCACGATTGCCTTGTTGTCCATGGCGCTGCAAAAGCGCGGTTGCGCCGCCCGATCTTACACGGGCTCGCAGGTGCGGATCCTGACTGACAGCAGTCATACCAAGGCTCGCATCAAACAGATTGACGAGCAGCGCATGCGCGAAGACCTGGACGCGGGCAGGGTTGTCGTAGTGGCTGGCTTCCAGGGTATTGATGATAATGGCAGCATTACCACTCTTGGCCGCGGCGGATCAGATACGACGGCCGTTGCTCTGGCGGCTGCCCTGAAAGCGGATGAATGCCAGATCTACACAGACGTAGACGGTGTCTACACCACGGATCCCAGGGTAGTGGACAGCGCCCGACGCCTAAAAAAGATCACCTTCGAAGAGATGATCGAGATGGCAAGCCTGGGGTCAAAGGTGCTTCAGATCCGCGCCGTCGAATTTGCAGGTAAATACAACGTTCCATTGCGAGTGCTCTCCAGCTTTGAGGAAGGCGAGGGTACTCTGATTACACTTGAGGATGAAAACGTCATGGAACAACCGGTCGTTTCTGGCATCGCATTTAACCGAGATGAAGCCAAGGTCACCATAGCAGGCGTGCCTGACACGCCAGGCAGCGCTCTACGGATCCTGAAACCCGTCAGTGACGCCAACATCGAAGTGGATATGATCGTTCAGAACGTCGGTGCGGATAATCGCACGGATTTCACGTTTACTGTTCATCGGAACGACTTTAGATCTGCTCAGTCCATTCTTCAGCAGGTAGCGGATGAGCTGGGTGCTCGCCAGGTCAGCGGCGACAGCAAGATTGCAAAAGTGAGTATCGTTGGGGTGGGCATGCGCTCTCATGCTGGCGTTGCTACCAAAATGTTCGAAGCGCTTTCGAATGAAGGCATCAACATCCTTATGATTTCCACCTCTGAAATCAAGATTTCTGTGGTGATTGACGAAAAATATCTTGAGCTTGCAGTTGGGGCGTTGCACAGTGCGTTTGAGCTGGATAAACCTGCGGTAGAGGACGCCTGATTGTCGGCTTTGCTCGATGATCCTACCCGGGGTGTATAAAAAGGGTATCATTTGCTTGTCTAGGCTCTGCCTTGGCCCATCCGTTTATACACGGATATGGCCAGGTAAGTGATCCCGCTACAAAGGCGTGAAGTATACAATTGTCGGAACAGGCATCTCTTCAAAGAGGGAGTAAAAGGACATGTTAATTTTGACTCGCCGTGTTGGCGAAACTCTGATGGTCGGTGACGACATCACCGTGACCGTTCTAGGGGTTAAGGGGAATCAGGTTCGTATTGGCGTTAATGCGCCGAAAGAGGTAGCGGTTCACCGCGAAGAAATTTATCAGCGTATTCAGAGTGAAAAGGACCCTGAAGAGCCTGAACCAGGCAATAGCTGATAAAACGCGTGTCAACCCTATGAAAACAGAAAAATTATGGTAGTATACGCCCCGTTCTCAAGGAGAGGTGGGTGAGTGGCTGAAACCAGTTCCCTGCTAAGGAACCATACGCATTGCGCGTATCGAGGGTTCGAATCCCTCCCTCTCCGCCATTTCCTTTTTGGCCGTCATTGTTTGGCCGTTTTGGAAAGGTGAGACAGGTTGAAGTGGCGTTCAACCGAAGCAAGTGATTAACGCGCGGCTGTAGCTCAGCTGGATAGAGTACCTGGCTACGAACCAGGCGGTCGGAGGTTCGAATCCTCCCAGCCGCGCCACTTCTTTCAATACTTGCTCCTCAGTTTTAAGCGGCTGTAGCTCAGCTGGATAGAGTACCTGGCTACGAACCAGGCGGTCGAAGGTTCGAATCCTTCCAGCCGCGCCATATTTAAATCAAAGCGCCCCGGTTTGCTCCATGCAGGCCGGGGCGTTTTGTTTGTCGGGTTACCACATCAGATCATCCGGAATCTCATATCCCGCATACGGGTCGTCGTCACCGACGTCGTCTGCCTGACGGTCATGCAAGGCAACGACAGCACTCTCATCTCGTTCCATGATTTTTCGGGCGACGCCTTCCGCAACAACTTCGTAGGAATCATTCAGTTGAACAACGGCCAACCTGCCGCGTGCCAGCTGATCGGCCATGGTATCGGTCACATAGATCTTTTTGATTTTCTTGTCGTGAACGAACTGATAGGGCGTCTCTCCGTTTGACAGATCCAGGCGATTGGTTTCAATCAGTTGACGGATCTGTGCCTGAATGGCTTTTTTGTCAGCCTCTTTCTTGCGTTCGAGGTTCAACTGGCGATCCCGTTCCGCCTGCTCTTCTCGCGCCTTGCGGGCACGTTCTTCGGTTTCATTGACCTCAACGGCACCTTTGGGCTGCTGCTTGCGCTGCTTTCTTTTTTCGTTGCGAACCGCCTTTGCTTTCTTTTCATCGGCAAGTCCGGCTTTCAGGAGTTGATCCTGCAGGGATGGCATAAAGGCTCCGTCAATTGGTTCTTAATCTGGTAAACTCCCCGGATTATACCCGCCAATGGCGCTGCGTCTAAGCCACCTTTTTTATCGTCCGGGAATTTCTTATGTCTGCCTTCAGTCAGTTCGGCTTGTCCGAGCCCATGCGTTCAAATCTCGAAAAGCTGGGCTTCGATACCCCAACTCCGGTTCAGGCGGCGGCTCTGCCTCCGGCGCTGGCGGGCAAAGATGTGATAGCTCAGGCTCAGACCGGTAGCGGCAAAACCGCCGCGTTTGGCATTCCACTGGTGGAAGCTCTTAATGTTGGAGCTTTTTCTGTGCAGGGACTGGTGCTTTGTCCAACCCGGGAACTGGCTGATCAGGTAGCGAAGTCGCTTCGAGAGCTTGCCCGTGCAAAAGACAACGTCAAAGTCCTTTCTCTATGTGGCGGGGTCTCCATCGGACCTCAGATTGGCTCGCTTAGCCATGGCGCCCACCTTGTGGTGGGAACGCCGGGGCGGATCCAGGACCACCTCCGCAAGGGTACGCTTCGCCTGAATCGTTTGAAAACCCTGGTCCTGGATGAAGCAGACCGGATGCTCGATATGGGGTTTGAGGACGCAGTGCAGGACATCATTGGTCAATGCCCTGAGAAGCGGCAGACACTGATGTTCTCTGCCACCTGGCCAAAACCCATCAGACTGCTCAGCGAGCGCTATCAGACCGCTCCGGAAGATATAAAAATCGAACAGGCGCCCGTGGCGGCTGACATCACAGAGTTGTTCTATGAAATTGCGCCTGGCCAGCAGGTGGGCGCACTGCGGGCATTACTTTCCTCGCGTCAGCCTGACTCTTGCATTGCATTCTGCAATACAAAGCAGCAATGCGACGAGTTGGCTGCCGCGCTGAACGAGCGCGGATTTTCGGCGCTGGCATTGCACGGAGATCTGGAACAACGGGAACGGGATAGCGTCCTGGTTCGCTTCGGAAACAAAAGCTGTACCGTATTGGTGGCGACCGACGTTGCGGCCCGCGGGCTGGATATTAAATCTCTGCCTCTGGTGGTCAACGTAGAGCCGGCCCGGGACGCAGAGGTTCACACGCACCGCATCGGTCGCACCGGCCGCGCGGGAGAACAAGGTATGGCGATCACACTTTGTGCACCCGCGCAGGCACACAAGATTAATCGCCTCGAACAACAACGAAAGCAGTCGGTAGAGTGGGGCGACTCGGAGGCCCTATTGGCGGTTCCTGACAAGCCTATTTCGCCGACCATGAAAACTCTGTGTATTGCTGGCGGCCGTAAGGACAAAGTGCGTCCCGGTGATGTGCTGGGAGCGCTTACCGGCGAGGCTGGCATTCCGGGTAAAGCCGTTGGCAAGATCGACCTGTTTGATTTTCAGTGCTTCGTTGCCGTCGAAAAAGAGATTGCTGCCAAGGCACTTGAGCGCCTGGAAAGCGGTCGAATCAAAGGGCGAAAGTTACGGGTTCGATACGCGTGAAACAGTCGTCGAAAAAATGGCATTGGAAGGCCATTTTTTTAGCTGCTGATGCTCGGAAACCCCTTATTGAAAGATGCCATTAGCTTGCTCAGGGAGCCGGAAAACGGTAAATTACGCGGGATTTTGCCTCCCGAATTGTTTGGCGTAGTCTTAGCATAAAGTCGTAGACCGCAGCCTGCCTAGCTTTCGGGGAAATCAACACTCAACACAGGTAGCTATTTGATATGAGTGAGCTGATGTCACAAGCCGTCGATCTGATGATCGCAGGCATGGGGTTTGTGTTCGTATTCCTGATTATTCTGGTGTTCGCAACTCTGCTCATGTCCAAGCTGGTTCTCAGGCTCGGCCCTCCGGAACCTGCCACTCCGGCTAAAACGCCTCGTGCAAAGTCTTCGGCGCCGAAATCAGTTGATCCTGACACTGCCGAAGCCATTAAGAAAGCTATTGCACAATACCGGTCGCGCCACAAGAAGTGACCGGGCGGACAGATTAGAACCTTTAAACAGAAGGCTGACACGATGACTGATACAAAGAAACCGTTAGGGATTACGGACGTTATCCTGCGTGATGCCCACCAATCCCTGCTGGCCACCCGCATGCGCCTGGACGACATGCTGCCGATTGCAGAGAAGCTCGATCAAGTTGGCTTCTGGTCACTGGAATCCTGGGGTGGCGCGACGTTTGATTCTTGCATCCGCTACCTGGGCGAGGATCCATGGGAGCGCATCCGCGAGCTGAAAAAGGCGATGCCGAACACGCAACAGCAAATGCTTCTGCGTGGTCAGAACCTGCTGGGCTATCGTCATTATGCGGATGACGTTGTTGAACGTTTCTGTGATCGTGCCGCTGAAAACGGCGTGGATGTGTTCCGTATTTTCGATGCGATGAACGATCCACGTAACCTGGACACTGCCATCAAAGCCGTGAAGAAAACCGGCAAGCATGCCCAGGGCACCATCGCTTACACCACCAGCCCCGTCCACACCATTGAAATGTGGGTCGACATGGCTAAAGAAGTGGCCAGCATGGGGGCAGATTCCATTGCCATCAAAGACATGGCAGGCATCCTGAAGCCTTACGTGGCGTTTGACCTGGTTACCCGCCTGAAGAAAGAACTGGACGTGCCGATTCACATGCAGTGTCATGCCACCACAGGTATGTCTACCGCTACCGCCATTAAAGCGGCAGAAGCGGGCATCGACAATGTCGATACGGCCATCTCTTCCATGAGCATGACTTATGGTCATTCGCCCACCGAGGCCGTCGTTGCCATTCTTGAGGGTACAGACCGCGATACTGGCCTGGATCTGAATCTACTTGAAGAAATTGCCTCTTACTTCCGTCAGGTTCGCAAGAAGTATGCTCAATTCGAAGGTAGCCTGCGTGGCACCGATTCCCGCATCCTGATTGCTCAGGTTCCGGGCGGCATGTTGACCAACATGGAGAACCAGCTCAAGGAGCAGAACGCCACCGACAAGTTTGATCAGGTACTGGACGAGATTCCACGGGTTCGTGAAGACCTCGGCTTCATTCCTCTGGTAACTCCGACTTCTCAGATTGTTGGTACTCAGGCCGTTCTGAACGTTCTGACAGGTGAGCGTTACAAGTCCATCTCCAAAGAGACCTCTGCCATTCTGAAGGGCGAGTACGGCGCTGCGCCTGCGGAGTTCAACAAGGAACTGCAAGAGCGTGTTCTGGATGGAAAAGAGCCCGTAACCTGCCGTCCGGCGGACCTGCTTGACCCAGAGATGGACAAACTGACCGACGAATTGAAACAGATCGCTGGCGAGAAAGACATCAAGCTGGCCGAGAACGAGATTGACGACGTTCTGACCTACGCGCTGTTCCCACAGATCGGTCTGAAGTTCCTTGAGAATCGTGGCAACCCGGACGCATTCGAGCCGGTTCCGACCGCCGAGAGTGCTGCGGCGGCTTCTGCGCCTGCCAAGCAAGGTGGCCCGGAAACCTACACCGTTGAAGTGAACGGAAAAGAGTATGTGGTTGCTGTCAGCGAAGGTGGCGAAATCACTCAGATACAGGGTAGCGATGGCGCCAGCTCTGGTGGTCAGGCACCTGCAGCTGCACCTGCGCCAGCCGCTGGTGACGGTGAGCCAGTGCCCGCTCCGCTGGGCGGCAATATCTTCAAGGTATTGGTTTCACCAGGTGACGCGGTTGAAGAAGGGGACGTGATGATCATTCTCGAGGCCATGAAAATGGAAACCGAGGTGCGCGCACCCAAAGCCGGAACCATCGGCGAAGTCTTCATCAAGGTCGGTGATGCCGTCTCCGTTGGTGATGAAATGCTGACAATCGGATAAGGGCCAGCATTCCATGGAAAAGTTAATGACACTCTGGACAGGTAGTGGCCTGTTCAACATCGAACCGGGTCAGGTGGTGATGATTGCCATCGGCCTTCTTCTTCTGTTCCTTGCGATTCGCAAAGGATTTGAGCCGCTGTTGCTGGTACCGATTGGTTTTGGCGGCATTCTGGCTAACATTCCCGAGGCAGGGCTTGCTCTGACCGCGGCGGAAAATGCCATTCACTTTGCCTTGAAGACCGAATCGTCCCAGCTTCTTGCCCTGCTGGCCGCCCCTCTGGATGTGGCCTATCAAGCTGGACAGGCGGTAACGCCGGAGCTGAAAGATGCGTTCAGAGCTGCGGTGAAGGAAGCCAGCTACTCTGATATGGCTATGGCCAATGCCATTGCGCAGGACAACGGTTATGGCAACGGCATGCTGTATAACTTCTACTCCGTGGTGATCGGCAGCACCGTTGGCCCGCTGTTGATCTTCATGGGGGTTGGTGCCATGACAGACTTTGGCCCGTTGCTGGCTAACCCGAAGACCCTGCTGTTGGGCGCTGCGGCTCAGTTCGGGATCTTCGGTACCGTTCTGGGTGCGGCTTTGCTGGACTGGCTGGGTATTCTGGAATTCACCATTCTGGAAGCCGCTGCCATTGGTATTATCGGTGGCGCGGATGGTCCGACCTCGATCTATGTTTCAAGCGTACTGGCTCCACATCTGTTGGGTGCGATAGCGGTGTCGGCTTATGCCTACATGGCGTTAGTGCCAATGATTCAGCCGCCGATCATGAAGGCACTGACCAGCCAGAAAGAACGTGCGATTAAAATGAGTCAGCTGCGGCCTGTCAGCAAGAAAGAGAAGATCGTTTTCCCGCTGGTGGTTCTGATTGCCGTGGTCCTGTTCCTGCCTGACGCGGCGCCGCTGCTGGGTATGTTCTGCTTCGGTAACCTGATGCGTGAGTGTGGCGTGGTGGAGCGTTTAAGCGATACGGCACAGAACGCGCTGATCAACATCGTGACCATCTTCCTGGGCCTCTCGGTTGGCTCTAAGCTGATGGCTGACAAGTTCTTGGACGGTCAGACACTGGGTATCCTGGGGCTGGGCATCGTGGCTTTCGGTATCGGCACTATGTGTGGTGTTCTGATGGCGAAGCTGATGAACAAGCTGAGCAAGGAACAGATCAACCCGCTGATCGGTTCTGCCGGTGTGTCTGCGGTGCCAATGGCAGCGCGGGTATCCAACAAGGTTGGCCTGGAAGCCAACCCGCAGAACTTCCTGCTGATGCACGCGATGGGCCCGAACGTGGCTGGTGTTATCGGCTCTGCGGTTGCTGCGGGTGTGATGATCAAGCTCCTCGGCTGATCAATACACCGCGGTCTGAAAAAAGCCCCGCCTTTGTGCGGGGCTTTTTTATGGCTAATGAAAGTTTCTGGAATGAACAGGCAGCGTCTTGATCAGGTGGGTCAGGTCCGACAGTTTGCCCGCCATCACGTGAACAATGTCTCCCTGTCTTTCTATAACGCCTTTTACATGCAGCAGCCTGGCGGTAAGCAGGGGTTTGCGTTGCTTGCGTGCTGTGGCCAGCCAAACGACCACGTTTACGTTACCGGTTTCATCTTCCAGGGTGACGAAGGTGACCCCAGAGGCGGAGCCGGGGCGTTGTCTGCCGGTGACGAGCCCGGCTACCTGAACGGGGATACCGCTTTTGGTGTTTTTTAGTTGTTCAGAGGTTTGGCAGAAGCGCAGGTGACCCTGCTCCCGTAACAGGGCCAAGGGGTGCCGTTGTAGGGTCAGGCCCTGGCTGGCGTAGTCGGCGAGTATGTTCTGGCCTTCTGAAGGTTCTGGAAGTTGCTGGCAAAGCTCGCTGTTGTAGGCCGGAGCGGCCTCTGCCGCAAACAGAGCACTGGGTTGTTCGTGGTCCAGCAGTTGCCAGTAGGCCTGGTGACGATTGGCGGTGAAGTCGGGCATTGCGTTGGCACCGGCAAGCAGCTCCATGTCCCGCTGGTTCAATCCGGCAAGCTGCCGGATCTGCTGAGTGCTTTGATAGCCGCCGGCAGGACGGTGTTGGTAGAGCCGCTCTGCGCCTTCGCCTGATAACCCCTGAATCTGTCGCAATCCAAGCCGCAAATGGCGCTCCGGCCCTTCCAAGCTATGGTCCGGCTCGCTGTAATTTACATCCGGCGCCAGTACGATCACGTTGTGACGGCGGGCATCCTGTACCAGTTGGGAGGGGGAGTAAAACCCCATGGGTTGGCTGTTTAACAACGCACAGTAGAAAGCTGCGGGATAATGGCATTTGATCCACGCAGACACATACACCAACAGGGCAAAGCTGGCTGCGTGGGATTCTGGAAAACCGTAGCCGCCAAATCCACAAATCTGTTGATACAGGCGCTCTGCGAAGTCTTCGCTATGGCCCCTTTGCAGCATGCCGTCCATCAGTTTCTGGCGGAAAGGGGTCAGATCGCCATGGGATTTCCAGGCTGCCATGGCGCGGCGAAGTTGATCGGCTTCGCCCGCAGAAAAACCAGCCGCCACCATGGCCAGTTTGATGACCTGTTCCTGAAAAATCGGCACACCCAGGGTACGTTCCAGGACGCTGCGGATGGCATCGTTGGGGTAGTCGACAGGCTCCAACCCATGCTTGCGGCGCAGGTAAGGATGGACCATATCGCCCTGAATCGGGCCGGGGCGCACGATGGCGACTTCCACCACCAGGTCGTAATAGGTGGCTGGCTTGAGCCGGGGCAGCATGTTGATCTGGGCGCGTGATTCCACCTGGAAAACGCCAATGCTGTCGCCTTGCTGGAGCATCTGATAGGTGGCTTTGTCCTCCTGGGGTACATCCTGAATATGGAAAGGCGCGCCTTTCTGTTCGCTGATCAACTCCAGGGCCCGGCGGATGGCAGACAGCATGCCCAAGGCCAGCACGTCCACTTTCATCAGGCCCAGGCTTTCCAGATCGTCTTTGTCCCATTGAATGACGGTGCGGTCGGCCATGGCGGCATTTTCGACGGGCACCAGATCGGCCAGCGGCCCGGCGCTGATCACAAATCCGCCGACATGCTGGGACAGGTGTCGGGGAAAGCCGAGCAGGGTGTTCACCAGTATAAAAAACTGGTTTGCTACTTTCGGGTTGCGGGTCAGATGCTTGTCCAGAATCTGCTGGCGCCAGTCCGTGGCTTTGTCTCGCCAGTCGATGCCGTCCAGCAGCTGTTCCACCAGTGCCGGGTCAAATCCCAGCGCCTTTCCCACGTCCCGGATGGCACTTTTAGGCCGGTAGCGAATCACGGTAGCAGCCAGCGCGGCCCTTTCGCGTCCATAGCGCCGGTAAATATACTGAATCACTTCCTCTCGCCGTTGGTGCTCGAAATCCACATCGATATCCGGCGGCTCATTACGGTCTTTGGAAATAAAACGCTCGAACAGCAAGTCCACCCTGGCCGGGTTGACCTCGGTAATGCCCAGGCAGTAGCAAACCGCTGAGTTGGCGGCAGAACCACGTCCCTGGCACAGAATGTCCTGGCTACGTGCAAAGGCGACGATGTCGTGAATGGTCAGGAAATAGTGCTCATAGGCCATCTCTGAAATCAGGGCCAACTCTTTGCGAATCAGGCCCTGAACCTTCAACGGCGTGCCATCCGGGTAGCGTCGCTTTTCGCCTTCCTGTGTCAGACGTTTCAGATACGCGGCCGGTGTTTCGTTGCTGGGCACCAGATCCGGTGGGTATTCGTAGCGGAGGCTGCCGGGTTCAAAAGTGCACTGGTTGGCAATGGCTACGGATTCGCGCAGCCAGGCTTCCGGAAACAGTTTTTTTAATACGGGCAGTGGCCGCAGGTAACGCTCTCCGTTCTGGAACAGGCAATGCCCCGCCTGTTCCAGAGTGGTGTGATTTCGCAGGGCTGTCAGCACATCCTGTAACGGCTGCCGGTCACGGGCATGCATGTGGACATCGCCTACGGCGGTGACCGGGCAGCGCAGGTGATCTGCCAGCCAGCGCACCCGTTCCAATTGCTGCTTTTCTCCCGATTCCAGGGAGCGGGACGCCGCCACCCAGAAGACCGGATCAAACAGCCGCTGCAACCACTGGCCACAGGCCAGTGCCTGATCGGCATCTGCGTCGGTCAGGGAAGGGGGAAGCCACAGGCACAGGCATTCGTTCAGGTCATGGGTTTCCACATCCCGGAAAAACAGCCGGTAATCACCCTTTTCTGCTCGGCGGCGGCCGGTGGTGATGAGCTGGCAGAGTTGCGCGTAACCCTTGCGGTTTTTTGCCAGCAACACAAAGCAGGGCGCTGCGGCGCCGGGTGGCGCGTCTTCCAGCTGAAAGCGGCTGCCGGTAATCAGTTTGATGGGGTGCTCTTTAACCGCCGCCCAGGCCCTTGGAATGCCGGCCACAGAGCAGGCATCCGTCACCGCCAGAGCCTTATAGCCCAGCGCCAGGGCCCGCTCCGACAGCTCGTGAGGGTGCGAGGCGCCGGTCAGAAAGGTGAAGTTGCTGAAGCAGACCAGTTCTGCGTAAGCCACTGTTTCCATCATCCCGGCCATTCGCTATCCAAACCAGCCATGAACAAACCACCCGTCGCGGGCGTCATGAAACACCCAAGCCAGTTGGCCGCTGTTCAGCTTGGCAATGTAGTAGTCCCGGTGTACCCGCTGGCCATCCCACCAGCCGCCGCTGATCCGTTCCGGTCCTGACAGCCATTCAGAGGGAGCCTCGGTAATGGGCTGCGGGCCTTTAAGCAGCCAGAGTGGGCGCCGCGGTAGACTGGCAAAATCGTCAGAGGATTTGTGCCCCGAATGCCGGGAAATGTCCGACGCTGACCATGCCCGTTCCGGGCGATGATCGGCCTGTGGTGATAGTTGGGTGAGTGCGTCACTGCCTAGCCTGGCCTGCAGGCGGCTGATCAGAGTGTGCCAGGCTTCGTTCAGATCCTGAGTGGTACCCAGAAGGTCTCGCTCATTGGCAGCTTCCCGATCGATGAAGCGCTGTACCGACAAAACCATCGCCATTACCGGTGCTCGCAAAGGCGACTGATCGAATCGTATCTGGATCAGTTTCAGGAAGGCCTCGGCCCGGTGTTCGGGGCCGGATGTCCGAACTCGCAGGCGCGTAGGCTCTTCGTGACGGTGCTGAAGAATCAGCAGTAGGCTGTCTGTATCCTGTTGTCGCCAGCATAGATCGTCCTCCAGCTCCTGTAACATGCGCTGAAGAGGAAACAGCAGGCCCTGGGATTGCTCAATGTCCTGTACAAAATCCGCTTGCTGACGAAACCGGTGTGGAGGCTGCCAGGGTGTTTGTGGGTCTGGCCGGCTGCCCTGAATTTTCTGGATGTGCACCACCACTTCCGGGGACAGCCGTTTTGCCAGCTCTTTTGGCGGTAATTTCAGCACGTCTCCCAATGTGTCCAGGCCTAACCGTTGAAGGCGTTGGCAGGCTTTTTCATCAAAACCGGCTTTTAAAAGGGGGAGCTGGCCCAAGGTTCGCTGGATATGGCCACTGTCGGCGGTGCATTCACCCTGGCCACTACGGGCAATCAGCGTGGCGGCCAGGGGAGTATGGCCAATGGCAATCCAGGCGTTGAGTTGTCGTTCATTCAGCCCCTGCTCAACGGTCTGCCAGACGGCGGACAACCCGCCATACAGCTTTTGCAGGCTGCCAATTTCCGCCAGGATGCCATCGGGTGACACCAGTACGATGTAGGCGGCATAGCGATAAAGCCAGCGGGCCTGATCTTCCAGAATGCGGGTTTCCTGCTGCTGGTCTGCCCTGGCTATCTGAAGTTGTGGGCACAGGCTGATGGCGGTTTTCAGACGCATGCCCGAGCGAATCCCCTGTGACTGCGCCACCGGGCAAGCCTGCAGAACTTTGTGGCCAGAGCCTTCCACCACAACCAGGGCCTGCTGTTTTTCATGGCTGCGACGAATATGATCCAGCAACAGGTGAGGAAAGTGCAGATACAACCAGAGCATGGCAGTCAGCGCCTGGATGTCGGCCAGGGGCCCTCAACCACCCTAGGCGCTTCGTTGAAAGACAGATCTGCCCGGTGTGCCATGGCCAGAGAACAATTCTGGCCGGGCCAGCTGCCGCGCCGTTTAATGATGTTCACCGTCAGATTGTGTTGATGATCCGGCTCCAGCTCCAAACGCAGAGCGGCGGGTGAGTTCTGGTCTGCACACTGGCGATCACGGAACAGCACGCAGACATTGCTTCCGGCTTCCGCCGCCAGCTGCAAACGCCTGATATCCCGGGTTGCCAGATTACCCGGCCAGGCCATCACCAGGCCGGTGGCGGGAGAGCGCAGGCAGTTTTCCAGTGTCCAGAGAACATCGCCCTGATCGTCAGTGCGCACCATCACCACCTGATCAAGATTTACCCCTTCCCGTGCCATGGCGGGAGCGTAGGGCGTATGTGGCGGGTTCAGCCAGAAGACCGTTTTACCCCGGTCAGCCACTGTTTTCATCAGAGGCAGCAACAGGTGCAGTTCGCCAATACCGTAGGCATCCAGCAGACATTCGCTCAGGGCTCCCCGGGGCCAGCCAATACCGCCCAGCTGATTGTCCAGAACCTGATAGCCGGTGGGCTCTGATGGATGACTTGTGTGACCTTGCCGGTGCCCTTGCCAGACACGGGAATCCCGCATCAGCGTGTTCAGAATATCGCTCATGAAAACCTCAAATACTGTTTAAATATACAGTATTCTGAACAGTGTTGAATTTCAAGCGACGGTTGATAAAAGGGAGGTTCGAGCCCACCTTGATTGTATATCCACAGAACAGGAGGTTGAGATGAGCGAACTGGCGAGAAACCAATGTGAGGCATGCAGCCCGGACGCACCCAAAGCAACCGAAGAGGAAAAACGCACCCTGGGTGCAGAAGTGCCAGACTGGGATATTGTGGAAATCGATGGCGAAGAGCAGTTAAAGCGTACTTTCAAGCTGAAAAACTTCGTTCAGGCCCAGGCGTTCACCAACAAAGTCGGGGATCTGGCTGAAGAGGTCGACCATCACCCTGTGATTGTCCTGGAATACGGCAAAGTCACCGTGCACTGGTGGAGCCACGAAATTCATGGCCTGCACAAGAATGACTTTGTTCTGGCAGCTCGCACAGATGAAGCATTCAGTAACTTACAGGTTTAGGTCGCACTATCTTTTCCTGCTGATCGGAAAAGAATGTGGTAGTGAAGGTATTTTGAGCAGGACAAAAAAACCGGCCTTACGGCCGGTTTTCATTATTCAGGCTAATAACGTTGTCTATAACCGTTAAGCGGATGCTTTGCGGCGACGGGCAACGAATAAACCAGACAGTCCAACCATCATGAGCGCGATGGTACCTGGCTCTGGAACAGTGGTACCTGGTCCGGTGGCACCAAAGTGGCTGATTACTTCAACGTTGCTTGTTGAGCTCACGCCAAGCAGTTCCGGGTTGATAAAGGCGTATTGAAGGCTGTCATTGTTTTTGAAGAGAAACGTATCAGACGTTCCGCTCGAGCCGCCGGTCGCACCACTGCCGGTTTTGATCAGGAAGTACGCGGGACCTTCCGTCAGACCAGCGCCTATTTCCTGCTCTGCAAAAAAGTCGAGTGCCCAGTACGTGTTCAAACCATCGACCACAGTTGTCCAAGTACCAGGATAATCGTATTTGGTGTAATCAATCTCGCCAATAATGCCTTCAATCCAGGTCTCCTCGTCGGAAGGAGAAGGGCTGCCTTCAGCTTCTAAAGTGTCAAGGCTACCGTATGGCGTTAATGGAAGTGCTGAAACGTTTGCCGCAAGTGCAAACATTGATGTTGCCAGTACAATTTTGAGCAAGCTGTCCATGTTTCATTCCTCGTGCATTTTAATCGGGTCGTTCCCTGTTCGACGTGTGTCGATCTAACCTTTACATAAGCAAAAACATGACCACTTTTATATTTTATTTTAAGTGCATGAAAAAAGAGAAAAATATAGAACGAGTGTCGGCGCGAAATAATGGAGTGTAAAAAAAGCGGACACTTAAGAGCTCTGGCCTCCCTTCGCAACACCGTGCTTCACGATGAGTCGTGCTTCAGTGGCCTCGCCAGCAAGAGTCATCGGCGCTAATAGTCCAGAATGTTAGGCATTCAGGCATTCAGGCATTCAGGCATTCAGGCATTCAGGCATTATTCATCTATGCTTTACGGTTGAAAGACAATATGTAAAGAAAGTGGACGCAATACGGCTTGCGGAGGCCGCTTATTCACGGTTTTCCGCAAGTTTTTTATTTGCGGACACCCAGTTAGGAAAAATCATCGTAGACTGTTTGTGACTTGCACAATCATGAGTCGATGCATTGCAATCGAATTCGAACGTCGGAGATAAACCATTATGAGTGACAGTACTTACACGCCACCCAGGGTCTGGAAATGGGAATCCGAGAGCGGTGGCCGCTTTGCAAGTATTAACCGCCCAGTTGCTGGCCCAACTCACGACAAAGAGCTGCCGGTGGGCGAGCATCCTTTCCAGCTGTACTCGCTGGCAACGCCAAACGGTGTGAAGGTCACTGTCTTGTTGGAAGAGCTGCTGGAAAAAGGAATCACTAAGGCGGAGTACGATGCCTGGCTGATCAAGATTCCTGAAGGCGAGCAATTCGGCAGTGGCTTTGTGGAGATCAACCCGAACTCAAAAATTCCGGCGATGGTGGATCAGAGTGTTGAGCCGTCCCTGCGAATTTTCGAATCAGGTTCCATGATGCTCTACCTGGCGGAGAAGTTTGGCGAATTCCTTCCCAAAGACATTGCCGGAAGAACTGAGACACTGAACTGGTTGTTCTGGCAGATGGGCAGTGCACCCTTCCTGGGTGGTGGTTTCGGGCATTTCTATGCTTACGCGCCGGAGAAATACGAATACCCGATTAACCGCTACACCATGGAAGTGAAGCGTCAACTGGACGTTCTTGACCGACAGTTGGCCGACAACCGCTACATTGCAGGCGATGAATACACCATTGCCGATATGGCGATCTGGCCCTGGTACGGCGCGCTGGTAAAAAACCGGGTCTATGATGCCGCAGAATTCCTGGAAGCGCACACCTACAAGAACGTCATGCGTTGGGCTGATGAACTTGAACAGCGGCCTGCGGTGAAACGCGGCGTGATGGTGAACCGTATCTGGGGCGATCCGGAAAAGCAGCTTCCTGAGCGGCACAATGCCAGCGATTTTGAAAACCGCACCCAGGATAAGCTGGCGGCCGAACTTGGTCACTCGTGAGGACACCATGGCCACCACGATTAACTGGACAAGGTCGGTGCTGGCGTTTCTGGTGTCGCTGGTAGCCGGGGCGGTGCTTGGCAGTCTGGTACAGACCCTATTCAATCTTCAGGCGCTGAAAGCGCTGGGGGTAGAGATTGGGTTTCAGACCGCGCTGAGCACCAGTCTTCAGGATTTGATTCATTTCGCCCCGTTGTACGCCATTTTGTTCGGGCTCAGTTTTCTATGCTCACAAGGCCTGGCGTCTTTTATTGCCAGGCGGGCAGGGCGTGGTAGCCGGGTATGGTTATACCCTCTCGCTGCCGCCATTGGGTTATGGGTTACTCTGATGCTTGTGAATGCACTGGCACCCATGCCCACGCTGATTGCTGCAACCCGAGGAGTGAGAGGGCTGATGGCCATGTTGGCTGTCGCTGCATTGGCTGGCTGGTTATTCGCCGTATTGGTCACTGGTGGAAACCGTGCAGGTAACCGTTCCGCGACACTATCGGCAGTGGCGTTGTTCCTCGTTGGTGGATGGATTGCGCCGACGAACGATGCCCTGGCTAACGAGCCGGCCGACTACACAATAAACACCTTGGCAGAAGGGCTGGAGCACCCCTGGTCGCTTGCGTTTTTGCCGGACGGTCGAATGTTGGTCACCGAACGGCTAGGGCGGTTGCGAATGTTGACGGCCGAGGGGAAGTTGGTTCTGGAGCCAATCACCGGTGTGCCGGAGGTTTACGCATCTGCTCAGGCGGGGCTGTTTGAGGTGTTGCCGGCCCGGGATTTTGAGCAAAGCCGGATGATTTATCTGAGCTATGCCTGTGGCAATGAGTCGGCAAATCACGCTTGCCTGGCGAAGGCAGAGCTGGATGGCAACCGCCTGAGAAACCTTGCCGAGATCTTTCGGGTTCAGCCCGCCAAAGAGGGTAACGCCCATTACGGAGGTCGACTTGCCCAGCTTCCAGACAACACGCTGGTGATGACGTTAGGCGATGGGTTTGATTACCGAGAACAGGCCCAGCGGCGGGAGAACCATCTGGGCAGCATTGTTCGGCTCAATCCGGATGGCAGTGTTCCGGCTGACAATCCCTATGCAGGAAGCAATGAGTTTCAGGGGGAAATCTATAGCTACGGCCATCGCAATGTTCAGGGCCTGGTGTATGACAAACAGCAGGATCGTCTTATCGCCCACGAGCATGGGCCCCGCGGAGGTGACGAAATCAATGTTATCCGGCCCGGGGTGAATTATGGCTGGCCCATTACCACTCATGGCCTGGATTACACCGGCGCCCGGATATCCCCCTTTACCGAAAGGGAAGGTATTCAGCCACCACTGCTACACTGGACGCCGTCAATTGCACCATCAGGTATGGCTTTGTACACCGGAGACTTGTTTCCCCAGTGGCATGGCGATTTGCTGGTGGGAGGCCTTGTGACGCGGCAAGTGCATCGCGTCCGCCTGGAGAACGGGAAGGCCAGGGAGGTTGGTGTTCTGTTCAGCGAACCGGGCGAGCGCATCCGGGACGTACGAGCTGGCCCGGATGGCGCCATCTATTTACTGACAGACAGTGATAATGGCCGGGTTCTGAAAGTCACGCCCAGATGACAGGGCAGGTCGCCGGCTATTACTTCGGCCGGCGGTCGCCTTCCATCATCTTGGCCACAAATACCGCTTTGCCGTAAGTCTCGAACGACCACTTCATGGTGTCGGACAGCACCTGCATTACTTCGTCGTACTCACCGAAGATTTCTGTGCTCATTCGGCCCGGATACACTTCCAGTTGAGTTTGCTGCAAGCGGTCGATCAGCGCCCAGATGGGCGGCTTGTAGTCGTCTGCCAATGGGTAACAACTCAGTTGCACGGACAGGTACATAGTGACTCCTTGGTCTGGCGTTGCCCGGGTCAGAATCCCATGGCCGATGATGTGCTGCGCCTGGGATCAGCCCCGCCGGTCAGCTTGCCGTTGTCCTCTATCAGGATGCTCTGGATTGCCCCCATGGAGGATTTCTGAACAACGTCATGCCCCATGGTTTCCAGAAGCGATATGGTATCGGCGCTGATGCCTTGTTCGATGCGGATTTCATCGGGCAACCACTGATGATGGATGCGCGGCACGCTGACCGCCGATTGTATGTTCATCCCATGATCAATCACATTTAGCAGCACCTGCAAGGTGGTTGTGATAATCCGCGAACCGCCGGGGCTGCCAGTTACCAGATAATTCCTGCCATCACGGCGCACAATGGTCGGAGACATGGAGCTGAGCATGCGCTTTTCAGGCTCGATTTTATTGGCTTCCCCGCCAATCAGCCCATAGGCATTGGGCACGCCTGGCTTTGCCGAGAAATCGTCCATCTCATTGTTCAGCAGGAAGCCCGCGCCAGCCACGGTAATGCCGGAACCGTAGCTGAAATTGATGGTGTAGGTGTTGGAAACGGCGTTGCCCCAACGATCAACGATTGAAAAGTGCGTAGTTTCGGGGCTTTCAAAGCCCGCTGGATCGCCAGCCTGGATGTCAGAAGAGGGGCGGGCCGTCTCAAGGTCAATTTTTTCGCGAAGGGAAGCCGCGTACTCTTTACTGGTCAGGCCGTTCAGTGGAACCTCCACAAAATCCGTATCGCCCAGATAGGTCGCCCGGTCGGCATAGGCCAGTTTCATGGTCTCTGCCATTCGGTGGATGCTGGCGGCGGAATTATGGCCCAGCTCGGCCATCGGATATCCCTCGAGGATGTTGAGAATCTGCACGATATGCGTGCCGCCGGAAGAGGGTGGTGACATGGAATAGACCTCGTACCCACGATAAGTGCCATGAATCGGCTGGCGGATTGCGGGCTGATAACTTGCCAGGTCTTCGAGGGTGATCAGCCCATCGTTGCGCTGCATTTCATCGACGATCAGTTTCGCGGTTTCTCCCTGATAAAAGTCCTTAATGCCATGATCAGCGATGCGTTTCAGGGTTCTTGCCAGATCCGGCTGTTTGAATCGTTCACCGGGTTGCCAGGCGGAACCGTCCTCCTTATAAAAGGTGTCCAGTGTGGCAGGCCACCGGGTCAGCCGGTCTCTGGCCTGTTCCAGTCCTTCAGTAAAGCGTTCCGGGACAATAAATCCTTCGCTGGCCAGGCGGATGGCGGGCGCCAGAGCCTGTTTGAGTGACAGGGTTCCATGACGTTCGAGCGCCAGAGCAAAGCCGGCCACCGTCCCGGGCACCCCGGCCGCCTTATGGGTAAACCGGCTGCGGTTCTGTACCACGTTGCCCTGTTCGTCCTGGAACATGGTTTCCGTCGCCCTTCTCGGGGCTTTTTCGCGGTAATCAATGGCTTCTACCGGTTCACCGTTGCCTGGCGAGAACAGCATGAAACCGCCGCCCCCGATGTTGCCGGATCGGGGTTGGGTGACGGCCAGTGCAAAACCTGCGGTAACGGCAGCATCCATGGCGTTACCGCCGTCTTTCAGGACATCCAGTGCGACTTGGGTTGCCAGGGTATGGCTGGTCACGACCATGCCCTGGCTGGCGGTCACCGGGTTGAACCTTTCGCCCTCAAGAATCGCTTGAGCACTGGCTTGAATATGCAATAAGGCGATGCAACAGAAGAGTGCAGCTGTGCCTATAAGCTTCCTTGCCGCTAAGCCGCCCGTAGCGGCTTTTTCCGGCATGACCCTTGGGTGGCGTGTGTCCATGGATTGTCCCTCTTTCTGCCTCGTTTCTGATGCTCAGATAGGCTATGATAGCCGGTCGATTTTATAGGTGCCTGTTCAGGTGCCCGCTCGTCCAGATACAGAGTAAGGAAAGCTTTCATGGAGCACACCTATCGTCTTGTGATTTCCTGCCCGGACCGGACCGGAATCGTGGCCAAGGTCAGTAATTTTCTGTCGACCTACAACGGCTGGATTACGGAGGCGAGCCACCATTCGGACACCCATACCGGCTGGTTTTTTATGCGCCATGAGATCAAGGCCAGCTCCATTCCGTTCGGTCTGGACCAGTTTCGCATTGCATTTGAGCCGATTGCCCGCGAATTCAACATGAATTGGCACATTGCCGATTCCGCCCAGCCTAAAAAAGTGGTGCTGATGTGCAGCAAGGAGTCCCACTGTGTGGCGGATCTGCTGCATCGGTGGCACAGCGGCGAAATCAATGCCGAAATCGTGGCGGTGATTTCCAACCATGAGGACCTGCGCCGTATGGTGGAATGGCACGACATTCCCTACCACTGCATTTCGGTGAACCAGAGCAATCGCGATGAGGCATTTGCGGAGATTGATGGATTGATCGAGCAGTACGGCACTGAAGTGGTTGTGCTGGCCCGATATATGCAAATTCTGCCCAGCAGTCTTTGTGAGAAGTACGCAGGCCGGGTGATCAACATCCATCACAGTTTCCTTCCGTCCTTTGCAGGGGCGCGGCCCTACCATCAGGCCTATAGCCGGGGTGTGAAGCTGATTGGCGCCACGTGCCACTATGTGACGCAGGATCTGGATGAGGGCCCTATCATCGAACAGGACGTGATTCGGATCAGCCACAGCGACTCCATTGAAGACATGGTGCGCAAGGGCAAGGATGTGGAAAAAAGCGTGCTTTCCCGTGGTCTGCGGGCCCATATAGAGGACCGAGTAATCACCTACGAGAACAAGACGGTGGTTTTCAGCTGACCAGGCCACCACGTGCCTCTCTACCACATGCCCCGCTAAGGGATTGAATGTGGTAGCATTGGCGGCTTGTTAAAGAATAACTATGGGGCCCGATAAGCGGCCCTGAAACGACTTCCAGCAAATTCAAAGGAACCTTTCTCGATGGGTGAATTAGCCAAAGAGATCCTGCCGGTCAATATTGAAGACGAGCTAAAACAGTCCTATCTGGATTACGCCATGAGCGTCATCGTCGGCCGCGCACTACCGGACGTACGGGATGGCCTGAAGCCGGTGCATCGCCGCGTGTTGTTCGCGATGTCCGAGCTTAACAACGACTGGAACAAGGCTTACAAGAAGTCTGCCCGTGTTGTGGGTGATGTCATTGGTAAATATCACCCTCACGGTGATTCTGCGGTTTACGACACCATCGTTCGAATGGCTCAGCCGTTCTCGCTGAGGTATCCGCTGGTGGATGGCCAGGGTAACTTTGGTTCCATCGACGGCGACAACGCTGCTGCGATGCGTTACACCGAAATCCGCATGGAAAAGATCGCCCATTCCCTGCTGGCGGACCTGGACAAGGAAACCGTTGATTACGTTGCCAACTACGACGGCACCGAACAGATTCCAGATGTGCTGCCCACGCGGATTCCCAACCTGCTGGTGAATGGTTCTTCCGGTATTGCGGTGGGTATGGCAACCAATATTCCGCCTCATAACCTGACAGAAATCGTGAATGGCTGCCTGGCGCTGATCGACAATCCGGATATGACCATCGATGACTTGATGGAGCACATTCCGGGCCCGGATTTTCCAACTCAGGGCATCATCAATGGTCGTGCCGGTATCGTTGAAGCCTATCGCACAGGCCGTGGCCGCATTTATATCCGCGCTCGCCACGAAATCGAACACGACAAGAAAACCAATCGCGATGCCATCATCATCACTGAGCTGCCGTATCAGCTCAACAAAGCTCGATTGATCGAGAAAATCGCTGAGCTGGTCAAGGAAAAGCGCCTTGAGGGCATCTCCGAACTGCGGGACGAGTCCAACAAGGAAGGCATTCGTGTGGTGATTGAACTGCGCCGGGGAGAAAACCCGGAGGTTGTGATCAACAACCTGTTCGCCCAGACCCAACTGCAGACGGTTTTTGGCATTAACATGGTGGCGCTGATCAATGGCGAGCCAAAAATTCTAAACCTCAAGCAGATGCTGGATGCGTTTGTCCGTCATCGCCGGGAAGTGGTGACTCGTCGCACCATCTATGAGTTGCGTAAAGCGCGCGAGCGCGGTCACATTCTGGAAGGCCTGACCGTTGCACTGGCGAACATCGATGAAATCATTGCTCTGATCAAATCCTCACCTGCAGCCGCTGAAGCCAAAGAAAAGCTGATGGCTCAGGGGTGGGCACCTGGCGATGTGCTCGCCATGCTGGAGCGTGCCGGTGAAGATGCCTGCCGTCCGGATGATCTGCCAGAGATCTATGGCCTGCGTAATGGGCTTTATCACCTGTCCCCAGAGCAGGCTCAGGCCATTCTGGATCTCCGTCTGCATCGCTTGACCGGTCTTGAAACCGAGAAGCTGCAGAATGAGTACAAAGAAATTCTGGAAAAAATCGCTGACCTGCTGGATATCCTGGGTAACCCGGAGCGCCTGATGCAGGTTATCCGTGAAGAACTGGAAGCCGTCGTCAGTGAATTCGGAGACGAGCGCCTTACCGAAATTACCAGCTCTAAGCGTGATCTGACGGTTGCCGATTTGATTGACGAAGAAGACCTGGTGGTCACCATTTCTCACGGTGGCTACGCCAAAACCCAGGCGGTCGAGGATTATCAGGCCCAGCGCCGTGGCGGTCGCGGTAAAGCCGCAACGTCCATGAAAGACGAGGATTTTGTCGAGAAGCTGTTGGTGGCCAATTCCCATGACACCATTCTGTGTTTCTCCAATCGTGGCAAGGTTTACTGGTTGCGAGTGTTTGAGATTCCGCGCGCCAGTCGGGCATCCCGTGGTCGTCCGATGGTGAACATCCTGCCTCTGGAAGAGGGCGAGCGTATCACCACCTTCCTGCCGGTGCGGGATTATCCGGAAGATCAGTTTGTATTGATGGCCACCTCGGCCGGTGTTGTGAAGAAAACACCGTTGCCGAACTTCTCACGGCCACGCAGCAGCGGCCTGATCGCACTGAATCTGGACGAGGGCGATACCCTGATCGGTACGGCCATCACCAAAGGCGATGCCGAAGTCATGCTGTTCTCCTCTGCGGGTAAGGCCGTCCGGTTTAACGAAGAAGCGGTTCGACCAATGAGCCGTACAGCGCGCGGTGTTCGTGGTATCCGTATGCCGGAAGGCCACAGTGTGGTGTCGTTGATTATCCCGCAGGAAGGTTCTGTGCTGCTGACGGCCAGTGAGAACGGCTACGGCAAACGCACCTCGTTTGAAGAGTTCCCGACTTACAGCCGTGGCAGTCAGGGCGTTATTGCCATGCAATGCTCTGAGCGAAACGGCAACCTTGTAGCAGCGCTTCAGCTGTTTGAAGGCGACGAAATGATGTTGATTTCGGACAAGGGCACACTGGTAAGAACCGGAACCAATGAAGTGTCGATCCTGAGCCGGAACACGCAGGGTGTACGTTTGATCAAACTGAGCCAGGAAGACGAGCGGCTGGTGGGTGTTGAGCGTATTGCTGAAACAGACGCTGAAGACGTCGATGCGGAAGACGTGGAGACCGATAGCGTTGAATCTGGTGAGGCCGGCGAAAGCGCAGGCTCGGATGGTGCCGACGAAGCAGGTGGTGAGGATAATGACCAGGGCGTATAACTTTTGTGCGGGCCCGGCCACGCTGCCTGAAGAGGTGCTGAAGCAGGCCCGTGACGAAATGCTGGATTGGCAGGGCACAGGCATGTCTGTGATGGAGATGAGCCATCGCAGCGATGAGTTTGTGAGCATCGCTAAAACGGCCGAGCAGGACCTTCGCGACCTGGCGGGTGTGCCGGACGACTATGCTGTGCTGTTCATGCAGGGTGGTGCGTCCAGTCAGTTCGCCACCGTGCCGCTGAACCTGATGGCGGCTGACGCCACGGCGGACTATGTCAACACAGGTATCTGGTCCAAGAAAGCCATTGCCGAAGCTCGCCGCTTTGGCAATGTGAACGTCGTGGCCAGTAGCGAGGACGCTAATTTTATAAACGTACCCGACCAGTCTGAATGGCAGTGCTCGCCTGATGCGGCTTATCTTCACTACACGCCAAATGAAACCATTGGCGGGCTTGAGTTCGATTTCGTTCCTGAGACCGGCTCAGTGCCACTGGTGGCCGATTATTCATCCACCATGTTGTCGCGTCCGATCGACGTGTCGAAATTCGGTCTGATCTACGCCGGTGCCCAGAAGAACATCGGGCCGTCCGGACTGGTTGTGGTCATCGTCCGCAAAGATTTGCTTGGCAATGCCCGCAAGGAAACGCCCACCATGATGAATTATCAGGTCATGGCGGATAACGATTCCATGTACAACACGCCTTCCACTTATTCCTGGTATCTGGCAGGACTGGTGTTCAAGTGGCTGAAAGCCCAGGGCGGCGTTGAAGCCATGGGCAAAATCAACCAGCGTAAAGCCGGTAAGCTCTACGATTTCGTGGATGCCAACGATTTTTACGCCAACCCGATCGAACCGCGCTTCCGTTCCTGGATGAACGTCCCGTTCACGCTGGCGGACGATGCGCTTAACGGTGACTTCCTGAAAGGCGCGGATGCCCGTGGCCTATTGAACCTGAAAGGCCATCGCTCTGTGGGTGGTATGCGCGCAAGCATTTACAACGCGATGCCCGAGGCGGGTGTTGATGCGCTGATTGATTACATGGCGGAATTTGCCAGGGAGCGCGGCTGAGCATGAGCGATGAGCAGGCCCGTCTGGGGCAATTGAGAGACGAAATCGACCGCCTGGATCAGGAAATAATGCAGCGCATCAGCCAGCGGGCTGAATGTGCGCAGGAAGTGGCTCGGGTCAAAATGGAAGCCAACCCCGGTGAGGACGTGTTCTTCTACCGGCCAGAGCGAGAGGCTCAGGTGCTGCGCCGTATCAAGGACAACAATCCTGGCCCGCTGTCTGGTGAGGAAATGGCGCGTCTGTTCCGTGAGATTATGTCTGCGTGCCTGGCCCTTGAAAAACCCATGCACATTGCTTTCCTGGGGCCCATGGGCACCTTTACCCAGGCTGCAGCGCTCAAACACTTTGGTCATTCGGTGGTCAGTGTGCCGTTGCCGGCGATTGATGCCGTGTTCCGGGAAGTGGAATCCGGTGCCGCTCATTACGGTGTAGTGCCGGTGGAGAACTCCACCGAAGGCATGATTAACCATACGCTGGACATGTTCATGTCTTCGCCGCTGAAGATTTGTGGCGAGGTGCAATTGCGTATTCATCATCACCTGCTCGTGTCGCCAAAGCACGATGATCAGGAAATCGTCCGGATCTATTCGCACCAGCAGTCTTTTGCGCAATGTCGTCAGTGGCTGGACACCCACCGGCATGGCATTGAGCGGGTTACCGTAAGCAGTAATGCGGAGGCCGCCCGCCGTGCTGCGGAAGAACCCGGATCAGCCGCTATTGCCGGTGACATGGCGGCTGAACTCTATGGCCTGGACATGCTGGCCTCCAGCATTGAGGACCGCCCGGATAACACCACACGTTTCCTGATTATCGGACGTGAGGAAGTTCCGGCCAGTGGCAGCGATAAGTCGTCCATCCTTGTATCCATGAGGAACAAGCCGGGTGCGCTTTATCAGCTTCTTGAGCCGTTCCATAAGCACGGCCTCAGCCTGACCCGAATTGAAACCCGGCCATCACCCAGTGGCACCTGGGCGTACGTGTTCTACATCGACTTTGAAGGGCACTACGAGGATTCGCAGGTGGCAAAGGTGCTGGAGGAAATCGATGAAGAGGCCGTCGAGCTGAAGCGTCTGGGGTCCTATCCCATCGGAGTGCTTTAGCCATGACGTCCGGGAACGATATGCAAAGCCTGGCGGTAACCGGTGTACAGGCACTTTCGCCGTATCAGCCGGGTAAACCGGTGGACGAGCTCGCCCGCGAGCTGGGGCTGGACCCGAAATCCATCGTCAAGCTCGCCAGCAATGAGAACCCGCTGGGCCCTGCAGACTCGGCCCTTGCCGCTGCCCGAGACGCGCTTACAGAGCTGACGCGTTATCCCGATGGCAATGGCTATTATCTCAAGCAGTCGTTGTGCAAACGCTATGGTGTCAAGCCGGACCAGATTACATTGGGCAACGGTTCGAATGACGTTCTTGAAGTGATAACCCGTTGTTTCGTCGCGCCCGGAGACGATGTTGTCTACTCACAGTATGCGTTTGCGGTTTACCCTCTGGTTACCCAGGCCATTGGCGCACGTGGTGTTTCGGTACCGGCTGTCGACTATGGGCATGATCTGGATGCCATGGCCAGCGCTGTCACTGATCGCACGAAGCTGGTCTTCGTGGCGAACCCCAATAACCCGACGGGCACCTTTCATGGCAAAGCCGCCATCGAAGCCTTTCTGGATCGAATACCTTCCAATGTGCTGGTTGTTCTGGACGAAGCCTACTGTGAATATATGGAAGGCGACGTAACCAGTGACTTGCCAGATGGTCTGGATCTGCTCCCGCGTTATCCAAATCTGATTGTCACCAGAACCTTCTCTAAAGCCTGGGGACTGGCGGCGCTGCGGGTGGGGTACAGTATTTGTTCGCCAGAAATAACGAATATTCTCAATCGGGTACGCCAACCTTTTAATGTTGATTCAGTAGCCATGGCGGCGGCCACAGCGGTACTGGGTGACGAGGAGTATCTTCGCAAATCCTGTGAAATCAATGCGCGCGGAATGAAACAACTGGAGTCTGCATTTGCGGAGTTGGGCCTTGATTACATTCCTTCGGCTGGCAATTTTATCAGTGTCGATGTGGGGCCAAATGCATCAGGGATCAATCAATCGCTGTTGGAGCAGGGTGTTATTGTGCGCCCGGTTGGCGGTTATGGGATGCCAAACCACCTGCGGGTTTCCATTGGGTTGCCAGACGAGAATGCCCGGTTTATTGATGCGTTGAAGGTGGCGCTGGGCAGGGCAGAGGCGTAAATGTCGGATTCTCAACCACTCTTTAAGCGTGTTGCTGTGATTGGCCTTGGGCTGATTGGTGGTTCTCTGGCCGCTGCTATCAGGCGCAATGGCCTGGCAGGGACAGTGATCGGTGTCGACAAGAGGCACGAAGAGCCCGCATTGGGTAAACAGCTGGGTGTGATTGACGAGGTGGCTGGTTCGGTTGAAGAAGCGGTCACCGGTGCAGACCTTGTTGTACTGGCAGTGCCTGTCAAAGCAACCAGGGATGTTCTCCAGAAGATTCGCCCGGTGCTCTCCCCGGATGCCATTCTGACGGACGTTGGCAGTACCAAAACCAGCTTTGTGAATGATGTAAAAGCCGTTTTTGGTGAGCTTCCAGCAAACGTCATTCCCGGCCACCCGATTGCCGGTTCCGAAAAGAGTGGTATCAGGGCAGCGAATCCGGAGCTGTTTGCCAATCACAAAGTGATCCTTACTCCGGGCGACGTGGTTCCAGAGGCGCAGGTCAGAAAGCTCTCCGCGCTCTGGGAAGGGTGTGGGGCAACCGTACTCACCATGTCGGTCGCGTATCACGACGAAGTGCTGGCGGCCACCAGCCATCTACCACACCTGATCGCGTTTTCCCTGGTGGACACGCTTGCAGGGGAAGACGAGAACCTGGATATATTTCGCTATGCGGCCGGAGGTTTTCGTGACTTCACCCGCATTGCGGCCAGTGATCCGGTGATGTGGCACGACATTTTTTTATCAAACAAGGACGCGGTTCTTCGGGTGATCGACCATTTCAGTCGTGACCTTGACCGACTGCGATCCGCCATTGCGGATCAGGATAGCGCGACCTTGTTGCAGGTATTCAGCCGCGCCAAGGCGGCGCGAGAACACTTTTCGAAAATGCTTTCGGGGCAGGCTTACGTGACAAAGAACCCTCAGAAACAGGTAACGTTCCGGGTTCAGCCCGGTGGTCCGATTACCGGTGATATACGAGTGCCGGGTGACAAATCCATCTCCCATCGCTCCATCATGCTGGGTGCACTGGCAGATGGAATAACCGAAGTAAAAGGCTTTCTGGAAGGCGAGGACAGCCTGGCGACCTTGCAGGCGTTCCGTGACATGGGCGTCACCATTGAGGGTCCCAACCATGGCTATGTGCGCATCCATGGTGTTGGTATCCGGGGGCTGCAGGCGCCACGTGGCCCGCTGTATCTCGGCAACTCCGGCACCGCCATGCGCTTGTTTTCTGGCCTGTTGGCAGCGCAGAGCTTTGATTCTGAGCTGACGGGTGACGAGAGTCTGTCCAAACGACCGATGGGTCGGGTCGCGGACCCATTGCGTGCCATGGGCGCCATTATTGAAACCGCAGAGGGCGGCAAGCCGCCACTGAAGATTCGGGGCGGCCAGGCGCTGACGGGGATCCATTACGACATGCCGGTCGCCAGCGCTCAGGTCAAGTCCTGCCTGCTTCTTGCCGGACTCTATGCCGATGGGCTGACGTCTGTTACAGAGCCTGCGCCGACTCGGGATCACACGGAAAGGATGCTGGAAGGTTTCGGATACCATGTGCATCGTGACAGCGCCACGGCCAGCGTCGCTGGTGGTGGTCAACTCACCGCGACGGAAATCGACGTACCGGCAGATATTTCGTCAGCAGCGTTCTTTCTGGTGGCAGCCAGCATCTCTCCAGAATCAGATCTGATATTGCGCCACGTCGGCATGAACCCAACGCGAATGGGCGTGGTTACGATTCTGCGCAAGATGGGAGCTGACATCGAAGTGCTAGACGAGCGCATCATCGGTGGCGAACCCGTGGCCGATTTGCGGGTTCGCTCTGCTGAGCTGTCGGGCATTGATATACCGGAGGATCAGGTGCCCCTGGCGATTGACGAATTTCCGGTATTGTTTATTGCAGCTGCCTGTGCGAAAGGGCGGACGGTGTTGCGTGGGGCGGAAGAGCTCCGTGTGAAGGAAAGTGATCGCATTCAGGTGATGGCCGATGGTCTCGAAGCACTGGGCGTTGAAACCACCGTGACCCAGGATGGCATCGTCATTGATGGTGGTCAGCCCATTGGGCAGGGCCGAGTAAACAGCCATGGCGACCATCGCATTGCAATGGCGTTTTCCGTGGCCTCGTTGCGGGCAGGCGGTGAAATCGAAATCACCGACTGTGCCAATGTCGCGACCTCTTTTCCCGGGTTTGTCGAGCTGGCGTGTAAAACCGGCCTGAAAGTGGAATCTGACGGGCCAGAGGGAGCAGATGAGTGAGCGACACTGATATTCCAGTCATTACCGTAGATGGCCCTGGCGGCTCTGGAAAAGGCACCATTACTCAGATGTTGGCAAAGAAGCTGGGCTGGCATCTGTTGGACAGCGGCGCGCTTTACCGGTTAACCGCATTGGCCGCAAGCCGTGCGAACGTTGCGTTGGATGACGAGCCAGCGCTGGTGAAGGTTGCCGCCGGTCTGGATGTGGCCTTTGAGCCAACACCTCCAGGGGAGCCCGTAAAAGTCTTTCTGGCGGGCGACGATGTGACCGCAGAAGTTCGTACCGAATCCTGCGGTGACGATGCATCCAAAGTGGCGGTGATACAGCCCGTAAGGGACGCGCTTTTGCAGCGCCAGAGAGATTTTCGGATCATGCCGGGTCTGGTGGCCGATGGTCGTGACATGGGTACCGTGATATTTCCTGATGCACCGGTGAAAATCTTTCTGACGGCGAGTGCCGAAGAGCGTGCTCAGAGACGCTATAGCCAGTTGAAGGATGCTGGGGTCAGTGTTAGTATTGACGCCCTTTTAGAGGAGATACGGGCGAGAGATGAGCGAGATATGAACCGCTCTGCCGCCCCGCTGAAGCCTGCTGACGATGCGCAAGTCATTGATTCCACAGGTTTGAGCATAGAAGAGGTGTTGGACAGGTGTATGGCCGCAGCAGGCCAGGCCTGACCGCACCTTTTTGTTGTTGAAATTCCGGATTCAGCGTTATCAGCCAGTCACTGGCTGAACCCGGATTAAAACTCATTGACCGTGTTGCTGGCAGCACGGAGCACACTTGCGTTGATCACATAGGACACATAATGAGCGAGAGCTTTGCGGATCTTTTTGAAGAAAGCCTAAAAGAAATTGACATGCAGCCGGGTTCCATCGTCCAGGGAACCGTTGTAGATGTTGATAACGACTGGGTCACCGTTAACGCCGGACTGAAGTCCGAGGGCGTTATCCCCGCCTCCCAGTTCCTTAACGAAAAAGGCGAGTTGGAAGTTGCCATCGGCGATACCGTCGATGTTGCTCTTGACGCTGTTGAAGACGGCTTCGGTGAGACTCGTCTGTCTCGCGAGAAAGCCAAGCGCGCCGAGGCCTGGAAGGTACTTGAGAAGTCCTTCGAAGCAGAGGAAGTGGTTAAAGGTATCATCAACGGCAAGGTTAAAGGTGGTTTCACCGTTGATCTGGCTGGTATTCGTGCCTTCCTGCCGGGTTCTCTGGTAGATGTTCGTCCTGTTCGCGACACCGCGCACCTGGAGAACAAAGAGCTGGAATTCAAGGTTATCAAGCTGGACCAGAAGCGTAACAACGTCGTGGTTTCACGCCGTGCCGTTCTGGAAGCTGAAAACAGCGCTGAGCGCGAAGCTCTGCTCGAAACCCTGACCGAGGGTATGGAAATCAAGGGTATCGTCAAGAACCTGACCGACTACGGTGCGTTCGTAGATCTGGGCGGTGTTGACGGCCTGCTGCACATCACTGACATGGCCTGGAAGCGTATCAAGCATCCGAGCGAAATCGTGAATGTGGGCGATGAAATCAGCGTAAAAGTTCTCAAATTCGACCGTGAGCGCAACCGCGTTTCTCTTGGCCTGAAGCAGCTGGGTGAAGATCCATGGGTTGATATCAAGGGCCGCTATCCAGAAGGCACCAAGGTGACCGCCAAGGTTACCAATCTGACAGACTACGGCTGCTTTGCCGAGCTGGAAGAAGGTGTTGAGGGTCTGGTACACGTGTCTGAAATGGACTGGACCAACAAGAATATCCACCCATCCAAGGTTGTGCAGGTTGGCGACGAAGTGGGTGTGATGATTCTGGATATCGACGAAGAGCGTCGTCGTATCTCCCTTGGCATCAAGCAGTGTGTGCCTAATCCCTGGGAAGAGTTCTCCAGCAATTTCAACAAGGGCGACCGTATCTCCGGCAAGATCAAGTCAATTACTGACTTCGGTATCTTCATCGGTCTTGATGGCGGCATCGACGGCCTTGTGCACCTGTCCGACATCAGCTGGAACGAAACGGGTGAAGAAGCGGTTCGTGAATACAAGAAGGGCGACGAAGTCGAAACCGTCATCCTGTCTGTTGATCCGGAGCGCGAGCGCATTTCACTGGGCATCAAGCAGCTGGAAAGCGATCCGTTCGCCGAGTTCGTTCAGCTGAACGACAAAGGCTCCATCGTGAAGGGCACTGTGTCTGCAATCGACGCGAAAGCAGCCACCATTACCCTGAACGACGAAGTTGAGGCCGTGCTGAAGGCGTCCGAAATTAGCCGTGACAAGGTTGAAGACGCTCGCAACGCCCTGAACGAAGGCGACGAAGTTGAAGCCAAGATTATCAGCATTGATCGCAAGAACCGCGTGATCAACCTGTCTGTTAAGTCCAAGGACGTTGAGGACGACAAGCAGGCGCTGGAAGGCGTACGTGCGAAAGCGGCTGAGTCTGGTTCAGGAGCCACCACGATTGGTGACCTGATCAAGGAACAGATGAGCCAGCAGAACTCTAACAAGGAATAAAATTCCTGGTTAGGCCGAAAAAACGGGCTCTAAGAGCCCGTTTTTTTTGTGTTTTTTTTGGGTTTGGCTAAACTAGGTTCATGGAGCTGAAAACCGGCTTTCCAACAATAATGTGAAGAGGGAATAGCCCCATGACAAAATCTGAACTGGTGGAGCTCATTGCGTCGAAGCAGACGCAGCTTTCAGTGAAAGATGTTGAACTGGCCGTGAAAACTGTCATCGAACATATGTCTCAATCTCTTGCTGATGGACAGAGGATTGAAATCCGTGGTTTTGGAAGTTTTTCGCTGCATCATCGGGCTGCCAGAACAGGGCGTAATCCCAAAACCGGCGAAGCCGTTCAGCTACCTGCCAAGTTTGTTCCGCATTTCAAACCCGGTAAGGAGCTGCGTGAGCAGGTAAACGATAGCCTTAAAAAAGGCTTCTGATTCAGATTTTCTTCAGGGAATGTGTTAAACCGGGCCTGAATCATTTTCAGATCCTATTGGAGCTCTACGTCTATGGCCGGATTACAGAAGGTCCTCCTTATTCTGCTGGTACTGTTTTTGGTCCTGGTCGCTCTGGTCTTTTCCCTGAACAATCAGATGGAAGTGCCCCTGAACTTCCTTCTTTTCCAGACTCAACCTCATGGTGTGGCTGTCTGGATCATAATGTCATTTGTGATTGGCGCTCTGATCGGCATGCTGATTACAATGCTGGCGACGGTTCGTACCTCAGTTTCCAGGCGGCATCTTGAGAAACGTCTGGCTCGCACCGAGCAGGCACTGGAAAAATCGAGAGCTCAGAACGACCGGACGCTTTAATGGATATAGTTCTGCAATGGCTGCTGCTGACCATAGCAGTCGCCGCGGGTTGGTTTGTGGGCCGCATGGGGGGCAGCAAAGACCGCTCGAAAGTGCCCATCTCTGACGAAGAATCCGTCAGAGACCGTTTAAAGTTTCTGTTTACCAACTATTCCGACCAGGCCGTTGAAAACTTTGTTCAGTCGTTGGCTGTTAACCGCGACACCGTAGGCCTTCATCTCTCCATAGGCGCCCATTTTCGCCACAAAGGCGAAACCGAGCGCGCCATTCTCATTCATCAGAACTTGCTGGCTCGGCCAGAGCTGCCGCCCCGTTTCTCCCAACAGGTGACCTACGAGCTCGCCGTCGACTACCGAAACGCCGGTTTGTTGGACCGGGCCGAAGCATTGCTGCATCAACTGATGGGTGACCGTGAATACGGTCGTAAATCCTCCATTCAGCTCATCGAGCTGTATCAGCAGGAAAAGGAATGGAGCAAAGCGGCACAGGTTGCTCGCACCCTGACCACGGGTGAGCACGACCCCGCGATGTTCAAGATGCTTGCTTATATCATCTGCGAGCAATCCGAAGAGGCGCTGAAACAGGATGATCGTTGGCAGGCTCAGAAGCTTGTCAAAGAAGCGCTGGAATTCGATCGGTCCTGTGTACGGGCGACGTTTATTCAGATGAAGTTGTTGGTGCGACAGGGTAGCTTCAAAGAGGCGTCGGGCCAGAGTCTGAAAATTTTCGATCAGAATCCCGATTTTGGCCCTGAAGCCATCGACCGCCTTATGAAGCTGGAGCGTGAGCATGGCGACGTTGGCAAATTGGGGAAAAAGCTTGGGAAGCTGTATGATTCATTCCCTAGCACCAGCCTTTTGCTGGCGCTGGTCGAAGCGGTAGAACGCAGTTCCGGCCGTATGGCAGCTATCGAGCTTTTGCGCCGTGAACTGGAACTTCGCCCTAGCGTTCGTGGCCTGTTGCGTCTGGTGGCGCTGGCAGGCTACGAGAAGGGAATGACGACCGATGAAGAACGTCTGGTAAGCCGAATTGGCCACCTGATGTTGGCGAATCGCCCGGTTTATCGTTGCGTCAATTGCGGTTTCTCGGGTCAGCAGCTGCATTGGCTGTGCCCAAGCTGTAAGCAATGGGAAACCGTTCGCCCGATTCAGGGCGTAGAAGCCGAATAAACCAAACCGAATATTGCAGGACCTCTCTGTGCCGAATACAAATGATCCGCGCATCGTCGTGGCGCTGGACTTTCCCTCTGACAAGCCCGCATTGGCTCTGGTTGATCAATTAGACCCTGCGAAATGCCGTTTAAAAGTTGGCAAAGAGCTGTTCACCCGCTCTGGCCCAGAGTTGGTCAGGGCCCTGGGTCGTCGCGGCTTTGAAGTCTTTCTTGATTTGAAATTCCACGACATTCCCAACACCACCGCTGCGGCTGTGGAAGCAGCGGCCGATCTTGGCGTATGGATGGTCAATGTTCACGCTTCTGGCGGCGAAAAAATGATGATTGCGTGCCGAGAGCGCCTCGACGGTTTCGGCAAAGAAAGACCCTTGCTGATTGCTGTTACGGTTCTTACCAGCATGGGCGCGGATGACCTCGCAGGCATTGGCATCAATGATGAGCCAGAAACCCAAGTGTCCCGCCTGGCAACCTTAACCAGAAACTGCGGTCTTGACGGCGTCGTCTGTTCGGCCCAGGAAGCCCCGGCGCTCAAAGCAGAGCAGGGCGCCGATTTCAAACTGGTCACACCCGGTATTCGGCCACCGTCCGCCGATAAAGGTGATCAACAGCGCATCATGACGCCAACGGACGCAATAAAGGCCGGTTCAGATTACCTGGTTGTAGGTCGCCCAATTACGCAGGCGCCTGATCCTCTCAAGGCATTGGAAGCAATTCATACGGAAGTATCTGCACTGACCTAGCGGTATCACTGAAGCCCATTCAGGCGGGGAAGGAGATCCTACCCCGCCGATGCACCATGAAAAGCAGGCTAGGGCCAGAATCCAAAGGCAACGAGTCAGAACGAAAAAAGCCGCTAATCCAGAGGACTAGCGGCTTTTCGGAATAGTGGCTCCCCGAGCTGGGCTCGAACCAGCGACAAACGGATTAACAGTCCGTTGCTCTACCAACTGAGCTATCGGGGAACGTCGTCATCAGACGAGGCGCGTATATTAAGATTACCCCGCGGCCCCGTCAACCCTCTGAATCAAATTTTAGCCAAGCGCTTTCTGGAGGCGTGAAACAGCCTGCTTCAGCGTGTCCAGGCCGGTCGCGAAGCTCAGGCGCATGTGCCCAGGAGCACCGAATGCAGAGCCTGGCACAAGAGCAACGCCTGCTTCTTTAAGCAGCTTTTCAGCGAACTCAACGTCGTCGCTCACATCCGATGCGTCAATGGCACCCTGGAAGCTCGGGAACACATAGAAGGTGCCATCCCCGTGAAGGCATTCCACGCCCGGCAACTGATTCAAGGCTTCGACCAGATAGTCGTGACGTTCCTTGAAGGCAGTGACCATTTCCTGAACGCAGTCCTGCGGACCATCGAGGGCCGCTGCGGCCGCAGCCTGGGAAATCGATGAGGGGTTAGAGGTACTCTGGGACTGAATCTTCTTCATCGCACCGATGATCTTGGCCGGGCCGGCGGCATAGCCGATACGCCAGCCTGTCATCGAGTAGGCCTTGGACACGCCATTCAGAACGAATGTGCGGTCATACAACTCCGGCGTCGCGTTCAGGATGTTGCAGAAGGGCTTGCCAGTCCACAGGATTGGCTCGTACATGTCGTCTGTGGCGATCATGATCTGTGGGTGTTTCTTCAGAACCTCACCAATCGCCTGAAGCTCTTCCAGGGTATAGGCCATGCCGCTGGGATTGGAGGGGCTGTTGATCACAAACAGGCGGGTACGCTCGGAGATGGCGTTCTCCAGCTGTTCAGGTGTGATCTTGAAACGGGTGTCTGCACCGGTTTCGATGATGACAGGTTTGCCTTCGGCAACCAGAACCATGTCCGGATATGAGACCCAATAAGGGGCCGGAATGATGGCTTCGTCACCTTTATTCAGCGTGGCCAGTGCCAGATTGAAAAAGCTCTGCTTGCCGCCGCTGGAGACAAGAATCTGATTGGCTTCGTAATCCAGGCCGTTATCCCGCTTGTATTTGGCAATGATCGCCTTTTTCAGTGCGGGCGTACCATCGACGGCAGTGTACTTGGTTTGCCCAGCCTTAATGGCTTCGATGGCCGCCTGTTTGATGTGATCAGGCGTGTCGAAATCGGGCTCGCCGGCGCCAAGGCCGATGATGTCCTGTCCGGCCGCGCGCAATTCTGCGGCTTTGTTGGTCACTGCGAGAGTGGGCGAGGGCTTGATTGCTTGTACTCGACTGGATAATTGAAGGTCCAAACTTGCGCTCCTTAAAGCTGCGGCGTTGAATGGCCTAGATGTTACCATGATGCCCCCAGAACGATAAGTGACCCCTACACAGACTGATCAGAGGATGCCGTAAAACTATGGCGACATCGGAAAAAGGCGCACTCCGCAAGGACGGCAAGTTCACGGTTGCTTCACCTTTCGAACCCGCAGGCGATCAGCCGAAGGCAATTGCCGGCCTTGTGGACGGTATCGAAAGTGGGTTGGCCCATCAGACGTTGCTGGGTGTCACGGGCTCGGGGAAAACCTTCACGATCGCCAATGTGATTCAGCAGGTGCAGCGGCCGACTATTATCATGGCCCACAACAAGACCCTGGCGGCCCAGCTTTATGGCGAGTTTCGCGAGTTTTTCCCTGACAATGCGGTTGAGTATTTCGTGTCCTATTACGATTACTATCAGCCTGAAGCCTACGTCCCATCGTCGGACACCTTTATCGAGAAAGACGCCTCTATTAATGAACACATCGAGCAGATGCGTCTTTCAGCCACCAAAGCGTTGCTGGAAAGGCCGGATGCCATCATCGTGGCTACCGTGTCTTCTATTTACGGTCTGGGGGATCCTCAGTCCTACCTGAAAATGATGCTGCATCTGGATCGCGGCGACGAGATCGACCAGCGGGACATCCTTCGTCGACTGGCTGAGCTTCAGTACACACGCAACGATGTGGAATTCCATCGGGCCAACTATCGAGTACGCGGCGATGTGATCGATGTGTTTCCGGCGGAATCGGAAAAAGAAGCCATTCGCATCGAGCTGTTCGACGACGAGGTCGAAAACCTGAGTTATTTCGACCCGCTTACCGGTGAAATCCTGCGCCGGGTACCGAGGGTGACGATTTATCCCAAGTCCCACTATGTGACGCCGCGTCAGAAGGTGTTGGACGCCGTCGAGAACATCAAGGTCGAACTCGACGAGCGACTGACGCAGCTGCGTGATAATAACCGCCTGGTTGAAGCTCAGCGGCTGGAAGAGCGCACGCGGTATGACATAGAAATGATGCTGGAGTTGGGTTACTGCAATGGCATCGAGAACTATTCCAGGTACCTGTCCGGGCGCCAGCCGGGCGAGGCCCCTCCGACGCTGTTTGATTATCTGCCACCCGACGCCCTGCTAGTGGTGGACGAATCCCACGTGACCATCCCCCAGATCGGGGCGATGTATAAAGGTGACCGGTCTCGCAAGGAGACTCTGGTGGAATATGGCTTCCGGCTACCGTCGGCACTGGATAACCGCCCCATGCGATTTGACGAATGGGAGCGGATTGCGCCGCAAATGCTGTTTGTGTCTGCCACTCCAGGCAAATACGAAGCGGAGTACGCAGGCCAGGTGGTAGAGCAGGTAGTGCGGCCCACGGGTCTGCTGGATCCGGAAATTGAGGTACGGCCGGCCTCTACCCAGGTGGATGATCTGTTATCTGAAATTCGCCTCAGAACCAACGTGAAAGAACGGGTGTTGGTAACCACGCTGACCAAGCGAATGGCCGAAGACCTCACCGACTTCCTGATGGAGCACGACATTCGCGTTCGCTACCTGCACTCGGACATCGATACGGTAGAGCGGGTCGAGATCATTCGGGACCTGCGTCGCGGTGAATTTGATGTACTGGTCGGGATCAACCTGCTGCGGGAAGGTCTCGATATGCCGGAAGTGTCGCTGGTGGCCATTCTGGATGCCGATAAAGAGGGCTTCCTGCGCTCTGACCGCTCCCTGATCCAGACCATTGGTCGCGCGGCTCGTAACGTCCATGGCAAAGCGATTCTGTACGGTGATAACGTCACCGGATCGATGCAAAGAGCCATCGACGAAACCGAGCGGCGCCGGGCCAAGCAAGCCGAGCACAACGAAGCCCACGGCATCACACCGACCGGTTTGAACAAGAAAATTGCCGACATCATGGAAGGCGCCAGCAGTGGCGGTGGCCGCGGCAGACGCAAAGCCGAACGGCCGGGCGAGAAGGCGGCCGAGGAAGCAGAACGCTACCGCGCCAAGACTGGCGATAAGTCGCCGGAAGAAATTCTCAAGGAACTGACCCGGCTTGAGGATGACATGTATAAGGCGGCTTCGGACCTGGACTTTGAAACCGCAGCAAGGCTGCGAGACGAGATTTCCGAGCTGAAGGAAGCTGCGCTGCGCACGGGTTAATCCGTGCGCTTTGGCCCAACAATCACGGCAGCTTGCAGCGGCTGATTTCGTCCGTACCGGGACATCTGATCGAAGACTCGCCGGTCGATCGGCAAATACTGCTTGTCAGCTACGGTTTCCCCTGCGTCTGTGTCAATTTCCGGGTCGTGAAGGTAGACAAACTGGTCGTCGATAGCGCACACGGTGACCCAATGCGGGACTCGGCTGCGGTTAAGCTGCCAGGTGCTGATGAGTATGATTGGAACGCAGCCCCGTTCTAACGCCGTTCTCAAGCCGTCCAGAGAAATCGGATCGTGGTGAAGCTCGATGCCAGTCTGTGCGATGTCGTAAATAAAGCCCTCGTGGACCAGTTCCAGAACCTGTTTCTTGTCTGGATTGCGCACCGTATCTTTGAACAATGCACCCTCTTTGCTCACGTAGGCGCTGGCATGAAACCCGCGATTCCAGGCTGCCAGCGCAAGGCCGTGAGGACCGCAACCGCCATGGCCGGCAAGCATGAATATGGTGGTGGCTTCTCGCCAGATGCGGAGCTCTTCCAGCGTGGTCATGGTGGCTTGCTCGTCCAGCGCGGATATGGCCATGATGAGCGCGGCCGGGCCGCAGGAAAATTCCGTGGTCTGCGGGTAGTAGGGGACGGCAGGAAACTCGCGCGTTGGTTCGTAGAACAGAATACGACGTTCAAAACGCAGCGCATTGCTGTGGTCTTCGTAATAATCTCGGAAGGTGCCGAACTGGCGGTATCCCAATCGCTTGTAGAGTTTGATGGCCGCCGCGTTGTCTTCGCGCACCTCCAGTCTCATGACGATCCGGTCTGCTTCCACGGCTTCCGCTTCGGCCCGTTCAATCAACTGTTGTCCAACACCTTTACCCCGTAATGTGGGTAACACGGCTATGGAATAGATTCTGGCCAGCCGTGTTGCTGCACTCATCAGTACCAGGCAATAACCCACGAGGCCTTCTGCGCTTTCTGCAACGATCAGTCGGTCCCTTGGCATATCCAGGAAACGACGAAAGCTTCGGCGGGAAAGCCGGTCTTCGGTAAAGCAGCGGTTTTCAAGTTCTACCAATGCGTTCAGGTCATGAATACTGGCCTGGCGCAAGTTAATCTGATCCATGTTGAAATGACTCAGCGGGCCACGGGGAAAGCGGTTGGGTGCCCGCCAGTATGGGGCAATCCCGGGAATGCGCAAGATGCACTGCCGTGAGTAGAAACACGCATCATTGAAGCGTTGTTCGGCCGTGCTTTCCGTCGTATCTTGGCGAGAATTACAAGGAGTGTCATTGATGTCCCGATTGTTGATTGTGGTTGATCGTGAAAAAGACTGGGCGCCTTATTATCCGAGTGAAGATGTACTGACCTTTGACCAGTATCTGAAGCTTTCTGTTCCTCCAAACAGCCGCACGCGCGTCATCAATCTCTGTCAGAGCTCTCGTTATCTGAGCCGGGGCTATTACTGTTCCTTGTTGGCCGAGGCTCGTGGTCACAATGTGGTGCCTTCGGTGATGACGCTCAACGACCTGAGCCGGAAAGGGCTGTTTTCGCTCCAACTTGAAGAACTCGACGAGAGCGTTATCCAGTGGCTGGATGCTTCTGGTTCCGAGATAAATCCTGAACAGGACGAGAAACAGGCGACCCACGAAGTCAGAATCAGGACCTATTTTGGTCAGGCTGAGCATCCAGAACTCAAACCGGTTGCCCGGGCCTTGTTTGACCGGTTTCCGTGCCCGGTTTTGGAAGTGGTGTTTCGTCGCCGCAAAACCTGGCAGATCGCATCCATGAAGCCTGGGTGCCCTGCAGATCTGAAAGGGAAAGAGCAGGATCATTTTGCAGCGGCGTTTGACCGCTTCAGCAGCATGGTCTGGCGCAAGCCCCGAACGCGGCGGCGCTACCGCTTTGATCTGGCCATGTTGGTCAATCCGGAAGAGGAAATGCCGCCCAGTGACAAAATGGCACTGGACCGTTTCGAGAAAGCAGGCCGCAAGCTGGGTATCAACGTGGAACAGATTACCCGTCGCGACTACATGCGGCTGCCCGAATACGACGGTCTGTTTATTCGCGAAACAACGGCCATTGATCACCACACCTATCGTTTCGCCCGCAAAGCGGAGGCCGAGGGCATGGTGGTGATTGACGATCCGGTTTCGATATTGCGCTGTACCAATAAAGTGTTTCTGGCGGATCTGCTTAAAAACAACAAGGTACCAACACCCAAGACGCTGATTCTCTCAAAAGATCAAAAAGACAGTGCGGAACAGGTGATGCGCGAGATTGGATTTCCTGCCGTCATCAAGATTCCCGATGGCGCATTTTCTCGGGGTGTGACAAAGGCGGAAGATGAGAAGTCGTTGCGGGAGGGGCTGAAAGCTCTGTTCAAGCAGTCGGCCCTGGTTCTGGCCCAGGAATACCTGTACACCGATTACGATTGGCGCATCGGGGTACTGGGTGGTCGTGCCATTTACGCCTGCAAGTACTACATGGTGGAAGGTCACTGGCAGATTTACCAACATGGCGGAGCCGAAGTAGACAGTGGTGGATTCGAGACCATGCCCACCTATGAAGTGCCGAAGAATGTGATTCAGGCAGCGTTGAATGCGACGCGGCTCATCGGTAACGGGCTTTATGGGGTTGATATCAAACAGTCTGGCAATCGGGTGGCGGTTATCGAGGTGAATGACAACCCCAGCATCGACGCAGGGATTGAAGATGGTTTCCTGGGTGGCGAGCTTTACACTTTGATCATGCAGGAGTTTCTGTCTCGCATGGAAATGCACCGGCAGCGTTAAACCGGCTCATGAAAACCAGATATGCAGGCTCCCGAACCAGGGGTAGCTCTCCATCTGTTGACTGATTGCCTGGCTATCGGGCCGCTGCTGTTGACCGTCCAGCTCCAGAAACAGTTCGATATGAACACGGTTTTTCAGGTAATGAAGCCGAAACCGACTGTTTGGTGGAAGGTCGACTGGAAAATGCTCTTCCAGCGCCTCCCGAATCTGGCTACGGTTCGGAAGCGTTTCAGAAGTAGGCGACTGTTCATCGTCGTTCTCGGCGTCCACATGGAAGTTGATATCGAGAATATTGTCGAATGATGCCCGCATAGCCGCGACGACGCGCATCCCGATTTGATGACCTTCAGAAACGCTGATTTCCGGGCGAACCACAAGATGAACGTCCAGCAGAATGTCCTGTCCCATCTTACGGCTTCGAAGTTCATGGACGTTTCGAACGCCTTCGACGGATTTTGCCGCTTCGCGAAGCGTTTCAGTATCTTCCGGTGAGAGACCGGTATCCACCAGTTCCTTCACACTGTCCCAGGCGAACCGCCAGCCGATATGGACAATCAGGATTGAAATGACAATGGCTGCAAGCACATCAAGCCAGACATGACCCATCATCGCACCCGCCGTGGACACCAGCACCACAACAGAAGACAACGCATCGGTTCGGCTGTGCCAGGCATTGGCAACGATCAGGTCTGATCGAATAGCCAGGCCAACCCGGCGCGTGTAGCGGTATATCCATTCTTTGCTGAGTACGGAGATGGCGGCTGCCACAAGAACAGGCCATTGCGGCAGTCTCGCGCCTTCGGTATCCAGTAATCTGAGAAAGTTGTCCCAGGCCAGTGCAGCGCCAACTGCGATCAGAAAGCTGCCCAGTACCATGGTGCCGAGAGTCTCGATGCGCTGATGTCCGTATGGATGTTCCTGATCCGGAGCCTGCCTGGAGAGCCTCATAACTGCCAGTACGACTACATCAGAAGCGACGTCGCTGAACGAATGAATGCCGTCGACAATCAATGCCTGGGAATGGAAGAGCAAGCCACCGACCACCTTGATGGCACCGAGAACGGCATCAAGTATCATTCCAATGACGGTGATTCGAGTGGCCTCGTGGCGCTCTGTATCGAGCGCTTTTCGTTGACTGGGGGCTTGGGTCCGGGGGTCGCTCATGAAAGTCCCTGAAACGGATATGAGATTCATTATAGCGGCAATTACAATAGGTGTTACCAAACGAATCAGCGCACAAAAAATGTGCGATTTATGCACATGCTAGAAGAATGTTTACAAAGTAAAGATTTGTGTAATGTTTAGTGCCGAGATTCAAAAAAGTCTTATAACCTACTGAAAATAAAACGAAAAATAATTGATTAAAAAATAACCAATCTGTAGATGGGCACGGATCACAAGGGATCGACGCGGTTGCACGCGAATTTTCAACAGGGTTATCCACAGATTCCGTGGAAAAGATCACAACGCCTTCATAGAGCGGACATTTCAGTGTCACATTGGTTCGTTAGGCAGATGCTGTGGAAAAGATCCGGTATACTCCGCTCCGTTCCGAATCAGTGAGATTGTTTATGTATCCGCTATTACGAAGCCTGCTGTTCAGATTGCCGCCCGAAGCCGCTCACGACGTCTCCCTGGCCACCCTGGACGTGGCCCAAAAGCTTGGTTTGATAAGGGCCATGGTAAAGCCACCCGCTGATCTTCCTGTGGAGGTCATGGGTCTGAACTTTCCTAACCCGGTGGGCCTTGCTGCGGGGCTCGACAAGAATGCGGATCATCTGGATGCCCTGGGTAGCCTCGGTTTCGGGTTTATTGAAGTCGGCACGGTAACGCCCGTCGCGCAACCCGGGAACCCCAAACCCAGGATGTTTCGTCTGCAAGAGCATCAGGCCATTATTAACCGGATGGGGTTTAATAACTTCGGACTGGAGCATTTGCTGGATAGAGTCAGTCACCGCAAATATTCTGGGGTGCTTGGTATCAATGTTGGGAAAAACAAAGTGACTCCCAACGAGGAGTCAGAGTCGGACTATCGGAAGGGTATAGCTGCCGTCTACAACTGCGCAGATTACATCACGGTGAATGTGTCTTCCCCGAACACGCCGGGTCTTCGGGATCTGCAGTTTGGTGACTCCCTGAAAGGCTTGATGTTTGCGATCAAGGACGAGCAAGCCCGGTGCCAGGCAAAGAGCGGTCGCTACGTGCCACTGGCCATCAAGATCGCACCGGACATGGACGATGCCGGTATTCGGTTTGTCGCTCAGGCGGTTAAAGACAGTGGATTGGATGGTGTGATTGCGACGAACACCACCATAAGCCGTGAGGCTGTTCGCGGGCATAAACACGCTGACGAGGCGGGTGGGTTGAGCGGTTTACCCGTCAGGGACGCCTCGACTCGGGTGATCAAATCCCTTTACGCAGAGCTTGGCGACGATGTTCCCATCATCGGTGTGGGCGGTGTAACCGACGGTAACAGTGCCGCTGAAAAGATTCAGGCAGGCGCTAAATTGGTTCAGCTGTATACAGGGTTTATCTATCGGGGCCCGGCACTGATACGTGAGTCGGTCGAGGCGATTCGACGGCTGAATGTGGAATAGGCTTCAGAAGCGGGAAAAAAGTGGGCCCGCTGAGCGGGCCCGTGCGGGGAACAAACCCCGTGGCGTTTTATTGCATGGTACGGATCGGGAGGACCCGTTTGGGTTGCTCTATTTGTTGTTGCGCCAAATTGTGTTTTTAGTTGAAAGATCAGATTTAAGATTCGGGGCCTGATCAGGCCGTGACGTTGGCCATCCTGTGTATACCGGATACGCCGGTCATGCCCTCCCATTGATCTGTGCGGCCTTCTCGCCACCCGTTGAGCCATTCCTGGCGATGTTCGACTTGATCCAACGGGCAGCTGTCTTTTGACTTTCCGGACACTCCGGCCAAATAGCCCCGTTTGAATGCACGAGCGTACATATCTCTTTTCTGTCTTTTCATGCCGTTCCTCACTGATGGATTAACAGAACATGCGTGTACACATCCGCTATGGTCAGTGCTGGGCATCACCCTTCCGGGGTAAACCGCTATTGTCACTGTCGACCAGAGCAGTCAGGATCCTGTTAACGGTGAAGAATTGCTCCACCGGAACGACGCGTCACTTACAAGGTAATTCCAACTTGGCGGGGTTGTACACTAATTATTTCATCTATGTTTTATCTGTTTATAGCAGCAGGTTCTAAAAATGCCGTGCGATCAGTAGAAAAGGCGCCATTCCATGACCTTAGCGTTGTTTACCTTCTCAGGAGTTGCCTGTGTCTGAACTGAGTTTTTTCGTTACCTGTCCCAAGGGTCTTGAATACCTGCTTGAAGAGGAATTGAAAGCCCTGGGAATGGAGCCGTTACGCAACGCACCCGCCGGGGTCTGGGCCAATGGTTCACTGGCAGCGGGATACCGGACCTGTTTGTGGTCGCGCCTGGCCAATCGAGTCATCCTTCACCTGGCAGACGTGGATGCGACTTCAGCAGACCGAATGCTGGGAGGTGTAACGGACTTGCCATGGGAGGATCACATCCCGGTCACGGGCAGCTTTCGCGTGAATTTTGTTGGCCAGAACGATGAGATTCGCAATACCCAGTTTGGTGCGCAGCGAGTAAAAGACGGGGTTGTGGACCGCCTTCGCACGGCCAGCGGTCAGCGCCCGTCAGTCGATGCCAAAGATCCCGATGTCACTGTGTCGGCTCGCCTGCATCGCGGTGTCTTGTCCGTTGGTATTGATTTGAGTGGCGACAGTCTTCACAAGCGTGGATACCGGACCGAAAAAGGCGCTGCGCCACTGAAGGAGAACCTGGCTGCGGCCTTGTTGATACGGGCAGGGTGGCCGGCAATTGCTGAATCTGGCGGGCCGTTGCTGGACCCGATGTGTGGTTCGGGAACGCTGCTGATTGAGGCCGCCATGATGGCCATGGATCTGGCACCGGGGCGGAAAAGAGAGCGTTGGGGGTTCACTCGCTGGCCGGGACACGATCCGGAATTATGGCTCAGTCTGCGTCAGGAGGCAGAGTCAAGGGCCTACGAAGGTCGTCAGGCCTTTGAGCATAAAGGAATCGTCATTGAGGGCTCCGACGCGGATCAGAAGGTCCTGTCGATAGCGCGAAACAACCTTCAGCGTGCCGGGCTAACCGACGCCGTCTGTCTCGAGCAAAGGGATATTACCGAGTTACGGGAAGCAAGCCATGAGTCCACTATCGGATTGGTGATTGTGAACCCGCCGTATGGAGAGCGACTGAGCGAACGCAAGGCCCTTGGGCCTCTTTACCGATCTCTCGGAGAGGCCGTCAAGCAGAGCTGCCCCGGTTGGCGTCTGGCCTTGTTCACTGGCGCACCGGAATACGGAAAGTCACTGGGCCTTCGAAGCTACAAACAATACAAGTTGTTCAATGGCAAGCTTCCCGCACAGCTATTGCTGTTTACCATCGACGAAGCCAGTTCACGTGCTCCCCGTGAGCTTGATGTTCCGGGAGAGGTCACTCCGCGGGTGACCAACGAAGAGCGGGCAGCGATGCTGCGCAACCGCTTAAAGAAAAACCTGAAAACCATTGGTCAGTGGGCTCGGAAACAGGACATCGGCTGCTACCGGATTTACGACGCTGACATGCCAGAATTCGCTCTGGCCATCGATTTTTATGAGGGGCGTGTTCATGTGCAGGAATACGTGGCGCCAAAGTCCGTCGATGAAAGGGCTGCCCGGGAAAGGCTGGCCGAGGCCCTTGCTGTGATTCCCGAGGCTCTTGGAATTGAACCGGAAGACATGGTCTGCAAGCAGCGACAACGGCAAGCCGGGCTGAACCAGTACGAAAAGCGCGCAGCAAGCGGAGAGTTTTTCAATATTCAGGAACACGGTTGTGTGCTGAAAGTGAACCTGAAAGATTATCTGGACACCGGTCTATTCCTGGATCACCGTCCCGTCAGACATTGGATTCAGCAACATGCCAGGGGAAAACGGTTTTTGAATCTGTTCTGCTATACCGGTGCCGCAACGGTGCATGCAGCAGTTGGTGGCGCAAGCCGATCACTGAGCCTGGATATGTCGAACACCTACGTGAAGTGGGCCCAGGAGAATCTCGGGCTAAACCTCAAAGATGTGTCCCGGCACCGGGTCGAGCAGGCAGACTGTCTGGAATGGCTTGCAGAAAAGCCGACACCGGACCAGCGCTATGATCTCATCTTTATGGATCCGCCCACCTTCTCGAATTCTGCAAGAATGGCCGGTGTACTGGATATCCAGCGCGATCACGCCAAACTGATCCGCCAGGCGATGCAGCGTCTGACCTCAGAAGGCACGCTGATTTTTTCCAACAACTTCAGGCGATTCAAACTGGATGATGACCTGGAGCAGGCGTACGCCATAGAGGAGGTGACAGCGTCTACACTGGACAAGGACTTTCAGCGCAATGCCAGAATTCATCGCTGCTGGCATATTCAGCATAAAAACTGAGGCGCATTGCGCCTCAGAATTCGTACTTCAGTCCGCCGTTATACTGGAAGACGTTTGCTTTGGTTTCGGTGTCTTCGAAAAACTTACCGATTTCAAAGAACAGGAAACTGTCGTCGACCACCTCAATGTCCACGCCGACCAGCCAGCTGGTAGAAAAGGAACTTTCCGGATATCTCATGTCGGCGAGGTCTTTGTAGGTAGGCCCTTTGAGTTCTTCCGGTAATTCAGTTTGAGGTGTCTCCGCCCGAAAGCGACCAAACGGCGTCAACTTCGATTCGCCTTTTATATGAGAGAAGCCGAACTGGGCGTAAATATTGGAGTAGTCGGTGATGGGGTAATTGCCACCGATGTACCAGCTGACGTAGTAGTCGATATCAACTTCAAGCTCGTTGTCCACTTTGCCGGACGCGACACCGGTGCCTGTGCGCAACTCGACATGCCAATTCTCTGAAATGTGGGTGCCCAGCTGCAGACTGGTCATTGACGACCAGGCCTGCCCCCCGATGTCACCGTCGTCGACAGTTCGATGGTTCAGACGCGTGCCAATGAGTCCTATATAGGTGCGGCCCTCACGCATTTCTTCCTGTGCGTTCACAGCCTGGGGTGACATCAACAGGGCTGCGGGCACGAGCGCAACCGCGAGGGATAGTCGCAGCAGAGAATTCATGATGATGGAGTTCCTGACGTTTAAGATTCTGAACGATTCTGCCTTCTGTAACTGTTTGTTACGTCGACACAAGTCACAGTTCGTCCGGCCCGTAAAGACACTCAGCCAAAGAAGCCTTCTTCACGGGCAATCAAAAGCAGTGCATAGACACCGTTTTCAGGCAGTTGAGGCTCCAGACCTTCATCGGTTAATAGCTGGCGCCGGCGGTCGTCCAGATCTTCGCGAGTCAGAGAGGTCACCAGCGATTCGATGCCAGCTATTTCGAAGGGTGGCTCAGAACCGACGGCGTTGAATATTTTGTCGATCAGAATTTCATCCGGGTCCATGCCGTCGACGTACACCGTCAGGTCCGGTAAGTCCTGGTGCAGCTCATGAACGATCTCGATCAGTGGCACCCCCTGTTCCTCCAGATACAACAGGTCCACATCGCCGAGGTCGCCGTCTTCCGGGATCCAGTCATCGTCCGGAGCAATCACCACGGTTTTCATCTGGCCATTTTCAACGGACCAGGCCATGGCCGTAGGGAAGAGGCTGTCTTCGGTCTGGCAGTATTCGATGTCTAGAAAACGCGGTTCAGGCAAAATTCGGACTCCGGAAAAACCTAATGGATAGGACGAAAGGCGCCATCATGCCATACTGGCGCCGCTAAAATCAGTTTATCAGGGGCAACATGGAACACGTGGATTTTAATCAGCAGTTGATCGAGTTTCTAAACAGCTCAACCACACCCTGGCACGCCGTTGCCAGCATGAAGCAGCGGTTGGATGCCGCGGGTTTCAAGGCACTGGATGAAAAAGAAAACTGGACGCTGGAATCTGGCAAGGGCTATTACATCATTCGTAATGGCTCCTCCATCGTGGCGTTCAGGACCGGCCAGAAGCCGACGGATAGCGCAGGCATCAGAATGGTCGGGGCGCACACAGACAGCCCGTGTCTGAAGGTAAAGCCCAACCCGGAAATCCGACGCAAGGGCTATTTTCAGCTGGGCGTGGAAGTCTATGGTGGCGTTCTTCTCAACCCCTGGTTCGATAGAGACCTGTCACTGGCGGGGCGCGTCAGTTATCTGAATCAGGACGGAAAAGTCCGCGACGCGCTGATCGACTTTCGCAAGGCGATCGCCTTCATTCCAAGCCTGGCAATTCACCTGGACCGGGAAGCGAACAGTAGCCGCACGGTGAATCCGCAAACGGATCTTCCGCCTGTGCTGATGCAGGTGCCCGAAGACGATAAAACGGCGTTTGCAGACCTGTTGAGAGAGCAGCTTGAAAGCGAGCATCAGAGTGTCAAAGTAAAAAAGGTTCTGGGATACGAGCTGGGCTTTTATGACACTCAGCCCGCAGCGACCGTAGGTCTAAAAGACGAATTCATCACGTCTGCCAGGCTGGATAATCTGCTGAGTTGTTACATCGGCCTGCGGGCACTGATTGATTCGAATGACGAAGAGCCCGCACTGCTGGTTTGCAACGACCATGAAGAAGTCGGCAGCATGTCGGCGGAAGGCGCCCAGGGGCCCTTCCTGTCTACGGTGCTTGACCGTTGGTGTGGCGAAGGTCGCGGTCGCACACTGGCGAGATCGCTGATGATTTCAGCTGATAACGCACACGGAGTGCACCCAAACTACATCGACAAGCACGATGAGAATCATGGGCCGCTTCTGAACCAGGGGCCGGTCATCAAGATCAATCACAACCAGCGCTATGCCACCAACAGCCGGTCCGCGGCTTTGTATCGGCACATCAGTGATGAATTGGGATTGCCACATCAAAGCTTTGTGGTTCGTAGCGATATGGGGTGCGGCAGCACCATTGGCCCGCTTACGGCGGCTAACCTGGGTGTGACAACGCTGGATATTGGCGTGCCTCAGTTTGCAATGCATTCCATTCGGGAAACCGCTGGATCCAAAGACGGACTGACGCTGTACAAGGTTCTGCGGGAGTTTATGCAGCGGGAGAGCTTGGAGTGAGGCAAACGTGCGTGGCACGTGAGAAGGAAGTGGCTCCCCGAGCTGGGCTCGAACCAGCGACAAACGGATTAACAGTCCGTTGCTCTACCAACTGAGCTATCGGGGAACAAAGCTGGAATGGCGCGCATGGTATTGTCTTTCCGCTATGGCGTCAACCCCATGAAATGAAAGGCTAAAATTTGTACGATTCCGCACTTGCTTACAAACCGCCGCTCTGGCTCAGGAGCGGCCACGTCCAATCCATCTGGCCGTCGCTGTTTCGTAAAGTGGAACTGACGGAGCCGGAAGCCGAAGTTCTGCCGACCGATGATAACGATGAACTTCATCTGGACTGGTACCGCCAAGGCAGTGACCGACTCGCCATTTTGTCTCACGGTCTGGAGGGCCACAGCCGTCGTCCCTATATCCAGGGACTGGCGCGGGCGCTACTCAGAGAGGGATGGGACGTTCTGGCATGGAATTTTCGGTCCTGCGGTGGTGTGATGAATCACCAGCCACGGTTTTACCATAGTGGAGCGACCGGCGATCTGGATCGCGTGGTTCAGCATGGCCTGAAGCAGGGATACCAGGCATTGGGGTTGTGTGGTTTCAGTATGGGCGGCAACCTGACTCTGTTGTACCTGGCAGAGCAGGGCGAACGAATCGACAACCGTATTTGCGGTGGCATTGCGTTTTCAGTTCCCTGTGACCTTGCCGGCAGTGCAGACACACTGGCGAGGCCAAGCCGCAGAATTTACATGCAACGGTTTTTGAAAGACCTGCAGCTAAAAATGGAAGAAAAATCCAGACGGTTTCCAGAGCTGATCGACGTCTCGGGGTTCGAGAACATTCGTACCTTCCATGAATTCGATGACCGGTTTACAGCACCTTTACATGGATTCAAGGATGCCCAGGATTACTGGAGGAACTGCTCAGCGCTCGGACGCCTGAAGGACATCCGGGTTCCCGCGCTCATGGTCAACGCCAAAGATGACCCGTTTCTCTCCAGTCGCTGTTTCCCAGAGGCATCGGACGTGATGGGCGGTCATGCCCGTGCAGAGTACCCGGAGTGGGGTGGCCACGTAGGATTCGTTGAGCGTTCAGAAGACGGTATTTACTGGTCGGAACGCAGGGCGGTCGCGTATTTCGCGTCGATTCTGGGCCAGGCCTGATCAGTCGGCCAGCATGGGCTCCAGAACGGGCCAGACGTTATCGAGCAGCTGGCCCTGGGCTTCCGCTGTCGGGTGGATGTCGTCGTCCTGCATCAGACCTTCCTGGTCGTAAATGTTTGCCAGGAAGAAGGGTACCAGCTCTGTGTCGTACTCTTTCGCCAGCTCAGGAAAAATGCCTGAGAACGCCTCGGTATAGCGCTGACCGTAGTTGGGCGGAATCTGCATGCCAACCACCAGCACCGAAGACCCCGCCTGCTGGGATTGTTCGATCATTTTCGAAATATTGCTGCGAATGACGTTGGGCGGAAAGCCCCGCAAACCGTCATTGCCACCGAGCTCAATCATCACGATATCAGGACTGTGCTTTTCCAGCAGGCCCGGCAGACGCCGCAGGCCGCCGTCGGTTGTTTCTCCGCTGATGCTGGCATTCACCACTTCCCAGCCATCGAACCCCTGATTATCCAGTCGGTTTTTCAGCAAGGCTACCCAGGCCTGCTCGGTTTGGACGCCATAGGCTGCACTCAGGCTGTCTCCCATGATCAGCAACGTGTTCTGGTTCGCCTGCGTGGGAGCAACGATGAAGATTAAAGCTAGGAAAACTATTGATCTCAGACGTCGGAATGCCGTATCCATAGGTATTCTGTTTACCTTTTACCCTGTCATTAGTTGGAGAACCCGTGAGCGATCTCAGCGAATCCTATTCACAAAACGACCGTCCCATGTTGAAAGTGACGAACCTGACGCACCGGGTCAGTTTGGAGACAGATACGCTGACGATCTTGCAGGGGGTCAATCTTGAAATCAACCGTGGTGAGTCTGTTGCCATCGTCGGCCGCTCCGGTTCGGGCAAGACAACGCTTCTGGGCTTGCTGGCAGGGCTGGATACGCCGTCAGACGGCCAGGTGGAATTGGATGGCTCCGTTATCAGTCAGTTGAGCGAAGATGAACGCGCAAAACTCCGGTCACGTCGGGTTGGGTTTGTGTTTCAGTCTTTTCAGCTGCTTCCTGCGCTGACCGCCCTTGAAAACGTCATGCTGCCGCTGGAGCTCAGTGGCTCCGAAAAGCCCGACGCCAAAGCCCGTGAACTACTCGAGCGGGTCGGTCTGGGCGAGCGGTTAAGCCACACGCCCCGCCAATTGTCCGGTGGTGAACAACAGCGGGTTGCCATAGCCAGGGCGTTTGCTTCGGAACCGGTTGTTCTGTTTGCTGACGAGCCCACCGGCAATCTGGACAACCGAACCGGCAGTGAGGTTTCCGACCTGCTGATGACTCTGAACCGCGAGCAGGGCACCACATTGGTGATGGTGACCCACGATGAGAGACTGGCGGCTCGTTGTGGTCGACAATTTTCCATTGAAGCCGGCGTGCTGTCCGAACCTTCCTCAGCGACGGCACAGGAGGCGGTCAACTGATGGCGGCCTCCAAAAAACTCATGTCGGTGCGCCGGGACTGGCGGGAACGGGATGTCCGGGTGGTTCTGTCGGCGCTGATCATAGCCGTAGCCACCGTGGCCACCATTGCACTGTTCGCTAGCCAATTGCAGCGCACGCTGGTCACATCGGCAAGTTCGTTTTTGGCGGCAGACAGGCAACTGGAAGCGGAAAACGGCCGTGAAGTACCGGAATCCTGGATGCAGGAAGCCGAAAGCCGGGGTCTTGAGACTGCGCGCATGGTGGAATTCTCCACCATGGTGTACGGCGCCGACAACTTCCAGCTGGTCTCTGTCAAAGCCGTGAACGACACCTACCCGCTGAGAGGTGAGGTAGAAGTGCAACAGGGAGCGACAGCGCCACGGGAACTGGTGTCGTCCGGCCCTGCGCCCGGTGAAGTGTGGATCAATCCTCGCTTGTTGCGACTGCTCAATCTGGATGTGGGTGATTCGCTGGATGTTGGCAGTCTATCTTTGACTATATCGGGCTTGTTGGTGCGCGAGCCGGACGGTGGATTCCGTATGTCTTCACTGGCGCCCCGGGTCATGATGCATGCCAGCGATGTACCAGCTACCGGGGTAATTCAGGAGGGCAGTCGGGTTGAATATGTTTACCTTTTCGCCGGCGATGAAGATGTCCTGAACAGTTACCACGCCTGGTTGGAACCCCGCTTCGGGCCGAGCCATGAGTGGGAGGGGGTTCGTGATGGCGAGACCTTCTCAGAGTCTTTGCAGCGCGCGGAACGGTTTCTGCTGCTCGGCGGGAGCCTGGCGGTCATGCTGGCGGCCGTGGCTGTTGCCGTGGCCAGCAGGCAGTATGCTTTGTCCCAGCGTGACACGGTCGCTTTGTTGAAAACCCTGGGCGTGAACAGCCGCGGTATCGGCACGTTGTATCTCCGCAGGCTTGGCCTTTGGGGCATAGTAGGCGCGATTGGCGGTTTGCTGGTGGCATTGCCCCTGTTCTGGTTGCTTTCGAGCGTGCTGAGCGATGTGCTGGAACGTCCCGTGGATTATCAACTGGATCCTAATGCTTTGGTTCCCGCGTTGCTGACGGCACTGGTTTCGTTGTTCGCCTTTGCCTATCCGCCGATCCGCCGGCTGAAACATGTTCCGGCCATGCGCGTTCTGCGTAGCCAGCCGGGAGAGAGCGGTCGCGAAGCGATTCCAGACATGGCGATTGCCATCGTGGCTATCTTCGGATTGGTGTGGATGTATGCCCGGGAGGTCTCCCTTGTTTTGGCGCTGCTGGGCGGCTTGGCACTCCTGTTGGGCACGCTGGCTCTGCTGGGTTGGGCGTTGGTCACCACACTTCGCAAGATCAGCGGCGGCGGTAATGCCTGGCGGTTGGCCCTGGTGGGCCTGTATAGGCATCGCCGTGCGAGCCTCTCCCAGATTGCCGTCTTCGCAATGACCCTGATGCTGGCAGCAACGCTGATATTGGTTCGTACCTCATTGCTGGACGACTGGCAGGCCCAATTGCCTGACGATGCCCCCAACCATTTCCTGATTAACATCGCGCCGGATTCGGTGGACCAGGTTGAGGACTTCTGGGCGGAACGCGGACAGCCGCTTCGCCAGCTATACCCGATGGTTCGTGGGCGACTCACCGAGCTGAACGGCAACCCCGTGCGCGAGGCGGTCAGTAAAGACGAACGGGTCAATGCATTGAATCGCGAGCTGAATCTGACATGGATGGACACCTTGCCCTCGGACAACGACATTATCGAGGGCCAGTGGTTTGAACCAGGCCAGCGGCGAGGCGTCTCCATTGAGGCAGAACTGGCAGGCAAACTGGGCGTGGAAGTCGGAGACAGTCTTGGTTTCACCATCGGCTCCGACAAGGTGACCGAGACGGTGACCAGCATTCGCACCGTCCAGTGGGACAGCATGAAACCAAACTTTTACATGGCCTTCCCGCCCCAGGGCGGACTGGAAGACATGCCAGCGACCTGGATCACGGCGTTTTACTTGCCGGAGGACCAGAAATCGGCGCTGAATGAATTCTCGCGCCAGTTCCCGACGGTCTCGGTGCTGGAAATCGACCACATCATTGAACGAATTCAGGAAATTGTTCAGCAGGTGACCCAGGCGATCGAAGCGATACTCGCTCTGATTCTGGCAGCGGCACTGGTTGTGATGGCAGCAGTAGTCAGTGCTACCATGCAGGAGCGTCAGCGGGAAGGGGCGCTGCTTCGCACGCTCGGCGGCCGTCAGACTCTGTTAGTGCGCAGCACCATGCTCGAATTTGCCTTGCTGGGCTTCTTTGCAGGCATTCTTGGTGTTATCGCAGCGGAGGCAGCGGTCTGGGCGCTGCAGTTCAGGATGTTTGAGGGCGAATTTCGCGTTCACTGGCAGGCTATTCTGCCAATTCCGGTGCTGAGCGCGTTGGTGCTTGCGATCTTCGGCCGCTGGCAGCTCAAGCCCGTGCTCAGCGTGTCACCAATGTTGTTGTTACGGCGCCTGGAATAATCAGTTGCTGAGACGCGTTACTAGCGATACCGCGACAGGATATCGTCGAGCTCGCCATTACTGCGCATGTTGGCGAGCTCGCGATTAAACGCCTCGGCAAAAGTTTCCATGCCCGGCCGAAGCATGATTCTGTAGCCAACTTCGCTGATTGAGGCAGAGCTGGCGCGGAATTTGTTTTGAATTCCTTCCTGCCTCAGGATCCATTGGCCAACCAGGCGATCTGACACGGCGGCGTCCAATTCCTGGCCTTTCATCGTGTAATTGAGGACGTTACGGTCACTCGTCACGTCAAAGCGTTTGATTTCGCCGGACGCGAAATGGGGCTCAAGGTTTGGGTAGCGATACCCGAGATGGGTAACGATCGTAAGAGAGAAAAGATCCTCAATCACTTCAAACTTATGAGGGGAGTCGGAAGGGAAAAAGATCACCTCTTCGGACTTGACGATCGGATCAGTAAACACAAAGTCCTGGGGTCTTTCTGTCCATTCCTTGGCGCGGGCGGTGCCATCAAGCTTGCCTTCAACCAACATTTGTTCCACCCGCTTGTGTGGAAACTGATGAGCTTCCACAAGGTATCCGAGCCGTCTGCCAATCTCGTCAACGACCGACCACATGATGCCGCCTGGCTCGTCGTTTCCAGTAATAAGGTAGGGTGGGTAGCCATTCGGTCCTACGTTGAATCGAAAGACCTTTTGTTCGGCGTCTGAGACCGAGGTCAGCCCGGTATTGGCAAGAACGATCGCAGGCGTGGCGAATAGGAGGCAGGCTGCGATGAACGCTTGCAACGGCGCTTTGCTGCTGGGACTACCCATAAATGATCGACTCTTATCAGTGTGAGTAAGATGGTCATCCGGCGTGTCCCTGCCAGCCAAAGCCGATTGTCTCTGTTCGGTGCGCGAGTTGCAATGAACTTCCGTATGCCCGGGCCTTTCAGGCCCAGGCGCGTTTCAGCACCGCTTTTGCGTCTTCCAGCAGCACCTCCTTCGGGTTGAACATAATGGAGCCGTCGTCCAACGCCATTTCAGCAATGGTGTCCAACTGATCCTCTGTCACGCTACCCGTCTCCTTCAGGGTACGTGGCAGCTTGCAACGCTTGTGAAGTTCGTCCCGCAGCTTGCGCAGTGCCGAGATGCTGGCTTCAGCGCGACGGTTGGCGGGTGTTGCCGCGTACACTTCCGGGCCGTCGAGGTAGAGCAGCAGCTCGCCAAGGGGGCCACGAATGTGCTCGAGGTTGTATTCCAGTACATAGGGAAGGTATAGGCTCATGCACAGGCCGTGGGGCAAGTGGCAAATCGCACCGGTGGCGTGGCCCAATGCATGAACCAGCCCGACCATGGAGTTGGAGAACGCAATGCCCGCCATGGTAGAGGCCTGTGCCAGTTCCAGTCGTCCATCGGCGTCTTTGGGGTTGTCCATGACCTTGAGCAGAGAGTGGCTTATCTTCTTGATTGCCGACGTGGCGTAGGCATCGCTCAGTGGGTTCTTGGCCATGCAGGTAAAGGCTTCGGTAGCATGCGTCATCGCGTCCATGGCGGTTGCGGCCGTAATATGTGGCGGCAAGGTCAGGGTCATACGCGGATCGATCACTGCGGCATTAGGCAGCAGGAACGACGATGTAAACGGCAATTTTACCGACTTTTTGGTGTCAGTGATGACGGCAACTGATGTGACCTCGGAGCCCGTTCCAGCGGTGGTTGGTACCACAAGGAAAGGCTTGAGGGGGTGTTTGATCACGCCAGCACCGCTGTATTTGGCGATGTCGTCTCCGCCTTCGCTGACCAGGATGTTGACGGCTTTTGCGGTATCAATGGCAGAGCCGCCGCCCACAGCAATGATGGAGTCGCACTTCTCGCTACGGTAGATACCGGCAATGTCGCGTACAACGCTGGTGGAAGAATCCGGGGGCACATCGTCGTAAATGGTCACAATCTCCAGCCCGCTTTCTTCGCAGGCCGCCACCACTGGCTCAAGGAGCCCGGCGGCGCGAACGCCCTTGTCGGTGACGATCATAGGGCGCTTGGCGGCAAGCCCCGTCAGTTCATAGGGAATATGTTCCAGCGCAGCTTTACCCGCGATGACTTTTACCGGGCAGAAAAACTCGTAGTACTGATTGGTCATGATGCTCTCGCTGTCTCTACAAAATTAGTGGCGACTTTCAGATAGATACGGGCTGCACTGATCAGCTTTTCCGGCAAGTGCAGCGACGCCGGGTATTCCTTAACCGCACGCTTGGCCACAAGTTTGGGCAGGATGAAGGCTTCCAGTCGGTTCAGTACCCGCGTCATGCGAACGGCATAACTGATGTCTCCGTCCACTAGCATGCGGTCGTTAGCGAACGCCACCGATGTTTTTTCCTGGAAAGAAAGCACCAGAAATGCGTGGGCGATGTGTTTGAACTGGATGGACAGATCGATCGGTCGTGGCGCCTTGTCTCCGTGATAGTGAAAACGGCCGTTGCCGATATGTTCAACGATCAGCTTTGAACCGGCAGGCATCACCATCATTTCGAACAGAAAGCCTTTCGGCAGGGCAACGGCTTCAGACTGAACAGCGGAATCGACTTCGCTGACCGCCTGAAGTGCGCGGCCCATGACCTGGAACATTAACTCGACATAAAGACGCCGAGCCTGGAAGACCATTGGTTGGATACGTTTTGCGAGCATGGCAAACATCCGATTGTTGGAATGATATGTCGATTTTTAGAGTTATTGCTCTAAAAGTCAATGTAGCAACGACGCTATTTGGATGTCAGTTGGGCCAGCTTCCGCTGTGCGTCGGCTCCAATGTCGCCGCCGGCCTCGGCAGCCGTGGCGTAATACTGAATCGCGGCGTCCCTGCGCCCCTGTTTTATAGCAATGTCACCCAGTCGCAGGAATGCAATGGATGTCGGCACTGTTTCGTTGGCTTTCTGCAGGCTGGCTCGCGCTTCCGAAAGATTGTTTCGTGCAAGGGCGTTCAGACCGTTGTTCAACTGATAGGAGAACATTTCGGGATAGAGAGACGTCGCTTTGTCAAAATCCGCTGCTGCTTTCTCCAACTGGTTCTGCGCCTTGTAGATACGGCCCCGGAAAGAATAAAACGCGGCTTCTTCAGGCTCGATGCGAATGGCTTCATTGATTTCGGTCAACGCCTTGTCCAGCTGATCATTGCCTGCAAGCTGGCGGGCGCGATCTAGAGCCTCGTAGGCGGGCTGGCGGCTGCGCAGGAATGACAGCTTTTTCTGATAGGTGTCGCGTCCACGGTAACCGCCGGCGCCAATTTTGTTCACCAGTTTCTGGTTTTCCCGTACCCGTTTCTGAGAGGGCGGGTGAGTGGCGAACATGCCCTGGATAAAGCCGGGGTTGTTGCCGTCAGACAGGCGCACAAACACTTCCTGCAGCTCCACGGCGGCCTGCGGGTCGTAGCCTGCTGCCTTCATGTAGCGAATGCCGTACTCGTCAGACTCCAGTTCATCACTCTGGCCGTATTGGGCCAACGCCAGTTGGGCGCCCATCGCGGCACCACCCATAATCAGGCTGGCCCACTCGTTATCTGAAATGGCGTAGCCGAGGCCCGCCACGCCGAGACTGATCAGGGTGCTTTGCTGCATGCGCTGAACGCTGTGTCTGGCGGCGGCGTGAACAATTTCATGTCCCAACACCGAGGCCAGCTGAGCTTCGTCTTCGAGTTCGATCAACAGCCCACGGTTGATGGCGATCTTGCCACCCGGCAGGGCCCAAGCGTTTGGAACGCCGCTGTTCAGCACCACGAATTCGTACGGCAGGTCAGGACGGTCACTGACCTTTGCCAGTTTCATACCTACCTGCTGCACGTAAAGATTCAGCTCCGGGTCCAGGTAAAAGCGGCCGCCCTGGGTCTGTTGCGTGGGTTCGTACTGTTCCGCGCCGATGGCCAATTCCTGACTTTCGGGAATCAGCGATAACTGCTTCTTGCCCGTCACCGGGTTCACCGAGCAGCCCATCAGTACGAGTGAGGTAAATAGCACAGCGAAAAAAGCATGAACGTGCCTGAATGTCATCAGAATCGGCTCCTTGTAGATCCTTGTTGCTCTTAAGGCAGGGTAACACCGCACAGAGGGTCGTTTGGTGACGTTATACCACAGGATGGGTTATCCTTTGTCGCCTGCCGACATCCCTCGACTCGAATAAACCGTTAACCCTCAACCCCGGAAACAGTGAATGGGTATCTATCTGGAATTGGTGGCGCTGGTCTGGTTTTTCATCTGCTGGCTTGGCTACAGCGAATATTCGAAACGAAAAGCCGACAAACGGCCTTGCCTGTCAAATACGCTGGATCTTTACCGTACGGATTGGATGCGCGTGATGCTCTCGCGGGAGAATCGTATTTCGGACGCTTCGGTGGTAGGCAATCTGGAGCGTAACGGCGCCTTTTTTGCCTCAAGCTGCCTGTTGATCCTTGCCGGTATCATCACGGCATTGGGTTATACCCAACAGGTCATGGAAGTGTTCAGCACCATGCCTTTCGGCACACTGCCATCGCGAGAGGTCTGGGAAATGCGCATGGTGGTTCTGATGGTTATTTTCATTTACGCCTTTTTTAAATTCACCTGGTCAATGCGGCTTTACAACTTTCTATCGGTACTGGTGGGTGGTGCACCCCTGGCGGGCGATACCAAGGTCAGCCCGGCAGCGCGGGACGCTTTCGCCAGCAGCGCGGCTACCGTTTGCAACCAGGCAGGTGATGCCTTCAACCTTGGGCTGCGCTCCTACTATTATGCGCTGGCAGTGGTGTCCTGGTTTATCCACCCCTTTGCGTTCATCGGCGCCTCGACGCTCATCGTGGTGATTCTGTATCGACGGGAGTTCAAGTCAGACGCACTGCTTGCCCTTCGATCCGGCAAAGTATTTGAAGACCCTGCGGAAAAGGCCAAATCCAATGAATGATTCATTGCGAGCTGACCGGGTTCGCCGGTTCATCAGCACCTTGAACCAGGCCTGTGAACTGGGGCTGAACGTCGAATCGGCCGCCGAGGGCGAGCTGATTCTGCGGTTGCCCTACAGTGATCAGATTGTGGGTAATCCAGACACCGGTGTGATTCACGGTGGCGCGATCACTACGTTGATGGATACGGCATCCGGATCGGTCATCATGTGCGCGCTGGACGACTTTGAGCTGTGTCCGACACTGGATCTGCGGGTGGATTACATGCGACCGGCTGAACCGCACCGACCGGTCTTTGCCAGAGCTCAGACCTATAAAATAACCCGGAATATTATTTTCACTCGCTGTGAGGCCTACCAGGATACGGGTGAAACCATCGCGAATTGCGTTGGTACGTTTATGCGGATTGGTAAAGAGGCCACACCAAAGGCCTATCGCGACCTGATTACCGGAGGCGAAGATGACCAGTCCTGAGATTCTCAAATACACCCAGCAGACCGGTGATTTCTCCCGCATGCTGGAAAGTATTCCCTACGCCCGGTTTATTGGCCTGGAATGCGATCAATTTGGCGACGACCTGATTTTCAGGCTGCCGCGCAAAGAGCAGAACCTGGGCAACCCGATCCTTCCCGCAATTCACGGTGGCGTGATTGGTGGATTTATGGAGCTGTCTGCCGTGATTTACCTGATGATGGCCCAGGAAGCCCTGCGGATGCCGCGCATTGTGGACTTCTCCCTGGACTACCTGCGCGCCGGGCTGGACCGGGAAACCTTTGCGGAATGCCAACTCACGCGCCAGGGTAACCGGGTGGCCAACGTGATGATCACTGCATGGCAGAAATCACGGTCGCAGCCGATTGCCACCGCCCGGGCGCATTTTCTGCTGGAAGATTGATTGGCTTGCGTTCAGGGACTTGAAATGGGGCTGCGCGGCCCCATTTTTGACTGCATCAATAGCCAATCAGCAGGAGACCAATAAGCCATGACGGTTGAATCGCAAAAAGAGACCCTGGGTTTTCAGACCGAAGTTAAGCAACTGCTTAACCTGATGATCCATTCCCTGTATTCCAATAAGGAAATCTTCCTTCGTGAGCTGATATCCAACGCTTCGGACGCCGAAGACAAACTGCGTTTCGCCGCTTTGAAAGACGACGCGCTGTTCGAAGGCGATCCTGACCTCAAAATTCGGCTGGATTACGACGCCGAGAAGAACACGGTGACGCTGTCAGATAACGGCATCGGTATGACCCGTGATGACGTTATCCAGAATCTGGGCACTATCGCCAAATCTGGTACCGCCGAGTTCCTGAAGCAGCTGTCTGGCGACGAGAAGAAAGACAGCAAACTGATCGGTCAGTTCGGTGTTGGTTTCTATTCGTCGTTCATCGTGGCGGATTCTGTTGAGGTTTATACCCGTCGCGCCGGCGCACCGGTTGAAGAGGGTGTGCATTGGGAATCTAAAGGCGATGGCGAGTTCTCCATCGAGCCGGTTTCCCTGGATCAGCGCGGCACGAAAATTGTCCTGCACCTCAAAGAAGACGCCAAGGAGTTCGCCGACGGATTCCGCCTGCGCAACCTGGTGAAGAAGTACTCTGATCACATTTCCTTCCCGGTAGAGATGAAGTCCGAATCCGAGGAAGAGGACAAGAAGGGCGAATACGAAACCGTTAACGATGCTACCGCTCTGTGGACACTGTCTCGCAGCGAAATCAAAGACGAAGAGTACAAAGAGTTCTACAAGCACATTTCCCACGACTTCGAGGACCCGTTGACCTGGTCCCACAATCGTGTGGAAGGCAAGCTGGACTACACCAGCCTATTGTATGTGCCGGGCCGTGCGCCGTTTGACCTCTACAACCGTGAAGCGCCACGTGGCCTCAAACTGTACGTTCAGCGTGTGTTCATCATGGACGACGCCGAGCAGTTCCTGCCGTTGTACCTGCGTTTCACCAAGGGCGTGATTGATTCCAACGACCTGTCACTGAACGTGTCTCGCGAGATCCTTCAGAACGACAGCACGGTGGATAGCATTCGCACGGCGGTCACCAAGCGGGTACTGGACATGTTGTCCAAGCTGGCCAAGAAAGAGCCCGAGAAGTACCAGCAGTTCTGGAACGAATTCGGCACCGTGATCAAAGAGGGCCCGGCCGAAGATTTCAGCAACCGTGAAAAGATCGCTGGCCTGCTTCGCTTCGCCTCCACCCATACTGGCGAGCAAGCACAGAACGTTTCACTGGACGACTACATCGCCCGGATGAAAGAAGGCCAGAGCAAGATCTACTACATCACGGCTGACAACTTCATGGCGGCCAAGAGCAGCCCGCACCTCGAAGTGTTCCGCAAGAAAGGCGTCGAAGTGCTGATCCTGACGGACCGCATCGACGAGTGGATGATGGGCTACCTGAACGAGTACGACGGCAAACAGTTCCAGGATGTTGCTCGCGGTGATCTGGACCTTGGCGACGTAGAGACCGAGGAAGACAAGAAGCACAAGGAAGAAGCCGCCGAAGAGCACAAAGATCTGCTGGAGCGCATCAAAAAGGCACTGGACGATCGTATTCAGGAAGTACGGGTAACCAACCGCCTGACCGACTCCCCGGCGTGCCTGGTGGTGGGCGACTTCGATATGGGCGCCCAGATGAAGAAAATCATGGAAGCGGCTGGCCAGAAAGTGCCGGATAGCAAGCCGATCTTTGAAATCAACGTCGACCATCCGTTGGTTCAGCGTCTTGAAAAAGAGCAGAGCGAAGAGCGCTTCGGTGAGTTGTCGGCGGTGTTGCTGGATCAGGCGACCCTGGCCAGTGGCGAGCAATTGCCGGACCCGGGCGCTTATGTCACTCGCTTGAACCGCCTGCTGCTTGAAATGGCGAACTGATCTGACCGCCCATGCAGCAGATCATCGTGGACATCATTATTAGCCCTGATGAGTGGATAAAGCTCTATCAGGGCTCCGCGACGGATGTCCACACCACGGCCCGGGACGGGCGCTCCGTCCGCTTCCCGGCTCGTATTCTCTCCCGCTTTTACCTGAAAGACGGCATCAGGGGCAGTTTCAGAATACTGTTCGACGACGCTGGCAAATTCGTTAGCGTTGAACGCCTTGCCTGATTACAATGGCGCCCTGTCTGATACTTGATCAGCCCTGACTTTCTATCCTGGTACGCCGAAATGCGAATAATCCTTGCCCCCATGGAAGGCCTTGTTGATGCGCCTATCCGCGAAACGCTGACCAGCGTTGGCGGGATCGACCGGTGCGTAACGGAATTCATTCGCGTGACCCACGGCATGCTGCCACCCCGTGTGTTCTACAAGTATGCTCCGGAACTGGACCACCACTGTGAAACCCGAGTGGGCGTGCCGGTTGCTGTTCAGCTGCTGGGGTCCGACCCCGTGCAGATGGGCCGTCATGGCGCCAAAGCGGTAGAACTGGGTGCCAGACAGGTCGATATCAATTTTGGCTGCCCGGCTAAAACCGTGAATAAACACAAGGGTGGCTGCGTGTTGATGCGCGAGCCGGAATTGATGCACGGCATAACCGCAGAGGTTCGAAAGGCCGTACCTGATCACATCCCCGTGACGGCAAAAATGCGCCTGGGTTACGACGACCGTTCCATGGGCGTGGCCTGTGCTGAAGCTCTGGAAGCGGCCGGAGCCGAAGAAATCGTCGTGCATGCTCGTAGCAAGGTGGATGGCTACAAGCCGCCGGCCTACTGGGAAGAAGTTGCCAAAGTGCGTGAAGCCGTCGATACCCACGTGATCGCAAACGGCGAAATCTGGACGGTGGCCGACTACTGGCGTTGCCGCGAGGTGACCGGCTGTGACGACGTGATGATCGGCCGTGGGCTGATTGCCCGCCCAGACCTGGCCCGACAGATTCGCGCCAGCCAGCGCGGTGAAACCGTGCCCGAGCTCAGCTGGCCCGCCGTTGTCACCCTGATTGAGGACTACGCGGCGGCACTTCAGACTCGCCTGGAAGACCGCTATGTCACTGGCCGCATCAAACAGTGGCTGAACTACCTTCGAGGCGGCTATTCTGAAGCCGAAGTTCTCTGGCCAAGCGCCAGAAAAATCCGCGATGTTCAGCCTATGCTGGCCTGCCTGAAACAGCCTGTAAGTGCCAAGGCCGCCTGACCATCATTCGATGGCTCAGGCCTCGTTCTCCATTTCCGGGGTGTAGCTTCCCAACGCTGCCTTGCCGTTCAGGCTTGACCGTTTGGACATGGCGGCATGAGCAGCCTCTTTATTGGCAATATCACCTTTCCATGCATGCTGTGCAGGCTCCTGCAGCGCACGACCATAGGAGAAAGTCAGCGTCCAGGGCAGGTTGGCGTGCTGATTCATGGCATTGAGGTTCCGCGTGGCCTCTTCCGGTGTCTGCCCCCCAGACAGGAAGAAAATGCCCGGCACTGCCGCAGGGACGCAACGACGGAAGGTGCGAATAGTGGCCTCCGCGACCTGTTCCGGTGACGCGTTCGGGGATTCTTTTCCGGGTGTCACCATGCTGGGTTTCAGAATCATGTGCTCCAGCGCCACCCTGTGCAGTACCAGCTTCTCGAAGACGCCCCGAATTACCTGTTCGTTCACCTCTGCTGAACGTTCAATCGTGTGGGCGCCATCGATCAGAACTTCCGGTTCAACAATGGGAACAATGCCGAGGGATTGGCAGATTGCGGCGTAGCGCGCGAGGGTTTCAGCGTTGGCGTCCACTGCAAGCTCGGAGGGCAGGGTGTCGGAGATGTGGAAGACGCAGCGCCATTTTGCGAAACGTGCACCCAGCTTTTTGGCGTCAGCCAGTCTCTGCTCAAGACCGTCCAGACCAAAGGTTACTTCTTCATCCGGAGCGTGGGCTAACGGCCCTTTCCCCTGGTCCACCTTGATTCCGGGTACGATGCCCTGGCGGGAAAGCAGTTCCGGCATGGGAATGCCTTCCAGGCTGTCCTGTTCCAGGGTTTCAGAAAACAGAATGACGCCGCTGATGTGCTCTGACAGCCCAGGCGCGGAGAAAATAATACTGCGATACTCCTGACGAAGGGCTTCAGTGGATTCAACACCCACAGCTTTGAATCGCTTGGCGATGGTCGGGTGGCTTTCGTCTGCTGCGAGAACCCCTTTGCCTGGTTGCACCATTTTTTGAATCGTTGCCTGCAATTCCGCCTGAATGGACATGCTGTGCTCCTTTCGACATTGTTTCCAGATTGGACTTTCAAGAGTTTACCAATAAATGTGCGCGTCAGTGAGGGGCAAGTATCAATCGGCTTTATAAGCGCACATAAGCCGGAACGATTTCCGATCGCTGTTGGAAGACGCTAATCTGTTCAGTCCCGTTAATCACCTTTGAGGAGTCATCTGTGGGGCAGAAATTTGAAAACCGGGTAGCACTTGTGACTGGGGCAGCGGCAGGTATCGGCCGTTCGACGGCTCTGGCGTTCGCAGAGCAGGGTGCCGCAGTGGTCGTTGCCGATATCGATACCAGCGGTACGGAGGCAGTGGCTGAAGAGATAAGGGCTGCAGGCGGCCGGGCGATTGCGGTTCGCTGTGACGTTACCCGTGACGATGAGGTAAAAGCCATGGTTGCGCTGGCTCTCAGCGAATACGGGCGGCTGGACTTTGCGTTTAACAACGCGGGTATCGAAATTGAGCACAGTAAGCTGGCAGATGGCGACGAATCCGAGTTCGACAAAATCATGGACGTGAATGTGAAAGGCGTCTGGCGCTGCATGAAGCACGAAATTCCCGCCATGCTGGATCAGGGCGAGGGCGCGATTGTAAACACCGCCTCTATAGCCGGCCTGGGCGCGGCACCCAAAATGAGCATCTACAGCGCCAGCAAGCACGCAGTGATCGGCCTGACCAAATCGGCTGCTGTGGAATACGCCAAGAAAGGCATCCGCGTAAATGCCGTGTGCCCAGCGGTGATAGACACCGCCATGTTTCGGCGTGCCGCAGAGACAGATCCCCGCAAGGCGGAATATGCAGCGGCCATGCACCCGGTTGGGCGCCTTGGGAAGCCAGAAGAGATCGCCGGCGCCGTGCTTTACCTGTGTTCGCCTGAGGCAGGCTTTACGACCGGGGTTGCGTTGCCGCTGGATGGGGGCGCAACGTCCGTATAGGGCAACATCCTTTGGACTGGGCTATAACTAGAGGGAGCGCCAGAGGGTTTTCGGTGCGTAGAACGCGACGACAGAGGAAGTCTGATGGAAGCCTATTTCAACAGCCCGGTTATTCTGAGGCGCCCGCCCATCAAACGGGCCGCCTATTCGGACCGCACCGCCTGGATTATGGCGGAAATATGCCGCCTGGTGTACGAGCCACTTCCACCGGAAATGACTGTGGAACAGCTTGCCAACGACCTCCGCGCCTCGGTTGCCGAGGGTGATTCTGACAGCGATCTTTTGGCCCTGGTCAGGCGGGCCATCGACGCTCAGACCGGCTATTCCGAAAAATTTACCGAATTACTGAAAGAAGCCGGTCTGACCCTGATTGATGCTTTCGCGGTCAACGGTACTGAAGGCGTGCTTATCAAACTGAACGAGACCGGTGCCTTTGAGGGCATGCTGGTGCTGGCATTCCGGGGAACGCAGCCCTCCATCATTGATGTGGCAACCGATCTGAAAGCGAATCTGGTTCAGGCGCCTGACGGTGGCCAGATTCACGCGGGGTTCCTGGGCGCCTTTGAGCAGGTCAAAACCAGAATCCAGGTCACATTGGACAAGCATGCCGGGGTACCACTCTATCTCACCGGTCATTCTCTGGGCGGTGCACTGGCGATGGTTGCCACGCGCTACCTTGGCAGCGACAGTACCGGCGCCACCTACACCTTTGGCTGCCCAAGAGTCGCAGATGACGCCTTCTACCGGGACATAAAAACCCCCGTATACCGTGTGGTCAACGGTGCGGATGCAGTGGCAAGAGTGCCGTTTGGTTATGGTTTTTCCATCTTTTTGTGCGCAATACGCCTGATACCGATCAATTTTACCTTTGAGATCAGTGAATGGTTGCGTCGTCAGTTCTTTGGTTATACGCATTATGGCAACCTGGTGTTTCTTGCACCGCCAAAAGTGGATCGCACAACCGGTAACGCCATTGAGGATCCCAGCGCTATCGTAAAGATTGGTCCGAATATTTTCTGGCGGGCGAAAACGGTCTTCAGGCGATGGGTGGCGACCAGGGGCAAGGCCGCAGCCTCGGATCATTCGATGAGCCAATATGCTTTAAAACTGCAGAAATACGCGGAACACAGAAATTGATGACACTTTGATGACAAGAAACAATCGGATATGACTGAAAAAGATACGCTTGGCAGCTATAATCTGTGTCATGATCAATTTTTCGGTCACAATTGAAATCAGTCCGGGACTCAGCGATCGTGGTTTTTAAATGGAGTTTCATCAAGTGCCTCAGGGCCAGCCCGGTAGCTGTGTCGACGGCAATATTATCTCTTCTTTTTTCCTGTTACCCCTTGAGCGCCGAACCCGTCAGTGACGAACAGCTGCACCCCATTGAAGGTGTCCCTCTGAAATTACGCACCCTGGAGAACCCGCCTTTGGCGTACACCGACAAAGATGGCCAGATAGTCGGTGTGTTGGTGGAGGGCATACGCGAGGCCGTGCGTCGAACCGGCCACGAGGTGGAGTTTCGTATCTATCCGTGGAAAAGGGTATTGCGGGAAGTCTCCACAGGTAACGCAGATGCCGCATTTAACGCAGGAAAAAATGCTGAGCGTCAGGCCTGGGGCCGATACCACGAGTCGGTACTGATAGACGAAACCTACGTATTCTTTGCCGCCGAGCCCATGGCGCTTTCTCCCGAGCTTGAAGAAGCGCCAGATCTGCGGGTCGGTATCCAGCTCGGTTACTATTATGGTGAGCGCTTCGACAAAATGCTGGAAAACCCGCCATTCCTGTCTATGGAAGTTTCACAGACGATTCCGCGAAATCTCAAGCTGCTGCGGGCCGGGCGTATTCATGTATTCATCGGGGATCTGTTGCCAACCATGCATTATATAAAAGACATGGGACTTGAAGACGAGATCAAAATCGTTCGCAACAAAAACACCGGACAACCCCTGGTCGTCTCGACATCGCCTACCTACGTTGCGTTCTCTCGCAAGCGAGTGGATCCAGCCTATGTAAAGACGTTCAACGATGCGTTGGTATCGATAAAGAGCGACGAAACCTTTGACCGCATTCTCCAAAAATACCAGTTAGACATTCCCGATCTGCCCAGTGGCCAATAACCGCCCAGTTTAGCCAGACGCAGCAAGCTCTACCGACTTACAAATAGACGCAATTTGAATCTTTTTGGTGCTCGTTCCGTTCATTCCTTTGTCTATACTCGGTCTTAATTGCTCAGGATAAACCGAACCCTGTAGCCCGTTGCCCCGAAGCGACATAAGCGACCATAGACAGGTTGGACGTGACCCCGCTACTGCATCGAATCCATCATCCCCGTCGTTTCCGCCGCCTAATGATCATGCTCGCGGCGATGCTGATGATGCTGGTGGCAACCTCCGGCCATGCCGATCCCACAATCCGGCTTACCAGCCACACCGACAAAGTACTGCTAAGCGCAGACGCCCGTTTTCTGGAAGACCCCGGCGGCCAATATCAAATCGAAGACATCATCAACGGACGTTGGGACGATCGGTTCTTTACCAGCAATAAAGAGCGCGCGAGCTTTGGGTTCAAGGGGGATATCTATTGGCAGCACGCGCGGCTGGTCTACAGCGCCCGGGGTGGTGAAAAGGTACGCGAATGGATGGTGCAGGCAGACTATCCGCCCCTTGACCAGATAGACGTTTACATTCGACGGGCCGCTGGAGACCTCAAAAAGCTTGAGCTTGGTGATCACCGCCCGTTTGAAAACAACGTCGCTGCAAGCCCATTTGCCACCTTTTCCATCAAGACCGTTTCTGACCAGCCAGTTGACCTCTACATTCGGGTAAAGACCGACAGCTCCCGGCAGTTGGGTTTTGTGCTGTATTCCAGCATCGGTTTCAGCGAAGCGATGCAGTTCCAGGGGCTCCTGTCGGGTGTGTTCTACGGGATCATGTTAATCATGGTCTTCTATAACCTGTTCATATTTATTTCGATCCGGGACAGGGCTTATCTTTACTACGTCCTCGGTATCCTGTCCTTCCTCGCGGCCCAGGCGGCTCTGGACGGGTTACCCTGGCGCTATCAGCTGTACGAAGACCCGGTATGGTATGACCGCGACCTGCCAATCATGATGAACGTGACCTGGATATGGCTCATGCAGTTCTCCCGCCACTTCCTGCAAACACGAATCACTGCGCCGTTTCTGGACAAGGTCATGCGATTCATGGCCATTGCCGCCTTCTGGGCCGCAGGGCTCAGCTTCCTCGTGGATTACACCATCTCTATCGGCGTGGCTATTCGGGCCACCATCCTTTACGCCTTTGCGCTGGGATTGATCGGTATTTTCATGTGGCGTGCCGGCAATCGTCTTGCCCGTTACTACACCATGGCCTGGCTGCTCTATATGTCTGGCGTGCTGCTTTACATCAGCTATGCATTCGGTGCGACCAGCCACAACTTTATAGTGGAAAACGGCATCCGCCTCGGCGCTTTCAGCAACGTATTGCTGCTGAGCCTGGCCTTGGCCGACCGTATTAACATGCAGAAGCGTGAGACAGAAAAGGCCAGACGACGGGCGTTACTTGCCAAGCAGGAAGCCCAGAATGCCAGTGAACAGGCCCAGGAACACTTGCGCCGGTTCCGGCAACTGTACGACAACGCCGCCGAAGGCATCTTCCAGTGTTCCTTGGATGGGCGGTTCCTCAGCGCGAACCCCTCGCTGGCTCAAACCTTTGGCTACGACTCGCCTTCGGAGCTGGTCGAAAGCGTCGAAAATATAGCCACCGACTGCTACGCCAACCCTGAAGATCGCTTCCTGTTCGAAAGAGAACTCATGGAGAGGCGCCGCGTGGTGGAATGGGAAGCGCTTTTCCTGCGTAAGGATGGCTCCAAGTTCTGGGGCACCAGTTCCGCCTATCTGGCCTATGATGCAGAAGGTCGGCCAGCGTACCTGGAAGGTTCACTGATCGACATCACCGAGCGCAAAGAAAAGGAGAAGGCACAGCGCGAGCGAGAGGCGGCACAGGCTTCGGCCCAGGCAAAGAGCGATTTCCTGGCCAATATGTCCCATGAAATCCGGACCCCTATGAATGCCATCATCGGGTTTGCCGAATTGGTGCAGCGCACGGATCTTGGCAGCAAACAACGGGGCTATGTGGAAAAAATCGAACATGCCTCGCGAACCCTGCTCGGGATCATCAACGACATACTCGACTTCTCTAAAATCGAGGCCGGCAAGCTGGACCTGGAACGCACCGAGTTCAACCTTCACGACGTTGTGAATGACCTGATGGACATGCTGGCCCACAAGACCGCCGAGAAGAACCTGGAGCTGTCTGTGCGTCTGGCTAAGGGCACCCCGACGGCGCTGGTAGGTGACCCGCTGCGCCTGGGGCAGATTCTGGTCAACCTGACCAACAACGCCATCAAGTTCACCGAAGAAGGTGAGATTCAGCTGCGGATTTCCCAACAGCAGACTCTGGATGGCCGGGGCTGCCTGCATTTCAGCGTGATTGATACGGGCATCGGCATCAGCGCGGAACAGCTGGACAACCTCTTTACCCCGTTTACCCAGGCCGACGGCTCCACCACGCGCAAATTCGGTGGCACAGGACTGGGGCTCTCGATCAGCAAACAACTGGTAGAACTGATGGACGGTGAAATCTGGGGAGAAAGCAGGGAAGGACACGGCAGTATTTTCCAGTTTACCGCCTGGTTCGATCTTCAGGCGGATTTTGAAGACAAGAACATCTACGCCAGCAAAGAACTCAAAGACCTTAGGGTATTGCTGCTGGACGATCGCGATGCGGGTCAGGAAGCACTGATGGAGATTCTGACCAGCTTCGAGTGCCAGCCGACGTTGATGCAGCCGGACTACCGTCTGTTAGAGCGCCTGCGCAGCGACGCCGATGCGGCAAAATATGATCTGGTCATGATCGACCGGCACCTGGCCGCGATGCGCACCATCGATGCGGCGCTGATCGTTCGTCAGGTAGAGGCACTGGCCGAGGTGCCACTGGTGGTGATGACGTTGCCCAACGAAGATCACCTGATGGATGAGGCCACCTCCTGCGGTTTCTATCCGCTGGTTAAGCCAGTGACCCCGTCGGTGATCCTGGACAGCATTCAGGAGATCTTTGGCTATACCGGCCCCCGATCGTCGCGCCGGTTCAGCGTAGACGAACAGCCTGATATCCATCAAATCCTGAACGGCCGCGAGGTCCTGCTGGTCGAAGACACGGCATTCAACCAGGAGATTGCGCGGGAGTTCCTGCGGCAAGTGGATGTCAACGTAACCGTGGCAGAGAACGGCGCAGAGGCCGTGAATTTCCTCGAAAAGCAATCTTTCGATGCGGTGTTGATGGATTGCCAGATGCCCGTCATGGACGGATTCGAAGCCACGCGCCGTATTCGCCAGCAACTGAGGTTGTCTGATTTGCCGATCATCGCCATGACCGCCAACGCTATGAAAGGCGATCGTGAAAAATGCATCAATGCCGGTATGAATGATTATCTCAGTAAACCGGTAGGGCAGGATTCGTTGTACAGAATGCTGGCGGACTGGATAGCCGGCAGAGCCAACACCTTAATTCACGTTGGCGAACCAGAGCCGGAGGCAGAGAAATCGCATCCGGAAGAAGGTACCTTACTGGCAGAACGGCCCACCAAAGAAACCGGTTTCGACCGGGAGAAAGCACTGGCTCAGGTCAGCGGCAATGAAAAACTTCTGGATGATCTGATCGAACACTATCGCAAGGACCAGGCCAGCGTCATTGACGATATTCTGGATGCCCTGGATGACGACAATCGGGAAGAGGCGCACCGACTGGCTCATACCTTGAAAGGCGTTTCTGCAACGCTGGGCGCTGAGGTGCTGAGTGAACGAGCAGAGGCTGTCGAAGAGGCGCTGGCCAGCGGCGCCATCATGACCCAGGTAGAGCGACTGATGTGCCATCTCGACGTCGCCCACCAGCAGCTAATGTCCACCTTTGAATCGATACATGAGGAGAGCTTATGACCATGTCCACCAGACAGTCGGACCAGGTAGGGCCCGCAGGTAGCGGTCAGAACAGCATGGGCGCTGATGCCGAAACCCAGAGCCTGAAGTTGCTCTACGGCAGCTACGCTGACGTGCTGTTTGTGTTGCTTCCGTTTGCGGTGGTGGCGCTGTTTAAAGTCTGGGATCAGGGGTTCGAGTCAGTGCTGCTGGGTTATGATCTGTCCATGGCTGCCGGCGTTCTGGGTGGTCTGGCCGTGGTGAAATTCATCATGGGCATGATGATCGACACCAACATGTTAAAGCACAAAGAACGGATTCTTTTCCTGATCGCCGGTACCGTGTTTCTGATCATGGTGCCGGGCATTCTGTTCAGTGTATTGATCATGTTGGCAGACCCGGTGCCAAAATGGGTCATGTTCGTGCAACCATTGTTATTAGTTCTTGGGATCAGTGCGTATTCTGGTGCTGTTGGCTCTACCAACGCCGTGCATAGGCAATTTCAGGGCGACACCAATGAAGACAGGGATTCAATGGCTGGGGTTCACGAGCCGACGTCTGATTCGTAGCTGATCAGGTCCACATCCGCCGCTTCCTGCCGTAATGGCACCAGCGCCTGATAGGCGGCGGACTCGTGCCAGCCATGAACCGACTGCAAGTCCGGGAAGCGCAGCACCACGATGTCCGTATGATTGTGGTGACCACTCAGAACCCTGGCATTCTGGCCTCTCATGAGCACCTCTGCATTCCAGGGTACCAGCGTTGCTGGTAGCAAACCTCGGTATTCGGCCCACTTGGTGGGATCTTTGATGGTGATCTGGCCAACGGCGTAAGCGGTCATTTCAGGTCTCCCCGGTTCTTGTTTTCAGAGTGACACTCGCACAGGTGGCGCTAGCTTTATTTGGGCGCGCCGGCAACGCCTGACGCAAGCATCTTCTGAATGTCTTCCTCAGAGTAGTCGCATTCCGCCAACAAGGCGCAGGTGTCGACGCCAAGTACGGGAGCACCACGCCACTTTTGCTCCTGCACCGATGAAAACCGGGCCGGGGACCGGGTCTGGCGAAGCAGGCCCGCTTGCGGGTGCTCCTGGGTTTGCAGAAGATCGTTTGCCTCGACCTGCGGATGGTTCAGCATCTGGGTGCGGGTAAGCACCGGGGCGCAGGGAACCTGTTCTTCCTCCAGCCGGGCGAGCCAGTGCTCAGCGGATTCGGTCCTGATGACGGATTGAATCAGCTCCAGCCGGGCATCAATGTTTTGCTGTCGCAGCTCGGCCGTTTTAAAGCGCGGGTCGTCGGCCCAGTCAGGGCGGTTAACTGCCCGTATCAGGGCGTGCCACTCGCGATCATTCTGCACGGCAATGGTGATGTAACCGGTGGTGGTCTCGTAAATCAGGTCCTGAAAGCTGGCGGCTTCCTGTTGCGGCAGTTCGGCGTTCACGAACGTCTGGCTGCCCATGTCGGAACTCCACAGGAACGCGATGATGGCGTCCAGCATGGACAAACGAACGTGCTGGGCTTCACCGGTGCGTTCCCGAGCAAACAGGGCAGCGGTAATGGCCTGAGCGGCCGTCACGCCGGTGAGCTTGTCCGGCAGGATGGTTCTGACCAGTTGGGGGCGGCGTTGATCGGACCCTGCCTGCACCGTGGCAAGGCCAGACAGGCCCTGAATCAATGGATCGTACACCGGGCGTTGGGAGTAGGGGCCGGTGTCACCAAAACCGCTGATCGACACCATGATCAGCTTCGGCGCGACCTTGCGAAGCTCGTCTTCGCCGAGCCCCATTCGTTCAATCACCCCGGGCCGAAAGTTCTGAACGAACACGTCTGCGGTCGCCACCAGCTTGAACAGTGCGTCACGCCCCTCCGGCTCTTTCAGGTTCAGGGCAATCGATTTTTTGTTGCGGTTGTTATTGAGATACAGCGCAGACATATCCCCCTGCCGGTTGGCGGCAGAGCGGGTGAAATCCCCGCTGGCCGGGTTCTCCACCTTGATGACTTCTGCGCCCTGATCGGCCAGCATCATGGTTGCCAGCGGGCCGGATATCATGGCGGTCAGGTCGATTATGCGAATACCGTCGAGCGGCCCAGTCATTCAGCGTCTCCTGATACAGCGATGCCTTTGTCGATCAGATGTTGGCGGAAAATTTCTATACGGCGCCTGTTTACCCCCAGATCGTACAACCCGATCAGAGACTGGGACCGCACATCCAGGCTCTGCTGGTCTTCCCGCACCAGCACCTCGAAAAAGTCGGGAAAGTGAAATACGACGGTATAGAAAGTCACGTCCAGATAGCCAAAGCGGGCTTCGTTGAGGGACGCGCCGGGCATATCGGTGACCGTGGTTTTGATGGTTTCCCAGTTGGATTCATCCAGCGGTTCTGCCAGTTGGACCGGGTCGACCTGATAGAGAAACACCGACGACGTGCTGGACGCACAGTTCAGCAGGGGCGTGCAGCCATCCAGAGTGAAATCGGTGCCAGAATCGGGAACGTTAAAGGTGGACGCACAGCCCGTGAAAAGCAGGCTGAGGAGAAGTAGTGTAAATCTCATATTGGGTTTCCGGCCGATGTCTGGAAGACTGATTTCAGTAAAAGGTATCATTCGAGAGCGGGTGCACAAAGGCTGTCGCTCAATAAAGGGGAATCACCATGTCGTACATCAGCCACTATACGCCGGAAACCCTCAGCCGCGAGGAAGTCGACCAGACCCAGGGCCCGATGGTGCTTGAATTTGGCGCCAACTGGTGTGCCTTCTGCCAGGGCGCTCAGCCAGACATCAAAGCCGCAATTGATAACCACCCTGACGTCCAGCACATGAAAGTTGAAGACGGCAAAGGCCGTAGGCTAGGCCGAACCTTCGGTGTGAAGCTGTGGCCGGCGCTGATTCTACTGAAGGATGGCCACGAAGTAGGGCGGGTGGTCCGCCCCGGCAGCCGCAGCGAGATTGAAGAGGTTTTAAGCCAGATTGAGCTATAATCAACATTAGTCCTTGCTAGCCGTAAGCGGATGCCTCATCCCCAACAAGGCACAGGGGCGGAGCAGGCAGTCCCGACCTCAAACACCCTACGCAAACCAGGTGTGAAGGAGGGACATCATGCCGACCAACGAGCAACTTCAAATGTGGGCCGAAGAGGTCGCCACGACCGCAGCACCTTTCGGGGAAGCCGCCAGTGTGGCGATCGGAATGCCGGACATCACCTGCGCCTACCTCATCAATCTGATCAACCGTCTTTTACTGAAAATCGCACAGGATACCGCGTTGACCGGCATGACCGCCCAGGAAGCGCAGGCCTACAAAGATCTGCAGGTGCTTCGGGCGCGGATTATCAGAGCGTGCGACGAAACACAGACGCCGGAACCGCCAGACGAAGAAGAGCCTCCAACGGATGGCCCGGGTGATTCGGTCAAACCGCCTGAGCCGCCCAAGCCCATTGGCACATCACCTCAACCCCCCCTGGTTGAGCCGGAACCTGTAGAGCAGGAGCCGACCTGCTGTGACATCCATGGCCATCAACTTCCAAGCCTGGATTTTACAGGCCTGAATCTCAGGGCGAGATCCGGCGGCGTGGTCATCGGTGGCGCGGTGGTGAGCAATCACCCATGTGGTTTCAGGTACTGGGATCTCAAAGTGGTTCTGGTGGGGCCCAATGGAACCCGAACTGAGGTCTACCGGAACACAAGCCGGGTAGGGTCACCTTCCGAGCAGCTTTCGCTGGCTTTGCCGTCGTCCCTGGTGCGCGGGTTCCGTTCAGGTTTCGTGGAGGTCACCGTGGAATCAAACTGCCGAACTTCCAACCGGGCCATCCGCAGCAACTATGGCTGGGTGATCAAACCGGGTAGCCCAACGACCCCATAGAGGCGGGGAGCACACTACGGTTACCTGGTAGTGCATCCATAAACTGGTCGCGTCTTGTAACCGTAAATGGACCCGGTCTGGCAGGGATATGATGTCGTTGATGCAAAATTGCGATATCAAGCTTTTAAACAAAAGCGGACATTCGCGGCACGCCAAATTCCTGACCTCTATTCCCATGATGCGGGCAAAAATATGGCCTTCAAGAACCTGGTAGACGATCAAACGGGCTGACAGTTCCAGCCCGTCGATTGCCAATGATGTGCGTGTAAATTTCCGTCGTACGGATGTCGCTGTGCCCAAGGATTTCCTGAACCGTCCGAATGTCACTTCCCGATCTCAATAGTTCGGTGGCAAAGGCATGGGAGTAAGTCTGAATCCCTCGGCCGGATCAGATTCATGTACTGACCTCGCATGCGCGACCTGCTGCTCGAGGTTTTCTCTGAGGTTACCTGGAATCAGTGTGTAGCGATCTTTTCGGCCCTTGCCGTTGAACACGAGCAAGTTGCGGCTTTTAAGATCGATGTCCTTTACGCGAAGCGAGAGGGCCTCATTGATTCTCAAACCGCAGCCATAGAGCAGTGCAGTAATGAGCCAGTATTCGGCTGTCATGTTGCTGAGAATAGAGGCGACTTCGTCGGGGTTCAGAACGGTCGGCATGCGCCGCGGCGTTTTCGTCATCGTGTACTGGAGGTTTTCAATCTCCCGTTTCAGCACATGCTTGTAGACGAAAATAATTGCGCACAGCGCCTGATTCTGAGTACCTGGGCTGACTCCCCGATTGACGGCAAGGTGATTCAGGAAGCGTTCAATTTCCTGATTGCCCATCACCTCCGGGTGTTTCTTATCATTGAAGAGAATGAACTGACGGACCCAGTAGAGGTACGATTTTTCGGTGCGGTAGCTGTACTGCCTTGTCCGGATTTCTGCGCGAACAGACTGCATAAATGGTGATTTCGGCACAGTAGCCCTCCGTGGCTGAATAACTGTATATACATACAGTTATAATGAAAAGCCATCAAAAACGCCAAATTTTTTGCGGTTTAATTTGCATGGCTCTGCACGCTTTTCACAGAGCACCTTTGTAGGTAACTGTTTCAGAACGGGAAAATTTTGGCCTTCTGTATTTAACTTGCAGAAACGTGCACGGATAAGCCGCGTGCACACTTTTCACGGACGCAAAAACCCGAAAGCGGCCAGCTACTGGCAGGTAAGGCTATGAAAAATCTACGCTATCAGGGGTGTGAAGCAGTTTTGGACACGGTGGTACGGATGCGGTTTACTACGAATGCAAACTAATAAGCTGTTATCTGTACAGGAGTTGTCATGGAAGATCGAAGTAATCCTTTTAAGAAAGCGGGAATCGTACTTCTGATAGTAGGCATTATCGATATTGCGTTTATGATTTATGCAATAGCGAATAAAGTCAGCTACTCATCTAGCTTCAATATTTTTGCTGTCATCGTGGGCATCCTTCTATTGAGGGGAAGTGCTAGAACTGCCCGGGTTGTCCGCTGGTTCAGTATTTTTCTCACGGTAGCCTTCGTTGGTGTTTTGATCATAGTGCCTCTGGCGACACCGATCGATCTGTTGTTAGCTCAATGGAAATCACATACTGCTCAGTCTCTTGGCTCAGTTGCGCTGGGTTTGGCAGCCATTGGGCTGATCATTTGGGTTTACCGCCAACTATCGACCTCAGAATCTCTGGAAGTGCTCTCAGTGGCCGGATTTAGAACAGGCAGGCCCACGTCCGCATATATTGCTGGTAGCGTTTTATTGGCTCTCGCCACTGGGTTGTCAATTGGTTTCCTGAATGGAGAAACTGCTCAAAAGGCTGAAGCGCTTGCTGAAGAGCAATTGGGGTCAGAATACTCTTATCATGTTTCAAGCATGTCCATGTCGGGCAGTTCAGGTTCAGCTTGGGTAGTCGCGTACAACGACGATGAAATCAAAAATATCCAAGTGCAGTGGTAGCCGTCAGCTAACAATCGGCTGCACAGCGACCGATTTTCCGCCGCTTCGCGGCTTCAAACCGGCGCGTGAGCCGGGCGTTAAGAGGTAAGTTGAGATCGACGAGAAATGGGATCTAGACAGGAAGCCTTCAACCAAAGAGAGGGCAATTGCCGTTGTGGGTGCAGCGGTGATCATTATTGTTGCTGCGATCTTTCTTTTCTCGATGTCAGCCATGCTCTTGTCCGGGAAAGATGTCCTCGGCACGTTCGTGGTTGCTCTCCTTTTGTTCCTGGGAGCGCTGTTACTTTTGGTACGAGTGCTGTCGGGTCAGGCTAGAAAGCCGTCTAAGATTGCGATCAAATGTGCTGGCTATGCGGTGCTTACCTCTAGTGTTTTTATGTTGGTTATCCCTTTTTTCGGTGCAGGGAACTTGGCAGGTTCGGTCTATGCGGTCGGCATTGGTCTGACGGGGATTGGAGGCGGGGCCGTTATCCTGCGCCGAGCTGCAGACTCTCGGAACTCTTAACAAGTTGTTGTAGTTCGTTCCGGGCCTTTGGCCCTACACCGGACGCCCCTGTCGGGGCGCCGCTAAACAAAAGCGTTATGTGTCAATCTGGCATTGAATGATGTTGTACATACTGGTTCCAATTATCGCGGTTTTAGCCATCTACCTTGCCTTTAGAAATCTATGGAGGTTGCATAAAGACGCGTCAGAAATCGTCGAGGAATTTAAGACAGAGAAACGCTCGGACTTAAAGGCAAAGTTGGCTGGGTGTGGGTTTGTTCATACCATTAATACGCCGTGGCGTTCTCTTTGGGATGGTTTTTGTCACATTGCGACAGATGACGCGGGAATTTACGTTGCATCTTGGGCAATGCCTAAAATGTATATCCCTTGGTCAAGAATCAAGAAAGTGGGCACTAAACGCTTGTCTCTGAGGAGCTATCATCAATTGTCAATCGAGGGACATCCGTTGATCACATGGCACGTGCCCTCGAAGATTGGCCTTCCTGATTCTGTAGAATCAGCTTCAGACGAATGTGACACATAACCAGGCCATTAAGTCTGTTCCGGGCCCTTGGCCCTCCACCGGACGCCCCTGTCAGGGCGCCGCTTATGGCAGGCGTTAGAATTCTTATGAAAAAATTTCTACCTCTACTCTTTTGGGTTTCGCTTGGTTGTTGGGGGCAGCAACAGCCATACGAAGTAAACGCCTTCATGGTCAAAGTTGAAGACGTTATACCAATTTTTAAAGAATTTGAGACCCAGCGGGTCGAAACAAGTTTTGCTGCGTTTATCGCGACGGTAGGCGGCCAAGACTTGAATCTTCAATTTTCAATTGAAGAAGGTAAGCCCGGCTTTGATTGGGTTTTGTTGGCACCGAGAAATGTTCAAGACCAAGAGAAATTTCTTGAATACGCTAGGCGGGCCGGTTTTCATGTAATTAGAAAATCTGGCAACGGAGTGGATTATTACAGAGCTTCGGTTTCCAGGGAGATGCCTCCAATTAGAGTAAAAAATAGCGATGGTTCGTTTACAGAGTTAGATAAAAGCCTTTATCTAGCCTTGCTATGTCATGGCATTCTCACTGACATGTATGGTTTAAAATCAGAGAGTGAAATAGGGCTTTATGCCAAGCGGGTTAAGATTGGTGGGCAAAAATTCTAACAAATCGCTTAAGTCTGTTCCGGCCTTCGGCCTCCACCGGACGCCCTTGTCAGGGCGCCGCTTAGCTTCGCGTTAATTTACAGAATATGATCGAAAAGTATGCTAGAGCCGAAGCGGTTGTGCTCCTTTGGTTTCTGTCGCCCTTGTTACCAATAATGTTTTCATACGGAAACGCTTGGGCTGCATCTTTGGCTGGAGTTGTGACGGCTCTATTAGGGTTTAGCATCTCACAGTACAGGCGATTGAAAATCGAAGAGGGCAGTTGGAAAGTCTCCGATTTCGTTGTTTACATTTTGGTACCTGTTGGTCTTTTCTGCTTTATCTCGGTAGCAATAGTCACCGCGGCAGATATTAACAAGTGAATCAAGCCGACCGATTTGCGCTGGCGCTCCAATCGGCGGCTTATTCAAGGCGTTAAATTCAGGGAGGAAACGCAAACATGGAGAAAGTTGTCACAGGCCTTCTGGTGCTCGTCGGCATCATTCATCTCTTGCCCGTTTCCGGCGTTCTGGGCGTGGAGCGCCTTGCTGCCTTATACGGCCTTTCGCTGGGTGAGCCCAACATTGAAATCCTGATGCGTCACCGGGCCATCCTATTCGGGCTTCTTGGTGTGTTCTTGGTGTATGCAGCGTTCCAGCCATCTCTACAAATAATGGCAATCGTTGCGGGCCTTGTCAGCGTTGTGTCCTTCATCGCGATTGCGTGGTCGGTTGGCGGGTACAATGAGGCCGTTAGCAGGGTGGTCATCGCAGACATAATTGCCACCATCGCGCTCATTGCTGCAGGGGCAATCCATGTCGTCACCCGCAACCAAATTTAACAAGGCGCAGCAGTACGTGGCCTACGGCCACCGGACGGCTTTCAGCCGCCGCTGTGCTCAGCGTTAAACGTCTCATCCGAATGTTCGCTTTGCTACAAAGATGCCCCAGAAATTTCTAGAGCACTATTTGCTATTTCAAGCGTTTTTAGACTCTGAAGACATCGATGCCTAAGGATGTAGCTGTGAGTAAAAAAAATATAATTCGGATCTTTTCGGTCTTTTTCACTATTTTCTCGTCTTCAAGTTATTTCTGGTTGGGTTCTGACAGTGAAAGTCGATTGATGAATTTTATGTTATATGTTGTCGTTCCTTTAATGGGGCTCTATGAGGCTATTCGATACTCACAAGGGAAGAGTGTCGGTATAGGGCTGGCCGTTGCCTTAGAGAACGAACAGGATAAGCGAGTGGTAATTTTAGTGGTGGCTCATTTAATGATGGCTACTCCCCTCATGGTTTCAGTCTAATCTGGTCGTCGAAAGGTGATACCAAACCACCACCATCCAAGCGCAGTCACTCGGACAAAATTTCCACTGCGCTCCAATTTCGCGCGGTGCTGCGGGCGTTAAAAAGCTTTATCTGAATTGGGGAATTAGATGCTCTATCTTCTGTTTTTAGCTGTATCAGCGGTTTATTTTTTCTACTTGGTCACAAGTGTGTTGCCCAAAGAAAATTGGGCTTTTATTACGTTGCCAGCGGCTCTTGTGTACGGAACTTGTGTTTTTCTCTCCTACAAAGTGCCTGGCAATCATGAGATCGCGCTATGGGTCATGCTCGCAATGGCAGCCATCTTTGGTGTGTGGGCTTTAGCTGGTGAGTTACTGTCCGAACCAGACAGTGAGAAGCAATTTTAACAAGGCCATCAAATTCGTTACGGCCACAAAAGACGTGGCCTCCACCGGACGCCCTTGTCAGGGCGCCGTTTATGGCTGGCGTTATGAGGCGTGAATGAGTAGCAAAACTTGGCTCCTTTCAGGCTTGATCATTGTCGCTCTCAGCCTGTTTACTCCGGGGCCATATGAAAAAATGGAAAATGCGTATCACAGTGGTCTCTGGACTTATGATTACTTCAATGTGCCGGCAAGCAAAAAGCACTGGTACTCGAGCCGCTACTTTACGATACAAAACGTTGATCATGGCAACGTAGGGACGGAACCTTGGAACAGATTCAGGTTCGGATTCCCTTTTCGTGGCGTTACTGTTGACTCCAACGTTGAAAGGCTCCTCGTTCAGGGCAAGATCGAAGTCGATTATCTGCTTCTCAATATCATCCTGAACGGCTTAATTTTTTTGCTTGGCTATGGGCTTTTCAAGCTGTACAAAAAGTTCAGGCTTAGGTGTGGCGGCTCATAACAAGGCGCTGTAGTACGCGGCCAATGGCCGCCGGACGCCCTTTTCATTGCGGCTTCGCCTCCATTACACGGGCGCCGCTAAGCTCAGCGTTATGCAGGAGTCCATGATCATTCCTTCGTTTAAATCTGTAGATGAAAAGCTTGGATTCCTGCTTCAAAGTATACTCAGAGCAGTTTTTGGTACCATTTTCTATGGTTTAATACTCTACGCCGTAGCGCATTGGGTTATCACTTCCTATTGGGAGGGTGGCGCCTGGTATATTGAAATGACGTTTTATGATCGATCTGCGGCAGAGCTGTTGTTACAAATGACTGGCTTTATATGTTTGGGGTTAGGAGCCTTGATGTACCTACTCATACCAGTACGTCATTTTGCCGTCTTTCTAATCCCATGGCTCATTTTGTTGCTGGGCCTCGGTCTACTCATTTTGTTCGCATAACAAGTCGGTCAACCGGACGCCAAAAGCGTACCGCTTTTGGTTCCCTCCGCTGCGCTCCGGCGCCGGTTACCTTAGCGTTATGTGTACTTGAGGTCGAGGTTGGGAGAAATGCCATTTCCACGTTGATGGTACTTGGGTTTTTGGGGGCGGCAGAGCTCCTCTTGAGGGCAAATTCGGCTCTGCATCCACCTGGTCATAAATATTGGGCATTTTTTGGTTCTATCTTGGCAGGTTCGGTGCCGATTGCGCTCTTAGGGGCAGAGGTGATCGAGCGTGAAGGTCTAGCCACGATCTTTGGTTTAGTGGGATTCGGCTATTTTTGTTTCATGCGAAAGCAGAGCGCACAGCCACATAACCAGTAGTTGTAGTACGTTCCGGCCTGACGGCCTCCACCGGACGCCCTTTTCAGGGCGCCGCTAAACAATGGCGTTAGCGTTTTAATATGAAAGAGATCGAGTGGTACCACACAAAAGATGGCTTTACGGTTAAAGGCCAATTCTTTTCACCAATATCTATGGTCGCTCATATCGAAAGGCTAAATGGTGTAAAAGTGCTAGCAAAAAAATCGTGGGGTTTAACAGATGATTTCGAAGCATTTTTCGAATACAAAGGTTATCGGTTTATCGTCGAAACACCCTTCGTTGAAGTTGAGGTGGCAGCATTCGACAAACGAATACCTAAAGATATAACCAAGGAAGTATTAGATCATGCAGCAAGTTATAAATGGGTTAATCCGGTTACCTTTATCTGGGCAATGTTGCGTTACTTCATACTTCCGTTCAACCCACGCTAACAAGTGCCTCAAACGGACTCCGCAAAATATGTCGCGCTTTTTGCAGTGGCAAAAAAGCGCGCCAATTTTGCTCCTCCGTTTAGGCAGGCGTTACATTTCTTGAGAACACATGAACAAGTCAGAAATTAAGAAACTATTCGTGGCTATCGAAAAGCACGATCACGAAACGGTTCTCGGAATTATTAACAGCGAGACGAAAGCTCTCGAGGTCACTGGGCAACACAACGCCAATTGCAGGGACAAAACTCCATTGATGTTTGCCATGCAATGTGAGGATTTTGATCTTTCAGAGAGACTCATTGAGTTCGGCGCAAACGTAAGCGCCAGAATGGCAGCGGGGCCCGAATCTAGCGTAATTCAGTTGGCCGTAAAATTTGGTCATGGCCTAAACCCGAATTTTGACAAATGGCTGAGCTTGATAAAACTCCTTTTGACGCAGGGAGCTAATCCGTCAGACGCCTTGTGGCCAGCGTGTCATGCATACAATAAAGTCGCGGATAAACCGGAAATTATCTCACTGCTTTTGCAAAGTGGCGCTTCGCCAGAAGTCGAAGTTGGTAATACCGGCAGCACTGTGAAAGAGCTGGTTAAAGTTAATTCGCAGCTCTATTCGAATCGTGTTCTTTCGCTATTTGGGCTTTAGGAATGGAAAAATGTAACAAGGCGCTGTTGTCGGACTGGTTTTCCGCTGCGCTCCAAACCAACCGCAAAGCGCGGCGTTAAGCCTATGAATAAAGATGCTTTCAAGTTCGCGTCTGCAAATAACTTAGATTGGCTGGTTAAATTCCACAATCACGTCAAAGCTCTCTTTGGAGAAGCACAGCAGGAGATTGATGATTTAGAAGATCAGCATCTGAGGAAATTTTGGTCGGACGTGTATTCGAATCAATTTCCAAAAAGTTTGCGGACTGCTGTCTTCCTGATGATGTTTGGTCACATTGAAGAAATGTTGATTCTTTTATCAAAAGGGAAGGATGTAGCACCGGACTCAAGATTAGGCGGCCTGGAGAAGTACAAGCCTATAGTCAAAGAAGCCTTGGGGGATGAGATTGCACAATTTGAGCCTTGGCAATTTCTGATGGAGGCGGCTCAAATTCGAAATACAATTTTGCACTCAGCCGGACGGCCATCGCTCATGCGGAAACCAGAAAAGGTGGAGCAGATCATTCAGAAGCGGTCCAATTGTTACCACCTAAAGATGGATCGAATCGAGATCCGTCCTGAAGGACTTCGGCTACTGGCAAACTACACCCGGGACTTCATCGACAGGCTTAACCAGTAGTTCCAGTACGTTCCGGCCCTACGGGCCTCCACCGGACCGGTTTTCCGTCGCGTTGCGCCTCCAAACCGGCCGCTGAACATTGGCGTTAAAAGTCACACAACTATGAGCGGGAAACCCGAAGAGCCGCGCAAGACTACGAGGACTGTTGAGAGCACTATGCGGTACCCAAGCGAATCGAGAATAGGGTTATTTCGGAACCTGTCATACAGTGGCGCCGGCTCTTCCTTGATTATTGTCCTTGCGCTGCTTCAAGTTGGGGTGGAGAGCACTTCCTTAACGGTCGCTTTGTATGGTGCTTGTGCGGCGATGCCTGGCTTTTTCATTCTTGGCGGAGTTTATGAGGCCTACATTCTGAGAGGTCAAAAGAGCTATAAGCACTTCCGGGGCGACTTTTCACAAGAGCTCACCTCTATTCTGGGCTCTTTGTGCGGTTTGGCTCTGATTCTCTCTCTCGTCTCAGTCATCTTTTATCTGAGTGAGATCGCTGCGTTCGTATTTGGCGGATCAGTTGCATTATCGCTAATTGCTTATTTTGTATTCGAGCATCATCTGGCCAAGTCGTTGGGTGAGTGATCTTTTAACAAGTGCAGGCACGGCGACGCCCATTACATTGCGCCTTCGGCTTCATTACATGGGCGCGCATGCTGCAAGCGTTAGGTGAAGAATGGACTTGCTCAAACTTACCATATTAATTCTTGCTCTGATCCTCACAGGATGTCAGAAAACGGTCGAATTGGAGCAAAAAGAATGGACCGATCCCCTGAATGGTTCCACTCAAATTATGGAACAACTGAAGATAGATCCTTGGCAGGTCATTACCTACCCAAAAAACAGGGATAGCGTGCTCATAGTTAAAAAAGAAAATGGTCCAATGCTTTCTTACGACACATCGGGTAAAAGCCAAACCATTATGGTTCACCCAAAACAAAATTCTGGGCATTCATCGGTCGATATCACTGATTCAAACGATGATGGTATCTTCGATAAGATACGTTTCTTTTCTGGTCCGGAGTCAGACCAGATTACAATGTACGAAGCAAACTTAGTAAACGGAATTTGGTTAATCGATGAGCATACAAAGAAATAGCAAGAATCACCTAACCAGCAGCTCCAGCGGACATGCATGCTGAGCTGGGCGTTAGGAGTAAAGGGAAGTTGAACGTAATCCTTTTCATCGTATTAGTAGTCATTGGTATTAGATCGGCGTTCTCAGTGCGTCGAGAGTCATCGATTTTTGATGAGCTGGGCGCCCCCAAGGGCGTCTTCTGGCTTACGTTAATATTGCCGCTGGCTCCGATTGTACTGTTGGTGTTGCCCAGCCTAATAGGGTGGTTACCGGCAGCATTAATAGCCTCTATATGCTGTGTGCCGCTGTTGGTTCAGGCTCGCCGAAGCATTTTGGTTTTTGAAACTTCTGGGACCTCTAGATCAGACAACGCCCTCAAATCGGCTCAATCGGCTTTTGGGGCTTCGCTCGTGGGTCTAATCTACATTTGTCTCTTTGTTGTCTGGTCTTTTTTGGCCAGCGGGCTGGGTAGTGCAAGCTTCTAACAAGGCGCTTGAGTTTTTTCCGGCCTTCGGCCTCCATCGGACGGCCTTGTCACGCCGCTTAGCTTGGCGTTATGCCTATGGATGAAGAATGCAAGTCACTAGTTTCCTGTCAGCTTTTGCGGTAGTGGTTTTCGTGATTTGTCACGTAGCAATCCAATTGCTGTCTATCGCTTATGTTGATTGGAAAAAAGCTAAAGAGAAGGGCGTTGCGATTGGGTTGGCAGTGTGGGGAGGCTACCGTCACGAATGGGCCCAGGAATTTGTGAGCGGATCAAAGCTCAATGTCATGGTTAAGCTCGACAAAGTTCGGCTTTGCGCGATTTGGATTTTCGTTGGGTTCTTTGCACTTTCGCTACTGGGCACACCGTTCGGGCATAACCAGTAGTTGCAGTGCATTCCGGCCCTAACGGGCCCCCACCGGACCGGTTTTCCAGCGCGGTAGCGCCTCCAAACCAGCCGCTGAACATTGGAGTTAGGTGAAAAAAGATTCGATGAAGCATCTGATTCTAATCATGGTCGCTCTTCTTTTGGGAGTGCCTTCGGCCAACGCAGAAGATAGAGAGCCTAAATTCAACCAAATCAAACGCTCCGATCCCGAGATGCAGCGAGCATATGATTTGGCTTCTGAAACTATCAGCGCCTTTATTAAAAAAGTTCAGGTTGGTGGTGACGCGACGTTTCTGGCTAAGCTGAAATTCCGTGTTCCAGAATTGTCAGAACATATGGGTTCCGATCAATTCTTGTATATCTGGCTGAATGGCGTCGCCTATCATCCTGAGGAAAATCTGTTATCAGGTGTTTTTTTTGAGCTGCCCAAATCCTTAAGCAAATGGCATCGAGTTGGTGAAAGGCTTGGTTTCTATCCAGAGGATGTTTTTGATTGGATGATAATCGAAAACGGCATCGCTCAGGGCGGGTACACAATCAAAGCAATGAGAAGTAGGTTAAAAACCGAAGAAGAAAAAGCCAGATATGATGAATACATTGGTATTAAAAGCTATCAACCGGTACTAGGACGATGAATCACCTAACAAGGCACATCACCGGACGCCATTGGCATGGCGCCGGTGTGTTTTGGCGTTATGCCCAAATGATCAACGTAGCGCTATGGCGGCACTTTTAATGGAAGTTAAAGGAAGAAAGGCATATGAGCAGTAGCTTTTTGTTAGAGATGTTCGGTCTGTTTGGTGGTGGTGTAGTAATCGTGACAGCTCTATCTAGGTGGTGGGGTGGGGTCTTGTCAAAGCGAATCATCCAAAATGAAAAAGCCGAGATAGACAAAAAGCTGGAGGCGGAAAAAGCCAAGCTTCTCGAGGGCGTGGAAGTCACAAAAGCCAGGTTACAAGAGCAAACCAAGCTGGCGGAGATTAGGCTATCGTCAATTAACGAAGAGCGCTTTAAGGCTTTAACTTTAAATTATCAGCTATTAGCGGATACCTGGATTGATTGTCGTTGGGCAATACAGCCCGACGAGCTCGGCCGCTCCAAGCCACCAGAAAAAGAGCGGTTGGAAAAGGCTGCGGAATCACTCGATCATTATTTTCGTGATTTTGAGCGAAAACGGCTATTTATGTCTGAAGAGTCTCAGTCATCAGTCTACGAATTTCTGACAAGTGTTTGGCAAAGCCTGGATAAGCTAAGAATTTTTGGACAGTCCGATCGGCCTTTGAACGAGAGGTTGAATGAGTTATATGACGAATGGATACATGACCTCAAGCCCAAGATGGACTCTGCTCGAAAAGCAATCGAGTCCGAGTATAAAGAGATAATTGGAGTCAATCAGCATAACAAAGCATTGCAGCGGACAAGCCGCTGAATGCGGCGTTAAGGAAAAGCATGCATAGCTTCGTCACAATTTTGATGGTTGGCCTACTGTTCAGTCCTTTCTCACTGGCGGATTTGTGGGTTTCGAAAGGCAACTTTGGAGAACTTCCTTTCTATACCGAACGTGATGAGAGAAAAAAGATAGACGGCTGCAGTGGAGAGGTTTGTGAAACTGGACTGATACTGAAGAAAACATACTTCAAGGCTAATCTGGTCTCAAATGAATCAGACCTCAAAAAACTGTTTGGCGTGTGGACAGGTGGTGATTGCCAATCTGATACATGGAAGCTTAAAAAGGATGGTGGGTTCGCGTCCAAGTATCCTCTTGAGGGCGAGATCTATAGTTGGTCCGGCAGCTATTTTTTAGAGCAAGGTGTTTACGTTGAAGAAGGGAAGAACAATAAGGGAGAACGTGAGTATAACGAAGCTTATTTGTACTACGTTCCTGCCAAGGACCTATTAATTTACAAGGGATTACGGGGCTTCGATGGTTACGATCAGCATGGGAATGAGAAATTCGTAGAATTTTCTGGTCCTGATTTCTATTACTTTCGGCGGTGTGATTCCTTAACAAGTGGGTGAAGCTGACCGGTACTACGCTGCGCTCCGGACCGGCAGCTTACCCAAGGCGTTATAGCACTTCGAGATCTCAGAATGGGCGATTACAGAATCACTTTGGGTTCGCATCTCTTAATACTGATGGTCAATTTGATATGCGTACGAATGATCTATGACGTAAGCGATGGTGAGGTTGCATGGCGGGGAATCTTCCAGCTGCACCAGGCAGAATTCGCAACTGTTGCTGTTGTCCTGTTCACGATGGCTTGCTCTAATCTATGCCAAAGAACTGTACAGGAAGTTCTCTGGGCGACTATAACAAGGCGCATCAGTACACGGCCGATTGCCGCCGGACGCCACTGGCGTGTCGCCGCTGTGCTTGGCGTTATACACCAGGAAAATGAATACTCACAGAATGGAGTCTGACTATGAAAAAACAGATTAAACGTCTCTCACCGCACCAAAATGGAAAGGTTTTTGGGGTGCTCATGGCAGTTGCTACATTGCCAATTTTCTTACCCATGATTTTAATGATGAACCTCGCTGGTCCGCCGATGGGGCCAGACGGAAACACCGTTGGATTTCCAACTTTCGTCTTCTTTATTTTCCCATTGCTCTACCTGATTTTCGGCTATATATCTGTCGTGATTGGCTGCTTTTTCTACAATATCCTCAATCGGTTTATCGGCGGGTTTGAATTTCATGTCGAAGAGGTTCATTGAGGTCGAGATGTATAACAATGCCATTAAGGTTGTTCCGGGCCATTGGCCCTCCACCGGACGCCCTTGTCAGGGCGCCGCTTATGGCTGGCGTTAAGTGAAACCAATGATTAAAACCCCCGTTCTGCAAGTCCATAAAGATTACCTTTTGCCTGTGGGCGAAAAAGAGTTCGGGGTTTGCGGGCTGGCCAACTTTGAGAGCGGTTGCTTCA
>NZ_JASGBJ010000006.1 GCF_030053415.1 Marinobacter sp. CHS3-4
CTGCTCTTTAAAAAGTTAACCAAGTAATTCGTGTGGGCGCTGGCCGAGGTATTTCGGATACGAAATATCAGGACAGTGACTCGTCGAAATTGAGTTTTGTCTTGAGCAAGAATAGAGAATCTTCGGATTCTTGTATGATTTAAACTGAAGAGTTTGATCATGGCTCAGATTGAACGCTGGCGGCAGGCTTAACACATGCAAGTCGAGCGGTAACAGATCTAGCTTGCTAGATGCTGACGAGCGGCGGACGGGTGAGTAATGCATAGGAAACTGCCCAGTAGTGGGGGATAGCCCGGGGAAACCCGGATTAATACCGCGTACGCCCTCCGGGGGAAAGCAGGGGATCTTCGGACCTTGCGCTATTGGATGTGCCTATGTCGGATTAGCTAGTTGGTGGGGTAAGAGCCTACCAAGGCGACGATCCGTAGCTGGTCTGAGAGGATGATCAGCCACATCGGGACTGAGACACGGCCCGAACTCCTACGGGAGGCAGCAGTGGGGAATATTGGACAATGGGGGCAACCCTGATCCAGCCATGCCGCGTGTGTGAAGAAGGCTTTCGGGTTGTAAAGCACTTTCAGTGAGGAGGAAAATTCAGTCATTAATACTGGCTGGCCTTGACGTTACTCACAGAAGAAGCACCGGCTAACTCCGTGCCAGCAGCCGCGGTAATACGGAGGGTGCAAGCGTTAATCGGAATTACTGGGCGTAAAGCGCGCGTAGGTGGTTTGATAAGCGAGATGTGAAAGCCCCGGGCTTAACCTGGGAACGGCATTTCGAACTGTCAGGCTAGAGTATGGTAGAGGAGTGTGGAATTTCCTGTGTAGCGGTGAAATGCGTAGATATAGGAAGGAACACCAGTGGCGAAGGCGGCACTCTGGACCAATACTGACACTGAGGTGCGAAAGCGTGGGGAGCAAACAGGATTAGATACCCTGGTAGTCCACGCTGTAAACGATGTCTACTAGCCGTTGGGACTCTTGAAGTCTTAGTGGCGCAGCTAACGCACTAAGTAGACCGCCTGGGGAGTACGGCCGCAAGGTTAAAACTCAAATGAATTGACGGGGGCCCGCACAAGCGGTGGAGCATGTGGTTTAATTCGACGCAACGCGAAGAACCTTACCTGGCCTTGACATGCAGAGAACTTTCCAGAGATGGATTGGTGCCTTCGGGAACTCTGACACAGGTGCTGCATGGCCGTCGTCAGCTCGTGTCGTGAGATGTTGGGTTAAGTCCCGTAACGAGCGCAACCCCTATCCTTAGTTGCTAGCAATTCGGTTGAGAACTCTAGGGAGACTGCCGGTGACAAACCGGAGGAAGGTGGGGATGACGTCAGGTCATCATGGCCCTTACGGCCAGGGCTACACACGTGCTACAATGGTGCGCACAGAGGGCCGCAAACCCGCGAGGGGGAGCCAATCTCACAAAACGCATCGTAGTCCGGATCGGAGTCTGCAACTCGACTCCGTGAAGTCGGAATCGCTAGTAATCGCGAATCAGAATGTCGCGGTGAATACGTTCCCGGGCCTTGTACACACCGCCCGTCACACCATGGGAGTGGATTGCACCAGAAGTGGTTAGTCTAACCTTCGGGAGGACGATCACCACGGTGTGGTTCATGACTGGGGTGAAGTCGTAACAAGGTAGCCGTAGGGGAACCTGCGGCTGGATCACCTCCTTAAACGAAGCCGAATGCTTCGGTCAGAGTCCACACGAATTACTTGGTTGGCTTAAGAAGAGAGCAAAGGGTCTTGCAGGCCCGCACTTTCGGGTCTGTAGCTCAGTTGGTTAGAGCGCACCCCTGATAAGGGTGAGGTCGGTGGTTCAAATCCACCCAGACCCACCAGAATTTCACTGCTCGGCGTTATGAAAGCACTTGCATAGCAGGCTATGCGGCGCACTTTCATGCCTTGATCAGTCAGATTCTTTAGCCTGAGAGTCCGAGCATTGCTTGGTCTTGGGTGGTTTATCGAGGGGCCATAGCTCAGCTGGGAGAGCGCCTGCCTTGCACGCAGGAGGTCGGCGGTTCGATCCCGCCTGGCTCCACCAAAAACCCTTATTTACTGACTAACGCGAGTTAGCAGTGTGCAGAAACAAGCGTTTCATCAATGACGGATGTTGTTGGATGAAGTTCTTCTTTCTGATCACTGGGTCAGATTTGCTCTTTAACAAATTGGACGAGAAAGAACACGAATTTATTTCTCTCATTATCTCCGAGAGGAATGATTCAAGTGATAGCGATTTCAAGCGTTATCCGGTGTTGTCGTTGATTGTGTGTAACCTCAGTTGTTTTGGGGTTATATAGTCAAGCAATTAAGCGCATACGGTGGATGCCTTGGCAGTCAGAGGCGATGAAAGACGTGGAAGCCTGCGATAAGCTTCGGGGAGGTGGCAAACAACCTTTGATCCGGAGATCTCTGAATGGGGAAACCCACCGACTTTCGGGTCGGTACCGTGCGGTGAATACATAGCCGTACGGGGCGAACTCGGGGAACTGAAACATCTAAGTACCCGAAGGAAAAGAAATCAACCGAGATTCCCTCAGTAGCGGCGAGCGAACGGGGACCAGCCCTTAAGCTGAACAACTGGTAGGAGAAGGATCTGGAAAGGTCCGCCATAGTGGGTGATAGCCCCGTATCCGAAACCTGAGTTCAGTGAAATCGAGTAGGACGGGACACGTGATATCCTGTCTGAACATGGGGGGACCATCCTCCAAGGCTAAATACTCCTGACTGACCGATAGTGAACCAGTACCGTGAGGGAAAGGCGAAAAGAACCCCTGTGAGGGGAGTGAAATAGATCCTGAAACCGTATGCGTACAAGCAGTCGGAGCGGACTTGTTCCGTGACGGCGTACCTTTTGTATAATGGGTCAGCGACTTATGTTCAGTGGCGAGGTTAACCGTTTAGGGGAGCCGTAGGGAAACCGAGTCTGAATAGGGCGAATCAGTCGCTGGGCATAGACCCGAAACCGGGCGATCTATCCATGAGCAGGTTGAAGGTTGAGTAACATCAACTGGAGGACCGAACCCACTGTCGTTGAAAAGCCAGGGGATGACTTGTGGATCGGAGTGAAAGGCTAATCAAGCCCGGAGATAGCTGGTTCTCCCCGAAAGCTATTTAGGTAGCGCCTCGGACGAATACCACAGGGGGTAGAGCACTGTTTCGGCTAGGGGGTCATCCCGACTTACCAACCCGATGCAAACTCCGAATACCTGTGAGTACTATCCGGGAGACACACGGTGGGTGCTAACGTCCATCGTGAAGAGGGAAACAACCCAGACCGCCAGCTAAGGTCCCCAAATACCAGTTAAGTGGGAAACGATGTGGGAAGGCTCAGACAGCTAGGAGGTTGGCTTAGAAGCAGCCATCCTTTAAAGAAAGCGTAATAGCTCACTAGTCGAGTCGGCCTGCGCGGAAGATGTAACGGGGCTCAAACTGGTTACCGAAGCTGCGGCTGCATACTCTGTATGCGGGGTAGGGGAGCGTTCTGTAAGCCTGTGAAGGTGTGTTGAGAAGCATGCTGGAGGTATCAGAAGTGCGAATGCTGACATGAGTAACGACAATGCGGGTGAAAAACCCGCACGCCGGAAGACCAAGGGTTCCTGCGCAACGCTAATCGGCGCAGGGTGAGTCGGCCCCTAAGGCGAGACCGAAAGGTGTAGTCGATGGGAAACGGGTTAATATTCCCGTACCTTGGATAGCTGCGATGGAGAGACGGAGAAGGCTAGGTGAGCCGGGCGACGGTTGTCCCGGTTTAAGCGAGTAGGCAGTGGGATTAGGCAAATCCGGTCCCATAATGCCGAGACGCGACGACGACGACCCTTTTACGGGTTGGAAGTCATTGATGCCCTGCTTCCAGGAAAATCTTCTAAGCTTCAGGCTATTCGAGACCGTACCCCAAACCGACACAGGTGGTCAGGTAGAGAATACCAAGGCGCTTGAGAGAACTCGGGTAAAGGAACTAGGCAAAATGGTGCCGTAACTTCGGGAGAAGGCACGCTGGTAGTAAGTGATACCCCTGCGGGTGGAGCTGAGGCCAGTCGAAGATACCAGGCCCCTGCGACTGTTTATTAAAAACACAGCACTGTGCAAACACGAAAGTGGACGTATACGGTGTGACGCCTGCCCGGTGCCGGAAGGTTAATTGATGGGGTTAGCGCTTGCGCGAAGCTCTTGATCGAAGCCCCGGTAAACGGCGGCCGTAACTATAACGGTCCTAAGGTAGCGAAATTCCTTGTCGGGTAAGTTCCGACCTGCACGAATGGCGTAACGATGGGGGCGCTGTCTCTACCCGAGACTCAGTGAAATTGAAATCGCCGTGAAGATGCGGTGTATCCGCGGCTAGACGGAAAGACCCCGTGAACCTTTACTATAGCTTCACAGTGAACTTTGAGCATGTTTGTGTAGGATAGCTGGGAGGCTTTGAAACCATCACGCCAGTGGTGGTGGAGCCAACCTTGAAATACCAGCCTGACCTGTTTGAGGTTCTAACTTCGACCCCTTATCGGGGTTAAGGACACTGTGTGGTGGGTAGTTTGACTGGGGCGGTCTCCTCCCAAAGCGTAACGGAGGAGCACAAAGGTGGGCTAAGCATGGTCGGACATCATGCGGTTAGTGTAATGGCACAAGCCCGCTTAACTGCGAGACAGACACGTCGAGCAGGTACGAAAGTAGGTCATAGTGATCCGGTGGTTCTGTATGGAAGGGCCATCGCTCAACGGATAAAAGGTACTCCGGGGATAACAGGCTGATACCGCCCAAGAGTTCACATCGACGGCGGTGTTTGGCACCTCGATGTCGGCTCATCACATCCTGGGGCTGAAGCCGGTCCCAAGGGTATGGCTGTTCGCCATTTAAAGTGGTACGCGAGCTGGGTTTAGAACGTCGTGAGACAGTTCGGTCCCTATCTGCCGTGGACGTTGGAGATTTGAGGAAAGCTGCTCCTAGTACGAGAGGACCGGAGTGGACGAACCGCTGGTGTTCGGGTTGTGTCGCCAGACGCATTGCCCGGTAGCTATGTTCGGATAGGATAACCGCTGAAAGCATCTAAGCGGGAAGCCCCTTCCAAGATGAGATCTCCCTGGACCCTTGAGGTCCCTGAAGAGCCGTTCAAGACCAGGACGTTGATAGGTCGGGTGTGTAAGCGCTGCGAGGCGTTGAGCTAACCGATACTAATTGCTCGTGCGGCTTGACTATATAACACCCAAAACAATTGCGATCCCAACAGTGGATGACGCATGAAATCAACATCACGTTCCTTCTCGTCCCCCAGTGATCAACCGTTTTGCCTGACGACCATAGCGGTCTGGAACCACCTGATCCCATCCCGAACTCAGCAGTGAAACAGACCAGCGCCGATGGTAGTGTGGCTTCTGCCCATGTGAGAGTAGGTCATCGTCAGGCTCCTAATACCC
>NZ_JASGBJ010000007.1 GCF_030053415.1 Marinobacter sp. CHS3-4
AACCAGAATCGCTCATCACTAATTGGGTGTGTGCGTGAAGATAGGACTCACCATTAAGGAAGTGCTCACGGAAGGTGAAGTCGCCTGTGGTGTCGTCACGATCGAAGATCAGAACACCTCGACTCCTGACACCAAGATAGACCTGCTCACCGTCCGGAGAAGCTTCGATCGAGGCATAGCTGAGAGAAGCACTCTCATAGGCCACCCCGGCTTCCATCACCGCACCACTACCCAACGCTTCGAGCGTGAGTGACCGTTGGGCGACAAGCGTTCCAGAAGCATCAAGCTTCAAATGATGCAGAGCTTGCTCATCAATGTCGAAGCCATTCTCACGAGTCACAACATAGAGGTCATCGCCGCTGAACGTCAGATCCAATGTGTTGAGAGAATTGAATGTCGTCGAAATCACAAACTGAGACAGTTGAGTCAGGCGGCCGGTTATGGCATCTCTGGCGTAAACAATCAGCTCTTTGCCTACAGCAACAACAACGTTCTCGCCGCCAGGATGAGACGCCACTTGGATAGTACTTACAGTGGCAGGAAGATTCAGACGCTCAATCAATTCAGGCGACCGATCATCAAACTCGTTAACACTCGGATCGTGGCCTAACTGATACTCAAGTTCGTTGCTGTAGCCATCCTGGTCCAAATCCTCCGATGCATCGTTCGATAATGCATCAAGGCCATAAGCCAGTTCGAAATCATCCGGTAGTCCGTCACCATCGGTATCTGTTTTGGTTGGATCCGTACCCGCGATACACTCAAGGTCGTCAGCAACACCGTCACCATCGAAGTCCCGGCCTTCTGGATTGGCGACCAGAGGATCAAAGCCATAAGTGGTTTCACACTGGTCTGACAGGCCATCGTTGTCGTCGTCAAGATCGGCTGTATCTCCAATACCGTCACCATCAATATCGCGGTACTCGGTCGGATCCCGTGGCATTTGGTCTTCGTGATCCAGATATCCGTCGCCATCAGTATCCTGAAGGTTAATGTCTGAGTCGTTCTCAAACTCTTCCAGATTGGTCAGATTATCCCCATCCGGGTTGAGTGACGCGTCACTGGCATCCAGTGGATTCAATCCATTCGCTTCTTCCCAAAGGTCGGACATGCCATCGTTATCATCATCCAGATCTTCGTTGTCGCCTTTGCCATCTCCATCAGCGTCCGACCATTCCTCAGCCCTTAACGGGAAGGCATCTGCCGCATCGTCATAGCCATCGTTGTCGTCATCGGGGTCGGCATTATTACCGATGTTGTCGCCATCAGTGTCCAACCATTCACTGTCGTTCTGTGGGAAAGCATCCGACTCGTCAGCAACACCGTCATCGTCATCATCCGGATCTGCGTTATTGCCAATGGTGTCTCCATCGGTATCCAGCCATTCCTCTGGATCATCCGGAAACACATCAAGGATATCCTCTACACCGTCACCATCCCGATCTGGGCGACCAATACCTTTAAACCCGGCAGTCAGGACGACCAGCTCATCCGCAGCATTGGATATGGCATACAGGTGACGGCCATCCGGACTGGCCACGGCGCTGGACCACACACCACCGGTGTTCCCTT